>JBGAJM010000004.1:0-272424 GCA_044224925.1 Kapaibacterium sp. (SeqCode)
TCGTTCATCATCGGAGCACGTCCGTGGGAGAACCTCTGGCATCGCGGACGGATCGACAACTTCCGCATCTGGAATGTGGAACGCACCGAAGGACAGATCCGCGCGCACATGTCGCACGTGATCACGAAGCCCGAATCCGGTCTACTCGGATCGTGGCCCATGAAGGAAGGCGCGGGGACGTTCATCTACGGCGTTGGGCAAGCAATGCCGAATGACGTGGTCGGTCCATTGGCATGGGAAACCGATACCAAGCGCATGCATCGCGGCTATCCGATCGTGCACAACGCAACAGAGGCCATCGTCAACAAACAGTATCTGTATTCGGCCAGACCAACGGACGGACGGACGGCCGAGTGGTCATGCACCGAATGTACTGTTACTCCCGTTGGTAGTGGTGCCTCTGCCTACGTCACGTGGACGTCGGTGGGCACCCGTCGACTCGTTATCACAAGCTCCACCGAGAACGGCTGCGCAGATTCATCGTGGTACGACGTGGACGTGGTGCTGGTGAGTGGCGTTGAGGACGACGAGACAACGGCGAGCGATGTTAGCTGGTCACCCATGCCGACGCGCGATCATGCTCAGATCACGCTCGGGGGGCAGAAGGGCGGCGAGGGTTCGTTGGTATCGATCGATCTCTTCGATCTTGCCGGCGCCCATGTTCGTACGTTGTACATGGGAACCAATACAGACCTTCGCATGGTCGATGTGAACACGTCGGCACTTCCATCGGCAACGTATCGATGCGTTGTTCGTCGTGGTGCCGAACTCACGTCCTTCTTGGTCATCATTCTTCAGTGATCATGTTCGATCCCAGCACAACGACCATTGCCTCCATCATCGCCGATGAGCGAGATGCCATTGCCAACATGGCGAACGTGGCATCGTATCTCTTTCACACGATGCATGATGTGAATTGGGTGGGCTTCTATCGGTTCGATGGCACAGAGCTCGTGCTTGGTCCGTTCCAAGGAAAACCCGCCTGCATCCGCATCGGCATGGGACGTGGCGTATGCGGATCGGCCGCAGAGCAGCGGATGACGTTGCTGGTGCACGATGTGGAGGAGTTCCCCGGTCATATCGCATGCGACGTCGCATCGCGGTCCGAACTCGTTGTGCCGATGATATGCGGAGATCGACTGGTCGGAGTACTTGATATCGACAGTCCGCGTCGCAGTCGATTCACCGACGACGAGGCGCGGTTGTGCGAGGATGTTGTTCGACTTCTTGTTGACGGGAGCGATTGGTGAGATGATCGAGATCCGACGGTATCGTGCATCGGACGATGTGGACGTCATCACGGCGATGCTGCATCGTGCCTATGCAGGCCTCGCCGCCATGGGCTTTCGCTTTCATGCCACGTATCAGAGTGCAGATGTCACGCGTGAGCGAATGAATGGTGACCTCAGCTTCGTGGCCGTTGACGATAACGAGATCGTTGGCACGGTCACGCTGTACGACCAGCCGTATGAAGACGCTTGTCCTCACTACAAAGATCCGACGGTGGCGCGATTCGGTCAGTTCGGCATCGAGCCGCGCCTTCAGCATGCTGGCCTTGGCACACGGATGATGGACCTGATCGAAGAGACGGCAGCAGAACTAGGTTTTCGTGAGCTGGCCTGCGACACTGCAGAGGGTGCCACGCATTTAGTGGAATGGTACCATCGACGTGGGTATCGATTCGTCGAGTACGTACAGTGGGACGTTACCAATTACAGAAGCGTCGTGCTGAGCAAACGTCTCATCCCTTGATCATCCCCGATCACTTCTTTCCGTTATCGATCTGCACAGAGATCGTGGACGATGCGTCGCGTGTTGTGCGTATGGTGATCGCCGTAGATGCATCAGACGCGGCCATGCGTGCACAAAAGGCTTCAACGATCGGTCGATGCAGCTCGGTGGTCACCACGTCGATCGCATGAAGGCGTGCGCCGGAGCCAGCAACGGCAACAGGGGCGACAAGGGTGGCAAGGGCGGCCTCGATACTTCGTTGGGTCTCGTTCGGATGAATGGTGGCCACAAAGGTCGTGCGGATCGATTCACCCGAATGCAGTGTGCACGGAAGAAGATGCAAGTGGTCAGACCGAAGAACGATCATACTGTCGGTTGAATGGCATCGACAGTACACGCGCTCCAGTTCTGATGATCCTGCTCGCAATCCGATGTGGTCTGCATAGCGGGGGACCGTGACGTTGGTATTGGGTGATGTACGCGTCGACGAGATGATGTCGAGTGCCGCATCGTAGAACGTCACGTCGATCATGCTATCGGATGGGCATGTACTCTCGACGAATACGATACGGCCCACATCGCGTCGACGTGCCTCGTAGATGTTCAGGTCCCCCTCTGAGCGCCCCGCAAAGAGAAAACGATCCGACGTCCACGGAGTGAACCAGAGTTCATCAGAGCGTGTGTTCAGGGCACTCCCAAGGTTGCAGGGTTGCGTCCACGCAATACTGTCGCCAATGTCGGTTCGCACGGCATAGAATACATCCATACCACCGAAGCCATCAAAACCGTTCGACGAAAAGTAGAGCGTGTCGCCGGTGCGAGAGAACGACGGCGTGCGTTCTGCCAGTGGACTGTCGAGCAAAGGTGAGAGCAACGAGAACGTCGTGGTGCCGGAGTCGGCGCGGCGTTGTGCATACATCGCCGTGTTGCCCCATGGATTGCTGCGTGTGCCATCGATGTAGGGTTTCTTGGCATCGAAGGGATAGATGCTGTTGTCGCGATCGGACGTGAAGAGGAACATCGATCGGTCCGGCGTCCACACACCATCGGACTCCCATGCCTCCGAAGAGATCGCACCTTCGAGTCGTGTCGGAAAGCCGTGGAACTCGCCATCGCGAAACGCATACGTGTAGAGGTCGCCATCGAAGTCCGTCACCTCGGAAGTCCGTCGACCTCTGCTCATGATCTCGTAATCCCATGGTGAGGCAAACCAATACTGCGGGACCATGGGCGGAGGCCCCATCAGCGGACTCCAGTGGTCGGCATCGGGATCCCAGATGAACGGCACCACGGAACGTGTGGCAACATCGTTCGGTGCACTTGCCGTTTTCGCAGCGCTACGATTGTACGCAGAGCGCGATGCATAGTACTGGGAGTAGACAACGACGGTGTTCGTTGCCGGGTCGTACGATGTCACGGAGTTCTCGTGACAGTCGTTCACAGGTCGACGGACATTGCGTGCCTTCCATGCACTTTGAGTGCGTACGGCAAGAAAGATGTCCTCGCTCGCACACTGGCACGTTGCATGATGTCCACGAGTGAACAACATCATCGAATCATTGATGGGCACCGGTGCGAGTTCGTCTCCGTCCGTATTGATCTCTTCAGGAAGCTTGGAGATTTCCCACATCGAACACTCGGCGATCACCTTCCCTGCTGGCAGCTCACGCTGCGGCGCATGCGTGCACGAGACCGTGCATGCAGCAAGGAGGACGACGATCATCCATCGAACGGGAAGATCGCATAGATGGTCGATGGTGGCCATGCGTACACCTTCGTCTTTGGGTTCTCGTCCGTGCATGGAACCCCCGATGTGGTCAAAGCGTGAACGCGTGGATCGTTGCCGGATAGCATCCCTTCGGATTGGCAGCGGTCTTGGCGACGGGGAGTCCGCACCGTAAGTGTATGTATAGCTGTTTGCCAACGAGAGACGCCCCAAAGTGCGAGTGCAGATCTGCATACGTGAGCGAGCGCTCATACGTGAGTGTGCCACTAGACGGGGTATAGATGTCGCCGCCACTGATCTCGAAGGCATCGCAGTCCTCGGTGGTCGATGTGAACACATCCCAACGAAACCACACGGCGCCATTGCGACATGGTGTGGTGGCCGTGATCTTGATCACGAGCATCGTGTCGGTTCGTGGCATGGAATCAACGATCCTGTTCACATACTCCGTGCGCACGTCGAACTGCGCCGTGGTGATCATGGCCAAGCTCAATGGCATCGTGAGCCGCAATGCAGGGATCAGGAGACTGTCAGCGCCCGAATACGACTGACCGCGAATGATGGCCGTGTCGCAGGAGTCGCGCATTGCCGTGATCGTGTAGACGCCGGCAGGTGCATCATAGACATGCCACTTGCCGAGTGCATCGGTGGTGTCGGAGCGTGTCCACGACGTCCCTGCCACCGTCACCACCACTCCGCTCCTGTCGGCGCGAGCGTTCCGATACTGGTCCGTGATCGTCACAATGCCATGCACATCGTTGGGCGACGTACCCGTGGGTGCTATTGGGTTGTTCGTGGTGCTACACCCCACGACCACAAGGGTCAGCAGGAGGGCGGCAAGGTGATGTCGACGTGCAATGTCCATATGATTCCCAGTGTGCAACACCAAACTACCATTTCCCCGAATCACAACGGCGCGTCACGATCGGTGTGACCGTCGACCCATACGGGCATGCGTTGCCTTCATGCCATTATCGTATGGTTCCTTGCCGCCCTCCCATGCCTTGCCCAGGTGGAGATCAATGAACTGCATCCTACGCCGGTGGCCGGAGAGCCGGAGTGGGTGGAGATCGTGAATATCTCGACGAAGAGCGTGCGGCTTCGCGATTGGTGGTTGTGTGATGCGCGAACGTGTGTGCGATTGGACGATGTTGACCTCGCCCCACATGCCTATGCCGTGATCACGCGCGACACAGCAGCGTTGCGAGAAGTGCGGACGATCGATCATGATGTGGTGCTGATCGAAGTGCATGCCCCGTCGTTGAACAATACCACCGACAGGATCGTGCTGCGCGATGCGGACTCGATACGGATCGACAGCGTTGCGTATACCATGGCATGGGGACGGAAGGGCATCTCGCTGGAACGCAGTCTGGATGCGGCACGGCAGACGCGATGGATGGCCAGTGCCTCGGCCGATAGTGCAACGTGCGGCTACTTGAACAGCACCGTGCGCTTACAGCGCGACCTACGCATTGCCGCCCTGCAGATCGATGCACGTGCGATGAGCGTTGATGTGGTGGTCGAGAATTTCGGACTGCAGCCGATGCCCACGGTGATGTGCACGTGCACGTCGAACGGACGTGTGGTGCGACGACAACGTGTCGATGCGCTGCCGTCCGATGGGACAGTGGTGATACACCTTCCGGTCGTCGACCTTCGTGCGGACACGGCGCGCGACAGTGTTGATGTGAAGGCCGTGCTCGACGTGGACGATGATCGTGCCGCGAACGATGTCCGCTGGCGTACCATCGTCCTCCCACCCGCCACCGGCAGCATTGCCATCAACGAAGTGCTCTTCGATCCGCTACCGCAGCAATGCGATTACGTCGAGATCTACAATGGCACCGGCAAAGCCATCGATCTTGAAGGGTGGATGCTCTGCGATGCAGGGACGGAGGGAGGCAGGGACACACTGGTGGTGAGCGAGTCGGTGATCGTGCCCGCGGACTCTTGCGGCGTGATCGCCGTGGATACGGTGGTGCACGGAATGCAAACCGATGATGCATGGTCGAGAACGTTCCCGCATCGACGTGCCGTGTCGTTCAATCTCAATGCTTCGGGTGACGATGTCGTGTTGCTCAATCCGTCGGGCTTCGTGATCGACTCTGTACGTATGGATGCCGCATGGCACAGCCCGATCCTTGCTAGCGGGAAGGGGGTATCGTTGGAACGCTTGTCGCCCCTGCTCACGTCGACGACGGCCGCATCCTGGACGTCGAGTGCGGCGCAGCGCGGGGGGACGCCGGGGACGAAGAACTCGATCTCGGTGCGCGTGGACACGTCGGCCGATGTGACGGCGGCCCCATCTCCCTTCTCCACCAATGCCGCCAGTACTGCCTATCCGTGCGTGATCTCCTGGTCCGTCCCGTACCAGCAATGCGCCCTCTTTGTGCAGATCCTCCGTCCGGATGGCCTCGTGGTGCGCGACCTCTTGAACAATGCCTTTGGCGGGGCCGTTGGGGCCGTGGCCTGGGACGGACGGGATACGGAGGGCATGGCCGTCCAACCCGGACAGTACATCGTCTCTGTCCTTGCCGTGGATGCGAATACTACCAATTCGCAACGTGCTCTTGCCGTTGTCGTGGTTGGTGAATAGGCCTGCTCCCCCTAACTTGCCCGTCTATGGCAAAGAAAGCCCCCAAAAACAGCACCAATGGCAAGCTAGCTTCGGTTGACCTTTCAGATGAGAACCTCTATTTGAACCGCGAGCTCATGATGCTCGAGTTCAACAAGCGCGTGCTCGAAGAGGCCGCCGATCCAACGCATCCCTTGCTCGAACGCCTGAAGTTCCTGGCCATCTTCGGCACGAACCTCGACGAGTTCTTCATGATCCGCGTCGCCGGCATCAAGGAACAGATCTATTCGGGCGTGACGATCCTCTCTGACGATGGGATGACACCCAACGAGCAGGCCAAGGACATCCGCTCGCAACTGCTCCCGTTGTACAAGAAGCAGAGCGAGATCTATCACACCGAGATCGTTCCGTCGCTCCGTCGCGAAGGCATTCACATTCACGACTTCGCAGAGCTCACACAGGAGGAGCGTGCAGAGTATGAGCAGGAGTTCGTCGACAACATCATGCCCGTGCTCACGCCGTTGGCACTGGATCCCGGACATCCGTTCCCGCGTCTGATCAATCGTTCGCTCAACATCGCCTTCGTGATGCATGATCAAACGGAACAACAGCAGGAAATGCGCATCGCCGTGCTTCAGCTTCCATCGGCCCTGCCACGCTTGGTCAAGGTGCCGCGATCGAGTGGACAGCATTTCGTGACGCTCGAATCGATCATTCAAGCACATGCCGGCATTCTTTTCCCGGGATTCACGTTCAAGGAGTCGCACACGTTCCGCGTGACGCGCGATGCCGACGTCGACATTGCCGAAGACGAAGCGAACGATCTCATCACGGCCGTTGCCGAAGGGATCCGTCAACGTCGGTGGGGAACCGATCCGGTCCGCATCGAAGTGGGCCCCGACATGCCTCGCTACCTTCAGCAATTCCTGATGCGCGCGTTGGAGTTGGAGCCGATCGATGTGTATCACATCGACATTCCGCTCAACCTGCAGGAATACCTCTCGCTGATGTCGCTCGATAAACGTCGACTGAAGGACGTGCCCTTCACGTCGCGCGTCCTCCCCGAATTCTCGCAAGACAACGTCTCCATCTTCGAAACGCTGAAGGAAGGCGATCTGATGGTCCACCATCCGTTCGACTCCTTCACGAACTCCGTGGTGAAGTTCCTGCGCGCCGCAGCGAACGATGCACAAGTGCTAGCTATTAAGATCACGCTCTATCGCGCCGGTGGCTCGTCCCTCGTGATCGATGCGCTCAAAGAAGCGGCCATGAACGGCAAGACCGTGACGGCCTTCGTCGAGCTCAAGGCCCGCTTCGACGAAGAGAACAACATCGCCTGGGCGCGTGAGCTGGAGCAGTCCGGTGTGCACGTGGTCTACGGCGTGCTTGGACTCAAAACGCACTGCAAGGTCTGCCTCGTCATCCGCAAGGAAGGACGCAACGTGCTCACGTATGCGCATGTGAGCACGGGCAACTACAACCTCACAACGTCGCGCATCTATACCGACATTGGCATCTTCACGGCGCGACAGGAATACGAGCGCGACTTCGTGCATCTCTTCAATTTCTTGACGGGCTATTCCAAGTACACGAACTGGCAGCACCTGGGCATTGCCCCTGTGAACCTGCGCGATCGTTTCATCGCGCTGATCCGACGCGAGGCCGATGTGGTGGCGCAAGGCGGCAAGGGCCACATCATGGCCAAGATGAATGCACTCATCGATCCCACGATCATTCGTGAGCTGTATGCTGCGTCGATGTCGGGCGTGAAGATCGATCTGATCGTACGCGGCGTGTGCGCCCTCCGTCCGGGCGTTCCCGGTGTGAGCGACAACATCACGGTACGCAGTATCCTCGATCGTTTTCTTGAACACAGCCGGTTGTTCTACTTCCGGAACGGTGGTGCCGAAGAGGTGTTCATCTCGAGCGCCGACTGGATGACGCGAAATCTCGATCGTCGTGTGGAGCTGTTGTTCCCCGTCTACGAAGATTCGATCCGCAAGCAGCTCAAGGACATTCTCAAGCGATACTTGGCCGATTCCGTGAAGGCACGCATGCTGCAGCACGATGGCACCTATGTACGCGTCAAGCCCGGAACCGCAGAGCCGGTGCGTGTGCAAATGGAATTCCTCGACAAGATCAAACGCACGAAGCGATAACGCGCCACAATGTCACACGTGCTCCGCATCGCGCTTCGATACATCCGTCCGCGACGGCTCTCGTTCATCGGCATCATCACGACGCTTTCCGTGATGGGGATCGTGATCGGCGTGGCCGCCTTGATCTGTGTGATGTCGATCTTCAATGGCTTTCGTGATCTGGCCCGCGACCTGATGGTGAGCTTCGATCCGCATGTCCGTGTGATCGCGGCACGAGGCATGTCGCTCCCTCCGTCGGTGAACACCACCTCGCATCCGATCCTAGCACGGGCGATCCCGATCACCGAAGCGCGCATGGCCGTGATGGTGGACGGTGCAACGTCGGTGCTCACGATGCGCGGCGTCGAAGATGCCGATGCACGCAAACTGACCGGCCCGGCGAACTCCGTGGTCGTCGGTACATGGATGACGAACGACTTCGATCATGTTCCGTCCGTCGTGGTCGGCGCAGGCCTTGCAGAGACCCTCGAGTGCTTCCTTGGTGATACACTCACCTTGCTCTCGGCATCACAAGTGGAGCAGGCGCTGATGAGCGGCATTCAGCCGAGCGGACGTCGTGCTATTGTGCGCGGCATCTTCCAATCGAACAGTAGCAAAGAGGTCGATCGGTCCGTGGCCTTCACATCGGCGGCCCTCGTGCGCTCGCTCACGTCGCTTCCCGGACCAACGGCACTCGACCTTCGACTGGATTCCTATGAGCAGGCAGCAGATGTGGCGTCAACGCTTCGCACATCGTTGGGACCAAGCGTGACCGTGCTCACATGGTACGATCTACACAAGAGCTTGTATGATGTGATGGACCTTGAGCGACTCGGTTCGTTCGTCGTCCTCACCCTGATCATTCTCGTGGCCGTCTTCAACATCCTTGTCTCGCTCACCCTCACGGTGGTGGAGAAGCGAAGGGACATTGCCATTCTCAAGACCATGGGCGCAACCGATGGAATGATCCGCAACGTCTACTTGCTTCAAGGTGCGCTTATCGGGATGATCAGTGTTGGTGTTGGAACGGCGCTCGGACTTGGTCTGTGTCTCGGACAGCAGCACTACTCGTGGATCGCCTTCGATCTTGATGCCGGCTTCCTCGTATCGGCACTTCCGTTGCGCGTGCAAACGCTCGACGTGGTCGTGGTCGCATGCACGGGCTTGATCCTTTCCTCCCTTGCCGCCATCTATCCGGCGCATCGCGCGGCCCGATCACGCGTGATCGATGGGATCCGCGGCTGAATCGTCCTTCCATTGCTCGCCACTGGCGCGCTCGATCGCGCTGATGGTTCGAAGCGTGAGCTCGTCGCAGAGCTGATATCCGGCCGATGTGAGTGCGAGTCGATCGTGCACGATGGTGATGAGTCCCTCTTCCAGCCAGATGCGTGCATCGTTGCCAAGCGCTTCGATCACATTCACGCCGAATTCTGCGGCATAGTCCACAAGGTCGATCCCGTCGGCGCGCAGACCCAGGAAGGCGCGCTCGAACATGCGCTCGGTGCGACCGAGCGTCTCGCGATTCGCTTCGGGAAGTAGACCGTCGTTCACGTGTTGCGTCCACGCAGCCAAACTTCGGATGTTCCAATAGCGCACATCGTCAACATACCCGTGCGCGCTCGGTCCCATGGCCACATACTGCTCTGCATGCCAGTACAAGAGATTGTGTCGGCACTGCATACCCGGCTTCGCAAAGTTGGACACTTCATACTGCACGTATCCCGCCGCTGTGAGTCGTTGCATCACATGCGCATACATCTCTGCATCGAGTTCTTCATCGTGCGGCGTGACGAGACCCTTTTGCAATTGTGCATAGAGCGGCGTGCCGTGCTCATAGATCAGCGAATAGGCGCTGATGTGATCGGGATCGAGGGCAAGCATGCGCGTGATGTTGTTGTCCAACGACTCCATCGTCTGCGGCGGAAGCGCGAACATCAGGTCCATGTTCACATTCGTGAACCCTGCCGCCCTTGCAAGCTCCATGGCCTGCTCCGCCTCTTCTGCCGTGTGAATGCGCTCGAGGAAGGCGAGCTCTGCAGCGTTGAACGACTGTACACCGAACGACAGTCGATTGATCCCCAGCTCGCGATACGCTCGCAGCTTCTCCAGTGTGATCGTTCCGGGGTTGCACTCCATGGTCCACTCCGCATCATCTGCGAATTCCCAGTGCGATCGAATGGCCGTAAGGATGCGCTCGAGTTGGGAGGGGAGAAGGAGGGAGGGAGTGCCGCCGCCTAAGAAGAGTGACGAGTGACGAGTGACAAGTGACGAGTGACGGAGGTCGATCTCTTTGATCAGGGTTGCGACGAACGTTTCCATGAGTGGGGTGGACTCGATGGAGTAGAAGTCGCAGTACGAACACTTCTTCTCGCAGAACGGAATATGCAGGTAAATACCGCTCATCAATGCACCATGGTGAAGATGCGGCTACGATCTGCCGATGACCAATACACGAACAGCGGTTTTCCTTGAATGTTCTCTTTAGGCAGGAAGCCCCAGTAGCGAGAGTCGTAGCTGTTGGCGCGGTTGTCGCCCATCACGAAGTAGGCGTCGTTCGTGAACGTATGCGTCGTCATGAGCGTGCCGTCCACCGTCAGTCCGCGATCGTCCAACTGCACCTTATGTCCTTCGCGTTCGAGTGCCGACCGATACAGGTGGGCCGTTGCGCGATCCCACGTGATGCTGCGTCCCGCGATCGGTACGGTGAAGCTCACGGTCCGCTCATTCCAAATGCCGGCCGTGGGTGACGTGACGGCACTCAGTGGCGGATGGGGGAGGATGTGAGCGTTCACCGTGATGGTTGTCGGAGAGAGAGTGACCACGTCGCCCGGGAGACCGATCGCACGCTTGATGAGCGATTGATCGTTCATCGTGAACACGATCACATCGCCGCGTTGCACGGACGCGCCCGGCATATCGTAGGCGATCTTGCTCACCACGATATAGTCACCCGCCAACAGCGTGTTCGCCATGGAGTGCGATGGGATCTGAAACGCACCGAGCACGAAGATCTTGAGCACAAGGGCGATCGAAATGGCCCATGCGGCGGTGATCAGCGCATCGCGGATGTTCAGTGAATGATGGTGCCGACTCTGTTCCATATGTAGGATCCCGTTTCGGGATCGACCGCTTTAAGGATGATCAACGGTGTGCCGATCACATCGTCGGTGGGAATGAAGCCAATGAAGCGACTGTCGATGCTGTTCGTTCTGTTGTCGCCAAGGGCGAACATGTACGAGCGTTCCACCACATAGAGCACGGCAGGCACATCGTCGATGGTGCACGCTTCGGTGTTCACATCGTGTCCTTCGCGTTGGATGAAGGTGGCCCATGCACGAAAGTCGTCTGCATGCAACACCAACGTATCTCCACGTTGCGGAACGCGCATCGGACCCCAGTCTGCCGCCGTATAGGCACGTCCGACGGGGAACGTCGTATAGCGTTCTTGCTCTTCGCGGTCGACGCGACGGAGTTCCGATCTCGGGATCTGTGCCGCAGTGTGTGGCAGTGCTATGGCATTGCCGTTCACATAGAGCGTGCCGGCGATCAGCTGCACGGTATCGCCCGACGTGGCAACACATCGCTTCATGAAGAATTGCGTAGGAGCTTCGACGCTGTGATCGCGTTCACCCGTGTGACGGAAGACCACGGTCTCTCCGTGATCGGGTTGTCGGAACGTGAGGAAACGCTTGTAGGGGAGCGCATCACACAGGATGGGCGGAAGGTTCTGCGTCGAGATGCCGAAGGAGAACTTCTCGATGAGCATGGTCTCTCCGGCCACCACCGTTGCATCCATCGAACCCGTTGTGTTGTACAACGCTTGAAACGATCCCAGGACGATCGTGATGATCAGAAGGATCAACCAGATCGAACGTCGACGTTTCAATGGATGAATGTTCCCAGTCGACTCCAGCGAATGCCCTTCAGTCGGTCCATCAACGTGAGCGGAGTTTGATCACGTCCACTTGGATCGCTCACCGGCATCGACCAATACACCATCACGGGAGTGCCCACGACGTCCTGCTTTGGAATGAATCCCCAGAAGCGTGAGTCGAGCGAATTGTCGCGATTGTCGCCCATGCCGAAGACATAGTCGCGCTCGACAGTGTAGGACGTGGCGCGCTGTCCGTCGATGGTCATCGACATGGCATCCACTTGATGTCCTTCACGTGCGATGAACGTGGCCCACTCTTGGAAATTCTGCTGGTTGAGTTTGATCACGTCGCCTTCCTTGGGGATGCGGATCGGACCGTAATCGTCGCGCGTGTAGCCACGACCGGGAGGGAAGGTGCGAATGCGATCGTCGGGATAGATCACGTTCTGACGGAAGTCTGCAGGCCATTGAAGGAACTGTCCGTGTTCGGGAAGCGGGAACTCCTTGCCATTCACAAGCACCCTGCCGCCCTTCACCTCGAGCTCATCCCCTGCCACCGCCACACAACGCTTCAAGTAGTATTCGAAGTTGTCCGGCTTCACCTGATCGCGATTGCCCGGAAAGATGAAGACGATCACGTCGCCCTGCTCGGGAGCCCACAGTGGCGGCATCTTGTAGTAGGGAAGCGGGATGTTGAAGAACGGGATGATCTGCGGCGTGGACGGACCGTACTTGAACTTGTTCACGAAGAGGAAGTCGCCCGTCATCACCGTGCTCTCCATGGAGCCCGTAGGGACAACGAAGGAGGCAAGGGCCAGGCCGTTGACGATGGTCACGACGGTGAGAGCCCACACGAACGTTTTCACCCACGACCACACGTGTTCGACAAAGCCCTCTGGCGGCTTCTCGGGCTTGCGCTTCTTGAAGATGTTCTTGAGGAACGACATACACGTTTCCTGTTAATCGTCGATGGAGAGAACGGCAAGGAAGGCCTCTTGCGGGATCTCCACGCGGCCAACCTGCTTCATTCGTTTCTTGCCTTCTTTTTGCTTTTCGATGAGCTTGCGTTTCCGCGAGATGTCGCCACCATAGCACTTCGCCAACACGTTCTTGCGCATGGCAGCAATGGTGTCGCGAGCAACGATCTTGGCGCCGATGGCGGCTTGAATGGCCACCTCGAACATCTGACGTGGAATAAGTTCCTTGAGCTTGCCGGTAAGTTTCTTGCCCCACTCATGCGCCTTGGCGCGGTGGACGATGCTGGAGAGCGCATCCACTTGTTCGCCGTTGAGCAGCACGTCGAGTCGCACGAGGTCGCCCACCTTATAGTCGCTGTAATCGTAGTCGAGCGAGGCATAGCCGCGCGTCGAGCTCTTGAGCTTGTCGTAGAAGTCGAAGACCACTTCGCCCAATGGGAGCTCAAAGGCCATGTCAACACGCGTCTCGGAGAGATACGTCTGTCCGAGCATCACACCACGTCGGTCGATGCAGAGCTTCATCACGGTGCCGATGTACTCGGTGGGCGCAATGATCTGTGCTTTGATGTAGGGTTCCTGGATCTCGTCGATCACGCCCGGACTTGGAAGTTGGGCCGGATTGTCCACCCAGAGTTCTTCGCCATCCGTCTTGATCACGCGATACCGTACGTTCGGCACGGTGTTCACGATCACTTGATTGAACTCGCGTTCGAGGCGCTCTTGGACGATCTCCATGTGGAGCAGACCAAGGAAGCCGCAGCGGAAGCCGAAGCCAAGGGCCGTCGAACTCTCGGGCTCGAAGGACAGTGCAGAGTCGTTCAACGAAAGTTTCGACAGTGCATCGCGCAGATCTTCGAAGTCGTCCGAATCAGCAGGGTAGATACCGCTGAAGACCATGGGCTTCACTTCGCGGAAACCTTCGATGGCCGACTCGCACGGACGTCCTGGATTGGTGACCGTGTCGCCCACCTTCGTGTCGTGCAGCTTGCGAATGGCCGCCGTGAAGTAGCCTACGTTGCCGGCCGTGATCTCGTTGGTGCGGTAGCGCTTCATGTGCAGGATGCCCACTTCGTCCACCTCGTACACCTGTCCCGTTTGCATGAAGACGATCTTGTCCTTCTCCCGCAGCGTTCCGTCGAACACGCGCACGTTCACGATCACACCACGATACGCATCGAAGATGGAGTCGTAGATCAAGGCGCGCAGCGGCTTATTGGGATCGCCCGTTGGTGCCGGGATGCGGTCCACCACAGCCTCAAGGATCTCTTCGATCCCGATGCCTGCCTTGGCCGAGGCCATGATCATGTCCTCTTCCTTACAGCCGAGCAGATCCATCACTTGCTTCTTCACGCCATCGATGGTCGTGACGGCGCTTGGAAGATCGATCTTGTTGATCACCGGAATGATCTCCAGTCCTTGCTCGATGGCCATGTAGAGGTTCGAGATCGTCTGTGCCTCGACGCCTTGTGTGGCGTCGACCACCAGCAAGGCCCCTTCGCATGCAGAGAGCGAGCGAGAGACCTCGTAGGAAAAGTCGACGTGACCCGGCGTATCGATCAGGTTCAACTTGTATGCCTGTCCGGCCTTGGAGATATACTCCATCTGGATAGCATGCAGTTTGATCGTGATGCCACGTTCTTGTTCAAGCGGATTGTCGTCGAGGATCTGGTTGTAGACCATTTCCCGTTGCGTGACCCGACCTGTGGTTTCCAGCAGTCGATCGGCCAGTGTGGACTTGCCGTGATCGATGTGGGCGATGATGCAGAAGTTGCGGTACGTATTCATAGGCGTGACCACAAAGTTACCGAAAAGCAGGGTACTGGAAGGTGGCTGGGAGGCACGGTGGGCGGAATGGAGGTGTAAAGGATTTGCTAAGGTGCGCGGCATGTCGTGGAACGAGAGATTGCGTCTGTTCAACAACACGAAAGACGACGCATGAAACCGCTCCTCCTTGCATTCGCCCTGACCCTTTTCTGTTCCCCGATCGTGCCCGTGGCGCTGGCCGGAGAGACCGCCACCGCTTTCGGTCGCGTTGTCGAACAGCGCACCCATGAACCCTTTGAGGGGGTGGTCGTCGAGCTGTCGGGTACCTCGTTCTGGACGAGGACCGACGCTCACGGCCAGTTCGAACTCGGCAACCTCACCCCGGGCATCTATCAGCTGGTGGTCCACATTCCCGAATGGGGAGACTTCTCGAGGACCGTGAACCTGAAGGCACGGGAGTTGAAGACGACGGAGTTCGTCGTCTGGCCGGGGATCCGCACCGACCATGAGGGCGTGCTCGCCTACTACCCCATGGACGGATCGGCTGATGACCTGGGGCCCAACGGTTGGCATGGTGTGAACAAGGGTGCCACGGCCACCACGGATCGGAACGGTCGGTCGGCCGCCGCCATGCACTTCAACGGGAAGACGCAGCGGATCGAAGTGGCGCATCGCGACAGACTGAATGAACTCCCGTTGAGCATTGCCTTCTGGGTGAAGGCAGAGACCGATGTGGTCGACCCGTCCATGTGGCTCGGCAAATACCTCCACCCGGACGGTGACGGATGGTGCGTGTTCTACGAGTACCAGCGCATGTGTGCCGGCTACTTCCGCGATGCCTTTGCCAATTCAGCACGCTCCCATGCGAGCTACAAGGCGGACGATCAGTGGCATCATGTGGTGGTGACAATGGACACCATTGGCACGGTCATCCACTTCGACGATGCACGCGTTCCGCAAGTGATCGCCTATCACAAGACCCCCACTCCCACGAAAAACACCGAACCCATGTTCATCGGCTACTTGAACTCGCGCCTTGGCACACCCGGACTGAAGGGAAGCCTCGACGAGATGTATGTGTTCGATCACGTGCTCAGCGATGCCGAGATCGGAGAGTTAAGAAAGAAGTAAAAGAGAAGGAAAAGAGAAGGAAAAGAGAAGGAAAAAAGAAGTAAACGAGAAGGAAAAGAGAAGTGAAAGAGTTCATCCTCATGGCCTTGCTTTGCATAGCCACACACGGCATGATGGCCGTCGACACGCGATGTGTGATCACGGGCACGGTGGTCGAGCGGCGGACGCTTGAGCCGTTCGCAGGGATCGATGTTCTACTCGATGGCAAGCGGGTGGGGGTCACGAATACACATGGTGCGTTCGTGATCGAGGGACCGGATGCCGGAGATCATCTCGTGAGCGCGATCATACCAGAATGGGGTACCTACAGCGCTCAGGTGCACTGTCTGTTGGGAGCAACGAATGATGTGCGGATCCTTGCATGGCCCACTGCGATGGCCAACATCAGCGGCATCCTTGCACACTATGCACTGGATGGCAATGGCATTGACGATGGACCGAATGGATGGCATGGCACGCTCGAGGGTGCAGAGCCGACGGAGGATCGAGCAGGACTAGCGGATCGCGCTCTCCGATTCACCGGTGCTACGCTTGGCGTTGCCGTTCCACATCAAGCACGTCTGAACAAACTGCCGCTGACGCTCTCCTGTTGGATCAAGATGGATGTGTCGTGCCAATCCAACTGCGCCTTCATCGGAAAGTACCTTGTTCCCAACGGTGATGGTTGGTGTGTCTTTTTGAGTGACGATCGGTTCGGCGGCGGATACTTCACCGAGTTCTTCCGCAACAGCACGCGCTCTCACGGTGCAGCATCGCGCGATGGTTCGTGGCATCACATTGTCTATACGATGGACTCCACCGCCGGCGTTCTCTATGTTGATGATGCTCGACTCCCGCAAGTCGTGGCATTCAAACACACGGTTGTTGAGACCGAGAACACCGAGCCCTTTTGTATCGGAAGAACGACAACACTCTTAGGAGAGGAGGGGTTCAGCGGCGCGATCGACGATGTCTACCTCTTCGATCACGTCCTCTCAGACGAAGAACGACTTCTCCTCACACATGCACCATAACTCGTCACTTGTCACTTGTCACTTGTAACTCAACTCGTCACTTTCTTCCTTCTCCTTCAAACATAAATATCAACTGCCCATCTGCCGATCGCATGATGGCGTTCCCGATGCGATCATCCGGCGTGGGGATCTCTTCATCGATGGTGATGCCGGTCTTCTTGAGTCGGTCGATGCGCTGCTCCATGTCCTTCGCATAGTACGTGATGGCGAGCGTCGGAATGTCCTTGTCCTCGTGAAGGCCAATGCGAATGCGACCGTCTGACATCTCGGCGAACGGATAGGGGACCATGCCGCCCTTCACCTGCGTGAAACCGAGCGACTCCCACCATTGTACTTCGCTTTTGAGTGACACCACACCAATGCTGAACTCTGTGTTGGTGCCGCAGATCGGATTCTCTTTGTTCTCGGGAAGGATCTCCGGTTCGTCGACGTTCGAGCGCACCATGAGCTTGATGCCGTTGGGCGACGCAATGCGCAGCTCACCGATGGTCGGTCCCTTCATGTCGAAGTGATACGAGACGTGGAGCGAGTCGAGCGTGTCCTTGAGTGACCGCATGTTGCGCGATGCAAAGGCGATCACTGTTCCCGGCAACTTTGCCGTGGTGAGCGTTGCACGCACCTGACCGTCGGTGATCGAGATCGTACTGTCGGACCGAGCACCGAGCTCGTTCGTTGGCGTCCAACCCAGACGTGAATACCATGCCATGGAACTCAGGAGGTCCACCACCGGCAGTACGAGTCGCGTTTGCATGCCGAGCAATGACGAGCCCTTTGGTTGCTGCGCCATCGCAGGACCCGAAGCAAGGAGCAGGGTGGCAAGGAAGGCGATGACGAATGTGCGTGCGGTCATGATCTGTCTCCATCGAACAACCCGCCGGTGGCCTGCGGTTGTGAGATCCCAAAATGTCGGTAGGCCATGGGTGTTGCGATGCGACCCCGTGGCGTACGTTGTAAGAAGCCCTGCTGGATCAAGAATGGTTCGTACACCTCTTCGAGCGTGCCGGGCTCTTCGCCAACGGCAACGGCGATGGTGGAGATACCAACCGGACCTCCGTTGAATTTCTCGAGCATGGCAAGGAGGACGCGTTTGTCCATTTCGTCCAATCCATACTCATCCACTTCGAGTGCCTCGAGTGCAATGCGTGCGATCTCGAGACTGATCGTTCCCGTTCCCTTCACATCGGCAAAGTCGCGTGTGCGTCGCAACAGTCGGTTCGCGATCCGCGGTGTGCCGCGTGAACGTCGGGCCAGCTCAGCCGCACCGGCAGGATGGATGGGCGCGCCAAGAATACCGGCGCTGCGCGTGATCACGCGCTCAAGCTCGGCAGGGTCGTAGTAGTCGAGTCGGTTCACCACGCCAAAGCGCGAGCGCAAGGGTGCCGTGAGCAGACCTTGTCGTGTGGTCGCACCGATGAGCGTGAACCGAGGCAAAGCAAGCTGGATGCTGCGTGCGCTCGGACCGGAATCGATCATGATGTCGAGCCGAAAGTCCTCCATCGCAGAGTACAGATACTCTTCCACCACGGGCGAGAGACGATGGATCTCGTCGATGAAGAGAATGTCGCCTTCGTTGAGATTGGTGAGCAGACCCGCAAGGTCGCCGGGCTTTTCGAGGACCGGACCTGATGTGGTCTTGATCTCTGCACCCATCTCTTGGGCGATGATGTAGCTGAGCGTGGTCTTGCCCAAACCGGGCGGACCCGTGAGCAGCACGTGATCGAGCGCCTCTCCACGCTTCCTTGCCGCCTCGATGAAGATCTTGAGATTCTCGACGATCTTGGGCTGACCCGTGAATTCATCAAAGGAGGAAGGGCGCAAGGACGCGTCGAGTTCCTCGTCTGCGCGCTCCGGGTTGACCATTGATGTACGCGATTTTGCCATAGGGAGTGGTGTGCCGACGTGATCGTTAGCGTGTGTTGGAAAGAGAGCCCATGCTCACGGCGATGATGCCATCGTAGCCGCCGTAGTCCTGCATGCGATAATACGTGAACGCAATGAAACTCTGGTTAGCGGCCGACGAGTTGCCCTCCCATTCTTCGAAGGAGAGGTCGGTGATGCTGTTGTCGTCGATGTTGAGTTTGCCGGTGGCATAGAGATAGTTGTGGCGGGCTCTGCGCACCCAGTTGCGCACGCGATACATGCGCAGCTCTTCATCGAAGTACATCTGCCACGACGGGTCCGGTCGGAAGTGATTGAACGAACCCAGCACGAACACATCCGACGCCGATGGCGGGCCTTGCGGATCGAGCAGGAATTCGATGGGCACGTAGTCGTCGTCCACACTCGAGATGTTCGAGGTGAGCATGACACCATCGTCACCATAGATCATGAAGTTACCGTTCCGCCGAAGATCGGTGAGCGGTAGTCGCACGGGCTGTCCCGTCGACGGGAACTGTGCCACGAACGTCATGTCGAGCACACGATACTCGTTCTGCGATGGAATGCGTTCGATGCGAAAGAACTTGCTGCCCTGCGCCATGCCGCCGATCCATGTTCTGATCATGGATGGGTTCTGCGACTCGTCGATCTGCGTACTGGCAATGAGCGGTTCCCAGTAGCGGTTGTTGCGATACAGCGCCGAGGTATGCATGAAGCCGTCGATGAGAGTGGCGGATGGATCGGTGACAACGTTCTCGATCGTCAACGCAAAGCCGCTCACCTTGAACTTCGTGTCGTAGAAATCGGTCATGAAGTTCATGTAGGAACTCGCCAGCGGCTCCACCACAAAGAACCGCGTCTCGCCCAAGAGTTGGTCGGTGCCGATGTCGTACACCTTCGCCTTCCAGTTCCCGGAGAATCGGAACTGCACTTGGTCATTGGGCACTTGCAACGAGCCGCGATGCGACCAGTACAGTGCACGCGAAGGCGCAAGGGTCCAATCCACGAGGGTGGTGCGCAGCGTTGCATCGTTCAGGAAGGCGTTCTGTTCTTCTTCCCAATTGGCTGTGCAGTGCACGAACTTCACATAGACGGCGGGCGCGACGTTGCAGAGGAGGTCGAACTCGATGGTCACCGATGTGGAACCGATGTCGACGCTCAAGGCGCGCCGATCCTTGGTACTGATGAGCACGATCGGTGGAAGGCGTTCATTGCGAGCACCGTAACAGCGCATCATGCGCATGGTGCATACGTCGGGATCTTGCATGGCGGGTTCCGTTGCCGCCTGCGCCTGCGATGCGAGCACGGCGAGCACGATCGCGCACCACCACCGAAGGCTTGTCATCCTCGACGTGCGCGGATCTGTTCGCGGTAGCGCAGACGTGCTTCGCGACGGATGGCCGCCTCTTCGTAGAGTGACCGTTCTTCGTCGGATTCCGGCTCGACAGGAGGCGCCGGAAGCGGCTTGCCGTATTGATCGATACCGACGAACGTAAGGTAGGCGCTGGAGGTGTGTGCTTTGGAGTCGTTCAGCGGGTCTTCGCGCCACACGTCGACCTTGACCTCCATCGACGTACGGAAGGCACGGGTGATCACGCTGCGAAGGTGGACCATGTGTCCGAGCTTGATCGGCTCGTTGAAGGAGATCTCATCCACGGATGCGGTCACGCAGACGCGCGCAGCATGCTTCATGGCGGTGAGGGCCGCGGCAATGTCGATCCAGTGCATGAGTCGACCGCCAAGCAGGTTGCCAAGTTGATTCGTGTCGTTCGGGAGGACGAGATGCGTCATGTGCACCTCCGACTCCGACGGTGTTTTGATACGATTGGTCGTAGGCATGGAAGGTCCGTTATCGATTGTTCAACTGACGTTCGTAGGCATCGAGTCGTTCGTTTCGCATTGGAGCACGAACCGACTTATGCCAGAGCGCGATGACGGCCCGCGCTTCGTCGTATTTCTTTTGACGGATGAGAATGTCGAGCTTCCCGGCCAGTGCGATCTCGTACTGCTTCGTATCGGGATACTCGTCGATCACGGCATCGTAGTAGATGAGCGCCGACTTCGGTGCCACCAACGACTCATACTGTTGGGCGATCGAAAGGAAACGTTCGGCAAGTCGACCACGCAGCTCGGCGATACGCTCGAGCGACACAAGGGCAAGTGAATCTTGCGGATAGATCGATTGGAACTCGGAGTAGGCTTGAATGGCCTTCTTCGTGTATTCCTGATCGCGATCCATAGGCGGTGCGATCTGGTTGTAACACTCGGCGGCCTTGAAGGCAGAGATCTTGGCGAACTCACTGCTCGGATAGCTCCGGCGGACAAGCGAGTAATTGAAGGCGGCAAGGATGAACTCGCCGCGCTTGTAGTTGATCTCGGCCAAGTAGTACTGGGCATCGTCGGCATACTGACTGGCCGGATACTGCAGCTTGATGATGTCGAACTGCGCCTGCGCTTCGATCACATCGTTCTCGTCGAAGGCCTTCTTGCCTCGCTGCCATACATCCTCGGCCGTGGCCGGACCCCGCGCCTTCTCTGCAGAAGAGCACGATGCGAGGAGGAAGGAAAGGCATGTAAGGAGAAGGAGGAGTGGCATAGCCGACAAAGATACGGGTATCAGTAACCGAGATTGTTGAGTTGATTTTTATCGTCGCGCCAGCCTTGCTTCACTTTGACGTAGAGCTCGAGGTAGACAGGATGGTCGAGATGTTGTTCGATCGCGGCACGTGCCGTTTCGCCGATGTGCTTCAGTGCACTGCCCTTGGCACCGATGATGATGGCCTTCTGTGTGTCCCGCTCCACAACGATGTCGGCGAGTACATACCACTTGCCTGCTTCGCGTTCCTTGAATTCACGCACTTCAACGTCCGTGGCATAGGGTACTTCTTCGCGGAACTGTTCGAAGATGGCCTC
Organism: Kapaibacterium sp. (SeqCode); assembly: GCA_044224925.1. Lineage (GTDB taxonomy): Bacteria > Bacteroidota > Ignavibacteria > Kapaibacteriales > Kapaibacteriaceae > Kapaibacterium. Next base: position 21,724 of record JBGAJM010000004.1, read on the forward strand.
GCGTATGAGCTCGGCCACAAAGAACCGTTCGGGCAACGTCGAGAGTTGGTCGGGATCGTAGAGGAATTCGCCTTCGGGTGCGAGCTCCGTGAGCATCTCCACCAGGTCGGTCACATACGTGTTGTCGCGCGCAGCGATGGCAATGGCCTTCTTGTAGATGCCGGATTCCTGCGCTTCTGCAAGGAGTGGCAACACGCCGATCTTCACGCCCACGGAATCCATCTTGTTCAGGACAAGGATGGCCGGGATCTTGCTGCTGGCAAAGCGGCGCTCGACCATGGGATCGCGGATCGAGCCACGCTTGATGGCCTTGACCGCATCGACGACCACACAGATCACATCGGCCTCGGACATGGTCTCGTCCACAAAGCCCATCATGGAGCGCTGCAGTTTATAACGTGGTTGGATCACGCCCGGCGTGTCGACGAAGATGAGCTGTGCCGTGTCCGTGGTATGGATGCCGAGCACACGCTTGCGCGTTGTTTGGGGCTTGTCGGTGACGATGGACAGCTTCAAGCCAAGAATGGCATTGAGAAGCGTGGATTTTCCGGCATTCGGTCTGCCGATGATGGCCACAGTGCCACAACGCGTGACCGTGGGAGAAGGGGATTCGTCGGTCATGCTGCCTCGGTTCGTGGCTCGATGCGCACGTCCGGATGCTTGGCCACATAGGCGCGCTCGCGATCCAGAATGTCACGCACAGCGGGCTTCAGGAATGTTTCGTCGACATCGTATCGCACCAAGGCTCGTGCAAGCACAACGGCTGCGGCCTCGGGCATCATCGTTCGATTGATCAGGATGATCTTTTCTTCGTGGAGCACACAGGGTCCACCGCGGAAGGTGCCCGCTTCTCGACGGACGGCAAAGCCCATGCTCTTACCGAGTTCGATCAGTTCTTCGAGGAGCTTGTCAGCTTTCATAGCGATGCAACGGTCGGAATGTCGTACAAAGCACCAGCGTGATGGCGGCGATAAAGGCGAACCCGGATGCCATGTTCAAGAGCTGGTGTTGGAATCGCGTTAAAAATACAGTGAAGATCTCCGACATCGACGCCAACGGAGCACTCGTGGCCTTATCGAAGTACAACACGAGCCGATAGTCCTGCCACATCAGGTAGCCCTCGATCGGAATGATGGCCACGAAGAGGATGGTCGACATCAACAACCAGCCGTAACGACGCATGTGCGAGCGAAGGGCTGCGATCAGGCCAACGCCTCCAACGAAGCAGATGGCGAAGCCCCAACTGGTCCACGGACCCGTAAGGGCGTACAACCGAACGGTGTTCATGCGAACAACATCCGTTTGCTCGGGCTTGAAGGTGAGGGTACCGGGTACGAAGACGTCGAAACCGATCACGGTCCGGATCACGCTCCCGCCAAGCCAGACAAGGCCACCGAGAACGAAGAGCGTCAACAGGAACTGCGTTGTGCGAGAACGAAAGGGCATCTGCAAAAATACTATTTCACGCGGTAGTACACCCGTGTGAGCCATTTCGTCGAATCCGGCGTCGACATTGGGTCGGTCACATAACTCTCCCATGGCGACCCGTCCAATTCCAACCGGTGGTCGGTGGCATAGCGCTCGATGGCCGTCCAGGCAGCGGCAGAGCCTTGGTACGGACCGTAGTAGTCAGCCACGATCACCTTGCCCGGGGCCAACTGCACGGCCTGTACGGGGGCGGTGGCCTTCGGGAGCGACGGGAACTGCATCCCTGCCTCCATGTCCACCTTGCCATGTGCCTGATCGAATTGGTGATAGATGGCGAACGGCGGGGCGATCATGGAAACATGCTGTTCGCCGGCGGACTTCATGATGGTGCCGTAGATGAGGGCCAGTTTGGAGCCGATCTCGGAGATCGGACACTGTACACGCATGGTCAGGGCCGAACCGCCCTGGAAAAGCTCTTCATGCACGGCCACGGGAGGCGGCAAGGTCTTGGCGATGCTGTCGATGCTGGCCAGTCCCTTTTCGAACATCGGGCCGACCATGCCGTCCATGAACATGCCCATGAAGCGCGCGAACGGATTCATGCCATAGTCGGAGTCGAGCATCCAGGTGACCTTCGTACCCTTACCGTCATCGGCGAAGGTGAAGGAGGCCTTCGACGGACGTTCGCTTGCACCGAAGTGCATGTTGGCCACGATGTGGTTCGCATCGGCCTCGATCACCTCGAGTTTGCCATTGCCAACTTTCCAATCGTCACTGGTCCACGTATAGCCGGAGCCCACGCCCGAGGGTGGACCCGTGAGGGTCTTCTTCATGTTCGTGTCGAGATGGTCCCACGGTGACCATGCGGCCCAGTTCGCCATGATGTTCACTTGGTCGTACACCACCGTGCGAGGTGCAGCGATCACCCGGCTCCGTTCGATGTGCGATGTGCGCGATGCGAGATATCCGATGGCCACGATCAGAACGACCAGGCTGACGAGCCCGATCAGGACCCACTTGACGACCTTCATTGCAACCCCTCAGGAATCAATGGAATGAGGCGCTAAAATAAGGGGAGAACGTCGGCATAGACAACTCGCTTGTCGAGTGTGAACTCCATTGTTCCTCCGTCCTTCATGCCGCCAAGGTTGGACTGTCGTTGCTCCGTGTCCGAGAAGAACTGCTCGTACTCCTTGATGACCACGCGATACTGTGTTGCGTCGACAGTGGTTGGCAACACCACCATGCCTGCCCATACATTGGAAGCATGGATGCGATCGATGCGTTGCGTGAGCACGGGTTGCCATGCAACGTCGTTCGTGATGGCCGCACCCGATGTACGCTTTTCAAGTGTGACCTCTATCTCGGAACCGATCTGTCCGGTCGTGTTGGCGCGATAGGTCTTGCCCTCCACCATAACAGTGATGCTCTTCTTGTCGTCTTCGATCTTGACGGTGGCCTTGCGATCGGGAGCGAGCTGACAGAATTCGCTGAGGATGGTGCGCGAACAGTAGACGTCACGTCCGGTATCCGGATCGGAGAGCGACATGGGTTGCAACCGCACAAGCGAGAGCTTGATGAACGGATAATAGGAATCACCCGGATCGATGGAGATGTCGCAGAACCACTTCCGACGGTCGGCGTCGTACTGCGGTTCGTAGCCGACCACCACATAGCGTTGCACGATGCCGGTCTCTTCGAGCGACACGTTCGTGAGCACGACCTTGGGATCGACGAAGTTCGTGATGAGCGGCGTTGCATCCGATGGTGTTGGAGCCGAGAGCCAGATGGGGTCAAGTCCCCATTGCGTCACGAACGGTTCGATGGTCTCGGGAATGTCCACCTTCGTGTTGGCGAACATGGACGATACAACACCGGACGATCCCAAGCTTCCCACCTTGCTCGTGAAGCCGCGCGTCGTGCCCGACGTGCCGAACTTGCCGGATTTTCCTTCGGAACTCGAAGGCTTTGCCTTCCACTTTTGCGTGGAGTAGAGCACCACACCCAAGAGCTCGCCGTTTCCGCTCGAGTACCATGGACGGTCCATCCATACGCGTAGACCTCCGCCCTTGCGCGTGCTGGTGATGGTGTTGCCAACGAGCAGACGTTGTTCCTCGACCCAATGGAAGGATGGAACAACGTAGAGAAGCTTGACGGCATCCGGTCGTTTCGAACTGAGCACATCGAGCAGCTTCCCGTCACCCCGTCGTGTGATCTTCGACGCATCGTTGCCAATGGCGCGTGGCATGTATTCACGGAAGCGTGTTGTTGCCGTGGGCACGTAGGTGACGCCGCGATACTTCGTGTCGCCGAACTCCTGCTTCGCAACATTGGAGATGGTGTCCTTCGTCAGGTCCGTCACCAGTTGCTCGTAAAAGAACGCGCGTTCCTTGTGCTCTTCAGGCATTGGCTTGTTCACATCGTCGATCCACATGGACCATTCGGAATGCATGTCGACCTTGTGCGTGGTCTTTGCATGCACGTACGTGTCGTCAAGCGTGATCTCTGCATCGGTGGCACTGAAGTCGCGGAATGTCACCTCGCCCTTCTTGACGGCCGGCTTCTTGAGTGGCTTCTGTGTGCCGTGCACGAGGTTCAGCACGCGACCCGGAGTGACCAACCATGCAAGTCCGCGCATGGCGGCCTTCTGTTGGTCGGGCGCCAGTCCTGCATCGGCAACGGCCTTCCACATGCCATGCATGGCCATGTTGCTTGCTGCTTCGGTCTCGGTCTCACCAACGTTCGACGAGAATGTGAGCTGTACTTGTTCGCCCTTGTCCACGTAGACCGTGAGCGTTCGTGCACCGGCATCCCACCATGGCTTTGCCGTGCCCGACACCATCTTGAGGATGATGGACGAGAACGCAGGCCACGATGCATCGGGATCGAAGACGATGGACGCTACGCCACGCGGTGATGCGATCGTCGCCATGTTCACGCCCGCCAACGTCACTTCCATGAACTCCCCAACGCCAAGGCCTGGAACATTCTGAAGGGTGAGGCCACGTGCAAGGGGATCAGGGAGGTAGGGAACTTGCGTTGCGCCGCTCGTGACGAGTGGTGCGCGCGTATCGGTATCCTTCGGCGTTGCCGTGGGGACGAGATTACCCGATGCATCGCGCGTGTACCATTGCTCCGGCAGGTCGTGATTCGCACCGGTGCGCTGCGCGATCATTGAATACGTGCTGTTGTCGCCATTCATTGGTCCGGTCGGCGAACTGTCCATCTTTCCATGTCGTTCACACGTTTCCACGGCCGCAAGGGGCGGGAAGAAGTGTCGTTCGCTGGTCTCAGTGGTGTCCACGCTCACCGAATCATCGTCGGAGGCATTGTAGTTGCGAATGACCATGCGCTCGAGCGATTCGCCTTCAATAGGTTGTGCCTTGAAGGCAATGGTCGGAGAGATGATCGGATCCCATCGCATGTAGGTGATGAGCGGACTGCTGCATTTGAAATCGTTGGGATCGAGCTCTGTGAACTTGGCGCCATTGCCGCACACGTCCACCCAACGCACACGCATGCGATACTTGCGTCCATAGCGCAGTCGTGGCAATGAACCTTTGACGGTCTCCATCTCTGTTGCCACTTGATAGTCATAGCCGGCAGGTGGCGTGTTGATGTTCTTGCTCGTGGCACCGGTCGTGGTCTTGTCTTCGGTATCGATGAAGTTGCCAATGCGCGGCACCACCATGCTCCAGCCTTCCCAATGCGCCACCATCTCGTGCGCATAGATGTCCTTGATGGGAGCGTCCTCGGGTGCGTGCGGACGTGTGACGCCGAACGTGAGCGTGCCTTCTTCGTCGAGTGCCTTGATGCCGGTGGTGGCAAGGTCTCCCGATGCTTTCAGGAATTTGTAGGTGGCATTGCGTCGCATGAGCGATTGCCACGACTTCGCCGTGTCGTCGTAGATGTCCACGCGATAGCCGCGCACAAGGTCGTCGGCATAGAGGACCACCTTGGTGCCACCGATGATCTTGTTGTAGTTCTTGACGGAGCGGAGCATGGACTTCGCCAGCTTGAGCCCGCGGTTCACACGCACCAGACCGAATCCGATGCCTCGCACGGCCGGCGTTGCCGATTCGCGACGTTCGTCGTTCTGTCGTGCCGTCATCGACGTCCAATGCTTCAGACCCTTCGCATAGCCAACGGTCTTGAGCGCAGCACCATCAACATCGATCTGTGTGATGGCGAAGTGCGACGTATCGTCCAAGCACAAGAGTGCACCCTTGATCTCCGATCCAGGTTCGGCCAGTGGAAGGAACTGCCAGTACGCGGGGTCGCCGCTTGTTGTAAGGTCGTAGGCCGTTTGCGGGAACAGGTCGGTAGTGGGCAAGGCCAATGGCTTCGTCCACGTGGCCTTGCAGAAGATCTCGTCTCGTGCCGACGTGCCATTGGGCAATGCGAAGCGCACGTGGATCACAATGCCCAGGAGGCGCAGCATCTTGGGATACTCGCGCATCACGGAGATCACTTGGTGGAAGTCGTACGTGGGCACCGACATCTTGGGACGTCCGATGCGTTCTGCTTCCTTGCCTTCGAACATTCCGGGCAAGGGATAGTTGCGTGCAGTATGGAAGAGCTCGGCCGCATGCAACTGTCCGGCCGGTGTCGATCCGAACGGTTGGTACAACATGCTCTCGGGCGAGTCGGTACTTAGGTCGATGGGGCCACGCTTGATCTCGCGCACGTTCGACTTCGTTGATGGTTGCATCATCCGTCGAGCAGCAGCCGTGCCTTGTTGTTGGAACCCTTCCTTGAGCTGTCGCATCTGACGTTCGATCTTCTCGTCGGCCATGATGAAGTTCAACGTCTCGAGGATCTCCGGCATCTGCACGGTCTGCGTTGACTGTTTGCCGAACGATGTGCCGTACTTCGCCGACTCCATCACGGGCTGCGTGAGCGCATACTTCTTTGCCATCACGCTGTACATCTTGCCCAGCGTCTCTTGCACCCCATTCACGGGGAAGGAGAAGATGCGATAGTCCGTGAAGTGTTTCATCTCGTACGGTCGTACGAGCGTCTTCTTCGTGAACACGGCACGCCATATCTCCGGGTCCGCTTGCTCGTCGATGAATTCAAGGTCTGACATCGGAACGGTCTTCCCGTCGATCACCAACGAGAGGTCTGCATAGAGCAACGTCTTCGGCCAGTTGACCATGTCGGGATAGTCGGACAGTTGCGCTTCGGCCGTGGTGGTGTCCAACAATTTCGGAAGCACCGTGATCGCTGCGGAGCAGTAGGTGCGTCCGTCGATCTGTTCTGCGTCGTAGGGGACCACTGTCCATTGAAGTTCTTGGGATCTCATAGTGTTCTCCGTTCCTTACGCGAATGCTTCGCAATAGGTGAGCCACAGATCTTGCGTTGGCAGCATCTGTTGGAACGTGGGATCGCCATCGCTACCCTTGAGTTGTCGTTCGACCGTTACACCGACGCTGAAGCTGAGGAAGAGGATGGAGATCTCCACCTCGACCGTTGCTACGCCAAAGAGCTTGCCATTGTCTTGCCATGTGAGCTTGAGTTCGAACAGAAGGCTCACGTGAATGAGACCGAGCACGCTTAGGTTTCCTTGCAGACGGAAGTAGGCCGTGAGTTCGCTGTAGTCCTTGTCTCCGTCAGGCGTGCTCTTCTTCTCGAGCTTGTAGTAGATGCCGGCCATCACGCTGGCGCCACCACTGGCCACGCCACAGTCGAAGGCGAAGTTGCCGCCGAACTCGAAGGCAGCCTCGAGCATCTTCACGCCGCTCGGCGTGACCTCGATGCCGAAGAATCCGCCACCGGCGAACATCATCACGGTAAGGCGGAACGGACTGTCCTTGGTGCAGAAGGCGAAGTAGGCACTGAACGGTCGACCATCGAACGGAATGGTGATCCGCATGATAAAGGCCATGTTCTGCAACGAGAGCACGCCAACGGTAACGTTGGGAAGTCCGATCGTGAGTTGTGCCGTGATGCCTGTGGGCAGAACGTTGAAGTCGAAAGAGAACCCAACGCCACCCGCTGAACCACCCTTGGGGATGAGGTCCTTGAGTTTGTTCACGAAGGTGAGCGGACCTGCAAACGCCACTTCCTTGATGTCGGGGTCGACCTGCGGCTTCTGTCCGATCGTTGCCGAGAAGGCAAGTCGATTGAACTTGATGATCAGGAACTGCGCGGCACCGTCGCCGATTAGGTTGATCACGAAGTTGCTGAGCGACCCGTAGATGCGCACGTCGGGCGGATTGAGGTCGAGCTTCTTCGTGAACGATGCCTTGAGGTACAGGATGGCCTTGTCGTCTTTGTTGGTGGCCGATGCATTGAGCGGGACGAGGATGTTGCCCGGACTTCCCTTGATCTCCGTGCTCCATTCGTACACGAGTTGAAGTCCCTGCTTGAGCGTGTTGATCAAGCTGTTCACTTCTTCGTACTTCTTGTAGGCCTCGTTCCCTGCCTCCTTGAGTGGACCCAGGACCTTGTCGATCTCGCTCTTGAGTTCGTTGGCCTTATCGTTCACGGCCTTCTTCCACTCGTTGATGCGGTCTTCAACGATCTTCTTGCCGTCGTTGATATAACCTTCGATCTCCGACTTGATGTCGTTCACCTTGGCCACCAGTGCATCGCGTGCGGCCTTCACTTCGGAATCGATGTCGTTGGCCAGCTTCTCTGCTTCGGTCTTGAGTGCCAGTGCCTGCGCCTTCACATCGTTCGCAGCATCGGTCGCGCTCTTGGCCGCATCCGTGTCCATGAACGAGTCCTTCTTGTCGAGGCCCGGCATCTTGTCGAGGTTGTCGAGCACACCTGACACGAACTTGAGCACATCGGCCAGTGTGATGTCGCCAAGGATCTTGGCATTCAGCATGCTCTGGAAGTACTGCATCGGGTCGAAGTTCCCGATGGCAATGGCACTGTTGACCACATTCGTGAGGTCGCCGGCGATAGGTCCCATCAACCGCGACAGGCCGCTGATGTTGATGTCCGGTGCACCGAGCCCGCCGCTCTTATCGCTCGCACCCGAGAAGGCCATGGTAAGGGGCGAGGTGAGCTTGGCGAAGATCTGCGATGGGTTCAATACATCGTCGATGTTCGGCGTGGCGCCCTGTGCAACATTGGCGCCCGTTTCGAAGGCATGCTTGAGGTACTGTTCGAAGTAGGCGATCGTTTTCGTTGCATCCGTTCCGAGCAGCTCCTGCACCTTGTCGATCTTCACATCTGCGCGCTCCATGCGCGGGAAGAACTGTACGGTGTTCTTCGGTGCGCCTTCGGCCGTGTAGCCATGCAGCATGAACGTAGTGGTGGGCATCGACGTGTCGCCAAGCTTGACGCTTGGCGCAAGGGCGATGGACTGGCCTTGCATGTTCAGACTTCGTTGCGACGTCATTCCATTGTAGGAGTTCGCAATGAAGTTGGTCATCTTCGTGAGGTCGGCAGGCGCATTCGACGTTGCATCGCCGTTGGCGATGAAGGCCAGTGGCGCACTGAATTGCACGTTCTTGTTGTCCCAGTCCGTCCCGATGCACGACCACTGCACGTCGACGATCGAGCCGTTGTTCGAGAACTTCGGCCAGAAGCTGTTCGTGGAGAAGCCACCATACAAAGGTGTGGGCAGTTCGAGGTTCGGTGTCTGCTTCGTGGTGATGGTGATACGGCGGAAGGGGAATTCGCGACCGAGATACTTCATGCCGGGAAGGCCCGCAGCAGGGAAGTCGCGCACGGGCTCGCGCACGATGATGTACATGCGCTGCATCAGGTAGGCGGCCATGTGTCCGCGCGGCGTGCGACGGAACTTGCGTTCCGTTTCCTTCAAGAGCGTGGCACGATTGCCGAACGGGAAGAGATACCCTTTGTAGGAGATGCGCACGAAGGAGTCGCGTCCTTGCGCTCCGCGCTGGATCCATCCTTCGACGTCGATCTTGTCCGACCCGGCCGGATCCCACGCACCGGCACTGTCCATCCACGCACCGAGCGAGGTGAGCATCATGCGGTTCACGGGAATGGGCGCGATCTTCGTGTCGACAAGGTTGTAGTCGGACGTGAGCTGTACGATCTCGTGTCGGTCCCGACGGTTGATCGACGTGCGGAACGGACGTTCTTTGTACACGGCGCTCATGGCATAGTCGACGCCATAGTCGGGCGACCATACGGCACGCACCGTGCGCAGCGCCGCCGAGTTCTCGCTCACGGTCCCGTCACTATTGCGCACACCAAGGCGTGTGTGCCACAGTTCCGCACGATGATTGCTCGGATTCCACACGGGCTTCGTCGCATGTGCCCAGCCTGCATACTTGTTCGGCGAGAGCATCAAACGATACGGATACTCGATCGAGGTCTCCGTCGCCGACGGATTCTTGATGGGCGGCTTCTCGTTGTAGGCAGCGATGATGCTCGTCATCATGCTTTCGGGGATGGCGGCACGGAAGTCGCTGCTCGACTCGTAGCGGTCCTTGAGATCCACCCGCTTCATCACGGCTGCTTCGGCGCCCACCTTCATCGACACCTTCGGTGCCGCAAAGGCGGACGTGTTGGTCCTGCCTTTGCTCCGAGAACTTGGCTTCACATTCTTCGTGGCCGTGTTGGCGTCAAAAGCGAACTTGGAGATGAAGGCCGTGTCGATCATCGACAGGATGTGGTCCATGGCCGGTGGCTTCGCTGCGGGCGAAACACTCATCTCGAACTTCGACCAATCAAGCAATCCCTCCACGCTCATCGTTCCGCGATAGCCGCCCGGTACATGGAAGGCCAATCGTGACTCGTGGGCAAGGATGGCGTCGATGGGAGGATCGAGTAGCGGCTCTGCACTTCCCGTCGGTGAGCTCGGCTTGAACTCGGCATTGTTGACGGGCTTTTCTTCGGTGTAGAAGAAGGCGCGCTCTGCAATGTGCTGCGGCTGGAAGTGCACGATCAGATGCGCACTGTCGCCGTTGGAACTGAACGTTCCCGCGCCGGCATTGACGGTGATGTTGACGAATTCGAAGGTGAGCACCAGCAGGTCGTCCGGACGGATCACCGATACCTTGATGGACGAAGGCGTGATGAGCTTTGCATCGGCAAGCAGCCACCTTGCTTCCTTCTTCTTCACGCGAAATGAAGGTGCTTCTCCTTTGAGGTCCTGCATCTTGAGCGACTTCACATTGAAGTCCTGCGGCGCATCGACGTTCACACCCACCATGTGGAAGTTGGGCTTCGGCAGCGCGCTCATGCGCACGTCGGCCGTCAGGAATGCACACTGTGCGGCCGCATGCGCAATGGTGGGCTCCGTGACGGCACCTTCTACGGGCACGGCGTAGCGCAACAGTGCAGGGGCGATGTTCAGTTTGTCGACGCGACCATTCGTGCTCACGATCTCCAGCGGAGGCAGTGCTTCACGATCACCAAGTTCCATCGAGAAGCCCGCCACCGAATGCCAGAACGGCGTGGTCGAATAGCGTGCGACAAAGGCCTCGTGCAATCCCTCTTCTGTGCGCGTCCATGCATAGCGCGCATTGCGCAGCGGCATGAAGACGTCGTGGTCTCGCGCCGACAGGCGCACAGCACCATCGGTGTTGCCTTCGAGCAACACGGCACAGCGACCATCGCTGGAACTCTCGACGCTCAATGTTGAGAAGGCATCTCCGCGAACATCAAACGACCAACGCTCTGCGCCCGACAAGGCCAATGGTGTGTCCCACACATTGCTCCCGCGCGAGATGCGCAACAGCGACCGACGAACGGCCGCCTTCGTGAACAACGTTGGTGCATCGGTGGCAAGCAACGAAATGGTGATGGAGGCAGAGGGAAGGGCAAGGGCGGAAAGGCGCGTGGTCGTGGAGCCGCTCAGCGTGAGCGCCCACATCGGTCGAAACGACACGGCATTTCCACTGCGCTTGTCCGTGGTGACCTCTGCGCCGGCTTCGCCGCACTGAATACTGCGATGCACCGACGAGGTGCCAACGGCCACCACTCGGTCGAGCAGCCAGGGTACAAAGGGCGCGTTGACCGTGCAGTTGAGTTGTTCGAAGTGGATCGAGATGGACGGAGTGGAGCCATGCTCGATCGTTGCCGTCATGTCGGCCCGTACGTTCGTGCCGGGGTAGGTGGCATCACGCAGGGTGACGTGGGTTCTGTCGGCCGTGCTTGTATAGGAGGTGGAGGGAGATCCGTCGAACTGTTTTGGGTCGATCACCCATCGTTCGACGCCCGCCACGACAAAGGCAATGCGAGAACCGCGCCGCTTGACGAAGAAGGTGTGGGACAGTGCAGATGCGACGGCACCGGCCAATGGTGCCGCGGTAACGGCGAGAACTCCGGCTAAACCCAATGCCTGTCTGCGTGACAGTGCAAAGTTCGATGGCGCGGACAGAAGGTCGTTCGGTGTCCGTGGATCGACTGGGATTCGCGGGACGTGCTGTGATCGAAGCGCGGATACGCGCAGAGCATGTCGCCTCATCTCCCTGCCCTCAAGTAATGGTGAAAAGCACCGGCCGCAAATATCAAGAACGAATGCTCACATTGTTCACTATGTTTGACCGGGTTTGAAAAAAAACATCATGAGGTGCGTCATGCCGACGCCGTCTGCACGTGCGCTCTTTTACCGTCGCGCACTCGTCCTTGCCGCCCTGGCGGCCTTCGCGACCCTTCCTGTGCTTTCTCAGGATGTGGTGGACGTGAAGCTCACGCAACCTCCGCCCAATCAACTGCGGGTGGCCGATTTCTGGAAAGTGGAGCTCAATAACCGGTCCGGAAAGCCTGTGCGCATCTTACTGCACGGCACGGCCGAGGAGACATCGATCCCCGACGGCATCATTGCTGATGTGGACACCAAGATCTTCGAGATCCCGCCCGGACGTTCCATGGTGACGGGATCCATGGTGCAGCCGATCCGAGTGAATGAATCGAACAAGACCTATGAGGATGCGCTTCTTCGCACGGGACTGATGCCAACGGGAGAGTATACGTTGTGTGTCGAGGCCTTATCCGCAGACAACGAACAGATCATCGGACGTGATTGCAAGTTCGTGACGATCAACCGACTGACGATCCCGATCCTGATCGCACCGCCCGATGAATCGGAAGTGATGGACCGTCTTCCCGTGTTCTCGTGGATGCCGTCGGTACCGCCCTCTCCACAACAACGCATCACGTATCGGTTGAAGATCGTCGAGGTCTTCGCCAATCAAACGCCGTTCGATGCCATGCAGCGCAATCCTGCCTTCATGATGGTGGAGTCGTTGAACAGAACGGTGTTCCAGTATCCTGTTTCGTCACGCGCCTTCGAGGTGAAGCATAAGTATGCCTGGATGGTCTCGTCCATCGATAACTCTACGCGACTCCCTGTCGTGCTTGGCGAAAGCGAGATATGGTGGTTCACCTACCAACCGATGGATGTGCCGAAGGACGACGACGAAGGTACGAGGACCACAGCCGCCGGAGGTACGTTCTTCCCTGTGACGCCATCCTGTCCGGGCGAGAACTGGGACTTCGAAGTTGGCACCATGGCATGCTGGATCGTGAGCGGCGATGCAATGTACTCTCAGCCGCAGCGCGGCTCACATCCTGTGTTCGGCAACCTCGGACATCATCTCGATTGGTGGGTGACGACGTTTGCACCAGGTCTTGGCGATGCGGCCCTTGGTCAGGCCGTCTCTGAAGAGTTCCAACTGAAGAACACCACCGTGAGCTTCCTGTTCGGCGGTGCCAACGATCGCGCATGCGCCGTGGAGTTTCTGATCGAGAAGCAGGCAAAGGACACGCTGAAACTTGAAACGCGAAAAGTGCCCGGTATCGAACGCGAATACTATGTGGCCTTCAGCACCGGACGTGCAGAGGATCGCACGAAGAAGTCGTCCACGTCCGACCGACTTGTTGCGTATGAATGGGATCTGTCGAAGTATGTGAACAGATCGGCCCGTGTGTTGATCATCGATCAGTCCAAGCTTGCCCATGTGAACGTCGACAAGTTCCTGTTCTTCGATGCAGAGCGCAAGGACTCTGTAAAGCTGCCGGTGATGATCATGGCGTCAGGGGAACGACATTCCCTTGCCGTGACCCCCGAAGACAAGCCGCCCGTAAAGACGCGCACGCAGTTCGCCACCGACGTGACAGCGTTGAAGGATCAGAAGGTGTCGCTGTCCGATGGTGTGATGATCTCGGACATGAGCGTCACCACAAAAGGTCGCTCGCTCACGGCCACGAAGGCCAGCAACGTTGCGACGCCGAGCTCTGACAATGGATCCATGCTCGATCTTATGTCAATGACCATGGAGCCCGAGTACACGCAGGCGATCTCGAAGTTCGCCCTCTCGGCGCTGAATGTGAAGAACACACTGTGGGGATGGGGCAGCAACGACGACAAGCGCGTCCTCAAGGCCGCACCATCCATCGTGCCCGAGCCGGTGCACATCAACATCAAGGAATTGAATTCCATCGCAGCCGGTATGGCCCACTCCATCGTGAGCACGAAGGACGGGAAAGTGCAGGCTTGGGGGAGCAATGATTACGGTCAACTCGGTACCAACGATTATGCTGATCATGCCGATCCAACGGCCGTGAATCTGTTGAACTGTGTGCAAGTGAGCACGGGTATGCGCAATGCCGCCGCGATCACGAAGAACGGCGAGCTGTATACGTGGGGCTATAATCGTTCGGGCGAGGCGGGACTGTTGTGGACGTTCGTGCTGAACCCCACCACTGGTCAGGTGGCAAGCGTTTGGCATCCGAACGATCCCGTGAAGAACACGTTGTTCAAAGAGCCGATGGTGCAAGTGTCGTGCGGTGCTGCCCACTCGGCGGCCGTTGGAAAGTCGGGCCTTGTCTACCTGTGGGGCAACAACAGTTACGGACAGATCGGTGTGGACCCCGATGTTGCCTACATGCCGGTGCCTGTGCAACTCTCGGGTGGTGGCGTGTCGTCGATCAGGGACGGACGTCTGCGGGCCAAGGCCGTGTCGTGTGGCGACTTCCATACGATGATCCTCGACATGCAGGGGCGCGTGTACACGCTGGGTGGCAATGCGAGCGGACAGCTTGGTGACGGTACCACGAAGGACTCATTCAAGCCGGTCTACGTGGCTGGTCTTCCGTCCTCCATTCGCGCCATCTCTGCTGGCAGTACGTTCTCGTTGGCCGTCGATTCACTTGGCAACGTATGGGCATGGGGCAACAATGTCTTGGGCACACTCGGAGATGGCACGCGCATCTGTCGCTACGTGCCCACCAAGGTTGGACGCATCGATGGTGTGCAAGGTATCGAAGGTGGCGGGGCACATGCTCTTGCTGTGCGCACGGATGGAAGTTTGTGGACGTGGGGCGACAATGCCTTCGGTCAGCTTGGCGACGGAAGCACGGCCAACATGACCACATCGCTCATCGACCCACCACTAGGTCCCACTCGCGTCGAAAAACTCGCTGCTCCATGATCCGTTCCTCCTTGCGACCTTCGGGCACCCTGCTCTTGTTCGCCCTTCTCGTGCTATGCGCGGGAAGTGCAGTGCTGCATGCGCAAGACTTCTTCCAGCTTGGAAGCGCGAAGGGCGCGGCGCCGGTCACCGTCACCGGTGGGTATCGATTGTATGGACAAACGGCGAACCGACAGGGCTCGTTCTCGCAACGTCCGGCCGACCTCTGGCGCATGGAGTTGAATCCCACCGTGAGTCTCTACGGTGTGCCGCTGACGGTGAACCTCTTGCTCTCCAGTGAACAACAAGGACTTCAGCAAGAGATCAATGCCTTCTCGTTCACATTGAATCCCGACGAAGTGAAGCGCATCGTGACGGCACGGGCAGCGAAGGCGCTTGAAGACTATGCGCGCAGTGAATACGGTGAGTTGCTGCAGAACTACGACTCGATCAAGGATTCGCTGAAGACGGCAGATCCCGAGCGATACAAGGAAGTGTCGTCGATGCATCAGTTGGAAACGATGCGCGATGTTTCCGGCAACGATATCACGAACTACACCGATGCATTGCAGGGACTTGGATTGATGTCGGATGTGGAAGAGGTCATGTCGCATTTCCCTACCATTGGCATCGGCACGGTGTTCCCCATTTTCTCGCCACTTACGATCAGTGGTGTGCGACTCACTGGAGCAAGTCTCGAGTGGAATCCGGGTTGGTTCTATGTCCACCTGGCACAGGGGACCACACAGCGGCCACTGCTACGACTTGATACGGTGCGCACCGACTCCGGCCTGTATCAATCGTATGATCAGTCATACTACGGTCGAGAGATCTATAGCGCGAAGCTCGGTGTTGGACGCCGAGACGGAGAGCACGTCTTCATCACGGGAATGTATGGGATCGACGACAAGAGCAGCATTTCGTTTTCGGACACGAATACAGCGCTCACGCCGCAGAAGAACATGGTTGGCGGACTCGAATTCAAGGTGGATCCCATTCCGGGTATCTGGACCTTGCAAGCCGAGGCCAATGCATCGCTTACCGTGGGCGATCTGAATGCACCACAGTTCAGCTCAGGCTCGGTGCCGGATTTCTTGCTGAATGCCATCGACTCGAATGTGTCTTCGTACTTCGACTGGGCTGCCACGGCGCAGACGGTGGTGAATGTCCGAAGTTCTGGGACGAAGTTCAATGCATCGATCCGACGGATCGGTTCGGGGTATCGATCGATGGGAGCGCCCAATCTGCGCACGGACCTATTCCGGTATGATGTGCGCGTAGATCAGTCGTTCTTCAGTCGACAACTCACGGCCGGCATCTTCTACCGCCGCGATCGCGACAATCTCATTCCCTACAAGCGAAGTACCTCAACACTCACGTCGCTTGGTGCCACGCTTGGGCTGAACATTCGAAAGCTCCCGTTCCTACGCGTGTCGTATGCGCCGTATGTGCAAGAGAACGATGCCACGGATACGTTGTACCAACTCAGCAACCATGCCACCTTGCTCAATGCCTCTTCGGGTTATGCGTATCGCATTGGGGATCTCAGTGCGAACAGTGGACTGTCGGTGGGATATCAGTCGAGTGTCACGCGCAACAATGTGGCTGACTACAGTGTGTTCCAGATCAACGGTACGCAGACGATCGGCTTCGTCTTCCCGCTCAGTCTTACGGCAGGCCTTGGATACATCACGCAGAACGCAACGGCGCAGGCCGCGAACGACATTGTCACCGTCGACGTGAGCGGTAGTTATCTGGCAATGGAAACGTGGAGCAACAGTGCGGGACTTAATCTTGCCTTCGATGCACTGAACGGCACGCGCGCAGGATTCTTCCTTGCCACGTCGTTGCCGTTAGGAGAGTTCGCCGTGATCGACCTACGGCTGGAGCGCAACATCTTCAACGAGTTGGTGACGCCGCCGGTGCTTGGCGGTTCGTACAAGGAAGTGATCTTCCGCGGAACGATCTCGAAGAGCTGGTAACGCTCTTAGTTCCGGATCTCCCAATACATCGTCTTACGCAGGTCCTGGATCCACTCGGTCTCGAGGCGACGTGTCTTCTCGACCGTTGCCATTTGTTCGAGGGCCTTGTAATCATCCTCGAGCGTTGGCATGTGCTCGATCAGAATGCGTTTGCGATACAGGATATGGAAGCCGGGCTTCGTAGGGTCGGCCGCATAGGGAAGCGGTGTGCTCACGCCGCCATCTTTCAGATCCGTGACGATGGTGCGCATCTCCTCGGGCAGGCGCGCGATCTCGATGTCGCCCATGGCGCCACCAAAGCCTTGCGTTTCCTTCTCTTCCGAATACTGCTTGGCCAGGTCTTCGAACGAGGCGCCATTCTCAACGCGAGCTTTCAGGTCGAGCAGAAAATCGCTGGCCTTCTTCTTATCGTCTTCTGTTTGACCCACACGGAACAGGATGTGTCGTGTGTTGATGGTCGACGGGGTCTTCTCGATCAACTGGATCACGTGGAAGCCGAACGGCGTTTCCACGGGC
Source organism: Kapaibacterium sp. (SeqCode) (assembly GCA_044224925.1). Lineage (GTDB taxonomy): Bacteria > Bacteroidota > Ignavibacteria > Kapaibacteriales > Kapaibacteriaceae > Kapaibacterium. Next base: position 38,996 of record JBGAJM010000004.1, read on the forward strand.
TGCGAGATCTCGCCGGGCTGGAGGGCAAAGGCTGCGGATTCGTACGAGGGCATGAGCTTGCCCTTCTCCACAAAGCCGAGGTCGCCACCGTGTTGCGCTGTTCCGGGGTCGGCACTGTAGCGACGTGCAAAATCTCCGAACGAACCACCGGCGATCACCGAATCGCGAATGCGCTTCGAGAGTTCGAGTGCTTCCTTCTTCTGCGTGTCGGACGGTTTGATGTACTTCACGATGTGGGCAAGCTGCACGCGAGGTGGGATGGCCTTCAACGAGTCCTTGTAGCGCTCATAGAAGCTCTCCACATCCACGCGTGTGGCCTTCACGTTGGCGAACTTCAGTTGACGCATTTTCTGTCCGAGCAACTGCTTGCGGATCTCGTCGCGGAACTCGCGACGGATGCGGGCCATCGACATGCCATACACTTGTTCGATGCGCTGCTCGGATCCGAATTGCTGTGCCAGCATGGAGATCTGATACTCCATTTGTTGCGTCACTTCGTCATCGGTCACCTCAACGGAATCCTCCGTGGCCTTCGTCACGATCAAGCGCTCGTTGATCAACATGTCGAGCACTTTCTGGCGCAGCTCCGGATCGTTCGCCTTGGCACTCGGGTTCTGCTGGATGTAGATCTGCACCTGACCATCGACGTCGGACTTCAAGATGATGTCCTTGCCGACCACGGCAACGATCTTCTCCATCGACGCTCCGTCCTGTGCAGACGCAAGGGACGGGCCGCCAAGGAGGGCGGCAAGGAGAACGGCGATGGTGGTGACCTTGCGCATCACTTCGTCCAGATGCGATTCACGTTGGCCGTTTCGATCTTCACAGGATGCTTCGCACGAACGCGCGACAGCCACTGCTCTTGCAAACGCTTCTGCAGCTGATCCTGATACGATGGCGCCAACTCAGTGATCGCTTCGTCGAATGTCTTCTGACGTGGTTGTTCGATGCGCTCGAGGCGGACGATGGAGTAGCCCTTATCCATGGCGAACGGACCGGCGATGCTGCCTTGCAGCAGGTTCAGGTCGCGCACCTTCTCGGCAAGCTTGCTGGTCTTGGTGGAGAGTGGACCTGTCAGGCCGCTCTTCTCACGCATCGCATCACGCTCAGTGAATTGCTTTGCGAGTTCTGCAATGTCTTCGCCCTTCGAGATCCGTCCGCGCAGATCGTTCGCTGTCGCTTCGTTGAGCACATAGATCTCTGTGACCACATAGCGAGGTTCCGTCATCCAGCGCGAGCGTGTGCTGTCGAAGTACACACGAGCATCGGCCGTGTCGAACTTCAGCTTGCTCCACACTTCCTGCTCCTCCACCTTGAAGAGAAGGATGCCGTCGTGGAATTCCTGCATCAGCGCTGCGAAGTCCGGGTATTGCTTCTCAAGTCCTTCCGTTGCCTGCTCGATCACATACGGATCCGTCATCTTGTTCATGCCGCGCTCAAAGCCGGCACGGTTCAAAGTGTAGCCGCGCATGTCGAGGCGACGACGGAGCGAATCGGCGAACTGCTCCACGGTGTAGTTCACGCGTGGGGAGTGGTAGACGTTCTGCTGCATCAGCGCAAAGGGAATGCTCTTCACCCAACCGGTATCGGTGGTGTTCTTGTTCGTGTCCACACTGGCAACGAATTGCGAGTAGGCTGGCTCTGTCCAGCCGTACTTCCACACGTTCTTGAGCGAATCGAGCAATGCGCGCTTGTCGCCTTCAAAGAAGATGCGACGATAGATGCGCTTTGCTTGATCGCGCTCGGCGATCAGGTCCGGCATCTTGGAGCTGTCGCGACGGACGATGTGCCAACCGAACAATGTCTTGAGCGGCTTCTGCGATACTTGTCCGTCCTTCAGTGCGAACATGGCCGCTTCGAAGTCCGGTGTGAGCTTCGATCCGTTGGCATCGATACCGCTGGAGCGCGAGTAGTATCCACCCATCGATCCGCCCTTGGCGCCCGATGTCTTGTCGTCGGAGAACTTCTCGGCAAGCTGTGCGAAGAGCGTCTCGGAGTTGGTGCGGTTCAGTACCTGCACGAGCGAGTCGGCGAGGGCGATCGTTGCTGCCGTATCACGACCTTCTTTTGGCGTGAGCAGGATGTGGCGGGCCTTGATCATTTCGCGTGGTTCTTCGCGATAGACCTTCACCACGAAGGCACCATAGCGTGTGAGCACGGGCGTCTTGGAGTATTCGCCCACCTTCATCGAATACACGGCATCTTCGACGCTCTTGATGATCGTACCGCCGGTGAGGAAGGGAAGCGTGCCACCCTTCCGCCCTGTTTCCTGATCATCACTGGAGTCTTTGGCGAGTTGTTCGAAGTTGGCGCCCGAATTGAGCAGGGCGATGATGCGGTTGGCCTTGTTCACGCTCAGCGCCGAGTCTCCGGAGCCGTTCACGGTCACGTTGCACAGGATGATACCGATCTGCAGTTCCTTGGTGCGGCGGCGTGCCAACTCGTCGATGCGAGCATCGGCGATCTTCTTGTCGAAGAAGTAGGTTTCCGAGAGAAGCTTGCGGTTGCTCTCGATATCGCGCCGTACAAGGGAGTCCTTGTCCATGCCGCGGTCCTTCGCATCCTGTACCTTCAGACGATAGTTCGTGTAGAGGCGGAGGAACTCCAGGGCCGTGTCCTTGGGAACGGCATTCAGAGCCGTCAGACGTCGGTTCATGTTCTTCTGGAAGGCTCGCTCGACCTCGCTATACGTTACCTTTTCCGTGCCGACCGTTGCGAGAACGGTGGTCGGGAGGCCGGACATCGCTGTTGCCTTCGGGGCCGCGGCGGGCTTCTTTGCCTTTTGTGCAGAAACAGACGCCGTAACGACGACCAAGCTTACAAGGGCCACGCACCAATTGCGCTGAAGTGTCAGCATGAACTCATACTCCTGCCAAATGTCTACAGAATGGGCACGATGGAACGTGCCAAGAACCACAAAACTGCAAAATTTCGCCCGTACAGCGCCCTAGGGCGTCACGAAAACGGGTCCTTGGGCAGGGGAGCAAAGGGCAAGGGTCAGGGTGGAATGGGTCTGCGAGACGACCGTATAGCAGAGTTCCTGACCGAGCATGTTGCAGAGTCTGGGCGTTGACGTGAAAGGCCGCGTGCTGATTGTGGCATCGGCGCCTAGGACGACGATCTTCTGTCCGGCCGACACCACATCGGTCACCGAGGCAGGTGTGCCAAGGTCTTCCGCCGTATAGACGTCGTAATAGGAACCCCGCGCACCCTGCCAGGCCATGAACGGACGTCCGGCACTGCTCCATACAATGGAGAGACTTTCCTTGAAGCCGAGCTGATCGGTAAGGTCCGTCGAGGTGAAGCTGACGCCACCATCGGTGGAAAGGGCGTACTGACTTCCGGAGCGACTTTCATATACAACGGCAACCGAGCCGCCATCCGGTCGGACGGCGATCTCCGGCCATGTGCCCGTGTCGACGACCTTCGAGCTGAGGTCGACGTTCACCGGTGTCGCCCGCGACATATACGGGAGCTTTGCATAGTAGACCACCGATTGCTTCACGGCATCGCGGGAATCCTGCCAAGCAATGAGGGCATTCTCATAGGAGTCGAGCACGATGCTCGGTCCGCTCGTCGGACACATCGGGATGTTCCACGGCTGCGACTGAATGAGAATGGGTTCTTCAAAGGTCACGCCCCGATCCATCGATCGTGCAAGCCAGACGTCCCGTCGGTTGCTGATGTTCGATCGGAACACCACGTACACGTGTCCTTGTGCCGTCACGCGAAGTTGTTGCTGACAGCACTCACAGGATCCTCCCATCGGGAAGGCATCTACCCGTCGCTCCGCCGACCACGTCACGCCCGCATCGGTGGACGTGCGCAGGAAGACATGTTCGTAGCCGTCCGACGTGCCCTTCAGGGACGAGAGATAGGTGATGTAGACGTTGTTCATGTCGTCCACTGCCACATAGCTGAAATCCTGATAGCGTGCATCGTTCGTGTCGGAGATCAGCTTGCGCATCGTCCACGTTGCGCCATCATCCGTCGATCTCGAATAGTACGTGGCCACTTGCGTGCTGCTCGGACGCTGGTCCGTCCAGACCATATGCAACGTCCCATCGTTGCTCAGCGCCGTGCGCGGCTGCCGTTGATAGCCCAGGATCTTGGTGGCCACGGTATTGGCCTTCATCGGCGTTGACCACGTTGCGCCTGCATCCTTCGACACCGTCGTGTAGATCTGCGACGTCGCACCATTGCGTTCGATGTAGCACACCACCATCGTCCCCGCACCATTCTGCTGCATCTTCGGATACTCTCTGCTACGCGTCGGTTCGGCCTCTACCAATGGTTTGGCCGGAGACAATGTCTGCGCCTGTGCATTGGATACACCCGCCAGCACAAGCATGGCGACAGCGAACATCTGAACTCGGATCTTCATCGTGACTCCACACACACTTCTTGTTTACTTCTCTTTTCCTTCTCTTTTCCTTCTCTTTTACTTCCCACTCGTCACTCGTCACTCGTCACTTGTCACTACTCTTTCCCCTACTTTCCACACATCTCCCGCCCCCATCGTGATCAACAGATCGCCTGGTAGCAGAATGTCGTGCAGTGCCGTGGCGATCTGACTCTTGTCTTCGATGTAGACCACATTCCTGTGCCCCGCCGCCCTTGCCGCATCGGCGATCATGCCGCCATTCACACCTTCGATGGGGAGCTCGCGTGCGGCATAGACGTCGGTGAGAATGATCACGTCGGCATCGTCAAAGGAGAGGGCGAAGTCGCGATAGAAGTCACGTGTGCGTGTGTACGTGTGTGGCTGGAAGACAGCAACGATGCGACGTTTCCAGCCGTTGCGTGCGGCTTGCAAGGTGGCGCGGATCTCGGTGGGGTGGTGGGCATAGTCGTCGATGACGAGAACGCCCGACGGAGTTTCGCCCTTGAGTTCGAACCGACGGTAGACGCCTCCGAACTCGGCGAGAGCCGAGGCAATGGTCTCGAAGGGAATGCCGCATTGCAGACCGGCGGCGCAGGCAGCAAGCGAGTTGCGCACGTTGTGGACGCCGGGGACGTTCAGCGAGATGGTGCCAAGTGGTGTGCCGCGATGCACCAGTGTGTACGTCGATGTGCGCTCTTGAAAATCCACATCGTCGGCACGTACGTCGCACTGCGGTGAGAGACCGTAGGTGACGATCTTCTTGGTGATGCGATCCATCACGGAGCGCACGCCTTGATCATCGAGACAAACGAGGACAACGCCGTAGAAGGGGACCTTGTTCGAGAATTCGACAAAGGCGCCGCAGATATCGTCGAGGTCTGTGTAGATGTCGAGGTGATCTGCCTCGACGTTGGTGATCACGGCCATGGTGGGGAGCAGCTGCAGGAACGATCGATCGTATTCATCTGCTTCGAGCACGATCCAATCACCATTGCCCAAACGCGCATTCGTTCCGCCAAGACCCTTGAGCTTGCCGCCCACGATCACCGTCGGATCGAGTCCGGCCTTCATGAGGACGAGTCCGGTCATCGACGTGGTCGTGGTCTTGCCATGTGTACCGGCAATGGCCAGACAGTAGTTCAATCGCGAGATCTCGCTCAACATCTCTGCACGTCGGATCAAGGGCACGTGCGCTTGCGAGGCGGCAAGGGTCTCGGGGTTCTCCGACAAGTGCACGGCACTGGAATACACCACCACATCGGCGCCTGCGATATGCTCGGCGGAGTGGCCCACGTGGATCGTTGCGCCGCGTGTCTGCAGATAGTCGGTGGTCTCGCTCCGCACAAGGTCGGACCCGCTCACGGTAAAGCCCTGCTGCAGGAGGATCTCTGCGATGCCGCTCATGCCGATGCCGCCGATGCCAACGAAATGAATGTGTCGAACGGAGGAGAACTGGATCATGCGTAGAACTCTGGACGTCGGTCTGTAAAAATGTCGTTGATCGAATTGAAAGACTTTGTTCGCGTCTGCTTCGGATCGATCTCGGCATCGCGACCGAGCTCGTCGCCATTGTATCCGTAGATCATCGAGCGTCCGTTGAAGCTGACGACCTCGCCGCCATTCTCCTCGCTGCCTTCCCTGTTGGCCACAGCCAGATAGACCTTATTCTCGATGGCACGGGTGGGCATCACGCGTGGCCAGAGTTCGGTGACAAGGTTGGAAGGGGCAGCGATCACGTCGGCGCCGCGCAACGCAAGTGTTCGTGCGGCTTCGGGGAATCGCCAGTCGTAACAGATCATGGTGCCGAGGTTGAGGTCGAGATGGGGAACGTTCACCACGAAGAAGCCGGAATCGCCTTCGTCAAAACAGAAGCGCTCTTTGTAGAACAAGTGCGTTTTGCGATAGACGCGGGTTGGCATGTCCGGCGCCGCGATAACGGCGCTGTTGTAGAGCGCATCGCCATCACGTTCTGCAAAGCCGCAGACCACAACGCGACCATGCTCATGCGCTGCGTTGACAATTGCCTGTACGTGTTCTCCATCAACCGGTTCGGCGTTCTGTGCAGCTTCGTCGCGCGACAGAAAGAAGTAGCCACTGGTCGCAAGTTCCGGGAGGACGATCAGATCGCTGTGCGTTGATGCGATCAAGGCAACGATGGCCTCGGTGTTGGCATCGACGTCACGAAAGACCGGTGTGAACTGGAGGACGGAGCAACGCATGGGCATCAGAACGGAATGGACATGGCGAACACCGGAACATGTCCGGGTAGCATGATCACGCCCACGCCGTTCGACGTGGCGGTGGGAAGGATCGGATCGGCCGCATTGAACAGTCGCTCATTCAACGCATTCACAAGCACGGCAACGCCTGCGCCGATCGCATAGCCGGTGAGCACATCGCTCACGTAATGCATCCCCAGGTTCATGCGGGCGAAGCCCGTGTAGAGGGCATAGGCCACGCTCGGCACGATCACGTACCACTGCGGATAGCGCAAACACAACGAGGTGGCCAGAGCGGCGGAGCCAGCACTATGTCCGCTCGGAAAGCTCCCATCGGAATCATCGCGATAGTTCACGATGCAGTCGGGATAGGCCTCATACGGTCGTGGTCGGTCGAACACATGCTTCATCACCATCGTGATGCCATACGTCACACCCATCGTGACGGCCGTTTGCAGTCCTGTTTCCGACAGATATCGGTCCTTCGTCGCAAACCCGCCTGCATACATGGCCACCGGCACGCCGATCGTGAGCGGCAACAGGGCATCGCTCACCACGCCCGACGCCGTATGAAGGGCATCGCTTTGAATGTGGTTCAGATCATAGGTGAACTGCGCCTCCCACGGGAGGTTCGTACAGTCCTGGGCCTGCACTGGCAGGGTCAGGAAGGTGGCAAGGAAGGCGAGCAGGACGAAGTGTTTCATACAGCACGAATATACCGTCAAACCCCGCAAGGCGGTTTGCGACGGAAGATTCCCGAATTTGCCCCTCTGAATGTAACCAGCCCCTCTCCGATCGGTCAGGCGGTGGTATACGAGGGACAGATCTCATGAGAACACTATTGTTCATTGCTGTTGTTGCCCTGTTCGCATGGAGTGCTGCGAAGGGTGTAGTGGAGCCGGATTGGACAACGAAGTATCATCGCGGAGAGATAAGCACCGTACATGTCGTTGACACACTTGGCGTCAGCGCGAGTTATGCCGTCGTGTACTGCTGGAATGCAAAGACCGGAGAACTCTTGGATTCTATTACGTATCCGGAGGGACATGTTGAGGGCGCATGGGTCAGTGATAGTGGGAATAGTATTGTCGTGCTCAGATACATGAGCGCTTATGCTGGTTGCTCTTTGCACTGGTATGGGTGGCCGTCGCTTGAGCGGCAGGATTCGATAGTAGGATTCAATACGTATCCCGGACCTGCCTCGGCAAATGGAGCAGTTAGCGCAGCGATCGCGACTTCCGGCCGATATCTTTCGATCATCTGTTTCAAGGAACTCAACTATGGTCAGTTAACCAACAGCTCTCATTCTATTGTCCATGTTGATATGAAGAGAAGAACATTTGTGCCATTGCCAAATTATGCTGGCTCGTACTATGGAACATTGCCTGCACGGTATGAAGCGCGAGATTCAGTGATCACAAATTATGCTGAATTGCGGGCGTACAGATGGCAGCACGGAACCGAGTTCCCTGTGATTCCGGGGAACGGAAATCGATGCGTTAGTCCAAGCCGTTCGTTTGTATTTGACGGGTTGAATCTTTTCGATAATGTTCGACAGACATTCATTCAAAGAATGACGCGTAATGATTGGTATGTGGTTGCATACGGTCCGGATGATGCGCATGTGGTCGGAGTACGAAGGAGAATGAAAGGTGCAAACTCTAATGAGTATGACCTCTGTGTCGTGAACATTGTGAAAGACAGCATTGTCGAAATGATAGACACCAATGTTGATGCGCAAGACAGATTCTGGGTTGACAAAGATCTGTCGCACGTCTACGCGCTGGGTGCAAATGGCTCGCTTCGCCGATGGCCGATGGCGCCGGTTGCGCAAGGGGAAGTGTCGTGCACGATCTCCATTCCAGACACGGTGAGCTCCGATACGGTGTATTCCGTTGGCGCATTGGTTATGCCGCAAGAAGGCCCTGTATCAGTGGTCGTGGACCCAGGTGATGGCCGCACCCCGACAGCCTCTACGCATTGGAGTTGGCGTACACCGGGAGACTATGCATTACGCATTGGCGTGGTGAACAGCGATACATCGTGGAAGTGCACTCGATCAATTACAGTGTTGCCTTCTTCCAAGAAATACGTTGCCAACTACTCGACCGAGCTTGGCCCATCACCGGTGGTAAGCATCGATATTGCTGATACGACGAGTGTCCTCGTGGAAACAAAGAACGGACTGACCTGTGTTCTCTATCCTGAGTTACAGTCGCATACGATGCGCCAATTCACACTGCAGAGTGTTGGTGCATCTTGGGGAGAAGATTCTGTGATCTATAAGTTCGATTTCTTTGGAACCGAGCATCGCACCAAACCGACCAGTGAACAGATTGACAAGACATTTAATCTGATTGGTTCGAAGCTGGATTTGGTTGGTCTGGGAAGAAAGATCACAGATACAGTAACAACTGGGTTCGGTACGTATACAACTGTTTCTCGCAGTGCATTTGCTGCTAAGATCATTGCGAGCAAGCCACAGAGTGAGACATGGCTACTCTTTACTTGGTATCCCACAGGCTACATCTTTGAGGCATGTGGAGGTGTCTATAGCTACAATGGCGAGTCTGTTGTTGATCACAGTTTCAATCGGCCTGTTTTTGAATTCAGCGATAGGATCTACTCCGGTAGTTATGGCAATGCATGTATCTCAGCAGATAGATCGTCACTAGCGATTCTATTCTATAACAACAACCTAGGTAACGCAAGCACAAAGTTCATGTTGGTAGATCTCCTGCGGGATTCGATCAGATCTATTATCCCCGGATATTATACATCCGACATGCAGAGTATTGGCAAGTATAATGTTGTGACCGATGGGCATTGGTTGTCGTTGGACCCGTTCAGCGTCGCCGCAACTCACCCATTCACCGGCCCTTTCGCGGAAGACGCCGTACCTGATCATGCCATTGCGTGGAAGGATGGATGGTTCTACAGCTTCCATCCAAATGGTCGCATACATGATTCCGTGCAGGCCGATACGATGCAGCCGACGGTGATCCGCGTGTTCAAGGACGGACGGATCATTGCGGGGTATGCGTCGGGACTGGTTGCCATCTACGGCGCAAGCAAGCGAGACCTTACGAGCGTTGGTCCACCTACGGGAGCGTCGGCAGAGAGTTTCCAATGCTGGCCGAATCCCACCACGTCGACGTTGCATTGTCAACTCGATACAACCATGTCCCTCCCTGCCACCTTCGAGATCTTCGATCTGCAGGGCCGATCGTGTGGTACGACCATGCTCGAGTCACGTAATTACGACGTGAACCTGCCTACCGTGATGAACATGGAGCCAACGGGGGTCTTTGTCGTGAGAGTACAAGCAGGTCCTAGCGTCCTCCATACGAAGATCGTGGTGGTGAAATGAGATCGTACTCAACGAAGTGCCGGATGCTACGATGAGACTCGTGTTGTACGTTGTTGCAATGGTCGTCATGGCCGTGAGTGCTGCTCTGGGTGCCGAAGATGCCACATGGACGCGAGCGTTGCACCAGGGAAAGGACATCTATTCCGTCCATGTGTGTGACACCATGGGCGTGAGTACAGATGGTACGACGATCATGATGTGGGACGCAAAAACCGGTTCGCCACTTGACTCGATGAAGTTCGGGAACCGCCGTGTGCGCGGCGCATGGTTGATCGAACACGGAGATGTTCTCGTGGTATTCGTGTTGGATAGCAGTGGTTATCCGCAAGGCTCGATGCTTTGGTTCCAACGGACGACAAAGGCCTGGCTCGACTCTCTCGCACCGATCTACCAAAGTCCGATGGGCCGACCGGCGTATGCGCAAGACCAGTATGCTGCCATTTCCGATGATGATTCCATTGTGTTCGTCTCATGTGTGTACACATACATGAATGCGCCGTGTGAGCGATGGTTCAGGAGTAGTCGTTTCGTCGATATCCGGCGGCGGGTCCTGCTTGATGATCGTCGAACACCAGCCGACGACCGTCAGTCAGTGCGACCGAGATTCGAGTCTCGAGATAGTGTCGTCACATTCTTCCCGGCACTAGGCGATGTGACCGGGTCCTTTTCTTCAACAAGTCCATCCGGTCGGTACCAATGCAACGGAATGGGGCTATTCAATGCAACGCGCAACGAATTCGTTCGAGCGTTGACATTGAGACCTTGGTACGTGGGACGGTATGGACCAACAGATGCGACCATTCTTGCGTATCGCCGTCGCGATACCGTGGACGCGTCGCAGCAACCAACATCGTTTCTGCAGTTGTGTGTCATCAACGTGTTCACTGACAGTGTTCTCCAGATCGTTGATACATTGAACGTCGGTGTCTGGAACACATGGTCCGATCGTACAGGTCTAACCATCTATACCTTTGGGAATGGCATCATTCAAAAGAGCATCGTCGATACCGCGGCGTACGATGTAGATCCGGCATGTGTAGTCTCCGTACCCGATCGCTTGGTGTCGGACTCGCTGTACTTGATCGGCGCCGAGCTGTTTCCCTTGGAGGATCCGCTTTCACTGGTTGTTGACAAAGGAGATGGATCGCCGATCGTACGCACGTTGTACTGCAGCTGGCATGCGCCGGGAAGCTATACATGTCGCGCCGGTGTTGTACGACAGCAGGACACAGTATGGGTCTGCTCCAAACACATCACCGTTTCTGGACGAAGCGATTCACCTCCGGCGGTAGAACGATTCTTCCTTGAGCGATCGTCGGTGCTTACGATAGATAACACTCATCGTGATAGCATCTTGGTCACCACAGACTATGGCTGGTTGGTTGCGTTCGATCGCGGGTTGCATATGGTCGGATGTGCGAAGACGCCATCGAGAATAGACGGGGCATGTTGGACAGCGGCAGATGATGTGCAATGGTATACGTCCGCGAGAGTGAGCGAAGTATCGTGTGCTCGACATGCCACGAGTTATCGTTTTGGCAATCAGGTACAGTCCGGGTTGGCAGATCTGACCACATCATCGTTGCGCGTCACCGATGGAAAGCAATCTGCAGTTGATGTCCAATATGATGGGGACTGGATGAATACGACAGTGCAGACGTTGGGTGCGGATGGCGCGGGTACGCTGTGGTGTCTTGTCGCCATTTCCCCTGAAGACCAACCCAAGTCGAGCAGTTGGCCGCCGGTATTGTCGGGTGGCATCTGGTCCGTCCGTTCCGGTCAGTTTTCAGCACATGGGCCGCTGTGGTCGGGGAGGTATCCCAACTTCAACTACTATGGTGTATTCCGTGTAGCCGGGTTGTCGTCGGATGGAAAGAACATTGTTGGACTATTCTACAGTTACCTGCCATCGGGCAACAGCTTGACGAAACACTTTGCCTTGTTCGATATCGCTGCCGATTCGATCGTCGACATGATCGACGGATCTGAAGTGGCGGAGATCCGGTGCATTGGAACGGAGCATGCTGTGGCCGACTCGACCTGGTTGTCGATCTACCCCTTCCATAAAGCCGGTGCGCATTCGTTTACGCGACCGTTTGCAGAAGATGCTGTTCCCGGTCATGCCATTGCCTGGAAGAACGGATGGTTCTACAGCTTCAGCCCGAACGGACGCGTGCACGATTCCGTGCAGGCCGACACGATGCGACCAAGGGTGATCCGCGTCTTCCCCGACGGGCGCATCATTGCCGGATATGCTTCGGGTATGGTGGCCGTGTATGGAACCAAGCAACGGGATCTAAAGGAAGATCCCACCGAGGGTGGCTCCGACCTCATTCCACTTTCCTGTTGGCCTTCCCCAACAACATCAGAACTCTCGTATGCCTTGCCACCTTCCATGTCCACTCCGGCAACCATGGAGATCTACGATCTGCAGGGACGGCTCTGTGGCGCGACAACTCTCACAGAGCACCATGGGAAGGTCGATATCACCTCGATCATGAACATGGACGCGACCGGGGTCTTCATCGTCCGCGCTCACGCGTCATCCGTGGTCGCGTATGCCAAGATCGTGGTGGTCAAATGATGGAAGCGAAAAATATTTAGACGAAGCTAAAAAATTGACTAGGTTCGCAGCAACGTTTACGAGTTGCTCCAGGACCATGCATCACTTCCGCCTTCTTCCCTTTGTACTTGCCCTTGCACTGATCGCTTGCGACCACGTGCTCCCGTCGGCACCGGACGTCGATCAGACGTTGGACGGACCGGTGGATGGACTGACGCAGGACGAGATGCGACGCTTCCTGGCGGGTGATCGGGCCTTCAACGATCAGGTGTTCACGGTAGCAACGGGCCTCGGTCCGGTCTTCGTGGCAACATCGTGCGGAGGCTGTCATGCGGCCGATGGCAAGGGCCATCCGTTCTCCGCTGTGATCCGCTTCGGTCAGTCCGATACATCTGGCAATCCGTTCGCATCGATGGGCGGACCGCAGCTTCAATACCGCGCCATTCCCGGCTTCACACCCGAGACCTTACCGCCGGGCGCACCAAGTACAACACTTGTTCCGCCAAGCAATCCCGGACTCGGCTTCCTCGAAGCACTCACCGATGCCCAGATCCTCGCTCATGCTGATCCGTCCGATGCCGATGGAGACGGTGTGTCGGGCGTGCCGAATTATGTGCGTCCTCGACCGTACTTCATCCCCATGCCGCATCATCTTCCGGTGAACGGACGGTACATCGGTCGCCTCGGCAAGAAGGCCGCAACGATCGATCTGCTTCAGCAAACCGTCACCGCCTATAATCAGGACATCGGCATCACATCGAGGTTCGAACCGATCGATCCCTACACGGGACTTGTGAACGATCCCGAAGTGACCGATCGATCCGTGGCCGATGTGGTCTTCTATCTGCAAACGTTGAAAGCGCCAACCCAACGCACACCAACCGATCCGAGCGTGATGCATGGCAAGGACGTGTTCACTGCCATCGGTTGCGCCACCTGTCACGTCCCATCGTACACCACACCGCGAACATCCGTTGCAGCGCTGAGCGAGAAGCAGATCTTTCCGTACACCGATCTGTTGTTGCACGACATGGGACCCGGCCTCGACGATGGCTATACCGAAGGGTCGGCACACAGCTATGAATGGAAGACGCCGGCACTGTGGGGACTTGGTCTTGCACCCGCTTCGCAAGGTGGTCGCTACTTCTTGTTGCACGACGGACGTGCGCACTCCATTCACGATGCCATCATGTGGCATGGCGGAGAGGCGGCACGGAGCAAAGAACGCTATGATGCACTTCCGGCACACGACCGAGAAGATCTCCTTCGATTTCTGGAGTCGTTGTAACACCGTATGAACCGACAGCACTTTCTTACCCTGATGGGAGCCGGTTGTGCGGGACTCGTTCTCGGCGCCTGCTCCGGTGTACGCGCCGTCACGGGCATCCTTGCCGGCAAGACCCTTGAGCTGCCGACATCGGCATTCGAGTCCAAATCGTCGGGCGTCACCACCTACGAGCAAATGGTGATCGTTCATCATGATGAACTTCGCTATTACGTCTGCGTCATCCGTCGCTCCGCCACCGACTACACCGCACTGCTCATGCGATGCTCGCATCAAGGAGCAAGCCTGCAGGTAGCGGGAGATCGTCTGCACTGTCCTGCGCACGGAAGCGAGTTCGGTCTCGATGGTGCCGTGCTGCACGGACCTGCCACTACAGCCATCACACAATTCCCGGTCAGCGTCGACCGATCCACGATCCGCGTTCAACTGTCATGAAGTTCCTGCTGACATGCATCGCCGGATCCGTCCTTGCCTCCTTGAGCCTTGCCGCACAGGCCGACACGTCGTTGTTCAAACGCAAACACGTCGACACGACGCAGCAGACCGCCATGAACATGGATGCGGTCTATAACCGACCCTTCCTGCAGATGGGCACCATGCCCGTGTCAATGGGCGGGTATGTCGAGGCGAACTATCGCTACGAAGGCGAGCAGGGTGTATCGACCGGACATAGTTTTCAGATGCAACGACTCACGTTGTTCTTCGCAGCGGCCATCGATCCGCGCATTCGCTTTCTAACAGAGATCGAGTTCGAAGGAGGCGGCAGTGAGATCGCCATCGAGTTCGCGTCGGTGGATGTGACGCTGGCAGATCTGTGTGTACTGCGCGGTGGTATTCTCATGAATCCCATCGGTGCCTTCAATCAGAATCACGACGGACCGAAGTGGGAGTTCGTCGACCGACCCGTCTCGATGACGCAGATGTTACCGGCCACGTGGAGCAACGTTGGCTTCGGTGCCTACGGTAAAACGTTCTCCGACGATTGGTCGTTCGGCTACGAGGCCTATCTCACGAACGGCTTCGACGAGTCCATCATCGACAACGATCTCGGTCGCACATCACTGGTCGCCACCAAGGAACAGTCCGCTCGATTCTTTGGTAGCTCCAACGGACATCCGCTCCTCTCGGCGAAAGTGGCCACACGACATCAGCGCGTGGGCGAGATCGGTCTCTCCTACATGGGCGGTGTCTACAATCAGACCACAGCGGAGGGCGTGACCATCGACCAAGCGCGACGGGTGGATGTGGTGGACGTGGATGTGAACGTTGGCATTCCATCGCTCGACACACGCATCATCGGTGAGTGGGCATGGGTCTTCGTCGACGTGCCCGCGACCTATTCCCAACAGTATGGTTCAAAGCAAATGGGTGGCTACGTCGATGTGGTCCAACCCATCTATCGTGGTGCGCTCTTTGGATTCGACAAGGCCGTCGTCAACCTTTCGGTGCGAGCGGACTATGTGGACTGGAACGTGGGGACGTTCAACGAAACGGGCGATGTCATTGGTGATGAGATGTGGGCCATCACGGCAGGCGTGAGCTTCCGTCCCGTTGCACAAACCGTCATTCGCATCAATGCGCGCACGGGACGCTCCACCGATCTGCTTGGCAATCCTCCTGCGCGCTCCGGCGGCATTCTCGTGGGCTTTGCCACCTACTTCTAGAGTGGCACGTCCTGCTTCGTACATTTGCACATGCACATCGCCATTGTAGGTGCCACCGGTCTTGTTGGAAGGACCATGGCCCGCGTTCTCGAAGAACGCTCGTTCCCGGTTACCTCGTTACGTCTTCTTGCCTCTGCCCGTTCGGCGGGTGAGCGTGTTGCCATGCTCGGCTCCGACCATATTGTTCAAGCCTTGGGTCCGGCCTCGTTTGACGGCATCGACATCGCCCTCTTCAGCGCCGGCGGAACCGTCAGCAAAGAGTACTGTCCGATCGCCGCACGCAGCGGCGCCGTGGCCATCGACAACAGCAGCGCCTGGCGCATGGACCCCGATGTCCCGCTCGTTGTCCCCGAAGTGAATCCCGACGATGTGCGCTTACATCACGGCATCATCGCCAATCCGAATTGCTCCACCATTCAACTCGTGGTGGCCCTCAAGCCATTGCACGAAGCGGCCGGGATCAAGCGCGTCGTCTGCAGCACCTATCAAAGCGTGAGCGGCGCCGGACAAAAGGGCGTCGACCAACTTCGCGACGAGATCCAGGAGCGCACACCCTCAACGCGCATCTCTCCGCACACGTTGGCCTACAATGCCGTGTTCCATACCATCGACGGTATGGGGCAGGGCAGCGAGGAGGAGATCAAGATGCAACGCGAGACGCGGCGCATCCTGCATCTGCCGGACCTAGCCATTGCCGTGACCTGTGTGCGCGTTCCCGTCCTCGGCGGACACGGCGAGGCCGTTGCTGTTGAGTTCGAACGTCCGCTCTCTGCCGACGATGCACGCGACATCCTCCGACGAACACCCGGTATCGTGGTGATGGATGATCCTGCGAATAGCGTCTATCCAACACCGCGCGATGCAGCCAACACCGATCCCGTCTACGTTGGCCGCATCCGGCAAGACACCAGCGTCGCCAACGGCATCCTCCTCTGGGTCGTCGCCGACAACCTCCGCAAAGGCGCTGCCACCAACGCCGTCCAGATCGCCGAATTGCTCTGAAGAATTTGTCACTCGTCACTCGTCACTTGTCACTTGTCACTTGTCACTCGTAACTATGTCTCGTTTCGTTGTAATCATGGCCGGCGGCTCCGGCGAACGCTTCTGGCCATCGAGTCGGATGCGAAAGCCAAAGCAGCTCTTGCGACTGACGAGCTCCACGCAGACGATGCTCGAAGAGGCCGTTGCGCGCATCGAGCCGCTCATCCCGCGCGAGAACATCATCGTGATCACGAGTGCCTTGCTTCGACAGCCCATCATCGATGCCATGCCCATGCTGCCGCCCGAGAACGTGATCGCCGAGCCATCAAAGCGCAACACGGCTCCATGTCTGGCACTGGCCGCCGCAGAGATCCAAACGCGCAGCGCCAATGCTTCGATGGCCGTGCTCACGGCCGATCACTTCATCGGAGATGCCGAGGCCTTCCGTCGCGACGTCGACGCAGCCCTCACCTTCGCAGAAGAACATCAGGCACTCGTTACGTTGGGCATTCCGCCAACACGACCCGAAACCGGCTATGGCTACATCGAACTGCCTACGCCGCGCACGGCCGATCAACTGCAGCACGTGGTGCGCTTCAAGGAGAAGCCGACGTTCGACGTGGCGCTCGACTATGTGCATAGCGGTGCCTACATGTGGAACAGTGGCATGTTCTTCTGGACCGTGTCGGCACTCACCACGGCCATGATGGAGCATCTGCCGGAAGTTGGTTCTGCGATCGCAACGATGACGGACGAACTAGCGACCAAGAATGCATCGGCCCTTGCGGATACCTTTTCAAGTCTACCCGACATCTCCATCGACTACGGCGTAATGGAACGCGCCAACAACGTCTTCGTCCTCCCTGCCACCTTCCCATGGGACGATGTGGGATCGTGGGATGCGCTCACGCGCATGCGCACGTGCGATGCATCGGAGAATGTCACGGCAGGAGATGTGCGCTTGCTCGACACGCACGATAGTATTGTGGTGAACGAGGCAACGCAAGAGCATGTCGTCACGGTATTGGGCATCGACGGACTGGTCATCGTGCACACGAACGATGCAACACTCGTGACCACGAAGGACAAAGCGCAAGAAGTGAAACGCATCGTTACAGATCTGCGAAAGAATGGTCGTGAACAATTCCTCTGAGGTCGTTCTGTCGGCCGTCGACAAAATGTCCATCGCCTTCGATCTGCCCGACACCGACAGTGTGATCGCACCCGAGCAACGGCTGCAGGAGGTGCGCACGATGCTGGTGCAGCGTATCATCGGATTGCTGAACACCAATCCCGAAAAGCTCATGGCCATCCTCTACCGGATCGACGTGAGCGAGGCCGCCGTGAACGAGGTCTTCGGAACGGCCTTCCCTCCGGACGTACCCGAACTCCTTGCCGATCTCATCATTGAACGTCAGCTCGCAAAGGCCGAGACACGTCGTCACCATTCTTCTTCCTGATCATGGCCACGCTCATCACCAATATCTCGTCGCTCGTAACGGTGAACGCCAACGGCGGAACCGCACGCACGGGCGCTTCCATGAACGATGTTGGTGAGATCAAGGACGGGGCCATTCTCTTCGACGAGACCATCGAGTGGATCGGACGTGCGTCCGAGATCGATGCCGACAACATCGATGCCGATGTGATCGATGCGCAAGGATGTACGGTGATGCCCGGCTTTGTGGACTCGCATACGCACATGGTCTTTGCGGGATCGCGTTCGCACGAGTTCGCACGCAGACTCCAGGGTGTGAGCTATCAGACCATCGCTGCTGAAGGTGGCGGCATTTTGTCGACCATGCGCGCCGTCCGCGAGGCCGACCTCCCAACACTCCTCGACATTGCCGAACCCTTGGTCCACTCGGCCATGCAGCACGGCACCACCACCGTCGAGATCAAGAGCGGATACGGACTTACGCTCGACAGTGAACTCCGTCAACTCGCCGTCCTCGAAGATCTTCGCGAGATGCTGCCCATCACCTTCGTCGGCACGTTCCTTGGTGCGCACGATGTGCCACCCGAGTATGCGGGCAGACGCGAGGCCTACGTCGACCATATCATCAACGACATGCTGCCGCGCATTGCGGAGCAACGCGTGGCGGAGTTCTGCGACGTGTTTGCCGATACCGGCTATTTCACCAACGAAGATTCCGAGCGCATCCTGCGCGCCGCGGCCACCTACGGACTCAAGGCCAAGGTGCATGCCGATGAGCTCACGCCCGTCGGTGCTGCCGAAATGGCCGCACGAGTTGGAGCCGTCTCGGCCGATCATCTGCTGCATATCAGTGAGGCGGGCATGGAGGCGATGAAGGCGGCAGGAACCGTGGCCACGTTGTTGCCCGGCACGGCCTATACGCTGCGACTGCCCTATGCTCCAGCACGTGCGATGATCGACAGGGGCATGGTCGTGGCCCTTGCCACCGACTGTAATCCGGGCTCCTGCTTTTGCGAGAACATGCAACAGATCATGTCGCTCGCCTGCATGAACATGCGCATGAGCATCGAAGAGAGCATCGTGGCCTCCACGCTGCACGGTGCTGCCGCCCTGGGCCTTGCCTCCGTTACCGGTTCCCTGGAAGTAGGGAAGCGGGCCGATATCGTGATCCATCATGTTCCGTCGTACACAGAACTGGTCTACCATTTCGGCACGAACACGGTGATGAGCGTGTTCGCTGGCGGGCAGGAAGTGGCCTAGGCTAAAAACTCGAAAAATCATCCATTGTGCAGGCCACTGCCGTTTACGAGGTTTGTTGCAGTTGATCGTATCCGCATTGAAAGGACCCGTCTATGCGCCCATCGTACATTCTTGCCTTGCTGTTCTGTGTTGTCTCGTTCGTTGCACTCCGTGCAGAAGAGCCCGGACTCATGGTCTTCTCCACGCAAACGAATAACGGTCCGCTCAAGGACTGGATGTCAAAGAAGATCACCTACATCGAAACCCCCAGTGGGCTCACGATCACGGCCGAGCTTGACTCTACGGTCGTGCCGCCAACCTACATGCGCATCGTGTTGCCACGCTACAAAGGCGTGGGCGCGTACACGCTTACCGGTGGCACCACATGGCGCTACGGTGCGCGCACGGATCAGGTGTTCACGAATCAGAGTGGTACGGCCACCGTGGACCGGATCGACTCGAATACCAATCGTGTGTATGGAACGTTCTCGTGGTATGGAAATGCAACGCTTACCAATGGCACGACGCTTACATGCAGAGTGTCGGGCGGACAGTTCAACGTGCTGGTCAAGCCCACGCTGGCGCAAGCCATGTATTCGAAAAGTGGTGTGAAGCTCAAGCCCGAGGAGACCGTCGACATTTCACTGAAGACCTTGAACAAGGCCACCGGCAAGATCGTACGCGGAGTGACCGTCTCCATCAATCCGATCGCCAGTCCGTTCGAAGTTGATCCTCCGGCGACGATGGTCAGCAACGACACCGGTGGCATCAAGTTCACCGTCAAAGTGAAGAAGGATGCCCCCAACGGAGATTACCAGATCTTCTTCAAGAGCACGAAGGAAGGCTTTGAAGACAGTCAGCAAGACACCTTCAAGTTCAAGGTCTCGAATGCAGGTCGGTACTGGTACTCGAAATGCGAGAGCCTGCCGTTGATCGAGTTCGATGCCGGTGAGGGCGAGAAGTGGTCAGAGATCAAGGAGTCACCGAAGCTCGAGACCACAAGCGACAAGGTGAAGATCAACGGACTTCTCAGTTTTGCCGGCGTGATGCGCATCGACACGAGCGGCGGAGGTCAGTTCATCGAAGGGAATGGACGATTCTACTTCGACGTGATGATGGGCGACAAGCCCATGGGCGACCTCTACAATGGTGACTTCCGCATTCTCCTGCCAAAGTGCGTGGACTTCCTGGACTTCAGCGATCTGCCCATTGTGAGCAAGATCGCCGGTGGCAAGATCAAGACGCTGAAGTTCAAGATCCTGGGTGACTACGGCGGTTCGTTCGGTGGACAGCTGGTCGTGGACATCGAAGGACCGAAGAACACATCGGAAGGATGCAACAGCAAGGAATTCGCGGTGTGGAAGCCGAATGCGAACACGGTCTTCGGTCTCGATATTGCGGTGTTGCAAGATGTGAACGGCATCATCTTCAATGGCAAGGGATCGCTCAAGAATCTTGGCGTTGGCTCTACCATTTGCATGAAGGAGATCAGCATCTCGTACGAGTCGCGCAAAGACTCACTCGTTGTTGCCGCCAAAGCAAAGTCGCCACTCTTCGAAGAGGCATCCCTCTCCGTCTCCATTCAAAAACAGGAATGGATCGGTCTTGAACTCGGACTAAAGACGGCTGAGTGCATTCCCATCCCGGAAACACCGCTGTGCTGGAAGGGCGGATCGATCAAGTACAACCGTACTACAGATTGGAGCGTTGCCTCTGCATCGATGAGCGGTCTGTTCTCGGTGATCAAGAGTGACAAGCTCCTCGAGTTCGAACTCATAGCCAAGGTCGCCTATCCACCGTACACACTTTCGGGTACAGCCACGGCACGTATGCTGAACGGATCGTTCCTTTCTGCCACGAAGCCCTGGCAGGTGGAGGGTTCGCGAACGTTCTCCTTCGATCTCGACAATCGCATCATCAAGGACTCGGGCTCGTCGAGCCTCTTCCATCTTGGCGGAGATTGGTTCTTCGTTGGCACGTCCACGCAAAGCGTGAGCTTCCCCAATGCCATTGGTGTCACGGGACGTATCACGGGCTCTGCGAAGATCCCTGCCGTCGCCGGAGATCTGATCCCGAAGATGGGACTGCTCGGTCGGGCCATCAACGCTTACGCACCCTTCAGTTTCGGAACGGTCACCGGGATGATCGAGATCTCCGAACCCGGAAAGAAGGCCGCGACCATCACGTACGATCTGTCGAATGCAACGCTCAGTACGGACCCTGATTTCAACGCCTTCATGCAGTCGTGGGGCAAAGGCACGCTCACGCTCGACTTCGATGCACTCCCATCGCCAACAGCCCTGAAGCTCGAAGGCGGATTCACGCAGCTCGCAAAGTTCTTTGGTGGAACGATGGAGGGCGGAAAGGGTGGCGAGGCTCCACAGCTCGACAAGAACATTACAGTGCCTGCAAACAGCAAGCGTTTGATCATTGCTGCATCACGTGCAGAAGGCGGGATCGTCACGTCGCTTCGGTCACCCTCCGGCACCACGTACACGGTCACCACACCCGCCGACAAAGTGGTGCGCGTGGTGATCCCCGATGGCACGGCGGCATTGTGGAGTGTGGTGGACCCTGCGCCGGGCGCATGGACCTTCACCACGAACGGCACATCGGCCACTGATTCGATCGAAGCGTATGGTAGCGATCCGGAGCCAACGTTCACACTGTCGGCAACACAAACGGGTCGGACGGTGAACGTAGCATGGACCACGACGAATGTTCCGGCAGGTGCGACCGTTGACCTCTTCGTTGATGACAACGGCACAGGCTACGACGGAATGCGCGTTGCGACGGTGGATGCCTCGACGAACATGTTCGCTATGGAGTTGGCCGATACAACAGCGCCATGCGCGTTCAATGTGTATGGCGTATTGCGCACTCCCACCTGGTACAAAGAGGGCTATGCAGAAGGATCGTTCGCGAATCCGCGCACGCGCTTGTTGGCACCACAAGGCATTCGCGCTGTTGCCAACCAGAATGGGATCACAACGATCTCGTGGACGAATTCACCCGATCCCGAAACGGAAGGGTATGTGGTGCACGCCATGGTGCAAGGGGTCGACACCGTTCTTGCCGTTGCCTACGGTGCCGATACCAGCATCACGTTCGATGCATCGGGTTTGAGCATTGCGTCGATCTACGTGGTGGCCATGGACATCAATGGACGACTCGGATGTCCGGGTGCTCCGGTGTCGATCGTGACGGATGTGACCGAGGAACGTCCGGTGTTCACAGGAGACGCAACGATGGCCTTGTCGATCGCACCGCAGCCTGCAACAGACCGAGCACGACTCTCCATTGCAACAACGTCGATGCACGTGGTCGACGTCGACGTGGTCGATGCAACAGGACGTGTGGTGATGAACCTCGGTCGCGGACTGACCATAGATGGTACTATCGATCGTAGTTTCGACCTTGCCGCCCTTCCCAATGGAGCCTACCTGCTGGTGGCTCGGAGCGAGGCGGCCGTGATCACACAACGATTCCTGGTACTGCATTGACAACGCCACGCATGCCCGTTCTGTTCGTTGGCCATGGTTCTCCCATGAATGCCATCGAACACAATACCTTCAGTCGCGGTTGGGAGTCGGTTGGCGCAAGCCTGCCGACTCCTACTGCCATTCTCTGCGTGAGTGCGCATTGGCAAACGCTCGGCACGCAGGTAACGGCCATGGATCGACCGCGCACCATTCACGACTTCGGCGGATTTCCGAAAGAGCTCTTCGCCGTGCAGTATCCGGCCCCCGGTGCGCCGGCCATGGCACAAGAGACGACGACGGTGAGCAAGCATCCCATTCTGCTCGATCATGAATGGGGCTTGGACCATGGTGCTTGGTCCGTGCTCATGCATCTCTTCCCCAAGGCCAACATTCCCACATATCAACTCTCGCTCGACATTCGCATGTCGCCCGACGAACACGTAGCCGTTGCTCGCGACCTTGCCGCCCTCCGCTCCAAAGGTGTGCTCATCCTTGGAAGCGGCAACATCGTGCACAACCTCCGGCAGATCTCGTGGGAGGGCAAGCCCTATGCATGGGCAGAGGAGTTCGATGCTGTTGCCGCCAAGCTCATCGAATCACGCGATGTAACAGCGCTGGCCCACTACGAGAAGCTCGGCACGGCTGCCGGGCTCTCGATCCCGACCAATGAACACTACCTCCCAATGCTCTACACACTGGCCATGCAGGATGCGAAGGACGAACTCTCGTTCTTCAATACCGGCATCGATCACGGGAGCATCAGCATGCGGTCCTTCATCCTGAAGTAAGACTCTCGTGGTGCGCTTTCTATCTTTGCACCATGCAGATACGACTCTATACGACCATGGATCGCGACGTTCGCGAATTCCTTCCCATCGATCCGAACGACGTGCGCATCTATTCCTGCGGACCCACCGTGTACGATGTGGCCCATATCGGCAACATGCGGTCATTCCTGTCCATGGACCTCTTGCAGCGCGTCCTCCGCACCGTTGGCGGGTACAAGGTGCGGTGGGTGATGAACATCACGGACATCGATGACAAGACCATCGATGGAAGTCGTACCGGAAGCGCTCGCTGGCTGCCCGCCATGGGGGAGCAGACAACGGATGTGCGCGAGAATCTGCGCGCCTTTACGACCTACTACGAAGACGTGTTCAGACAGGACATCACAACGCTCGGCATTCAACCGTCCGACTTTTTTGCCATGCCGCGCGCCACGGACTTCATTGCGCCGATGATGGACCTGATCAAGGACATCGTTGCCGCCGGCTTTGGCTATGTGAGCGATGGCAGTGTGTACTTCAATGTGAATGCCTATCGAAAGCACTACACGTACGGACGTCTCTTCACCATCGACGTGGAGCATTTCCGCGAAGGTGTTCGCATCGACGCCGATGAATACGATCGGGAATCGGTGAGCGACTTCGTGTTGTGGAAGGGTCGCAAGGAGGGAGAGCCATCGTGGGACCTTGAGATCGACGGAGTGCCATTGCCCGGCAGACCGGGATGGCACATTGAATGTTCTGCCATGAGCAAGGAACTCCTCGGACTTCCGTTCGACATCCACACGGGTGGCGTCGATCTTCGATTCCCGCATCACGAAGACGAGATCGCACAGTGCTGCGCGGGATATCACGTGCAAGAGCAGGCCAACTACTGGATGCACAATGAGTTCCTGGAGATCGAAGGGAAGAAGATGAGCAAGTCGCTCGGAAACTTCTTCACGCTTCGCGATCTGCTGAACCGTGGATACGATCCGCTCGATATCCGCTTTGCCATGATCGGCTCGCACTATCGTGCGTTGTTCAATTTCACGATCGACGGACTCGCTGCTTCGGTGAAGGCGCGAGAGCGTGTGCAGGACTACATCTACGACCTCGCCGATGTGATGGCATCATCGGTGATCACGGAACATCGTCCTTCGGTGCACTCGTTGCGCACGTCGGTGTTCGCAGAGCTGGCCGACGATCTGCATACGCCAAAGGCGCTTGCTGCCTTATTCTCGTTCATGAACGATCACAAGGCCGTCACCCTATCGGCGTCCGATGCCGAGATCGTACTGGGCGTTCTGCAAGAACTCAACACCGTCTTCGCGGTCTGGTCATTCGGTCCACGTCCCACCGTTGTTGTTCCCGACGACGTGACCGCACTTGCCGAACAGCGTTGGGCTGCACGTGCAGAGAAGAACTGGGCCGAGTCTGACCGATTGCGCGATGCGATCAATGCACTCGGCTGGTCGATGATGGACGGAAAGACGTCGTACACACTGGAGAAACTCTGATGCATGTTGGCGTGATCGGTGCCGGAAAGGTCGGACTCTCGATCGCGCGAGCATTGCAGAGCAAGGACATTCCTACGTGGGTGCAGAGTCGACGCGACCCGTTACCCTTGCCGCCCTTCATTCCCTCCGTGATCGTCCTTGCTGTGGCCGATGCCGAGTACCAAGAGCGTGCACAGGCGCTTGCAGACTGGATCGGGGACGATCTCGCCGGTGTGCTGGTGGTGCATTGTTCAGGTCGGCTACCGGTGGACGTGCTGCATGCCTGCGCACAACGCGGTGCACGTACAGCGGCCTTGCATCCGTTCCAGACCTTTGCATCGGTGGATGCTCAGTTGGTGGAAGGGATCGGATGGGGCGTCGAGTGTCTGGATGTGGACGCACTGCGTTGCTATGAGTTCGTTGAGCTCTTTCATGGCACGCCGCACCGACTTCCGATCGGCGACCTCGATGCCAAGCTCCGTTATCATGCTGCCGCCGTTGCGGCTTCGAACTTGCTCTACGCCTCGCTCTCGCTTGCACGTGCTACGGCCGAGGTTGCAAACCTCTCTGCGGCAGATTTTCTGATGCCCATCGTCCGTCAGACCGTTGCGAATGCGAGCAGGTCCATTGAACATGGTCTGCCGTTCGGCATCACGGGTCCGCTCATCCGCGGCGACGTCGAGGCATTGCGACTTCAATTGCATGCCCTGCCACCGGAGTTACGACCGCGCTATGCACTGCTGCACTTGGCCTTGCTCGATGCTGTTGCGTCGACGCTTTCGGAAGAGACCGTGCGGTCGATACGCGACGTGTTGACGATCACGCCGTAGCGATGCGTCGCATCTCGGCGATGTTCGCTGCGAGATCTCCGCGGAACAGACCACTTCCACTTACGATGATGTTCGCGCCCGCATCGACGATGCTGCGCACATTGTCGAGCTTCACACCACCATCCACTTCGATCTCCACGTTGCCATGTCCGTTCGCATCCAACCAGGTGCGAAGGCGCTCGCAACGGCGGTAGAAGCCGGGGATGAAGGACTGTCCGCCAAATCCCGGATTCACACTCATCAACAAGATGAACTCTGCATCGCCGGCCGCCTCGTAGGCGTGGTCGAGCGACGTCATCGGATTCAAGACCACGCCCGGTCTGCATCCCGCCGTGCGGATCGCACCGATCGTGCGATGCAGGTGTGGCGCCGCTTCTGCATGCACGCTGATCCACGACGCACCTGCCGATGCAAAGAGGTCGATGTACCGATCGGGATCGCTGATCATCAGATGACAATCCATGGGTAGGGTTGTGCGCGGGCGAAGGGCTTCCACCACGAGCGGACCGATGGTGATGTTCGGTACGAAGTGTCCATCCATCACATCCACATGCAGGATATCGGCACCGCCCTGCTCGCAGGTGGCCACATCGGCGGCGAGGTTGGCGAAGTCCGCCGACAATAGCGATGGTGCGATCTTCACGGTATGCGAGCTCATGCTACTCCTTGATCTGAAAGTCGTGCCAAATGTTCAACGATCCGCATCCACGATGCGCGATGCAACGAGATCGTTGGTAGTGTCATCGCCGCCATCACATCGTCGACGTAGGCAGGCGTTCGCATGCCCACCAAGACGGTCGAGATGCCGGCCGTGCATCGAACGGCATGCAAGGCCAAGTGCTGCAGCGGCGTGTCGAGCGGCATACCGCATTCTTCGGCGAGCATCGTACGCAGTTCTGCCAAACTCAAATTCTCTTCATGTGCATAGAGTGCCGTGATCTCGTCCAGCACGGCACGGAGTCCGTCCATGTAGTGCTGCATGGCCGCAGGATCTGCAGCCGCCGCCATATGCCGTTGCATCACATGGATGCGTGGCTGCAGGTACATCGAAACGATGTCGTTCCAATGCGGGAGTCCTGAGAACGATCGCCACGACTGACAGAGGGCGGCAGCAACCTTGAATGTCTCTTGAATGGCCGCGGCCTCCCT
Source organism: Kapaibacterium sp. (SeqCode) (assembly GCA_044224925.1). GTDB lineage: Bacteria > Bacteroidota > Ignavibacteria > Kapaibacteriales > Kapaibacteriaceae > Kapaibacterium. The sequence continues at coordinate 65,863 of JBGAJM010000004.1, forward strand.
GCCATCTCCCGACAATGTCTGCAACACGAGCTGGGCCGCTTGATGCTCTTCCACTTCGAGGGCGTGAATGCGCGCATCCACTTCGTCGGGAAGCGGCATCGTTACCGGAGTGGTATGTGTGGCCAATCGAATGAGGTCGTTCTCGATCACACCATTGAGCGGCCGATTTGCCAACACACGCAGTCGTTCATTCGCGGCGAACTCCAGCACGGTTGCCGATCGGTCGCGTTGGTTCAGCACCGTGGCCGCATGATGTTCGATGATGTTCATCGGAAGCTGGATGGTGCGGAAGTGATGCTCGGGTCCGGCAACGCGTTCTGCAATGGCAAGACATTCCTCGAGCGAGCAGAAGCCCGGATCGTCGGGTTCGCAGGGGAACGTGTTCGACGAGATGCCGTACGATCCGATCCGCCCTTCAAGCACGCATTCTTCAAGGAACTGGAAAGCACTGCGAATGCGTCGGTAGAAATGTCGACGTGCCTCGTCAATCGCCATGCCGCGTTGATGGGCATCCAACAAAAAGTACTCGGGATTGTGCAGGAGCAACACATCGATGGTGGTGCGTTGCAATCGACGCATCGATGCCGTCAGTTGATCGTCGAGGAATTCCGGTGCAATGCAGTGCCAGAGCGACTCTTGCACCTGCACCACTTCCGGGAACGGATCGCCGTTCTGAATGCGTGCTTGCGCGCGGTCAAGATTCGTTCCTTGCAGATATCCTGCCTTTGTGATCACCTCGATATCCGCACCGCGCGGGTGGTCGCGCAACACGCGACCGATCAGCATCTCGCTTGCACCGTCGCTATAGTTCGCGCTCGTGTCGATGAGCGTGATGCCGCGGTCCAATGCATGTCGCAATGCGGCCTCATGTGTGGCATCGCCTTCGGAGATGCGATAGCTTCCAAATCCGTACGGGATCATCACAGGCCTCCTGTCGACAAGCCGAACTGGATCCCGAACGGCGACCGCCCGCCATCCATCGTGAACGCATTCATCACGATGGCGGTCTGCAGTCGCATATGCCAGATGATCTCTGCCGAGACGCCGACGCCGCTCATCAGGGCGCCGCCCCATTGCATCGATGGATCGCTGAACGGATTGAAACCCGCGACGCCGCTCTTGGAGCTTGCTCCGAGTCCACCCTGCAAGAAGGCGAACATGCCCAGCGACGGTCGACCGAGAATGAAGACGCCCGGACCGAACGTCAGCGCGATCACGTCACGTCGTTCCACCCCTGCCGCCATGAACCCTATCCCTAGCCACCAGCGAGATTCCTCGCTCTCGCCGAGTCCGCGAAAGCCCTGGAAGTTCAGACCCCAATTCGGAAAGTTGTTCTCTTGTGGCGTCCACGTGCGAAGCACGGAGATCATGCCCCACGTTTTCGACGGTCCGGTATCGCTCCCGCCACTCATTTCCTCTTGGGCGGAAAGGGACGTGGCAAGGAGTAGGGCGGCAAGGAGAAGGGAGAGACGATGCATGGTGCAAAGATAGCTGTGCAAGGGCCATAGGAATAGCACGGTGTGCCGTAGATTTGTCGTTCACCATTCGATGAACGGACATGAGCGAACAGCACGAACAGCGCAAGGTCATTCTGAGCGGCATGCAGCCCTCGGGTCAGCCCCATATCGGTCACTTCAGTGGCGCCCTCAAGAACTGGGTGCAGCTGCAGCATGAGTTCGACAGTCTATTCTGCATCGTGGACCTGCATGCCATCACGGTGCGGCAGGAGCCGGCCAAGTTGCGCAAGGCCACGCTGGACTTTGCGGCCATGTACATTGCCTGCGGCATCGATCCCGAGAAGAGCACGCTCTTCGTGCAAAGTCATGTCCCCCAACATGCCGAACTGGCATGGGTGCTGAATTGCATGACAGGTATGGGCGAGTGCTCGCGCATGACGCAGTTCAAGGACAAGAGTGCGCAACACAGCGAGAATGTGAACGTGGGTCTCTTCACGTATCCGATCCTCATGGCGTCGGACATTCTCATCTACAATGCAGACCTTGTTCCCGTTGGTGCCGACCAGAAGCAGCATCTCGAGCTCACGCGCAATCTTGCCGAGCGTTTCAACCATCATTACTCGCCAACGTTCACCGTGCCCGAGCCGTTCATCAGCGATGTTGGCGGCAAGATCATGTCGCTCCAGGAACCCACGAAGAAGATGAGCAAGAGCGATCCGAACGAGAAGGCCACCATCTTCCTGCGCGATGGCGATGCCGAGATCCGCAACAAGATCAAGCGTGCCGTCACCGATAGCGGAACACGCATCGTGATGGACGAGCAGGGAAGTCCGGGCATTGCGAACCTCATGACGCTGTATCATCTGACCACGGGCATGTCGTTCGCCGAGATCGAAGCATCCTTCGCCTCGACCAGCGGCTATGCGCCCTTCAAGGAAGCCGTTGCCGACGCCGTTGCCACGTTCGTTGCACCCATTCGCGAACGCTTCCTTGAGATCCGCAACAACGAAGAAGAACTCAAGAACATCCTCAAGCGCGGCGCCGAACATGCCCGAGACCGGGCACGCAAGACGCTGCGCAAGGTGTATAAGAAGACAGGGTTTGTTGAATTGTAAGTGTCACGTTGCAAGCACCCATGGCCACCTACGAATACAAATGCACGACCTGCGGCAAGGTCTTTGAAGTTCGCCAACAGATGAAGGACGAAGCGTTCACGCTTTGTCCCGAAGACCTCTGCGACCAACCCGTAAAGGGAAAGGGTCACGTCGAGCGTGTGATCCACGCCGGAAACGTGATCTATAAGGGAGAAGGGTTCTATAAGACGGACTATGGGAAGAAAGTGACGAAAGAGAGTGACGAGTGACAAGTGACGAGTGACGAGTCATTTTCGATTCTGTCATTTGCAGATCGGATTCTGTATTCTTGATTTTGTATTGTTCTTCTGATTTCGGTTCTCATGCTTCACCTCGTTCCCCGATCCTCCTCTTCTTCCGACCTCCTCGAGGGCCTGAATGATGCACAGCGTACTGCTGTGATGCATACCGAAGGACCACTGCTGATCATTGCCGGAGCGGGGAGTGGCAAGACGCGTGTGCTCACGCTGCGCGTTGCCTACTTGATGCAGGCAGGCGTGCATCCGAGTCATATCCTTGCGCTGACCTTTACGAACAAGGCTGCGCAAGAGATGAAGGAGCGCATCGCCCATCTCGTGGGCGAGGGTACGGGGACAAGGATGTGGGCGGGAACGTTTCACTCGATCTTCGCACGGATCCTTCGTGCCGAAGCAGAGAACATCGGCTACACGTCGGGCTTCACGATCTACGACACCGACGATTCCCTTGCCGCCATCAAAGCCGTCATGAATGCCATGGGCATCTCGCAGCAGGTGATGCCGCCGCAGGGCGTTCGGTCGCGGATCTCAAGCGCAAAGAATGCCATGGTGTCGTGGCAGGAATACGTGCGCAAGGCGGACTCCATTCAGGAGAAGCAGACAGGGCAGATCTACGAAGAGTATGAGAAGCGACTGACGCAGTCGAATGCCATGGACTTCGATGATCTGTTGCTGAATACGATCCGGTTGTTCGAACGACATGAAGCGGTGCTCCAGAAGTATCAGCAGCGGTTCCGCTATCTGCTCGTGGATGAGTATCAGGATACGAATCGTGCCCAGTACATTGCCGTGAGCATGCTGGCCAAGGCCTTTCGCAATGTGTGCGTGGTGGGCGACGATGCACAGAGCATCTACCGTTGGCGCGGCGCCGATATTCGCAACATCCTGGATTTTCAGAAGGACTATCCCGAGGCCGTGGTCGTGCGGTTGGAGCAGAACTATCGGTCGACGAAGACGATCCTCTCTGCTGCCGACGCCGTGATCAAGAACAATCGCAAGCAGTTGGCCAAGACGTTGTGGACGGAGAACCCCGAGGGAGAGAAGATCACGTTGTTGGCATGTCGGGACGATCGGGAAGAGGCCGATGCCATCGTGCGAACGTTGCGCGAGCGGATCTCGAAGAGCAACTTCACCTACAAGGATGTGGCCGTGCTCTATCGCACGAATGCCCAGTCGCAGTCGCTCGAAGACGCGCTCCGTCGGTCCAATCTTCCGTACCACATCGTGAGCGGCGTGTCGTTCTACAAGCGCAAGGAAGTGAAGGACACGCTTTCGTATCTGCGCTTGCTCGTGAATCCGGCCGATAGCGAAAGTGTGATGCGGGTGATCAACGAGCCGACGCGCGGCATTGGCGCCACATCGCTGCAACGCATTGCCGAATGGGCGCAGCAGCGGAACGTGGCCATGTTCGATGCCCTGCGTGAAGTGGGTATGATCCCGAACGTGCAGAAGCGAACAGTGACGGCCGTGCTGGAGTTCGTGGATCTCATCGACCGACATCGCGCACTGCTCGAAGAACTGTCGCCGTCGTCGCTTGCTCAGTCCTACATCGAGGCGACGGGGATGATGCAGCAGTACAAGCAGCTCGACACTGAGGAGTCGCGCGACCGATGGAACAACATCGACCGGGTGCTGTCGCATATCGCCGAAACACAAGAGCGCGACGAGACATTGACGCTTGCCACCTACATCGAACAGATCGCCTTGCTCAGTGATGCGGACGATCCGCAGCTTGGCAACAATCGTGTGGCCATGATGACCATGCACGCTGCAAAGGGACTTGAGTTCCCGCTCGTGGTGATCGCCGGTCTTGAACAAGGACTGTTCCCGCTAGCAAAGGCAGAGCTCGACATGAACGAGCAGGAAGAGGAACGACGGTTGTTCTATGTGGGCATCACGCGTGCACGACAGCAACTCGTGCTCTCCTATGCAGAACGTCGGTATCGATTCGGCGAGCTGGTGTTCAATCGGCCGAGCATGTTCTTGAGCGAGATCGATAAGACACTTTTCGACGAGAAGTCGCAAAAGGGATCACGCGCCGTAGAGCCCATGCGTGCTTCGCATGGAATGGATCAACGACCGGAGGCGGCAGCGCCGGCTCGACGGACCTTCGGTGATCGTGGTGGTGCGGCGCGTGGGTATGGGGCTATCCCCCCGCCAAGCAGCGGACCTGCCGGACGTCCAAAGGAATCCTACTCACAAGTGCCTGCGAGCGAATCGTACTCGCAAGAACCCGCGTCGTCGTCGGGTCTGCGTGTTGGCATGCGCGTCAAGCATCCGATGTTCGGGGTTGGTACGGTGGCAGGGTTGAGTGGAAGCGGACAGCAAGCAAAGGCCACCGTACAGTTCGTGAACGGTGGTCGCAAGCAACTCATGGTCGCGTTTGCAAAACTCGAAGTGATCTAAGCGCCTTAAGCGGCGCGTGGAATGGTGAACGTGATGGATGTTCCCATTCCCAGTGCAGACGTCACGGAGAAGGTTCCGCCGTGGAGTTCCACCAAACGCTTGGCGATGATCAGGCCAAGACCCACGCCTTGCTGCTCTTGCGATTTGCGACGGAACTGACGGTATGCTCCGATCTGCATGACCTCGCTCTCCTGCATTCCAACACCGTGATCGCGGATCGAGAACACCACATCGCGCGCGCCGGCCGTGGCCGATACGGAGACCTGTGTTCCCGGACGTGAGAAGTGGAGGGCGTTCTCGACAAGTTCTGTGGCGATCTTGTCGAGATGGGTTTCCATGATGCCGAGCGCTACACCTTCGATGTCGATGGCCATGGTGACGTCGGACGGACGTTGATGTGCCGCGGCCCGTTGGGTGACGGCATCGTAGAGCACGGCCGCCGGTTCGGGCGTGATGCACTGACGCATACGGTCGATATGCAGCGGACTCTCGGCCAATGTCTCGATCTGGGCATAGACAAGGAAGTTGTCGGTCGTACGTAAGAGTCGACGTGCCGCGCCAAGGATCTCGGCGCTCACTTCACGGATCTCGTCGGCACTTGCCTCTGCATGTCCGTGCAAGAATGAAGCAGAACCGATGATGTCCGTGAGCGGAGTGCGATATTCGTGTGGCAACGCATACAAGAGCGAAGGTTGCTGATCTTGCGGTTGCAAGATCACCGGCGATTCACCTGCAACAGGAAGTCCTTGCAACGTCATCAACGAACGAATACCTGCATCGGTGAGCGGACGCGACAACACGCCGTAGGGCACGTCGGTCTCTGCGAGCGGCTCTCGCTCGTCCGCAAGGACGATGAAGGGCACGTCGACGTTCAGGCCATGCATGTAAAGTTTTTGTCGCAGATCCGGAACGCGGAGCATCGAGGCATCGATGAGCACAGCGCTGGGTCGGTGATGACGCACGACTCCTTGTGCAGCGGAAAGATCCGATGCAAGGAGGACCGAGATGTCGTACGCGAGCAGGGAGGTCGCAGTAGTGGTTCGACGATCTGTGTCCGGGTCCAGGAGCAAAAAGGTGCGTGGGGCAGACGACATTGCGGGACGAATATAGCTGGGGGACCCTATACACGCAACCGCGCTTTGTTACATTGGTGTGATTTTTTGCGAACATGGGCAGTTTTTTCGCAAATCCATGTTTTGATTGACCATAGGGTCGGAATAATGGTGGCGATGCTGCTCCTAAACTGCCAATTTGTTACAGGGCAGCAGATCCAACCGCTGATGGAGATCCCGCAGCCGACGGAGAGCGCCACGGCCAGTTTTGGCGTCGATAAGATCGCCAATACCTATGTGTTCACGGGGAATGCCGACGTGCGGTCGGTGACGGATCTTGTCACGTTCCGCTGGGTGAACACCTACCGAGGATCGGCCTTTCGAACGCTCACCATGGCCATCCGTGACGATGAATTCAGTCAGATCTCCCTGGCCGTGCCCCTTTCCACCTTCCTGAGCGCCGTGATCCGACAGGACTGGGTGTTGTCACGTGATTCACGGTCGGTTGGACTGAACAGTCTGGAGCGGTTGGGAGGCGTGGGCGGACTCCGCTGGAGCGACGAGAGCATTGGGCATCTCGAGGCTGTTGCCGGACTCGAGCGCACCACACAGATCGGTCAACGCGCCGTTGGCTTCATCGGAGGGATCGACGGACAGCTCACGGACCTGGCCCTTGAGGAGTGGCGACTGAACTCACGCCTGATCGCCGACTATCAACGCATGGACACCATGCGTGCCAACTCCGACATCCTTGCCCATGCCGGTGTGATGCGCGTGTTCTCCGACGTGTCGCAGATGCAGGTGGGCCTCGATTACACGAACGTGCATCGCGATTTCTTCACGGCCCTGTCGGGATCGACGTCGAACGAATTGGCCGTCGAACAGCGCGGCGAGGAGCGCGTGCGACTGAACTCCGACGTGTCGTACGGGATCACCGGTGGCCTGTCGGCAGGTCTCGTGGCCGGCGTGGATGCGGCGCGCATCGGACGTGGCTATCGCGATCCGTATGCCGATGTGTCGATCACCAAGGTGGATCGCACGCTCTCCGAGCTCACGATCGATGTGGCACTTGAACTTCGCTATACCGTTCCGCTGTTCTCTACGACGTTGGGCATTGCCTTGTACACACGAAACGAACAGAACAGCGTGGCACCCGTTGCACCCATCGATGAACAAGACCTTGCCGCCATTCGGTCGCAAGAGAATCAGCGCGACAACACATCGCAGCGGAGCAAGTTCTATGGCTCGGCATCATGGTTCCCGTCGGAACGGGACACGCTCAGGGTGGAAGGGAGTTCGTGGCTCTTGCGATACGATACGCCGAGCTCGTTGAACTACGACGATCGGGACGAATTGAATGGGCTGCTCACGATCCGATATGGTCGGAAGATCTCACCATTGTTGAGTTTCAATCTCACGCTGTCCGGACAGTATGTGCACATGGTCTTCCTGAACCGGCAGCGAAGCGCGATCAACAACGAGAACCGTGTGATCCGCTTTGCGCCACAAGTGATCGTGAACGGAAGTGTTGTGAAGATGCAGCCGCAGATCGAGGTACTGGCGAACTACACGGTGTACGACTTCGATGAGCCGGGTGCCAATGCCCGATCGTACAGTTTTCGTCAGATCGCCATTCGCGACTCCATTCGCATCCGCCTTACCCAAGAACTCTTCGTCGATGCCCGGATCCTGTTCCGGTACTTCGAACGCGGCGCTCTGTTCTGGGGTGCGTTCGCAGAAACGCCGCAGAACAGCAATCTCGAGCAGCTATCGAAAATCCTTTTATTTTATGACGTCGGTTCGGGCGTACGCATCGGAACAGGCGTACGGTTGTACCAACTCGAGCAACGAACGCTCGGTCCTGGTTCGATCGTTTCGGCCACCACCAGCTCGGTCCAGTTCTGGGCCCCCGAAACGGCCATTCAGTACACGAGCTCCAATGGTTCGGATCTGTCGTTGGGTGGCTGGTATGAACTCCAGCATGTGAACGTGACGGGCAGACGGAACCTTCCAAACCTTCTCTTACAAGCTCGAGTGGTGTTTTGATCATGTCGGACGTGAGAACATATTCGCTGACGCTTCCAAGCGACCGATCGAGCATCGCCGCGGTGGAACCGTTCGTGGCCAGCATCGAGAGTGTGCGGTTGCTCGACGAGCAACGCTACTACAACATGCTCGTGGCACTCACCGAAGCGGTCAACAATGCCATCATTCATGGTAACGGGGCCGATCCGACGAAGATGGTCGAGCTGCAGGTGCAGACATCGTCATCCGAAGTGATCTTTCTTGTGAATGATTCCGGCGCAGGCTTCGACCCCGAGGATGTTCCGGATCCCCGTCAGCCGGACATGTTGTTGCGCGATGGCGGCAGGGGTGTTTTTCTTATCAGACACTTGGCAGACGTTGTCGAGTTTTTCCCAACAACGTCAGGCATGACCGTCCTGATCAAATTCTTCCTTCTATGAACGTCCGCCACTTGTCACTCGTCACTCTCTTTTTGATATTCGTCACTTGTCACTCGTCACTTGTCACTGCCCACGGCATCGACACCACAACGGCCCGTCGACATCTTGAATTCCTCGCCTCCGACGAGATGCGCGGACGGAACACGCCATCAAAAGAGTTGGAGCGCTCGGCGGCGTATATCGAAGAACAATTCCGTTCCTATGGATTGAAGCCGCTGCACGGATCGTATCGCAAGCCGTATGAACTGTTGCGCTCGAACCTTGCTCCGGGGGCATCCTTGCGGGTGCGATCGAACGATGTGATCACCACACTTGCCGTGAAGACGGACTTCATTCCGTTCGAGCAGACGGGTGACGGAACCATCGAGAACGCACCCGTGGTGTTCGCCGGATTCGGTATCACTGCCAAAGAATATCAGTACGATGACTATGCAGGCATCGATGTGCACGACGCCGTGGTGCTCGTGATGCGCGGCGAGCCGAATACGCAAGACTCTGCCCAGGGATTTGCCGGAAAGCAGTACACACGCTATAGCAGTGTGACGGAGAAGACACGGAATGCCATTGCCCATGGGGCCATCGGCGTGCTTGTCGTTGATGCGCCGCGCGGCGATCGCAAGATGTTCATCACCGGATTCTCGTGGCCATCCCTCTATCCGGGCATTCCTTCCAATGCCGTACCCCTCACCTTGCCGAACACCAAGACGCCGCGTATTCCCGTGATCCATGTGGGCGAGCGAACGATCGCTGCGTTGTTGGGGAGTTCAGATAGTCTGCGTGCAACAGTGAAGTTGATCGACTCTCTCGTGCAACCGCGCAGTATGCCGCTCACCGCGCGCGTGTCCGCTTCCGTTGCGTTGACGCATGAGCATATCACGGTCGACAATGTGGTCGGCTATCTGCCGGGCTCATCCGTTCCCGACGAGTACGTTGTGATGGGCGCTCACTATGACCACGTTGGTGTGGGCAGACCGAATGCGGACGGTGATTCGATCTTCAACGGTGCCGACGACAATGCTTCGGGTACTACGTCGATCTTGATGTGCGCTGAACATTTCGCCTCCATGAAGAAACGTCCTGCGCGCGGCATCCTGTTCATTGCCTTCAGTGCCGAAGAGAAGGGGTTGCTCGGATCGAAGGCCTATGCGGCCGATCCGTCGTTGCCGCTGGACAAGTGTGTGGCCATGATCAACGTGGACATGATCGGTCGATGCGAGAACAACAAGGTGAGCATTGGCGGCGATAAGAAATGTCCAGACCTCATACGCTTCAACGAAGAAGAGAACGCGGCGTTGGCCTCACCCTATACGTTGGCCTACGACATCGAACAGTACTTCTTCCGAAGCGATCAGGCATCCTTTGCCATGAAGCGTATCCCTGTGCTCTTCTATTTCACGGGTGAGCACAAGGACTATCACAAGGCGAGCGACGAGATCAAGCTCATCAACTTCAAAGATCTCGTTGGCCTCACACACCTGATCTCGAACACCGTGCTTCGTGCCACGAGTGTGCCGCGCACGCAGTACGTACCGGCAGGCTTTGAAGAGTGATCAACCCTGTAGGTCGTCGTCGTCCATATCGAACGACGGTGGCGTGAAGATCGAACCCACAAGATCCTTGTAGGTGGTACCGGCGCTTGAATCGGACTTGGCGATCTTCGAGTGCTGATGCAAGGCATCGAGCACGAACTCCATGGCCGTTGCCATTCGCGCTTGATCGTTCACATCGTAGCCGAAGGCCGAGGCCACTTGGGCAAGACCCGGGACATGCATGAGCGTCGCATAGAATTCGGAAAGCGGCATCATGTCCGAGACCGTCAGCATGTTGCCTTGCTCGAACCACCGAACGATGGGCGCATACGGATCGTCGACAGGTTGTTGTCCCTTGCGTGCACGACGGATGTTCGGATCGGGCAGATAGAGTCGGAACACTTCACGCACAGCCTTACCGATCAGTGCCCTTGCCACCTTTTGTGGCCCTTCTTGTTCTCCCTCGAAGACCAGTTCCACTTTGCCCGTGATGCCCGTGATGGCCTGCGTGATATCGGCAATGCGCGGTGCAATGGTGTCTTCGTTGTTCACGATGGCTCGTCGTTCGGCGTTCGAGACAACGTTCTCGAGCGTGGAGATCGTAAGACGTGCACTAACACCGCTTGACTGATCAACGAACTCACTGGCGCGCGCAAGGAAGGCAATGCTCTCGACGATCTGTTCAAGATAGGTGGGCAACAACACGGGGAGCGAGGAGCGATGGATCCATGATTCCTGACGTGTGATGGCCATGCCTTCTTCGATAGTGGCCGGATAGTGCGTCAGGATCTGCGATTGAATACGGTCCTTGAGCGGCGTGATGATGGAGCCGCGATTCGTGTAGTCTTCGGGGTTGGCCGTGAAGACCATGAGGATGTCGAGCGGAATGCGCACCGTGAAGCCACGGATCTGGATGTCGCGCTCCTGCAGGATGTTGAACAGCGCCACTTGAATGCGTGGCTGCAGATCCGGCAATTCGTTGATCACCACGATGCCGCGATTGGTGCGCGGCACAAGACCGAAGTGGATGGCCCCTTCGTGTGCATAGTGCAGACGTTGCGTTGCAGCCTTGATCGGATCGATGTCGCCGATGAGGTCGGCAACGGACACGTCCGGTGTGGCAAGCTTCTCGCCATAGCGTTCATCGCGACCGATCCACTCGATGGGAGTCTCTTCGCCCATCTCCGCCACCAGTTGCGTGGCGCGGTAGGAGACAGGGTGGAAGGGATGATCGTTCACTTCGGAGCCCTTGATGACGGGGATGCGCTCGTCGAGCAAGGTGGTGAGCTGTCGTGCGATGCGCGTCTTTGCTTGTCCGCGCAGACCGAGCAGTAGCATGTCGTGTCCGGCAAGGATGGCATTGACGATCTGCGGGATCACCGAATCGTCAAAGCCGATGATGCCGGTGAAGATGGGCTCTTTCGCGCGCAGCTTTGCGATGACGTTGCGACGGAGTTCGTCCTTGATGGTGCCATCGGCATAGCCGGACGCACGGAGTTCGCCAAGTGTGGTGATCATGGATGCAGGAGTCTTTCTACGTATTTGGCGAGCACGTCGAACTCGAGGTTCACGGCATCTCCAACGGATGTGTGTTTCATGGTCGTATGGTCGATGGTGTGCGGAATGAGCGCCACCATGAATCGATCGTCCTCGATGCGCGCAACGGTAAGCGAGATGCCGTTCACACACACAGATCCAACAGGGATGAGATACTTCGCATAGGTGCGGGGAAAGCGGATCCACAGTTCCCATCCTGCATCGAGATGCGTGATGGCATCAACACTGCCTGTTCCGTCCACATGTCCTTGCACGATGTGTCCGCCCAACCGATCGCTCACGCGAACGGCGCGTTCGAGATTCACAGCATGCCCAACGCGCAGTGCACCTGTCGTGGTCTTGGTGAGCGTCTCGTGCACGGCCGTCACGGAGAAGTGATCGGCATGCACGGCCGTTGCCGTCAGGCAGACGCCGTTGACGCTCACGCTGTGGTCGACGGCGAGATCCGACATGATGTCGTGCGCCGCGATATCGATCCGCACGCCATCGCCAACGCTCTCGATGGTGCGCACTGTTCCAACTTCTTCGATGAGTCCGGTGAACACGTCAGTTTCCTTTGATAAACGCCGTGATGAGGTCGATGTAGGCCTGATGACCCATCACCTCTGGAATATTGTCGTGCCCAGCTCCCTGAACAGCGCGGAAGGTCTTGGGGTTCCGTGCGAGATCGTAGAGGCGACGTCCGTTGCGGTCGATGGGGATGAAGAGATCGTCCGTTCCGTGCAGAATGAGGAGTGGTGCGGTGTTCATGCCGATCTTCGCATCGTTGGCAAAGGCGCCGTCCATCACGTAGCTGCCGGGAATGTTGAGGATGGTGCCGCTTTGCACGAGCGACTCCGACGAGGCGAACGGTGCTTCGAGGATCAACACATGTGGCGTGCGATGGCTCGTGCTCACGTCCACGGCAGCGGCGCAGCCGAGCGAGTAGCCGTAGTTGGCGATGAGGGTGGTGTCGACGTCGGCTCGACGGAAGACGTAGTCCCACGCAGCACGCGCATTCGCATAGAGCGATGCTTCTGTGCTCGTGCCGCCGCTCATGCCATAGCCGTTGTAATCGTACACGAAGACGTTGAATCCTGCCTTGTACAACAACTCAACACGTGGCCAATAGTACTCAAGATGGTCGCGGTTGCCGTGATGATAGACGATGGTGTAGGGAGGATCGCCATGCAGCGAGTCCACTTGTCGCACGAAGAAGCCATGGATGGTCACGCCATCCACCAAGAGTTGCACATGCTCACGACGGTCCGCCGGGATCACACTATCGGACAGTGTGTAGTGGTCGAGCGTTGTGCTGTTGAACAGGAATGGATCGAGCGAGCACGACGAAAGGATGGGCACGGCGGCGAGGAGGAGAAGGAAACGGATCATAAGGTGTACGCTCCTCCAAGATAGATCCCTGCAGAGCCACGTCCACCGATACTCGACGTGCCTTCGAAGACGCCGGAGTGCGTGTCGACGTTCGCCGCCTGCCAGATGAACTCAGCCTGCAGCGAGAAGTTGTCGGATAGGGGAATGAGCGAGCCCACGTAGGGACTGACGAGATAGGCGGGTGCGACGAATTGCATGGTGTTGTGCAGCCCGCCGTATACGAGCCACCGCTCGGCCACTTCGTAGCTGGCCGTCACGGACACGTCGGGATAGATGCGCGACGTAGCGAAGCTCCGAAGATCGGAGAACATCATCAGTCGACCGCTTGCCGTGATCTCGGGGACGATGCCGTTCTCATGGACGATGCGCGCCGATGCACCAACGTCGATGCCCACAACGGCAAAGGCCGTCATCAAGGCGTGAAGGTTGCCATGCATGGTGACGTTGTCCGAGATGCCATGCATGACACCTGCCGTGAGATAGGGGACAACGATGGTGGGGACCTTGGATGGGACCACCGGACCTCCGACGCTACCGGTGATCACGGTCTCGTGTTGCTTGAGAACGCGAACGGGTTGACCTGCACTGCATCCGATCATGACGAACGTCATGATACAAAGCAAGAGGGATACCGTATGTTTGGTCATCTGACAAGACTCGCAGATATTCAACGGCAAATTACGACTCAGCCAACCACGAAACGTCCACAGCATGCCCGGAACGACCTACAGCACCGACGACTCACCGTTACGACAGGCCTGTCGTGCAACGTCGCTGGAGGCCACGATCCGTGCATGTGCGGCATTTCCGCCGCGATCCATCATTCTCGTTGTTCCAACATCCACCCACGTCCGTTCGGCAACAGCGCTGTGGATGCGCGAGATCGGTGCCGGTCTTCCGCCGCGCGTCTTTACGATGTCGAATCTGTTACGTCGCCTTGCCGCCCTGTACCTTCCCGACCGACCCTTGATCTCGTCCACGGATGTGAGCGTGCTGTTCCGCCAAGCGGCCATTGCCAATGGCACCACGGCATCGGCACTGGGTCTGTCCGCCGCCGATGTGTTGCAGTGGAAGGCGAATGGGACAACGACGGAAGATCTGCGGGCCATGGCCGACGAGGAGCGCCCGCTGCCTCGACGTACCGAGCGCATCCTGCAGGTGTGGGATACCTATGAACGGTGGAAGGGCGGCGAGTGGTTCGATCCGGTGGATGTGTGCACGGCACTTGCCGATGCCATTGCCGAGGCCGATGCATCGGCACCCTTTGTGTTGCCCGGTGATACCACGCCGATCGCGGGTATGATGGTAACGGGCATACATGTCCTGTCCGCATCCGAACGCAACTTCTTGATGGCCCTCGCTGACCATATTCATGTTGGTATCCAATGGTCGCGTGCACCCGAAGACGTGCAGGAGCGCACGCGCAACTTTGAACAGATCTCCGAGTTCGTGCTGCGGGGGTGGACGTATGAACACGTCGCAGCGGAGAGGACCTATGCATTGCGTGAAGTGGTGCATAGCGAGCATGACCGACGTGCAGAGGTGCGCGCGGCGCTGACCCTTGCCAAGCAAGGTCTGCTCGATGGCACGCTTGCATTGCACGACGTCTGCATCGTTGCACCCGGCAACGTTGCCTACGAAGAGATCGTACGCGATGTGGCCATGGAGGCATCGATCCCCTTGGCCACCAAGGAACGCATGCGCCTTGCACAATGCGGCGTGAGCAGTGCCGTGATGGCCGCGCTGGATATGATGAGCACGGGATGGCGCAAGGCGGACGTGGAGCGATTGCTGCGAAGCGGATACGTGATCGGAGATGCGGGCGTGAATGTACTGTCGCTCGTCCAGGTATCTGCACGTCTGCGCATCCACGGCGGTGAAGGTCCCGACGATTGGTTGCAACGGATCGATCAACGGCGCTCGACCATTGCAGCGATGGACGATGATGATGACGATGATGTCGAGATCATGCGCGAGCGTACGTTGCTCGACGTGGCGCGAACGGCCGTGCGATGGTTGCGTGAACGGTGTGAAGGAGGCAACACGCCGATGTCGGCCGCGGTATTCCGCACTCTCGTGCAAGACCGCATTCTCCGCGATCTCGGCATTCAAGCGGCAGCCATTGCCCGTGCCCATCGCGCGGATGAACGCATGCTGCCTACGGCCGACCGTGCGGCGGTCGACGCGATCAACGATGCCTTGCAACGCTATGAACGCATGGCATCGATCGCCGGTGCTCCTCCACTCCCACTCGTCGATCATGCACAGGAATTCCGTCGACTCGTTCGCGAGGCCACCGTGGGTATCGACGATGTGCGTCTGCAGGGAGTGACATTGGCAACATCGGCGGATATGCTTCGCGCAAAGCAATGGAAGCTCGTGGTGATGCTTGGATGCGTCGAAGGAGAGTTCCCGCGTACACTGCGCGAAGCAGAGGATGGACTCCCGCCGGATGAGCGACCGGAACAAGCGCGCGAAGATCTCTATGATATCAAGGCAAGTGTGGCCGACACCGCCGATGCCTTGCTCCTTGCCACCTTCCCGCGCACGATCGACGGATCCGATACCATGCCGTCGCAGTTCCTGGATGATCACGATGATATGTCCACCCCTGTGCCCGATATCCTGCATGCCGATGTGATGATCAGTGCCAAGGAGCGCATGCTTCGCATGGGCGTGCCGATGCACGATCCTGCGCAGCGGCAACTCGGTGATGTAATGTCGGAGCTGCAGGAAGAGGAGCGGCAGCGTTTGTTGCGAACGGTGGAGCCATACATTTCGCCAAGTCGACTTGATGTGGTGGCCGCCTGTCCGTACCGATTCTTCGCACGCTATGCGCTCGGTCTACCACAGGCAGATGATGAGCAGGAAAATCTGTCAGGACGTGAACGCGGCTCGCTCTTGCATAGCGTGGTGCGCATGTTCTTTGCAGAGCTGCAGGGACTTCCGGCAACGGCAACAGTGAACCAACTGATCGATCGACCTGTTGATGTGACAATGCATCCCATTGACGAATTGCGCGAGCGGCTTCTGCAATGCTATGATCGTGTGGCCATGCGGTATGACGTCGACCACATGTATGCCGACGTGGAGCGACGCGTCTTTCGTGGGACGCCAACAGCGGTAGGACTGCTGGAGCGTTGGTTGCTTGTCGAGCGTGAGCATGCACGAACGCAGGAGTTCCGTCCGGCCGTGTTCGAATACGATGTGGACACGAACGTGATGGTCGGTCAGACCACCGTGCGTGTGAAAGGACGGATCGATCGGATCGACGTGCTGCGTCAAGATCAGCTCGTGCTGTTCAACATCGCCGATTACAAGACCACAACGGCAAGCGTCCCGTCGTTCTCGTCGATGCCGCGTGGCGAGCATTCGCAGATGTTGCTCTACATGCTGGCCGTGCAAGCACAGTGGAAGGCGGCAGGGATCGAGGCGGAACCCAATGTTGGGCTCTATCAAACGTTTGGGAGCCGACTTGCCATGCGGGAGCCCAACGAGGTGCTACGTCGCGAGTTCACTCGCGAGATGGTGATGGAAGCAGAAGATCCGGCAGAGACATTCATTCAGATCGCGCGCTCCGGTAGGTATCCGGTGAAGCCAATTGCTTCGGCTTGCCTTCACTGCTCCTATTCAGAGATTTGCAGAAAAGACCATTGGGGCATCGTACAATGAAGATCAATCCTCTCAAGCACACGCACTTGACGTGGACGTGTCCAACGTCGACGTTCACGTTCAAGTCCACAAAAGAACTCCGTCCGTTGCGAAAGATCATCGGGCAGGACAGAGCGATCGAAGCGATCACGCTTGGTGCGCAGATCCCGTCACAGGGGTATAACATCTATCTCTCCGGACAGAGCGGCACCGGCCGGATGACCACGGCTCGCACCGTGCTCGAGGAGATCGAGAAAGGTCCGCAAGACCTGTACGACTTCTGCTACGTGCACAACTTCAAGCAGTCCGAGAATCCCGTGCTCTTGCGCTTCAAGCCATCGGAGGGACGGGTGTTCGCGCGCATGATGGACGAGGCCATTGCCTTGCTCAAGCGTCGCATTCCGCAACTCTTCGAAGAGGACCAGTTCCAGGCGAGCAGGAAGTCCATCATCGCTCGGTTCCAAGAACATGAGAAGGGATTCCTGAAGGAGTTCGACACGAAGATCAAGCCCGCAGGATTCACCGTTGGTCAGGTGCAGGAAGAAGACGGGGCCGTGCACACGGAGATCTTTGCCGTGGTGGACGGGAAGCCATATCAGATCGAAGAGCTCGACGAACTGGTCAAGGCCGGTTCGATGACGATGGAGCAAGTGAAAGTGATCGCAGAACAGTATGCCCAGTTGCGCGAAGAACTTTCGGAGATCGGACGTCGATCGATGCGCCTCATGGTGGAGTTCCGCAGAGAGCTTTCCCAGCACGACCAAGCCGCCGTTGGCGTGCTCATGAAGGGCGTGTTCGACGATATCTCCGAGCACTTCAAACGCTCGCGCGTCTCGGAGTTCCTGGTCGAGGTGCAACGCGACATCCTCGCCCACCTCGATGACTATGTGAAGCTCTTTGCCGCTCGTGCTTCCGGTATGGCGGACGATGCCGCGGAAGAGGCTATCAAGGTGGCCTTCAGTCGGTACGGTGTGAATCTCATCCTCGACAATGCCGATACGAAGAAGGCACCGGTGATCGTGGAAACATCGCCAACGTATCAGAATCTGTTCGGCACCATCGAAAAGCGCTACGATGCACGTGGATTCTATGTGAGCGACTTCTCGCAGATCAAGGCGGGCGCTGTGCTCAGAGCTGACGGAGGATTCCTGATCATGAACGCCCTCGACCTGTTGAGCGATGCGGCGGCGTGGCAGGCACTGAAGAAGGTGATGTTGCACGGTCGACTCGAGATCCAGAACCCCGAGATCCAGTTCCAACTCACGGCCCTGAAGCCGGAGTACATCAAGGTGAACGTGAAAGTGATCTTGATGGGCGATGTGGCCATCTACAACTATCTCTGGTCGCAGGACGAAGATTTCCCGAAGATGTTCAAGGTGCATGCCGAGTTCTGGCACGAGGCAAAGCGCACAGCCGACATGATCAAGCAGTACTCGCAGTTCTTTGCGCTCATCGCCAATGAGGAGTCACTCCTCCATTGCGATCCTTCGGGTGCCGCTGCGCTGACGGAGTATGCCGTGTCCATGACGGAGTCGCAAGAGAAGATCACGCTGCAGTTCAGTTACGTGGCCGACCTCTTGCGCGAAGCATCGTTCTATGCGCAACGTTCGGGCGCAACGCTGGTGACGCGCCTGCATGTGCATCATGCAGAGGAGCAACGGCGGTGGCGACATAATCAAAGCGACGAACAGTACCGTGAACAGATTCGCACCGGCGTGATGCTCATCGATACGAAGGGCACACGCGTAGGACAGATCAATGGTCTGACCGTGTACACCACCGGTATCGAGTCATACGGAAAGCCTGCTCGTATCACGGCCACTGTCAGCGCAGGTAATGCAGGCATCATCAACATCGAACGCGAAGTGGATCTCAGTGGAAGCATTCACAACAAGGGCGTGCTCATCTTGAGCGGCCTTGTGCGCGCCATCTTCTCGCGGTCACAGCCGATCAGCTTCAGTGCCAGCATCGCCTTTGAACAATCGTATGGCGAGATCGATGGCGACAGTGCGTCGGCGGCCGAGACCATTGCCTTGTTGAGCGCTATTTCGAACGTGCCCATTCGACAGGACATGGCCATCACCGGATCGATCAATCAGAAGGGCGACATCCAACCGATCGGTGGCGTGAACTACAAGATCACGGGATTCTTTGAGGTCTGTAAGGACAGAGGGCTGACAGGGACGCAGGGCATTGTGATCCCGCACCAGAATGTGAAGGACCTGATGCTCCGTCCGGAGATCATCCAGGCCGTGAAGAAGAAAGAGTTCTTCATCTATCCGGTCAAGCGCCTTGAAGAAGCGGTCTTCCTCATGACGGGCATGGCCGCAGGCGTGATGGGCAAGGACGAGAAATTCCCGATCGACACGGTGTTCGGCAAGGTGCAGCACAATCTTGGTGTGCTACATAAAGCGAGTCGACTTAATGACGGAAATGCCGCATCCCGGTGAACATCATCGTAAGGTTCTGTTCGTTCGCGGCGGCGATCACTTCTTCGTCGCGAACGCTTCCGCCGGGTTGGATCACACAAACAGCGCCGGCTTCTGCTGCCTGAAGGAGTCCGTCGGCAAAGGGGAAGAAGGCATCCGACGCAACGGCACATCCGGAAAGATCGATGCCTGCATCTGCGGCCTTGCGCACGGCAATACGTGCTGAGTCGACGCGACTCATCTGTCCTGCTCCGATGGCCAACGATCTGTCCGCCGATGCATAGACAATGGCATTGCTCTTCACATGCTTCGCAATGCGCCATGCATACATCATGGCCGCACGTTCATCTTCCGAAGGTTGACGTTCCGTGACCACGCGAAGCGCTTGCTCGTCGAGCAACTGATCGTCCGCCGTCTGCAAGAGGAAGCCACCCGCAACGGCACGAATGTCCACTCCATTGAGGGCGGCAAGCTGCTCGTAGTCCACCGTCATCAATCGACGGTCCTTCTTTTTCTGCAGGATGGCAAGTGCCTCTTCCGAATACGACGGCGCAATGAGCACTTCCGCGAACAACGAGTGGATCTCTTGCGCCATGGTCGCATCCACCGGACGGTTCATGGCGATGATGCCACCGAACGGACTCACCGTATCGGTCGCGAACGCCTTGCGATACGCGTCTACCAGATCGGTGCCGGAGCCAACGCCACAGGGATTGTTGTGCTTGACGATCACACATGTTGGCTCGGCGAATTCCATCACCACACGTGTGGCCGCGTCGATGTCCATGATGTTGTTGTACGACAACTCTTTGCCATGCAACTGTGTGAAGATCTTCGAGAACGAACCGTAGAGCACAGCCTTTTGATGCGGATTCTCTCCGTAGCGGAGCGACTGATCGGTGATCAACGGAAGTGCGGTCTCATGCGGGAACGTGATACCATTGCGCGCTGCGAAATACTGCGAGATCAGGGCATCATAGCGTGCCGTGTGCGAATATGCTTCCATGGCCAACAATTCGCGCATCGATGCATTCACCTTGCCGCCTTGCTTCAACATCTCGATGATGGTAGCGTAGTGGGATGGGTTGACGATGATGGTCGTGAACTTGTAGTTCTTGGCGGAGGCACGCACCATGGCGGGACCGCCGATGTCGATGTTCTCGATGATCTCTTCGTGCGTTGCTCCTCTGCGCGCCACCGTGCTCTCGAACGGATACAGATTGATGGCCACGAGGTCGATCTTCGTGATATCGTGATCGTCCATGGCCTGCACGTGCTCTGCATTGTCCGTCACGGCCAGCAATGCGCCGTGGATCTTCGGATGCAGTGTTTTCACACGGCCGTCCATGATCTCGGGAAACCCGGTGATGTCGGACACTTTGAGAACGGGAATGCCGGCTGCGGCGATCGTCGATGCTGTGCCGCCGGTCGAGATGATCTCGATGCCGAGTTCATGCAGGGAGCGTGCGAAGTCGACAATGCCGGTCTTATCGGAAACGGAGAGGAGGGCGCGTTTGATCATCTACGAAAATACGACAATGCCTCTTCGGCCACATAGAACGAGCCGCAGATGAGCACCGGTGCTTGCGTTGCCACGGCAGCGCGAACAGCGTCGACCACACTATCGTGCGTGGTGATCGTAGGAATGTCGTGTTCGGCGGCGATCTGTGCCACGCCATCGGCAGGCATTGCGCGCTTGTACACGGGCGCGCAGGCGTGCAGGTGACCGACGAGCGGGAAGAGGGCGTCCATCATCACGGAAGCGTCCTTATCGGCCATCACGCCGAAGACCACGTTGAACGTGTGCTCCTGATACCCGCATGCCAACAGCGTTTGGGCCAATGCGACCATGCTGGCCGGATTGTGGGCCACGTCGAGAATGATCGGAGGATCTGCCTGCAACAGTTGGATCCGACCGCGATGTCCGGTTCGCGCTGTGACGGAGGCAAGGGGCAGGTACCATGCACGATGCTGTCCGGCGCTATCGAGGTCGTCCGCCGTGCGTGGAAGGAGTTGCTCCAGGTACGGCCAGCACGTGACGACGGTGGCCACGGTGCGGGCTTGGTGGACACCACACAGATCGGTGGTGATGTAGAATCGATCGTCGCGCGTGATCACGCTCACCGTCATGGAAAGGTCGGGGTGGAACGTGTCGACGTCGACGTGCACCTCATCGTCCACAAAGACGAACGGTGCGCCCACTTGCAGAGAGCGTGCTTCGAAGACGGCGCGCAATTCCCGTCGCGGCTCGGCGATCACACAGGGAGTGCCGGCCTTGATGATGCCGGCCTTTTCGTTGGCAATGCTCTCGAGCGTCGACCCAAGGTATTCCATGTGATCGTAGTCGATGGACGTGATCACCGTTAGCATGGGCGAGACGATATTCGTCGCATCGAGTCGACCACCAAGTCCCGTCTCGATCACCGCCACATCCACACGTTTCTCGGCGAAGTACTGAAAGGCCATGGCCGTGGTCACTTCGAAGAACGTGCCGTGCACGGTGGCGGCTGCGTCCATCAGCGGACGGGCGAGACGGGCCACATCCACATCGGCGATCTGTTCGCCGTTCACGCGAATGCGCTCGTTGAAGCGTTCGATGTGCGGCGACGTGTAGAGGCCGACGCGCAGACCTGCGCCTTGCAGCACCGCAGCGATCATGGCGCAGAGACTGCCCTTGCCGTTCGTGCCCGCAACGTGGATCACCGGATACGTGTCCTGCGGATCTCCCAACGACGCGCACAACATCTCGATGCGCTCGAGGCCGGGCTTGATGCCCACGAAGGTCATGGCGAACAGTTCGTCGAGCAATGCTTGCAATTCCATGGTCAGCTGCAGATGGTCGTAAAAAAAAGGGGACGCATCGTGTGATGCGTCCCCGTCGTAGATCATCGGCCGATCATTACTCGCCTGAAACCGGTTCGGATTCTTCGAGGTCTTCGATCGACGTGGTCGCGGATGCAGAGCCGTCTTCGTTGTACTTGTCTGCATTCGGAACCGGGTGGTTCGTGTTGTAGGTGGCGATCACGTCTGCACTCTTGCCGCGAAGGAATTCAACGGCCGAGAGGACGATCTTCTTCTGTTCCTTATCGAATTCCACCACCTTGAGCGGGAGAACTTGATCCGGGACGAAGTAGTCGGCGATCACGCGAACGGGAGCGAAGGAAAGTTGCGAGACGGGTACGAATCCGTCGACGCCTTCCGGCAATTCCACGATCACACCCTTATCGATGATGCGAACGATCTTGCCTTCTGTTTCCTTACCGATCGAGAATTGATTCTCGAAGATATCCCATGGGTTTTCGCTGATCTGCTTGTGACCAAGCGAGATGCGACGGTGCTCGGAGTCGATCGACAGAACGATCACGTCCAGAACATCGCCCTTCTTGACGAACTCGCCGGGGTGACGGATCTTCTTCGTCCACGAGAGGTCGCTGATGTGCACAAGGCCATCAACACCAGGCTCGAGTTCAACGAAGACGCCGAAGTTCGTGAGGTTGCGTACGGTACCCTTGTGAACGGAGTTCATTGGATACTTCATCATCAGATCTGACCATGGATCGGGATCCAGTTGCTTCATGCCAAGAGCGAGCTTGCGATCGTTCTTGTCGATGTTCAACACAACGGCTTCGATCTGCTGACCAAGCGACACCACTTGTGATGGGTGCTTGACGTGTTGCGTCCACGACATTTCGCTGATGTGGATGAGACCTTCTACGCCCTTCTCGATCTCGATGAAGGCGCCGTAGTCTGTGAGCGATACGACCTTGCCCTTGACGCGGGTACCTGGCTCGTACTTCTCGCCGATCTGATCCCATGGATGAGGCGTGAGTTGCTTCATGCCAAGGCTGATGCGCTTCTTGTTCTCGTCGAAGTCCAGCACCACGACCTTGACCGTTTGATCGAGTTGTACGATCTCGCTCGGATGCGTGACGCGGCCCCATGAAAGGTCCGTGATGTGCACCAGTCCGTCCACTCCACCAAGGTCGACGAAGACGCCGAAGTCCGAGATGGCCTTGACGGTACCTTCGAGAACGAGACCCTTCTCGAGTGTGCCGAGGATCTTGCCGCGCTGTTCGCTGAGTTGCTCTTCGAGCAGCACCTTGTGGCTTACCACGACGTTCTCACTTGGATGGTTCACCTTGACCACGCGAACGTCGATCGTCCGTGTGACCCAAGCATCGAAGTCACGCACAGGGCGCACATCGATCTGTGAACCGGGAAGGAAGGCCTCGATGCCCAAGAGGTCCACCACCATGCCGCCCTTGATGCGACGAAGGATGCGAACCGGCACCACTTGCTGCGTGTCGTGCAGCTTGAGGATGTCCTCCCATGTCTTCATGAAGTCTGCACGGCGACGGCTCAAGATCAGACGCCCTTCGGCATCTTCGATCTTTTCGACGAACACGTCTACCTGATCGCCAGGCGTGAGAAGCTCAGCGCCAACGAATTCCGTGCGTGGGACAACGCCCAGCGACTTGAAGCCGATGTCGACAAGGATCTCGTCACGCGTGACGGAGACCACGCGACCGTGGACCATTTCATCTTCTTTGACCTTCGACAACGTGCGCTCGTAGAGTGCTTCGAAGTCCGAGGCATCCATCGAGACGTTATCGAGTTCTCCGGCAAGGATCGCTGCCATGGCCGTACGCTTTGGCGACGTTCTCTCTTCGGCCACGTCGGGCGACGCAGCAGCCGAGGCCACGACTTCCATGGTGAGATCTTCTTGCGAAGAAGGGGTTGTTTCCGACATACTATCTCCTGTTGGCAGACGTGATGGTTGGCCCGTGACATCACTCTACCGAAATGCATTAGTTGAACAAGCGTTCGAGCCAAACGGAAAAGGGAAGTAAATCTACGAAAAAGGGCGGAAACATGGTGTAGGGCGGCTGTGTGGAAAATTGGCACGACGCTGGATGTAACAATTAGGCCTGCCGCCGTGTTCTTTTGGTATGACACGTTGGCATGCGACTACAGAAAGGTCAGACCATGGATTACTTTGATGCCTTCGACGAGGTCTTCGGATCGATCGAACGCTACGTTGCCGAACACGGGACGGCCCCCCACGAGATCGTGGTGGCCCCGGCGTTGTATACGTGGTTGGCAGACCTCCAACGTGAGGCCGATATGCTGGGCGGTGCCGGCGTGGTGACCGACCCGGTGATGCTGGAAACCCCCTACGGTCCGATCAAGATCGTGATCGACGAAACCCTGTCGCCCTACGAGATCAATCCGCAATAACGTGCTCTAGATCGTCGCAATACCGTGCAGCTTACAGATCCAGCCCAAATGTCCGGCATGCGTGCCTTCGTGGCGGATCACATGATACAGGATCTTCTTTCGCGGATCCGTCCACCGGATCTTCCCCAACGTGATGGTCTCTTCCAGCGCCTCGTCCGAGAGTGATCGGATGTAGTCGAGCGTGGTGGCATGGATCGACGTCATGGCGTCGAGAGCCTCCTGCATACTTGGCCATTCCGGCGTGGGGACGTTGGCGGACCCAAGCGTGAAGGTCTTCATCCATTCGAACGGCATCTCCCTTGGCTCCATGCCCCCTACCACCAAGGCATGCTCTGCCCATGCCAAGTGAGCCGCGATCCAGAGCGGGGAATTCAGCGTGACGCCGTTGATCGTGAAGTCCTGCAACGGGTCGACGTCGGAGAGTTTTCCGAGGTAGTACTTGGTGATCCCGCGAGCGCTGTCCAGGATCTCGGCAATGGTCTCGGCATTGGTCATGGTGACTCCTTCCTGCTCGATGAGCAGCGAAACATACAAGAATCAGTCGTTCTGATCTCATGTATCTTTGTACCCCCACGCGCCCATAGCTCAACTGGATAGAGCAACAGCCTTCTAAGCTGTAGGTCGCAGGTTCGAGTCCTGCTGGGCGCGCGACCTTCATGTCAACAGGAACGACCATGACCATGAACTACATGTCCGGCTTCGGCAATGAATTCGCCACCGAGGCGATCCCGGGTGCATTGCCGGTAGGACAGAACTCGCCGCAACAACCGGCCTTCGGCCTTTACGCCGAGCAGATCAACGGAACGGCCTTCACGGCACCGCGATCTGCGAACAAGCGTAGCTGGATGTATCGCATCCGCCCGTCGGTGGTGCACAAACCCTACGAACGCATCGACAACGGTCTCATCCGGTCGCGCTTCGACGAGGTGGAGACCACGCCGAACCAGCTCCGTTGGAGTCCCTTGCCCCTTCCCACCTCACCAACGACCTTCATTCAGGGAATGGTGACGATGGCAGGGAATGGCGACTTCCACACGCATTCCGGTGTGGCCATTCACATGTACGTTGCGAACGCGTCGATGAAGAACGAGTTCTTCTACAATGCCGATGGCGAGATGCTGATCGTGCTGCAGCAAGGCGCATTGCGCTTCTGCACCGAAATGGGCATCATCGATGCGGCGCCGGGCGAGATCGTCGTGATCCCGCGCGGGATCAAGTTCCGCGTCGAGATGAACGAACCTGCCCGTGGCTACATCCTTGAGAATTACGGCGCCCTGTTACGCATTCCGGACCTCGGACCTATCGGCGCGAACGGCCTTGCGAATCCGCGCGACTTCCTGACGCCGGTAGCGTGGTATGAAGAGGTGACCGAGATGTGCGACGTGATCGCCAAGTTCCAGGGGAATCTTTGGAAGGGCGTGTACAACCACTCGCCACTGAATGTGGTGGCCTGGCACGGGAACTATGCGCCATACAAGTACGACCTGAGCACGTTCAACTGCATCAACACAGTGAACTTCGACCATCCGGATCCGTCCATCTACACCGTGCTCACGTCGCCCTCGGACACGCCCGGCACGGCCAACATGGACTTCGTGATCTTCCCTCCACGCTGGATGGTGGCCGAGAACACCTTCCGTCCACCCTGGTTCCACCGCAACTTCATGAACGAGTTCATGGGACTCATCGAAGGGGTCTATGATGCGAAGGAGGAAGGGTTCCTGCCCGGTGGCGCGTCGTTGCATAATTGCATGAGCGGACACGGACCGGATGCCGACACACATGCAAAGGCCTCGACAATGGAGCTGAAGCCCGTGAAGCAGGAGAAGACCATGGCCTTCATGTTCGAGACCCGCTTTGTGAGCCGACCCACGGCCTTTGCCATGAGCTGTGCCGAACTGCAACGCGACTATTGGGAATGTTGGCAAGGTTTGAAGCCAACCTTCAAACGTCCGTAGGACGTAGCCACAAAACCCGTATCTTTGTTTTTCCCCGCACACGCGGGGTCATCAAGAGACAAACCTAACGGCCAAGTCCCGTGCGGTTGTAACGAACCCAACTCCGCCAGGTCCGGAAGGAAGCAACGGCAAGTTTGCTTACAAAGCGCCACGGTAAACTTGGCTGTTTTTGTATATGGTACGACGGATCTTCATTAACTCGACGCCCACGCACTTACGCATTGCCATCACGGAAGATGGCAAGCTGGCAGAGCTGTTCACAGAAGAACCGGAGCGCACCGATACCGTCGGGAACATCTATTTGGGCAAGGTCTCGAAGGTGGTGCAGGGGATGAATGCCGCCTTTGTCGATATTGGACTGGAACAAGATGCCTTCTTGCATTTCTCCGACGTGGACGAGTCCATGGAGGACAATGAAGAGGACGACGACGAAGATGCCCGCAATCAGGCCGTCGAACTTCCCGAGACCGACAAGGTCGACTCCGTAGAAGTGGCGCTCCGCCTCGCAAAACCCGTCTCCAAAAAGAAACTGCCGACTTTCGCCACCAAGCGAAGCGGCCTGATCACGATCAACCTCCATGCACGTCAGCAAGTAGTGGTGCAGGTCACGCGTGATGCCTACGGGACCAAGGGCGTACGGGTGACCACGAAGGTGGGCATTGCCGGACGGAATCTTGTCCTCCTACCCTTCGACACCTCCATAGGCGTCTCCCGCAAAGTGGTCTCGGTAAAGGAGCGCAAACGTCTGCGCGCCGTTGCCAAGAGCATTCTCCGTCCCGGCATGGGATGCATCATTCGCACGGCCGCTTCGGGTCTCACCGAAGAGGAAGTGCGTTTGGAATTCGAATCCGTCCTGAATCAGTGGGACGAGATCGCCGCCGATGTTCGCAAGGCCACCGGTCCAACGCTCCTGTATCAAGAGGCCGGCATCGCTCACAGTGTGATCCGTGATCTCTTCAAAAGCGACGTCACGCAAGTGATCGTCGACGATCGCAAGCTGTACCGCGAGATCAAGGCCTATGTGCAGAAGACCGCTCCACACCTTGACGGCAAGGTCGAGCTCTTCACCGAAGCACGCTCCATGTTCGACGTCTACGGTATCGAGCGCGAAGTGCATCTCACCCATTCACGTACCGTGCCCTTGCCAAGTGGCGGATCGATCGTGATCGATCACACCGAGGCCATGGTCGTCGTCGACGTGAACAGCGGTCGTGCAAGCAATGAGCGCTCGCAAGAGGGCAATGCCGTGAAGACCAACTTCGAGGCTGTGAAGGAAGTTGCCAAGCAGATGCGCCTCCGCGATATCGGCGGGATCATCTGCGTGGACTTCATCGACATGCAGCAAGAAGACAATCGCCGCAAGCTGTTCAACGAGATGCGCAACGAGGTCGCGCGCGACCGTGCGAAGACGGTTGTCTATCCGCTGTCGCAGATCGGTCTGATGCAGATGACCCGTCAGCGTATCCGCCGCAATCTTGCCGATCGATCAAGTGGCGACTGTCCGCTCTGCTTCGGCACCGGTCGCGTCCAATCACCCGAGACCACGGTGTCGGGCATCGATCGATGGATGCGCAACTACCGCGCAGGCACATGGCACTTTGGTGTGACCGTGGCCGCACACCCCTATGTGTGCCATTACATGCAACGCAAACGAGGTGCCACCCTCTGGAAGTGGCTTCGCTCCTACTTCCTCTTCGTTTCGCTCCGAGAAGACGACTCGCTCGATGCGGGAGAATTCCGCTGCTTCCGCGGCGGAAACGAGATCACCCGTCAGTTTATGTAGCCTATGTCGCTCGCGCCACGCTCGCTTACCATTCTTGGCTCCACCGGTTCGATCGGTACACAGACGCTCGACATCGTCGAACGTCTTGGCGACGCCATCTCGCTGAACTTCATCACGTGCAACACCAAGGCATCCGAACTTGCTGCGCAAGTACGTCGGTACAAGCCTCGCGGTGTGGCGCTGCGAGAAGAAGAAGCATGGCGTACGTTCAAACAACTCTGTCCGGAGTTCACCGGTCCGGTGCTCTGCGGCGAAGAAGGGTTATGTGAGGCGGCAGGGCATGAAGGCAACGATGTGGTCATGTCGGCCATGGTCGGCTTCAGCGGCGTCGTTCCCACCATGGCCGCCATTCAACGCGGATGTGTGATCGGACTGGCGAACAAGGAAACGCTCGTGAGTGCAGGCGCCGTGATCACGGCCGCGGCCAAGGAGCATGGTGCGCAGATCATCGCCGTCGACAGTGAGCACTCGGCCATTCTGCAGTGTTTGGTCGGCGAGGATGTGAGCACCATCGAGAAGATCATCATCACGGCATCAGGCGGTCCGTTCCGTTCCTTCGATCACGATGCCCTTCGTACCGTCACCGCTGCGCAAGCACTCCGCCATCCCAACTGGACCATGGGGGCGAAGATCACCATCGACAGTGCCACGCTCATGAACAAGGGCTTCGAAGTGATCGAAGCACGATGGCTCTTCGATCTGCCGGCAGAGAAGATCGACGTGGTCGTGCACCCGCAGTCCATCATCCATTCGATGGTGCAGTTCACGGACGGAAGCATGAAGTCGCAAATGGGCGTCCCATCCATGCTCGTTCCCATTCAATACGCCCTTTCCTATCCAACGCGGTATCCACTGGATGTTGCACGCGTGGACCTTGCCGCCCTTGGCTCCCTCACCTTCGAGCATGCCGATGTGGATCGGTTCCCTTGTCTGCGCATTGCCTACGACGTTCTGCGATCGGGCGGTACAACGCCCTGCATTGTGAACGCGGCGAATGAAGTGGCCGTTGCCGGATTCTTGCGCGGGGACATTTCCTTTGTGGATATTCCTGTGCTGCTCGAACGAACCTTAGAACACATGAAGAGCGTTGATCAACCGTCGTTGTCGGACATCCTTGATGCCGACGGCGAAGCACGTCGCATTTCCACCTCCCTTTTGAACGCATGATCGAAACAATCCTCTCCTTTGTGGTCGTCATTGGCGTCCTCGTCTTCATTCACGAACTCGGGCATTTTCTGACGGCCAAGTGGACCGGCATGCGTGCCGATGTGTTCGCCATTGGCATGGGGCCGCGACTGTTCGGATGGAATTGGAAGAAGGGCTTTTCCTTCGGGGCCATACCTGCAGACCTCGACCTGGAAGGTCGCACCGACTACCGTCTGTGCGCACTGCCCATTGGCGGCTATGTGAAGATCGTTGGCATGATCGACGAGAGCTTCGACACCGACCACCTTGAAACGGCTCCGCAGCCCTATGAATTCCGTTCGAAGAAGAACTGGCAGAAGGCCCTCGTGCTTTCGGCCGGTGTGATCATGAATTCCATCTTCGCCATTCTTGTCCTTGCCGCCTTGCCCTATGTGAACGGTCACGAAGAACATCGCACGACAACGATCGCTTACGTGGAACCGAACTCGCTTGCGTCGATGTCGGGTCTGCGTGCCGGCGACCGGATCCTTCGCGTGGACGGACGTGAGATCGAGACATGGGAAGACATGGCCGACGCGATCGCATTGCGTGGCACGGCAGGTACACGGATGTTGGACGTTGAACGCAACGGAATGCTCACGAAGGCCGAGATCCGAAGCGACGAAGTACTGAAAGCGCTGTCGAACGGTGGTCTTGGCATGGAGCCGATGGGATGGCGCGTGGCCTTCCAAAGTGTGGTCACGTTGGCAGCCGCAGGGAAAGCAGGATTCCTCACAGGCGATCAGCCGAAGCTCATCGACTCCACACCCGTGGTCTCGCCAACGCAGTTCCGCACAACCATACGTGCGCATGCGAACAAGACCATCTTGCTGACGGTGAATCGTGATGGAAAGACGTTTGCGAACACCGTGACGGTCGGCTCCGATAGTACGATCGGCGTCATGCTCGATGCCGTGTATGTGGGCGACAAGAAGTACGAATCGTTCGGTCTCGGAGAATCGCTCCTGCTTGGCGTGAATGACTTTGGAAACACCTTCGGCATGATCGGTGTGACGATCTCATCGGTCATTCGCGGCAAGGTTGCTGCGGGCAAGGCTTTTGGCGGACCGATCACGATCGCCCAACAAGCATCGCGCAGTGCAAAGCTTGGTGTGGAGCCGTTCCTGCGCTTCATGGCCCTGATCTCGATCTCGCTTGCCTTTATGAACCTGCTGCCCATTCCGGGACTCGATGGTGGGCACTTGGTGATCGTCCTTGTTGAATCCGTGCTCCGTCGCGAACTGGCGACAAGCACGAAGATGCGCATTCAGCAAGTTGGTGTAGGACTGCTGTTGTTGCTAATGGGACTGATCATCTTCCTCGAAGTGAAGAAGAACTTGGGATTCTAATGCGCATACTGGTAACGAACGACGACGGGATCGACTCGCATGGCATTCTTGCCTTGGTGAAGAGCATGCGCCGACTCGGCGATGTGATCGTGGTGGCACCGGACCGACAGCAAAGTGCCGTGGGTCATGCACTCACGGTGTCCAGTCCACTGCGCGCAACACCCTTCTACCGCGATGGTGCCATGTTCGGCTATGCGATCAACGGAACACCGGCAGATTGCGTGAAGCTTGCTGTGAGCACGTTGTTGGATCATCGGCCGGACCTTGTCGTGAGCGGCATCAATCATGGTAGCAACACCAGTGTGAACGCCATCTACAGCGGCACGGTGAGCGCAGCTACCGAAGGGACGCTCATGGGAATCCCATCGATGGCCGTGAGCGTGACCACGTTCGACGAGAAGCACGACATGTCACTTGCGGCCGACGTGGCCTTCACCGTCGCCTCGCGCCTTCACTCCTTGAACCTTCCTCAGGGCACGCTCTTGAATGTGAATGTTCCCAGTGTGCCAGTAGAAGACTTCAAGGGCATTCGCGTCACCCGACAAGGACACAGTGTGTGGGAAGACTCGTACGACCGACGCAAAGACCCGATGGGACGTGAGTACTTCTGGTTGACGGGAACGTTCGTGTCGGTGCGTGAACTACCGGATGCGGACGATCTTGTGGTCGCCCAAGGTTATGCTGCAGTGACGCCGCTCCACTATGAGCTCACAAACTTTGCCGTGCAGGAACAGCTCAAGAACGTGCAGTGGTAAGACTCTCTTGGTAGAGTGCACGTAGTCGGTGCACAATGGTCGCCGACGCGACAACGGGCGCGGGTCGCCCAAATGAAGTTACACGATCGATCGCCTCGCTCATAGCGCGAGCACAATCACCGGCATCCTCATTGCGAAAGAGGATCGTGGTGGGCGGACGTGATACGCTGTCGCTTGCAACGGCCATACAGCCACTTTCAAATGCTTCTTGGATCGTGAGACTCGGTCCGCCTTCCGTACGCGTGGCGCGCACCACCACGTGCGATGCAAGCGTGAAGGGCATGACCAGACCGGTGATGTTGGTGAGCACATCAACACCCTGCAGCGTGCGAAGTCGCTCACGTGCCGCATCGTAGAGAGTGCTGTCGACGATCGTTGCGATCACCACGAGGAGTCGTGCCGAAGGGTGCGCTGTCTGCACCTCGCGCCACGCATCGAGCACCACATCCAGTCCGTACAGATCCTTGCCGTGATACTCCACAAGTCGCGACACATTGAACAGAACGCGCACTGGCGCATCCAACCATGCTTGGGGCACGGAAGCAGGGAGTGGCACTTGACGTTCTTGCGTGCTTACCGGCAGCGTGGATGAGATCACCACGCATTGGTCGGCGGCAAGGCTGATCGTCGACCGTACAGCATCGCGTACGTGATCGGATATGCAGATCATGCGTTGGGCATTCTCATACGTCGATCGAAGTAACGTTCGAACAAAGACATTGCGAAAGGCGCGACGTTCGCGAAAGCTGTGCAACGTGATCACGAAGCGACTTCCCATGGCATCGAAGAGCAGACCCAGCAGCACTGCCATCTTCCAATTCCCCTCGTCGGAATGGTAGTGCACGAGCCGGTCTTGCCGCCATGCCGCCTTCACCACCCGTGCGATCGCGCGCAACGACGGGCGTCCGACATCCACCGTCACCACATCATCGCCCGCATCCTGCAATGCCTCTGCGAGGCGCATCGCATGCACGGACACGCCGCCATAGGGTGGAGGGAAGGGAGCAAGGATGGTAAGGTTCATTGCTTTCTGCCGATGTAGAGGTGCATGTCCGAGCATTCCGATGCAAAGGCGCGATAGACGGTCTCATCGTAATGTGCCTGATACAGCAAGTAGTCCTCTTCGTGGATCGAGTCTACGCCGGACTTGCGAAGAACCTCTCTGATCTTGGGCCACTCGATGTGATCGTCCGGCCAAACATGGATATCGCCTTCCTCCTGAAAGCGTGGGTCTTTCAATTTCTTCCACTTCTTGGCATACCAAGCCGGACGAGTCAGATCTGATAAGCGATCAAGGATCGACCTTCTCTTCTTCGTCGCACGTTGGAACTCGAGAAGTTTCGGGTTCTGTGTCCAGAAGGTCTCGTTCGCCTCATGGTCGATAACGATCACGCCACCTGGCTTCACCACTCGAGCGAACTCCGACACGATCGCCAAGTAGTCTGGCACGTGGTGTAACACGGAGTACGTGGCAACGATGTCGAAGGACGCATCCGTGAACTCACGAAGATCAGCGCCATTCAACAATTGCGTTGAGAGTCGGGGGGAGTCGAATGATGCGTGGACAACATCGAGAAAAGACGGCGTAACATCCGCTGCCACCACTGAGCATCCTAGGTCCAAGAAATGCCGCGTGAGGTTGCCCGCGCCGCATCCGTAGTCGAGGACGCGCGACGTTCCCGCGTTCACCTGTGCTATCGCGATCGCCTGTTTGAGTGCTTCCAGAAGTCGGCGTTGTTCCGGGGCGTTGTATATTTCCGCATGACGTTTGTCGTATGATCCTGCAATACGCGTGTGAAGTGCGACGTTTTGCTGGATCAAGGTATTCGACGTTTCGTTTCGCATGATCTCGACCATTCAAGGAAATCATTGGAATGAGTTACTTCAAGTATTGGGCTGTGGCCTGTTGCACCACACTCCTCGTAGTCGGACTTCAAGAAGTCGCGCGTGCTCAACAGTCATGGCGCAAAATACAGCCAATGTCGACTGCTCGATTCTTTAGTGGCGCTGCGGCCATCTCCGATCATGAAGTGTTGGTCATTGGAGGATACACGAGTGGGTTCGCCAGTACGGCCTCGTGTGAGATCGTCAATGTCTTGACGAATACTGTGTTACCGGCTCAATCGCTACTCACAGGCCGCACCGATTTCGCAATGGTGCAGCTGCCTGATTCTAACATCGTGGTCCTTGGTGGTGTGAACGACGGGATTGTCGGCTCGATTGAGATGTATGACCGTGCCACTCAGAAGTGGAGCAAGATCGGTGATCTTCAGGTCCCACGCAGGCAATTGATAGGGTTGTTGATTTCTCCCACAAAGATCTTGACCGTAGGTGGTAGAAATCGCGATCTGGATTGTCTTCGAGATTGCGAGATATTCGACCTTGCAACGCGTACATCACGAAGGGTGCAGGACTATCCCGTGATCACGAGCCTCTGCAAGGTCGAGCGTACATCGATCGGAAAGATCGTGGCATTCGGCGGTCGAGAAGGTGGCCCAGGGAGTACTCGTCAAAAAGAGATGTATGAGTTTGACGTGAAGACGGAGAGGTGGAGTCTCTACGGCGCGTACCCATCACCGATCTACTTCCCGAGTGTAGTGACGTTGCCAAACGGAAAGTTGTTCAGCACAGGTGGCTCATATGCAGAATCCGGGAATGCAAAGAACGACTACTCGGATCTACTGGCAATTGAATCTCTCAGAGGGTTCGACTCGGTCGGTCATTTGCGTGGCCTTCGAGATCTCCATTGTGCAGCGCTGTATGACGACTACAATGTGATCGTTATAGGAGGTGCGAATGAAAATGGCACTGCCTTGTCAACTTGTGAGATCGTTGATCCCGCATTCGGTAGCTCATCTGTTGGACCTGAATTGAATGAAGCAAGGGACCTTTTCAATGTTGTTCGTCTCAGGCCCGCTGCACGAAGGGGGGACAAGATCGATGCGGTTCTTGTTGCCATCGGGGGGCGCGGCTTGGATACACAACCGCTTCAAAGTGTGGAAGTTCTCGACGTACAATGTGATGGCGGTAAGACGATCGATCTTGTGGAGGAAACAGGCAATGTTCGTATGAACGGATCAGCTCAATGGTTCGGAAAGCGGATCCGACTTACCGACACTTCGGAAAATGACTCCGGCTCGGCTTGGTATGCGGACCGTCTGTCGATCCGCAATGGTTTCGAAACGGATTTCACGTTTCGGATCGGGTCAGGTAGCGATAGGACACAACCGGACGGTGGTGACCCGGGAGCAGACGGGATCGCATTTGTGATCCAGAACAATGGCACAACGGCACTGGGGCACTACGGCAAGGGTATCGGCTATGCAGGCATCCAAAAGAGCGTTGCCGTTGAGTTCGACACGTACTTCAACTTTGAATCCAGTGATCCCAATGGAAATCATGTTGCGATCCAAACCGGTGGAACGCTCGCTAATCAAGCTGAGCATCGAGCGCCGTTTCTCCTTGGCAGTTCAACTGCGCTCGAAACGATCCACAATGATGGTCGACCATACTTCGGTCGTATCACCTATGATGGCTCCGCAATGTTCGTCTATGTGAATGAGACCGGCATTTTCACCACACCTGTTCTTACGGTTGCAAACATCGATATCGCTTCGTTGATCGGCTTGGGTCCTGACCGTACAGCCTGGATCGGTTTTACGAGCGCCACGGGAATTGCATGGGCACAGCACGAGATCCTCGACTGGAAGATCCGTGGATGTGTGCAGACAATGTTGACATCTGTAGATGGACAAGAGAAGACTTCTGCGGAACCGTCACCTACATTCGAGCTTTCACCAAACCCGGTGAATTCAACATTGTCGATCAGAGTTGTTGGTCACAGTACAGGCGATATGAGCCTTCGGATCTTTGATGTTCAGGGCACACCAATGTCCTGCCTAGCGTCAGATGCGATCCCTGTGCACGGCGAAATGGTCCGTGTCGACACTTCTTGTTTGCCCACCGGATGCTACATCGTTCGCATTGAAAGCTCCGGAAGCACCATGTGCTCAAGACTCGTTGTTCTTCATTAAGACAATGGCCGTTTCTCGAAGCACCCTCAGCCGCCCCGCATTTCGTGCAAGGACGTCGTCAAATGCCGTGGGGTCACCGGCGGCATAGGCGCGCCACCACATCGCGGCATAGGCGAGCTCTGCCGTGGTGAGCGTTATCATGGATGGGAGCAGGGAGGCGGGGTCGCTCAGATCTGGCGCGCAGACGAGACCGATCTCCGTGCCAACACCTGCTGTTGGACGCAAGTGATAGCAGAGGAAGGCGAAGTTGACCATGCAGTGCAGGTCTTCGTCGAACCAGAGCACAATGCGGTCATACGCACCAAGCGTGGTGAGATGCTGGAATTGGACCACGACCTTTCGACGGTACTCTGCGTCGGTCTCACCGAACGTCTCCGTGATGAAGGCGGATCGGATCGACCAGAACTCGTCCGTCGCCACCATCGTGGCAACCGGTCCTTCGCACAAGATCTCTCGCCATACTTCGATCGGCTCTGTCACCGCCGCACGCAGTGCGTCCACCATCATGTCGCCATTGGCGCAATGCAAGATCCGTTTCATAGAATGGGTAGGGATGCAAGAAATGGAAGAGTGAGCATGGCAAGCAGCGTCGACACAAGAATGGCCTGTGCCAACGTTTCCGTGTCGAGCTGATATCGCTCCGCAAAGACCATCGTCAACATCATCGTAGGCATGCCCGCCTCGAGCATGGTGGCCGTGGCCGTGCTCGTCGTGAACGCCGAACCAAGCACCGTGATCATGCCTGCGGCCACGATCGGGGCCACGGCAAGTTTGATGACAAGCGCCGGTATCAACACCGGGAACGTTCTCCATTGTGGCGGACGGAGTGCCAATCCCACCGAGAAGATCATGAGCGGAGAGACGGCCTTGCCCATGGTCTGCATCGCCACAAGGAATGGCTCCCAGATCGGGACGTGGAGCACATTCAACAGCAGACCCACAACAGCTGCGAGAAACGGCGGGAGTCGCAACACATGG
Source organism: Kapaibacterium sp. (SeqCode) (assembly GCA_044224925.1). Classification (GTDB taxonomy): domain Bacteria; phylum Bacteroidota; class Ignavibacteria; order Kapaibacteriales; family Kapaibacteriaceae; genus Kapaibacterium. Next base: position 102,450 of record JBGAJM010000004.1, read on the forward strand.
CGCAGACCCTCGCCAATGGAGTGCTTCGTCGTTGCCGTGCCGAACTCCACGCAGATCACCACACCCAGCGTGAAGAGCATGGGCGACATGGCCAAAAGGTCAAAGACGATCGGGATCCGCGCATACGGCTCACCAACAACGGCCGTCACGATCGGCACGCCGAGATATGTCGCATTGCACCACACGGAGGCCAACAACAGCGCCCCGATCGTCGGACGCGCAAGACGCCGACCCAGCACTCGCACATAGAACAACCACGCCGCACCGGCCGCCGCAACGATGCAGGCCATCGATACCAACGGCACGGCCCAAAGCTCGTTCGAGAGCGGCGCAGTGCTAAGGATGGAAAGGGTCAAGGCGGGAAGGAAGATGTTCAAAACGATAGCGCCGATCACTCGTCGAACCTCGAGCGCTGAAGGAAGTCCGGGGATGAACCGATACGCCACTCCCGCCGCAAGGATGAGGAGCACTCCAAGAAAGACTGTTGCCATAGCCCGTAATGTAACAACGTCGTCGTACTTGTACATGCTATGATCTTCGGAACATTGACCTTTGTGCCGGGATACCTTTCACCATTGCATGGGCTTGCAATGAACACCCTTGTACTCGAGCCGGATCCGGCTTCGCGGATGCGTCTGCGATCCTTGCTCAACACCACCGGCGCAGACCTTGTGGTCCTGGCCGAAACAACATCCATTGCGCAAGCAAAACAAGTGATGTTGCATTCTCACATCGACGTGCTGATCGCCTCGGTGGACACCGAAGGCGACATCTTCGCACTCGCACATCGACACGGCTGCGTGCTGGTATGCCTGGCTCGGGATGCGGACCAGGCCGTGCGTGCCTTCGAGAGCGGAGCCGTCCACTACGTGATGAAGCCGCTCAGCGAGTCGTCCATTGCCACGGCTTGCTCACGGGCGCGATCGCGTCTCGTTCGGTATCGAAGCACGCCAAGTTCCTTGCACGTTTCCGAACCGCAGCCGCTCTTCACCACGGGCGTGATCGCCCTGCCGGTCTTTGACGGCTTCGAGATGCGCCACCGCGAGAACATCGTTCGCGTAGAGGCAGAAGGGAATTACTGTAGGGTGGTGATGACGAAGGACCCCTCGATCCTTCTGTCGCGTACGATCGGTGATTTCGAAGATGCCGTGGCGTCGAACGGATTCATTCGCGTCCATCGGTCCAACATCGTGAACATGGACCACGTGCGACGCTTCATTCGCGGCAAGTCGCCGCTATTGATCATGAGCAATGGAGATCGCGTCGATGTGTCGGCGCGCTGCAAGGAGGCTGTTCTCAAGGCCGTAATGATGCCACGGCGGAGGCACTAAGAGCACTGCGTGGGACACAGAGTGCGACACGTTGTGGGACACTAGCGTGGGAGACGAGCGTGCGACCGTGAGGGTCGCACGCTCGTGTTCCGACATTACTTCTTCTTCATTCCGCCGACGAATGGGAGCTTCTCTTGGATCGAGAGGCGGATCGCCGTGGTGATGTACGACTCGAGCTGATACCATTGTGCGGCAACAGAAACGGAGCTGGCCTTCTTGATCTTGCCATAATAGGTTTCCATCAGGTCTTGCTGGTCATCTTCCATGTCGATGATGTCGTCCATCAGTTCGCTGAGTTCTTCGTTGGAGATAGCTGGATACTTGGACACGAAGCGCGTGATAAGCTCGATGCGCTTCTTGCCGATCTCCTTGCGATCTGCCTCGTACTTGTCATAGATCGGCCAAAAGCCGACGGAATCGCTTGGCGTCATCTTGATGGACTGTACGATGAGCGAGCGCTTCTCGGCTCCGAACATGTTCTGTACGATGTTGATCTCTTCGGGTGTGAGCTGTGCATAGGTGGTGGCGATCGAGCCCATCAGGAGTGCGATAGAGAGGAGGAGGAATTTCATGACATTGTCCCGCTTGATGTGGTGAAAAACTGTCCTGCAAAGTTACGAGTGTGTGCCGGATGGATGCGTAAATTCATCGCATGAAGTTCTGTCTGCTCGTTCTGTGCGCATTGTCGTTACAGGCGCAACCCGAGATCGGTGGCGTCGTGAACAACTATGCCAAGGTGCTTTCCATTCGCACAAGTAAGAACGAGTTGACCGTTTCGGATGCCTCGGCCTTCGAGCCGGGTTGCGCGGTGATCGTGATCCAGCACCAAGGCGCTTCCATCGATACGGTCCCCGGACCTGCCTATGGAAGGATCCGTGCCTACAACAATGCCGGTCGATTCGAACGGAACGTGGTCACCCGCGTGAACGGTTCAGTGATCACCCTTCGAAATCGCATGTCGCAAGCCTATACGGTAGGTCGTGGAGTGCAGGTCGTTCGCATGCCTCGCTACGGGAGCGTGCGTATCACGTCGACACTGACATGTCCGCCGTGGGATGGGAGTACCGGCGGCATCGTGGCCATTGAGGTTTCCGACACACTTTTCCTTGATGCTGATGTCGATGTCTCGGCCCGGGGGTTTCGAGGTGGGCAACCCGGAGGTGACTCGTCATTCGCACCGTCGAACGGCACAGATCCGCGCGTGTGGGCATCGAACGATACGTGTTGCTTTTCCGAACGTGGTGAGGGCATTGCCGAAAGTCCCTACCTGCGCGGGTCTGCACCGGCCGCCAATGGTGGAGGTGGTGGTGCCATGGAAGTGCATGGTGGCGGAGGCGGTGCCCATGTGGGATGTGGAGGAGATGGCGCCGATGTGGTGATGTGGACCGGAAACCACGACTTCGGCCGTGCCGCCCTTCCCGTGAGTTATGCCACCGGATACAATCGCATCTTCATGGGCGGTGGTGGTGGAGCGGGTCCGCGACGGAGCATGCCGAATGAAGACACGGCCGTGGGTGGACGTGGAGGCGGTATCATGATCCTCGATGTTCCGGTGATCATCGGCTCCAACGGTGCCGGATTGAAGGCCAATGGCGACGACGGAGGTGGGAGCTTTGCCGCAGGAGGCGGTGGTGGTGCCGGCGGGGCCATCATGACCACGGCCACAGAGATCATCAATGTGCCGCAGTTGCAGTGTACCGGTGGACGTGGGGGAACGCCCATGCCGTCCGCGATGAAGCTATGTACCGGACCCGGCGGCGGTGGCGGCGGCGGTGTGATCCTCCTTGGAACGTTGAATCCGTTGAACCTGAATCCAAGTGCCTATACAGGCGGGAATGGTGGACAGCAACTTCGTGACACCTGCGCGTCTGTGCAGGGCAAGCAAGGGTGTAGCGGGACGGTGCTCTACAATACCATCATCAACGAAGACACGGTGGCCTTCCGACAGCCAACACTGTTCGTTCGGAACGACACGTCGGTGTGTGCTGGTGCGACCGTGATGTTACGTGCACGTAGCACCGTGCCGGTGTCGTGGTGGCGTGACCAAGAGTTGTTGTGCGATTCATGCGATAGCGTTGCAGTGACGGTGGACACCACGACCACGTTCACGGCCGTGGCAACGTATGCGGACCGAACATCGGACTCGGCGACCGTGATCGTCACGATCTTCGCGACAGCGCCCATCACGATGCAAGACCCGCCACCGATCTGTCCGGGAGACTCGTCGACCATCACTGCGCCATCGGGATATCGGCACTATGCATGGTCAACGGGTGACACGACATCGACCATCATCGTGCGCCTTCCCGGCACGTACTCCGTTACCGTGATCGATACCAACGAATGTGTGAGCACTGCCTCTGCAACATTGCAGTATCAAACGTTGAATGTTGTCACTGTCGACTCGTTGGCAACAGGTGCTACGTCGGCCATCGACATCCACGCCGCCTACGTGCTTGAACGTTCCTGCATCGACGTGGTCGTTCGCTCCATCGCCGATACGAACGTGATCATTCATCGCGCCACGATGCAGCGCGGCGTGGAGATCAGTGCGCCGCTCGCACAATTCCCGCTTACGATCGCTCCACGCGGAACAGTGAATGTGCGTGTTTGCGCCATGGCCGAAGTGCCGGGCGACTTCGCCGATACCGTCCATCTTCAGTCGGGCTGCGGTGTGTACGACGTGCCGGTGACCACACGCACATGGGAAACGCCGGCCTACACGCGCTGTGCCGTGCGCATCACCAGCACGGGTGAACGCGAACTCTTCCTTCCACCACAGATGATGATGGAGGCCTTCGATGTATCGCAGATCGTGCGTGTGCGCGGGATCGTGACGTGGACGCTCTTCACACTGCAAGGGGCCGTTGTCGAGCGCGGAGCAGTGGACGTGGCCGTCGATCCGATCCTTCACCTTGCCTCCCTGCCCCGTGGCACCTACGGACTTGCATTGCAATGGGAAGGCGGAAGGGCGGCAGGGCTGCTGCTTATGCCATGACGTGGATCTGCATCCAGAGACGAAGCATGGCCAATCGCCAAACGAACAACGCTTCCGTGTTGTCGCCGCGTTGATAGCGATCCAATACCTTCCGTAAGGCGCGGCGGTCGACATATCCATCCAACTCCGTCCAGTCACCCTCGATCAAGTGTGAGAGCGCACCACGAAGCCAGACAACATGTCCGGGTGTGGTAAAGCCCGTCTTGTCCTTTCGATCGAGCACCGGATCGGGCACCATGCCGCGCATGGCCGCACGAAGTACTTTCTTCGTTTCACCGCGCTCCACTTTATGAGCGTTCGGCATCGAGAAGCAGAGCTGGACAAGACGATGATCGAGGAAGGGCACGCGACTCTCGATGCTGAAGGCCATTGCATTGATGTCTTCCGTATGCAACAACGTTGGCAAGAGCGTCACATAGATCAGGTTGTGCAAGAAGGCATTGAGGCGTGTGCCGGATCGCATGCCAATGTTGATCGGATAGTCTGACGTCGGCTGACGCATGATCCACGGATACGTGCGTGCGAACTCCATGGCATAGAGCGATGGCTCGTCGCGTAGTGACGTGAGTATGCCCTTTGCCGCAATGCTCAACGTGGTAGGGAGCGAGTAGGACTGGCGTTGACGGTGCGACAAGAGATCGGCCATTGCCGTGCCCATGTGTCCACCACGCATCTCATCGGCGAGGACGCGATACATTGAGTGCATGTATCCGCCCATGATCTCATCCGAGCCCTGACCGTCCAATGCCACCTTGATGCCATGCTGCCCTGCCAACTGCATCACGAAGTAGTGGGACACGTAGCTGGACGATGGCATGGGAGCGTCCATCAGCCAAGCGATGCGTTGAATGGCCTCGGCCACGTCGACATCGGAAGGGGAGATGTAATGCGGTTCGATCTGCGGGTAGCGCTGGAGCACATGGTCGATGAAGGGACGTTCGTCCACCTCGCCTTTGCCGGTATAGTAGGCCGTGAAGGTGCGGATCTCGTGTTCGCTGCCGAGGTTGGCAAGGGCGCAGGCAATGCTCGTACTGTCGAGTCCGCCACTGAGGCAGACGCCAAGCGGTACATCACGTCGTGCCGTGAGCTTGATCGAGTCGAGGAAGAGCTCGCGGAATTGATCGGTATGCACTCCGAACGAGGCATTGTCCTGTGCGGCCGTCTCGATGTCGTAGTACTGCCACACGCGAACGGTGCCGTCCTTCCATAAGAGGTTGTGTGCTGCGGGCAGAATGTGAATGTCGTTGAAGTACGTCTCGGTATGATGCTGCATGAAGCCGAGATAGAGACCCCGTGCCACTTGCGCCTCGTTCACGCCGCCGCGATAGAGTGGGGAGCGCTTCACGCCCTTCACTTCACTGCAGAAGTACAACCGTCCGTCACGCTCCGCATAGTGGAATGGCTTGATGCCAAACCGATCTCGTGAACAGAAGAGCTGACGTTTTCCTTCGTCCCAGATGGCGAAGGCCCACATGCCGATGAAATGGCGCACGCAGTCCGTGCCCCATTTATCGTAGGCGGCAAGGATCACCTCGACATCACCACTCGTGGTGAACGTGTAGCCATGGCCACGCAGTTCGTCGCGGAGTTCGATGTAGTTGTAGATCTCGCCGTTGTAGGTGAGTGTATGATCGGCCCGCGTCATGGGCTGATTCGATGCACTTGAAAGGTCGATGATGCTCAATCGGTTGTGACCGAGAAAGACCGACGGGGCGCTCCACGTCCCACGAAAATCGGGTCCGCGATGCGACGTCACCTCGAGCATGTCCGCGCCAATTCTGGCGAGATCATCCATCGACGACGACGTGTCTATGATGCCAACAATTCCACACATAGCTACGAAGATAGGCCGTCCGTACATTTGCACACCGATGGACCTTCGCACGCAACTCCGACTCGCCCGTACACTTCCGCTCCCGATCCTCATGGGGAAGGTCGCGAATGTGTTCACACAGCGGGCGCGTCGACGACGGTTGCGAGCATGGGCAGCGTCCGGTTCGACGAATCACCGGACAGACCCGTCGTGGTCGCTTCGATCAGGTCTGGTGCCCCTTCCAACGGCAGGCTGGTGTGAAGACCACCACTCCCGACTTTTCGTGTACGTGCAGCGAACGCTCCGACATGAATTCGACATCCTCGGAAGCGGATGGTTCACCTCTGCAGGTGTGGAGGAGAACAGATCTTCTTTGCTCGACGCGGACTATCGTGTACTTGATTGGTCGTATGATCCGATCTCCGGACATCATTGGCCGCGCGGTGCATGGTATGAGGACTACGGTCCGGTCTCCGGCGCCGAGATCAAACAGCCCCTGGAGTTCGGTCGCCTCCACCACCTTCCCCAACTCGCCCTTGCCGCCACGCTGGACGCATCCCTGCGTTCCGCATGCGCGCGCGAAGTGCGAGATCAGGTCGTCGACTTCATCACGAACAATCCGCCGCTCTACGGCATTCAATGGTGCAGCGGCATCGATGTTGGCATTCGTGCCTATAACCTCTGCGTTGCATGGGATTGGCTTGCGACCCACGATGCCGTCCCACACGATCTTGAACCACTGCTGTGCGCCTCGCTCGTGGACCATGCCGTGTTCCTGATGGGAACCTTGGAGTGGGCGGGCGGCATGCGCACCAGTCACTACCTCGCCAACCTGCTCGGCGTGCTCGCTGTTGGAACCTATCTCGTCGGACATCCGATGTCGACCCAATGGCGCTCGTTCGCTATGCGTGCCTTGGAACAGGAGATCGATGTACAGTTCCTGTCCGATGGTTCGGGCTTCGAAGCAAGTACATGTTATCATCGGCACACCGCCGATATCATCGAACAGGCCACCGTCTTGATGGGTAGCGATGCGTCTTCGCATTGGATGCTCCGACGGGCACAGATCCTTGGCGTGTTGGACGCACTCACGCTTGGTGAGGACATCTGGCCGATGATCGGCGACAATGACGATGGTCTTGCGCTCAAGCTTTTGGGCAATGAACCGGTGCCGTATCGCTTCGCCACCCTGACCCCTGCGCCCATCGTTCCCGATGTCCGCGGACTCGACCTTGGACTGATGTTCTACGAACGTCCGCGCTATCGATGCGCCCTTCGATGCGGCGCGATCGGTCAGCACGGCAAAGGCGGACACGCCCACAACGATCAACTCTCGCTCACGCTCTTGGTGGGCGGACGGCAGATCTTCGTCGACCCCGGTATCCCATCCTACACACGCTCTGCCGACGAGCGCAATCGCTATCGTTCGGTGCACATGCACAACACCCTTGCCCCGCATGACATGGAGCAGAATGCATGGCCACGGGATGGCGGCGAGGGGTTGTTCTGGATGATGGGGGACAGAGCACGAGCACATGTTGTCAACAGTGATGAACGCGTGTGGATCGGTGAGCACACGGGATTCGGCATGCCCCACCGTCGAACCATCCTCTTTGAAGACGATGCCATTCATGGTACCGATGAGTGGGGGTCCGGTGATCCCGCTGACGTGCTCTTTCACTGTCATCCGAACGTCGAGATCACCCGGGGAACGAACGCCGTGTGGCTTCGCCATGACAACGTCGAGCTAGAACTCAGCTGGCACGATGCGTCGTTGCGCATCGACGATTACGAGATGGCTCCACACTATGGCGTGAAACAGCTTGCGCAATGCATCGCCCTGCAGAAGCACGGACCAGCCTGTACGTGGACTCTGCGTAGCTTTGCGACCACATGAAGCTCTCGCAACATCTTGGCAAGATATCCTGGTCACTCGGAGACAAAGCGCTCTACGTGGCCTACGGACTCGTGCAGCTCCTTCAGATCAAGGCCCTCGATCCGGACGTCTATGGCGTGTTCTCGCTCCTTGTTGCCCTGAACACCTGGATCATGCTCGTGAGCGACGGATCGGCCCTACAGGGTGTGATCCAATTCGGCGTGCATCCCGAGGAACGACGTCGCGTGAACTCCCTTGGCATGGTCATTCACGTGAGCATCGTGGGGATGGCGGCCTTGCTGATCTATCTGTTGCAACAGCCGCTTTCCGACGCGTTTCACGAACCACGCTTCCTCGTGGTAGCACAAATGCTGCCGCTCTATGTTGCCTTGAGCACACCACGCATGTTCTGCCTGAAGATCCTGTATCGCGATATGCGCATGCGTGACCTCTTCGTCACGGATGTGGTCTGGTTCGGTGTGCGCACGTCCATGACGGTATGGGCGCTGCAGACCGATTCGTTGCATACGCTGGGCGATATCATCCGCATCGACTTTGTCGGCATGGCGGCGAGTTCGTTGGCGTCCATTCTGATCACACGCAAGGACATGATCTTTGGGTGGGTCGGCACGGTGCGCGTGTGGGAGTACATTCGCTTCGGCATTCCGCTCGCTCTGGCAACGGCATTGAACAGTACGCCACGACAGCTGGACGTTTTCGTCATCCAGGCTTACTTCGGTGCTGCCGCCGTTGGTGTGTACAATCCGGCTAAGAACCTCTATCGATTCTTCGAGCAAGCGTTCGACGCCGTGTTCACCTTGCTGTATCCGGCATCGGTTCGACTCTATGCACAGCATCGTGAAGAGGATCTGCAGAAGCTGGTGACCAAGGCTATGTCGTTCACCATCATTCCGGTGGTCGCAGCATTGGTGGTCTTGGAACTTGGTGGCAGTTCGTTGATCGTTCCGCTGCTCGGACAGAAGTATGCAGCCGCGGTCGGCCATTTCAACGTGCTCATCCTTGCCGCCCTCTTCATGCCCTTCGGTCTCATGGCCAGTGTGATCACGGCCATGGGGCATAGCACCGTTGTGGTGCGCTATTCGGCCATTGGACTGATCTTGAGCATTGCCACGCTCGTCCTCGTTGGCGTGATGGGGTGGGAGCGATGGATCGCCCTTGGTCTTGTTGTGAACACGGCCGTGGTAGGTGTGTTATGTGTTGCCTATGTGCGACGTCACATCCACTTCCCATGGTCCATGATGCTTCGCGCATTCTCAGACGTACGCAATGTTTCACTGCCGATGCGGAAAGGTGAGCGCCTGTGAGCATGTGGTTTCAACTGACGGCAGCAACGCGACTTCTTCGACGTCGTCGCGGAGCCGTAACGCGCATGGTCGCCACGGCCTGGTTCGGTTGTCTGTGGTGTGTTGTTGGCGTGGTGTGGGTGCTTGGCATGATGCGCGAAACGGACGCGCTTGCACAGAACGTGCAGTTGCGTGTTGCCTTGCGTGCAGGCACCGGTGCCGACACGGTACAGACCATTCGGCTCGCCTTGGCACAAATGCCGGCCATTCAGAGCGTAGCGTTCAAAAGTGGTCGCACGGCCGCGCGCGATTTCTTCCGTTCGATCGACGTGCGCGACCCATCGCTTGAAGAGATCATCTCGGTGCCCGACGTTGTGATCGTCACACCACAACGCGACTATTGTACGATGCCACGCATGGCGTTGCTCGAACGGACGATCACGTCGACGTATCCTGAAGTGGACCGTGTGGTGTGGCCAACGGACCTTGTCCTTTCCATTGAACGTAGGACCAACGACCTGCTCCTGCTGGGCTCGGTGTGCGGTATCCTCTCGATCTTCTTGTTCGCCCTCGCTCTCACCTATGCCTTTCGCGCCGAGATCCATCAGGCCGACAGCGACCTGGCGGTTGGCTGGATCATGGGCGCTCGCTCCTGGTTCATCGCCGCACCGCACATCATGGTCGGGATCACGGCCACCATCGTTGGTGCTGGTGTTGCAGCGCTCTGTTGCACGACGGCGTGGCAGTCGGCATTGGCCGCATTGCCATGGCTTGTGCGTGTTCGACCGGACGAGATCGGACTCACGGTGGCAGTGTGTGCAGGGATCGGCTGTGCGATCAGCGTCTGGCAATCGGTGGCGGCCGCACGGCAGGCGGCGAAGCGCGTATGATGCCGTATCTCATCGATCGATATGTGATGCGACAATTCCTGACGTCGCTTGTCTTCACCATCGGCGCACTGGTCTTTATCTACGTGATCATCAATCTGCTTGAGAAGCTCGATGGCTTTCTCGATCAGCATGTGCCGTTTACCATCGTCGTTACCTACTACGTCTCCCTGATCCCATACACGCTCAAGCTCTTGCTGCCAATGGGAATGCTCTTGGCCTGCTTGTTCACGGTGGGACGGTTGTCGGGCAACAACGAGACCACGGCCATGCGGTCGTCCGGACAAAGCCTCTACCGCTTCATGCTGCCCTTCCTCCTTGTTGCCGCCGTGATCTCCGTGGCCAATGTCTATTTCAATGGCTGGGTGGTCCCTCGCGCCAATGCGAGCCAATTCCAGATCGAACGGCAGTATCTGAACTCCACGGCGGGTGGGTCTCCGCTGTACAACCTGTACTTCCGCGATGTGCCGCTGCGCACCGTGTCCATCAACTTCTACGATGCCGAAAAACGGTCGGCGCGAGACGTGGTCATCCACGAGTTCAACGACGAGCAGCATCCTCGGATCGCGAGAACGATCACGGCACCAGAGATGATCTGGGACACTGCTCGCGTGGCCTGGGTGGTGCGCACGGGGACCATGCGGACGTTCCGGGGGGATACGGTGACCGTCGTCACGTTGGCGAATGCATCGGTGGACTTCACCATACGACACGACCAGATCGTTCGGCTGCAGCGCAACACCGAAGAACTGGACCTTTCCGAGATGCAAGAGTATCTCGAGACGTTGCGGAAGGGCGGCAAGGACACGCGACGTCAGGAGATCGACTATTTCGGACAGTATGCCTTCCCGTGGGCAAACTTCATCGTGGTCCTGATCGCCGTACCATTTGCCAGTGTTCGTAGAAAAGGCGGTATCGCCATCTATATTGCGTTAGCTATGTTAATAGCAGGGGCGTACATTGCTCTCACCAAGATCGTCCAGGCGGCAGGGGTCACCTGGGATGCCCCTGCCGAAGCCGTTGCCTGGAGCGTGAATGTCGTCTTCTTGCTGATCGGCATTGGCATCGTGCTACGAACGAGAACCTAACGGAGATTGAGGTATATGCCGTTGACAAACAGAGCGCGAGGATGGGTTCTGGTGATGTTCATCACCATGGCCTGCTCTACCGTTGGAATGGCACAGCGCTTCATACGACTCGACCCGATCACGACCGGAGTGATGTTCGCCAATCACATCACCGAGTCGGATTCATTCAACATCTACAACGACATCTATGCCTATAACGGCGGAGGTGTGGCCGTCGGCGACATCAATGCCGATGGCTTGCCCGATCTGTTCTTCACGGGCACCAGTGTTCCCTGTGCGTTGTATCTCAATCGCGGGAATTTTCAGTTCGACGATATCACGGAATCGGCCGGGATCACACTGAAGGGCATTTGCAATGGTGCTATGATGGCAGATCTGTCCGGTGACGGACTGGTCGACATCTATGTGTGCCGTCGGCATGCATCGAACATGTACTACGTGAACAACGGAGATAACACGTTCACCGAGCGTGCCATGGCCTCTGGTATCGCCGTCAACAAAAGCAGTACGCAAGCCGCCGCCTTCGACTTCGATCGTGATGGCGATCTTGATCTGTACATCGTGAACAACGGCGAGGCACGGCGTCTCGGCTTTCTGAATCCTGGTGAGAACGACCAGCTGTTTCGCAACGATGGCGATAATCACTTCACCGACGTGACGGCATTGAGCGGGATCAAGGACAAAGGCTATGGCCTGAGTGCGAGCGTTGGCGATCTGAACAACGACGGATGGCCAGACATCTATGTGGCGAACGACTTTGAGGAACGCGACAAGCTCTACATGAACGATGGCCAGGGCCTGTTCGAAGAAGCCACCATGAAGCACCTGCCATACATGTCGCAGTTCAGCATGGGGTCCGACATCGCCGATATGAACAACGACGGACTGCTTGATATCCTCACGGTGGACATGCTTCCGGAATCGCATGCACGCAGAATGACGCAGATCGGCGGCATGTCGAAGTATGGACCTTTCTTTGACAGCGCCCAGCGCATTCATAACACACTGCAACTCAATCGTGGCAACGACCGATTCACCGATATCGCCTATCTCGCCGGCATTGCTGCCACCGACTGGAGTTGGTCTGTGCTCGCTGCCGACTTCGATAACGATGGTCTGACGGACATCTTCATCTCGAATGGTACCAAGCGTGATCTCGGCGATCAGGATGTATCGTATCACGTCGCGTCGGAACGCGACCTTCGCAACGATGCCTATAAGCAGATCCCGACCACGCGAATTCGCAATTACTACTTTGCCAATACGGGCACATTGCAGTTCGATTCGCGTGCAGGGGCGGTCGGCTTGATCGACAGTGTGATCACGAATGGCGCTGCCTATGCAGACCTTGACGGTGACGGCGATCTCGACCTCGTGCTCAATAACTCCGACACGGTTGCCTTCATCTATCGGAATCAGACCATCGAAGACGGACCGGAAGGTCATGCCTTCCTTCGCGTCCAACTTCAAGGTCGCAAGCTCAACAAGGCCGCACTCGGTGCACGAGTGGACCTGTATGCGGGAGGACTCCATCTTGTTCGCGAGGTGCAGGCGTCTCGCGGATACTTGTCGTCGGTCGATCCCACCGTCCATTTCGGACTCGGTGCGACACGGAACATCGACAGTATGGTGATCCGTTGGCCGGACGGATTTGTCAACGTGCTCAAAGACCTTGCCGTCAACATCGATATCACTGTCGTTGAGAATACCACCGTTCGCTGGATCGCCCCTGCACCTCCGGTGACGATCTTCCAAGAGATCCCGAAAGCGTCCATTCCGTTCAAGCATCGTGAGAACTTCTACGACGATTTCAAACGTGAGCGTCTCTTGCCGTCGAAGTTCTCCATCGATGGTCCCGGACTTGCGGTGGGAGATGTGAATGGTGACGGACTCGAGGACGTGATCCTGACAGGAGCGAAGTACTCTCCAACCCAACTCTTCCTTCAGACCTCGACGCAGCAGTTCGTGCGCGACTCGCTCTGTGGATTGGAGGACTTCACGGATGCCGAGGACGTGAGTGTTGCTCTCTTTGACATTGATGGCGACAAGGACCTTGATGTACTGGTGGTCACAGGCGGCAATGAGTTCGATGTCGAAGACGAAGAGCTCCGCGACCGACTCTATTTGAACAATGGCAAGGGCGTCTTCACACAAGTGCCGGGCGGTGTGCCCACAGGTTTGCAGAGCGGATGCAAGGTGGTGCTTGGAGATATCGATGGCGACAAGGACCTCGACGTCTTCATCGGCGGCCGCGTGATCCCCGGTCGTTTCCCAGAAACTCCAACCAGCTACCTGTTGCGCAACGACAAGGGCAAGCTGGTGGACGTGACGCAGAAGCAAGGACCGGATCTCTCAACGATGGGTCTCATCAGTCATGCGTCGTTCTCGGATTATGACAAGGACGGCGACGCCGACCTGTTCGTCGTTGGCATGTGGATGTCGCCCAGGCTCTTCCAGAACAACAAGGGTTCGTTCAAGGATGTATCGAAGGCGGCGGGGCTGGAAGGACATGAAGGTTGGTACAATTGCGTGGCATCTGCCGATATCGATGCCGATGGTGACGTGGACTACATCATTGGGAATTTTGGGACCAACTCGTTCTACGTCAATCGAAAGAACGATCCCATCGACATCGTCTATGCTGACTTCGATGAGAATGGCAGCATCGATCCCGTCATGAGCTACGTCCCGGAAGGGGTGCGCATGCCGGCACGCGGGAAGCAAGTGATACAAGGCCATATGCCCGTGCTCACGCGTTCCTATCCGCTCTTCCGCGATTATGCCGTTGCGACCACAGATGACATGCTCAGCAAGACAACAGTGAAGCCCATCGATACGCTCTACGTCCGCTCGTTCGCCAGCACCGTCGTGCGCAACAACGGTTCGGCCGGATTCTCCTTTGAGCCGCTGCCGGATATGGCGCAACTGTCTCCGGTGATGGCCATTTTGCCCATGGACGTGAATGGTGATGGTGCCGTCGACCTTGTGATGGCAGGGAACTTCCTCGGTGCAGAAGGGGAGATCATCGGCTATGATGCGGGGATCGGAAATGTGCTGCTGAACGATGGCGCCGGACACTTCACCGACGTGCGAGCAGATTCTTCGGGATTTGCTGTGCCGGGTGATGCACGGAACATTGCTTCGATCCCGTGGGGTGCGAACAAGACGCTCGTGATCGTGGCCCGGAACAATCACAGGCCACGACTCTTCGTCGTGGACAGACCGCGCCCGAAGAGCCCTCGCTAAAAAGGACATGAGTGTCCGAAAATGTCGGGTCCGTATATTTGAAACATGGATACTTTTCAGGACCCGTCATGAATCGCCTTGTTGGAGTGTGCCTCCTTTTCCTCCTTGCCGCCGTTCGGCCGTCGTTTGCCCAAGTGCCCGATAGTGCAGAGCTCGTCCATCAGTGGAATCGATGCGTGATCGAGGTGATCATGGAGGATGGATTCGGTCCGCCCATTGCCGCCCGCATCCATGCCTATGCGAACCTCGCGGGGTATCAGGCAGCCTATCACGGATTCCCTGGATATCGTACGCTAGTGGGCACGTTGCAGGGCTTCACGAAATGTCCGGAACCGGAGCAAGGCAAAGTGTACGATTGGCGCGTGTCCATGGTGGCCGCGTATCAGATCGCCTGTCAGAAGCTGCTCTACCGGATCACGATCAGCGATAGTCTTGCAAAGGTCCACTTCGCGGCACTTGCTGCTGTCGTCCCCAAGGACGTCTTCGACCGCTCAAAGCAATACGGGATCGATGTCGGCAAGGCCATTCAAGCCTATGCGAAGGGTGATGGCTATGCGCGCACCCAGGGCATGCCCGAATGGGAATGGCCCAAGTGTGACTCATGCTGGGAGCCAACGCCCCCGAACTTCGCCAAGCCACTGTCGCCATACTGCGGCATGGTGCGCACGATCGCCATCAAGGCCATGAATCAATTCCCTGTGCCGCCCAAGATCAACTTCAGCAAGGAACGCGGGTCGGAGTTCTTCAAGGCGGCGAAAGAGACCTACGACGTGGTTCGAACGCTCACACCAGAACAACGGGAGATCGCGAACTTTTGGAACGACAATCCTGTTGTGACCTCGTATCGCGGACACTTCATCTACAACACGCGGCAGATCTCGCCGGGTGGACACTGGATGAACGTGGCGATGCAGGTGATGCGCGATCAACGGTCATCGATGATCAAAGCTCTCGAAGTGTATTCGATGCTCGGATTCGGATTGTTCGATGCCTTCACGTCGTGTTGGGCAGAGAAGTACCGCTCGCCGCTGATCCGTCCGGTCACCTACATCAATCGCTACATCGACAACGCTTGGGAGCCCCTTCTGCAAACACCGCCATTCCCCGAACATGCCAGCGGACATAGCACCATTACTGCGGCAGCGGCAGAGATCCTGTCGTTCCAGCTTGGTGAAGTGGCTTACACGGACAGCACGGAAGTGCCGTTCGGCTTCACGGTTCGTTCCTTCAAGAACTTCCGTCAAGCAGCCGCAGAGGCATCGGTGAGCCGCTTATATGGCGGCATTCACTACCGTCGTGGATGCGAGGCCGGTGCGGTGCAAGGCACCGAGATCGGGAAGTACATTGTGGCCACTGTCAAATTCAGATGATGAAGTTCGTTTCGATGATCGTGCTCGTAGGAGCACTGCTCTCTGCCTGTTCAAGTGATCCCGCGACATCGCCGGGACCGACGACGACGTCGATCACAAGGTCCAACATGCGGCCGGATTCCGTGCAGGGGTTCCTGTACTATTCGCTGGATGGCGACAGCGTGGTCCCGTTCGAGAAGCGCACCACGAATGAGTGGGACATCCGCATGGCCTATTTGCAAGGCGAAGGTCGGACGCGTCAGATCGACATCTTTTTCAACTCCGGCACGGCCGGTGTGGGAACGACCAAGGCCTACGTGGCATCTTCGCGCTTTGAATCGGTGACGGCGGCCGACACCACGAAACTCAAGAACGACGACACAACGACGGCAGCTCGGATCGTTTCCATCGACCTCACGGGTCCGGGTGTGTTCATCTACCAACCGACGGTTCGTCACACCATCGTCCCGAGTCCGGACAAGACCATTGTCGTACGGACAAAGGGTGGCAAGTTTGTGAAGTTCCAGTTCACGAGCATCTACAAGGACGCCGTTCCGAGTCCCGATGAGCTCACTCCTCTCGGCTTCTATCATTTCCGCTACGTGCGGTCAACATCAGCATCGTTCTAAACACGACCACAGTTCAGGTGAATCATGTACGGTAACATCAGCATCGTCGAAGGCCCAACGGGCGAACAAGTTCAGGACGATCCCGTTTTACTCGCAGAGTTCGAAGCGAAGATCCAACGCGGCGAGAAGATCGAGCCGAACGATTGGATGCCTTCCGAGTATCGACGTCAACTCATTCGGATGATCGAACAGCATGCCCATAGCGAGATCATTGGTGCGTTGCCGGAAGGAACGTGGATCACACGCGCACCTGGGTTCAAGCGGAAGATGGCACTGATGGCCAAGGTGCAAGACGAGATCGGTCACGGTCAACTTCTCTACAGTGCCGCAGAAACACTTGGCAAGTCGCGCGAGCGCATGATCGACGATCTCCTCACCGGCAAGTCGAAATATTCGAACGTCTTCAACTATCCTGCCTTCACATGGGCCGATACGGCGGTGATCGCATGGTTGATCGATGCCTCGGCCATCATCAATCAGGTGACGAATTCAAAGGGTTCGTACGGACCGTACTGCAGAGCGCTCGAGCGGATCTGCATGGAGGAGTCGTTCCACCTGAAGTATGGCTACGATAACGTGGTCGCACTAGCCACGGGTACACCCGTGCAGCGCGAGATGGTGCAGGCGGCCTTGAATCGTTGGTGGCGTCCCATCATGCACTTCTTCGGTCCTCCCGACAAACTCAGTCAGCACACCGAAAAGCTCGTTCGCTGGAAAGTGAAGATGGCCACGAACGACGATATGCGTCAGCAGTTCTTCAACCAGTATGTTCCGAAGATCCTTGAACTGGGCCTCACCATTCCCGACACGGAGCTGAAGAAAGATCCGACAACAGGTGTGTGGGAATACGGCGATCCGGATTGGGACGAGTTCAAGCGCGTGATCAACGGCGACGGCCCGTGCAATAAGGAACGTCTTGCCGTCCGCCGACTTGCAGAGGAGCGCGGCCAGTGGGTGCGCGATGCTCTCAAGCGAGCCGACGAGCAGTACGTCACACCACTTTCCTAAGGGAACATGAACGAGGCGTTCGACCTCCGACTGAATGAGTACCAACCATGGGCATCACTTGGTGTGTGCCTCCTGATCGGTGCGCTTGTCGGAGCGCAACGCGAAACGGCGAACACGAAGACCTCCGTCGGTCTGCGAGACTTCATCCTGATCGCCGGACTCGGCTTCGTTGCCGGTTGGATCCGTGAGCCGATCCTGATCGTGGTGCTTCCGGTGTTGATCGCGGGCTTTGTGATCGCACAACGCTTTCGTGATCCCGAGCACGTTGGGATCACCACAGATCTGAGCGCCCTTGCCGTGTACATGTTGTGTCTGGTGGCTTCGATGCGACCGTATCCCGGTTCCATCTCCCTTGCCGCCTCCATGGCCATCCTTCTCACCCTGGTGCTGGTGGTGAAGGGACAGGTGAAGAAGTTCTTTCACGAGACGCTCACCGACATGGAATTCGCCGACACCGTGCGATTCCTTGCCCTGATCTTCGTGATCTATCCGCTGCTCCCGCATGGGGAGTTCGGATGGTATGGTTTCTTCGTTCCAACGCAGTTCTGGCTCTTCATCGTCCTCGCCTCCTCGATCTCCTACGTGGGGTATTTCCTCGAGAAGTTCCTTGGGACAAAGAAGGGACTTCTGCTTACGGGCTTCGTTGGCGGACTGGCGTCGACAACGGTGGCAACAGCATCTATCGCACGTCTGGTCCATGCCGATCGTTCGCGAACGCTCGAAGCATGGCGGTCTGCCACGGTGGCCAACTCCATCCAGTTCCCACGTGTGCTCTTGCTCGTCTTCGTTGTTGGTCCGACGCTCGCCCAACATCTGTTGCTACCGTTCATGGCCGCGATGACAGCCGGACTTTTGTTTGCCATGCTGATCCGGACAAAGGATGTGGCAGAGAGCCGCTCTCTGCTCGTCGAATCCGGTAACCCCTTCGCCTTACTTCCGGCGCTCAAACTCGCCACTACAGTGGTGGTCATCATCCTGATCAGCAAGGTCGCCCTTGCCTGGTTCGGTCGTGGTGCCTTTCTCGTCACAAGTGCCATCGGTGGATTGGTCGACACCGACTCGATCGCCCTGGCCGCATCCAACCTCGTGACCGGTCAGCCCGACACCATCGGCATCGGCTCGGGTGCGCTCCTGATCGCCTTCATCGCGAATGCCCTGTTCAAGGTGGTCCTGGCAGCCACCGCGGGCTCCTTCGCCTTTGCATGGCGCCTTGCGATCTCGTTCACGGTGATGATCTCCGTGGGGTATGCGACCCACCTCCTTGTGCGGTAGGCGCGGTGCGGCTCCGTATCTTTGCCCTCTATGCCAACTCCGATCCCGACTCCCAAGGACCCGCAGGACCTGCTGCAGTACATGGGCTCCTTTGTGGAGCTTGTTCGCATTCTGCGCGCCCAATGTCCGTGGGACATGAAGCAAACGCACGAGTCCATCTCGCACTTGCTGATCGAAGAGGCGTATGAAACGCTTGAGGCCATTGCGGCAAAGGACGACAAAGAGTTCTCCAAGGAACTCGGTGACCTGCTCCTGCACGTGGTGATGCATGCCGTGATCGCCGAGCAACGTGGGGCCTTTTCGTTGATCGATGTGATCGACAACGAATTCAAGAAGCTGGTGAATCGACATCCGCATGTGTTCGGTGACGAGGTGGCCGCCGACGAGGCCAAGGTGCTCGAGAACTGGGAAAAGCTCAAAATGAAGGAAGGACGCACGTCCATCCTCGACGGCGTTCCTAAAGCCCTCCCCGCCGCCCTGCGCGCGCAACGTGTGCAGGAGAAGGCCGCTAATGCCGGATTCGACTGGGACGACAAAGCGTTGGTCTGGGACAAAGTGGAAGAAGAGATCCGCGAGCTGCGCGCCGAAGTGGAGCGCGGCGATGCCGTTGCCATGCAGCGTGAGTTCGGCGACGTGTTGTTCGCTCTCGTCAATGCCGCACGTCATGAGCAGTTCATCGCAGAAGATGCCCTGCATGGAACGACGAACACCTTCATGCGCCGCTTCCAGTATATCGAGGTGAAAGCAAGGGAGGCAGGGCGGCAACTCGAAGAGATGAGCCTTGCAGAAATGGATGCGCTTTGGGACGAGGCCAAACGATTGGAGCGTGAAAAGGCATGAACGTGGCGTCCTCACCGACGCTTGACTCGGCGGCGGCGAAGAAGGCCGATAAGAACATCAATGAAGATGGCGTCGACACGACGCAGTTCAACGTGAACGATACGATGATCACGCTCAAGAACGATGCGTTCCCGCAGATGGGCGGTCGTGTCGTGAACGTGATGGTCACGGGCGTGGATTCTCGCTTGGGTGACCCGATGGGGCATGCCGATGCGAATCACTTGGTGCGATTCTTCCTGGATAGCGGCTGCATCGAGATCATCTCGATCCCGCGCGACACACCGTTCGATGCGGGTTTCGAAGATTCCACGGGATTGAACAAGCTCACGAACGTACGGGCCAACCGAGGTCGGCAGGCCTATCTCAAGGCCGTGACCGAGATCACGGGATGTCAGCGCATCGAGTACTACATCGAGTTCGGATTCTCGCAGGCCATCGGACTCCTGGAACTCCTGGGCTACAAGGAGAATGCGGCCTCCACGCTTCGCGTGCTGCGTTCACGGCAAGCCTATCGTAGTGGCGACTTCCAGCGATCCTACAATCAAGGACAGTTCATTCGGCAGGCAGTGCTCAAGCACTTCGATAAGACCGATGATATCGTTGGCGACATTGCACTACGTGCCGCACTGGCCCTCGTCGAAACGAATCTTTCCTACGATGCCTGTCAGCAGATCTTCGAAGCGATGCGCGCAAAAGGCTTCCCTCGCGATCCTTCCAACGTGTGGGTCCGCCTCAAACCAAGCGTGATCGCCAAGTTCACCATGTATGATTTCTCTGCGGAGAATGTGAACGAGATCAATCGCGAGATCGATTACAAGATCCATCGGTTGGGGCTGGACAGTATTGCCGTCACGTCGGAAACGTATGAGCGCCGACTGTCCAATCTTGTGAACAAGGCCGCGGCCGACAGTGCCAAGAGTCCGAGCAGTGTTGTGCGATTGCTCCGTCGTGCCTACGAACAGCGGGCGTGGATGCAGGTGTCGGACCGGCAGAAGCGAACGGCCTATCGCGATCGTATGTGTGGCATGCTCATCGTATCGTACGATCGCATGAAGAACACACAAGCATCCCAGCAGATCCGTTCCTATCTCGATATCGAGAACAAGGCCGCTAGCGCAAGTAAGTAAGCGGGTTCGCGCGTTCACGTCCGCGCCACACTTCGAAATGCACGAACGATCCATCGACGCTCTCGCCACTCGTGCCCAACAGTGTTCCTGCGCGCACGGCACTTCCTTGGCGAACATTCACATTGGCGAGGTTCGCATACACAGTGCGGAACCCATTGCGATGGTCAACGATGACCAGCGATCCGAATCCCGGAAGCCAACTCACACTAGAGACCTCTCCGCTGCCAACACAAAGCACGCTGCTCCCCATGGGTGCCTTGATGTCGATGCCGGGGTTCTCGAATGTTGTTCCGGTCTCCGGACTCCGATACGTTCCATAGCCGTGCAAGAGCTGTCGTGATGCCGTGGGCCACGGCAGAGAATTCCCTGCATACCCGCCCGGAAGATCGCCACCGGTGGAGACGGAGGGTTCGTTCCGTTCTGAGGTGCGCGAGTCTGCGATCCGTGGCTCGGTGCGCTGCTGCGACTTGCGTTGCGCACGCTCGGCTTTGCGCTTGCGTTCTTCGCGCGACACCAGGTCGGAGATCATCGAACGTAATGTTGCCACGCTGGCCTGCTTCTTGGCGAGTTCTCTGCGGAGGAGGTCCTTATCGGCACGAATGCGCTCGATCTCTGAGCGCGACTTGGTGATCGTGGTCGCAAGCTGCTTCTTCTCACGTTCTTTCGCAGCGATCACGCTGCTCTGCGTTTGCGAGTATTCTGCCAGTAGTGTGCGTTGCTCTGCCAACGAGTCTTGCAGGGAGAT
Source organism: Kapaibacterium sp. (SeqCode) (assembly GCA_044224925.1). Lineage (GTDB taxonomy): Bacteria > Bacteroidota > Ignavibacteria > Kapaibacteriales > Kapaibacteriaceae > Kapaibacterium. The sequence goes on from JBGAJM010000004.1 coordinate 123,963, forward strand.
CATCTGTCGACGGTAGTGTGCCAGCGACGCGCTGAGCGCCTTGTACACTTCGGTACGTTCGAGCGATGCTTGCGGGACGCCCGATTCCCGCGTGCGAAGGTCCATCATCGCACGTGTGATCGAATTGTAGGAATGCTCGGCCCGCTGCAGGGATGTTTGCGTGTTCTGCAATTCGTGTTCGACCACGGTGGCCGAATCCTGCAACGCCTGAAGGTCGCGCTCCAGCTCTGCGATGTACGATGCAAGACGCGAGCTCTGTCGTTGATACGACGAGAGCGATCGCATAGTGGACGATTCGCGATGGTTGAGCGACTCGATGCGTTGCCGCGTGGCCTCGATGGAAGCACGCATGCGTTGGAGTTCCCGCTGCTTCTCCTGTAAGGATTGCGCAACGAGTGAGGCGCTGAGGAGCACACTTAGTACGACGGCACCAAGCACGCGCACGGTCATTCTTCCTTCGCTCGTTCTCTGCGAATGCGCGCACCCAGGGAGTTGAGCTTCTTCTCGATGCTCTCGTAACCGCGATCGATGTGATAGACTCGCAGAACCTCGCTCGTTCCTTCGGCGATCATTGCGGCCATCACAAGACTGGCGCTTGCACGCAGGTCACTGCTCATCACCGTGGCGCCTGTGAGCTTATGCCCACCCTTGACGATGCAGTACGCATCTCCGCCTTCGATGGACGCACCAAGGCGGTGCAGTTCTGGCACGTAGCCGAAACGCGTGGGATAGATCGTGTCCGTGATCCGTGCCGATCCCTTCGCACGCAACATGTAGGCGGCCCACTGTGCCTGCGTGTCGGTAGGGAAGCCGGGATAGGTTGCCGTTGTGATGTCTACCGGTTCCGGATCGTCGTCCATCGTCACTTGCATGGATTCACCCGTGACGTCGACCGTGGCACCCGATTCTTCGAGCTTTTGGACGACGGAGGTAAGGTGGTACGGGTTGACGTTGTCGAGCGTGACGTTGCCGCGCGTGAGTGCGGCGGCCAGTGCAAAGGTCGCTGCCTCGATACGATCGGGTATGGTCTCTTCGTTCACGGGCTTGAGCTCGTCCACACCCTGGATCTCAAGCGTCGTTGTACCGATGCCCTCGATCTTCGCGCCCATCTTGTTCAGCATGCGCGCAAGCGATGTGACCTCGGGTTCGAGCGCGGCATTCGTGAGCGTGGTATGTCCTTGTGCAAGGACGGCCGCCATGATCACGTTCACCGATGCGCCAACACTTGAAATATCGAAATGGAACCTTGCCCCTTGCAGCCTTCCCTTTGGAGCGCGTGCATTGATGTAGCCACCCTCGAGCGTGATCTCGGCGCCGAGCTTCTCCATGCCCTTGAGGTGGAGGTCAACGGGACGTGGACCGAAGTTGCAGCCGCCGGGAAGGGAGACCTTGGCCTGACCGTAGCGGGAAAGAAGCGGTCCCAGCACGTAGATCGAGGCACGCATCTTCTTGACGTGCTCGTACGGAGCTTCGAAGCTGGTGATGTTCGAAGAGTCAAGGTGAAGGATGTTGTCGTTCAATTCCGCATGAACGCCAAGCGAGCCGAGGAGCCGACTGAACGTCCACACGTCGCGGTTGTTCGGCGTGTTGGAAAGGTGGAAATGTCCGGGAGCAAGGAGGCAGGTTGGCATGATGGCCAATGATGCGTTCTTCGCGCCGGAGATCTTGACGTGACCTTGAAGACGCGTACCGCCTTCGATGATGAATGTATCCATGGTGCGAATTTACCACAATCGCACGATGACCGAGGGGTTATGAAGCGAGTCGGCAAAAGCACGCACGGACGGATGATAGATGTCGACGTCTCGAACGGTGTCCATGAATACACCCCGCGGCCTGTAGGTATGCATTCTCTTCAGGAAGTCGGTCATGCTCTCTTGCGACCGTGCCCATGGCGTGGTGAGTGGGTTGTCGGTGTGGATCGAGGGACGCAGATAGCGAATGTGGTCGTTGCCGAAGAGGACGATGGACGAGTCTGGCACGTCGCGATACTTCTGCAGCACACTGTCTTGCGTGGTGAGATACGTGTGCACGGTGCCATAGGGGATCAGCCACGACTTCGACCGCACGGCCGTTCCGCAGACGAGAATGACGGACGTGATCATGATCACCGTGGTGGGACGTGGAAGTCGCATCTCCTGCTCTTTCCACCAGAACAGCATGCCGATGGCGCAGAGAAAAGCACCGGGCGCAACAAAGCGCAGACCGATCGTGTCCATTGCCACGGCAAAGCGCGGAAGCACGGTCACGGCCGTGATGGCAAGGCCGAGTCCAAGAAAGGTAGCAACACGAGGTGTGAGGGTGGCACGGCGGAACAATGCACGATGACGGATCGATCGCACGATGATGATGGCAGAGACCACGACGAACAATGCCTGCAGTCCGTAGAGCGCGAGTTTCCATGGTCCGTTCGGTACCGGAATGAAGACAAGTGGCCGGATCATGGCCTGTGCCAACTGCCCGGCGATCTCCAATACCGACTCCGACGCGGCCTGTCGGATCCCCGTTGCACTGTACCCTCGATGCACGTTGTACCAAATGTCCGTTGCACCGGCTATTCCGCAAATGATCGTTGCAAGGGTGATGTGCATCCACGCGTTCTTGCGAGCACGAAGCGCGAGGATCGCCGTAACGACCATCACGAGGGGAATGGCAATGCCGCTGTAGCGCGTGAGAATCCCCACACTTGACGCAAGGGCGAGCATGAGAGCGGCGGACCATGTGGGGCGCTCCCAGAGCGACGCGAGCGCAAGACCAACCAGCACGGCGCTCAGTATGAACAATGGCTCGCTCCAGGAATACAGGAACAACGTCCACGTTGCATCGCACACCATCAGGATGGGAAGGACGAGGGCATAGGCGCCAAGCGGCTTGCGAAGAGCAACGAGGATGCCGAGCATGCACAACATCTGTACGAGCTTCGAGGCCCAGAACGTGGACACACCGGTCAGCAGATGAACGACAGCGATCGCTGCCGGATAGGCAGGCGGATGCGTGGAGTACCATAGGCGTTCCGTGCCGACCACAACGGTCGGCCCATTGCCACTGGCGATGCCGGATGCAACTCTGCAGTAGTTCGCGGAATCGGGCGTCATGGCGCCATGAGGATCGAGAACGGCCGTGGAGGCAAGGGCCACACACAGTACCAACCACACCGCAAGAAGAGATCGCATGGCGATAAACTACGCAACTCTCCAGCGAACGGCGTAGGTTTGCAACGATTCCGTTAGAGGTGCTGTCGCATTGCGATGGCTGAGATCACACTCTGGCACCTGATCCGGGTAATACCGGCGTAGGGAAACGGCCCCCTCCTAACGGACGTATTCTTTGTTTCATCACAAGGAGCGTCCATGCTTCCACGTTTGTTGGCGACAGCGTTCGCCATGTCCTTCGCCGTCGCACTCTCTGCGGCGAAGACCGATTCCACCAAGGTCGTGCAAGTGCCGGCCATCACCGTTACCACCGTCAAGGCCATCGAACGGCAGACACCGGTGGTCTTCTCCGAGATCACGCGTGTGGAGCTGCAGAAGCAGTACACCGTGACGGATATGGCGAAACTTCTCGCCGACATGCCGAGCACGATCTTCTATTCCGAGAACGGAAATAGTATCGGCTACACGAATCTCACCATGCGTGGGTTCGATCAACGTCGGATCGCCGTACTGATCAACGGCATTCCGCAGAACGATCCCGAGGATCACAATGTGTACTGGATCAATTTCCCGGACCTTGCCTCGAATCTCGAGACGATCCAGGTGCAGCGCGGTGCGGGATTGATCAACTATGGTGCGGCGGCCATTGGCGGCAGTATCAACATGACGACGACGAACTTTGCGAACAAGCGCATGGTCAAGCTGACGGGTGGACTTGGCTGGCAGCAAGGATTGCCGGATTCCACACCGGCGGCATCGAAGTACTCCCTGGAGTTTTCTTCGGGTCTTGTTGACAAGTACGCAGTGTACGGTCGGATCTCGCGCATCAACTCGTCTGGTTATCGAGATCTGTCGTGGGCTCAGCTCACAAGTTGGTTCTTCAGTGTTGCGCGGTTCGATTCCACGTTCACGACGCAGATCAATGTGTTCGGTGGACCGATCGCCGACGGTCTTGCCTATACCGGACTGCCCAAAGAGTGGGCGCTCGATGCATCGCTCCGTCAGCGCAACCTGAGCGATTGGGCGTACGACTCAACTGGTCGAGACCTCGCCTATACCGTTGCACGCCGTCCGCAAGAGATCGAGAACTTCTCGCAGCCGCATGTGGAGCTTCTCAACGATTGGTACATCAACGATGCGCTCACGTTCAAGTCGTCGGCCTTCTACTACACGGGCGCCGGCTTCTTCGACTACGATGCATCGTGGGCCGGCCCTGCCGCCTTTGGCCTTGACACGGCCCTTGCCCCCGGATTCGGGAATGCGCTGGTGCGTGCCTACGTGGACAATCGTCAGGGCGGATGGATCCCGCGGATGGTGTGGGCGAATGCGGCCGGTGAGCTCACGGTAGGTGCCGAGGTTCGATTCCATCGCAGTGTGCACACGGGATCGTTGCGCTATGCAGATGGTCTTCCCGCGGGGTATGATCCCGATCAGCAGTTCTATTCGTACGATGGGGAACGCGACATTCAGTCAGCGTTCGGTCGGCAGCTCTGGCAACTCTCCGACAACGTCTCGCTGAACACTGAGCTGCAAGTGGTACACCATCGGTATGGGATCACGAATGAACGGCAGTTGGGCGTATCGCCTTCGTATGAAACGGTGGGCGGCACGGTGGCAGGGAACGGAGGCGATGTCTTTAACGTGCACTATGTGTTCGCCAACCCTCGGGTGGGCGTGAACTGGAATATCGATGAACAACAGCATGCCTTGTTCACAGCGGCGTACACGTCGCGCGAGCCGCGCATGGTGAACCTCTACTATGCCGATGGATACTGGTTCTCGGGGCAGGGGCCGTTGTTCGCGGTCGATACGGCGGGCGGGGGGCGTCGGTATGACTTCTCGTCGCCCTTGGTACGTCCGGAGCACATGCTCGACCTCGAAGCGCAGTACACCTATGCAACGTCGCGGTTGCACCTCACGGGTACGGTCTACGTGATGTCGTTCACGGACGAACTCGTCAAGAATGGTCAACGTGATGTGTTCGGCGTTCCGATCGAAGGGAATGCACCCCAAACGCGGCACATGGGATTGGAGCTGCAGGCACGATGGATCGCCATGCAGAACAGTGCCGGGACGCTGACGTTGTGGGGCAACACCACCATCAGTCGCAACACCATCGTCGACTACGACTATCAGACCACGTCGGGCGTCCTCTCGCTTGCGGGTAACAGCATTGCAGGATTCCCGGACGTGCTGGCGAACGTGGGCTTCATCTATGCCGTTGAGGGACTGTCCGTGGGACTCACCACGAAGTATGTGGGGACGATGTACACCGACAACTTCGGTGCCGATATCGGTCGGGCCGAGGTCGGATATGCCGACAACAAGATCGACCCCATGCTCATCCTCAATGGAACATTGTCCTATGAGCTCCGTCAACTAGGACCATTGCCTGCCCTGCGTCTGAAGATGCAGGTGAACAACCTCACGGACCGGCTGGCGATCGCCGGTGGCAACGGGAAAGAGTTCTATCCGTTGGCACGGCGTAACTTTTTTGTGGCATGCGAGGTCGAGCTCTAGGAACACACCCCTCCTTTCCCGATGGGCGTCCTGTGTGAGAATCGTACTTGTCCCCGGTATGATATCACGTAAAGCAGGGCGCCCATCGCTATATTCGCGCCCTATGAAACGACACAGCATCAACATCACGGCGCAGTGTGCCTTCGACGGACCCAAGGGCCGCTGCCAACGCAAAACCACCACCACGCATCCCTATTGCGCACAGCACACGCAAACCGTTCTCGGAGTACGTGTGGCACCATCCAAGATCAAGGGTGCAGGGCTAGGTCTCTATGCCGTCCGCCCGTTCAAGAAGGGCGAACACGTTGTGGAGTACCGCGGCGAGAAGCTCACCCAAAAGGAGTATGATGCCAAGTATGCCGACGATGCCATGGGCTCCTACGGCATCTCGCTCTCGGCGCGGTACGTCCTCGATGCCGGCAAGACCTCGTCCGGCGTGGCACGATACGTATGCGACTATCACGGATCCCACTCCAAGCCCAATACGGAGTACGTGAACATCGATAATCGCATCTGGGTGGTCGCCATCCGCGATATCAAGGCCGGTGAGGAATTCTACTCGGATTATGGCGAAGACATGCACAAGGCCATGGGCCTGAAATAGGTCACTCCTTCGTAATTTTGCAGACTCGCAAGAGAGGAGTATCAACTATGGCAAAAACCTTCGTTTCGAATAAAGACGAATCCGTGCGGATGTTCAAGAGCGACTTTTTGGAGTTCTTCTCGCACATTCATTGGTCTGTTCCCGTGATCGCATGGTCACCGGTGATCATCGGTCTGTTCGTTCTATGCGCCATGGCAGAGGGGATCCTTGCCACGGCAGGGTTCTTTGTGGCTGGCGCTTTCTTGTGGACCTTGTCGGAGTATATCCTGCATCGGTTCGTCTTCCACTATCATCCGAAGTCCGCTGCCGGCAAGAAACTGCACTTCATCATGCACGGCGTGCATCACGACTATCCGCAAGACAGTACACGATTGGTGATGCCGTTGGGCATTAGTGTTCCGATCGCTATCGTCTTCTACTTCCTCTTCCGCATCCTTCTCATGCCACTTGGCGGCGACTACTATCTGGGGCTGTTCTCCGGATTCATCGCCGGATATCTGGCCTACGACATGATCCACTATGCAACGCATCACATGCCCATGCGTGGTCGGATCGGGAAGTTCCTGAAGCAATATCACATGAAGCATCACTACGTGGATGGCGATCACGGCTATGGCGTGAGCAATCCATTGTGGGACCATGTCTTCCACACCGTGCCCAAAAAGTAGGTAGCCCCATGAGCCTTACGAACGAGCAGATCCTGAGTGTTGCAACGAACGTTGCGACGAACATCACGACCATCGAGCATCATGGCGACTTCACCCTTGTGGTGCAGCCGCAACAGCTGATCGAGGTGATGACGGAGCTCAAGGAAAATCCGATCACGCAATTCGACATGCTGATCGATATCACGGCCATCGATTGGTTGACGAAGACCGATCGGTTCCATGTGGTCTACATGCTGTATTCACTGGGCAACAAGGCACGTGTGCGCGTGAACGTACCTGTACAGGAGTCCCACCCCCACGTACCGACCGTGGTGGACATTTGGGAAAGTGCGAATTGGTACGAGCGCGAAACGTACGACATGTACGGTACGATCTTCGACGGCCATCCGGACCTGCGCCGGTTCTACATGCCGGAAGATTTCATGGACGAGAACGGCGAGCAGCTCTATCCACTGCGCAAGGACTTCCCACTCATGGGCATCCCTGGCTCGTTGCCACTCCCCCCAAAGACAGACCAGGCCGGCGTCGAGCTGAACTGATCAGCCCTCCAGCGAGGCCACTGCAGCTTCTACCGTATCGTGGAATTCGAACAAGTATTCGATCTGCGAGATGCGAAGGAGGTTGCGCACGTTCTCGTTCACCCCTACCAACAACACGAACCCTTCCGACTCCTTCATCTGGCGATGGGCAAGGAGCAGGGCGGAAAGGCCTTGACTGTCGCAGAACTCCACGTTCGACAGATCGATGATGATGGCCTTGATGCCCTCCTGCAACAAGATCAGGAGTTCGCTCTTGACCTCTGGTGCAGTGGTGGAGTCAAGTCGTGGCTCCTTCAGCGTGAAGGTTACCAGCTCGTCGTCTTGTTCTACGGAGAATTTCATAGGAAGTGCCGTTGTCGTGGTGGTGAGAACTGCCGCAAATATCTGAAATTGCACCGTGCATTCAATCCTCCTCATCCGACTATCCTCAATGGGCGATGTGATCCTCGCGTCGCCATTGGTCCGCCAGCTCCGTCGGTCCTATCCCGATGCACGCATCGACGTCTGTGTACAAGAGCGCTTTGCAGAGGTCTGGCGCTTCGATCCCAACGTGTCCACCCTGTGGGAGTGGGACGTGCACGATCCGGATGCAACGGCGGACGATCTCAAGCTGTCGATGCGCGAGTCGTTGGGCGGGGGACAGTACGACCTCGTGGTGGACCTGCAGAACAACGTCCGATCGCGCATCCTTCGCAAAGGACTTGGTCGAGATCTCGTCATGCTCGACAAGCATCGTCTCGAGAAACTTGCCTTGGTCTACCTGAAGCGCAAGCCCGATGTGGTGATGCCGATCGTCGATCGGTATCGCGCGACCATGGCGGCCTATGCGTTGGCCCTTGATGTGGCCGGACCGGATGTGTGGACCGAACAGGACCGAGTGCAAGGGTATTACGGACCCGACACACGTCAACGTCGATCCATTTCGAAAGGCGGACCTCTTCGCATTGCCATCGCTCCGGGCGCGCAGCACTTCACGAAACGATGGCCGGCCGAACGATATGCGGCGCTGTGCACGATGCTCACGCAGGTGATGGATGCAACGTGTGTGCTCGTGGGTGGACCGAACGATGTGGCCATCGGCGACGAGATCGTAGCGCATTCCTCGGGAAGGATCGAGCGGGCCGATGGGGCCACGTCGCTTGCTTCGACCATTGCCGCGCTCGATAGCTGTGACCTTGCCGTCACGAACGATACTGGCGTGATGCACTTGGCAACGGCTCGCAGACTCCCTGTGGTGGCGGTCTTCGGCTCATCGGTGTCGGCGCTTGGCTTTGCCCCGTACGGAGTACCGAACACCATTGTCGAGGTGGACCTGCCATGCAGACCATGCTCGCATATCGGTCGAGCATCGTGTCCGAAGCATCATTTTCACTGCATGACCAAGATCAGTGCGGATCGTGTGCTCTCCGCCATCACGGACTTCGTAAATTAGCGCCATGAACACCGTAGGCATCGCACTCGTCGGCGCTGGCAACATCGCCCAGAACATCCACCTTCCGCTCCTTACCACCTTGCCACATGCCAAGCTCGTGGCCATCGTGGATAAGAACGTTTCCAAGGCACGCATTCTCGCAGAGCGGTATTCGATCCCGCATGTCTGCAAGTCGGTCGAAGATGCTGTTGCCCTTGCCGACGTTGACGCCGTGGTGGTGACCACGAGCACCGATGCCCATGCACAGACCGCACTCACGGCGATCCATGCGAACAAGCATGTCTTTGTTGAACGACCCGCCGCACGTACGCTACAAGAGACCCTCGATATTCGCAATGCAGCCATCGAGCACGACGTGCAAGTGATGGTGGGCATGAATCATCGATTCCGTCCGGATGTGGTGCACATGAAGAATGCCATCGATCGTGGCGAGATCGGTCAGATCTACTACGTGAAGGCAGGATGGGTGAAGCAGCGTAGCACGGATGCGCGCTGGTTGGCGCAGGAAGAGAAGAGCGGTGGTGGTGTGTTGGTGGACCTCGGTATCGTCGTCATCGACATGATCCTGCACGTCTTCAATTTCGGTCGTGTGCGCAGTGTGGACTGCTCCATGTTCCGTCACGAGACCAAGGGCGTGGAAGACGTCGTGGTGGCCATGCTCCACTTCGAGAACGGGTCCGTGGCCACGATCGAAACAAGCTGGTCGCTCATGCGCGCCGAAGACCTCTACTACTGCAATGTCTTCGGGAAGAAGGGAAGCGCCTTCATCAATCCGTTCAAGCTTGTGAAGCGGGCCGGGAATGAATTTCAGACCATTCAGCCGGCACAGCCCAAGGCCTCCATGGCCGTCTATCGCAAGACCTACGAAACCGAACTCAAGCATTTCGTGACCTCGATCCGAGGGATCACGCCCATGATCTCCACCGTCAGCGAGGCCGTGGAACGCATGAAGATCGTCGAAGCGCTCTACGCTTCCGCCGAACTCCGACGAGAGATCGTCATCCCTTAACACCCCTGTGTACAAGATGTGGAAGAAGCTTCGCCCGATGTGTACATGGGGCGTATAAGTCGCGTCTATCCACGCTGTCACGTTTCGTAAGTTGGAAGAATGGATACTGTACGACAAGGCTCCCGCGCCAACGTCCTCTCGATCGATGAACTCACCGGCAACATCCCTCCGCACTCCACCGAGGCGGAAGTGGCCGTGCTGGGTGCCATGCTCATGGAGAAGGAAGCGGTGAGCAAGGTGCTCGAAGTGCTCCAAGCAGAGTGCTTCTATCACGATAAACACGAGACCATCTTCAAGGCGATGACGTCCATGTTCGAACGTGGCGTCACCATCGACCTGATCACGCTGAACAACGAGCTGAGTCGTAACGGAGATCTTGAGCGTGTTGGCGGGATGTTCACGCTCACCGACATCAGCACACGCACGGTCACGGCCGCCAACGTCGAGCACCACGCACGCATCGTGCTCGAGCGTTACTTGAAACGGTCATTGATCAAGGTGGCAGGGCAGATCATTGCCGACTGTTTCGATGAGACCACCGACGCGCTCGACGAAGTGGACCATGCAGAGCAGCGCATCTTCGAGGTCGCCGAGCGACGCTTGAAACGTTCGTACTCCGGCATGAAGAAGCTCACCCGCGATGCCATCGACAAGATCTTCCAGATGAGCACGGAAGGGGACGGCGTGACGGGTGTTCCGACAGGCTTCACGCATCTCGACCAGATGCTCAGCGGCTTGCAGCCGTCAGACCTTGTCATCCTTGCTGCCCGCCCATCGATGGGGAAGACGGCCTTTGCATTGTCGATCGCTCGCGAGGCTGCGGAGCGTGGCAAGGCGGTAGGGTTCTTCTCGCTGGAAATGTCGGCCCACCAGCTGGTGTTGCGTTTGATCAGTGCCGATAGCGAGATCAATCTGCAGAAGCTTCGTTCGGGTCAGCTCTCCCAGAACGATATGCAGAACATCGTCAAGAAGGTCGACAAGCTCATGAATGCGCCGATCTACATCGACGACAGTGCTGCGCTCTCTCCGGTGGAGTTTCGCGCGAAGTGCCGCCGCATGAAGATGGAACACAAGATCGATCTTGTTGTGGTGGACTACTTGCAGCTCATGCATGCACCAAAGGCAGAGAGTCGTGAACGAGAGATCTCCGTGATCTCCCACACCCTCAAGCAAGTGGCAAAAGAGCTCGATATTCCGGTGCTCGCCCTTTCGCAGTTGAACCGTACACTTGAATCACGAGCAGACAAACGTCCGATGCTGTCGGACCTTCGCGAATCAGGCTCGATCGAGCAGGATGCCGACGTGGTGATGTTCGTCCACCGTCCGTCGTACTACAAGATCGAGAAGTTCGAAGACGGCACGTCGACCGATAACATCGCCGAGATCATCGTCGGCAAACAACGGAATGGTCCCACAGGCGACGTGCGGTTGTTCTACAACAAGGACCTGGCGCGCTTCCACGATCTGTCCTACCACCATGCCGCCTTCGAGGCCGCCGAAGAACCGCCGTATCTGGCGCCTCCCGACGCACCATTCTAGCGTGTTCCCTTTTGGCAACACGTGGTAATGATGTAACTTTCGAGACACACACACACGGCAGTTGTAAGGGGAACTATGAATCGACTTGTGTTGGGTCTGTGCCTGGTCGTCCTATGGAGTACGACCAATGCGCAAGACAGTCTTCGCGTTGTACGCCCGAACGGGGGCGAGATCTTTTACACGAACCGAGACTCCGTGATCGTAGTGGAGTGGACGGGTGTTGCCGACACCACGAAGGTTCGTTTGGAGTACACGGTCGACAATGGCGCCACGTGGCAGATCCTTGCCGATTCCGCTACCGGACTTCGATACGACTGGAAACAGAAGAACCCCATCCTCGCCACCACGTACCGCATCAAGGCCTTGCAGTTCCGCCGGCCAACGTTGCAGGATGATATCAAGTATCAAGAACATTTCTCCGACGTGACCGATGCCGCATGGTCACCGGATGGAACGCGCGTGATCAGTGCAGGGACGAATGCCCACGTATGGTATGCCCGCACCGGTGTGAAGATCGGACAGATGGATCCCGCTATCGGTTTCCGTATGAACACCGTAGACTGGAATGTCGACGGCCACACGCTGGTCACGGGATCGACCGATAGCACGGCCGTTCTGTGGGAAGACACGACCTTTACCAAGCTTCGAACATTCACCAAGCACTTCGACGAGCTGACCATTGCTCGATTCGATGTCACAGGCGCCTATCTCGCCACGGCTGCACGCGACAATCGTGGTCGTCTCTTCCAACTGTCGAACGGTTCGCTGGTCACCACGTATACACATGCGCGGACGTTGAACGACCTTCGCTGGAACGCTCAAGGCACGAAGATCATCACGTGTTCCGACGACAATATCGGTCGTGTCTGGAATCGTGGCATCGGTCTGCCACTGCAACTCAACGGACATCAAGTTGGATTGCAACAAGGCTGCTTCTCTCCGGATGGAACGTTGGCAGCGACGGCCGGTGGTGATGCCACGACGCGCATCTGGGATGTGGCGAATGGTGGAGCATTGTTGCACACGCTTCGCGACACGGATAACGAGGGAATGTATGCGGTGACGTTCACGCCCGACAACCGCTATGTGGTAACGGGCATGAGCGACAGTCTGCTGATCCTATGGGACGCGACCACCGGTGCACGCATCCGTTCGTTCGGTGGTGGCAAAGGTCGAGTGACCACCGTGAGTGTGAGCCAAGACGGTCAGTTCGTGGCCGCTTCCTACTCCGACAACAATGCTCGCGTGTTCAACATGGCCACGGGCGCTCTTGTGCGCTTGTTGCCGCATCGTCAACCGGTGCACCTCGTGAAGTGGAGTCCCGAAGGCGGTCGTGTGCTCACCACGTCGGAGGATGGCACAGCTGCCGTGTGGCAGATCCGCGATATCGTCATTCAAGAAGATGTGTCGAACGGTACGTTCTCCATCGCCCCGCCACCTCCCGCCTCTGCCCTGATCTCCACCACCGGTGATACGGTCTCGATCGGAGACGACTTCACCGTGAACGTCGAGATGAGCAATGGTCTGTATCTCGATATCGTGAAGCCGAACACGGTGACAGTAACGGTCACGTATGATGGTTCGATCATGGACCTGAAGGATCGCACTGTCGTGGAGTCGCAACGCGACTCATTGGGATATGCGATCGTCACCTTGAAGCCGGTGCCGCTTCCGTATGTGCAAGGTCAGCTCTATTCCTTGCCCTTCAAGGCAACACTCGGAGCCGACTCCGTCACGCGCGTGCGTGTGACGTCGGCACTGGTCGACGGTGCGTGGACACTTGTACGCATCGACACGGTGTCGCGCGAGATCCTGGTGCGCGGCCAATGCAGAGCAGGCGGTGTGACGCGACTCTATATCTCGGACAGTGCTCGCGTGCGATTCTCCGCTTTCCCGATACCGGCAGAGAAGACGCTGCGCATTCATGCATCGTTGCTCGAGACCGGTCCGACGTCGGTGACCATGTACGACATGTTCGGTCGAACGGTCTATTCCGATGTGGCCACCTCCGACGAAGAGAAAGCGCGCACGGTAGAACGTATGATCGATGTGCAGCAGTTTCCTTCCGGCAGATATGTGCTGGTTCTTACAACACCCACGGATCGCAAGGTCCTTCTTGTTGTAAAGGACTAACGCCATGAGAACAAAGCTCCTCCTTCTCCTCCTTTCCATTGGCCTTCTTCATCGCGCATCCGCACAGGACGACTGGACGCCGCCCGACAGCGTATGGCTTTTTAGTGTGGGCGTGTCGGCCTATGGTGCCATGACGATGCATAACGGCAACTTCCTGTTGCCGAACGCTCCAACCTGTTGCACAGAATACACCACGGCCACGGGTTTTGGTCCGGCCGGTTCGATCTTCGTCCGCCAAGAGTTCACCAAGGTGTTTCGCTTGTCGTTGCGTGGGTCGTTCATTCCCATGTCCGGCGCCTTCACCACCGACGAGAACCTTCTGCTCAGCGGTCAAGTGGCCGGTGTGTCGGAACATTCGCTTGACGTATCGATGAACTGGCTCGGTGCAGAGCTCATGGCAGATGTGCGCATCGCCGGTCCACTGCGCCTCCTCGTAGGCTACGGCATGGGCACCATGCTGTCACCCACGTATTCGCAGAAGGAGACCTTGGTCGAACCATCGAACGGCACGTTCGAGAACGGTCAGCGCGTTCGCAATGCAACAACCGATCAAACGCTCACGGGTCTTCCGCAGTGGCACGGTGGCGTGGTGGGAGGGCTGTCGTACGACATCCCGCTCACACGAAATAATTCCGTGGTGCTCACGCCGGAGCTCACGTACCGCCTTGGACTGAGCAATATCGTCGAAGGCTTTGACTGGAAGGCGAACACGATTCGACTCGGTGCTTCGATCGCCTTTGCGACCAATGCACCAACGCCGCCAAAGCCGGTGGAACGTCGGCGCGAACTCATGGTGGATTCCACGATGGTCTCCATCGAGCCCGACCAACTCTACCGTCGCACGGAAGGTGTGGAGCGTTCGTATGTGGACACAACAGAAACCGCAGATACGATCTTCATCACGCAAAAGGCATCGCGCACCGATACCGTGTTCACGCCGGTGTTGCCCACCATCCATGCGGCCATCGCCGCGAAGGCCGTCGAACCGAACGGTTCGTTGAAGGATGTGTTCGGTATCGCCGTGTCGACGCAGTTCGTGACCGAAGCTCTTCCTGTTCTGCCGGTGATCTTCTTCGAATCGCAATCGATCTCGCTCTCGTTCCGATATCATCAGATCAAGAAGGCGTCCGAATTCAACGTCGACGCCATTTCACCACGCACAACAGAAGTGCACCACGAAGTGTTGAACATCTTGGGGTCGAGATTGCGCGACGATCCAACGGCCACCGTGCGGTTGCGTGGAACGGCAGACCCGACCACGGAAGGTGCTGATTGCGAGCTTGCTCGCAAGCGTGCAGAGACCGTGAAGGCCTACCTCACATCGGTGTGGAATATCGCATCGGATCGCATCACGGTGGTGACGGCAACGTCCGGATCGTGTGCGCCGGAGCGTGCTACACGGCAACCATCCGAAGAAGGCTTCTCCGAGAACCGTCGTGTGGAGATCGAGACGGAGAACCTCGATCTGATCGCCTCGGTGAAACGTCAGCGCTTCAACGAAGCACGGGCGGTCACGCCGCCTCGGTTGTTGTTCGATCCAACAGGGTCGAGCACACAGTTCGTCACGGGCTGGAAGCTCGAGGCGAAGAGCGGCACGAACGTGCTGTTCGCGAAGGAAGGAAAGGGCGCTCCGACGTCGATCACACAGGACCTCACGACCACGCAGGCAGATCAGATGCTCGCGGCCGTGCCGGTGGTGGTGACGTTGAAGTTGGATGCCATTCGTAATGTGTCCGACTCTGCATCAACGTCGCTCAGTGTGCGCAAGGATACCGTCGCAACGGAAATGGAACGCCTTACACTGACGCTGTTCGAGGTCGCCTCCGACAAGCTCACGCCGATCGCCGAAGAGCAGATCAAGAAGTTCGTCGATCAGGTTCCTGCGGGTTCGGTCGTGACCGTTCGCGGCTATGCGGACATGCTCGGGAATGCAGACTTCAACAAGAAGATCTCGGCACGACGTGCGGACGCCGTGTGCGCGTCCATCCAACGCCATCTTGCACGTCGTGTGTCGTTGAAGTGTGACGAAGTGGCCACCGATCGATTTCCGCCGGGCATCGACTCCTACAACACCCCGGAAGAGCGGTTCCTGAGTCGGACCGTACAGATCGAAGTGAAGAAGCCGCGTTAAGAGCGGCCAGCAGCAAGTTTGATGGGGCAATGCGTCACACCGTCGCGAATGCAATTGCGATCGCACGGTGTGACGTAGACACGGGGCACGGCCGTGGGGAACTTCTCGTGCAGACGTTCCAGGATCTGCCGCTCCAACTGATAGAGATGCTCTAGCGTGTAGTCATAGGGCATCACGAGGTCGATCTCGATGAAGATGTCCTTGCCGCTCTGACGTGTGTGCACGCCCTTGAACTCGCACATGTGTGTGAAGTTCTCGGCAATGATGGCAAGGATCTCGAACTGCATGGAATCCGGAAGCGTGCGATCCAGCAACTGCTTGATCGCCTCCCTGCCATGCGTGAGCGGCACCTTGAGCGATACGACCAAGAGCAACACCGATGCGATGCCGTCCACCGTACGTGCCAGTGAGATCTGGGCCATGGACAACAACACGCCGCCAATGAGCAGCGACAAGAGCACACCCAACTCCAGCCATGAATCCAAGCGCCAGAGCTCCGCATCGTAGCGAAGCATGGGCATGTGGAACCGGTCGGCATAGCGCGTGAGTTGACGTGTGTTCCATCGCATCACAAGGAACGACGTGATGCTCCATGCGACCACGACCAAGGTGTTCTGCTTGGCCAATGGTCTGCTGAACATGGTCCACGCTTCACCAAGCGTATACACGGTGAGCACGATGAGCAACGTTGCACTTGCGAGTATGGCAAGGCTCTCGTACTTGCCGTATCCATAGTTGAACTGCATGTCGGCATTGCGCATGGAACGGCGCACGGCGGCAAGGAAGAGCATGGAATTGCCAATGTCGATCACCGAGATGAGACCATTGGTCTGCAGGATGAGCGACTGCTGAATGGCACCGAGGATGATACTGCCGCCGGCCAAGAGTGCGCATGCCACCATCGACATGGCAGAGGCGTACTCGGGAGTGCTTCTGCGAAACAACGTTCGCAGAGAACGGTTCAATGCCGTGAACGACATCGTCTTCACTCTTGTACGTGCAGTGCTGAGCGGAAATAGACGAGCGTCCGTTGAAGTCCTTCGCGGCGCTGCACGTGCGGCTCCCAGCCGAGTTTCTCTCGGGCAATGGTGATGTCTGGCTGGCGGACCTTCGGGTCGTCCTGCGGAAGTTCCGTGTGCACGATCCGACTGGTGGATCCCGTGAGTGCGATGATCTCCTCGGCCAGTTCCTTCATCGTGATCTCATCCGGATTGCCAATGTTCACCGGATCGGAAATGTCGGACAAGAGCAATCGATAGATCCCTTCCACCAGATCGTCAACGTAGCACACAGAACGTGTCTGTGTGCCATCGCCGAAGACGGTCACGTCTTCGCCACGCAGGGCCTGACCCATGAAGGCGGGAATGGCACGTCCGTCCTGCACGCGCATGCGTGGACCGTAGGTGTTGAAGATGCGAATGATGCGTGTCTCCACACCGTGATACCGATGATAGGCCATGGTGATCGCTTCCGCGAATCGCTTGGCCTCGTCATACACACCGCGGATGCCGACGGGATTCACGTTGCCCCAGTAGGATTCGGGCTGTGGGTGAATGAGCGGATCGCCATACACTTCGCTGGTCGACGCAAGCAGCAGGCGTGCGCCCTTTGCCTTTGCAAGTCCCAATGCGTTGTGCGTACCGAGCGATCCCACCTTGAGGGTCTGGATCGGATACTTGAGATAGTCGAAAGGCGATGCGGGTGATGCGAAGTGTAGCACGTAGTCGAGATCGCCGGCCACGTACATGTACATGGACACGTCGTGCTTGATCAACGTGAATCGGTCGTGACCGATCAAGTGAGCGATGTTCTCGGGAGAACCCGTGATGAAGTTGTCCATGCAGACGACGTGATAGCCTTCTGCGATGAACCGATCGCACAGATGCGATCCGAGGAAACCGGCACCGCCGGTAATGAGGATACGTGGCATAGTGGCGCGCAAACTACGCAATCCTATGGTGGCAGTTATCGGACGATGCGCACCGGAACAGTGCTGCGACCCAGTCGGTGCTCAACTACGGCCGTGTACGATCCGGACGCGATAGCGGCGGCATCCCAGACGATCGTGTGCGAGCCGGCATCAAGCGGACCGCGATAGAGTTCTGCCACCATGCCGCCTTGCACATCCATGATGCGGATACTGACCACGTCGGCATCACTGAGTTGGACAACGAAGGAACACGATGTTGCCACCGGAGATGGCGATGCGGACGAGATCGAACAGTGCGCCATGGCGCGAGCGTCGACATCGGCAACATCCGTAGAGACGGCCGTGGTGAAGGTCCACGTTGGACTCCATGCGCCGGCGCCGACCTGGTTCTTGCCCTGTACATGCCAGTAGTAGCGCTTGCCATACTTCAACGACGGAAGGATGACGAGCGATGTGTCGTTGCTGTTCTTCCGGAACGGTGTGGAGAAGTCCGCCATCGTGTCGAGTTCCACGGTGTAGTTGTCGGCCCATGGATCGCTGCGCCATGAACAGGTCGGTCGGATGGTCACACCCGTCGACATGTCGGGCGGTGCGACCAACGGACGCGAGCGCGGAGCGCCATACGTTGTGAACGTACCCGTCGCGGACCATGCACCGAGCGCCGATCCGTTCACGCCACGCGCTCTCCAGTAGTAGACCGTGGTCGGTTGCAGATCGATCGGTCCCGTGGTGGTGTCGGTAAGTGCTGTGCGTGTGATGAGCGTGCCGGAGAAATCGGTCGTCGTGGAGATCTCTACGTCATAGACGGTAGGGAAGGCAACGCCGCTTGCATAACGCGCACGCGTCCACTTGAACGAAGCTTTCACGGGTACGGCAGAGTCGCGGTCCTTTGGCGCGATGAGCGTTACAGCGAGCGGCGCGGGTCTGCCGATCGTGAATGACCATGGTGCCGACCACTGTCCTTGCGATGATCCTTCGAGTGCGCGCACGCGCCAGTAGAGCAACGTTCCTTTGGGAAGCGTCGACAGCATGAGGCTCGTCGTGGTCAGCGCCGTACGATTCTCGATCGGCGTTGTGAACGTGGTCGAAGTGGACACTTGCACATCATATGTGGCCGTGCTGCTGTTGCGCGCCCACTGGATCGTGATGGCATCAGGAAGATCGATCGATCCCGTTGCTGGTGCCACGAGTCGCACGCGCGCATGCGACATCGGTTGGATCGTCGCACCATCGGTGCGTACAACGTAGGTTCGATTGAGGATGAGGTTCGTGAAGGCCTTGCGTTCTCCGCTTGGCCACACGACAACGCAACTGTCAACCGACGTTGCATCACCCACGCCAATGAAGAGATCGCGACTGTGCTCCGAGCAACGTCCGCCGATCGGCGAGCCGGGGAGCTGACGCATGAAGACCTTCGAACCGTTGTAGACCAGCACGCGTGCACCAAAGGCATCACGCGTTGTCGTTGGAGCTGTTGATGAGAGACGAAGCGTGATGCCGGAGCCCGTTGCCGGTATATCGTTGCGGAAGAGTCGAACGTTCTCTGTTCCGGAAGCACACAGAAGATCTACATCACCATCGCGGTCATAGTCGAACCGAACGGCCGTCCATGCGCCATGGATGCGTGCGCCGAGTTCCCAGGTGCGATCGATGAGACGGTAGTTGTCGGACGGACCTTGATTCATGTACAACCGTGCATTGCGCGTTGCGCCCGCACCGTAGGCTTCGTAGGCTATCTGTCCATGCCATAGATCGAGGTTGCCATCGAGATCGAGATCGGCCCACGCCATGCCGGCATTCATTTCGTAGAACTTCACGCCGGCTTGTGAGTGCTTCTCGGAAAAGGTCCACGAAGGAGGACCACTGTTCACGTAGAGCAAGGATGGATTCGAAACGGATGCGCGCCAATCGGGGTGACCGAGATTGCCAACGGCAAGGTCGATGTAGCCATCGTTGTTCCAATCGCCCCAATCGCTGCCCATGCCATGTCCGAACGTCGATGGGTCGGCCGTTGGAAGTCCGATCACCGTCGTTGTGCGCGACACCTCGGTGAACGTTCCATTGCCGTTGTTGCGATACAATCGATCCGGTGCAAGTCGATACGTGGCCACGAAGATGTCGGTCCACCCATCGTTGTTGTAATCGCACAACGATGCGGCCCAGCAATCAAAGTAGGGTGCGGGCTCGGCTGTTGCAATGGCCGACGATGCCGTGATGTCTTCGAACACACCATTGCCCGTATTACGAAAGAGTCGGTCCTGATAGTAGGTCTCCTGTCCGTTCGCTTCCCTGCGCCCGTTGGCGATGAAGAGGTCCATGTCGCCATCGTGGTCCATGTCGAACCAGAGCGGCGTGACCGTAGGTGCGTTGTTGACGATCTTCGACTGCGCCGTGATATCGGTGAACGATCCACCACCATGATTGCGCCACAACTTGTCGTTGCCCCATCCATTCACAGCAAGTGCATCCTGATCTCCGTCGTTGTCGACGTCGGCCCACACGCTGCCGCCACCGCTGATCGGCAACGTCACACGCTTGAACGTTGCATTGCCTTCGTTGTGGAAGAACTGTGTGCCAATGGCAAGGTCGTCGTATCCATCGCCATCCCAGTCCACTGCCGTTGCAAGATCAGAGCGGAACACAGCACCGGTCGCATCGACGATGCCCGCGTCGACGGTCACATCGGTGAGGAATGGTGGAGGAGGAGGTGCGGAGCCTTTCGTGGTTGCGGGGTATGCATACTCCACCACGACGCGCACCATGTAGTCGCCTGCGGCCACATAGAAGATGCCGGGGATGTTGTAGAAGTTGGGGTTCGGTGTTGTCGGATCGAAGTAAAAACTGTTGGCACTTCTTCCGGCATCCTGTCCGAACAACGGCTTTCCGGTGTACGTGCGGTGTTGAATGACCACGCGATCGTAACCGCCAAGATGCAGGTCGGATGCCGACACGTCGATGTCCTTCCACCCTGCCGCCTTCACATCTACTACAATGGGACCGATGAGCGTGTTATAGGGCCAACTGTATTGCGTGGGCGGGATCGATCCCTCGGCCGCATCGCCGGTAACGAAGACCGTGTCGGTACCGGTGCCACCGGCATAGTAGATCTGAATGTTCTTGAGAACGCACGGGCCGCCCGGTGCAAGGATCACCGACTCTTCCCATGCTGTGCGTGCAGTGTTCACCTGCCTGTAAGCGCCATCGTCAGCGCGAACGGTGTCGACACGAGCTGCGAGTGGGAGGGTGGCAAGGAGGAAGAACAGGCAGAGGGTGGAACGCATGACCGTACTCGCACAGTGTGTGTTGGTAACAGTCACGAACATACTCAGGAAATCACACTTGCAGGATGGTGAATTCCACGCGGCGGTTGAGCTGTCGGCCGGCGTCTGTTTTGTTCTTTGCAACGGGCTTGGTCTTGCCGAAACCCTTGGCCGTAAGGCGTGAAGCGGCGATGCCCTTGTCGATCAGATACTGCACCACCGACTGCGCACGTTTCTCGGAAAGCACGAGGTTGTCGCGCTCGGTTCCAACGTCGTCGGTATGACCGCTCAACTGGATGCGCATGGTTGGTGTTTTCAAGAGCAAGGCAACAAGTCGGTTCAGGTCTGCCGCAGATTCAGGACGGATGTCCCACTTGCCGACGTCGAAGAAGAGATTGTTGATGCGGATCGTTCTCCCTACATCCAATGGCTCGAGATAGAGATCGCGATCGATCTCCTTGTACTCTGTAAGGTCCGTCGTGCTCAGATTGTCGCTCACCGGATAGTAGCCTGTGGCCTCTGCACGGAAGCCGAACTCGCTGCCGCTTGGCAGCACGATCTTGTATTCACCGGTGCGAGGGTTGGAGCGGGCGATGCCGGCTTCCTTCCCGTCGGCCAGAGTTTCGTAGCGGATGTTCGCAGCCAGGGTCTTCTTGGTGCGGGCATCGTAGACGGTGCCGCGAACGAGCACTACCGGACTTGGCCGTGCTCCTTCCGGAAGCTGGATGCGATAGATGTCGAGATCGCCTTCCAGACCACCGGCGCAGAAGTAGGCCCACTTCCCATCGGCGGTGACCACATAGTAGGCATCCCAATTCTTCGTGTTGATGTCTGGACCAAGGTTCTCGGGCTCGGACCATTTCAGCCACGTATCATCGAGGCGCCGTGTCACGAAAATGTCTGCAGATCCGAAGCCGCGTTTGCCGGCCGTCGAGTAGTACATCGTGCGTCCATCGGCGGCGATGAACGGACCGATCTCGCTGAAGATGGTGTTGACCACGGGACCCATGTTCTTGGGTTCCGACCATGATCCGTCGTCGCGAAGGAACGACACGTAGAGATCTTTATCACCGAACGAATCATCTCGTTGAACGGCCATGACCATGGTCTTGCCGTCCGGCGACATGCTTGCTTCTTGAAAGATGTTTCTGTTGTAGAAGTTCCGAATTTTCATCGTTTGCGGAACGATCCAGCTCGAGTCTGTGCGAACGGTCATCGAAAAGCCACTGCCCGATGGAGCGCCGTTCGGATAGTAGGTGTTCATGATCACGAGCGAGTTGTTGTCGGGCGAGACAGAGATCACGGCATTCGAGCCTTGGTTGTTCACCGGGCGACCGAAGTTCATGAGTGGACCCCACTTCCCGTCGGGCTGCAGTGTCGACGTCCAGATGTCGTCACCTCGGCCTCCGCCAACATTTCCGGGGTGATCCTGACGGACAACGTAAAGTGTCTTTCCGTCGGGCGATACAAGCGGGGCCTTTTCGGCGGCTTGCGAATTGATGTTCGGACCAAGCCGCTCGGGCTTCACGCCTGGGATCAGTCCTTTGACGATACGCATTGGTGGCAGGTCTTGGCGCAGTTCCAGATAGTCCACGGCGAATCGGATCCGTCGACTTGCATACAGGCCGAGGAAGAAGCCCGTGATCTGCAATGGTTCACGAGCAACGACAACGGCGCCATTCACCGAGAGGGTGAGCGTACGACCATGTTTGGCAACGGTGAGCGTATAACCTTCGTTCCATCCCTTGATCATCGGCGCCGACATCCAGTCGGTGATCGGGATCGGCTGTCCGTTCACGAACGAACTGAGTCGCACGGTCCCATTCGGGCGCATGGCGAAGTAGTAGCAGTTGTTCGCATTCGAGCCGCCGAAGATGATGCCGCAAGCGCCTTCGGGCTGTCCGCTCAGCATGGTGATCTTGGCTTCGATCTCGTAGTCCTTCAGCGGATCGAAGAACGTCTCGGTCCACGTGAACCAATCGTTATCACCGGCGAACTTATCGACGATGAACGAGCCGCTCTCGACGTTGGTCTGCACCATATCGGAACGGCGCGCCGGGAACGTTTGTGTGCTCCCGTCGAAATCGTCGCGGTACACAGAAGGTAACTGCGCAGAGGCAGCGAGGGTGCAGAACAAGAACAACGCAACAACAGAACTCCAGCGGAGCATAGGTCACCTTAACAAGTACTGAACGCCCTTCAACCACTGCAGGCAGATCAGAACGGTCGACACAGAAAGTCCGATGATGTTCACCATCGGGACCACCCAGGCAAAACGTGTTCGTGTGGAAGGAGTGAACACCGAGAACAGATGCAGACGGTCTTCTACGTCGGTGCGTGTGATGTGGTCCGGAGGGACCGATCGTGCCGATGCCAGGTCGATGATCACGTGCATCCGTTGTTGTTCGCGGAAGTAGTCGAGACCCCACACGAACAGCAGGATGAAATAGATGAGCGTCTGTCCGGAACGGAACGTCTGCGCCACACTATGGGCGTCTGCGGCTGTGCTGCCCAGTGCGATGCCATAGATCAGGAACCAGTACATTCCGGCAAATGCGAAGCTCATCGTAACGATCCGTTTGAAGATCGCGCGTTGCGAGGAGTAGAGCTCTGTGATCGTTGTATGAAGCATGGTGGTGGGGTCGCAAACGACAAACGCGCAGGCCTCTGTGCGAGGCCTGCGCGTTGTTCATGATCGAATGAAAGCCATTATTCTGCGGCTTCTGGAGCCGGAGCCTCTTCGATGGGCGCTGGTGCAGCTTCCACCGGAGCGGGTTCTGCAGCCTTCGCGGCCGCTGCGGCTGCAGCAGCTTCCTTCGCCTTCACGCGCTCAACACGACGTGTCTTCAAGCGTGCATGGCGAGCCGATGCCTTTTCGCGGTGTTGGAGCACTGCTGCCTCGATCTCCGCTTCAGAGTTGCCCTTGAAGCCAAGATGACGGCGAAGCAATACACCTTCGCGGCTAAAGATCTGGCGAACGATCTCTGTTGGTTGTGCGCCGGTGCCCAACCAATACAGCGAACGCTCTACGTTCAAAACAACGGTCTTTGGTGCTGTCATCGGATCGATGTAGCCCAGACGTTCGATGGGTGCGCCGTCACGACGTGCGCGTCCGTCGATCACTACGATGTCGTAGAAGGGGTGCTTCTTACGACCGCGGCGACGCAAGCGGAGTTTGACCATTACGGTCTCCTAGGGGAAGTTGGAAATTGAGGGGTCTGACCACCGAACATGGAGGCCATTTTCCCCTTTGTCATATTCTTCATCATTTTCTGCATGTCTTCGAACTGCTTGATCAGACGGTTCACATCCTGCACGGTGGTCCCGCTACCGGCAGCGATGCGCTTGCGGCGGGATCCGTTCAGAAGCTTTGGCTGACCGCGTTCTTCCTTCGTCATCGAGAGCACCATGGCCTCGACGCGTGCAAAGGCCTTTTCGTCGATCTGCACACCGCGCAACGCCTTGTCCATCCCTGGCAACATTCCCAAGAGGTCGCGCAGCGATCCCATCTTCTTGATCATGCGCAGTTGCTCGAGGAAGTCCTCGAATGTGAACTGGTTCTTGCGAAGTTTCTCTTCGAGCTTCTCGGCATCCTTCTCGTCGATCTGCTGCTGCGCCTTCTCAACGAGCGTGAGAATATCTCCCATGCCCAAAATGCGCGAAGCGAT
Source organism: Kapaibacterium sp. (SeqCode) (assembly GCA_044224925.1). Classification (GTDB taxonomy): domain Bacteria; phylum Bacteroidota; class Ignavibacteria; order Kapaibacteriales; family Kapaibacteriaceae; genus Kapaibacterium. Next base: position 148,548 of record JBGAJM010000004.1, read on the forward strand.
CCGCTCAGGGAAGAAGGGTTCGAGGGCGTCGACCTTTTCGCCGATACCCACATACTTGATCGGCTTGCCGGTCACGGCACGGATCGAGAGCGCTGCTCCACCACGCGTGTCGCCGTCGAGCTTTGTGAGCACAACGCCGGTGATCGAAAGACGATCGTCGAACGCCTTTGCCGTGTTCACGGCGTCCTGACCCGTCATGGCGTCGCAGACGAACAGGATCTCGTGCGGCTTGAGCGAATCTTTGAGATCGGCGACCTCTTGCATCATCTCTTCGTCGATCGTAAGACGACCGGCCGTGTCGACGATCACGATGTCGCGACCGAATTTCTTGGCGTATTGCAGCGCTTCGTTAGCGATCTCCAATGGCTTCGCACCATCTTTCGAGAAGACGGGGAGCGACATGGATTGACCAAGCGTGCGCAACTGATCGATAGCGGCCGGACGGTAGATGTCGCAGGCCACGAGGAGCGGTTGACGTCCCTTCTTCTTGAGCGAGAATGCGAGCTTGGCGCAGAACGTGGTCTTTCCGGAACCCTGCAACCCTGCCACCATCACGATGGTCGGCGCTTGCGGTGCTTGCGCGATGTCCGCCTTCGATGTTCCCATCAATGCCACAAGCTCATCATGGATGAGCTTGATCATCAACTGACCGGGAAGAAGGTTGCCCTTGACCTCGATGCCGAGCGACTTTTCCTTGACATCGTCGATGAACTTCTTCACCACATTGAAGTTCACGTCGGCATCCAAAAGGGCGCGACGAACTTCCGTCAGTGCTTCGGTGACGTTCTCTTCGGTGATCTTGGCCTGCCCTCGGATGCGTTTGAGCGCTTCTTCGAGCTTATCGCTTAGACTTTCAAACATAGCTTCTTGGATTGGGTAGAGAACCGCAAATATACGAAAAAGGCCGGTCCCCGTATGGGGCCGGCCTTTTCAAAAGGGTCTGGGGAGCTTAGCGGGTAACGATCAGCTTCTCTTGGGCGATCATGCTGCCATTGGCATCGGTGGCCACGACCACGTAGACGCCCGTTGTCAGACGGTCGAGCGGGATGGAAATACCGTCCTGCTGGCGCATTCCGTCCGAAACCCGGTATTCGGCCATGGTGCGGCCGGTGGCATCCACGAGCATGATGTTCGCGATGCCCACTGTACGGTCGCCGCGGAGGAGGACGTTGGAGGTGGCAGGGTTCGGAACGAGCGACAGGCGGGCCATGGAGGCCGTCTCTTCTTGGACGCTCACGGTACCCGGGGTCACTTCGACGAGGGAGCTGTTCACGACGCCTGCAGAATCCACGAGGATCAGCTTGAAGGCCTGTCCGTCCATGTTCTTGGTCGGCTCCACAAAGCCGGATGTGAGAGCGACGTAGGCTTTCCGGGTCCTGAGGGTGACAACATAGCCCTTCTTGACGATGCCCGAGTCGTTCTTCAGCCACAGCGTGTCGGTGCCGGGGGCGACCAGGTGGTTCACGGAAACAGCGCCGTAGGAGGCCATGTCGAGCAGGACGTTCTGATCGATGCTGCTGATGAGGGAGAGCTTGGGTGAGTCGGTGGACTGTTGGATGCACATCAGGTTGGCTGCGACCGTATCAGGCGAGCCTTCGAGGGCACCTTCGATGAGGGTGGCCTTCAGGGAGATGTTCGCACTGTCCGGGTTGGCGGCAAATTTGGTCGTATCCAGAACGCCGCTGACCGTGAGCACGTAGGTGCGACCCGGACGAAGCGATTGCACCTTCAGCGTACGGAGGGTGTCCTTATAGCTTGCCGACGTGCTTGGAGCGATCCCGATCACGAGAGGGAGTCCTGCCGGAAGATTGGTGAAGGCAGTGGCCTTGCGGAAGCCCAAGTTGTCGATGACCTTTTCGGTGTTGAGATACACGTCCACCTGACCCAGCTTTGGATCGGCAGCATTGTGGATCACTTGCACCCGTGCTGTTTGCGAACCGGAGAGGAGCTGGAACTTCGAGATGGTGCCGTCTTCCTTCACGCCGAGGAGGGTAAGGGTATCGGGGCTGTTCTTGTTGTCGGCGGGGCTCTTGAAGCCGGACATCATGAGGATCAGCACTTGACCGGCGAACTTGGAAAGGTCCACTTCAAAGGAGGCAAGGGCTGGGGTCTTCACGCCGGCCTTTGTGTAATCGAGGAACGATGCCTTCGCATCGATGAGCTTCATCGGCGATGTCACATCGCCATAGGTGACGCCTGCGAATGTTGCCGCCGTGCCGCCCCGCACCCATACATCGCCCTTGTCGAGGTCCGTGGAGCTGTGGACGAAGATCACACCGGCCTTCTTCTGATCGTCGTTCGTGGCAGGGATCTCGAAGTGGCGCATCTCAGCCGTGATCGTCTTGGCATCCGGGTTGGCCACGAATCCGTCGGTCGAGATCAAGCCACGTGCTTCGACGATGTAGAACATGTCGGCATCGGGTGTGAACTCGTGCGTCAGCAGGGCTTGCGATTGATCGGTGCTGGTAGCGGGTGCGATCTTGAAGGTGACCGGAGTACCACCGAAAATGGCCATTTCCGGAATGGTCGTCGACGCTTGATACGCCAGGTTCTCGATCTTGACGACGTTTCCGGCATGGGAAACATAAAGATCGATCTCAACGGCCGCGGGATCGGGCGAATTGTGGACGAACGTGATGCTCGCCGTTTGCGCATATGCCGTGGTGGCAACGAGGGCAATGGCGAGGAAAAGAAAGACTCGTTGAGTCAGACGCATGTTCATACTCCGTGTTTGGTAGTCGGTACAAGGACTTGAATGATCTTGGAAAGTTTCAGGATGCATAGGTGCAGTAGAGAGTATCGGCAACGTGAATAAGTTGCTCGTGCGTAGGGGTGACACGGACCGTGCAGCCTTGCATGCCGCTCTCCTGACACACGTAATCTCCTTCATAGTAGCTCGTTCCTCCGTCTTCGCGTTGAAATGCCAGCGTGGTGGTATGGGCAGGATTGATCTCGCCCTTTGCGTCCACCTTGCCATAGACCGCTTGCACGATCACATCGTTCGGATGCAGGGATCCCAGACGGACCTCGGCATTGAGGTGGATGTGCTTGCCAACGTAGGCACCGGATCCGCCATGGATGTTCACTTCGCCAACACGGACGGCGGGCCAGGTAGCGGCCACGCGATCGAAGTACTGGACCATCGATCGGGCACGCTCGCCACCGTTCTCCGTCATGGTACGATAGGCCTGCGTTGCCTGCACGTAGTTCTTGGTGGCATAGTCGCGGACCATGCGCAACGACGAGAACTCCGGAGCAAGCGTTCGAATGGAGTGCTTCATCATGTCCACCCAACGTTCCGGCACCTTGCCCTTGTTCCGTTCATAGAACATGGGCTTGATGGCGTGTTCGATGGTGTCATACAGCGTCCCCGCATCCGCCGTGTCCTGCTCGTCGGGATCCAGCATTTCCTCTCCGCGACCGATGGCAAAGCCGTTGTGGCCGTCATATGCCTCTGCCCACCAGCCGTCGAGGACGCTGAAGTGCAAACCGCCATTGATGATGGATTTCATACCACTGGTTCCCGATGCCTCATACGGTCTGCGAGGAGTGTTGAGCCACACATCGCATCCCCTGACCATGAGTCGGGCCACATGCATGTCGTAGTCTTCGAGGAAGACTATACGATGTTCGAGCCCATGGTTACGAATATTCTCGAGAACGTGTTGAATGAGCTCTTTCCCGGCCGTATCGCGCGGATGGGCCTTGCCGGCCATGATCACCTGCATTGGACGTTGCGGGTCGGTGACGAGGGAGGCCAGTCGGTCCATGTCACGCATGAGCAGATCGGCTCGTTTGTACGTGGCGAACCGCCGTGCGAAGCCGATCGTGAGGATGTCGGGATCCAGATAATCGTGGATCTTCGATGCCTGCTCTTGCGTGAGGGAGGTGTGGTGCTTGCTCAGAATGTGCTCGCGCGCTGCGATCACCAAGCGCTCCCGACGTCGTTGATGCACGCGCCAGAGTTCGAACGATGGGATGCGGTCCACGTTCTCCCAAGCATCGTTCTCTTCGGGGTGGGTGCGCCATTTGGGCGAGAGATATCGGTCGTAGAGGTGGGCCAGCTCGCTGCCGACCCACGTGCCGGTGTGAACGCCGTTCGTGACGGCGCCGATGGGGACCTCTTCCAGTGAGAACTGGGGCCACACGGCATTCCACATCTGACGGGCCACAGCACCGTGCAACTTGCTCACGCCATTGCGGTATGTGCTTCCCTTGAGTCCGAGCACCGTCATCGAGAATCCGTCCTCGATATCGGCAAGCGTCTGCGTGCCCAGTTCGAGGAACTCTGCCCACGAGATGCCGAGCGTTGCCACGTAGGCTTTGAAGTAGCGCTCGATCACATCAAAATGGAAGATCTCATTGCCCGCAGGGACGGGAGTGTGCGTCGTGAAGACGGTTGACGACTGTGTGATCCGCCATGCCTCTCGGAACGTCATGCCGAGCCGCGACATCGTCATGCGTGTGCGCTCAAGCATGGAGAATGCTGCATGGCCTTCGTTCACGTGACAGGCAGCGGGCTCGATGCCGAGTTCTGCCAGCATGCGCATACCGCCTATGCCCAACAGCATCTCCTGCATCACGCGCGTGTCCGTCGAGCCGCCATAGAGTCGGTCCGACACATCCCGCAATGTGGGGTCCACGTTCTGCGGCACATTCGTATCGAGCAGGTACAATGGCACTCTGCCGACATTCAACTTCCAGATCTGGGCATGCAGCGTGCCCAAGGGCACGTCGACGGTGATCATGAGCGGCGAACCATCCTGGCGGGTGACGGGCGTAAGCGGCAGCGTGAAGAAGTCGATCTCGCTGTACATCTCGTTCTGCCAGCCGTTCTGCGTGAGATACTGTCGGAAGTAGCCCTCCTGGTAGAGCAGGCCAACGGCAACAAGCGGAACGCCGAGGTCGGAAGCGCTCTTCAGGTGGTCGCCCGCCAACACGCCAAGACCGCCACTATAGTTGCTGAAGCTCTCATGGATGCCGAACTCGGCACAGAAGTAGGCCACAAAGGACCCTGGCGTGGCGTCGATCGACGAATACCACCCTTTGGAGTCCATGTAGGAGCGGAACTCCTGATAGACCTCCGTCAGATTGGCAACATACTCCGCCCGTTCGGCGAGGGCGTTCAAGCGCTCGTTCGACAGAAGGGCCAACATGGCCACGGGATTGTGATGGGTCTCTTCCCATAGTACCGGATCGATCCGATGGAAGAGCTCGATGGCATCGGCATGCCAGCACCACCAGAAATTATAGGCCAACTCTTTCAAGGGAGCAAGGGCGACCGGCATGGTGGGGTTGACGACGAAGGTTGTGACGGGTCTCATGGTATTCTGCGTAGGTTCGGGGTCCCAAAGTTACCACTCAGAAGGCATAGGACGATGGTTCGGATGATGGCGGTGTTCATGGTGGTCGTGCTCGGAATTGCCGCGTTGACGGGATGTCGACGGTCTGCCATTCCGGAACATCATGTGCGAATGGCGAAGGGCGGCAAGGCCTATGGTGGCACCTATCGCATCAACATGTTGCGCGGAAGCCCGAGTGCGCTCGATCCGGTGCGCGTGAGCAGCAAGCTTGCCGACGATATCTGTTTGCAGATCTTCGACCGGCTGATCACGTTCGATTCGTTGCTGGGCGTGCAAGGCGAATTGGCCACGCGTTGGGAGATCTCGCAGGATGGCAAGGAATACGTATTCCATTTGCGCACCGATGTAAGGTTCCACGATGATGCATGCTTTCCGCAGGGACGCGGACGTCGGTTGACCGCACACGACATGGTGTACTCACTGGTGCGCGCATGCGATCCAACACAGAAGACACTTTCGTTCTGGGCCTTTCAAGACCGCGTGCGTGGAGCCACGCGATTTCATCGTGATCGTGAACTCGGTCGCACCACACCGCCTCCAGAAGGCATTGTTGCACTTGACGATTCCACCCTGGTGATCACGCTGGAACGACCCTTCGCACCGTTCCTCCTTACCCTTGCCAGCGGATTCGGATGTGCCGTGCCGCGTGAGGCCGTGGAGCACTATGGTGAAGAGTTCTTTCGGCATCCGGTGGGGAGCGGACCGTTCATGTTCCGCGAGTGGCGCGAGGATCAGCAGATCACGCTGGTGCGCAATCCGAACTACTGGCAACACGACGAGGCCGGGAATCAGCTCCCGTTCCTCGATGGGGTGCGCATCGAGTTCATCAAGGACGATAACGTGCAGTTCGCGGCTTTCAAGCAAGGTCTGCTTGAAGAGTGCTTCACGATCCCAACGGAGGTGTTCCCCTTACTCGTCGACGCGTCCACGGGCACATTGCGCGCAGCATCGACGGCGTTCACGTTGCAACGCACACCGGCGCTGTGCACGTGGTTCGTGGACTGTTTGTGTACGGAAGCACCATTCAACGATCGACGTGTGCGACGTGCACTGTCGATGGCCATCGACCGACATCGGCTTGTGAAGTTCGTGTTGCAAGGACAGCCGTTCGCGGCCGCAACACATGGGATCACGCCGCCCGTGCTGCTCGACTATCCTATCGACAGTATCCATGGCCTGGGCTTCGATCCCGATCGGGCGCGAGCGGAACTGGCGCAGGCCGGCTTCCCGAACGGTCGAGGATTCCCCGACGTGACCTTGACGATCTATTCCGAGCCGCGCCTTAAACAAACGGCCGAAGCACTGCAGCAGATGTGGCGCGAACATCTTGGCATCACGATGAAGATCCGCGTGTTGCAGTTCGCACAATTCTTGCAGGAGGCAGAGGCGGGTCGACTCCAATTGTGGGGCACGCGCTGGTATGGTGATTATCCCGATGCCGAGACGTTCTTGGGTCTGTTCAATGGAGCTGTGGTGCCGACCGATCCGCATGGGGCTTCGTATCCGAACAGCACGCGATTCAACGATCCAACGGTCACGCAGTACTTGATGGCCGGGGTCAGTGAGCCTGATCGGGAGCGACGCCACGCCATGTATCGTAGGGCAGAATCGTTGGTGGCCGAAGATTCTCCCGCATTGCTCCTGTTCTACGAAATGCACTATCGACTCCTGCAGTCCTATGTTCGCGACACGCCACTCGATCCGATGGCGCGTGTTGTTCTCAAGCATACATGGTTCGCATCATGACCACGATCCTGATCGATGCACGCGTGGACGAGGCGCGCGCTGTTGACGCTGCCAGCACATTGCTTCGTGAAGGCAAGGTGGTCGCCATTCCAACGGAGACCGTCTACGGTCTCGCGGCCATTATCACGAACGACGATGCCATTCGCGGCATTTTCACCGCGAAGGGACGTCCGGCCGACAACCCGCTCATCGTCCACGTGGCCAACGTCGCCGATGTTGCTTCGATCGCCGTCGTTTCACCATTGGCACAACGACTGATGGATGCCTTCTTTCCGGGCGCGCTCACGCTTGTGCTCCCGAAGCTGTCGCATGTGAGCGATCTCGTAACGGCAGGACTGGACACGGTCGCCGTGCGCATGCCCGACCTTGCCGTGACGCGTGCCATCATTGCCCGTGCAGGCGCACCGGTTGCCGCACCTTCTGCCAATCTGAGCGGACGTCCCAGTCCGACCACGGCGCAGCATGTGCTCGACGATCTGAATGGCAAGATCGCAGCGGTGATCGATGCCGGTCCGTGCAGAGAAGGATTGGAATCGACGGTCGTCCGCATCGTCGACGAACAGGTCCACATCCTCCGTCCGGGAAGCGTGTCACGAAATGATATCGAGCGTTGCATCAACACTCCCGTTGCGACCACGGTGCAGGATGAGGAACTGCATCGCTCTCCCGGTACACGGTACCGACACTATGCGCCGCATGCCAACGTGGTGCTCGTGGACTCGATCGACGAGGCTATCCGCGAACGCGATGCAGGTGAAGGTCCGACACTCTTGCTTGCGCCAAATGACCTGGCGCTGGACCTCCCGTGGAGGCCGTTATCGGCCGCGTCTCTTTATGCCGAACTACGCCTCGCCGATTCCTTGCATGTGAAAAAAATTATCGTACATTGTGACGAACAGGTTCGCACGAACGAAGCCCTCATGAATCGGCTTCGAAAGGCGGCAGAACCTCGCACGGATGACCGATAGGAACGCATGATCGAGACGATGCTGACAGTACGAAACAGAGCAGGACTTCACACGCGACCTGCCGCCATGCTCGTGAAGATCGCCTCGCGGTTCAAGTCGGAGATCTACTTGCAGCGAGACGGCTTCAATATCAACGCCAAGAGCATCATCGGTGTGATGACATTGGCAGCGGAGCAAGGAGCCCAGGTAGGGCTACTGGTGGAAGGACCCGACGAAGCAGATGCGGCAGCAGCAATTGAGGAATTGTTCAACTCCGGATTTGGAGAGCCATAAGTGCATGTCGAGTCAACATCGATCGTACACAACAACGGACAGTATGCTTCGCCACCACGCGACGCGTGACGAACACGTCCTCAAAGGCATCCCCGCCTCGCATGGCATCGCCATCGGCAGGGCCTTCGTGCTATCGGTAGAATCGCCCTCCGTCCAATCAGAGAAGATCAGTGGTGAACGCATCACCGAGGAAGTGGCTCGCTTCCGCTCTGCGGTCGAGTTGGCTGCGGCCGAACTGATCTCGGCCATCGAACTTGCGCGTGAAGAAACAGAGAACGTGAGCACGATCATCGAGTCGTACCTGATGATCGTAGGCGATCCCATCCTCTCACACACGGTGATCACGAAGATCGAGCAAGGCGACACGGCCGAGTGGGCATTGATCGAAGAGTTCGATGCGAAGCGTCAGATGCTCTTTCAAGCACGCGACCCCATTCTACGCGAGCGAGCGCAAGACCTTGATCATGTGAAGGAGCGACTGCTTTCGCATTTACGCAACAAGACACTGTCGCATGCGGCGGCACGAGATGCCATCGTCGTGGCCGGATCCATGACGCCGCAAGACATCCTCTTCTTCAAGAAGACCAACACACGAGCCTTTATCACCGAGATCGGTGGTATCAACTCGCACTCGTCCATTCTAGCGCGAGATGTTGGCATCCCGGCCGTGATCGGATTGCGCAATGCCACCACCGACATCCCCAATGACACCACCATCATCGTTGATGGCTATGCCGGGGTGGTGATCGTATATCCGAGCGATGCGACGTTGGAACTTTATCGTGAGAAACAGGGACGTGCAGAAGAGTACCGTGCTCGACTTGGAACGCTGATCAACGAACCGACGATCACGCAGGACGGACTGAGTGTACGTCTGCTTGCCAACATCGACTCGCCGGACCAAGTGGACGGTGCCGTGATGGCAGGGTGTGAGGGCATCGGTCTCGTGCGTACAGAGTTTCTGCTCATGCAGCATGGCGGTTATCCGAGCATTGAGGAGCAAACGGAATGGTATAGCGATATCGCAGAACGTGCGTATCCGCGGCCCGTGACGTTCCGTGCCTTCGATGTAGGGTCTGACAAGTTCCGAGAAGGCATTCCGCACCACGAAGACAATCCTGCGCTCGGACTTCGTGGCATACGGTTCTTGCTCTACCGCCCGGATCTCTTCGAAGATCAGATCTATGCGGTGCTTCGCGCAAGCCGACATCGCAACGTTCGATTCATGCTGCCCATGGTGACCGTGCTCGAAGAGCTCCATCAGGCGAAAGTGATGATCGAAACATGCAAGCATCGGTTGGCCATGGAAGAAGTGGACTTCGATCCGCACATCCAGATCGGCGTGATGGTCGAGACACCGGCAGCTGCCTTGATGGCCGAGACCTTTGCACAGGCGGCGGACTTCTTGAGCATCGGAACGAACGATCTGGCGCAATACGCACTGGCAACCGACCGCACGAATGAAATGGTGGCCGATATTTTCGATGCACTCCATCCCGCCGTGATCCGTATGATCAAAATGGTGGTGGATGCCGGTCGATTGCACAGTACTCCGGTAAGTGTATGTGGTGAACTGGCCGGTCATGCCGCTGCCACCGAAATGCTGATCGGACTTGGCATCAGCGAATTGAGCGTATCGCCAACACTTTGCTTAGAATTGAAGGACAGGATCCGATCCATGCAGTATTTCGATTGTCTGGAACTCACGCATCGGTTGATGATGTGCACCACAACACAGCAAGTGTATACCTTGCTTTCGGGAGGACGTTGATGTCGCGTCGACACGCCGTCGTCTTGTTCTCCTGCACGATCCTCTTCCTGCTTTCCGCTCTCCCTGCTGCCTCGCAGCCCTACATCCGATCGATCACAGTTGACCGACGTGATGTGTTCGATCCGCGCCATTCCGATTGGTTCTTTGGTGCCGATTGGGCCAATGCCATTCATACGCTCACGCGCGAATACTACGTCGAGGATGAACTGCTCTTCGAAGAGGGCGACGAGTTGGACACCGTTTCCATCATGGAAACGGAACGGATCTTGCGGAAGACCGGACTGTTCTCGCTCGTTCGCGTGAAGATCGACACGGTGTCGGAAGATAGCGTCGACATCACGTTGCTCACACAGGACCGTTGGTCGTTCCGCCCCGCCGTTCTGTTCGGCACCGGAGGTGGCGCCAGTAACATCGGTGTGAAGATCGAAGAGGGGAACGTGGCCGGCACAGGCACCGATGCTCTCGTATCGGGTGTGTATAAGACGGAGAACGACATCGGTTGGGAGGGCATGGCATCGGTCGGTCAACGGCGGCTATTCCGCAGCGAGATCGGTCTGTATGCATCGATCCTCGCCAATCGGATCAAGACCGAACAGTCGGTGACCTTCATCAAACAGTTCCGTACGATGGCCACTCCCACGTCGTGGTCCGTTGCATTGCAGAACTCGTTCGGAAGCGACTTCATCTACGACCGCGGCGTACCGACCTCCCTCGCACCCTTCCACCTTCAACGTGCCTCGGCATGGCATGCGTGGGCCTATGGTGAACGCGATCGACTGTTCTTCACCGTGTTCGGAAGTATCGAGGATATTCAACGCGCCTCGCCCAATCTCCGTCAGGCATTCGACAACACGGGCCGTGTGCTCGTGGCCTTCTCGTCGATCCGACAGGAGTACAAGCGTAGTGTTGGACTGAATGGATTCGAGACCGAAGACGTGCAGGCACGCGGTGCATGGGGCTCGGCCATCCTTGGTCGGATCTTCTCACTCGGAAAAGATGGCGAGTCGATGTGGTACGTTGGTGGAATGGCCGAACAGTCGGGATATGTGGGCAAGGACGTCTATCTGTTCGGACGCCTTGGCGCCGGCAGCGGCTTTGGCGAGGGCCAGGCCAAGTATACGGCCATGGAGATCTTGGGTATCGGGCATGCACGCCTCACCGATCAGTTGGTGTTGGCCGGACGGTTCCGACAGAACACCGCGTGGAACTGGGCCGCCTTCCGACAATTGGTCCTCGATAATGAAGCCGGACTGCGCGGATATCCCGTGAACCAATTGGTGGGGGACAATCGCATCGTTGCCAACTGTGAGTTGCGCTATTTCCCGGGATGGAAATGGTGGGCCTTCGGATTCTCGGGCGTTGCCTTCTACGACTTCGGTTCGGTGTGGAACCAAGGCACGGCGCTGAGTGCGATGCAGTTCCATCACGCCATTGGACTTGGATTCCGCGTCCATAATTTGAAATCATCCGGTGCCGACGCGATCTTTCGATTCGACTTCGCCTTCAACCTCGACGAGAATCGTTTTGCCGGACTGGTGTTCTCGACCAATCAACTGTTCTCTGCCTTCGGCAGTCACCAATACAAAGTACCGGACATGTTCGGTCGCGAGATCGATCTTCAATAACATGACAACACTTGCCTCGACCATCGACCACACGCTTCTCAAACCCGACGCGACCACTGAGCAGGTTCTTGCTTGTTGCGCCGAAGCGCGCACGCACCACTTCGCAAGTGTCTGCGTTCTCCCATGGCACGTACAGCATGCGGCCGATGCACTGATAGGGAGCAAGGTGGCGGTGTGTACCGTGGTGGGCTTCCCGCTGGGTGGCACCTTCACGGCGTCGAAAGTGCATGAAGCAGAGCTCGCCATGTTCCATGGTGCACGCGAGATCGACATGGTCGCCAACATCACGGCCATCAAGAGCGGTGATCTCGATACCGTGTTCGCTGATATCCGCGAGATCGTGATCAGCGTGCACGAGCGCAAGGGCATCGTCAAGGTGATCATCGAAACAGGTCTGCTCACCGAAGCAGAGAAGATCGACATGTGCGGGGTCGTCTCGCAGGCACATGCGGACTTCATCAAAACCTCCACCGGTTTTGCAGGGTCGGGTGCGACCGTGGAGGATGTGCGCCTCCTCCGAGCACATATCGGACCGCACGTCAAGGTCAAGGCCTCCGGCGGTATCCGTGATCATGCGACGGCCATGGCCATGATCGAAGCGGGTGCACATCGGCTTGGCACGAGCAGCGGTGTGGCCATCATCAGCGGCTCCGCAAGCACCGCTTCCTACTAACAACATCGGGTTGAATCAGCGAGCTCAAAATATTTTCTTGACAAATGCGTGTTTGAACACATATATTTGTGTGTTGGAACACGGAACACTCACTTCTCAACAAAGGGACGGATATGGCAACATGGACAGTGGACACGCTGCACACGGATGTGCAATTCAAGGTGAAGCACCTGATGATCAATACGGTCACGGGGGAATTCACGTCGTACCGCGTGGACGTCGACAGTGACGCCGCAGACTTCAGCGACGCCAAGATCAGATTCGAAGCGGATGTGAACTCGATCTCGACGAAGAACGAGATGCGCGACGGACATCTGAAGAGTGACGATTTCTTCAATGCAGAGAAGTATCCGACGATCACATTCGTGTCGACGGCCTTCACGAAGACCGGAGATGATACATTCGATCTGACCGGCGACTTCACGATCCGCGACGTCACGAAGCGCATCACGCTGCACGGTGAGTTCGGTGGAACGATCTTGGACTTCTACGGGAACACGAAGGCAGGCTTCGAACTTTCTGGCAAGATCGACCGCAAGGAATTCGGTCTGCACTGGAATGGTGTTACCGAAGCCGGTGGTATTGTTGTAAGCGACGAAGTTCGCTTGCTGTTGAATGTTCAACTTCTCAAGGTCGCAACGGCTGAACAAGCTGTGGCCACCGCCTAACACGTATGACACGAACAACTCCACGAGGCGTACGCGGCGTCGCGTACGCCCAAGAGTTCCCCATGGGTCCGTTTCGGGTGAAGCAACCACTCCCGTCGCGCGAGGTGCGCGAGGCCTCACCGTTCATCTTGCTCCATCATGCCGGACCGCACCTCATCGACCCGGCGCATCCGATGGAGCGCCTCGGTCCGCATCCGCATCGCGGTTTCGAACCGGTGACCTTTCTCTTTCACGGACAAGCGCGGCATCGCGATTCAATGGGCAACCATGGGATCTTGAATGCAGGCGACGTGCAGTGGATGACGGCAGGGAGCGGTGTGTTGCACAGTGAAGGACCCACCGACGAATTCCTTGCGCGCGGTGGAACATTGGAGCTCATCCAGCTCTGGGTGAATCTTCCGGCAAAGCATAAGATGACAACGCCGAAGTATCAAGACATTGCATCGTCCACGATCCCCGTGCATACGGTAACGGGCAACGGTCAACCGTTGGATCTGCATGTCGTGGCGGGGACGTATGATGGTGTGACCGGACCTGCCGAGACCTTCTCACCGGTCCTCGCCATGACGTCCACCTTTAACGCCGGCGTCGATGTCGAGCTCGATCTTCCGCATGCCACGTCGCTTATCTACATCCTGCACGGCGGAGTGATCCTGAACGACGATCATGCCATCAACGAGCGCTACATGGTCGTGCTCGACGAAGACCCTGCTCCCTTCCGCCTTCGCACCACCTCGCCCGGATCGATGATCATTCTGAGTGGCACACCACTGAATGAACCGATCGCCATGCACGGACCGTTCGTGATGAACACCGAAGAAGAAGTACGCGCCGCCTACCGCGACTTCGCGGGCGGAAAGATGGGAACACTCGAAGAGTGAGCGTTAGGCTTCGGGGCGCTCCAGCAGCACAAGGTCCTTCGTGCGCTCGAGAGCATAGTTGATCTCCCAATCGCTTTTGAACACTGCCACCGGTCGTTGCTGCTCGTCGTAGACGAGCGGCACGTTCGTGGCGGGGCGCACATCGGACCCCAACCAACGTGTGCGTGTATAGGGTAGTCGATCGAGCGAGACCTTTTCGTTGTACTCGTTCTCCATGCGCCAGGCGAACAGCTCTAGCTGCAGTTCACCAACGGCTGCCACCAGCGGTGCCGGCGAGGCATCGGCCTCGGTGAAGATCTGGATCACGCCTTCCTCCGACAACTGCTCAATGCCCTTGCGGAAGCTCTTGCTGAACGACCGCGACACAGGCCAGACCTTGGCAAAGATCTCTGGTGCGAAACGCGGGAAGTGCGGAATGGTCACGTTGCTCTTGCCCGTGATGGTATCGCCAACACGGAACAGTCCGGGATTGGTGAGTCCGATCACGTCACCCGGATAGGCCACATCGATGATGCTACGATCTCGTCCGAAGATCTGGAACGGATAATTGAGTTTCGTTTCCTTGTTCGAGCGTGGATGGAAGGCCGTCATCCCGCGTTCGAACGTACCGCTCACGATCCGCACGAACGAGATCCGATCGCGATGCGACTTGTTCATGTTCGCCTGCACCTTGTAGACGAATCCTGTGAACTCCGAACTCATCGGGTTCACCGGTCCAGCCGACATCTCGAAGGGTTGAGGGCAAGGGGCAAGGTCAAGAATGGCTTGAAGGAAGTGCTCGACGCCGAAATTCGTGATGGCCGATCCCCAGAACACCGGAGTGCAGCGCTCGTTCAGATAGGCATCGCGATCGAAGGCCGGAAGAACGTGATCCACGAACTCCAGATCCTCGAGGAGCTTGTTGTGGGCCATCTCTCCAAGCGATCGACGCAGTTGTTCGCCACGAATGTCGCCAACCTTCATCGGTGCTTTGTACTTGTTGCCGACCGTACGCTCGAACTCGTGGAACTGCTCGGTGTCGCGATCGAAGATCCCGCGAAAGTCCGAACCGTCGCCAATGGGCCATGTACGAGGAATGGCCGTGATGCCGAGTGTCTGCTCCACTTCGTCGAGAAGTTCAAGCGGACTTCGTGCGGGACGGTCCATCTTGTTCATCAAGGTGATGATGGGAATGCCCCGGTCACGACAGACCTTGAAGAGTTTCAACGTTTGTTCCTGAACACCGCGACCTGCATCGAGCAACATGATCGCCGAGTCGACGGCCATCAATGTGCGATAGGTGTCCTCCGAAAAGTCCTGGTGGCCCGGAGTATCAAGGATGTTCAGGAGATAGTCGCCGTACTCCACACGCATCGCACTGGACGATACGGAAATGCCACGCTGCTGCTCGATCTCCATCCAGTCGGACGTCGTGCTCGAGTGCTTGCCGCCAGTGACGGCGCCTGCAGCATGGATCGCTCCCGAGTACAAGAGAAGCTTCTCGGTGAGTGTGGTCTTACCCGCATCGGGGTGTGAGATGATGGCAACGGTTCGTCTACGTTTGATCTCGCGTTCTAGGTCTGACATGGTGTGGTGTTATCTCGGCGCCAGCGGATTGGAATCCGACGGGTAGGTCATGAATTTGTAGAGAATTCCCAGTCCGAGTCGGATGGACGACGTCGACCAATCCGTACCGGTCACGTTGTTCGTGAACATGGGAGCGAAGTAGGCTTCAGGAACGAGTTCGAACGTGCTTTCTGCATTCATCGGCAAGTGATAGCGAGCGCCCAGCAGCACTCCGAACTGGAATGAGCTGAGTTCATTGATATCACCGGAGGAAGGGTTGTTCGTTGCGGAATTTGTGTTGAGATACTCGTACGGGATCGAAGGATCCGTGAACGTTTCCTTCTGATCATATGTGGCGCTCATCAACACGCCAAGACGAAGTCCGCCAACGAGGCCGAGTCCACCCGCGACCCGCCATTCAGCTGCAGGTTCAACGATCACCGTGTTGAGGGTCGTGTTCAACGTATGCTTGAACGATGTGTTCTCGACCGTGTTGTTGATGCGAACGGTGGTGGGCTCCGTGGCCTCGAACGTACCCGTGTTGGTACTGTAGCCAAGTCGGACGAGCATCGTGACGGCAGGCGTGATAGGGAAGTCGGAACCGAGTCCGCCATAGAATCCGCCGCCACTTCCGCTGGTGTACTCCGGACAGCAGCTTGGTACGCCCGGAAGACCGCTGAACGAGGCACTATGCATGGAGATGTTCATCCCTCCATGCAGTCCGAGTCCCCACCATGAGCTTGCCTTCGTGGCCACCGGGTCCGGTTCCGGAGTGGCAACCACGTTCTTTGTGGTGGTCTCTTTCCCCGCAGAGCGAGGTTGTGGCGTTTCCGCACTTGGTGTTGTGCTCTTTTGTGCTGATGCTGAGATCGTGCACACCAGGAAGACGAGGATCTTGATCGTGTTGTTCATGGTGTGCTCCTTATCGTGCGATGATGAGAGTGGTCTTCGATGTCGTACCGCGTGCCGTCACGTTCAGGCCATAGATGCCGGAACCATACGTTCGCAGGTCGATGCTGTGGCGAACACTTCCATTCGCATCCGGCGGAACCGTAGCTGTATACAGTTGCTGACCGAGCATGTTGTAGAGTGTGATCACGGCCGATTCGCTTCCGAGGCCATCGATCATCACCGTGGTCTGGTCACTGGCCGGATTCGGCGCGACCACGACGCGATAGGGTGTGCCCGTCGGACGCAGCAGTCGCGTTCCGCCTTCTTCGCAGATGCCGTTGATCGCGACGTTGCCAGGGATACGTGTGATCGCTGCCGTTGGCGCTTCCGTCCACTCGAAGGAAAGGATCGTGAGTGGTGCATTCGTTGCATCACCAAGAACGACCGTGTACTTGAGTGTTGTAAGAACACCGATCGTGTCTGTCCCGCGCTGACCTGTGATGTCGATGGTGCAAGGTCCGCTCTGTCCGCTTACCCAGCAATCCTGTGTTCCATTCACTCCAACGAGGACGCTCGGCGGATACGCGACGGTGGCCTTCCAGGACCGCGCATTGCCGGAGATCAGTCCGGAAGAGGCCGTCATGCGAAGAGGAACGGAGATCGTTTCACCCACCTTGGCTTGGACGCTGTCGATCTTGACCGTGGTGGAAATCGGACCGGCAGTGGAGCACGTGCCGGTGAAGACCGTTGGCACGTCAAACGTGCATGGTGTGAGCACGCGCGCGACGATCGTGTCGTTGACGCTTGCACGTGATGCGCAGTTCACTTGATAGTCCACCTTGATCGTCCCACCGGGCGGGATCGCATCGAGGTTCGCTGGAGTGGTCGCTACAATGAAGGTGTTTGCCGACACAGAGGCAACACCAACGCGGAGCGTATCGGTGCCACTGTTCAGATAGGTGATAGAGCCGGTTGCGGAGCCGCTGATCGCGCCAAGGGCTACAGTTGGGGTTTGTGCCGTCAAGCTCGGCGTGGAGCGGATACCAGTGAGTCTGATCACGCGACGCACCGAACATGGTTGCATCACGAGAACAAGACTGTCCACATAGGCACCGTCGACCGTAGGCGTCCATGTGATCGAGTACTGCTGTGCCTGTCCGATCGGAAGTTGTGCGCCTGCCGTAAGGGTGGTCGTCGTATTCGCACCGCTCACCACGGATTCAACAGTGCCCGTGCCACTCGTTCCATTGTAGGTGATGGTGAACGTGGTCGTGGTCGACGGAGTTGAGCAACTGCGCACCTTGCCGAGATCGAGGGATGCCGGTGTTGCGAACGAGATGCCTTGCTTCGAACCGCTGATCGCAACGTTGATGGCAATGGTACACGGCTCTGCTGTGAATGTCGCCGAGCCTGTGTAGGCGCCCTGCGTGGCCGGACGGAACGTGATCTTCACGACCAGACTGTCGTTCGCAGCCACTGCCGTCGCTGTCGCGGGTTCGAGCACCACATCGGCCGATGAAGCCGTTGGTGTGATCGTTACAGGTACGCTGGAAGTGTTGCGGATCACGATGGTGGTGTCTCGTTGATCTTCACATCCGGAGAGTTCGGGGAAGGTGACGGAGGACAACGATGCCTGAACCTGTACGTTGTCTCTTCGTGCGTTCAGGTTCACGCGGATCGTGTCGTTACAAGCACCTGCAACGAACGGGAAGCGAGCGATGTCGCTGTACACGCCGGCAGCCGTTGGCTCGTAGTGGATGACCACTGCTTGCTTGCCACCCTTCGGTACAACAACGTCGGTCGTTGGGCTCACGATCGAGAACGGTGCGGCAACAATGCCGACCTTGAGCGTGAGATCATCGGTGCCGTTGTTGTCGATGGAGATCGTGGTGTCGACCTTCGTGTTCTCGCACGAAGCTGTTGCGCGGAAGGTCACTGCCGAAGGGTTGGCCGATGCCGTGAGCTGTGCTTTCGATGCCGTATATGGAACGGTGAGCACCCACGAGCATGGCGTACCGAGGAAGTTCATGGTGCCTGATGTGACGCCCGCCGTTGTTGGAGCGATGCGCACACGAACATCTGCCTTGCCACCATTGGCGGCGATCTTGATGGCCGGACTGAGCGACGTGACGACGCTCACGACAGGCTTGTCGCCAACAAAGCCGCTCACAAAGATGTCGTAGGGCATTGGGTTCGTGATCGTGATCGTCGTGTCCGCACTCGACGCACATGCATCAAGGGAGCCGAAGTTCGCCGTTGATGGTGCGAACGTTGGGACCGTGTTGATCACTGTGACCCGAACGGTGTCGATGCCGGTACAACCTTGCGCGTCCGTGACGGTGACGGCGTAGCGCGATGTTGTCCCGGGATTCACCTTGCATACGGCGAGCGAGTCTCCGTCGACAATGAATTCAGGTCCGGTCTCGATGCGATTCCACTTGTACTTGAACGGTGCTATCCCGCTGGTGACGGTAACGGTCAGCTGACCAACCGAATCTTTGCAGATCTGGATGTCAGTACCGGCATTGGCGATCGGCTTCGGCGAACGCTGGATATGGACCGTGTCGCGATAGCGACAACCCTGCGGTGTCGTTACCGTGAGAACGTACCTGCCGGTATCCTTGACGGTGATGTTCCGTGATGTTTCACCGGTGGACCACTGATACTTCTCGTAGCCGGTTGGACCGAGCAACAATCGCGTATCGTTATCACACAACACGAGTGGTCCGTTCGCTGTGATGTCGATCGATGTGTCCTTGCAATTCGAGAAATAGTTCAGGAACAAATTGTTCACGAGTGTGTTTGGTGCCTGTTGCACCTTACTGCCACCCATGAAGGCACCGGCGGTCGTATCAAAGCGAGGCGAGTAGCTTGTGTTCACGAACACCATGTAGGCGTCGCGGTCCACGGCAAGTGCAACACCTTCATCATATCCGTAATCGGTGCCCGGAGGTGGCGGATTCAGCGAGTCCCGAACGGGCAATGGCGTTTGTGCAGGAGCCCCGAGAAAACTCGCGTACAGCATCGTTCCATCTTGCTGGAACTTGGCGATGATGCCATCCTTGGGCGTTGGCGGAACCGGCGCAGGCCGATCCTTCTGGAACGCATCTGCCGTGGTCTCGAAGTTCGTGGAGTTGCTCGAGTATCCGATCACCCACACATTGGCGCTTTGGTCGCACGCCACATCATAGAGGAACTCCGAGGTGTCTGCACCATAATAGGTCGACCACGACATTGCGCCGTTCTTCGTGAGCTGAGTGATGAATCCGTCGCCCAAACCTTGGTAGTTCGGATACTTCGAGCCCGCCGTCGTGGGATAGTCCGTGCTGTTCGTGTTGCCAACGAACGTAATGTTGTCGTCCTTGTCAATGGCAATACGAACAGGATCGTCGTCTTCCGTGCCGCCAGCATACGTCGACCATATGCGAGCACCGGTGGCATTGTTGAATCGACCGACCCATGCCTCCTTGCCGCCCCGTATGGTCGTCTGCACGGCCGTGGTCGAGACAGGGATGTCGGGACTGTTCGTCATCCCCACCACAAAGAGATCGCCCGACTTGTTCACGGCAATGCCATTGATCTGGTCGTAGGCAGTTCCTCCCATGAAAGTCATCCACTGCGTGTCGTAGTAGTTCACGTTGGTCTTGGTCTGCTTTGCTCGCAGAATGAACATGTCCATGTTCAACGACGCAACGTTCTGTTTGGGAACTACGCCGAACTGTCCGGCGATGCGCGGGCTACCTGAGTAGCCCGCAATGATCATATCCGTGCCGACGAGTCGAATGCTCGTGCACACGTCGTTCTGCGTTCCGCCTAACAGCCAGCAATCGAGATAGCCTCCGTTCGGATTGAGCTTGACACCAAGTCCTTCGCCGACGGTGATGCTGTCGATGTCGGCCGTAAGGAATGTTGATCCGGTGCCGATGTTCGGTACATCGCAGAGGTTGGTATCGGGATAGCGGCTATTCGTAAAGCCAACGGCAAAGATGTTGCCAAGGCTATCGGTGGTAACGTCTTTGAAGTAGTCGATCTTCGAGCCGCCATAGTAGGTCGACCACAGATGCGTCCCTGCATCGGAGAACTTCGTCACATAGGCATCCTGCACGACCTTTGCCCTACGCTGCAGTACACCTGGCGTTGTTGGAAGCGTCGTGCCCATGGTGCCGCCGGCCATCACAACATTTCCGGAGGGGTCGATGGTCACGCGTGGTTCCGTGAAGTCTGCGTTGGACGCATAGTACGTGGCCCATACACGTTGCGGGTCGATGATCAAGGTCTGCGTCGGGTCGTAGGAACCCACGGTGAATCGTACCACATTGCCGGAGATCGTGAAGGCACTTGCAACGTAGGACTGTGAAGCATCGGGACGCTGCACGAAGGAAACGGGGGCATCTTCTTGGAGGGTGGCAAGGGGGGTAGGGATGGAGAGTCCGCCACCGGAACGCGGCTCCACTGTTGGTGCGCCATCGTATCGGATCGCGATCTGTGACGGGTCGCCACCGGGATGGACGATGAAGTCGTACTTCAATCCCTTGTCGGTAAGGTAAAGACGGAGATCGATGTTGGACCATACATCGCGATAGGTGACCTCGTTCCATGCGCGTGCTACACCACCTTCGCGTCCGAAGCCTGGCAGGATGTAGCGACGTATGGCGGGGATTTCACCCGATGTGACGATGCGGGCATTCGGATTGCTGTTCACGAGGGTCGCATCTACGCGGTACGATTCCACCTCGATATCGTCTGCAAGATCGGGTCCGGTGCGATAGTAGTTCTGCATCACAAGGTGCAATCCCTTGTTGTGCAGGAAGGCCGTCACCCCGTTCACCCGGAGGAAGGCGTCCACATAGACCAGCGAACTTCCATCGTCCGCCTTGATCTGTCCGATGTTCTGTTCGAACACGGAACGGACGCGGGCGCGTTGAACCGGAGATGTGGCCGCAACTGCTGCAGCGGTGGACAGGCAACAAAGGGCAATGAGCATGCCCACGCGTAGATACACTCTCATGAGATTTCCTCGAGACAGAGATAGCCCCTTAGGATACGAAAATTCCCTATCATTGACAGCTTGCAAACGTATCCGGAAGCCGCATGACGCAATTGGAAACCCTGTCTGGGATCCAGGGTCGCGCACTGTTGCGCGACATATATCGGGAACTCCGCTTCGATCGGCAGCTCCGCTCGATGCCGACATTGCGGATCTGCTGGCAGATCTGTACGTCGGAGCGGGAGCTGTTCCGACTGACGAAGAAGAACGTGGTAGTGCTCCATCCACTGGGAACCTTCTCGGGGACCTCTCTGTGGATGCAGGAGATCGTGAACCGATACTATTTCTCGGTGATCAACTCCTTCGTCTACTTCGGTGCGGCCATGCTCTTGGTGGTGGTGGGACTCTATCGGTTCCATGTGATCACCAGCGAGCTCGTGGTGGTGGCAGGCATCATCCTGGAGGCATTGCTGCTGGTGACGATGTTCGTCGTGATGTTCTTCTCACCCCCGGAGGAACCGGCGGGTTCGGACACGGATCAGGACCAGAACGCCGGGATGACCGATGAATTGCTTCGGGAATTGGGCGAGATCGGCAGAGATTATGCGGCCATGGCCGTCCAGTTGGAGTCGATCTCCACGTCGCTCGTCGACCTGGTCGACCGACAAGAAACGCTCATCACGAGCATGCGCGACTCCGTGGCCGCCGCTGTGCAGGCCGTTGCGCCGAACCCTGACCTGATGGACTCGATGCGGGATGCGTCCCGATCGCTTGAAGATTTTGCCGGAAGTGTGAATGTGTTGACCGAGCGACTTCATGCCGTGGAACGCCAAGAGGTGGAACGGCTCGTGCGGATCGAACTCGAACGAATTCTTTCCAACACCATACTGCACGGACATGACCGGTCGGCCGAAGCATCGCAGACGCGTTGAGATCTACTTCATTCTGTACCTCTGCGCTCTGGTACTCTTGCTGCCGGAGCACGATGGTCCGTCGGTAGAAGGAAACGTTGTCGGCAAGATCGAAGCGCTCACGGCGTTTCAACTCCAGCCCGAGAAGACCACGTTGGTCTGTCGCGTCGTACGCGATACGAACGGAGCCTATCGTTTTGTCGATGCCGATACTACCAATCTCATCCGTGTGCATGGCAACGTGGCGGACGTACGTTTCGAGTATGTGATCGAAGACCTCTCGGCACGGCAGACCGTGTCGATGCAGGCGAACTCCACGTCAGGGTCATCGATGTTCTCCATGGTCGATCGACCGGACCTGCGTGGCGCCGAGTTCCGTTGGCATCCGCCGACATCGAACATCGCCGGGAACACGCTTCTTGTGCGCGTGATCGGCAGTGCGACCCCGGTGATCGGCACCGAAGCACTGAATGGCGGAGACCGACAGACCGTTGCGTCGAACCTTCAGGTACGTGCCGAGACGCAATTCACACTTTCCGTGGTGATCGACGACGGACAGTCCACACAACAGACCATCATCGTCCAGCAACCACCCTCAACGCAACAGGGTCCCGCAACACAACCCGGAACGCTTCCGCGATTTGGAGAGTTCTGGCTGCAGCCCCAACGCGAGCGCCTGAGCGAACTCCCCGGCGCACGGTGGAGCAATCGTGTATCGGTGGGAGGAGCAGATCTTGAACGTGACCTCAAGTCGGGCGCACAAGTTCGTGTGAATGGTGATCAGCGAACAGCTCGGTCGGTGACCATTCGCAACGATGTGGGCCGACGGGAGTTCGTGCTCGAAGGAGATGCACCGATGAGCGGCTCGGCCGTGGTCGAGATCGTCGCAACCCGAACCGACAATGCACAAGCCGTCACGCGCTTCACCGTGAACGCTCAGCCACTTCCGGCCCCCTCTGTGCCGGATGTGATGTATCCCGGCATTGCCTATACGATCAAGGCGAACGTGCCGGTGGCAGAAGGACATGCCATTGCCGTGGTCTTACGGGACGACCGACGAGACGTGGCGAGAACGAATGGCGAGGACATCGTCTACACACCTTCGGTGAACGATACCACGCGGGTCTTCTACCTGGACCGGCTCATCGACGGGCAACGCGTTGGAGGAAGTGAAACGGTACGTGTGATCAGCTTCCCTCCGCCGGAGATCACGAACGTGCAGGACGCGACCACGCGTGATGGTGAACGTGTGAAGCGTGTGACCGTTCTGTACTATGGAGAAGCGAACCGACCCACTCTCGAAGTGGTGGATGGGAATGCACGTCCACCGCGCAAGCTCTTTGGCAACAACCGTCCTGCCGATCGCAATGAGCGCCCACGCGTAAAGTATCTCGAAGAGTTCGACGTGATGCCGAAGGATGCTTCGCGGGCATTTACCTTCCGCATCCGAGCGGTGGATGGCAGACGGTTCTCGTCTTCGACCCGTACCATCGAATAGTCCCTACCTTATCGCCGTGCCGCCTTCCGTCGTTCCTTGCGGTATTGCCGAACACGATCTGCATGCTGGGCTGCTGTCGCAGAGAAATTGTGTCTGCCCGATCCATCCCCTCGCGCAACGAAGAACAGATACCGATGACGTTCAGGCTTGAGGGTGGCGAGAAGGGCGGCAAGGCCGGGGTTGTTGATCGGTCCCGGCGGGAGACCGCGATGCAAGTAGGTGTTGTATGGCGTGTCCTTGTTCAGATCCGTGAGAAGCACTCTCGATCTATCGCCCAATCCGTATTGTACGCTTGGATCGGCGGCCAGCGGCATTCCGATCCGTAAGCGATTGAGATAGACGCCGGCAATGCGTGGCATCTCATCGGCAACGGCCGCCTCTGCCTGCACGATGGATGCAAGGGTGATCACTTCAAGCTTCGACATTCCGCTTGCGGCGAGCAATGGCTCGCAGGATGCGGCCCATTGCTTCTCGAACTCGTTGGCCATGCGCTCAACGATGTCGTCTTCCTGATCTTTCCAGAAGAACTCATACGTGTCCGGCTTGAGAAAACCCTCCATCGAGCTCGGGGAGGGAAGGTCTTCGGCATCGGCGGCCTGCATGAAACGTAGCGAGTCGCAGCCAAGCGCTGCATGCAGACGGGATGCGATCTCGGAAAGACGGAATCCCTCAGGGATGGTGATGCGAATAGTGGTGCGCTTATGCGACGAGAAGATCGATCGAAGGACGTCCCATTGCGTGTCGCTCTCACCGAACGAATACCATCCGCTTTGCACCCGACGCGACGTGACGGTGGCCGTGATGCGGGCAAAGAGCATCACAATGCGCGGAGTTGGGAGTGCGCATCGGGCATCGATCGAATCGACGGCCGCATGAATGCTAGACCCTTTGGGGATGAAGACCTCTGTGGTGTGCGAAACCGACAACGGAGCGCGGAGCACCAAAATGACGGCGCACAGGAGCGTCAGGCCTCCAAGAAGTATTCCAAGAACGATAGGATGACGAACTTTGCGCATGCTTCTTCGCAAAATAACTGCAAGTGTCGTTGCGACACTCTTGGTGATGACACTCTCCTTCGTTGTCGCACGTGCGCAGTCTGTTGAGGGCGAGGTGTTCGTGGGTGCGGAAGCATCACTGGAAAAGAACGATTCGTCCAGCACGTCGCGAGGTTCGTTCGCCCTTGGCGGTGGCTTGAGCTGGGCGATCGCTTCATCGGCGTCGGTGGACCTGAATGTGCATACCTTCCCCATGTTCTGTTTTGGTACGAACAAAGAGGGGTCGTTCGACATCACGCAGTTCCATCTACCGATGGGTCTGCTGCTCCGGTTTGGAGAGTACGACGGGGATCCGCGCGGGATGACGATCGGTGGGGGAGTTGGCGCCGGGTATGCCTTTTCTGCGGGAATGCTTGCCACGAAGAACACCGACCTCCGACCCTACATCGAGGTGGAGGTCATGCTGCGGCTCTTCAAACGCGGACTCTTCAAGCTTCGCTACAATACGATCATCGGTCCATACACCGATGCACTGGGAAGCTCCATCTCCTATCACACGCTCTGCATCATTGGGTCGACGACGTGGTGACCGCGGCAACGAAGATGTCGTGCAGCGATGGCTCGGCCACTTCGAACTTGGTGACCTCCACATGCTGAAGCGCATGCTGCAGCACCACATTCGGTAGAGTACCTTCTTCGAGGACCAGTTCCACGCGGCCGATGGAGGAAGACCCGACCTGCGTGCCGGGGATAGCGCGAACGGCCACATCGTCGCCATGATACTCAAGGTGGACGCGGTTCGAACGGTGCTCGGCCTTGACGGCGCGCACGGAGCCGCCGAGCACGACCTTGCCTTGATTGATCAACACGATGTCGTCGCAAAGTTTCTCCACCTGATCCATCTGGTGCGTGGAGAGGATCACCGTGGTGCCACGGGATTGCAATTCCTTGATCACGCTGATGAGCAGATCGGCATTCACAGGATCGAGTCCACTGAACGGCTCATCAAGGATCAGCAGCGAGGGCTCATGCAGGATCGTGGTGATGAATTGCACCTTTTGCTGCATTCCCTTGGAGAGCTCTTGAACTTTTCGCGTCTCCCAACCGTTGGCGTCCATCCGATGCAACCACCAAAGTCCACGCTTCATCGCTTCGGCGGACGTGAGGCCTTTGAGTTGGCCAAAGTAGGTCATCTGGTCCGCCACCTTCAACTTCTTGTAGAGCCCGCGCTCTTCCGGAAGGTAGCCGATCAGGTTCTGTTGAACGGCGTCAACGGGAAGTCCGTCGAGCAGCAGTTCGCCTTCATCGGGCATGATGATGTTCGTGATCATGCGGATCAGCGTGGTCTTACCGGCGCCATTCGGGCCTAACAGACCGAAGATCCTGCCCTTTTCCACGCTCATCGAGAGGTGATCGTTCGCTGCGTGATCGCCAAATCGTTTGACGACGTTCGTGATGTTGAGAAATGCCATGCGGCAAACTTCGTAGATTTGCAGCACTTTTTGCGGAAAGACTGATCGGAGTACGTATGAGACCGTTTCGAGAGGTGTGGCAGTCGACGATCTTCACAAAATGGGTGATGGCCATCACAGGCTTGCTCATTGTGGGGTTCCTTCTTGGTCACTTGTCGGGCAACATGTTGATGTTCCTTGGCAAGGAGCACATGAACGAGTATGGCGTGGAGCTCCGTTCACTCCTGCATGGTGCTGGGATCTGGGTGGTGCGACTTGGTCTCGTTGTCATCTTTGTCCTTCACATCCTTTCCGCCCTGAAGCTTTCCGGTCGGATCCGCAAGGCCCGTCCACAGCGATACGCCAAGGTGACGCCACAAGAGTCGACGCTAGCAGGTCGCACGATGCTCCTCTCCGGACTTCTGCTTCTCTTCTACCTCTTGTACCACCTTGCGCACTTCACATGGGGGATCGTGCACACGGACTTCTATGCTCACAACGTGGGATACGAGTACACCCTTGCCAACGGACACATCGTGCCCGACGTGTACAAGATGGTCGTGAACTCCTTCCAGCAGCCATTGATCTCCGTGCTCTATCTCTTGGCCATGGTATTCACTGGGATGCACATGAACCATGCCATTGGCAGTGCCTTGCAAACGCTGGGTCTTACCAACCATCGCTTGGTGCCGGTGCTCCGCAAGGCCGGCGTCGGACTGTCCATCATCATTGCCGCCGGCTTCAGTGCCGTGCCGATCTCCATTCTCATCGGCATTGTGAAATAAGAAGCAACGAAGGAACAGCACCCCTATGAAACTCAACGCAAACATTCCGGACGGTCCCATTCAACAAAAGTGGGACAAGCATATTGCCGACAGTAAGCTGGTGAATCCTGCGAACAAGCGGAAGTTCACCGTGCTCGTGGTGGGAACCGGACTTGCCGGTGCTTCGGCCGCGGCAACGCTGGCGGAGTTGGGCTACAACGTCCACGCCTACACGTATCACGACAGTGCACGACGAGCGCACTCGATCGCGGCACAGGGCGGGATCAATGCTGCCAAGAACTATCAGAACGATGGCGACTCTGTGTGGCGACTGTTCTATGACACGGTCAAGGGCGGCGATTTCCGCGCGCGTGAGGCCAATGTCTATCGCCTTGCACAGGTGAGCACGAGCATCATCGACCAATGCGTTGCACAGGGCGTGCCCTTTGCGCGTGAGTACGGTGGCTACCTCTCCAACCGGTCGTTCGGCGGTGCACAAGTGTCGCGAACATTCTATGCTCGGGGACAAACGGGCCAGCAATTGCTGATCGGAGCCTATCAAGCACTCAGCCGTCAGGTGGGACTTGGCACCGTGACCCTGCACACGAAGAAGGAAATGATGGATCTCGTGGTAGTGAACGGCAAGGCCCGTGGCATCGTCACGCGTGATCTCAAGTCGGGAAAGATCGAATCGCACATGGCCGATGCCGTTATCCTCGCAACGGGCGGATATGGCAACGTGTTCTACTTGTCGACGAATGCAAAGGCCTGTAATGTGACGGCCACATATCGCGCCTACAAGAAGGGTGCACTGTTCGGCAATCCGTGCTACACGCAGATCCACCCAACATGCATTCCGGTGAGCGGCGACTATCAGTCGAAGCTCACACTGATGTCCGAGTCGTTGCGCAACGATGGACGTATCTGGGTTCCAAAGCAGAAGGGTGATACACGTACACCCGATCAGATCCCCGAAAGCGATCGTGATTATTATCTCGAGCGTAAATATCCATCGTACGGGAATCTGTCGCCACGCGACATTGCCTCGCGCGCCGCAAAGCAGGTCTGCGACGAAGGTCGCGGCGTCGGTCCTGGTGGTCTCGGTGTGTATCTCGACTTTGCCGATGCCATCAAACGTCTTGGTCAGGCCAAGATCGAAGAGCGCTACGGCAACCTCTTCGAGATGTACGAGCGCATCACAGGCGAGAACCCCTACGAGGTGCCAATGCGCATCTATCCGGCCGTGCACTATACTATGGGCGGCCTGTGGGTGGACTACAACCTGATGTCGAACCTTCCTGGTCTCTTTGTCCTTGGCGAGGCCAACTTCTCCGATCACGGCGCGAACCGTCTTGGAGCATCGGCACTGATGCAAGGCTTGGCGGACGGATACTTTGTGATCCCGTACACGATCGGCGGATACTTTGCACAGGGCGGATTCGACAAAGTGAGTTCGGACTCTGCCGAGGCCAAGCAAGCTGTTGCCGAGGCCACCGAACGCGTGAACAAACTTCTGTCCATCAAGGGCAAGCGTACCCCTGCCTCCTTCCACCGTGAACTTGGAAAGATCATGTGGGACCTGTGCGGAATGGCGCGCACAGAAGCGGGATTGAAGGAAGCGCTCGTGCGGATCCCGAAGCTGCGTGAGGAGTTCTGGCGCGACCTCTTGGTGCCGGGCGCTGGCGAAGAGCTCAATCAAACGCTGGAGCATGCCAATCGTGTTGCCGACTTCATGGAGTTCGCTGAACTCATGGTCACCGATGCCCTCCATCGCAACGAATCCTGCGGTGGTCACTTCCGCGAGGAGTATCAGACCGAAGACGGAGAGGCACTACGCAACGACGAAGAGTTCGCCTATGTGGCGGCATGGGAATACAACGGTGTGGGCGTTGCGCCAACACTGCATAAGGAAGAGCTTACCTTCGATAATGTTCACCTCGCAACGAGGAGCTACAAGTAATGAACCTCCGACTCCACATTTGGCGCCAAGCCGGACCTTCAGCCGAAGGTTCGCTCAAGGCGTATGACGTGAACAATGTTTCCGAGCACATGAGCTTCCTTGAGATGCTCGACGTGCTGAACGAAGACCTTATCGGCAAGGGAGAATCACCCGTTGCCTTCGACCATGATTGTCGCGAAGGGATCTGCGGATCGTGCGGCATGGTGGTGAACGGTGTTCCGCACGGACCCGAGCGGAAGACCACCGTCTGTCAGTTGCACATGCGCAAGTTCAAGGACGGCGACGAGATCTACATCGAACCATGGCGTGCATCGGCCTTCCCCGTCACACGCGACCTGGTGGTGGACCGTGCTGCGTTCGACCGGATCATTCAAAAGGGTGGATTCGTTTCCGTGAACACGGGCAATGCGCAAGACGGTAATGCCATTCCGATCGCAAAGACGGATGCGGATCGAGCCATGGACGCCGCTGCCTGTATTGGATGCGGGGCCTGTGTGGCCGCCTGTCCGAACGCGTCGGCCATGCTCTTCGTTGCCGCCAAGATCGGCCACCTTGCCGCCTTGCCACAGGGACAGGCCGAGCGCGACAGTCGTGCTCGCGACATGGTCCTGCAAATGGATGCAGAGGGCTTTGGTTCGTGCACGAATCACTACGAATGCGAGGCCGCTTGTCCGAAAGGCATCAGCGTTGAGTTCATCGCTCGTATGAACCGTGACTTCGTCAATGCCTCGTTAAAGGGATAAGGCCCGAAGCATTTCCTTCACGGCTTCTGAAAGGCCGATGAAGGCGGCGCGGCTGATAAGGGCGTGTCCGATGCTCACCTCTTCGATCTCGGGGATCGTGCAGATGGGACCGACGTTGCGTACGTCGAGTCCGTGACCGGCCGTGACGACCAGTCCTGCCTGCGCAGCATATTCTGCCGCTACGCGAAGTCGCGTGAGTTGCGCCTCTGCTTCAATACGCGTTCGTGCATTCGCGTACGTACCCGTATGAAGTTCGATGATGTCGATGTTCGCACGAAGGCAGGCGTCGATCTGCGTTTGATCGGGCTCAACGAAGAAGCTCACCAAGATCCCTTTGGCATGCATGGCCGATGCAACGTCGGTCAGGAAATGCACGTGGTGCGCAGCATCAAGGCCGCCCTCGGTCGTGAGCTCCTCCCGCTTTTCAGGGACGATCGTCACAAGGTCCGGAATGATATCCAAGGCAACGGCAATGATCGACTCCGTGGCGGCCATCTCTAGGTCGAGCTTCGTAGTGACCACGTCGCGAAGGACCCGAACATCGCGATCGTTCACATGTCTGCGGTCTTCACGTAAGTGGCACACGATCCCTGATGCACCCGCCATCTCGGCGATCACTGCAGCGTGGACGGGGTCCGGTTCCAAGCCCCCGCGAGCCTCGCGAAGGGTGGCAATGTGATCGATGTTAACAGCTAATCGCGGCATTGTCACCTTCCTGTAACCAAAAACTTCAACAAGGTATGTTCCCCTGATAGAGCGTTCCGAATTTACGTCGTTCTACGGCGTGATTTCAGTCTAATTGCTGATTTGAACCAAACGGAGGAAGAGTGAGCAAGGTTTCTCGTTTTCGACATATCGTGATCTGCGCAATGCTGGTCATGACCGGCGTTGTTGCATCCTATGCGGCGACCATCCCGGGTTCGTCACGCATCGTCGGTTTCCAATCGAATGCAGGGCAATGGCCATCGCATGTGTTGTTCCTCGCAAAGTCGCAAGGTGTTGACGTATGGATCACCCGCACGGGTATGATCTTCGATCAGCATCAAACGGATGCAACGAACACAATGAACGGACAGGCCATTCAAACAACATGGGTCGGTGCGTCCTTCGACGGCGTGATCGAACCAACCGGTCCGCTTCACACCGTATCCTACTTCACGGGTCCTCAAAACGGAACCGCACCGATCGCGACCGTGTACGATGTTGTGAGATTGCGCAATGTCTATCCCGGCATCGACGTTGTGTACAGAACCATCAACGGAAAGGTTCGTTACGACTTCGATGTACATCCGGGTGCCGACGCATCCATGATCGCCATGTCGTGGAAAGGTGCTCATGGAATGCAGGCAAAGGATGCCTCGCTCCGCCTTGGTACGTTCGGTACCTTTGAGGACGGTGTTGTGATCGACGAGCTGACGGCGTTCCAACAGGGAGCATCGACGGTTCCTTGCCGCTTCGACGTAGCGCGCAATGGGAACGACTACACGGCATCCTTCAAGCTTGGTGCCTATGATCGTTCACGACCTCTGACCATCGACCCGCTCGTGTATTCCTCCTTCTATGGTGGAGATGGTGATGATCGTATCACCGGGATGAAGATCCTTCCGAACGGTGATCTGGTCTATGTTGGCTATACCACATCGAGCACCGTACCGAGCGCTGCCGGTGGATATCAGACGTCGGTGGTGGGCGGACAGGAGTCCTTTGTTGTGGTCATGGACAAAAAGCTCAGTCGAATCAAGGCGTTCTCCTACCTCGGTGGTGGCAACGATGATCGCGCCAAGAGCGTGGCCGTTGATGCGAACGGTGGCATCTATGTTGTTGGAGAGACCCTTTCGCCGAACTTCCCCGGAACGAACAGTTCATTTGGTCAGGTGTATTCCGCCGGCATCGACGGATTTGCCGTGAAGCTCTCTGCTGACCTGAAGAAGCTCGAGTATGGCGGGTTCATTCGTGGCAACAAGGATGAGATCGTCTATGCCTGTGCTATCGATGGATTGAACAATCTCTTCATTTGCGGAAGCACGAATTCAACGATCAACTTCCCGACAACGAATGCCTATAAGAAGACCAATCTTGGTCAGACCGATGCCTTCTTGTGCAAGATCACGCCAACAGGTGCGACGTTTGCCTTCTCCACCTATTACGGTAGCGATGGAAACGATATCTTCTGGGGTGTGCATGTCGACGCGTCCGGTTCTGTCTATGTAACGGGTTCGACAACGTCACCGAATTTCGAGTACGCTCCCGTTCCTCCGATGATCGGTCGTCCGCCTCGTGAGGACCTCTCGAAGGTTCCGTACGATCGCACGTTCAATGGTGGAAACACCGATGCTGTCTGTTGTAAGTTCGGACCCGATGGTGGTGGACCGATCTATGCGACGTTCTTTGGCGGAGCCGGAGACGACGTCGGCAAGGGCCTGTTCACCGACGAGCTGGGACGTTGCTGGATCGTAGGGGAAACCACATCCGCCGATCTTCCTGCTCAGATCGGATTCCAGCAAACGCGTGTTGGAAAGATCGATCTGTTCTATGCCGGATTCACCGACGATGGCAAAGGTCTATCCGGAGCTTCCTACTTCGGTGGCACCGGTGATGAGACCGTGATGTGGGTGGATCATGACAAGAACTACAATGCTATCGTCGGCGGTACGACAACATCGGGAGACCTGCCGATCAAGGGTACGGGCACGACCGGTTTGCGCCAAGGTCCAACGGACGGCTTCGTTGCAACGTGGACGTTGACCGCCGTTGTCTACTGCGATCTTATCGGTGGTACGAAATCCGACGCGATCTCCGCTGTTGATGTTGATGTCAATGGCGATCTCTACTTTGGTGGATACACGAATTCCGACGCGATGATCGTTCGCGATTCCGCATTGCAGGTGAACTACCGCGGCGGAGTGAATGATGGCTTCATGGGCAAGATCGCCATGGGCATCATGGACCTCTCGACGCCTGATGGTGGCGAGTCGTTGTGTTCAGGCGTGAATGCCACGATCGCTTGGTCGACCACCGATATTGCTGCGACGGAGAAATTCTACGTTGAAGTGTCTTCTGACGAAGGCGCTACATGGACGACCATCGCCAATAACCTTACGGTCCGCAGCTATGTCTGGAAGCCGTCTGCCGCCTTCCCCGCCGGCAACAAGTACTTGGCACGCGTCACGGGTGAGCGCGGACATGTGTCACGCAGTAAGAACACGTTCAGCCTGTCGAATCCACCTGCCATCACGAAGCAGCCGGATGGCGTTGGAGGTTGCGATGGCAAGTCGGTGACAATGGTCGTTGAAGCAAGCGGCACAGCGTTGAAGTATCAATGGAAATTCAATGGTACGGCCATCAATGGCGCAACCGATCCGAGCTATACGATCACATCCTTGAATGCTGCCAACTCCGGCAAGTACGAAGTGACGGTCACCGGTTCCTGTAATCCTCCCGTCACAAGTCGGGTGATGACCGTCAGCGTGGTCGCACCGACGGCCGTCACCACACAGCCAGCCGGAGTGACCGTCGAAGCAAAGAAGCCGTTCAAGCTGAGTGTTACGGCAACCGGCGATTCGCTGAAGTACCAGTGGAAACTCAACGGTAGCTCGATCCCTGCTCCTGCGGGAACGATGGCAGAATACTCCGTTGCAAGCGCGTCCACCGTTGATGCCGGCGCATATACCTGCGAGGTATCCGGTACGTGCGGTACGGTCACATCCAATGTTGCTGACGTGGTCGTGACGCCAACAACCGGCGTACAAGAAGAACTTCCAACATCATCATTCCGTGTGCTGGGTCCGAATCCGGCATCTCATTCCGTGTCCGTGATGCTCGCCGAAGACCTGGGTGACAATGGAACGATCTCGCTTATCGATGTGCAGGGTGTTGTCGTGCTTTCGATGTCGGTGGAGAACAATGCACGACTCCTTTCCATCCCTGTTCAGGATCTCGCCGTTGGGTCATACACGATCCAGCTTCGTACATCGCATGGATATGCTCGTGGTCGGATCGTCGTTGTTCGGTAAAAGGTGCGATGTCATCACGGCCTGATATACTATCTTGCCAAGATGAAACACGTCCTCCTTCTTTCGCTATTTCTCATGACGGGTGCTGCGTGGCTTGGTGCCGCGCAACACCCGTCTGGCTTTGTGGCAAACCGTGGCCAGTGGCCGAACCATGTGCTGTTCTTTGCACGTTCGGAAGGTCTTGACGTTTG
This sequence comes from Kapaibacterium sp. (SeqCode), assembly GCA_044224925.1. Classification (GTDB taxonomy): domain Bacteria; phylum Bacteroidota; class Ignavibacteria; order Kapaibacteriales; family Kapaibacteriaceae; genus Kapaibacterium. The sequence goes on from JBGAJM010000004.1 coordinate 182,465, forward strand.
GGTCACAACGAACGGTATGGTGTATGACCAGCATCGCTATGATGCTGCAACATCGACCATGCAGGGTCATGCCATCGAATGCGTATGGCAGGGTCCGTCGCATGTTCCAACCGTGGTCACGCCAGAACAGACCGCATCGGTGTCGTTCATCACAACACGTAACGGTGCAACACAGAACATTGAAGCGCCGGTATACTCTACTGTGCGATTGGCGAATGTCTATGACAAGGTCGACGTCGTCCTGTCAACCGTGGACGGTCGCGTTCGGTACGACCTCGACACTCGCCGTGGTGCCGATATCAATTCGATCGGCATGACCTATCGCGGCGGCACGAACATGGTCGTCGCACCAACATCCATCACGATCCCGACCTCCCTCGATGCCAAGGGCATCACGATCGATCGCCTTGCCGCCATACAGCATGGGACCCTTCTCCCTGTGCCCTGTTCGTTCGAACGTCGTGGAAACGACAAGTCGACGGTCTCCTTTGCATTGAATGCGTCAACAAAAGATCATGGTGTCACGATCGATCCAACGGTGTATGCGTCCTACTATGGTGGTGACAACGACGATAAGATCGCAGGGATGAAGCTTACCAGCGGTGGCGACATCGTGATCGTTGGGCAGACCATGTCACCCTCGATCCCATCTGCTCCGGGCGGCTATCAGGCAACCGGTCTCGGTGGTCAGGATGCCTTCGTTGCCATCCTTGACAAGAAGCTGCATACCGTCAAGAGCTTTACGTATCTCAGTGGTGGAAATGATGATCGTGCACGCGGTCTTTCACTCGATGCGGCAGGGAACATCTATGTGATCGGTGAGACCCTATCGAGTGACTTCCCGACAACGTCTGGTTCTGCAGGCCAGGTGTACTCAGCGTCCATCGACGGATTCGTGGTGAAGCTCTCTCCCGATGCAAAGAAACTGTTGCTGGGAATGTTCATCAACGGAAACAAAGAAGACATCCCGATGGCCGTTGCGTTGGATGGTGACAATAACATCTTTGTCGTCGGCGGCACAACGTCCACATCGTCGTTCCCGACCACGAACGGCTATAAAAAGAACAACGGCGGTCAGCAGGATGGCTTCGTCATGAAGATCGTTGCCTCCGGCGCTGCCTATGCATTCTCGAGCTACTACGGTAATGAAGGCATCGATTACTTCACGGCCGTGACGGTAGACGGATCCGGCGCCCCCTATATCACGGGTTATACTGCGTCCTCGAATTTTGAAACAGCACCCAGACCAAGCTTCTGGAGTTCAGGTCGCAAGCCGTACGACCCCTCCTACAATGGGGGCGGTAGCGATGCATTCTGTATGAAGTTCGGTGAGGACGGATCCGGACCTCGCTACTGTACCTTCTTTGGCGGGATCGGTGAAGAGCTCGGCAAAGGTGTGTTCGCCGACGAACTCGGTCGCTGTTGGATCGTCGGTGAATCGAACTCGACGGACCTTCCTGCCACGACCGGATTCCAGCAGGCTCGTGCAGGCCTCCGTGATGTGTTCATGGCCGGGTTCTCACCCGATGGGAAGGAGCTCCTTGGGTCGACATACTTCGGTGGAACTGGTGACGAGCAAGTGTTCTGGATGCAGAAGGATGCATCGAACAATGCTGTGATCGGCGGCAGCACGACATCCATCGATTTCCCGATCAAAGGCGCCGGCACAAGTTCCAAGCGCGAAGGTGCGTCGGATGGCTTCATCGCATCGATCACCTTCACATCCAACAACTATGCCGATGTGATCAGTGGCTCGAAGGCAGATGCGATCGTGGCGATCGATATCGATCCACGCGGCGACTTCTACTATGCCGGCATCACGAACTCGGAGAAGATCCCGATGTTCGATACCGCTGCACAACGTACCTATGGTGGTGGAGCGAATGACGGATGGATCGGCAAGGTGGCACTCGGGATCATGGACCTCTCTTCACCGAATGGTGGAGAGTCGTGGTGCATCGGTCAGAACAATACCATCACATGGGCGACGACCGATATTGCGAACACAGAGAAGTTCCTTGTTGAACTGTCATCGGACGACGGTGCAACATGGATGGTGCTGGCGAAGGACTTCGTCGGTCGTTCCTACGTGTGGAAGCCTGCCGCTTCCACGCCGGCCGGAACGAAGTACAGAGCGCGCGTGACGGGCGAACGCGGCCACATGTCGATGAGCGAGATGACCTTTACGGTCTCGCCTCCTCCTACGATCAAGAAGCAACCTGAATCAGCGAGTGCCTGTGCAAACGGGTCCCTGGTGCTGGCGGTCGAGGCTGAAGGGGCCGGACTGAAGTATCAGTGGAAGTTCAACGGCGGCAATATCAACGGAGCGACCACTCCTTCCTATACGGTGGATCCCGTGAACGCCTCCACAGCAGGGAAGTATGAGGTTGTCGTTTCGGGCCTCTGCAACCCCATCGCGAATTCGAAACAGGTCACCGTTTCCGTGGCTCCGGCCACGCAGATCACCAAGCAGCCAACGAGCGTTACTGTTGAATCCGGCAAGCCTTTCTCGCTGACCGTCGAGGCTGGTGGAGATTCCCTGCGCTATCAATGGAAACTCAACGGGACGGACGTTCCTGGAGCGGCAGGGACGCAACGAACCTATACGATCGCAGCGGCCGGATCTGCTGATTCCGGTATATATACCTGTTCCGTCACTGGCGTCTGTGGAACCGTCGTCTCGGACGCCGCATCCGTGGTGATCACACCCACGACGAGCGTTGCCGAGGTCACGGACGATGAAGGTTTCCGGATCCTGGGTCCACAACCGGCATCGGATCTGCTCTCCATTCAGCTCGGATCCTCAACGTCGCCATTGATCATCTCGATCCTGGATGCACAAGGTGCAACGATCTTCACCCGCGGAACAGAACCGGGGATGAGGATCATTGGACTGTCCGTTTTGGATATTCCGTCTGGTATGTATACGTTGGTAGCTCGTAATGGTACGAGCGCGTATCGTGCGAGGGTGGTTATCGTGCATTAACGCAGGACGGTCCCATGAAATCGATCGTGATCTTGTGCCTGGCATTGTGCTCAACAGTGGCCAGTGGTGCTAGTGATCTTCGTCCGCGTGCACCATACGGTTTCATTCCAAACAGAGGTCAGTGGTCCTCCTCCATTCAGTATGGTGCGTGGACCAGCGGCGGGATCGTCTGGATCACCAAGGACGGATACATCCTGGATCGTCGAGGTGCGAACGCCTCGGGGACCAGCATGAGTGCGATCGAAGAACATCATTTTGACGACATCACCGGGGCGGCCAAGTTCGAAGAGGTCGTGTCGCCCACGGCACCGACCGTTCAATTCCTGACAAAGCGGATCTTCATTGGATCGGAGGGCCTGCGTCCACGATCGGTCGTCAATCTCGTGGACAGGATCACCGGTTCCTACATCACGTTCGAGGTCCTTCCGGATGGTGTGGTGTCGATGGTCAAGGGCCGCATCGTCTCGATGGTCGGAAAGCCGACTTCCAATCAGTTCGATCGCTACCGGATCCTCGCACCGGATGGCGTCACATTATCGTCCGCCATTCGCGGCGTCGCCGATGAGGAGATCACCGGAACGGTGATCAATGCCGACGGGAACGTTGTGGTGTCCGGCTGGACCACGACCATGAATCTTGTGGTGCCGCTCGGTGGACAGACCGCAACAGCAAAGGCAGGAGAAGACGGATTCGTTGCCATCTATTCTCCGGATCTGTCCAAGATCAAGTCGTGGACCTATATCTCGGGATCCGCAGATGATAGGGCTTTGGCCATCTGCATTGGTGCGGCAGGATCCATCTGTGTGGCTGGTGAGACCAATTCTGGCGACATTCCCATGGCATCCGGAAGCTCCGGTCAATTGTATTCGGCAGGTGTTGACGGATTCTTCTTGCGGTTTTCACCGGATCTCCGACAATTGTTGGCCGGACGGTACATCAATGGCGATCGCGACGAACGCGTTCGAGCGATGGTAGCCGATGCATCAGGTGCCATCTACATCTGCGGTAGCACGAGTTCAGGAAAAGGATTCGATGCCACGAATGGGTATGACGTCACCTACAACGGCTCCACCGACGCCTTCCTTCTGAAGATCACGGCCGCTGCGGCCAACATCGCCTATAGTACGTACTTCGGCGGCGGAGGGATCGATAGCTTCAATGCGTTGCATGTGAATGCGAGCGGACAGGTGACCGTCGTGGGCACCACCGCTTCGTCCGATTTCGAGACCGCTCCAAAGATCGACCCGCTGTATTGGTGGTTGTATTCGAACCGTCCGTACGATTGGACCTATAACGGTGGAGCTCACGATGCTGTTGCCGTTCGCTTCCGTCCGGACGGCGGCGGAGTGGTGTTCTCGACGTACTACGGCGGTAGTGGCGACGATCTTGGCAAGGCCGTTTGTGTTGATGCCAAGGATCAGACTTACATCATCGGCGAGACCAACTCGGAAGATCTTCCGATGGTGGCATCGATGCAATTGCAGATCAACGGCCCGAGTGATGCCTTCGCCAGTGTGCTTGATGCAGCTGGTCAAACACTCGCACGCTCTACGTATTACGGCGGTGAGAACGCAGAGACCGTGAGTGCGGCCTCATTCATTAGCGGCGATCAGTTCATGATCATCGGTACCACACAATCCACACGATTGCCGCTCACCGGTCTTGGAAGTGTCACGGATCTGAAGGGTGGCGAGGATTGTTTTCTCACGATGATGACAACCTCTTCGATCATCTATGGAACGCTGATCGGTTGGTCTGCTTCGGAAACGCCGTTGGCCTTTGTTCGCGATTCGGAAGGGGATATCTACGTTGGCGGACATACCACGTCGTCGGTAGATGGAGCGTTCGGTGGTGGACAGTCGGATGCCTTCCTCATGAAGTGGATCTTCGGTCTTGTATCGACCGCACAGCCACATGGTGGAGAAACGAACTGTGTTGGTCGCTCGATGCAGATCGCATGGAATCCGCAGGAGTTACCGGCATCGCAGAAGTATGATGTTGACATTTCGGCGGATGACGGCCGCACGTGGATGTCGATCGCTCGTGGTGTAACAGGAAAGACGATCTATTGGACGCCAGATGATGTGAAGTACATCTCCAACGCATGCCTCGTGCGCGTGACGACCATGCGCGGACATAGTGCAGTGATGGATGTGCCGTTCAGTATCGTTGCATTGCCAACGATCGTGGAGCAACCGCGTTCGGTGGAGCGTTGTGCAGGAGATGCCGCGCAGTTCGCCATTTCGGTAGAAGGCGAAGGGGTGTCCTATCAGTGGCGGAAGAACGGCATTGTCGTTCGTGGCGCCACGGAATCGTCGCTCCGTTTCGCAAGCATCGAGGCCTCCGACATTGGACAGTATGATGTGGTGGTGAATGGACCGTGCGGGTCGACGATCGTCTCGGCAGTATCCACGCTCTCCATCGCACCTACCACCATCGTCCTTGATGAGCCGATCTCCGCACAGGTACGCGTTGGAGATAAGATCCAACTATCAGTGACCGCACAAGGTTCGGGTTTACGCTATCAGTGGCGACGCAATGGTGCAACCGTCGGTGGCTCACAGGGAACCTCGCGAACACTCACCATCGATGCTGCACGGATCGAAGATGGTGGCCGGTATGACTGTATCATCTTCGGGACGTGTGGTAATGACACGTCGGCGATCGCCATTGTTGATGTGCAACCCATCGTTTCGTCGGTCGCATCGACCGATGCTACAGCATTCGTTGTTTCTCCAAACCCAACCTCGTCTGTGCTTTCCATCCGCGCATCGGACGTTGCCTCGATCCGATCGATCGCCATCGTGTCCGCCATCGGCTCAACGGTCATGGAGCGGTCCTTTGCTGATGGTGAATTGGCGTTTGGTACCGTGGACGTTTCATCGATCCCGGTCGGCGCCTACACTGTGATCGTCCGGTGGGCCGATCACCGCGCCTCACAACCACTTTTGATCACCCGCTGATCTCAGGGGGATGTTATACGTAGAACGTCCAGCACGTTCTCGCCGTAGTTTTGTGATAAGAGACTCTCTTATCGTTTAACAACCGGAGACATGTATGAGAACGCTGAGACTACTTCTGCTTATTTCGATCGCATCGCTCATGGTGATCTCGTGTACGAAGAAGACCGAGGCCACTGAAGAGGCCAGTGCAGAGCAAACCGGTGCGACGGTTGGGGGACAAGAGGCCGTGAAGGACGATGTTTCCCAAAAGGACGTTGTGAAAGTGGCCGTTGGATCCCCTGACCACAAAACGCTGGTGACGGCACTCAAGGCAGCAGACCTCGTGACATCGCTTGCCAATGCCGGACCGTTCACGGTGTTCGCACCGACCGACGCTGCCTTCGCAAAGCTCCCGGCCGGAACGGTCGAGAATCTCCTGAAGCCGGAGAACAAGGACGCACTTGCAGAGATCCTGCAGCACCATGTGACGGTATCCGTGTACGATATCGACGCTCTCACCGACGGAAAGTCCATGGGCATGGTCGACGGAACGAATGCCACGATCACGAAAAAGGACGGGGCCACGTACTTCGGAGGCGCGAAGATCCTTGGTTCGGTACGCGCAACGAACGGCATCATCCATGTGATCGATGCGGTGGTTGTCCCAGGAAAGTAAACGAGGACTAAATTAGTCGTATATTCGTCTCCGGCGGACACTTCCGTCTACCGGAGACGAACTATGCAAACAGAACAGACCGCACTGGACGACGTCGTCCAAGGTGATTACAAATACGGCTTCGAGTCGAACATTGAGCAAGATGTCCTCCCAAAGGGCCTCAGCGAGGATGTCGTACGCTTCATTTCCGCTAAGAAGGAAGAGCCGGAGTGGATGCTCGAATGGCGCCTTAAGGCCTATCGCCATTGGCTCACCATGAACGAGCCTCGTTGGCCGAACGTCGCCTATCCGAAGATCGACTTCCAGGACATCATCTACTACGCTGCTCCAAAGAGCATGCCCACGTTGAACAGTCTCGATGAGGTCGATCCCGAGCTCCTTGCCACCTTTGCAAAACTTGGCATCCCTCTCGAAGAACAGAAGATGCTCACGGGCGTAGCCGTGGACGCCGTGTTCGACAGTGTTTCCGTGAAGACCACCTTCCAAGCTGCGTTGGCAGACAAGGGCATCATCTTCTGTTCGATGAGCGAGGCCATTCGCGAGCATCCTGAGCTTGTTCGCAAGTACATCGGAAGCGTGGTGCCGCCGAACGACAATTACTATGCAGCGCTCAATAGTGCTGTGTTCTCCGACGGGTCCTTCTGCTATGTGCCCAAGGGTGTTCGCTGTCCGATGGAGTTGAGCACCTACTTCCGCATCAATGCACGCAATACCGGTCAGTTCGAGCGCACACTGCTCATTGCCGACGAGGGAAGCTACGTGTCGTACCTGGAAGGATGCACCGCCCCGCAACGCGACGAGAACCAACTGCATGCTGCTGTTGTTGAGCTCGTTGCACACGAGCGCGCAGAGATCAAGTACAGCACGGTGCAGAACTGGTATCCGGGCGACAAGAACGGAAAAGGCGGCATCTACAACTTCGTCACGAAGCGCGGCATCTGCGATGAGCGTGCGAAGATCTCGTGGACGCAGGTCGAGACCGGTTCTGCCATCACCTGGAAGTATCCGAGCGTGATCCTCAAGGGCAACAACTCCATTGGCGAGTTCTATAGCGTTGCCGTGACGAACAACATGCAGCAGGCCGATACCGGCACGAAGATGATCCACATGGGTGAGAACACTCGTTCGCGGATCGTATCGAAGGGTATCTCTGCCGGAAAGAGTCAGAATTCGTACCGCGGACTTGTGAAGGTGCTGAAGAAGGCACGCAATGCACGCAACTTCTCGCAATGCGACTCCCTGTTGATCGGCGATCGATGCGGAGCACACACGTTCCCGTATCTGGAGATCGCGAACAAGGATGCCACGGTCGAGCATGAGGCCACCACGTCGAAGATCGGCGAGGACATCATGTTCTATTGTCAGCAACGAGGTATCTCAGCCGAAGATGCCGTGGCCTTGATCGTCAACGGATACTGTCGCGACGTTCTGGAACAACTCCCCATGGAGTTCGCCGTTGAAGCAAAAAAACTCCTCGCCATCAGCCTCGAAGGAAGCGTCGGATGACAACAACTCCACTCCTACAGATCACAGAACTCCATGCCGGGATCGAAGACCGAGAGATCCTCAAAGGGATCTCGCTCACGGTGAACGCCGGTGAAGTACATGCCATCATGGGACCGAACGGTTCGGGCAAGAGCACCATGGCATCGGTGCTTGCCGGTCGAGAAGACTATCAGGTGACGGGCGGTTCGATTTCGCTGAACGGGAAGGACATCCTTGAGATGTCGCCTGAAGATCGCGCACGGGAAGGTGTCTTCATGGCCTTTCAATATCCCGTTGAGATCCCGGGCGTGAGCACGGCGAACTTCGTCAAGACGGCCGTACAGGAAATGCGCAAACATCGTGGTCTTCCACCTCTCGAACCTGCCGCCTTCCTCGCCCTGATGCGCGAGAAGATGAAGCTGGTCGAGATGGAACAGCAGTTCTTGAGTCGTTCGCTCAACGAGGGATTCTCGGGTGGCGAAAAGAAACGCAACGAGATATTCCAGATGGCCATGCTCGAGCCGGCACTCGCCATTCTCGACGAAACGGATTCCGGTTTGGACATCGATGCACTGCGCATTGTTGCCGAAGGTGTGAACGCCCTGCGGTCGAAGGACAATGCCGTGGTCGTGATCACACACTATCAGCGTCTGCTGAACTACATCGTGCCGGACTTCGTGCACGTGCTGTGGAACGGACGGATCGTGCGCTCGGGTGGCAAGGAATTGGCCTATGAGCTCGAAGAAAAGGGATACGACTGGATCAAGAACGAATCCCCAGCAGAGGTGTGATCCATGGCTATGGAACACTTTACAACGGCTGTCGAAGGTGCCTTCACCATTCTGAGTGAACATGTGAACGGCGCGTCATCCGGTGCACTGCATACGAGTCGCAAACAAGCGCTCGGTGTACTGCGCGAGGCTGGCGTCCCGACCACACGTCATGAAGAATGGAAGTACACGAATCTTGCGCCGATCCTTGCGAACGATTTTCTGCCTGCCATTGGTCCGAGCGTACCGGTCACGAAGTCCATTTTGGGCGGTCTTGCATTGTCCGACCTTGATGCATGGCACGTCGTGCTCGTCAATGGCGTGATGCAACCGTCGCTCTCGCGTCTTCCTAAAGCCGATCCGAACATTCAGATCGAAGAACTCTCCGACGAATCATCGGCAGGCGCTATCGCCGCGGCCACAATGAATCCGTTCGTGGCCGTGAATGCCACGCTCATGTCGGGTGGTGTGAGCATCCGCATTCGCGCGAACGTTGTGGTGGACCTCCCCATCCATGTACGATCCATCGTGCAAACCGACGTGGGCGCGACGCTCTGTACTCCTCGCATCGTGATGCAGATTGGCGCGCATGCATCGTGTACGCTCGTCGAAACGCATCATACGGTGGGAAGGAGCAAGGGTCTGACGGCGGGTGTTACCGAGATCGACTGTGCGGAAGGCTCGTCGGTTGCCTACACGAAGATCGTCGATGATGGCGAAAACGGACATCATATCGGCACAACGGCCGTGAACATCGCACGTGCGGCAAAGGCCACAGCAACAACAGCGTGCTTGGACGGGACCTTTGTGCGCAACGATCTGGTGATGCGCTTGAATGAACCAACAGCAGAAGCTTACCTCTACGGCATGTCGGTGCTCAACGGATCACAACTGGCCGACAACCACACCGTGGTCGATCACCGCGTCCCGCATTGTCATAGCGAAGAATTGTACAAAGGGCTCTATGACGGTCGCTCGGTGGGGGTCTTCAACGGAAAGATCTTTGTCCGTGAAGATGCCCAGAAGACCACGGCCTATCAATCGAATCACTCACTGCTCTTGAGCGACAATGCCGTGGTGAATGCAAAGCCGCAGCTTGAGATATGGGCCGACGATGTGAAGTGTTCGCACGGAGCAACGTCGGGTCAACTGGATCCCGAGGCGATCTTCTATCTGCAGTCGCGCGGGATCGGTAAGGACGAGGCGCGCGGTCTGCTCACCTACGCCTTCGCTGCAGAAGTGGCGGAACACGTGGCACATGATGATGTGCGCGAACATCTTGAACGGCGGATCGCCGAAAAACTAGGTGCACGTCGATTTGATCACTGATCACACCATCGTGTCCGAGTTCCCGATCCTGCAACGATCGGTCCATGGCAAGCCGCTTGTCTACCTTGACAATGCGGCCACCACGCAGAAACCGCGTGTCGTGATCGATGCCATTGCCGAGTACTATGAGAATTCCAACGCCAACGTTCATCGGGGCGGACATGCCCTTGGGACAGAGGCGACCGACCTGTTCGAAGCGGCACGGCAGACCGTGGCCGACTTCATTGGAGCCCCTTCTGCGTCGACAATCGTTTTCACGAGCGGCGCCACCGGCTCGATCAATCTTGTGGCCGCATCATGGGGACGGACCAACATTCACCAAGGTGATGTTGTTGCGCTCACCACCATGGAGCATCATGCCAACATCGTCCCATGGTACATGTTGTGCGAAGAGGTAGGAGCAACACTTGAAGTCGTGCGTGTGCTGGACGATGGGACGCTCGACATGGACCATCTTCGATCGGTGCTTGCATCTGATCCCAAGCTCCTTGCGATCACACACGTGAGCAACACGCTCGGAACTGTCAATCCCATCGACGAGATCTGCGCCATGGCACGAGAGAACGGTGTCGTGACGCTTGTCGATGGCGCTCAGTCGGTGCAACATCAACCCGTCGACGTTGTGGCGATGGGATGCGACCTCTTCGTCTTCTCTGCGCACAAGCTCTTCGGTCCAACGGGGATCGGTGTGCTCTACGGACGCGACGAGATCCTTGCCTCCATGCCGCCCTACCAAGGTGGCGGGTCGATGATCTCCACGGTGTCGTTCGAACGGATCACGTACAACGATGTGCCCATGCGCTTTGAGGCGGGCACGCCACACATTGCCGGTGCCGTTGGCATGGCCGCTGCGATCCGCTGGTTCTCGGCGCTTGATCGCGACGTGCTCCAACAGCAGGACCTTGAACACACGGCGCAGATCTGTGCGGCACTCTCGGACGTGCCCGGCGCTCGCATCATCGGGACGGCACCCGAACGCGTTGGCATCGTCTCGTTCGTGGTCGATGGCGTCCATGCCAGCGACATCGGAACGTTGCTTGATACTATGGGTGTTGCCATTCGCGTCGGACACCATTGCACGCAACCGCTCATGCAACGCTTCGGCGTTACGTCCACGGCCCGCGTCTCAACATCGGTCTACACAACATCGCACGACATCAACGTCTTTACCCGTTCCCTGCACAAAGCACTTTCAATGCTACGATGACCATCGAAACGACCATAGCGGAGATGATCGATCTGTTCGCCATGCTTCCCGATTGGGAAGAACGGTATGCACAGATCATTGCCTACGGCAAGGATCTCGCACCCTATCCCGAGGAGTTTCGCAACGAGACCTTTCGTGTGAAGGGATGTCAGTCCAACGTCTGGCTTCATCCCACGTTCGATGGACAGCGCGTGCATTTCGATGCCGACAGTGATGCGGTGATCGTTCGTGGACTGACGGCCATGCTCATGCGGGTCTACGATCATCGAACGCCCGACGAGATCCTGGCCACCAAGCCGGACTTCCTCGCAACGCTCGGACTCGACCAGCATCTCTCTCAGAACAGAACGAACGGCTTGGCCTCCATGGTCAAGCAGATCATGATGTATGCCTTTGCGTTCCGATCACTTGGTTCGAAGGTGAACACGTAATGGAATGGACTCCCAACGAATCGCTGCGTGACCGCGTGATCGCACAGATCAGAACGATCTACGATCCCGAGATCCCCATCGATATCTACGAGCTTGGTCTCATCTACGAAGTACGCGTGATCGATGGCGACGTGGTACACGTGGTGATGACGCTCACCACACCCAACTGTCCGTCAGCCCAAACGCTGCCGTCGGAGGTCGAGGTCAAGACCAAGGCCGTCGAAGGCGTACGCGATGCAACGGTCGAGATCACTTTCGACCCACCCTGGGATAAGACGATGATGTCGGAAGCAGCACTCTTTCAGATCGGATTGTTCTAACACACCATGGCAGTTCAATTTCATACGCTCACGGTGACCGAGGTCACGCAACAGACACCACAGGCGATCTCGATCACCTTTGCTGTGCCCGAGCACCTGCGTCCGGTCTTTCAGTACCGTCAGGGTCAGTACATCACCATCAAAATGGACATCGACGGCGTGAGCCATCGGCGGAATTACTCCCTCTGCAGCAGTCCCTACGACGATGAGCCGCTCACGATCGCCGTCAAGCGCGTGAGCGACGGCGTGGTCTCGACCTTCCTCAATACGCAGGTCCGTCCGGGAGCAAGCATCGAGGTCTACCCGCCAATGGGTAATTTTACCAGAGAACTCGACCCAACCCATGCACGCACCTATGTGCTGTTTGGTGGCGGAAGCGGCATCACACCGCTTCTCTCCATCCTCAAGAGCATTCTGCGTGTAGAGTCGAACAGTACCGTCACGTTGGTGTATGCGAATCGCGATGAAGCATCGATCATGTTCGACGACGCGCTGCAGGCACTCCAACAACGGTATGGCTCCCGTCTGCAGATCGTTCACGTCCTCGAGGTGAAGGGTGGCAGGGAGGCGATGCTCGGACGGATCGACGCGACCATCGTCGACAACGTCTTCGCGAGCTACGTGCCGGACCCTGCGGCGGCAGAGTACTTCGTGTGTGGGCCGGGACCGATGATGCAACAGGTGATCGACCTTCTCCATGCTCGCGGGATCGACGATCATCATCTTCATCGTGAGTACTTCACGCTAGCAACGAATGATGCACCTCCAAAAGAACAGGCAATGGAAGAACAGACAGAACTCAAAGCACGTACCGTCAAGATCAAACTCTATGGTTCGGAACACACGTTCGTGGTCGAACCCGACGAGACCATTCTCAGCGCCGCCGTGCGAGAGAACCTCGACCCTCCGTTCGCCTGTCAGATCGGCGCATGCTGCACCTGCCGGGCAAAGATCGTCACCGGAAAGGTGATGATGGACGAACGCGAGGCACTCAGCGACGACGAGATCGAAGACGGCTTCGCGCTCACGTGCCAGTCGCATCCGCTTACCGATGATGTGTTCGCCGACTACGACCAATAACGACCATGCTCAAACTCAGTAAACGCGTTGAATATGCTCTGCTCTCCATCCAGGTGATGGCGAAGAATCCCGACACCGTTGTGTCGGCGAAGGATGTGGCAGATCGATTCAATATCTCCTTCACCCTCGTGGCCAAGGTCCTCCAACAGCTCGTGCATGCGGGCGTGGTGCGATCCTACGCGGGAGTGCGAGGCGGCTACGCACTTGCGAAGCATGCGGAACTCGTGAGCATCGCCGACGTGATCGAGGCGATCGAAGGTAGTGGCAGTCGACTCGTCGAATGTCAGGAAGAGCACGACCACGCCTGCACGGCGCACACGTCGTGCACGATCAAGGAACCACTTCAAGTATTGCATGACAGGATCGTGTCGACGTTCGCGTCGATGTCGGTCGCAGAACTCGCAGGACCACAACTTGTACAGATCACAGGACACGTCACATGAGCATTGCCATCATGGGTGAGGATGTTGTAAGCATCCCGACCGGGATCACCGGAGCCGACGAGCACGACAACATCCGCATCTCGTTCAAAGCGTTGAACGAGATCAAGAAGATCAAGGAGACCAATAGCATTCCGGCGGACTACGGCCTGCGCGTCGGCGTCAAGGGCGGTGGCTGTTCCGGTATGTCGTACACGCTCGGTTACGACGCCACGCCACGCGAGAACGATCGTGTGCTGGAGGCCGAAGGTGTACGCATCTTCATCGACACGAAGAGCATGTTCTATCTCATGGGCATCACGCTGGACTTCAGCGATGGACTCATGGGGAAGGGCTTCACGTTCAACAATCCGAATGCCACCAAGACCTGCGGTTGCGGTTCGTCGTTCGGCGTCTGATACTCGACATTCATCAACAGCTTACGAAAGGACTCTCATGGCCTACGAATGGAAATTCAATGCACGCCCCTATTCGGATGACGAAGCAAAGGAATTGTTGAAGGATGTAGTGTCTCCGGAAACATCCGATTGGCACTACAACACGCACCACAAGGGATACGTGACGTTCTTGAACAAGATCGAAGCGGAATTGCCCAATGCCGATAAGGCCGCTGCGAATGGGAATTGGTCGACGTTCGGCGAACTCAAGCGACGTCAAACATGGAATCATGCCGGTACAGTATTGCACGATGTGTATTGGGAAGTATTGGGCGGCGACGGCGATCCGTCGAAGGGTCCCGAGGTTCTCGCAGCCATTGAAGCAGAATTCGGTTCATTCGATGCGTGGAAGGCCGACTTCAAGGCAACGGCCACGGCGGCAAAGCTCTCCGGTTGGGGAGTGTTGTGCATCGATCAACTCTATTCCGGTCGACTCTTGAACGTCCTCGTTGACGAACACCACTACGGTGCCATCTGGGGCGGTATTCCGCTGATCTCATGCGATGTGTTCGAACATGCCTACTACCACAAGGATGGTCCGGGTCGCGCGAAGTACATCGAGAACTTCCTTGCCAACTTGCATTGGGGTCGTATCAACGACCGCTTCAAAAAGTTCGCGAAGTAACTGAGCATCGCATGACACTCGGTCTGTTCCCTTTGAACGTGGTCCTCTTCCCGCAGTCCCAATTGCCGCTGCACATTTTCGAACCACGCTATCGGCAACTCGTCAAGGAATGCCTTGCGAGCGGTTCGGTGTTCGGCGTCAACCTTGTCGAGAAGTCCCACCTCTATCCCGTAGGCTGCACGGCACGCATCGTGTCGGTCACGCAGGAATACGAGGATGGTCGGATGGACATCATCGTGGAAGGTGTGGAGCGATATACACTGGAAGGGATCCAAGAGGGCGACAAACCGTTCTTCGTTGCGAACGTCGATCCACTCCCGGACGAAGAAGAACCACTCGATACAGCGCTCGTGGCCAAGTGCGCATCGCTGTACAACGAGATCGTCGACATTGTCTATGGGGCGGCGGGGCCACACTTTGACCCTGCCGCCTTCCATGGCATCACTCCTTCCTTCCTGTTGGCACCGAAGTCCGGACTGAATGCAGATCAGAAACAGCACATGTTGGAACTCACCTCAGAGAACAGCCGACTGGAAATGCTGTACGATCATTTGACCGAGATCGTGCCAACGATACGACAAGCCGAAGTGGTCCAGAAGATCATCGCAAGTGACGGCTACTTCCCACCCTCGAAGAAAGAACTGCCGGAATGATCAGTGGACTCCACCAGCGAAGTACCTATAAGCTCATCGATAAACTTCTATCCGCGCAGTTCAAAACACCGTTCGACCTTCTGAGTTCTCTTGTTCGCGATATCGTGGAGAGTTCGGAGTTGGTGATGACGGGCGGTCGGGTATGGGAGCTCGAGCCCGATGCAGATGCGTATGCGTTGCGATATCAGATCGGCGAGATCGAATTCCTGTCCGAAGGCACACGTCGAACGGTGGAAGAGATGCCTGCCATGGCGTCGCTCGTCTCGAAGAAGTCCATCATTGCCGAAGCACCGGAAGAGGATGAACGCGGCAAGCGCGTGTACTCGCTCACAGGTGTTGGCGATGTGGTCAAGCGCCCACCCGGGAAACTCTACACGTATGCTCTTGCCTTTACGGCGCACGATCTGAACGAAGAGTTCTACGATACGATGATCGTGATCGGAAGCGCAGCTTCGACGGCCTTACGCAACATGTCGGCGGCAGCGCACGAACGCAAGCTCCGCAAGGACCTCGATCAAGCATGGGAGATCCAGCGCGGTCTTGTTCCGGATCACGAGACCACCTTCCGCGATTATGACATCTATGGCGTGTCGCTTCCCGACAGTGTGGTGGGAGGGGATTACTTCGACTATCTGCGGGCGTCGGAAGAGGAGACGGACCGACTTGGACTCGTGATCAGTGATGCCGCGAGCAAAGGACTCCCTGCGGCTGTGCAGGCACTGTTCGTGAGCGGTGCCCTTCGAATGGGCATTGGCTACAACACGAAAATGTCGGCTCTGATCGGTCGCCTCAACACCCTGATCTACGATACCTTCCCTTACGAGCGTTTTGTCTCCCTCTGCTACTGCGAACTCACACATTCGGAGAACGGCCTCGTTCTCTATCTGAACGCCGGCCACTGTCCACCTATCCACTACCAAGCGGCCACCAACACCACCGAGTTGTTGCAGCCCACGGGCGGGATCTTGGGCATCGTCGAGGATCAGCCCTTTCGCGTCGAGAACATCAATATGAAGCCGGGCGACGTTCTGCTCATGTACACGGACGGGATCACCGAGGGACAGAATGCTCACGGCGAGCAGTTCGGCGAGGCGCGCCTGATCGAGTTCGTGAAGGAGGCAGGGCGGAAGACGGCGGACGAGATCGCCAAGCTTCTGCTTGAACGAGTGCAGACCTTCACCATCGGTTCTTCCTATACAGACGATAAGACCCTGATCGTGATCAAGCGACGCGGTTGACCGTCTGCATGGCCTTGTCGGGGCCACTGGCCGCAATGCTCTTGAGTGCGTCGACAGCCTTCGTGATCATGGCATTGCGGGCCTCCAATTCGTCGGCACCAAATGGGGCCAGGACGTAGTCCACGAGTTCCCCCGGACCGAACTTCCGATCGATCCCACATCGAAGACGCCAGAACTTGTCGGTGCCCAATTCCTCGATCATCGATGTTAGCCCATTGTGTCCGCCATCGCTCCCACCCAGCCGCAAGTGCACCCTACCGACAGGGAAGTTGTACTCGTCCACCACGGTGATGATCCGATCGGGCGAGAGCTTCAGGCGTGCCGCCATCGATCGCGCCGCCTGCCCCGAGAGATTCATGTACGTTCCGGGCTTCAGCACGTGTAACGTTGTGCCGGAGATCGATACAGTGGCCCATTCCATCGCCACCGGACGGCGCTCGGCATGCCAGCTGGCCGAGCCGACAAGGGCGTCCGCCACCATCCAACCGATGTTGTGTCGGGTGTTGCTGTACCTTGTTCCCGGATTCCCGAGTGCCACGATCAGATATTCCATGTTCTTTTTTTGCTTGCTTTCGTACGTAATACTACTTAGTTTTCCACAGGAACGTCGAGACACTGGAAACCAGCCCGTTGACGCTTTGGCGTGTAACAATCACGCGCAAAAATACGCAGGGAGTTTGACGTAGGGAAAATCTCACTAATTCCTTGTAAATCAAGGAATTAACTAGATGTACGTATGGTTTCCTGTAGAATTAGGCACGAGTTTTGCATGCTGAGCTTTCCCAGTCACTGATCTGTAACATTGCAGGACTTTCCTGAACCGGTTTTCTACCCTTTTTGTTCGCTCATCTCAGCTCTCCGCCTTCATGGCGTTGGTTGTCGTGCTGCTCATCACCAGTACGCCGGGCCGCCTGTCTGCTCAAACGGACAACGTCGGTATCGGGACTGCGAATCCTGACCCCTCTGCGCTCCTCGAACTGAACAGTTCGACGAAAGGTTTCCTGCTTACCCGACTTACGTCGGCGCAGCGGGATGCCATTCCCTTGCCTGCCACGGGTTTGGTGATCTATAACCTGACGACGAACGAGCTCGAGTACAACTTCGGTACGCCAACGTCGCCGATCTGGAAGCGGCTCATCGCGGTCACGGGCGGTCAGGGTGGTTCGGACTTCTGGAATCTGACGGGGAACACGAGCATCGATCCAACGAAGCACTTCCTTGGAACCACCGATGCACAACCCGTGCTGATCAAGACGAACAACGTCACACGAATGACGATCAGCGCAACGGGCGGGATCACGGCCGAAGGTCCATTCATGGTCACCGGTGGTGGCCTGGGATTGATGGGAACTAACACACCCTTGTTGCTCGATGCGCAACCCGGTGTCGCCGGACAGGTGCTCATCAGTGCTGGCGCAAATGCCACGCCAACGTGGACGAATTCGCTGACGCTCACGGCACTCACCACGAACACGCTCGACGTGACCACGTCGGCCACGTTCAACGGTACGGCGGACTTCAAGGCCCTTGCCTCCTTCAACCTCTTGCCACGCATGCCGCTCGAGCACAACTACATGCTCGTTGGCGATCAGAACAACATCGCTACACCATTTGCCCCCGGAAAAGAAGGGGAGTTCCTCCTGATCGAAAACGGGAATGTTGTGTGGCGCCCGTTGACGTCCATTTTCAATACCGATGTCTGGTTCCAAGGCGGAAACACCGGTCCGAAGGACAACAAGCTCGGAAACCTGAGCGGCGATCTCGTGGTGGTGGCAGGTAGTACGCAGCCGCGGCTGACGGTGGAGGCGGCAACGGGGATCGTGCGGATCGAAACTGGACTGCAGATCGGCACCACAGCAACGCCCAATGTTCCGATCATCACGCGAGGGTCGACAGGAGGCGACGGCGATATCTTCATCTCGCGTGGCGCGAATCAGTCACCGCAATGGACGGGATTGGTGAATGTCAACCTCTCGTCCAATGCGGTCACCATCAACAACAACGTCTTCTCGCCGGACAGCGTCAAACTCATCAAGCCGGTGGCCGTGAACACGACGCTGCGCGTCACGGGACAGTCCACCTTCGACCTCCTCCCGCAAATGCCGTTGCAACGCGGATCGATCCTTGTGGGAAATGCGCAGAACATCGCTGCACCGGTTGCCGCAGGCAATGCGAACAGCGTGCTCACCATTCGCAATGGAATGCCGACGTGGGCGGATACACTCACGAACACGTACATCAACAACCTCACCACCACGGGTGTGACAACGATCGCGGGCACGATCGACATGCCGCTCAAGCAGAACTACCTCTTCGTTGGAAATGCACAGAACAGAGCGGCGGAGTTCGCGCCCGGCACCAACGGAACAGTGCTGATGATCACAGCCGGTGTGCCGACGTGGACGAATCTCAACCAGACCATCGACGACAGGGCGTGGATCATCGGCGGGAACAGCAATCCGTCGAGCACCATTTTGGGGAACACGTCAACCTCGGGCATCATGGACCTCGATGTGCGTGCAGGGAATGCGACCCTCATTCACCTGGACGGAACGAATGGCGCCATCGATCTACGTGGTCCGGTGAATCTAGCCGGATCGGCCATTGAACTCCGCATGAACGGAAGCGCTGGTACGGTGGGAAGTGTGATGGTCTCGCAGGGTGGAGGGGCCACACCGAAGTGGAGCACGGCCATGTCCGTGACGGATCTTGGCGTCACGATCAATGCGCCCTCGTTCACATCAAGCACAACAACAACTGCAACGTTCGCCGGTACGCTCGCCGTCACCGGTCCTGCCAATTTTTCGAACAACGTGGTCTTCACGCTCCTTCCGCAAATGCCCTTGCAAAGTGGATACGTGCTTGTTGGCAACGCATCGAATGTGGCAACTCCGCTCGCGCCAGGTGTAGAAAGTAGTGTCTTCGTCATTCGTGGCGGAACACCGCAATGGTTGGCATCGCAGGATTCTCCGTTTTGGTCGCGTACCGGGAACACCGGTATCGCTCCAACGGATTACCTCGGTACCACAGATGCAAACGATCTCAAACTTGCTACGAATGGCACGACCCGTGTCACCGTAGCACAAGGTACAGGCATTGTGACCATGACATCCCTCGCCGGGGCTCCGAGCTCGACTCCGGTAGGACCAACGGATGGAATCATGGTGGCCGATGGTGCCGGAACGATCAGCAAGAGAAGTCGCGAGTCGTTGCTTTCCATGTTGGGCATTGCAGCAGGCAGGTACACCAACCAGACCACTGCCGTGCAATTCAATGTGGTGGTATCGCTTTCGGGAGGTCTGCAGCTCGATCCGCAAGCATCCATCGTCCTCACGCCCGAGGCCTCGCAGAGTGTGTCTGTTACACCGTTCGTCGTCAATGGTTCACGAACCCTCACCTCCTTCACGATCAACTTCCCTGGTGGACTCAATCCGGGTGAGGCGATCAACTGGATGGTGAAGAATCCTTAGACGCAGTGATGTTGCCCGTTCGCACTTCGTGATCCTTGGGTAAAAGGTGCTTCACGGAGAGACAAAGTCAGTAATCAGTTCACAGTTCAGTTTCAGTTTTCTTTCCCTCCATTTTTTTAAGGGTACTTCCATGAAGTTCTCTAGTCTTCTGAAGGGCGCAGCAGTAACAGTTGCCCTTCTTGCAGTGGTAACGGAAGCACAAGCACAGCTTCCAGTACGTACGACCAGATTGCAGCTGTTCAATGGCGCCAATAACGTCGAACAGGTGATGAGCTCGCAGGGTACTGCAGCATCGTATCAGGCAGCGTGGCCGTCAAGCACTTCAGCGATCCCAGCAAGTAGCACAGGCTTTCTGTTGGCTACGAAGGGCGCAACCGGGAACGACGTCGAAATGACGTGGGTGCCGATCTCCGGATCGCTGCTCGACGGTGTTGGTGCAGCCGGTCAGATCGCCTACTTCACGGATCCGAACACGATCGCTTCCGATCCGAAGTTCACGATCTCCGGTGGTGATGTGACAGTAGGTGCAGGCGGCGGTGTTGCAAATGCAGGTTCGTTCACGATCAACAACGGAGCCGTCGGTTCCCGGATCGTGAACGGTGGAACAACGGCGAATACGCTGACGATCCCTGAGATCGGTGCAGGTGGTGCCGGTAACTTCGTGATCTCAACTGGTCAAGGAACTGTTGGCCAGGTCTTGATCTCTGCAGGTCCTGGACTTCCTGCTACATGGCAGACCATTCAGGGCTTGACGATCAAGTCCGGAACGGTCACCCCAGCCGCAGCAGCAACATCGGGAACGATCACTGTAACAGGTCTTACGGCCGTCACAGAAGCTGTTGTATCGGGTAACTCCGCCAACGGTCTCATTGTGTACATCACGAGCATCGCCGGTCTGTCCATCAACTGGGCAACGACGGTACCTTGCAATGGTACAGAGAGCATCTGCTGGTTCGCCAACGGCACTCCATAATCGATCTTTCGTCCGGGGGCATCGCCCCCGGCTGTCGAGGGTGAGACAACGCACTCACTCTCGACAGCCGACAGACCTTCGAAAACGAACACGGAACGATGCAGCAACGAAACCACCATACACGCTTCACGAAACTCCTCACCTTGGTGTGGGTGGCCGTGGCGTGCACATGCTCGTTGTTCGCGCAGGATCCGGTTCGGACGGTAGAGATGAATCTTTATAGCAGCGGACAGTACGTGATCCAGCGTGCACCGAGTGGATTGGCTGCCAACTGGTCGCTCATCTGGCCGAGTACGGCCGGAACAACGGGATCACTGCTGTTGAGTTCTGTGTCAGGAACGACCAGCACGCTTTCGTGGGTTTCGGCCGGTTCCGACGGGCAGATCCTGACCGTCGTCGGTGGGGTCCCTTCGTGGACGGCGCCCACACCGAATTGGCTCCTGACAGGAAATAGTGATGCTGTGTCTGCGAGTTTCCTCGGACCAACGTCGGCATCAGTTCCATTGAACCTTGCCACCTCGAATGCAACTCCGGGTGACATCAATTTCTATCTCGGTACGGTCGGTGCTTCGAATCTGCACATGAGTTTGAGTCCAACGGCCGGACTCGAGATCGGCAATGCAACGAACAGCGTGAACACGACCATTGCCGCACTCGGTGGAGTGGCCAATGCAACGCTTCCGGTCGGGTTCGACCGCGTGGTGATCGCGAACAATGCCGGTCTCTTGAACGAAGCATCGTATGCGGCAGTGGCAAGTGAAGTGGCGTGGGTACTCGTTGGAAATGCCAATGCCACATCGACGAACTTCCTCGGCCCCACATCGGCAAGTGTTCCGTTGAACTTGGCGACGGCCAATGCGACGGCAGGTGACATCAACTTCTATCTGGGTACGGTTGGCGCAGCGAATCTGCGCATGAATTTGAGCACGACGTCGGGACTGGAGATCGGTAATGCGACGAACAGCGTGAACACAGCGGTGACGGGTACGCTCAGCAGCACGGGCAACACGACGCTTGCCAGCACTGCCGGAAGTACGGTCACCCTGACGAATGCGACCGGTTCGCTGACGGTCAACGGGACGGTCGGTACGCCGAACATCACCTTCACGGAAGTTGGCGGCGTCGCGAATGCAACGGTTCCCGTTGGCTTCGATCGTGTTCTGATCTCGAATGGCGCCGGTCTTGTCGACCAAGCCTCCTATGCCGCTGTTGCAAGTGAAGTTGCATGGGTGCTCATCGGTAATGCCAATGCCACGTCGACGAACTTCCTCGGACCCACGTCGGCAAATGTGCCGTTGAATCTGGCAACGGCCAATGCCTCGGCGGGTGACATGAACTTTTATCTCGGAACGGTGGCACCGGCGAATCTTCGGATGAATCTGAGCACGGCATCGGGTCTTGCCATCGGCAATGCAACGAACAGCGTGAACACGGCAGTGACGGGTACACTCAGCAGCACGGGCACGACCATACTTGCCAGCACTGCCGGAAGTACGGTCACCCTAACGAACGCTACTGGCGCGCTAACGGTAAACGGTATAGCCCTCACGCCGAACGTGACGATCACTTCGCTAGGTGGAGTTGCAAAGACAACGTTGCCTGTTGGGTACGATCGCGTCGTCATTGCCAATTCCACCGGTCTTCTCGATGAGTCGACGTATGAAACCGTTGTCGGCGGTGTTGGTTGGCTCCTAACAGGAAATGCAAATGCGACCGGCTCGAACTTCATTGGACCGACGTCGGCATCCGTTCCCATGAACATCGCTACGGCCAATGCCACGGCAGGTGACATCAACTTCTATCTCGGTACGGTTGGCGCAGCGAATCTGCGAATGAACCTGAGCACGGCATCGGGACTTGCCATCGGCAATGCAACGAACAGCGTGAACACAGCGGTGACGGGTACGCTCAGCAGCACGGGCAACACAACGCTTGCCAGCACTGCCGGAAGTACGGTCACCCTCACGAACGCCACAGGCTCGCTCACGGTGAACGGTACGGCCCTTACGCCCAACGTAACGATAACGTCGCTCAGCGGTGTGGCGAAGGCCACGATCCCGGTAGGCTATGATCGTGTTGTTGTTTCGAATGCAACAGGACAATTGGATCAAACTACCTATGCTGCTGTGGTCGGAGATGTTGCGTGGGTGCTCGTTGGGAATCCCAATGCATTGGCGACAAGCTTCCTTGGACCGACGACGGCATCGATCCCGTTGAATCTTGCAACGGCCAATGCGACAGCGGGCGACATCAACTTCTACCTTGGAACGGTGGCACCCGCGAATCTTCGGATGAACCTAAGCACGGCGTCGGGTCTTGCTATTGGCAATGCAACGAACAACGTGAATACGGCGATCACAGGCTCGCTGCTTGTGAACGGAACGGCCGGCACGCCGAATGTGACGTTCGCATCACTTGGCGGCGCTGCCAATGCGACGCTTCCGGTCGGCTACGACCGTGTGGTGATCGCCAATGCAGCTGGACTGTTGAATGAAGCTTCGTACGCGGCCGTTGTGGGTGATGTTGCTTGGGTATTGGTGGGCAATGCCAATGCTGGTGCGACCAGTTTCCTCGGCCCCACATCAGCAAGTGTTCCGTTGAACTTGGCTACGGCCAATGCGACGGCAGGTGACATCAACTTCTATCTTGGTACAGTTGGTGCAGCGAATCTTCGCATGAACCTGAGCACGGCATCGGGCCTTGCCATCGGCAATGCAACGAACAGCGTGAACACGGCGGTGACCGGTACGCTCAGCAGTACGGGCAACACAACACTGGCAAGTGCCGCAGGAACCACCGTCACGCTCACGAACGCCACGGGCTCGCTCACGGTGAACGGTACCGCCCTTACCCCGAACGTGACCATGACGTCGTTGGGTGGTGTTGCTAAGGCTACGATCCCAGTTGGTTATGATCGTGTTGTGATGGCGAATAGCACTGGATCTCTTGACGAAGTGTCGACGACTGCATTTCTTGGAACGTCATGGTTGCTCGATGGTAACGCGACAACCACGGCGTGGAACGGTGCGGCCGGTTCGTTCCTTGGAACAACCAGCGCACAGCCTCTTTCGATAGCGACCACAAACGCATCGGCACAAGACATTCGGTTCTACACTGGTGCGAGTGGCTCAAGTGAGCGGTTGCGCATCAATTCCACTGGTGAAGTTGGGATCGGCGTCATTCCAGTTGCAGGGAGATTGCTTCATGTTGAAGGAGTGGCGGGTACATCCAACGTGCGCATGAACTCACTCTCAGGTTTGGCGATTTCCACTTCGTACACTCCAACGACGAGCGATGGTATTGTGGTTGCGAATAGCACGGGTGACCTTCTGAAGCGCTCTGTACCAGCAACTGTGAATGCTGGATTGCTTGCGTATAGTGGCACAGCGTCACTCACCGTTGGAGCGACGAGCATTACAATTGCCAATTCACTCGTTCAGTCGAATTCTCGCATTCTGATCACGTATGAAGACCCGTCAGGGGCAGGCTTTGTCGCAACGATGGTCACCCTGAAAGTCGCTGCGACGAGTTTCACTGTAGCATTCTCTGGTCCAATTCCTGTAGGTGCTACTGCGTCCATCCACTATCTGATCATCAATCCATGATGCAGCGACGATTATACTATTGGTCGCTTCTTTCGATGATCATCTTCATTTTGGTCACGAGCACCGAAGCCGTCGATGCCCAGACTCGTGATTTCAACACGAGAAGATTGGTCCTTGACAATAACGCCGGACAGAGCGTTTCACTTCAAACGGGAGCGACGCCGGCTTCCTACTCTCTCATCCTTCCTGACACGGTAGGAAGAACGGGTTCTCTGCTGTATGCCGTGAGGTTAGGTACTGCGGATTCATTGAAGTGGCTTGCGCCTGGAACAGATGGTTGGGTACTCACACTTGCCGGTGGGGTCCCGACGTGGAGTACTTCAAGCAATTGGCTGACCTCCGGTAATGCCGGCCTAAGTTCTTCAACGAACTTCCTTGGAACTACGGACGCGGTTGATCTCGTGCTTCGTTCGAACAACCTGCCTCGTTTGACAGTGCAATCCAGTTCCACCGGTGGTGTGAGTATCACCCGACCAACCACTGCAGGCCTCGCTGGACCGTATCAGTCTTTGTCTACGAGTGTCCAGTTGCCAACTCCGATCGTGCTCTCTGCGAATACGACGCTTGTCTATAATGAACTTCAAGTGAACTCGGGAGTTTCTGGTGCGGGCTCTGTGGGGGATGTCTATCTATCTCACAATCGACTATGGACAAACGGTGCCAGCGCACTTACGTTCGCAGATGTTTTCGGTCAGTTCAATTTTGTCTCAACATCTTCAAGTACGACGGGCTCAATAAACTCGTTCACCGGGTATGCCGCTGCAATCCGCCCAAATGCCCGTGGCGGCATGCCAACGACATTCTATGCATTTAGAACGCATAGCTTGGGTGGTAGCGCACCAACTCCGGGAACAATGTACGGGCTCTTCGCCGCACCGTATTCAGGCACGAATTTCTACGGCGTTCGAATTGGCAACATCAATCAGAATCAAGTCTCCACCGGGTCTGCAACAAACTGGTTCGGAGTTGTTGTTGATAGTATCCCAGTTGGTACATCGGGTAGTAAGTATGCGTTCTTGTACAACACTTCACTCACGAATCTTCAATTCGGAGTTAACCATCTCGGTAGAGTTGGTGTTGGAGATGCATCATTTACATCGAAGTTTTCAGTAGCTGAGAATGGTGCGTTGACCACTGCGTTTACTACTGCGAGCGTGGCGAATACGGCTACATCATCGACAGCCGGAATTGCAAAGACCGGAGTTGACATTACGTCGACGGGAGCTTGGAATGGAGCTGGATCAACCAACACGGGACTTCGAGTGGTCGTAAGTGGAGGCACAACGAACTATGCAGGCTTGTTCACGGGTGGCAATGTTGGTATTGGTACGTCAACCCCGAGTCAGGAGTTAGAGGTCGCCGACGGAGACATTCTGCTTAGCACAACCTCGGCGACTCCGGGTTCACTACGGTTCGAAGAAGCGCAGACCAATGGTTCAAACTACGTTTCGTTCTCAGCGCCAACAAACCTATTGGTTGACAACCCGTACACTCTTCCGAGCGCATACCCAACGACGAACAATCAGGTTCTGGTGAGTTCAATTGCGGGATCGATGAGCTGGAATGATGGAACTGGTTTGTTCTGGGCACTCGGTGGTAACTCCGTTCTGGTCCCAACCGCTCTAGGTACGATAACTGCGCAGCCTCTGCCGATCATCACAGGTAACTCGGAGCGCATACGAATTTTGAGCACGGGTGAGGTGGGTGTTGGAACATCAGTACCGACTACCTATGCACGCTTGCATACAGTAGGTGCGGCAACAGTTGCATCCACTACAGCCTATGGCCTATTGTCGGAGGTACAAGCTGTTGCCACGAGCGTTGGAATCGGTGCGTATGTGCGCACGACTGGTGCGACAGGATTCTTGCACCCACTTGTTGCGAGTAGCCAGAACAACGCTGCCGTCTATCTTGGTAGCACGACTGCCGACATTCCTGCCTCCCTTACGACCCTCCTTGCCGGCACCTCGAATCTCAACTCAACGTACATGTTCAACGCACGAGTGAGCGGCGGACTGACGATGGTGGGGGCTACGTCGGGTACAGTGACATTGCCTGGCCGTGAACGGCACGAGTCATACATACACAATGCCCGCTGCGACGGGCACCGCGAATCAAGTGTTGCGGATCGCTTCTGTGCCCGCACCAACTGCTGCGTCCGCCACACTCGAATGGGCCTCCGCGGCAACTGCTCCTCCATTCGCCAGACGCACTTCAGACCAAGCATATGCAGCTACGGGATTGGTGAACGATGCACAGCTTGCTGTTGCACTCACTGCAAACGACGTGTTCGAGTTTGAAGCGATGATAGCCTATAGTGGAGTTACCGCTGCTGCCGCCATGAGGCTTGCCTTCACGGTCCCGGCAGGGGCGTCGATCCGATGGGGAATTGTCAACGGTGGATTCGCATCTGTGTCGCCGATGAGTGTTTCAACGAGCGGAACGGCCATCAGCGACATTCCGGTGAATACGACAACGCCGACGAATGAGCAAGTGATCTACGTCAAGGGACTCGTGGTGATGGGTGCCACGGCGGGTAATCTGCAACTCCAAGCCGCCACGACAACGGCGGCGACGACTGTGAATCTTCTTACGAATTCTTTCATCAAGGCAACGAAGGTCAATTGATGCTGCTGCCTACGATCCGCCAGATGTTCCTCGCTAGTGCGATCCTCGTAGGTAGCACGATCGGGGTGCATGCGCAACAGGTGGGCGATCTCTTCGGTCGGTCACTTCTGCTGAATGACGGAGGACTTGCAGGCACGACGAAGAACAGAGTGATCGTAGTGCCACCAAGTGCGGCTGCATTGGCGACAGATTACACGTTGATCTTCCCATCGACCGTTGCACCGGCAACAAGCTTCCTAAGCGTAGCGTCGGTGGCAGGGACGCAGATCACGTTAGGGTGGACGTCACTCCCATCGGCGACGTCACCGTATGAAGAGGCGACGGCTGGGGTGTTCAACATTCGACGGATCACTAGCCTCATCAGTGGGCCACAGGTAACTCCAGGTGCGTATGCCACAGATCTTCAGTCGGGGCATACGGCAGCAACACAGACCGCAAGCGCGAATTATTCCGTGATCGCGGGTGGGAGGAACAACACGAACTCGGGGGTGAATTCCGGAGTTCTATCGGGCGACGGCTCATCAGTTTCAGCGACAAGCGCTGCACTCATGGGGGGCGTTTCGAATGTGATCGGATCCTCCGGGACTCAGTCTTTCATTGGAAGTGGTGGATCGATCGCTGTCAACGCGCCTTTGAGTAGCGCTGTATGCGGTCAGTCCCATTCGATCACTGGTTCCGGATCGAGTTTCATTGGTGGCGGCGCCAGCAATACGATCTCTGGATCTAGTGATGTGATCTTTGGAGGACAGAATAATGCTATCAACGCCGGTGGTTTCTCCGTTATCGGAGGTGGTTCTGGTAACACAATAGCTGTGGACAGCTCGGTCATACTTGGTGGATTGACGAACTCGATCGCTGCCGGCCCATTGAGTGGAATCCTTGGAGGCAACGGTAACTCGATCTCGGGCTCGGGCCAACGTTCGTTCATTCTCGGAGGAGAGTCGAACTCGATCACGGGATCCGGCAATGTCATCCTCGGCGGTCGCAACACCACCATTGCGGGAAGCAATGTAGCTGCATACAATGGTGGGTCGGCGATCACTCTTGCCACGTCTGCAGCAATGGTGCTTGCCAATGTACAGGTCATGTTGGCGAACAATTCCGCGAGTCCGAGTCAGACGAGATTCTATGAGCCACAAGCAACGACTGGAGCGTTTCCTGTTGCGTCAACGAACTATGCGTCGTTCGTTGCGTCAACAACACTGGCGAACGATAACACGTACACGCTTCCGAGTGCTATCGGGGCGGCAGGTCAGGCACTCCGAATTGCATCGGCCCCCGCGCCGACAGCGACCACAGCGACGCTTGATTGGGTATCCATCATTACACCAACAGTTGTTACTCAACTCGTTGTAGCGGATAACACGGCACTTACCGTTGGGGGGACAACTTCGTTTCTACGGTTGGATGGCAATGGTGTGCCGGCCAATAGGACCGTTACATTGTCCAATGGGACCTCGAATGGTCAACTCATGGTGATCAGAGGAGTTGCTTTTGGTGCAAACGGTGTTGAACTGCAGGATGCTGGAAATCTTCGTTTATCCGGTGACTCCCAACTCAACAACAACGATACTTTGTGTTTGATCTGGGATGGAACATCTGCTGTATGGGTTGAAGTATCACGGACGAACAATTGATGCGAGTATCGACGACCATATCTCGTTTTGTGTTTGCGACCTTGTTCGTGGTTGTGCACGTGCCGATACTTGCCCAGCAGAATGGTGACCTCTTTGGACGCTCTTTGCTACTGAATGATGGAGGAACCGCGGGGACCAATAAGAATACGATCACGTTCATTCCCCCAAACGCTGCGACTCTTACGACGGACTATTCACTTGTCCTACCAACGGCGATCCCGACGACAGGTAATTTTCTTCGAGCCGGCACGGTCACCGGCACGGTGATCACGCTTGATTGGAACGCGGTCTCAACAGCAACCTCACCTTACGAAGAAGCGACAGCCTTTCAGAGGAACATTCGTCGGATCACCTCATTGGTGAATGGAACCCAGGTGACCCCCGGATTCCTAGCTACTGATCTGCAGGCCGGTCACACGGCAGCAGGGCAAACAGCAACGGCGAATTACTCGATCATTGCCGGCGGTAGTGAGAATACGAACTCTGGCCAAAACTCGGGAATCCTGTCCGGCAACCTTAATAGTGTTGCAAGCAACGAAAGCGCTATCGGCGGTGGCGTGAGCAACACGATCAGTTCAAGTGGCTTCCGATCTTTTATCGGTGCAGGATCTACGAATACCGTCAGTGTGAATTTCAGCGCCGTGGTAGGAGGACAGAACAATACAGTTTCAGGTGGCATCAATGAGTTCATTGGCGGAGGACAAGGGAACAGCGTATCTGTGAACTATAGTGCAATCGGCGGTGGGCAGTCAAACAGCATAACTGGTGGGCAGTTTTTGTTCATCGGAGGTGGGTCCAGTAACTCTGCTTCCATCAATAATGCCGTCATAGGCGGAGGCGCAAACAACGCCGTCACTGGTGGTCAGTATGGGGCAATTCTTGGTGGGTCAAGCAATACGGTAACAGGCAATAGCGCTTCCATTCTTGGCGGTGTGTCGAACAGTGTCTCTGGTCAGTATAGTGCAGTAGTTGGCGGACAGAACCTCACTCTTACTGGCGCCCAGTCTCTCGGATTCAGCACTGGGGCTGCGATGACGGTTTCAACGAGCAACGTGTTCGTTGTTGGGAACGCGAACATTTGGCTTGCGAACAACAGCGGAACTGCGTCTGAACTACGGTTTTACGAGTCGCAGGCGAGTTCAGGAGCATTTCCTGCTGCGACCACAAACTATGTAGCCTTTAAGGCCGGCACTGCGATGTCGAATGATAATACATACACACTTCCTACTACGATCGGGACATCAGGGCAAGTGCTGCGTGTTGCTTCGAGTCCGGCACCGACAGCTACGACTGCGCAACTTGACTGGGTAACTATTTCCACGCCAACCGTTGTCACGCAGGCCATTGTAGCAGACAATACGCTCGTGACCGTTGCCGCAACAACATCGTTTCTCCGCTTGGACGGTAACGGTGTCCCCGCGAATCGTACTGTGACATTGGCAAATGGGACGTCTGATGGACAGTTCCTTGTCATTCGGGCGGTCGCGTTTGGCGCCAACGGAGTAGAGCTTCAGGATGCAGGAAATCTACGACTCAGTGGAGATGTTCAGTTGAATAATAACGACACGATCACACTCATTTGGGACGCCACTTCAGTCGTTTGGATCGAAGTCGCCCGCCGCAACAACTAAGAGGAGATCAAGAACCCATGAGAACCATCTTGTTGACGCTCACCATTCTCACGATGCCGTTGCAGTTGCTTCTGTCGCAATCAACAGAAACGTTCAATACAATTCGATTTGAAGACCCTTCCAGCATTGGTTCATTTGTCACACTTCAACCACCTTCAGGTATCTCGCCATACTCACTAACTCTGCCATCGTCACTGTCCAGCGGAAGTTGGACGTTCAAGGTCAGCGGTCAGACGGGAGCCATGACGTGGTCACCTGTTTTCAACTTGGTGGGGTCTGACAAGCAGATCGCGTGGTTCAAAGGAACCGACAGTGTGAAAGGATCGGCGAGTTTGACGTGGGACGACTCCCAGTCGATGCTTACACTTACGAACTCCGGAACGGTGAGTGCTGGAGATACTGCGTTCAAGTTGCTGAACACAACAACATCTTCTGCATCCAACCTATCAAAGGTGGGCTTGTCGATCACGTCAACAGGGACACTTAGTGGCTCGGGATCAACGAACACCGCCTTGGTCGTCGACGCGCAGGGTGGAGCGAGCAACTACGCTGCATTGTTCGTCAACGGTCGGGTTGGAGTTGGCACCACGACACCAGCGGCGACTCTTGATGTGAATGGGGACGTCGCGTTTCGGGAAGTGAACTATACAACAGCATTATCAGCAACCGCGAACGATGTTGTGTTCTCGACCAACAACAATTACTCGTACGTGCGCATCGCTGGTGCGCAAACAGCCTCAGTCACCATCAACGGTATTGCAGGTGGTGTGAGCGGGAAGCTTGTCATTCTCTACAATGCAACGAGTTTCAACATCACACTCGCTCATGAGGCAACAGGAAGCACGGCTGCTAATCGGATCAACTCACCTGGCGGCACCAACGTTTTGATCACGCCTGGTGCATCCGTTCAGATCCTGTACTCAGGTACGGAGTCTCGATGGAGACTTGCGTTTGCAGGGCCCGGGGCACTATCTCAGTTTGGCAATGCTGACGTAACGGTTACGAATAACATCGTCTTGCCAACGAGTACGGCATCATACCTCCGACTGACTACGGGAACGGCGTTGAACAAGTACACTGCCACACTTGAGGACGGACTTGTAAAGGGTCAGATCCTTGTTGTGCAGAATGGGGGTCCAAAGACCGTGGACTTCGGGGGGACGAACATCATCACAGATGGATCGTTCAATGGCATGGCTGTCGGTGATTCGATCCTATTCGTGTGGAATGGAACGAAATGGCAACAGGTGGCAAGGCAATCGAATGCCTGAGTCAACATCACTTCTTTCGCACTTTTAACGGGGGTTGCAATGAAGCGACTTTCAGTTTATCGCCTAGTGGCAATGACGATCACTCTTGCATCCTTATGCTGCAGCAGTTCCTTCGCGCAGTCCACTGAGACGTTCAATACGATCCGTTTGGAGGACCCGTCGAGTATCGGTTCCTTCATCACCGTGAATCCGCCTTCTGGCGTTTCCCCGTACGCGTTGACACTCCCATCATCGCTCAGCGCTGGGACGTGGGTCATGAGATTCAATGGATCCACTGGCACTGCAACGTGGGGACAACTCTTCAGTACTATTGGAACAGACAAACAGGTTGCGTTCTTTAAGGGAATCGACTCATTGAAAAGCTCCCCTAGCTTTGTCTATGACGACGCGGCGGCACAGCTTGTTCTGTTGAATTCTGGAACATTGACATCAACAGACACAGTGTTCCGCCTTGTCAACTCGGCCACGTCGTCAACAGCGAACATCAGTAAAGTTGGGCTCCATATCAGTTCCACAGGCTCATTTTCTGGAACAGGGACAACAAGTGTAGGACTCATCGTAGATGCCCAAGGAGCTGCGTTGAACTATGCGGCACTGTTTACAAGTGGTTCCGTTGGTATTGGAACCTCTGCGCCCAACACAATGCTCGATGTTGTTGAGGACGTTGCCTATCGGGAATTGAATTATACGACCACACTGTCTGCGACTTCAAATGATCTTGAGTTCAATACTGGCAACAAGGCATCGTATGTGAGGATCGGGACCCAAACAGGTGCCTTTACGATCACAGGACTTGGGGGCGGTTCTACCGGCAAGATCATGACCATCTACAATGCATCCGGCAAGACGATGATCTTGAAGCATGACAACACAGGCAGTGCGGCGGCGAATCGAATCATCAACAGTACAACAGCCACGTTGTACATCGATGACAAAGGGTCGGTCACGCTCGCATACTCAGGGACTGACAGTCGTTGGATCGTGACCGCCACGATGGGAGCTCTGGGCATGACCCCAACTCAGACGACAAAAACGGTGACAACGACGGACAAAACGCTGCCATCCTCGGACAACAACTACATCAGAGTGACCAACAATTCCGGTACAATTACCCCTACGTTTGAAGATGGAAGCTACGTTGGTCAGATCTTGGTCATCCAGAATGACGGGCCGAACAGCCTTACCATCTTGGACACAACGAATGTCGAGATCAACGGCGGAACTGTAACCCTGGGAGCAAAGGATGTCGTGACCTTGGTATGGAACGGAACGAAGTGGTATCAGATCGCGGCTGAGTCGAACAACTGATGCATCCGATCACCACACCAAACCGCAGGACACAACTATGAAAGCGATCACAGGTCTCGCCGCATGGGTCATTGTGCTGATGATCGAAGCATTCTCGCAATCAGCGTATGCTCAATCAACTCAAACGTTCAACACGCTTCGTTTGGAAGATCCCTCAAGCATCGGATCCTTTGTGACCCTGAACCCACCATCCGGAATATCTCCATACACCCTGACGCTTCCGCCGTCTCTCTCTCCCGGCACGTGGGTCATGCGCTTCAATGGCGCGACAGGGGCCGGCGCTTGGAGCCCATGGTACAATCCGGTGGGATCTGACAAACAAGTGGCGTGGTTCAAAGGCACTGACTCGCTCAAAGGGACATCGAGGTTCACATTTGACGATGGCGCTAGCCAGGTTGTATTGTCAGTTTCGGGCGTTATCTCGGCCACCGACACGGTTATGAGACTCGTCAACACGGCATCATCGACGACCTCGTCCATTTCGAAGAATTCTCTCATTATCACTTCGTCCGGGACATTGTCTGGATCAGGGTCGGTCTCGACGGGTTTGATCGTTGAGGCGCAAGGTGCCGCGTCCAACGCGGCTGCACTGTTCACGAATGGAAGAGTAGGAATCGGAACGTCTACACCGAATACGATGTTGGATGTAAATGGGGATGTCGCTTTTCGAGAGTTGAACTACACGACGGCTCTCTCAGCCACGAACGACAATCTTGCGTTCAACACCGGAAATAAGTCAGCGTTCGTTCGAATTGGAACACAAAGTTCGAATTTTAAGATCTCAGGCATTTCCGGAGGGTACAACGGGAAGATCATGATGATCTATAACGCCTCCGGGAAGACCATGACGATCAGGCATGAAGGAACAGGAAGCACAGCGGCCAACAGAATCGTGAATAGCACAACGGACTCTCTTGTGTTCGGTGATAAGGGAGTCGTTACACTCGTGTACTCTGCAACCGACAGCCGGTGGATCGTAACAGCTACGATGGGTCTGCGGGGTCAGTATCCTGAGGAAACAACCAAAACAGTCACGAATGCAGACAAGACGTTGCCTTCAGCTGACAACAACTACATTCAAGTCACGAACAACAGTGGTGAGATCACGCCAGTTTTTCAAGACGGAAGCTACATTGGGCAGATCCTGGTCATACAGAACAATGGACCACAGAATTTGAAGATCCAGAACGCCGGGAATGTGAAATGCGATGGCGGCGAAGCAAGCCTTGGAACTCGCGATATTGCGACCTTCATCTGGGATGGATCCAAATGGGTTCAAATCGGTTTTGATTCAGACAATTGATGCACATCTACCGAACGATCTCGACCCTTTTCGCAACTGCCGCAATCGCCTTGGTGTTTTCTACGCAAGCCGGACATGCGCAAGTGCTCGTGAATCGTGGCGCCCAGATCCACATACGTGAGGGCGCACAGGTGACCGTGAATGGTGACACCGAAAATGGATCCGGAGAGATCCGCGTGTATAACAAGGCAAGGGTCACATTCAATGGGAACGTGAAGATCGTGCAAGGTGGATTGTTCCTCCTGCAGGACTGTCTTGCCTCCATTTCTATGGACCTGAGCATTGGCATTGCCGGCGTGTGCTGGCGCTATGCACCGGGTGTTCTTGACGTGTTGGGCACGATCAGGAACGATGGCGAACTCAACAATGAAGGCGAGATCAACATCGGGAAACCGTAGTGAGAACGGTCCGACCATATCGCATCATTTGGGCAGCCGCAGCTACGATCGTCATGATCGTGCCTGCGGCAGCGCAGCATCTGCAGAATGGTATAGGTGGACGCGTGAACAATTCCGGGGTTATCCGCTTCAAGTCAGATACCGGTCAGTTTCGCAATGCAGCTCCCGCGTCGTCGCTTACCAACAACGTGATCGAGTTCAACGGCACGAACAATGCCTTTACGGACATTGCGAAAGACCCGACGACGGCAACAGCATTCGGCGCCGACGCGTCGATGCGGATCCCGGGCTTGGTGCGGTACACACGCGATAGTGTTGCCCAGAATGTGCAGTCGCGCTACTACACGGATCTCGAGATGGCCGGCGGCTCACCCAAGAACATCGTTGATGGCGTCTATGTTGGCCAACGCTATGTGATCACGCGATCAGGTCCGCGCTCCTATTCCGGCACTTTTACCTACGACGGAGCGCTGCTGCAGAACATCACTGCAGAAAGCGGTTTGAGCGGCAACACGGATCGATATGACAACCTCACGATCCTGAACGGCCCCAAGGAGGTTCGCAAGTTCGACGAGGTGCGCATGAGTCGAACCTTCTTGAGCGATGCGAACGCAACGATGTTGGTCAAGGGCTCGATGTTCTGGGGAACGAACAGTACGATCTCTGCTCCAGTGACCGTCGACTCTGCCGGTATGCTCGTGACGGGTGGCGGGCGCACGATGCTGAATGCCGATCTCACGATCAATGACGGTGAGTTCGTTGCGATAGATAATGCCGACACGACAACCATTGCGGCTGGGAGCACGTTGACGGTTGGTTCCAATGCAAATGCCAAGCTTGCCCTCGGACAGAACACACAACTGCATGTTCTTGGTGGTTACGTGAATTCGTTCGCACCGCGAACGAATGTACGATTCGATCCCACTTCACTTGTGAACTTCGATGCGACGACACCACAAGTGATCCAGAGCACCGTAGCGAGCAATGCGTATGGACATCTTCGCACGGGCCGCTCGGCAAAGACCGTGAACGGCGACGTCTTCCTTGTGTCGACGCTGTCGGTGAACGACGAAGATCTCAATGTTGGAACGTCGATGCTTTCGATGACAACAGGCATGGCGCAGTACACCAACTTTACGGAAGTGATCGGTGCCATGCAGCGAGATCTCCGCGGCGGTGCTCCCGGAGAACTGTACGTGTTCAACAACGAACGAACACACATGCGCTTCACCGTGCTTCCGCAGTATTTGACACTCGATGTGCATCCCGTGACGAGTCCGCTCGCCTATGATGCGACCACCGATGTGCAGCGAAAGATCAACGTGCGCTATACGGGAGATTGGACAGCGCTCGTACGTGCAGGATATAAGCGTACCGACATTCCCGCTACATGGTTACCGGATGTTTCCGAGTCGTTGCTTCGATTCTTTGATGCGCAAGGACCAGCGATCTCCGACGTACGCAAGATGCTGCCGGTACCGGGCACAAGCTATCTCCGCAACGGTACGGTCGACCTTCGTTCGTTCGGTTTCGTGGAGCACGGTCTACTTTCTAGCACCGGTGTTCCGGAGAGTCGCATCGACAACGGTCACGACCTCCTCATGCGAGGCAACCGCGACATCTTGAAAGCCATCGCCAGTGGACGGTGGTCCAATCCTGCAACGTGGGACGAAGGCCGCGAGCCTGATCCGAAGGACCGCGTGAGCATCAGTGGCTTCACGGTACACGTCGGCTACGTTCGCGCCAACGACAACTATGCCATCCTCGAAGCGTATCCCGATACCATGGCCATGGCCGTGACGCTTGCCGATGTTCCGAACACATCGTTGCTCATCGGCTACACGAACACGTTCAATACGTTCTCGTTGAAGCGTACGGCAGGTGTCCTGTTCACACAGAATCGCGTGGCGCCCTCACTCGTCCCCTTCACCACTCTTGACGTGTCGGCAGCGAACCTCGATGCCGGATTACTCATCTACCCCGGCGCCTCGTATACCGTGCCCGACCTCTTGATCGGTGCCGATGCAACCGTCTTCAACGGCGGCGTTCTGCAAGTGGGCTCGAATTGATGATGCATGTGCGACGATATCGATCGACCTTCTTGGTCATCCTTGCCGCCCTTGTGCCATACCTTGCGCAGGCACAGCCGATCCCAAGCACGCTCAACAGCAAAGGCAAGATCTATAACACGGGGGCCGTGCGGATCGTGGGTGATGCCATCATCTCGCAGGATACGATCAAGGGACGTGTCGAGTACACGCGCAATGGCAGTAGCGACTCGCAACTTGTAGCGCATATCACCTACGAAGACCTGTACTTCGAAGGCACATCGATGAAGCGCATGCCCGATGCAACACGACCGGTCGTGTCGCTCACATCCTTCACCAGTGCCGACGCGAACGTCGTCTTCGATCTCAACCCGGCATCGCGCATTCAAGCGCACGGCAGCGTGAAGCATGGCGGCACCATCAATCCCGGACGTCGCGTTGGAACAATGGAGCTCAATGGCACTACCACTCAGGACCTCTCGGGCGATGGGCGATTCGCCATCCTTGAGATCAACAATCGCTCGAATGTGAACGTGATCTCCAAGGGAGGGTTCAAGGTGGCAGGGCGACTCGATCTGCAACGCGGAACCCTTGCCAATACAACAGCCGACAACTTCACGCTTCTCGATGATGCATGGATCTGGCGTAGCGACAGTGGTGCGCTCGCATCAGCGGCACTACGCGATGCACGATACAATGTGCGGTACTATGGAAGTCAATTCGTGCTTGGCGGACCCGAGCTGCCAACGGATGCTCCACCGCTTCGCGTGTTGTTGCAGGAAGATCCGGGCGGTCTGCAGCTTCCGTGGGATGTGACCGTCAATGATAGTCTCCTGCTACGTGGACATATCTTCACCGAAGACACGTCGTCGTTGTTTACGCTCACGCTCACGTCGCAGAACGACCCAACCTTCATCGGCTTGTGGCCTGAAGTGAACGGAACGCTCATCCGCACGAACATGGCTTCCGGCAGAACGTACGTGATGAACAGTCTGCATTCTTCGGTCGGCTTCTCGACAGCGGCCGAGCAAGGCAATGCGCGAGCGGTATCGCTACGGTCCAAACCGCTCACCGTCCCTGTGCCAACAGCGGCCGGGACCGATAAGGTTCTTCGGTTCTATCAGATGGCCGTCCTTGACGGGTCGAACACTGTCGTACCTGATCTGTCCTATGTGCTCCGATTCGGTTATTCCTGGAGAACACTTCCGATCCAAGGACTCGAGCCTGCCTCGATCGTCGAAACGATCCCGGCACTCGTCCCGTTTGAAGACTCGCTTGTTTTGCTGCGCTATGTTGGTGACCGGTATGTGCCGGAATCATCTTCGACGATCCCAACGCAACGCGATTCGATCTGGCGGTACTCCGTTGCATCGGGCATCTCCAACAGCGGTGACTTTGCCATTGGTCTTGCATCATCGAGTCCGTTCTACGTCCTTCGCGCCCGACTCCTCCTCGAAGGCGCCATGCGCTCGTATGGCGAGAACGCGACGCCGATCATGGGAACAGATCTCCGTCAGCGCAACCTTGTGCCGGCAACGCCGCCGCGCGAGTATCCGTTCACGCAGGATCCCATCAGTAGCACCATCCTTGTAACGGCGATGCCGGACAGTGTGGTGGACTGGATGCTCGTTGAGTTCCGATCGGAACTCACCGGAGGAACGACGTATTACCGCACGTGCTTGATCTCGTCGAACGGATATGTGATCGACCCGACCACCTTCGAACCCATCACCATTACCAACATCACGTTCGGTGAGTACTACGTGGTGTTCCGCCATCGCAATCACCTGGCGGTGATGACCGATACGAAGGAACGCATCACACCTGTGAAGACGGAACGATTCCTCGATCTCACGGATGGAACGAACGTCTTCGGCGGCGCATCCGGCATGAAGTTGCTGGGAACACGTGGGGGCGCGAAGTTCTTCGGCATGGTGGCAGGGGCCGTGAATGACGATGATGATATCCTTCGCAACGACGTGGATCTTGTATGGTCCAATCGTGACTTCGAAGGGTATTCCATCTTTGATACGGATCTCGATGGCATCATCTCCACGAAGGACCTGAACATCTCATGGAATAACAGGGGACGCAGCAGTGTTGTCACGCGCTAAGGTCGCCCTGCTTGCGTTCTTGATGTGTCTTGCAGCTGTCGTGCAAGCGCAAGAGCCGAGTGATGTGAAGGTGGTCTTGCAGACGACGGACGACTTCGTCCCGAACACCATCACGTTCGAGGTGATCATCACACGCGTAAGCGATCACTGGGATCTCTGGGCGAACACCACTCTTCGTCTTGAGCATCCCGACCTTGTGGCCACCGGTGGATTCGACTCGCTCACGTATACCGTCGACTATCAGAACGGATCGTCGGAACTGCCACTGCAGACCTACGACCCGACCGCAATGACGAGATATGCGATCACGCCACGGATCATGAACGGCAGGATCTCGATCACGGTCTTCGGTCCCGACAGTAGCGACTGGGCCTTCCGATTGCCAGATGCCAAGCGCTCCTTTCTCCTTGGGCGGTTCGTGCTCACGGCTCCGGCAGGAGTGGTGCTACGAGACACACTCATGTTCGCAACGCCCATCAGCTATTACCAGGCCATGGCCTTCAAGATGGACCACGACAGCGTGACCGGTACACCACCGAATCAAAACGTGTGGTACCATAAGCACGACAATGTTGAAATGCGTGAGGAACCGTCGTCGTTTGCGGGGCCACCGCGACAATGTGATTCGAACATCATCGACAACTTCACGGCCGTCTACGTGGGTGATCTCGTGGTCGAGCTTGCCTTCACAACGAACTGTGAGCTCGGCATCGAGGGATTCATCATCGAGCGATCGTTGGTGAACCCTGGAGATCTGACGAATATGAACTTCGTGGAACGGATGAGTTACACAACCAATTCCATTCTTGTTGCCTGTCCGCTGTGTGAGACAGGAGAGACCTATAGCGGACTGTTCGATGGTGTGGAGTATCGCAGAGAGATCTATGCCTATCGGTTGATCGCCGTCATGCAGCGTTCGAATGAACATCGTGTGATCGATACGGCCTTTGTTCGGATCCCGAATGCCATTGTGTCGGGAGCCTATTTACTAGAGAATCCGTTCCAGGACAATGCAACCGTGATCTTCAATGTCGACGATCGTGTGATGATGTCCGCCTCGGTCTATGATCTCACCGGAAAGAAGATGGCAGATCTTGTGGATGAACAGGGGAATCCGATCATCAACAAGGAGTATGCAAAGGGCGCGAAGTTCCGTGCGCGATTCCTTGCCGCGTCCGATGCGGCGAACGGACTGTATAACATCATCCTTGTCGCAAATCCCGTGGACGACAAATCGATCGAGCAACAATCTCGCGTTGTCCTGAAAGCGCAGTTGGTACGATGAGCGTTCGATCCCTCTTGTGCGTGGCAATGTTGTATGCTCTGTGCATCGTGCCGCTTCATGCCCAACGGAGCAGAGGGTCGAGTCAAGATTACATCCCTGAAGATTCCCTTGAAGTTCAACACGTGTTCTGGATCGGCCCAACGGTATCCGGAATGGTGTCTCTCTATTTCGGTGGACTCACGGCGAAGTATGCAGGAGGAAGCGCACCTGGGTCGACCGCGCAGATCGCTACAACGGAGGGTGGATATGGTGCCGCAGGCGGCGGTGGGGGAGCCTTCGAGTTCCGACCGTTCGGAGACGTGTGGAGTGTCTTCGCTATGGTTTGTGCCGATTATCGATACACATCTTCGTCAACAGGATCGAAGGTCTCCAACGACATTTTTGCCATCAATGCCGAGTTCGAGATCATCACGAAATCCTGGTATCTGACAGTGTCGCCATCCGTGCGGTATATGTTCGGGAGGACAGGGGCATTCGTCTATGGCGGACTGGATTTCGAGATCCCTGTGGGCGAGCAGTATAGCGGCGTCTGGCAACACGAGTATCCCACCGGAGACAGCGTGGGTACCGAACCCGGGGCCCCTCAGACGAACATACTCTTCAAAACGACCGTGGATCTGGTACCGCGAGTCGGGATCCACGTGGGAATGGGGCACGATTTTCTGGCGGGATTGTTCGGATATCGCCGTCAAATGCTCACTCCGTGGTTCCAGTTGTCTGCCGGGACGGCACCTGTGTCGGGAGCAAGCTGGAATGGGATCGGAATGCGGTTTGGTATCATGTGGCGATATGGTTTTTAAATTTGGGTCGCACCTTTTACCACTAGTGCGAATTGAGGTCACAGCGAACCCCGACTCCGTCGGGGTTTACTGTTTAAAGGGTATCAGTTGGGAGAGCCGCCTGGAGATGCAAGGCGAAGGTTGTTCCGGATCCAACGAGACTGTCGCATGTGATCTTCCCATTGATCCGCTTTGCAAGCCGGGCCGCAAGATAGAGGCCAAGGCCAAGTGAGTCCTCACCACCCGTCGGCTGTGTGCTAAGTCGACCGTACTTGGTGAACAGTAACTGCCGCTCATTGT
This sequence comes from Kapaibacterium sp. (SeqCode), assembly GCA_044224925.1. Classification (GTDB taxonomy): domain Bacteria; phylum Bacteroidota; class Ignavibacteria; order Kapaibacteriales; family Kapaibacteriaceae; genus Kapaibacterium. The sequence continues at coordinate 223,834 of JBGAJM010000004.1, forward strand.
CTGGAATTCCCGGTCCGTTGTCACGAACTCGAACGATCACATCATTCTCGCTCCGAACCGTTGTGACGACCACTTCTGAATCTGGAGGCGAGAATTTGATCGCGTTGGAGATCAGATTGTCGACGATCGCATCGGCAACAGCTGTGTCAGCACTGGCCCAGATCGGCTCGGCCGTGGGCATCCGCAGTCCGATTTGTTTTTCACTCGCGCGACCGAGGTGGCGATACAGTGCATCGCGAACTACATCGTTCACATCGATGATCTCGTGGGCGATCTGCGATCCTCGCTTATCACTACGACTCACATCGAGAAAATGATAGACGGTCATTAGCATCCTGTCTGTGGTCTCGCGCACCATCGAGAGAACGTCGATCGCTTCAGAAAGCTCGAGCTTATCTGCATTCTCAAGTGCGTGTGTGATCATGCCTCGAATGTTGCTCATCGGTGTACGGAGATCATGTGCGGCCACGGCCATGAACTCGTCCTTTTCATTCGCTAGCTCTTGCAGCTCCTTATTGAGTTCTTGCAGGAGATGCATCGCCCCGGTGAGTTCCACGTTCCGAAGCCTGAAGATCTCGGCCTCCTTCATTTGTCGTTCGCGCTCATAGCGTCGATGCACGACGTCGAGCAATGCCACCTGCCGTCGCTCCTGATCTTCCTTGTACTGCTCCATCCATGTGAGCAGTGTCTCGGTCCCGAGAGCACCGGTCTGCATCCGATGATGCAGCTTTGCTAATTCGAACGTGGCGTTCAGATACATTGCATGGGCAGAAAGATCGGAGAACATCTTGACGGATTCTTTGAGCAGCCTCTCAGACTCTTCAAAAGATCCTTGCTCCCTTCGCGCCTTGCCTAGGCCGAGCTTCCAGTTCGCCTCTCCATACATGTATCCCTCGGCGACACTGATGGCGAGGGCGCGTTCGAAGTAGGGAACGCTTTCATCCACTTTACTGAGTTTGAGTAGTACCTCGCCCATGTCTCCGACCAACGGCCCGAGGATGTGAGGAAGGTTGAAGGGCTCGGTGAAGTCGATGGCCTCTTGAAGGGCGGCATGGCATTCTTCGACGAGTCCGAGACGCGAGAGGGTGGCACTATGATTGGCCATGCAGTAGGCGGTGATCACAGGAGAACCCACGGAGCGAGCCGTCTCCAACGCTTCGCGAGACAGACGCAAGGCCTCGTCAGCATGACCTCGAAGGGCCTCGATCAGAGCGATCTGACACATGGTCTGTGCCATGCCCTGCTTCATGTCGTTCCGCTTCTCGATATCGTAGGAACGCATGAAGAAATCGTAAGCCGTTCCATGATCGTCTCTGCGTGCGCACCGCTCGGCATAGTTGTAGTACGTGACGGCAAGACCTGCCTCGTCGCCAATGCGTTCGCGCAGGGCGAGGAGCTCCGCATAGACATCGTCGGCCTTCGTGATGTCGCCCCGATCGTCATACGCAGACGCAAGGATCGTCAGTGCACGAGCAACGAGTTCGGGCTCTTCCACGGGGTCAAGAGATGTATGCACAGACTCTAGTCGCGTGATCGCCTCGTCGATGCGTCGCTCCGCATTGAACACAGTTGCAATGGCGATCTCGACCTCTGCCTGAAGACGTGGTACGGAACCGGCCAGCGTTCGTGCCTTTCGCAACCACTGATGTGCCTTGTCGAACTCTCCGTCATACATGGCATGTCGCGCGAGAAGTCTGCAACACACGATCCGGTCGCGCGGAGATGCAAGTCCATGCACAGCCCACTCGGCAAGGGCAATGGCCCGTTCGATCCGATCTGCCTTCGGCGCATGCTGGATCTCGCGGATCAAGTACGCACGGATCTCTTGCGGAGTGAGATCCTTGAATTCGTGCGGTACCGGACCGAATGGTGTGGTGGGTGACATGTGTAGTGTCTACGGGTTATGTGTGATGTCCTTCGGGCAGACAAACTCGGAAATCGCAACCCGAACCGGGTTGGCTCTCGCACGTGATGGTTCCGCCCATGCGTTCCGCAAGGCGCAGAGACAGGTAGAGCCCGAGACCGCTCGAGCTCTCGCCGCCGGTCGGTTTCGGTGAGAGCTGCCCGTACTTCGTGAACAGCTTCTTCATGTCGACATTGGAAAGCCCCGGCCCGGTGTCACGCACATGTGTGCATACCACGCCGTCGCTAAGCTGGACCGTCAACGTGATGGTGTCTCCTGCATCGCAGAACTTGATCGCATTTGAGACGAGGTTGTCGATGATCTCCTCAAGCGCGGCCGGGTCGGCGTGCGCTGAGATCTCCGCGTAGTCGGGTAAGACAAGCGTGATGTGTTTCTTCTCGGCAGACTGTACATACCGCGACGCCGTGCGAAGAATGATCGCGCCCACGTTGATGTCAGACAAGCGGAGCCTGCTCGGATCGTCGGCACTCCTGCTCATGTCCAGGAAGGTGTGCACGAGCGACTGCATACGCTCGATGGATGTATACATGTCGTTGCACAGGTCGATCATATCTTCCCGCGGCAACGTGTCGGCATGCCTGATCATGGTCTGCAACATCGACTTCACCAGTCCCAGCGGATTCTTCAGATCGTGCGCCGCAATGGTCATGAACTCGTCCTTCTCCGCATTCACCTCTTCAAGTCGCCGAACAAGTTCGCGCTGGCGTTCCATGGCGACCGTGAGTTCCTTGTTCCGTTGTGCGATGGATTCTGCTTCGAGCGCTGTGCGTTCGTGCCGATGCAGGCGACGGATGTCGTTGATCCGGTCCACAAGCTGACGCGACGATTCTGCCCGAAACTCCATTGCCCATACGGCAAGAGCATCAAAGGCATCGGCCGTTGCATGCAGGGTCTTATACACGTTGGCAAGATCGATCAGGGTGGAAAGGTAGTCGTCGAACGACCTGTTCGCTCGAAAGATGTGCAGGGCTTGTAGTAACAGGTCGGGCGCACGTTCGGGTGTTCCGACTTGACAGTACATGCCGGCAAGGTCCTTTGAAACAATGGCCTCGAGCCACCGCAGTCCCATGTCCTTCGCTCGCTCCAACGCATACTCGAACGTCTCCACGGCCTCGTCGTTCTGTCCGAGCGCGGCATGTTCCTTTGCGATGTTGACTGCCGTATGCACCTCCATCTCCTGGAGGCCGTTCTCTCTGGCGAACGTCACGCAGGCATGCAGCTGTTCGGTCGACTCCGTCACGCGGCCGATGGTCTTGAGAATGCTGCTCCGCATCATCATGAGCACTCCATGCAGGCGTGCATCGGGAACATTGGAGGCGAGGTTCTCTGCGTCGTTCTGATACCGAAGGGCATCTTCGGCTTCCCCAGTGTGTGCCAAGACGAAGGCGATCGAAGAGAACGTGCGAGCGACGGAGTTCACGTCGTCGAGTTGTTCCTGCAGGTCGCGTGCTCGCAGGTAGTACTCGTAGGCAACGTCGTAGTCACCGCGACGGGCATACAGCTCACCAAGATTGAAATAGGAAGAGGCGAGTCCGCGGTGATTTCCGAGTCGTTCCCGGATGGCGATACTGCTCAGGTGTTGTTCGATGGCCCGAGAGGAGTGTCCCAAATGGTCGAGCGCCAGTCCGAGATTCGTGAGAAGGCTCGCCGTTACGGCGGGGAACATCTCCTCGTTGACCACCTCGAGGCCCTGCTCGAACTGCACCACTGCTTCGGCATAGTTTCCGCGCTGACCGGCAACGATGCCGCGGGTGTTCTTGCATTCTGCGACCAAACTGATCAGGTTGTGCGTGGAAGCGATCTCTTCACTTCGTCGGATCGCCGTGTCCGCTTTGTCAAAATGGGCATTGTTCGCCTCGGCCGAGGCGATGAATCGACCTATCTGGCAGGCGAGGTACGGACGATCCCCAGTGTCGAGGATGGTCCTACCCAATTCCAGCCATTGTTCCATTGTTTCGGCATGGGGCGAGCGCAGGAGTTCACGGTGAAAGAGGTCTTGCACCTCTGGTTCCGGAAGAGCATTGAGTTCGTCGAGCGTTGGAACGATCAATCGGTCGGTGTTCAGCATACCCCCAAAGTACCTGTAGTCAGTCGGGCAATATATCACCATTCCGTGCTATATTGCGCCCGCTTTTTAAGACCAGAACAACGACTCAGAACGGACGACTATGGGTGTTGCGGCACTGCTTTGTACTCTCTTTGCCCCGCTTGCCGGATCGTTGGCACTTCTGTTGATCAATCGTGATCAAACCAAGGCCATCCGTGTAACGGCGCTCGCCATATCGATCCTGACGCTAGGAGCATCCTTACTGCTTCTGCCAGAGTTCGATCAGTCCCTTTCGTCCTTCCAATTCGTGATCGACCAGCAGTGGATCCCGGCGTTCGACGCCGGATTCAGGATCGGGATCGACGGTACGTCGCTCCTCCTTGTCCTCCTTACCACCTTCATCATGCCCATTGCCTTGCTTTCTTCGTGGAGTTCGATCCACAAGCAAGAAAAAGAGTACTACGTTCTGTTGCTGCTCTTGCAATTCGGAATGACGGGAGTGTTCCTGGCTCTGGACACGTTCCTCTTCTATGTGTTCTGGGAACTGATCCTGATCCCGATGTACTTCGTGATCGGTATCTGGGGTGGGAAAGACCGTATCTACGCCGCGATCAAGTTCTTCCTGTATACACTGGTCGGTTCCTTGCTCATGCTCATCGCCATCATTTGGCTGGGTTACAGCACGGCGGACCATGTGTTCACGGCAGACCTGATGAAGCTACAGGCTTCGGGTCCGATGATCCCGTTCGAAGTGCAGAAGTGGCTATTCCTGGCCTTCGCCTTGGCCTTCTGTATCAAGGTACCACTCTTCCCGCTGCATACCTGGCTTCCTGATGCTCACGTGCAGGCGCCAACACCCGGTTCGGTGATCCTTGCCGCCGTCCTCCTCAAGATGGGGACCTACGGTCTCATCCGCTTCAACCTGCAACTCTTTCCGCAAGCGTCCCACTATTTTGCAGCGGCCATTTCGGTGCTCGCTGTGATCGGCATCATCTATGGCGCACTAGTGGCCATGGTGCAAACGGATATCAAGAAGCTCGTCGCCTACTCATCGGTCAGTCACTTGGGCTTTGTGGTTCTCGGGATCTTCTCGATGACGACCATCGGCGTCCAAGGCGCTGTCATCCAGATGGTCAACCACGGCCTCTCCACAGGGATGTTGTTCTTGTGCGTTGGCGTGATGTATGAGCGCCGTCACACACGTGAGATCTCGGAGTACGGTGGAGTGACGAAGGTGATGCCGCGATTTGCCGTCATGTTCGCCATTGCCATGTTCGCATCGGTCGGTCTTCCCGGACTCAATGGCTTCGTTGGAGAGTATCTCACACTGCTTGGGGCCTTCCAGTCTCCGGTCCTTCATAGCTGGTCCTACGCCATCATCAGCGCGAGCGGCGTGATCTTTGCCGCTGTCTACCTATTGTGGATGTTCCAGCGCGTGATGTTCGGACCGATCACCAATGCCGAGAACCACGGACTTCGCGATCTCAATCGTTCGGAGTACTGGCAACTGGTACCATTGGTGATCTTCATCGTATGGATCGGTGTTGCACCGCGCACCTTCATGAATATTTCAGAAGCATCGGTCAAGGCTCTCGTGGAAACGGTAGGAAAGGTTGGCAATGGGCATTGATCTCTTCGGGTCGCTTCCGCTTGTCGTCATCTGGCTTGCTCTCGGTGGCGTCGGTATCGTCATTCAGGCCTTTGTGCGCGACAACACACGGTTGGTGTTCGGGTATTACATCAGCACGCTGATCGCTACCGGCGGTCTGGCCGCTCTTACCTTCGGACATACCGGACTGACGTTCGACGGCATGGTCACCATGGGTGGATCCGGTGCCTTCTTCGACATTCTGTTCTGCGTCACGGGCATCCTGACGATGTTGGCTGCCCGACCATATCTGCAGCGTGAAGACTCCGAGATCGACGAGTTCTATACGCTCTTGGTTTCGGCCGTGAGCGGGATGATGCTCATGGCCCATGCGAACAACCTTGTGGTGCTCTTCGTTGGTGTCGAGCTGATGTCGATCTCGTTCTACGTGATGGCAGGGTTCTTCCGCAAGAGCATTCGTTCGATCGAAGCAGCCTTGAAGTATTTCTTGCTGGGTGCCTTTGCCACAGGATTCCTCGTCTACGGTATGGCCCTGGTCTATGGGTCGACCAATGCGCTCGACTATGCCACGATCACGTCGGTGGTTCGGGCCGGCACCACGCCATTCCCGATGTTGCTCGCAGCCGGTGTGACGCTCATGGCCGTAGGACTCTGCTTCAAGATCGCCGCATTCCCGTTCCATCAGTGGGCTCCGGACGTCTATCAAGGCTCACCGACGGTCGTCTCGGCCTTCATGAGCACAGCCGGCAAGGCCGCCGCCTTCAGTGCCTTCATTCCTGCCTTTACCATGCTCATGCCCATCGGGGCCGGAGCGTCCTATGTGATGAACATGCAGCTTGCCCTCGCCGTGATCGCTGCGGTGACGATGCTCGTGGGGAATATCTCTGCCGTTGCTCAGTCGAATGTGAAGCGCATGCTTGCCTTCTCGTCCGTTGCGCACGCCGGCTATCTGTTGATGGGCATCGTCTCGGGTACAGCCGCCGGACATCAGGCCATCGTGTTCTATCTGACGGCCTATACGTTCATGCAGCTCGGTGCCTTCGTGATCGTGTCGATCCTCGAACGTGAGAACGACGGACACTTGGAGTTCTCCGACTATGCCGGATTGAGCAAGACGCACCCCGTCCTTGCCTTCCTGATGGCGATGTTCATGTTCTCGCTGGCCGGCATTCCGCCGTTCGCCGGGTTCTTCGGAAAGTACATGCTCTTCATCGCCGCCATCGACAGTGGATTCACATGGCTGACGATCATCGCCGTGGTCTCCTCTGTGATCTCGGTGTACTTCTATCTTGGTCTTGTGGTGAAGATGTACTTCTCGGATCCCGTTGGAGAAGGACATGCGACCAATCCGGGGACGGCCGCCCTCACATTGGGTGTGGCCGCGGCCTTTACGGTGTTGCTCGGCGTGTTGCCATCGGTTCTGCAGTCTATGTTCACCGCCTTTCACTAAGTCGCCAAGACTCTTCAACCTTGCGTAACTTCGGGGACCATGTTCGTTCCTCGGTTCACTGTGCTCGCCCTCTTTCTCTGCGTCCTTGCCGCCTTGCCACTGCATGCGCAGATCGCGGCCGAGTTCTATTGGAACACCTCGGATAGGGCCGACACCGTGATCGACTTTGGTGTGACGCCACTTGGCGTCCCGGTCACACGCAGTTTCACCGTGCACAACATCGGGACCGTGCCACTCGAGATCCCGATCACCGATCCTCGAGCCGACCCGTTCTACATCATCATCAATGTCCCCGAGGTCCCTCCGCAGGCACCTCCCAAAGAAGAATTCTCTGCCGTCGAACCGCTCCCTTACACCATCCCACCGGGAGCGGAGCGCACATTTGGTGTGCGATTCGCCGCTGTTGCGGGCAATCCATTGTTGCCGGCTGATGTGCCAACGGAAGCGCTCCTGCAATTGCGCGCCGTTGATCCGAATGATAAGCTTGGTCCTTCCGTCGATTGGACGTTCCGACTGCGCGCATTGAAGACCACGCGCATTCTTGCGACCAACAGACCCGTGGTGCGCTTCGACTCCGTCTACGTCCACCCGCAACCGTCGGCACCTACGGAGCGCTATGCCATTGCCAACGTCACCACGCAAGTGATCGAGGCAACGGTGCGGCCCCTCATCCCGCTCACGCCCGTTGTTGGTACTTCGGAGATCACGGTGATCCCAACGGCGTCCACGGTGCAGTTCACGGCGGAGAGTGTGCTCGATTGGGTGTTCACGTATACACCACGTGATCGCGGTACCGACAGTGCTCGTTTCGTCGTGGCCTTCAAGCCGAGCGATGCGCTGCCGCAGGACTCTGTCGTGAGTGTCATCCAGGGAGTTGGCGTTGAACAAGGATTGCAGGTCACCAACGCGGTCGGAGCGCCCGTGGCCGTGAAGGTCACCGGTGACACCATCGACTTCGGCAACGTCTATGCCGATGGTCGTGGAAGTACGGCCACCATCATCATGAAGAACTCCGGTAACATGCGCATCGGGATCGATGGTGAGTCGCGCATCGGTACCGTGCGCGATACCAACGTCTTCGTCGTAGAGCGTTCCTTGCGCGATGGCGGACCTTCCATTCCCGAGGGCGACTACGACACGTTGGTGGTTCGATTTGCTCCGACGGAATCGGGTCCATACGAGATCGGCTATGTGATCAGCACGGATATCGCGCGACGTCCGATCCGCGGAGTGCCGGACTCTGTACGCCAGCTCGACTTCGTGTTACGAGGTTTTGGGCTGCGTCCAGAAGTGATCATCACACCAACGAGCGTCGACTTCGGCACCGTGGTGCTCGTACCCAATTGTACATCGTCGCAAGACCGTACCGTCACGATCAAGAACAACGGCAATGTGGTGCTGCGCATCGATTCCATCCGCGTAGAACCGTCAACCGTTACTGTGATCCCCAACAAGAACTTTTTCAGCATTCCCGTTGGCGAGTCGTCACCACTCACCCTTACGTTCGTGCCCGACCGTGAAGGACCGATCACCGGTATCGTGCGGTTCTATTCGAACGCACTGCCACCAACGATCGACGTTCCGTTCACAGCCAACGTCGTTCGGCCTGATACGATCGCCGTGGCACTCCCAATGGACGCAGCCGCCCGTCCCGGACATACCGTTCGCATGCCGCTCATGGTACAAGGCGATCGTGCGGCGCTGACAGACCGTTGCACCTTCACCACGTCGTACGATCCGCAGCTCCTCGTCTATCGCTCCGTGTTCACGGAAGGTGGCGGGGCGGAAGGGGCCTCGATCATCCGCGCATCGGAGGGCCTACCCGGCGTCCTCACCATGGAGCTCCAAGCGCCGGCGAATTTCAAGGATCGCGATACATTGCTGTGGCTGGTCTTCGATGTGTATCTGGGGACAAAGGCGAGCACCGAAGTGGCGTTGGCCGATCAGAACATCAAGTTCGGAAACGCAGGCTGCAGCTCGGTCTTGAACGTTCGATCACAGTCTGGACGATTCCAGTTGGACTCGCTGTGCGGGTTGTCGTACAAGACGCTCGTCGACACACGAACCACGCTGATGAGCGATGTACTTCCGAATCCGGTCCATGGAGTTGCGACAGTAACGGTAATGACGTCGCAACCGGGTCCAGTGAGCGTGCGTGTGTTCGATTCGTTCGGACGTCTCATGCATGCCGAAGACGATGCTGCCGCGGTTGCGGGAATGCACTTGTATCCGGTGGACGTGTCGGGCTTCGTGAAGGGCATCTATCTTGTCGAGATCACGCAGGGCCGCCGTAGGTCCACCGTATCGATGATGGTGGACGAATGATCCGCCTTGCCGCCTTCCTCCTCCTTCTTCTCGCATCGTCCGTGTGTGCGCTCGCCCAAGGGTTCGACTGGCAGTATTCGGCACGTGTGCCCACGCCGAGTCCTATTCGTTTCGTGGGGTTGGAAGTGATGACGGGCTGGACCGATCAGACGGGTCCGCTACCCTACATCCAAACCGGACTTGGGTTCGAATGCTGTCGGTACGAGAATGGAAGCGGGATACCCCTGGCCATTGGTGTGGGCGGCGAGTATTGGATCAGCGGCGATGTTGCCTTGACGGGCACCTTCGGCTATCGTGGTCAAGGGGCCTCGTTCACCACAACGGGTGACACACTTCCTCGTGTGGGCAAGGAGCCCGTCATCACGCAGTATGAGCTCAGTGCTCGGCTCCATTATGCTGCGCTCACGGCTGGTGCCAAGCTCCGTCTGTTCGAGACACATCTGACGGTCGGCCTGGGGGCGCGATTCATGGTCTCCCTCGGCTCGTCCTCGACGCAAACGGAACGGATCGTCCAGCCCTCGGACTATACGTTCAATAATGGCGCTAAAGAGATGGTTCTTTCGTCTTCACCCATCGACAACCTGAAACCTTTCGTCGTTGTCCCATACCTACAACTCGGGTACGATATTTCCGTGAGCAGGGGAATGTACCTTACGCCGACATTCACGCTTGGGATCCCGTTGATGAGCGTGGCATCCAGTGCCACGTGGCATATGACGGAGCTCGGAGTAGGTGTGCGATTGATGAGAGCCTTCTAACGTATTTTTGCACGATAATCTTGGAGAACATCTATGTTGAAAGCGCTGTTGATTGGCTGTGCCGTCATGGCAACCGCGGCCACCGTGGCCGTTGCACAACCGAAGATCGAAGTGATCGGCGGAGAGACCTTTGATTGGGGCAAAGTGAAGCCACCCAAGGAAGGGTATCTCGAAGCAACGATCAAGATGAAGAATGTTGGCACGGAAGTGCTCAAGTTGACGGAGATCCGTCCGGGATGCGGATGCACGAAGACAGATCCTGACAAAACGGAATTGAAGCCGGGTGAAGTGAGCACGATGGGTGTGAAGTTGAACATCGGGCCAATGCAATCCGGTCCGCTCACCAAGAGCATCACGGTTCGTTCTAACTCGGCAGGCGCGGATTCGGTGAAGTACCTCTTCCTCAAGGCCGACGTGGTGCGTGCACTTGCACTGTCACCATCGATCTATTTCTCGTTCACGGATCTGAAGGTCGGACAAGAGTCGACCACAAAGGTCGATGTGATGAACAACGATGCCGAGCCGATCACCATCTCCGACTTCACGGCGGATAACGGTCTGGTCTTGAACGTCACGGGAAAGAAAGTGATCAAGCCAGGTGAGAAGCTCGAACTGATCGCAAAGACCATCCCGCAAGCAAAGGGTTCATATCAAGCAACGGTCACCTTCAAGACGTCGCATCCTGATCATCCAACGATGGAGATCAAGGCCTACGGAATGGTGATGGATACACAGTCACCCGTCTACCAGGCAACGCCGAAGAACTAACGTTCAACACCATCTGCAGTAAAATTGAAAGGCCCGCCATTTGGCGGGCCTTCTTCGTTTAGGCCGGGATGGAAATGTCCCACGATGAACCACGTGCCGGTGCTGGAAGTTGTCGACCGATGATCCATGGGTTCAAGAGCTTCACATCTTTGTAGCTGGTGCCGTTCTGAGCTGCCCACTCAGCCAGATTCGAGATCGCATCGGAGACGCGGACGATCTTGCTCTTCTCTTCGCGATAGCGGTCGTGCTCGTGCACAACAATGCCGTACTCACGTGCGTGCTGCATGATATGCTTGATCACGGCAATGCGCAGGATGTAGCGCGACGTCTCTTCGTTCAGATAGAGATCGTAGAAGTTCTTCTTGCCTTGATACGAGATGTTCTCCAGGAATGAGCCGTGACCCATGTTGTAGCCGGCCGCACTGTTCGTCCACGATGCATTCGAATCAAAGCCTTGCTTCAGATACGCGATGGCGGCGCGTGTGCTCTTTTCGGGGTGGCGACGTTCGTCCACGTAGTCGTTCACGATCAATCCGAACTGTCGAGCCGTTGCCGGAATGAACTGCCACAGACCCACGGCATCCTTTGGAGAACGCGACATGATCAAGGCGCTCTCCGCAACGCTCAAGTACTTCAGGTCCTGTGGCGCCTTGGTTTCGTTCAACACGCGCTCGTACATCGGGAAGTACTTGCCGGAGCGCTTCAAGTAGAGGATGATCTGCCCGGGCGTTTGCAGGTTCACATAGAACTCACGCTCCGCACGTTCGCGCACCTCCGGAATATGCAGTGGCACGCGTTCACCACAGAAATCGAGTGATGCTGGAAGGGACCATTGACTGATCGGTTGAGGTTCGATCTCGTTCACGACCATGCCGTCACCTTTGGCCGTTCCACCGCATTGCAATGCGGCGATCGCAATGGTGGCACCGGCAGAGGTGATGATCAGAGTTCGCAGAAGGTGGTGCATAGTTCTTTCTCCCGTTCGTCGTTCGTTGCAAGGATGGCGATGCCACCGCGAGCGATATGTCGTTGAAGCTCTGCCTCGACAATGGCCCTGCCGGAAGCATCGAGCGTGATCGAAGGCTCGTCCAAGATCAAGAGAGGCGCGTCACGGTGGACGGCAAGAGCGAGGGCCACGCGTTGTCGGAGTCCGCTGGACAGTGTGGCGATCACGTCGTCGGCACGTTCTGCAAGGCCGATGCGATCGAGGACGGCGGTGGTGTTCGCGACGTTGTCCGATGCACCTTGAAGTTGCGTGTGCAGATCGAGAAGTTCGCGCGGTGTGAATTCGTCATAGAGACGCAAGTACGGTGCGACAAACCCAACCAGGAGCGGACGTTCCACAGATGGGATCTCGGCTCCGTTCACGGTAAGTGCACACGTGCCTGAGTCCTCGCGCAACACTCCCGCAAGGATCCGAACCAGGGTCGACTTGCCCGTGCCATTGTCGCCAACAACACCCAACACGTCTCCGGATCGAACATGGAGGGAAACATCCTTGAGCACCTTTCGAAGGAGAAAGGTCTTGTTGATGTTCGATGCACGCAATTCGATGGTCACTTGATCACCACTTTGAACGACTGTTGTTGTTGAGCGCATTCCACTTCCACGATGTAGATGCCGGGGCGAAGGCCAACGGGCTGCCAGGCAACGGCAATGCGAGCGCCGTCGATGATCACGGTGGTCGAGATCTCGGCAATACCCACGAGGTCGGTCCGATACACGCGTACGATTGCCGGATCTCCCTGCGTTGCGTTGGGAACGGGAAGATAGACCGCATCGTCCGTTCCCGTCAGAAACGGTTGCGGATACGGTCCTACAGGCGGTGCGGTCTGCAATCCATCCACGTACATGCAATTGGGCAGCGGCCACACCGAGATCGACCACGTGCTCCCCGGGATCGGCATCGCATTGCCGGAATTCGTCGACGCAAGACGCAACACATAGGGTTGTGTGGTCGGCTCGGACTCCACCATGGCACGCACGTCGGGATTCGCGATCACTGCGCCAACGACGACCGGTTTGTCGTTCGTTGCAGAGGGGACCGTATATCGAAACGCACGCACTTCGAATGCGCGTAGCGTTCCGCCTGTTACTGTTGCCGGTGGGATGGCTCCCTCGTCCACTCGGAAGGAGATGGAGGGAAGCAAGGCGGCACGGGGAATGACCGTGGAGGATGTTGCTCGTTGGCCGGTGTGATAGAGTGCCGACATGTTCGTGCAGAACAGATCGGCGAATGCTCTGCCTTGCGCATCGCATGCATCAACGAGGGCGGCAAATGGTCTGCTTCCGGTGGCGATGCGCTCCCAGACATTTCTCATCAATGCGTCGCCGCCCTGTTGCTGCAGTACGTTCCCGATCCACCACCAATGATATCCCGTCGCTGCGCGTGCATCGCCAAACGGATATGCTTCGGGCAGCGTCAGAAGGACGTTGAGGTACTGTTCGTTGTCATGGAGCGAAGGGTAGACGCGGTACTCCATCCACGTCGAGGCGAGCTCATAGAGCATGGGCTGGACCTTGCTGAGGGCGTATGATCCGATCTGGATCGCATGATGCAATTCGTGGGCACAGGTCACGAGAGCGGCGTCTGTTCCGTACGTGCTGAAGATCGGCTGTCCGGAAGGAGAGCGATCCGTCGAATCGAAGTTGTTGTCCATCTCGATGAAGGACAGATAGCGTTCGGGTTGTCCACTCGAAGAGATGAGCGTGTCGGGCACCGTGCGACCATACATGCCATCATCAACAGAACTCATGTCTCGCAGATACACGTCGTACTGATCCGTCCCGCCACGCATCCCGTCTCGGGGCGGCGGGAGATAGCCTTGCTCATTCACTTCGTTGCGATAGGCACTGTCGAGAGCGTTGCAGGTTGCATCAACGAGATCGGGGATACCGTTGCCATCCGAATCGATCGTTGGCACAGCGTCCGGTCCGCTTACAGCATAGTGGACGAGGAAGAAGCCGGATGGGGAAGGTGTGCTCAGCGGGAGCACAGGGCGAGGGATGTTGCCTTGCAGGCGCATGGAAATGCGCTGCTGATGCGCCTGCATTCCGTCCGTGAACGAACCACAGTGGCCGCGGAGCGGAGCGTCGATCGACCATAGGTCGGATAGAGAGCAAACGAGAACGACGACCACGAGGAACGGTCGTGAGATCAACGGAACATTTCCTTGATCATGCCCCACGTGCGTTTGATCCCGCTTACCGAGTGGGATACTCCCGTGGAGTTCGAATAGGACGAGGTCTTGTCCGCATTCACGATCTTCAGGCGATACGTGAAATACGTTTTGGCGATCGTACCGTTGGTACCATCCTGCTTGCCAAATGCCTCGTTGTCGACATAGGAATAGGCCTGATTACTTCCCTTGGCGGGAACCGAGGCCACGAATCGGAACACCTGGTCGTCACCGGCGCGCTCGATCTCGTACTGGATCACATTGTCTTCCGAGTTCGCGCGCCATTCCACCGTGATGTTCGTTCCGGAACTGCGCGCAGAGAAGTACTGCAACGTTGTCTGGACGGCTACCGTCGTCGACACGAGCATGAGGAAGAGAAGACCGATGATCCCTGCGTTTCGCATGGCACAAAACTACGGATTGTACGAGAAATCCCGCTATGGTCAGCCGGGCACTCTAGGAACAGTCACAGGCGGGCATGGTACCCGACTTTCCGCAGCTACAGAGAGCTGTTGCTGCAGAGTGTATGACCTCCGTACCGTCAGGAAGTTTCACGGCCACCGGTCCCGAGACCAAATACGGTCCGCCCTGTTGCACCTGGATCGTCACCGTGGGGCGATCGATGGGAACGGCGTGGGCGGCTTCCGTGGTCGACGGCGCCTCTGGTCGATCGATGGAAAGGGCCCCGGACGGACATTTCCCAACTTGATCGACAATGGCTTGGGTCTGAGAAGCTCCCGGATCGATCCACGGTTTTACGCGTGGATTGAAAACTTCTGGTAACCCTCTGAAACACTTGGTGGAGTGGACACAAAGATCCGGTTTCCACACGATCGTGACCTCTCCATTAGAGTAGGTCTTCGTAAAGTCACTCATCGCGCCTCCGTGCGAATAGTGTGTCCGAATATCAGAAAAAACATCTTTGCTGATTCATCGTTAATTTTACACCTGATGCAAGCAGCACGTTCCATCCTATCTTTTCTCGTTCTGATCGTCTTCGTGACGGTGGTGAGCGGTGTGCCCTCATGGAGTGCTCCATGTTGTGATGAGGATGTGATGGAGTGCTGCGAGGAGTCAGGTGCCGATGCCTCGATGCCGCCTTGTTGCACGACCGTTGTGATCGTCCATGCTCTGAACGTGGACGTGGCCCTTTCTGCCCTTCCGTCCCTCCCCACCCCCTTCTTCGCACCATTGCCGCATCCGATCCACATGGATGTGCGGACAGAATTGGCCGATGGTGTGGCCATGGCAACCCGGACGAATGACCGATCCGGTCCGCTCATACCCCCTCCTCTTACGTTGATCGAATCCTTCTTGATCTAAGCCCACTGGTGACGAGCTGTTTTTTTTCTCGTTGACCACAGGACCAGATCATGAAATTCATTGTTGTAGCTGTTCTCATCGCGTTCGGCTGTCTACCGGCTTGGACGCAAACTGTTCACGGCACCGTTGTTGGTCGGAACTCGACCGGTGGTGTCGACACGCTCGCGCGGGCGACCGTCCAGTGGGTAGGTACGAATGTGGGTGCGTATGCCACCTCCCGCGGTACTTTCTCGATCCCACGTACGACGGCCTCTGACACGCTCGAGATACGGATGGCAGGATTCGTGGCCACTCGGATCGTGAACCCCCCAGACACGGTGTTCATACGTATGGAACCCGTCGAAACCGACGTGGTTACAGTTGAAGAGGAAAGGTCGTCGATCTCGTCAGCGCCGATCAAAACGGAAGTGATCTCCTCAAAGGGACTAACGCGCGCAGCATGCTGCAGTTTGGCAGAGTCGTTCGAAAAGAGCCCAACGGTCGAGGTGTCGTACTCCGATGCCGTGAGCGGGGCACGACAGATCCAATTGCTGGGTCTGCGTGGCGTGTACACCCAGTTCTTGACCGAGGCCGTGCCCGCTGTTCGTGGAATGGAGATCCCGTATGGCCTCGACCATATCCCTGGTCCCTTCATGGAGTCCGTGAGCATCTCAAAGGGAGCTGCCAGTGTCACCAACGGCTATGAGGCCATGACCGGGCAGATCAATGTTGAATACCGAAAGCCACAATCGTCGGATCCGCTCTTTGTGAATGGCTATGCCAATACGATGGGGCGGGCCGAGTTGAATGTGATCGCGGGAGGGTTCGTGACGGACGAGCTCTCGACATTGGTGGCAGCGCACGGCCGATTGTACAACACACCGGTAGATCAGAATGGTGATGGATTCCTCGATGTGCCGTTGTTCCGCCAAGGCAACCTGTTGAACCGATGGTTCTTCTCCGACGATAAGATCGAGTGGCAGCTCGTTGCACGCGCTGTGGTCGATGACTATGCATCAGGGCAGCAAGGGGCAGGGTTCAGCGATGCAACACCCGACTCGTCGCGATATGCTATACGCACCACCGTGAATCGATACGATGCTTTCGCGAAATTCGGTGTGTTGAATCTGATCGAGGACATGGAAGGTAGCTCGGTGGGAGTGTCGGTGCTTGCGGCGTATCACGACATGCGTTCATTCTTCGGCGTGCGACAGTACAATGGCACGCAACGCACGGTCCAGTCGCGCCTTATTCTCGCACTGCCGTTCTCGGAAACGTTCTCGTTGATGTCGGGCCTGTCGTATCTGCACGATGATGTGCGTGAAACACTGATGACGAATGCGTTGGCAAGAGTTGAGTCGGTGCCCGGTGCGTTCGCTGAGGCCACTGTGCATCCAACGTCCGATCTGACGGCCATCCTGGGAATGCGCGGCGATCATAATAATCTTTTTGGCTGGTTCTGGACGCCACGATTGCATGTGAAGTATGGCATCACGGACGTGACGTCGATCCGTGCATCGGTCGGCCGCGGCTATCGTGTGGCAACGGTGGTGGCAGAGAACATGTCGGCCTTCATGAACTCGCGATCGATCGTGCTGCAAGAGAACTACCAGCCGGAACGGTCGTGGAATTACGGCATCTCGCTCACCACATCGTGGGAATGGTTCGGTCGCACATGGCAGTTCGATGCTGAGTTCTATCGCACGGATTTCACCGATCAGATCGTGCCGGACTTCGATCAAGGTCCGAACGAGATCATCATTCGCAACATGGCGGGTGCATCACATGCGCTGAGCGCAATGGCCCAGGTGCTCGTGAGTCCGGTGGAACACATGAATGTGATGGTGGCCTATCGGTGGATCGATGCACAGCAGATCACCGGCGGAGTGATGCAGCTTCGACCGATGGTGAGCCGGTATCGTGTGCTCAGCACGGCATCGTGGAACACCACGGACGATTCGTGGCAGATCGATGCAACGGTCTCGTATTCAGGAGAAGGTCGACTACCGGTGAAGCTCAACGGTCCAACATCGTTCCCGGGATTCTGGCGCGTGAACGGACAGGTGACGCATCGGTTCGACGCATTCGATGTCTATGTGGGGGTTGAGAACCTGACGGACTTCTATCAACAGGATCCGATCGTTGCACCGAACGATCCGTTCGGCAAGGACTTCGATGCATCACTCACGTGGGGTCCGATGGACCCGCGTAGCATCTACGTTGGCTTCCGTTGGCATCTGTGAGGATGCCAGCGGTCGGGTCGATCATTGCAAAGGATTGGCCAGAATGGGCGGTTTCGGGAAGTCGCCCTCGAGTGGACGGATCTCAACGTCTTCGAACAAGAGGTCGGGCGTGATGATGGTCGAGATCAAGTATTGCGAACCACCGGTCATGAATGCCGGTACCACGCTCGACGCAAGATAGTTGTGCACGGTGGTGTGCTTGCTGCACTGCAAGATGTCCTTGAAGAGTTGTGGACTGAGACCTGCGGCCTCTGTTCCACGAATGAGCTCCTCGCGTCCATCAGGGAAGACGCGATACACTTCCAATAGACCCAGTTTCGCATCGCCTTGCGGGACGGGATAGTCCATCCCCACGAGTGGGAAGATCCCCGTGAACAAGATGTTCTGATCGAGGGCTTTGCGAACGATGATGCCATATGGAAGTTCGCGGTCCTTGACGAGCTTCATCATGCGTGACTTGAGTTCCTTCGACGTCGCACGATGCTTTGCATCCGAGGTGACGTCGATCGTGCTGAGCATGGCGCCACCACCACGTTGATGACCATTGGTGGCCTTGACGCGCTTCGTTGGAACGCGCGAGGAGAGCAATGCACGAAGGAAGCCCTTGTCGACCAAGGCAACATCCTGAGCCGGAACTCCTTCGTCATCGATCTGATAGTGCCCTGCCACAGATCTTCCGGCATCTTCAAGTTTCGACGGCACATCGCGCACCGACATGAACTCCGGCAACACGCGCGCACCGATCTTGTTCTGAAATGCGCCGTAACGCTCGTTCGATCCGAATCCACCGTCAGACAACGGCGTGCGTTGTGCAACGAGGTTCGGTGCGAAATGCTGTGCGATGATCTCGGCTGCGGCCTGGCCTTCGAAGAGGACGGGACCGGAGTAGGCTTCGATCGTAGGGGCGGTGGTCAGGTCGGTGAGTCGCTGCGCGATCTCGCGTACAGCACGAACAAGGGAATCCTTCGTGGGCATGTCGCTCGGCTTGAGCGCATAGGCCGCATAGGTCTCGGCGAGGGGCATGCCGTCGGATGCCTGGGCCGTTGCCACGACCTCGAATCCGGTGAACACTTCGATCTTCTGTGCACGCCGACCTTCGCTGTTGAGATAGAAGGTCTCCTCAGGGACGAACTCATATCCCACACGCGAGATCTGCACGGTAGGGAACGACGCGAACACTTCGGATGCTGCCGTGCAAATGGCCGTTGCGGTTTCGAGAGAGCCGCTCACGTTCGCATGTCCAAGATCGGTGAGTCGTTCGGGTGGCATTGTGATGAAATCCGGCGTGGTATCGGTGCGAGTACGATTCTTGATCGCCGCTTCCTTCTTGGCCAGGATCTCCACGGCTTGCTTGTAGCACGCATCCGTGGCCAACCATAGTTCGCGACGCAGCATCGCATACGACAGTTCGTACGGAATGCGGCGATTTCGGAATGCCTCTTCGTCGTCACTGCTTCCAAAGAACCCAAGTCCAACATCGAAGAAGTTCGTGTTGTCGAACGTGGCGGAGCCTACGCGAATGCGAACCGTGAGCGTGGCCGTCATGCCGGTGTCGATATCCTGCACGCTTCCAAGAACGGCATGCACACCGATGTGTCGACGAAGCGAGAGCGAGTACTCGATGTTGTAGGGGCGTTGGAGATCACCAAGCTTCAACTCATTCATCGAGCGCTTGATCTCATCGTCCATGGCACGGAACACATCGTCGGCATTCGCTGCCTGGACAGATGCGGTGGCAAGCAAGACCACGGCGAATGCAGTGATGGTGCGGGCAGTTCGTAGCATCATGGTCGTTCTCCTGTGGCCGAGTTCATTGGGTCGACAAGGAGTGGCTTCTTTGCTTGCGACTTCGACTTCTTCTGCACTTCAATGGTGGAAACGAGTAGGCTTGGTGCGCTTGCACTCACCGGTACCCCACCGGACTCTGCACCGCACACGCCATTGAAGATGCCAAGGTCGTTCGCGGCAGCGATGATGTTGTTGAACGTTGTGAGCGGCGTTCCGATAAGATCCACGCCGCGGACGAGTTCATCGGGCCGACCATCGGCGAACACCTTGTACACCACGAGTGGCTGCACGTTGAAGGCATTCGGAACGGTGCGTCCCGTAAAGGTGAATCCGCCTTGAATGTCGTCGAACAGCAGACCGAACTCTTTGCCTTGCTTGATGCATTCCGCACGAAGTAAAGCGTGAAGTGAATCCAGCGACACTTGTCCGCGTGCCTGTACCAACAGGTTCGATTGGCGCGACACGCAGCGATATCCGGCTTGACGTCGACCGTGACCATTCGAGGTCGTGAAGTTCTCGATGGGCGAACGCGACATCAGGAAGTTCTTGAACACACCATGGTCCACGGCCGTCACGCGTTGTGCGGGAATGCCTTCGTCATCGAATTCATAGTAACCCACGATGTCTTCGCCATTCAGCGTGCGCAACGTTGGATCGAAGACAACGTCGATGAAGTCCGGCAAGATCTTCTTGTTCAGGAAGGGCTTGAAGGTCTGACTCGAGTTCGCGTCCTTTTGGCGATGACCTTCAACACGGTGTCCGAAGATCTCGTGGAAGAACACGCCGGCGGAACGGCCGGACAAGATGGCCGGTCCCGTATACGTTTCCATGAGCGGGGCCGTACTGAGGCGAATGCACAGGTCGATCATCTCGCGCACGTCGCGCTCCATCGCTGCGCGACTTGGGAGTCGATCCGGCGTGAACGCACTGTAGCTCTTGTACAGCGGTAGACTCATTCCATCATTCGCCTTCGACTTCACGATCACGAACATCTTGACGATGGGTTCATAGGTCTGGATCGTGCTTCCTTCGCTGTTCACGAAGTACTTGATCAGATAGTCGGCTTGGAACGTCACGCGACCCGTGAACAACTCCGGATGACCGGTGCACATCTTGGAAAGTGAGCGCACGCGATCTTTCCATGCCACCGTATCGAAGGCGAAGGGGATCGGCGTACCAATGAACGTGTACGGCTTTTCGTGCGACAGGTCTGCGGACGTATCCTCTTCGGTGACCTTCACGGTGCGGTTCGTGGTGACCTTGCCAAGGCGTTCCACACTTGCCTTGTACGTTCGGTCCGTCGCACCCCACAGCAGGTTTCGAATGGCCGCCTCGTTATCATCGAGCGGAAGCGTGATGCCTCGTGCACCACGACCGAACTCGAAGGCCACGCCTCGAATACTGCGTGTGTTATCGAGCTCGTGCGTTCCCACACGCAGATCGATGTCAAGAACGCGGCGTGCCTCTGACCGATCCATGTCCAGTGCTCCGAACGAAGCGCTCATCATGGTCGACCGTACTTCCGTGATGGTGTAGGAAAGGAAGTAGGGAGGCGTGGTCTGCGTCGAGAGTTCACGCATCGACCGATCAAGTTCAGTGCGCATGGCACGCAGAACGGGAGAGCGTTGTTGTGCCGGGGCGATCGTCGTGCATACTGCGAGCAAGACGACGAGAAGGATATTACGCACCATGGGGTGTGAGCACTTTCTTGGAACGAACACTGAGGTCCGCATCGAGTTCATATTGAATGGGAACACCGGTGGGGATCTCCACCTTGAGGATCTCTTCGGGTGTGAGCTGCTCGATCTTCATGATCAGTGCACGCAATGAATTTCCGTGGGCGAACACCAACACGTTCTTGCCTGCTTTCAAAAGCGGGGCGATCTCTGCTTCAAAGTATGGCATCACGCGCTCGCGAGTATCCTTGAGCGACTCGCCATTGGGCGGAGCGATGTCGTAACTCCGACGCCACTGATGCACTTGCTCGTCACCGAACTTGACAGCCGTCTCCTTCTTGTTCAAGCCCTGCAGATCTCCGTAGTGTCGTTCGTTCAAGGCCTGGTCGCGCTTCGTGGGGAGATCATGTTTGCCGGCCACGCGTAGTGCGATGTCGGCGGTTCGGATCGCACGCGTGAGCACGGAGGTGAACACGGCATCGGCCGGAACATCGGCCAAGGCCGTGCCTGCGTTCAGTGCTTCGAGCTCGCCCTTGGGAGAGAGATCAACGTCGACCCATCCCGTGAAACGATTCTCAAGATTCCATTGTGATTCGCCGTGGCGAACAAGTGTGAGAGAGGCCATGGTCATTCCAGCGGTGATGACGGTGATGGTGAAGCGGGAGCACAGAGTTCCATGAGGACTCCGCCTGTGCTCTTCGGATGAAGAAAGGCGATCTGCATGTTGTGTGCACCCGGTTGGGGTGTGGTGTTGATCAAGCGAATGTCCTGATCCTGCATTCGCTGCAGGTCAGCCGTGATCGCATCGGTACGGAAGGCCACATGATGAATGCCCTCGCCGCGCTTTGCAAGAAAGGTCGCAATGGGAGAGTCCGGACGTGATGGTGCCGTGAGCTCGATCCGTACACCACCGACGGTGAAGGAGGCGATGTGCACACCTTGTTCGTCGACCGTTTCACGATGGAATTCCGATACTGCGAAGATCCGCCGATACAGTTCCATTGCGTCGTCGATGTTGGCAACGGCAAGGCCGATGTGATCAACTGCGTTGAGCATAGAGTTCTGAAGCACGCTCGAGATCTGCGACGGTATTGATGCCCTGCACTTCGATCGCATCGTCCGTGTGATGGGCGATCACCGTTGCGCCGCGGCGCTGAAGAATGTTGATAATATCCGTCACGTAATACTCGCCCTGCGCATTTGCGTTCTGGACGAGATCGAGGGCAGGGTAGAGGTCTTCGGAGCGGACGACGTACACACCGGAATTGATCTCTTGGATCGCTTGTTCCTCGGGCGTTGCATCCTTCTGCTCAACAATGCGAAGAAGGGCGCCATCGTCGGCGCGCACGATCCGGCCATAGCCGGTGGGATCGTCGACAGTTGTCGTGAGCACAGTACAGGATGCATCGTGATCGCGATGCGTACGGACCAGGAGATGCAATGTGTCGGATGTGAGCAGTGGCACGTCGCCGCTCAAGATGATCACATCAGCCTGTGCATCCATCAGCAATGGGCGCGTTTGCAAGACCGCATGGCCAGTGCCGAGTTGTTCGAGTTGTTCAACACAACGTGCCTCGGGACATTCTTCTACTACATAGGCGCGTACGGCGTCGCGTTGATGCCCGATGATGGGGACGATGGCGTCTGGGCGGAGTGCGCGTGCCTGATCGAGCACGTATCCAAGCAGCGGCCTGCCATGCAATGGTGCAAGCACCTTGGCAAGGTCCGGATTGCCCATGCGTTTCCCTTTTCCGGCGGCCAGGATGACCACGGCGAGAGCTCGAGGACTTGTCATGCTTACGAGTGTTGGGTCATTGGCGTGTAGGCGTCGACCGTGTGGGAGATCGAGATCGGGTCGTTATTGGCATCGACCAGCACAACGGTCGGCTCGTACGAGCGGGCCTCTGCGTCCGGCATCGTCGTGTACGAGATGATGATGATCTCGTCGCCAACAGCGCCCTTGCGGGCCGCGGCCCCATTCAAACAGATGTCCCTGCTCCCCTTGGTGCCGGGGATCACGTAGGTTTCGAACCGCTCGCCGTTGTTGATGTTCACGACCGACACCTTCTCATAGGCGATCAGGTCGGCCGCATCCATGAGCTCTTGGTCGATGGTCAGGCTGCCCTCGTAATAGAGGTCGGCCTGCGTGATACGTGCGCGGTGAAGCTTCGATTTGAACATGACGCGATTCATGGGGTCCTCGGAGTCGTAGGTCAGGAATGGACGGCAAAATTACCGATTTCCGAGGCAAACGACGTATCAGCGGGCGGTTTGGTATCTTCGAGCTATGAAAGTATCGCTCTCGAAGATCGCACATGCCCGTAGTGGCGACAAAGGCGATGCCGCCAACTGCGGCGTGATCGCCTACAAAGAAGAATGGTATCCCATCATTCGTGATCAACTCACGGCAGAACGCGTGAAAGAACATTTCACCGGGATCTGCTTGGGACCGGTGGACCGGTACGAAATGCCCAATCTATGGGCCGTGAACTTCGTCCTGCACGAGACACTGGGCGGAGGCGGCACGGTGTCGCTCAAACTCGACGCCCAAGGAAAGACCGTCGCCACGGCCATGCTGCTGATGGAGATCGACGTGCCCGACGATCTGTTCGCTTAACGAGGTGTGAGCGGGTTGCCGAGTCCGCATGCCGTTTCCAGCGACGTCATGATGGGCTTCACCCATTCGGCCACACGTTCCGGATTCTGCTTCGCACCCCACGTCTGCTTCACGTCGGAGTCGTCCTCACGCGTTGACACGCTCCAGAGATTGACGATCACGGAGTCGTTCCGGTAGTCGATGTGCCACGTGCGCGTGAGGGACTTGTAGGAGTGCACGAGCTTCATGTCGACCGTATCGATCGCCTCGATGAATCCCGCCGCCGTATCGGACTGAACGATCGAATAGCCATTGCGGGCAAGGATCTCCGATGCCTGTCGGATGTATGCCTGCCGTGGTGTCTGACAACGCATCGTGATCGGTCTTGGAACGGAGAGATGGTTGTACGTGGTGCACCCAGGGCCAAGGATGCTCAGGGTGAGGGCGGCAAGGATGGAGACGGATCGGAGTGTCATAGGATGTCGTAGGTGGATCATACAGTCTCAAAATAGCACGTGAGCAAACAAGAATGACGATCTTTGCCGCCATGAACAGTGAACAGTCTACCTCGTTCGATGAGCGCGCTCGCGCTCTCGATGCCTCCGACGCTCTCCGATCCTTCCGGGATCAGTTCCATTTTCCGCAGAAGAACGGTCGACCGGCATTGTATTTCTGCGGCAACTCCCTTGGATTGCAGCCGCTACGCACACAGGAATTGGTCGACGCGGAGTTGGAAGAGTGGAGAACGCATGGCGTGGAAGGACATTTTGCCGCGCGCCATCCGTGGTTCTCGTATCACCGGATCGTGACCGACCAATTGGCGGCGCTCGTGGGCGCGGCCCCACACGAAGTAGTGGCCATGAACACGCTCACCGTCAACCTCCACCTGATGATGATCTCGTTCTACCGACCAACATCGGAGCGCTTCAAGATCATCCTTGCCGGTTCGGAATTCCCCTCCGATCGATACGCCATTGAAAGTCAAGTACGGCTGCACGGCTTCGATCCGGAACATGCCATGATCGAGATCGAGCCCTTCCCGGGCACGTCCACGCTCACGACGGAGCAAGTGGTAGCGGCGATCCGGGAACATGGTCCATCCACGGCCCTCGTTCTATTCAGCGGCGTGCATTTCTTTACCGGTCAGCGATTCGACATGCCGTCGATCACGCAGGCCGCGCGCGCTGTTGGAGCGAATGTGGGATTCGATCTGGCCCATGCCATCGGGAATGTTCAACTCGACCTGCATGCATGGGACGTCGACTTTGCCGTATGGTGCTCCTACAAGTACCTCAACGCCGGACCCGGTGCCGTTGCCGGCGCCTTCGTTCATGAGCGTCATGCAAAGAAGCCCGACCTGCCACGGTTGGCAGGGTGGTGGGGTAATGACGAGAAGACGCGCTTCACCATGGAGCACCGATTCGATCCCACGTATGGAGCAGACGGTTGGCAATTGAGCAATGCGCAGATCTTGCCCCTTGCCGCCTTGAAGGCTTCCCTTGACCTCTTCCAAGAGGCAGGAATGGAGCGGCTTTCCGAGAAACGTGACCGACTGACCGCCTTTGCCGAGGAAGTGATCGACGACGCCATCGGGATGCGGACGGATGTGCGGATCATCACGCCGCGCGATCCGGCGCAACGTGGCGCACAACTCTCCGTGATGTTCGACACCAATGGCAAACACATCTTCGATGCGCTCGGTGAACATGGCGTGGTCGTGGATTGGCGCACACCGAATGTGATCCGGATCACCCCTGCTCCCATGTACAATTCTTTTGCCGACGTTACGGCGTTCGGCTCCATCTTTCGATCTGTGCTTGGCACACCAGTATGAATGAACAATATGTGATCGGCAGACGAGCCGTCCTCGAAGCATTGAATGCCGGCACGGAACTCGACAAGATCTACCTTGCCTATGGGGTGGAGGAAGCCGGACCGCTCACGGACATTCGCACGGCCGCCAAGGCACATAGCGTGCATTGTGCCATCATGGACCGGAGGAAGTTCTCCGCGCTCGAGGCCACACTCGGCGTAGCGCGGAACGATGCCCAAGGCGTGATCGCCATCCGTCCGGCCCAGGCCTCGCTCACGTTGGACGACCTCTTCGAGGTCTCGTTGGCGATCTCGACGACGCCACTGCTCGTCGCCCTCGACGGGATCACCGACCCGCACAACTTTGGGGCGATCGCCCGATCGGCAGAGTGTGTGGGAGCCATGGGTCTGATCTTGCCGATCAAGTACACGGCCGCTGTGACACCTGTTGCCGTCAAGGCATCCGCGGGTGCGCTGGAACACATTCGGATGGCACGGGTGCCGCGCGTGTCCGAGGCTCTGACGGAAGCAAAACGTCGCGGCTTCCGTATCGTGGGCGCGGCCTTGCCGGGCGACCATGATTATTCCGACGATGTGTATGGCGGACCGCTCGTGATCGTGATCGGAAGCGAAGGAGAGGGGATCCATCCCAGTGTCGCTGCAAAGTGCGACGCCCTTGTCTCCATCCCCATGCACGGGAAGGTTGCCTCTCTGAACGCCTCCGTGGCTGCCGGCGTGATCCTGTTCGAGGCCATGCGACAACGTCGCACAACGTGATCCCCTCTGAGTTCAGGACATAAAAAAACCTCTCGCTTGGTGAGGGGCGAGAGGCTTATGAGGGGGTTATACTCGACCACAGCAGAGTACTGCCGTGAGCGATCTTCTAGGGTTCTTTGTTTTTGGTCGACCCGCTAGTCGGGTACTCATTTCGTTTTCAGAGTTTCCAACAGCGCAAAGATAGAAAAAGTTCCCACGTATTCACGAAAGTGAATTAAGGGACCAATATTCCATCGATCAGGGTTGAAAAGACCATGTGGGGCGTCGGCCGTTCTTCGGCCGGACGGCCTGTTGGGGTGTCAGGGTGCAAGAGAAACTGAGCCGCCGTCGTGAAGATCACGGCCATCACCTCAAGTGAGATATCGTTCCGAACGCAACGCAACTGCACGCCCTGATGAAGGATCTCTTTCAGCCGGTCACAGAGGTATCGGCGATGGAACGACGTGATCCTCTCATACAAGGCCTCGTCTGCCACTTTCAGATCATCCATCATCGGCGCCGAGTAGCGCGAATTGACCGTAACGATCAAGTGCAGAAAGGTGGAAAGGCCATTGAAATACGATGTGCAGTCGTCGAATGACGTGGTTGCAAAGAAAGCGTCGACGTCCTTCTCGGCGCGTTCGAACGAACGCAGAACGATGTCGGACTTGGCTGGGAACATCTCGTACAGCGTTCGCTTGGAGACGCCGGCTTCACGCGCGATCTCCTCGGTGGTCACACGCTGATATCCAAATCGGAAGAAGAGTCGTTCTGCAATGTCAAGGATGCGATCCCTGGGCGTTTCACTGGTCAAGAGTCCGCCCCTTTCCACCGTATCCCCTCATAGAAGATCTTCATGAACCCTGCATAGACCTCACCCGGTGTCACGTTGCCATCTTCGAGCGACGCATGCTCGATGCAGTGCGAGACGATCGTCATGTAGACGGTGAGCATCATTCCGGACGTGAGGTCCTTTCGGACGTGGTTCTGCGCGATCCCGTCGTCGATCACCGACCGGAACTTCTCCCGCCGCTTGACGAGCCAGTGCTCTACCTCATTCCAGACATCGGGGGCATGACGACGAAAGTCTGCGATCACGGCATTGGAAGAAAAACCTGCATATCGACTCGAAATGTACTCGAGCATCATGCTGGCCTTCTTTTTGAATTCCATGGAGTGATCGTCGTACATGGGATCGCTCTCGATCTCGATGGAGCGCATGGTCTCTCGCATGACCTCGCGGAGAAGCTCTTCTTTCGATGTGAAGAGTCGGTATAGGGTCTTCTTACTGATGCCTGCCGCCTTGGAGATGGCATCGGATGACGTAGCCGAAAACCCGTTGGCAAAGAACAGATCGTGTGCGATCTCTCGCACACGCACAAAGATCTGTTCATCGGCAAATGACCGTGCGGAATTCTCTTGCTCCATCATTGTTTCAAAATACGTGCGTAGAACCATGCACGCAACTCCGAAAACTGGGCTCGGTGCTTATCGTTTCCACATACGGCAGTGGTATCTTTGTCCACTATGACCGAACCACAACGAAACGACCAAGAGCTACGACGTCTGGAAGAACTGCATCTGCTCCGTTCAATGGGAGTGGATCCGTATCCGACCTCGTTCAACAAGACCCACGACGCAGCAACGATCCTGCGCGATTTCTCCGACGATGCACCGGATGCCTTGAACACGGTCCATGTAGCCGGCCGGATCATGACGGTCCGCCGTATGGGCAAGGCCTCCTTCTGGCATATCCAGGACCACTCCGGTCGCATTCAGATCTACCTGAAGAAGGATGATCTTGGAGAGCAATATGATTCGCTGAAGCTCTATGATATCGGCGATATCATCGGCGTCGAAGGTTTCGTGTTCCGTACACGCATGGGCGAGATCAGTGTACATGCACGTACGCTCACGCTGCTCACGAAGAGCTTGCGACCGATCCCAGTGGCAAAGGAAGAGACCGATGAGCAGGGCAACGTCACACGATATGATGCATTCGCCGACAAGGAACTTCGGTACCGCCGGCGGTATCTGGACCTGATCGCGAACCCGCACATCAAGGACACGTTCGTCAAGCGTGCACGGATCATCTCCGTCATGCGCCGCTTCTTTGATGAGCGTGGATGGCTCGAAGTGGAAACACCGATCCTGCAACCATTGTATGGTGGTGCAACGGCGCGGCCGTTCGTAACGCATCACAATGCGCTCGATGTGGACCTGTATCTGCGCATTGCAGATGAACTGTACCTGAAGCGCCTGATCGTGGGCGGATTCGAAGGGGTCTATGAGATCTCCAAGAACTTCCGCAACGAGGGCATGGACAAGACGCACAATCCCGAGTATACGGCCCTTGAGATCTATGTGGCCTATAAGGACTACGTGTGGATGATGGACATGACAGAGGAGTGTCTCAACACGGTGGTCCGTGAAGTGGTCGGTACCGAGACGGTGCTCTTTCAGGACGTCGAGCTTTCGTTCGCACGTCCATTCCGCAGAGCGAAGATGTTCGATCTCTATCGGGAGCACACCGGGAAGGACCTTCGCGGTCTCTCCCGCGAAGAGCTCTTGGCGGCGGCAAAGGAACTGCACGTTGGTGTCGATCCGAAGGCGAGTGCCATGAAGATCCTCGACGAGATCTTCAGCGTTCTCGTACAGCCGCATTTGATCCAGCCAACGTTCGTGACGGACTATCCGGTTGAGATGTCGCCCCTCGCAAAGGCGCACCCGACAGAGGCCGGGCTGGTGGAGCGATTCGAGTTGTTCATCAATGGCAACGAGGTTGCCAATGCGTTCAGCGAGCTCAACGATCCCATCGATCAGCGGGAACGTCTCGAAGACCAAGCCCGCATCCGTGCCGACGGCGATGACGAGGCGATGAGCGTGGATGAGGACTTCTTGCAGGCGATCGAAGTTGGCATGCCGCCAACGGCCGGTCTGGGCGTTGGGATCGATCGTCTCGTGATGCTCCTGACGAACAATGATTCGATCCGCGATGTGGTGTTCTTCCCGCAGATGCGTCCGGAACATTGAGCATGGGCTATACTCCCATTGCACCAGAAGGTATTCAACGAACTCCTGCGCGATCATCACTCTGGTTGCATGCACTGCTCTTCGTGGCATCGTTCGTATGCACGATGTTCGCCGGCGCTCAGTGGCTGATGAAGGACATCACGGAGATCACCAATGCGACGTATGGGATCACGTATGCGTTGCTGATCATGTCGTTCCTCACGGCGCACGAGTTCGGACACTACATCGCCGCGCGCAAGCACGGCGTTGATGCCTCGCTGCCGTACTTCATCCCGATGCCCTTTCTCAACATGCTGCCGTTCGGCACCATGGGCGCTGTGATCCGCACGCGTTCCCCGATCCGGTCAAGAGCGGTCTTGTTCGACATCGGTGTCTCCGGTCCACTGGCTGGTTTCGTTGTGTGCCTGATCATCCTTGCCGTCGGCTTCTTCACCTTGCCTCCCAAGGAATACTTGTACTCGATCCATCCGGAGTATGTGAACCTTGGCGGTGCGATCCCGACAACGGGAATGTACTTTGGCGACACGCTCACGTTCTCGGCCTTCCGTGCACTGTTCGCGGATCGGGGGTTCATTCCTCCCATGAATGAAGTGTATCACTATCCATTCCTCTGCGTGGGCTGGTTCGGATTGTTCGTCACGGCGTTGAACATGCTGCCCTTCGGACAGTTGGACGGCGGACATGTGCTGTATGCATTGGTCGGACCCTTGCAGCATCGCATCGCTCGTGGACTGTGGTGGACGTTGTTCCTTGCCGGTGTTCTCTCGCTCCTGGGTGAAGTGCAGCAAGCGCTCATCGGAGTTCCGGAAGACCCGCTGACGTTGTGGCTGCAGCAACATCTGTCACCCGTGCTCGATCCCATGGTGGCGCAAGCTCCCTGGCTCTTTGCTCTTGGTTCGGGCTGGCTGATGTGGGCGCTTCTCATTCGATTCTTCATCAAGATCCCGCATCCGGTGATCGAAGACCCGACGCCGTTGAGTTCCGGACGTGCCATTGTCGGATGGATCGCCATTGCCGTGCTCGTCTTGTGCTTTGCTCCAACGAGCATCTACTTCGTTATGCAATAACCGCAAGGACCGTTGTGAATACCAGACAGCACACCGTCGTTGCGTGCGTGTTGGCACTCACATGCTTGTTCGCCCTCCGACTTACGTCCGTGGAGATCCAACCATGGGACGAAGGATTGTATGCCGTACGGGCACAGAGCATCGTTATCTACGATGAATGGTTCGATCAAACGGACCATGCGATCGGAGGACTGTATTCGTCCACACCGCCACCGATGGTGCCGTGGGCACTCGCTGTAGCAATGCAGACCTTCGGTCCGTCCGTGGCCGCCATTCGCATCTTCGGCGTGTTGTGTTCCGGCATCTCGCTCCTGCTTCTCTATTCCATTGCACGCCGCATGATGTCGTTCCAGTCCGCCATCCTTGCAATGTGCGTGCTCGCCGGATGCTTGCATTGGGTGACGTACTCCCGACAGGCCATGACGGAAGTGCCATTGATGATGTTCACGTTGCTCGCGTTCTGGTCTGCCCTTCGAGCCGTTGAATCAACGAAAGTGCGCACCTCGTGGCTGTTCGCCATCGTGGCGGGTCTTGCCTTCGGCGCAGCATTGCTCACGAAGATGACGGTGTCGTTCGTGCCTGTCCTGTTCTTCGGCGTTCTTGCACTACGATCGGTTCGGTCGAGAATTCCGCTTGCGATCGCTGTTCTGATCGGTGTGGCCGTGGCTGCACCGTGGTATGCCACGATGATCGCTCATCATGGTGCGGCATTCACACAGGCGCTCTTTCTTCCGCAGGTCGCATCGGTGGTCGAGGGCAATGCGCGATCGCTCGGCGTGCTCTACTACATCAATCAGCTCGTGGTCGCACACCCCTTGCTCCTTGCCGCCCTTGCCTACCTTCTGGTGGCAGCGGTCAAACGTCGATTCTTACCTGCGAGCACAAACGCCGCTGCACTGATCGTGTTGCTGTGGTTCGCGCTTGGAGTGATCGTGTTCAGTGTTGCGCCGACGAAGAATCCGCACTACGTCGTGATGCTCTTGCCCGCCTCGGTACTGCTTGCCATCTACAGCTTGGAACGATCGCTGGAAGGTGGTTCCCGAAGGATGATCGTGGTGATCTATAGCGGCATTGTGGTGGCCACCATGTGGTCTGTGCTTCCCGGTCTGCGAGGTTCGCTCCGCACGCTCGTGATGGATCCGTTGATGATGCCGATCCTTGCGCTGGGTATTCTCGTGCTGGCATTGCCATTCATCCTTCCAACTCGGATCGTGGCCGCACTGTCGGTCCGTGCGTACAGGCCCGTTGTCTACGGAGCGTGTGGTGTGATGTTGTTGCGAGCTGTGATGTTCGTTGCTGTGGATCCACCGCGGATGATCAATGGTGGCAGGGAGATCGCAGGTCATCTGCTGGATTCTCCCGCGCGATCGTTCGGCTATCTCTATCATCGACATAACGACGGCGATCGGTACAATCCGCAATTGGCATGGTACACGGCGGGTTGGATGGCCGGTTGGTTGCCGGGTCGTACCGTGCAACCCTTTGCCATGTCGGCAACAACGGTGGACGAGAACATGTTGGGGATCGCCTCGGCATCCGGTACACCGTTCATCGTCTACTATCATCCCGGACAACGCGTCGAAGAACAACGGCGAGTGTCGGAGATGTTGGGATCGTCGTACGAGATCGTGCCGACCTCTGCCGAACACTATACGCTCTACGCGCTCGCGCGCCGTTGAACGCTCTTACGTTGTGTGAGCGAATTGCATGGCATGCAATCGCGCATACGCCCCACCACGAGCGAGAAGCTCTGCATGCGTTCCGGTCTCGACAACAGTGCCATGGTCAAAGACCACGATCACATCTGCATTGACGATGGTGGAAAGGCGGTGGGCGACGATGATGGCCGTACGATCCTTGAGCACATCGTTGATGGCATCCTGCACGATACGTTCGGATTCTGTGTCGAGTGCCGACGTGGCCTCGTCAAAGAGCAGGATGGCAGGATCGCGATAAAGGGCTCGGGCGATGGCAAGACGTTGACGTTGTCCGCCAGATAGCTTGATCCCACGATCGCCGATGTTCGTATCGTAGCCTTCCGGTAGCGCTTGAATGAAACTGTCGGCATGCGCAATGCGTGCCGCACGGATCACGGCATCCCTGTTCGTCACCGACTCTCCGAGGGAGATGTTGTTCGCAACAGAATCGTTGAACAGGATGGTTTCTTGCGAGACCATACCGAAGAGCGACCGATACGTCGTGAGATCCAGCGTTCGAATGTCGGTGCCATCAATGCGGATCGTTCCCGACTGCGGGTCGTAGAATCGTTCGATCAGGTCGAGGATCGTGGACTTCCCACTGCCGCTCGATCCAACAAGCGCAACGGTCTTTCCCTTTTGTACCGAGAACGATGCATCGTTGATCACATTCTTTTCGTCGTAGGCGAACGTGACGTTGTCCACGGCGATCTCGGAGCGGAACTCCGTCACGACCGTTGTTCCGTTCTGGATGGACGGACGTTCATCAAGCGTAACTATGATGTTCGAAGCGGCCACTACTCCGCGCTGCATTGTGGCGATCGTACTGAAAATGGTCGAGATCGGCTGCATGAGACCGAACAGAATGAACAGGAATGTCATCAGATTCGATGGGGTGAGTTCGTTGGATGCAAGTGCCAGTCCTCCTGCATAGAACACGGCCACTAACGCGAGAATGCCAAACGTGTCATTCACGGCGGGGACGAGAGAAAGTACGCGGGTGTTCTTGAGCGAGCTCCGCACGAATCCCTTGGTCTGATCCGTGAAGCGCTTGATCATCAACGGCTCTACGGTGAGCGCCTTGATCACGCGAATGCCCATCACTGTCTCCTGCAGCGTTGCCGTATAGTCCGCCTGTGCCGCCTGCATGCGTGCCGCATACTTGCGCAGGAAGGTCGTGGACGTGCGGATCATCAACACGCCGAGCAGGGCAACGCCTACGGCGATACCGGTGAGCGACGGAGAGATGATCAGCAAGAACGTGATGTAGATC
Source organism: Kapaibacterium sp. (SeqCode) (assembly GCA_044224925.1). GTDB lineage: Bacteria > Bacteroidota > Ignavibacteria > Kapaibacteriales > Kapaibacteriaceae > Kapaibacterium. The sequence goes on from JBGAJM010000004.1 coordinate 257,137, forward strand.
AGCACGGTGGTGCCTTCCCGCCACAACTGCGTGATCGAGTTCAACGTTGAATGATTGACCACGCCGACATCGTTGGTGAGCAGCGAGATGATCTCACCTGAACGTTTGCGACTAAAATAGTCCAGCGAAAGATCGGTGATCTTGGTGAAGAGGGCATCTCGGATCGACTTCATAACGCCTTCTTCGAGTCGCGTTCCGATCAGACTGCTTGCATACTTCGACAGTGCACGAAACAGAAAGAGCACGAAGATCACGATGGAGAGATTGCGAACGGATGTGAAGAAGTCGGGCGAGACGATCAACGAATAGATGAAGTCGTCGAACCGTGCCTTGATAGTGGTACCGATCTGTACGGTGGGAATGGCCACCGACATCGATGCTACGCCATTGGAGGATTGCGTGGAGAAGAGCGTGCGAAAAACGGGCTCCACGATGGCAAGCGTCAATGCATTCAAGCTCGAGAACACGAGATTGAAGACGAAGCTCAGTGCCAACAGCCACTTGAACGGTGCCACGAATCGGAGAATGCGTGGGACGAGCTGTCTCGTGGTGTATGAGTGTGTTGCGGATGACATGGTCTACTTTTCTAAAAGGGAGCGGTACGACGCCGCATACGAAGAGATCGCGTTCACGATCGACGCGGCCATTTCTTGTTGTCCGCGCGCTGAGCTGATGTAGGCGGCGTCGCTGGTGTTCGACAGAAAGGCCGTTTCGAAGAGGATGTTGGGCATCGAGGCGCCAACGAGCACGAAGAAGCCGGCCTGGCTCACGCCGCGATCCTCAATGGGCGTACCGTTGCGAACGGAACGCTGCACGTATGACGCCAATTTCTCGCTGAGTTGGACAAAACTGCGTTGGGCCATGGTGGCAACGATCAGTTGGTCCTGTGTCATGCTTGCATAGGGTGACTGAGAACGCTCGAACTTCACCGAGGCATTCTCCCGTGCGGCAACGCGAGCAGCGTCGTCGTTCCGTCCGGGCCGGAGGATGTAGGTCTCACATCCATGCGCAGGATGCGGCTTCGTTGGCATGCTGTTGCAGTGAATGCTGATGAAGAGCTTCCCATTGTTCTCGTTCGCGATCTGTGTTCGACGGTAGAGCTCGACGAACGTATCGTCCTCTCTCGTCATCACCACCTTCGTGGTCGGCATTGCCGTGTGCAACAATGCGCGAAGTTTCTTTGCAATGGAGAGCGTCACGTCCTTCTCATACACGCCGTTCACACCTTCAGCCCCTGCGTCCACGCCGCCATGCCCTGCATCGATCACGATCACGTCGAGCGACCAGCGCGACCGGTCGTTGCGCATGGCCTTCGGCGGTTCTGTCCCACCGGTCACGGCAGTCGATGCATCACGCGTGGAGAGCGTCAGGATCACGTCGCGAGGTCCATCGCGGCGCGCGCTGCACGTACGGAAGGAAGGCGGCACGGTGAGTCGGTAGACAAGGAAGGTGCGGATCACATCGGCTGTGGCCGTGATGTGTGCCGGTGCAAGGGTGGCGGCAAGGGCCGTGTCGGCGTGGACCACTCCCGTCAACCGGAAGACGATCGTGTTGCCGTTCCGTTCAGGTCGCTGGAATGCCGGGATACTACGATCGGCGCGAAAGCGGATTTCGATCGAGTCTGCCGTCTGCGTGAGCTTTGTCGATACGATCTTTGAGGAAATGGAATCGGACGCCGGTGATGCGACGGAAACGATGGTGGCGATCAGAAGCATGACCATCGAACAGCACACGCACAACTGCATCTTATTCAAGCCAGCCCTTCCGACGGATGAACATCCACATCGCACCAGCGATCAGGAGGAGAAGGCCCCACACAAATCCGTATCCGTATTGCCATTCGAGTTCGGGCATGAAATGGAAGTTCATGCCATAGACACTGCAGACGAAGGTGAGCGGGAGGAAGATCGAGGAGAAGACCGTGAGGATCTTCATCACTTGATTCAGGCGCGTGTTCGAAATGCTGAAGTACACATCCATGATGGCCAGAACGCTGTCGCGATTCGATTCCAATTGGTCGGCCACGCGCACAAGGTGATCGTAGACATTGCGATAGTACATACCCTCTTCGTCAGAGATCAGGTCGAACTCTCCGCGCGCCAATCGATTCACCATCTCTCGCTGATAGACGGCGGAGCGGCGTACTTCCTGAACGATGCGCTTGATCTCGAGAATACGTTGCAGCGTGAGCGTTGTCGGAGAACGGAAGACGGTGTGTTCGATCTCTGACAATCGGTCTTCGACCGTCGTTGTCATGGGGAGATACTGATCGACCACTTCGTCGAGAATGATATGTGAGAGATAGTCCGGTCCACGTCGCATCACTTTGCGATTCACTGAGCACATCTGTTCCACCGACTGTAAGGCCTTGATCGGCACCAGGTGATGGGTGATCAGCACCTTCTCGCTGATGATCACGCTGAGTTGCTCAAGAGAGTAACGACGAATCGGCTCTGCCGCATCAGCTTCGGAACCATCGGCACGTTCCATGATGAGGGCGTGGACGATCAGAAAGAGATACGTGTCGAAGTCTTCGACCTTGGGATGGTGCAGTCTCGAACGAGGGCCAGTGCGTTGTGCACGCCGAAGATCGTTGAGGACAAGTTCGTGGACGGGGAACCACGTCTGCAAGACACCGACTTCCTCGTCGGATGTTGGGGCAAAGAGATCAACCCAGAGCATGTCGGCCTCTGCGAGCGTCGATCGGTCGAATGCCAGAAGTTCACTGAGTGTGAGCTCAGTGATCGATTCATCGCGGTAGAGACGGGAGCTGACCATAACTTTGTGTGAAACTATGGAAAACAGAATGAAGAACAGCAGAGTACCGGTCGTGGTCGAGCTCGAAGTCGAATCGATCGGCTTCGAAGGCGTGTCGGTTGCTCGCCTGGATGGCGTGGTCCATTTCGTGAACGGTGCGCTTCCGGGCGAGACGGTACGAGCACAAGTGCGTGGCAAGAAGAAGAAGTTCGTGGAAACGAAGCTTCTTGAAGTGCTAACGCCGTCGCCACGACGTATTCCGGCTCCATGTCCGCATTTCGGCGTCTGCGGTGGCTGCAGCTGGCAACATCTGCAGTATGAGGACCAACTGTTCTGGAAGCGCAAGCATGTGATGGATGCGTTCGAACGGATCGGTCATGTCGAAGTAGGGTCTTATCACGACACGATCGGCGTGAACGACCCGTTCCATTACCGGAACAAGATGGAGTTCTCCTTCGGCGCGTCACTCTGGCTCACCGATGAGCAGATCGCCTCGGGAGAGAAGTTCGACATGTCGTTCGCACTGGGTCTGCACGTACCGGGTCGGTTCGACAAGGTGCTCACCATCTCCAACTGCATGCTGCAGAAAGATGTTGGCAATACGGTGCTCGCCCATACACTTCGACTCTCGCAACAGCACGGGATCCGCGCCTATGATCAGCGGGCCCACGAGGGATTTGCCCGTCACCTTGTCGTTCGTACGAGCGCCACCACGGGAAGCGTGATGACGGTGCTCGTGACGGCAAGTCCGTCGCGCGACGAAGAGACCGCCTTCATCGAAGCATGGATGCAATTGTTCGAGGAGCTCCCGGCCGGATCAACGATGATCCACGCCGTGCACGACGGCAGGTCGCAAGTGGCAACAGGATCCATCCAACAGATCCAAGGTCAAGGCTATCTGGAAGAGACCTCGCACGGCATCACCTATCGCATCTCGCCGTTCTCATTCTTTCAAACGAACACCGACCAGTTGCCGCAATTGGTGGGCGAGGCCATGCAGGCCGCCGAGATCAAAGACAGTGATGTTGTGTGGGACCTGTATTGCGGCACGGGAACGCTCACCCTACCGGCAGCGAAGTTGGCGAAGCATGTTGTCGGTGCAGAGCTTGCCCAGTCATCGATCGATGATGCAACGGCGAATGCTGCGCGGAACGGGATCGAGAACATTTCCTTGCATGCCATCGATCTGCACGGACAGAAGGCCATCGACCTCCTTGCCACCTTCCCAAGCCCTGATGTGATCCTTGTGGATCCGCCGCGTGCCGGAATGCATCCGATGTTGGTGGAGCATCTTCGAACCGTGCGTGCGCCGCGCATTGTCTACGTAAGCTGTAATCCTGCAACACAGGCACGTGATTGTGCACTGCTTGCAGATCTGTATACGGTGGACTTCGTCACGCCGGTGGACATGTTCCCGCAAACGTATCACGTAGAGAGTGTTGCGCGCCTTACTGCAAGATCGCAATAGGGAAGAGCGAGGCAGTGGTCGCCTGCAACCGGATGAAGTAGTTGCCCGAGGCAACATCTGGGATCGTGATCGAGATCTCGTGAATGCCGGCGGGATCGACAAGACTGTGATACGTGGTGATCGTATTGCCGAACAGGTCGATGAGGTCGATGATCACGGGCGTTGTGCGATGGATGCTGTAGCGAAGGGCCACCGTGCCCGGAGCGAGCACCGGACCGTCGGTGACGTAGAGGATCTTATCGACGTCGGAGAGTTGCACGTACGGAACGGCATTCAATCCCGTTTCGATCGCCCGCGCCCTTCCGGCTGCCAAACCCCGCGCCAAACCATCGTACGTCGTGCTCGCACCGATCACGAAACAGATCTGTGATGTTTCTCCCGGACCAAGGGTGAAGGGGCCGCCGCCGATGAGCATCGACGCGTCGGTGACCGATGAACGCGTGCGATTGATCCCGTTCGACATCATGAACCACTTCTCCGAACGAGCGAATTCATCGTAGATGCCGATGTTCACATCGCTATTGCCGGGATTGTCGATCGCATAGAAGTTGTTGATGTACGGGGAGATCATCGAGACGCCAATGATGGGGAATCCATCGGCGGCCACATTCGCTTGCATCCCTGCGCCGGTAGGATAATCCCACTGCACCTGATTGTTGGCGCCGGACGGGCCGATGTCCCAATCGAAGAACAGTGCAGCATAGACATTCGGAAGAGCTGCATTCGTTCGGTTGGTGATGTCGTAACAGGTGGTGATGACGTTACGCACGGAGTCGTCGTTGCTTTGATACACGGTCTGATGCACGCTCACGCCACAAGGTTCGGGTTCGTATGAGTCGCTATAGCGTGAGACGGCGCGAATGCCCGAGAGCACACTGTCGCGACGAACATTGATCACGTCGACGGGGTGGAACGATGTGTCCTTGGCATGCGAATCGTTTCCACGCGCTCCGTTCGAGAGCTGCGTTGGTGAGATGCCCACAAGCAGCGAGCTCTCAAAGAGAAGATCGGTGGCCGTGAGATAGGAGAATCCATCGCCCTGCTCGTTGGTCGGATAGTCGTTGTATCCAAGGTTGCCGGTGCTGTTCACCGTAACGTGAATGTCGTTCTCCGTGATCGTGCGATACGTTGGATTGGCCGTGAACGAAACGATCTCGCGCAGCACGAGCGTTGTACTGTCGTGCATGGTGCAGAGGAGATCGACAATGGCGTTCTGTGGTGTGTTCAAAGGAAGGGTGACCACGAAGTCGCGATCCGCATCACGTTCTTCTCCGCTTGCAAACGAACCCAATGCGAGACTATCCGTCTCGATCGTTGGTGTGAAATCGAACACGGCCGACTTCAAGCGCAGTAGTGGTGCGCGAAGCGGTTCCAGGATGTTCCGCAATCGAAGCTTGATTCGTAATGTCTCGCCCGGCTCATAGAGTCCGTCGCCATCGGCATCGACGATGGTCGTCTGCACAATGGTACTCCATGACCGCTTCGTTGACCCTGCGGCCTCGTAGGCATTCACGCGACCTGTGCCCATTCTTCCTATGAAGGCGATGTTCAGGGCATCGATCGGTGTGGCCGAGGCCTTGATCGTCGCATGCGTCTGTTCGGGTGTGTATGACGGATGGGTGAGGCGCACCATGGCTGCAATGGCGGCCACGATTGGGGAGGCCATCGAGGTCCCATCAAGCGTTTCGTACATGTTGTTGGGGAACGTCGCGAGAATGTTCTTCCCCGGCGAAGCAACATCGACGGTGCCATTGATGTTCGAGAAGCTCGTAAGGTGATCTGTGGAATCTGTTGCGGCAACACTCAGGCAGGCAGGATAGGCGGCAGGGTAGAAGGCCTGGTCAAGTCCATCGTTGCCGGCAGCGCAGACGATCAAGGCGCCAAGCGACGTTGCTTCATTGATCACGTCGACGTCTGCAAATGTTCTCGACGAGCTCCCGAACGAACAGTTGATCACCGAGGCGCCATTCGAGGCAGCATACAGAATGCCGTCGCCTGTGTTGGAGACAGTGCGACTGAACTGACTGTCGTCGCCGATCTTCACCGCCATCAGCTTCACATTCGCGGCCACGCCTGCACCGCCGATCACATTGTTGATCGTAGCTCCGGCGGTCCCACCAACATGCGTGCCGTGCGGATTCCCCGGCGAGGGATCGTTGTCACCTTTTGAGGGATCCGAGCTGCTCACAAAGTCCCATCCCAACGCATCATCCACAAATCCATTCGCATCATCATCGATGCCGTTCTTGCTCTTGTCGTTGCCCTTGTCATCCGCTGCGGTCTCTCCCGGATTTGTGTACATGGAGCCTACGAGGTCGGGGTGCAGGCGGTCGATGCCCGTGTCCACGATGCCAAGCACGATCGTCTTGTTCACCGGAAGCAGGTCCCATGCAGCATAGGAATTCACGAGTGCGAGGTGATACTGGCGTGCAGCAAGGGTGTCGTTGGGAACGCCGACGAGCTTGCGAATGGGAAGTCGTTCCACGTACTCGACATCGGTGCGTGACGAGAGCGCTGCGATGGCTTTTGTAATGTCGGTCGTCGACGGAAGGGTCAACGTAGCGATGCGTGCCACGTCGGGCGCGTGGATGCTCTGCATCGACACGTCCGACCTATCGCGAAGCGCATGGGCGCGACGTACCGAGACCAACGTGGCATCGCTCACATAGCCGCGTGATGCATGGTCGCCGAGAAGGGGACGGAGGGCGGCAAGGGCACCGGTTCTGCCCTGCGAGGTCCAGTCACGATAGACCGACGCATCGGCACGGAACTTCACGACGATCGTGTTCGGCTCCCACGCAGGTTGTGCGTGCGCGAGCGAAGCAAGGAGAATGCAAAGGAGGAGACAACGAGTCAACATCATGGGGTCATGAGAGCCGCGTGTCGTGAAAAGTTACCGTATCATTTTTCCGGAGGCCACACGATGCGCTTGCGTTGCAGACGTTCGCGACCCAGGCGCACTTCGGCGATATAGTCGCCCCGCAGGACCGGCTTGCCGAACTCGTCGCGGCCGTTCCATGTGACCTTGTATTTGCCCGGACCTTGATTTCCCCGGAAGATCGTGGCGATCACCTTCGCCGTTGGCGAATACACGACGATCTCCACCTCACTCGGAATGTCGACCACGTAGGAGATGTCGGGAGAGACGTCTTCCACCACGCCGAAGAACTTCCCGATGTCACCGAAGGATACCTGCAGATTCCCCGTCCCCATCGGCCATTGCAAGACGCCCGGCACATACTGAGCGGCGGCAATATTGGCGCGATAGGCCGTGATCTCCTGTGCACTTGGCGCAAAGATGCTGCTCGGGATGTTCAAGTTGGCGTTGGCGGCTTCCCAGGGCGACGCGGGGCGGACCGTTGCCTGTATCTGCATGGCGCTCAAGAGCGACCGTGCACTATGCATGAAGCGAACAGAGCCGGAGACGCCTAACTGGAGAGCGGCTCGATAAGCGCTGTCCTGTTGTGCCGTGAACGTGCCCGATCCTTCGCCCGGCACGTAGGCATTCTGCGAAGAGTCTGCGCGGACGGTATCGCCCTGCATGAACTCTTTCGGCGACACAACGCGCGGCTTGATGAGCACACTACCGTTTCGCTCCTGCTGCGCATGTGCCGTCATGCCCAGCAGGGAAAGGAGGAGGAGAAGACGGAAGGTGTTCGATGTCATGTGCGTCAAAAATACAGAAGCCGTCGCGGATGGACCGCGACGGCTTCTGAGAGTTTTCATTTCAACGTCGACTTACTTGTTACCAAGGAGGGTCGACTTTTGCTTTTCGGACAGCATGTCCATCAGCGAGACATTGCTTTCCACCGGTTCCGGCGGAGGCAATGGTGTGTGCACGTTCTTGTCGTACTTCTCATTGCGATCACGACGTCCGCCACCAGATCCGCCTTGACGGTCGCCACCGCCTCGGTGTCCACCGCCTTGGCGATCGCCGCCTTGACGCTCTCCACCTTGACGATCTCCACCTTGACGCTCACTTTCGTAGCGTTCGCCCTGACCTGCGATGGAGCCGTCTTCGTTCTTCATTGCGATGATGAGGGAGAACGTGCTTGGATCGAGATCGGCCACGACCACATTCACTGTATCGCCAACATTCACGGCAACCTTCTGTCCGCGTCCTGCATTGGCCATCTTGCTCCGTGGCATGAAGCCATCGAAGGTATCGGCAATGCGAACAACGGCGCCCTGAGTGGACGATTGTTGCACAACACCGGTGGTCTCTGTGCCAACAGGAAGTGTTTCGGTGATCGTCAACCAAGGATTTGGCAATGTTTGCTTGTAGCCAAGACCCAGTTGTTGCTTCTCTTCGGAAACATTCAGGATCTCAACCTCGATCTCCTGTCCGACCGACACAACATCGCTAGGATGCTTGATACGGCGGGTCCACGAGAGTTCGTTGATGCGCAACAGTCCTTCGATACGGGGTGCCACTTGCACGTACACACCGAAATCGGTGATGCGACGAACGGTGCCCTTGATGCGCTTCCCAACAGTAAAGGAGCCTTCGGCACCCTTCCATGGACTTTCTTCGTGTTCCTTGTGGCTCAGGGAGAGCTTGTGCTTCACGCGGTCGACCTCGGTGACGGTCACTTTGAGCTTGTCGCCCTTCTTGACCACATCGGCCGGACTTTCTACGCGTGACTTTGAAAGGCGGGAGACGTGAACGAGTCCTTCCACACCGCCGATGTTCACAAAGGCACCAAAGGTGGTGACCGACGTGACAACGCCATCGAAGACCGTGCCCGGCTGGATGGAATTCCAGAATTCGTCGACGAGAAGGTCGCGACGTGTGACCACAGCGCTCTTGTATCCTGTGTCGTCCGATTGGAGTTCGTGGACCATGACGCGGACGGTCTGACCGACGGCGGCGTTCAGTTCCTCTTCAGGAACATTCTTGCGTGCGCCATAGTGGGAGGCGGGGAGGAAGACGCGAAGCGTCTTGTATTCACCGCGAAGTCCGCCCTTGACGCGCTCCTGGATCTTGATCTCGAAGGAGCCCTTTTCCTCTTTCAGTTTCTCGAGTTCGGCATAGGCCTCATCGCGAAGTCTGCGTTCTTCCTCTTTCTTGGCACGCTCTTCCTGCTTCTTCCGAAGTGCTTCTGCCTTCTCTTCCTCCGTCATGACCGGCTCTGCGGGAGCGGCCGGTGCTTCGGCAACAGCTGCGGCAGGTGCCTCGGCTGCGGCGGGGGCAGGAGATGTGGCTTCGGCGGCAGGAGCGTCAGCAACTGGGGTCTCGGCAACAGGGGCCTCTACAACAGGGGCTTCGGCTGCGGCAGCGACGGGAGCGGGTGAGTCAGCAACGGGTGCTTCTGAAGCCTCGATGGTGGTCGAAGGCATTGGTTGTTCAACTGGGGCCTCGCCGGTGGGCGTGGTTTCCTCGTTGATCGGTGCAGAGGTCGTATCGGACATCGCGAACTGAACGGAAAATGAAAAAGAGTAGGCCGACTTTCGGTCGGACGGTCGTAACAATCGAATTAGGACGGCGAAGTTACGAGTTTTTCCATCACATTTGCTTCATATCCACAGATGCCCTATTTTCGTTAGCTATTGACATTTCGACAACCCCCACCCTGCAGATGGTCCGGACGCCGTCTGCTGCGTTGATCGCATCCATAGGAGTTCCACATGACAGATAGTCGATTGTATGAATCGACGGCGATTCTTAACGCAGCTCTTGAAGATGCTGACGTAGAAATTGCCACCAAGCGCATCACGGACTTTATCACCGACAATGGTGGTACGCTCGTTGAAGTGAACAAATGGGGTCGGCGCCGCCTGGCCTATCCGATCAAGAAGAAGTTCAACGGCTACTACGTGTACATGGTGTTCGAAGCACCTGCAAGCATGCTTCCGTTGCTTGAGCGCTTCTACGTGCTCGACGAGAACACCTTGCGCCACCTGACCCTTCAGCTCGATCCCAAGCTTCGTGAGTTCCGCAAGGTTCGCGCAGAAGCCCAAGCTCTCCGCGCTGCAGCGATGGCTGAAGCCTCGAACAAAATGTAATCATCGAACAGCACTGAAACGAGAACCACTATGAAGATCATTCTACGTCAAAACGTCGACACTCTGGGCACGATCGGTGAGATCGTGAACGTGAAGGCCGGCTACGCACGCAACTATCTGATCCCGCGCGAGATGGCCTATGTTGCTTCCGACGGAGCGATCCGCGCCCTGGAAACAGAGAAGAAGCAATACGAAGTGAAGATGTCCAAGGCAAAGGCCCACGCCGATGTCGTTGCCGGTCAGCTTGCGGAACTCCAGATCTCCATCCCGATGCAAGTTGGTGAAGAAGGTCGCCTCTTCGGCTCCGTCACAGCACCAATGATCGCACAAGAACTGGAACTTCGCGGCTATCACGTCGATCGCCGTCTGATCATCATCGAAGAGCCCATCAAGACGTTGGGGATCTTCGATGTGAAGGTGAAGCTCCATCCTGAAGTTGTCGCGACCCTCAAGATCTGGGTGATCGGACAGGAATAACCTGTCGGCCCGCCGGTGTCGGAAACAATTATAGAAAGCACATGGTTGAACTCGACCGTGTGCTTTCTTGTTTATGAGACCACCATGAAAGATCTCCATATCGTTATCGCCGGCGGCACCGGATTCTTAGGGACGGCAATTGCAGAACAAGTGGTCCGCGGAGGCGGCCGCGTCACGATCATCACACGACAGACGAAGAAGCTTGGGAAGAACGACGGTAGTTCTGTGCGATACGTCTCGTGGGACACCGATCTTGCTGCTGCGCTCGAGGGTGCGGATGCAGTGATCAACCTCACAGGGGCGAATGTGGGCAGTAAGCGATGGACCTCGAAGCGAAAGCGCGAGATCATCGACTCGCGCATCCACGCCACGCGTGCTCTCGTGAACGCGATCGCCCGTGTGGCACATCCGCCAGCACTGGTGCAGGCAAGTGGCTTGGGCTACTATGGCAACACCACTGTGCCCAGCACCGAGGCCATGCCTGCAGGTGCATCATTCCTGAGTATGGTCTGTAAGCTTTGGGAAGACGAGGCAATGAAGGCGGCGGAGTGCACGCGTGTCGTCACATTGCGTATCGGCATTGTGCTGGATGTGCACGAGGGTGCGCTGGCCAAGCTCAAGGTGCCGACGATGTTGTTCTTTGGAGGTCCGCTCGGAAGTGGTCGGCAGTGGATGCCGTGGGTGCACCGTGACGATGTGGTACGTTGCTTCCTGTGGGCAGCTCGATCCGGCAAAGCGCACGGTGCCTACAATCTCTCTGCGCCAGAACCGGTGCGCATGTCCACGTTCGCACGCGTACTCGCCAAGGTCCTCCATCGTCCTTGCTTCCTTCCCGTCCCTTCATTCGCACTGCGGATCCTACTTGGTGAGCAGGCAGATATCGTTTTGCACGGACAGTATGTGATCCAGCGTCGACTCGAGATGGATGGCTTCCGGTTCAATTACCGTGACCTTTCCACAGCACTGACCGATCTCTTTGCCAAGCCTTGATTTTTCGGTAGTTTTGGCCTCTTCCATCGAATTTGATAGACACACAAAACACGTCGGAGACGCATTCCATGAATGTAGAAGTTGTCATGCCGAAAATGGGCGAGTCCATCCAAGAGGGCAAGATCCTTCGATGGGTGAAGAAGGTTGGAGACAAGGTGGAGCGCGACGAGGTGATCCTCGAGATCTCCACCGATAAGGTCGACACCGAAGTTCCGTCGCCGACGGCCGGAGTGATCGTCCAACTGCTCGCAGAAGAGAACGACACGGTTGAAGTAGGCAAAGTGATCGCCGTGTTGAGCACGGATGCGAACGCAACCGTCGCCGCACCGGCTCCGGCTCCCGCGCCTGCACCGGCCCCCGCACCAACTCCCGTTGCTGCTACGCCGGCACCCGCCCCAACACCTGCACCTGCACCTGCTCCTGCAGCGCCCGCAACGGCGTCGGCAGGCGAGATCGAAGTGGTGATGCCCAAGATGGGCGAGTCGATCCAAGAAGGAAAGGTCTTGCGTTGGGTGAAGAAGGTCGGCGACAAGATCGAGCGCGACGAAGTGTTGCTCGAGATCTCCACCGATAAGGTCGACACGGAAGTGCCATCGCCACAAGCGGGCACGTTGACGGCCATCCTCGCACAAGAGAACGACGTTGTGGAAGTGGGCAAGGTGATCGCACGGATCGCAACGGGTGCAGCAGTGGCTTCGGCCCCGGCTCCTGCTGCTGCACCGGCACCGGTCGCTACACAAGCCCCGGCCCCTGCACCGGCTCCAACGAACGGTTCATCTGCAATGGCCGCACCTGTTGCCATGGCCGTTGCCAGCGGACCTGTTCCACGCGTGAGCGGCGGACGGTTCTACTCGCCGTTGGTTCGAAGCATTGCAACGGCAGAAGGCCTTTCGGTCGGCGAACTGGATGCGATCTCAGGAACGGGTCTCGACGGACGCGTGACGAAGAACGACGTTCTGGCCTATTTGAAAACGCGCACCGGCGCTCCTGCTGCTGCTCCCGCAGCACAACCGGCGGCTGCACCACGCGTTGCCGTTTCGTCGAGCGCGGTGGCCGCACCGAGCGGACCTGTCGGTGCAGACGATGTGGTGATCCCAATGGATCGCATGCGTCAGCTCATCGCTGAACACATGGTGAAGTCCAAGACCACATCACCACACGTGACCAGCGTTGCCGAAGCAGACGTGACGAACATCGTGAAGCTCCGCGAAAAGCAAAAGGGTGCATTCGAACAACGCGAAGGCTTCAAGCTCACCTACACGCCGTTCTTCGGAATTGCTTGCGTGGATGGTGTGAAGGCCTTCCCAATGGTGAATGTGAGCGTTGATGGAAAGAACATCATCAAGCACAATCGTATCAACCTTGGAATGGCCACGGCATTGGATGACGGGAACCTGATCGTTCCGGTGATCAAGAATGCCGACGTTGTGAACGTCACAGGCATGGCCCGCGCCATGAACGATCTTGCGCAACGCGCACGCTCGAAGAAGCTCGTTCCCGATGATATCTCCGGTGGTACGATCACCATCACGAACGTTGGCGGTTTCGGATCGCTCTTCGGTACACCCGTGATCAATCAACCACAATGTGCCATCATGGGCATTGGTGCCATCCAGAAGCGTCCAGTGGTTCGCACGATCAATGGTGAAGACCTCATCGTGGTGCGCAGCATGGTGTATCTCTCGCTGACCTATGATCACCGCGTGATCGACGGCGCGCTCGCAACACAGTGCTTGGCGGCCATCTGTCGCTCGCTCGAGAACATGAACGAGTCGACGGTCACGCTCTAAGCACGCACGACATACGACGAACACAACGCCCTGGTGGACCTTTCATCAGGGCGTTTCTCGTTCCAGGATGATCGTTACCGGCCCATCGTTCACAAGCTCCACCTCCATCATCGCGCCGAAGATGCCGCTGGCAATGGGAACGGTGGTGATGGAACGAAGGGTGGCAAGGAGATGCTGGTACAATGGCTCTGCGATCTCCGGACGTGCAGCATCGGTGTAGCTCGGTCGTGTCCCTTTGGGCAACGCACCATACAACGTGAACTGCGAAACCACGAGGATGCTGCCGGCAACGTCGGTCACGGACAGATTCATCTTTCCATCCACGTCAGCGAACACGCGGATCTGCACGAGCTTCTCTGCCATCCAGCGCACATCGGCAAGTGTATCGGCATGGGTAAAGCCGACCAGGGCGACGAGGCCATGGTCAATGGAGCCAACGGTCGCGCCATCGACGCGCACCGATGCAGACCGAACTCGTTGAAGTACTACACGCATGGCTGCGAATATGTAGATTCGTACCGGAACACATTCGAGAAAGATCGATGAACTATCTCTTGACCTTCGTGGTAGCACTGGTTGTGCTACCGAGCATTGCCTCCGCACAATTGTCGTGGACGCCATCGCAACAGAAATGGAAGAAGATCAGCGTCTTTGGCGCATCTCCGTCCGCGTCTCCCGCACCGATCACGGTCACCGAGGCCATTGCCCAAGACAAGTTCGACAACACCATTTTGATCCATGGTGTGGTGAGTGAAGTGTGCAAGAAGATGGGATGCTGGATGATCATCAAGGAAGGGACCACGGTCGTTCGCATCACCTTCAAGAACCACGACTTCACCGTCCCAAAGAACACGGCAGGGAAGCATGTGGTGATCGAAGGTGAACTGAGCGAACGCAAGATCTCGGAGGCCGACGCACGACACTACGCGGAGGATGCGGGAAAGAGCAAGAAGCAGATCGCTGCCATCGTTGGCGAACAGAAAGAGTATGTGTTCGAGGCGAATGGTGTTCGGGTCTACGAATAACGATGAACCTTGAACTCCCCACATGGGTGCACGATGTGCCGCTTCCAACAGCCCATGCCACGCGTGAAGAACGGATGCGGTACGTGTTGGATCTTGCCGCTGAGAATGTACGCCGTCGTGGTGGACCGTTCGCATCGGCGATCTTCAACATCGAGACCGGTGCATGTGTCGGGAAGGGAGTGAATCTCGTGCAGGCATATGCATGTTCGATCCTCCATGCCGAAATGGTCGCCATCATCGAGGCCGAGTCGGCCGTGGCAACCTATTCGCTCTCACCGCATGGCGACTTCGAGTTGTTCGCATCGGCGGAACCTTGCGCGATGTGCCTTGGGGCGATACCGTGGAGCGGCGTTCGACGTGTGGTCTGTGCCGCACGAGATGAAGATGTTCGCGCCATCGGATTCGACGAAGGGGTGAAGCCACAGCCGTGGACCGAAGCCCTTACGTCGAGAGGGATCGACGTGGTGCGGGATGTCTTGCGAAGTGAGGCGATCAGCGTCCTCAACGCCTACACAACATCAGGCGGGATCATCTATAACGGTTGAACACAATTCAGAAAAGGTCGATCATGAAATACACCATCGAGAACGGACACGTCTATTCAAGTCTGCGCGTAGAAATGGAACAAGGCGAACAGTTCCGCGCAGAGTCCGGCGCAATGCTCTCCATGAGCCCCACCATTGAACTCGAGGCCACGTCGGCCGGCAAGGGTCTGTTCGGCACGATCAAGGCGGCCGTTGGTGGAGAGTCGTTCTTCGCATCGATCTTCACGGCA
>JBGAJM010000034.1:0-9313 GCA_044224925.1 Kapaibacterium sp. (SeqCode)
ATATCGGCTACAACTACGACCAGGTCGACTCGGTCGGTAATCCGACAAAGACGTCGAACTTCATGGCGCCTGGATATCTCACGGGTGCGATCGGCGGCGAGTTCACTCCCGGTGAGATACTGCGCATCCTTGTTGCACCGGTGGCCACTCGTGGAATTTTTGTGTCAGATCCGGACCTTTATAACGCCGGAGCCTTTGGCGTTGATCCCGGAAAGAAGTCGAAGATCGACCTTGGTGGACTGTTGAACATCGAGTTCAATTGGCAGATCATGGAGAATGTTCGGTGGAAGACCCGCTTCAATAGTTTCTGTCGGTACAGTGCACCTGACCTTTGGGTGGTCACCATTGAGAACGGCGTGTTCTTGAAGGTGAACAGTCTACTGTCCGTGGCCTTGCTCACCGACGTGTTCTATGACGACCGTGTGCCGGTGCTCCGTGATAACGGCACCACCGGTCCGGCCACGCAGCTCCGCAATCAGTTCCTGTTGAACTTCACCTTCACCATGCAGAACTTCGAAGACCCGAAGTGATCATGTGTGTTGTGTGAGAAGGTAGGCTCGCATCATTGGATCCTGGGTAAGACCGATCGCCTTCTCCCTGCATGCATGTGCCTGCAACGGATCTCCGATCTGCGTCAACATGTGTGCTCGTGCTACCCAATACGGCTGATAGTGGCGGACGCGTTCCGGATCGAGCGCATCGAGCGCTGTCAGTCCGTGATCCGTCCCATGTGCCTCTGCAATGGCAACGGCACGAGCGACAGCGGCTCCAATGGCAGTCGTTCGTACCACTAAGGCGTCGTACAATTCCACGATCAACGCCCACGGTGTTGCTTCACCACGAAGGCGACCGCTGTGCGCATGTTGTATGGCGGCTTCGATCGTGAATCGATCGGTATTCCCCGCAGCCATCAGCCGTTCGATGATGCTCGTTGCCTCCTGCAACGACCGATGATCCCACTGCTCAGGGTTCTGTTCATGCAGAGGAACGAATGCGCCGGTGATGTTGCTTCGCGCATGCCGACGTGCATAGGAGAACAACATCAGAGCGAGGAGCCCTTGAACGCTTGGTTCATCCGGCATGAGTGACACCATGATGCGAGCAAGCTCGATCGACTCCTCTTCAAGATCATCCGTTGCCGTGGTGAACGCTGCATAGATGGCATCTGCCACAAAGGGAAGTCTCGTGGCAAGGTGGTGAGGATGCGGGACATCAAGGGCCAATCCGGTAGCGCGGATCTTCGCCTTCGCACGCACCAGGCGTTGCGACATGGATGACGGGGAAGTGAGGAAGGCAGAAGCGATCCGTTCAGCCGAGAGTCCAAGAACGCATTGCAACATCAGTGCCGTACGGACGGATGGCGCGATGGCAGGGTGTGCACAGGCAAACATCAACGATAGCCGTTCGTCCGGCAGATCCGGATCTGTGGTGCCATGTGCATTCCATTCCGAGATGCATGCGACAACATCGGAATGGTACGTCCGCAAACGATCTGAGCGTCGCCCCTCATCGATGATCCTTCGCCTGGCCACGGTGAGCAGCCAGGCGGTTGGATTCTCCGGGATCCCTTGCGCGGGCCATTGCTCTAAGGCAGCAATGACGGCGTCACTGATCGCATCTTCTGCACCCTCGACATCACCCGTTCGCGCTGCGATGATGGCGACCAGCTTCCCGTAGGATGTTCGGATAGTGGCGTCGATCGCTGCATCGGGTGATCTCATCGACACTCACATGCCCGTGAGGATCGGTCGTATCTCTACGGCGCCACCATCAAGAGCAGGACACCGTGATGCCCAGGCCAGTGCCTCGTCCAACGACGCAACGTCGATCGAGACAAACCCACCACGCATCTCCTTTGTCTCGGCATAGGGCCCGTCGTGCACAACGTGTTCGCCATTGTTGGATCGCAACGTTGTTGCCGTTTCTGACGGCTGCAGGGCATGTCCGCCCAACATCACGCCGGACTCGCCCAGTTCTTTCATATACGCGGACCATCCCGCCCAATAGGCCGGACCATCTTCGGGGTGCGTGCGCTTCGCAATGGCTTCTGCGCTCTCATTGAACATCAAGACGAACTTCATGGGATCCTCGATCTATGGATGAAACCAACAACTGTTACCGAAATGTCGGTTGACATCCTCGCATTTCGACATCACGTATTCAGCATGGCGACAAATTCTTCTTCGGTGAGCACCGGCACTCCGAGTTCCTGAGCCTTGGTGAGCTTGCTGCCGGCATTCTCGCCGGCCACCACATACGATGTCTTCTTGCTCACGCTGCCCGCGGCCTTGCCGCCTCGCCGCTCTACTTCTTCTTCAGCGGCGCGACGCGTCATGGTGACGAGTTCGCCCGTGAGCACAAAGGTCTTCCCTGCGAACTGTTGCGATCGAGGCTCTGCAGCGGCGCTCTCGAATTGCAGATGTGCTTGTTGCAATCGGTGGACGATCGAACGTTCCGAAGCATCGGTGAAGAACTCGATCACACTGTCGGCAATGCGATCGCCGATCTCGTTCACAGCGGTGAGCTCTTCCTTTGTTGCTGCAGCGAGCGCGTCGATGGTCGTGAAGGCACGTGTGAGGACCTTGGCCACACCTTCGCCAACGAATCGAATGCCAAGCGAGAAGAGCACGCGAGCGAATGGCTGTGCCTTGCTTGCTTCGATGCCGGCGACGAGTTTGTCGAAACTCTTCGGTGCCCAGCGGTCCAATGCGAGGATCTCGTCGCGCTTCGAAGGAAGATCATAGATGTCGGCCACGTCTGTGAGCAGTCCTGCATCGACGAATTGGTCGATGGCCTTCTCACCGAGCCCGTCGATGTTCATCGCATCGCGAGAGGCGAAATGGGAGAGACGTCGTCGAAGCTGTGACGGACATGCACCATCGTCGCAATAGTAGTTGGCCTCGCCTTCGGGTCGATGCAACGGAGAACGCCGCTCGCACGGACAGACGTGCGGCATGTTCCATACGGCCGCTCCTGGCTTCCGTGCCGCCATCACCACCTCGACGACCTTCGGGATCACATCGCCGCCTTTCTCAATGATCACCGTGTCGCCAATGCGAAGGTCGAGCTCGTGCACGAACTCTTCGTTATGCAGCGTGGCCCGCGAGATCGTCGATCCTGCAAGTGAGACGGGAGTGAGCTCTGCGACGGGCGTGACCACTCCTGTACGACCTACCTGCAAGGTGATATCGGTGAGCACCGTTTGTGCCTTCTTGGCTTCGAACTTGTAGGCAATGGCCCATCGCGGCGAACGTGCAACGAAGCCAAGTTCTTCTTGCTGCCGCAACGCATCGACCTTGATCACGATGCCATCGATCTGGAACGGAAGCGTATCGCGTGCATCGTCCCACTCGTTGATGAAGGCGAAGACCTCGTCGATACTATCACATGTGCGCACGGCCCGTCCGATGGGAAAGCCAAGTTCGTGTAGGATCTTGATGTTGTCGGCATGTGATGTGAGAACGCGACTCGACTCGTCGGCACCGCGAAGCTCGAGATAGTAGGCAACGAAGCTGAGCGGACGTTTGGCCACTTCGCGCGGGTCCTTCTGCTTGAGTGTGCCGGCCGCAAGGTTGCGAGGATTCGCATAAGGCTTCTCGCCTTGCTCCTCGGCCTGGCGGTTGATCTCGAGAAAGTCGTCGACGGGGAGGTAGACCTCACCGCGGACCTCGAAGTCGCGCACGGCAACGCCGTTCACCGACACGTCATTCACCGTGAGCGGCACAGCGCGAATGGTGCGTACGTTCTGCGTGACGTCGTCACCCGTGGTGCCATCTCCGCGTGTGGCCGCAAGGGCAAGGGCGCCGTTGCGATATGTGAGCGACATGGCCACGCCGTCGTACTTGAGCTCGACCACATATCGTGGCGATGTTCCTTCAAGGCCCTCGCGTACACGTCGGTCGAAGTCCTCGACCTCTTCACGAGAGTACGTATTGGCAAGCGACAGCATCGGACGTGCATGCGTGACCGTGGCGAACGATCCCACGGGCGCGCCACCAACACGTTGCGTGGGCGAGTCCGCCGAAGCATACTCGGGATGAGCTGCCTCAAGACGTTGCAATTCGTGAAAGAGCGCGTCATAGGCGCGGTCGTCGATCTCGGGTCGAGCGTTGACGTAATACAACTGATCATGTCGACGGATCTCATTGCGAAGCTCCGTGATCCGATCGAGTACCGACGTGGAAGCCGCATCGCTTCCAAAGAGTGAATGTTGGGACATGGTCGAATATACAGTGGTGTTATATTCCGCGACATCCTAAACCCGAGAGATCGCATGCTTCGTTCCTTGTGCCTCCTTTCCGCCTTCCTTTGCTGCCTGCTTCCTTCCATGGCCGGCACCGATGTTGCGCTCTTCCGTACGCGTGGCAACACGTGGGAGGTGTCAGCCGCGGAGTTCCGCGCCACGGTCGGTCGAACATCGCCGTTCACCATACCGAGTGTCGTCCTGCCCGATGGCAACGTGGCAACGTGTGATGTGCGACCGTTCTCGGTGCTGGCTGCCGACGCGATCTTGGTGGAGGCCACAGAGCAAGGGGATGTGCGACGTCCGATCGAAGCCGTGGTCCAGTGTTTTGGCACCGTGCGCGAGTGGCCGGGATCGCATGTGATGTTCACCGTGTTCGAGCATGCCATCTGGGGATACATCGAGCGACCAACGCCATCAGGCACGGCACGCTATGAGGTGAAGGGTGGCAAGGTGATGTTCCTTGGTGAACGTCTGCCGCCCGGATTCTCCTGCTTTGCCGAGGATGTGGCCAACTATCAACAACGTACCGATTCGATCTTCGCCCTTGTGCGCAACAACGCCACGATGAAGCGCGGTACGGTGGATCTGCAGAACAGTCGCACGCAAGTGGTGGAAGTGGCCACTGAATGTGCACAGAGCTACTACAATGCACACGGCGGCACGCTCAGTGAATCTGCACAGTATGCGATCGCACTGATGGGCGCCGTGAGTGCCGTGTATGAACGCGATGCCAACGTTGCGATCCGGGTCCCGTTCTTGCGCATCTGGTCGACTGCCGACCCGTACGCAGGCGAGATCGGCGTGGCACTCGGCAAGATCCGCGACGTGTGGGAGAACACCATGCAGTATGTACGTCGAAGCACGACGGTGCTACTCTCGAACAATGTGGGAGGCGGACTCGCCTGGGTAGGCGTGCTGTGTTCCGGTTATGGCTATTGTGTGTGCGGTGTTGGCGGCGCGGTGAATTTCCCTGCCGGCGGATATCTGTGGGACGTCGACGTCACAGGGCACGAGCTCGGTCACAACATCGGATCTCCGCACACGCATAACTGCGGTTGGGCACCGGCCGTGGACTCTTGCTGGAACGCCGAAGGCGGCTGTTTCTCCGGCACCAAACCTCGCCCCGGTTCCATCATGGCCTACTGTCACCTTACACCGTTCGGAAATCGTTTGCTCCTTCATCCGCGCGTTGCATCGTTGTTCCGCGCCGTCACCGAGAATCGTGCATGCACAGGACCGACACGTGGCGCACTCGCGCGCGATGTGGCCGCAACGTATATCGAGCTGCCGGCCGTTGGTGGAGCGATCGGGAACGGACAGTTGTTCGCGCCCACCGTATGGGTCACCAACACGGGCACAACGACGGCCGATACGATCACCGTGCGACTCATCATTGCAAGCTTCGACAACAGCACGGCCGATACGGTCGTGCAGCGGATCACGAATGTGGCGCCCGATCAGCAACGATCTGTGGTCTTCGCCCAACGTCGGATGCTCGTGAATGGTATGTACATGGCGCGCGTGGATGTGTTCATGACGGGAGATCAATTCGCCACGAACGATCAATGCAGTCGTCCGTTCGAGATCGCCGCATCGATCAGCGGATCGCTCACGCTCACGTCGCCGAAAGGCGGAGAGACGTTCGTGAGCGGAGACACCACACGCATCACATGGACGGCCACGAACATCAAGAACGTCCGTCTTGAGCTCAGCACCGATGGCGCCGTCACGTGGAACACCATTCAAACAACCGTGCCCGCGGCAGCAGGAACCTATCTCTGGTCGGTCCCTGCTGTGCAGTCCGCACAATGTCATGTGCGCATTGCCGCCATCGAACAGTCGTCGATCCGACATCGCAATCAGCAGCCCTTCCGGATCTCACTGCGCAAAGATGTGCAGGCCGTTGATGTTGCCATCCCTTCCACCAATGACACACTTCGCACGCCCGGAGCACCGCGCGTGGTGATCCGAAACAACGGTGCGGAAGATCTTGCCAATGTTCAGGTCTCGCTTCGGTTCTCGTGGACGCAGGATGCGAACACGGTCTATAGCGAGACGGTGAATGTGCCTGCGATCCGCGCTGGTGCAGAGGACACGATCTCCATGCCCGCAACGCCATTGCTTGCCGAAGGTGTGCATCTCATGTGGTTGGTCGTGCATGCCGATGGTGATCAGCAAACGGAGAACGACTCCATCGGTCGTTCCTTCATCAGCGTTGGCACGTCGCCGCCTGTTGCCTTTACGGCGGTTGGTGGACATCAGCGCGCCATCCTCACCTGGAAACGCTATGGCACATCGTCGATCACGGCATGGGAGGTCTATCGCAAGGGAGAAGGTGGCACGGATGAGCTCATCGCAACGTTGCAGCCCACGGTGCTCAGTTATGTGGATGTTGGGCTGACGAATGGCACGCAGTATGTGTACACCATGCGTGCACGCAACGGCCAGGCACGCACTGTTGCCTCCATTCCGCGCACGGTGGTCCCCATGTGGTACCCAGCGGGCTTTGTCCTTCCAGCGCCTCGCATCCTTTCTCCTTCCACCACCTCTTCGGCCCTTCCATTCCCGGCAACCCTTGCATGGGAGAGCGTGAACGGCGCCGTGATCTATCAGGTGCAGGTCGCCGAAGACGCAGGCTTTGCGCGGATCGTCCAAAGTCATGTGCTCAATAACACGACATCCATGGTACTCGACGTGCCCATGAGCACCACGCGATACTGCAGAGTGCGTTGCTTCAATAACAGCAGTAACTCTGCATGGTCGGAGGGTCGGAAGGTGACGCTCAACAATAACTGTTCCGGACAGGCGCTGTCGTTCAACGGTGTGAAGGGTGCGGCAACCAATGATGATCTCACGTGGAATGGCGGACCGGTGACGGTGGAGTTCTGGATCTATGTGCCGAGCGATAAACTTCCGAACGCTTCGGCGTTCTCGATCGGCGATCCCGATGTTACGCGCAATCGGTTCCAGGCACACGTGCCGTGGAGCGATCGGAATCTGTATTGGGATTATGGTAATCTCGACACGAACGGGCGTCTTGTCGCTCCCTTTGGGAACTACCTCGACAAGTGGACGCACGTGGCGCTCGTGAGCAACGGTACGAATTTCTCGGCCATCTATCTGAACGGAGAGATGGTGCTCTCGTCGACCAAGGCCTCGTCGCCTTCCGGGCTTCGCAAGCTCACGATCGGAGCGAATGTCGGACAATGGCCGATGAAGGGAAGCATCGACGAGTTCCGCTTGTGGAACCGTGTGCGCACGCGCGACGAGATCCGCACGAACATGACGGTGAGCACACTTCGGTCGCAAACAGGGTTGGTGGGATGGTGGCGGTGCGACGAAGGTAGTGGATCGCTGGTGCGCGAAAGCACCGGCAAGGCCATCACGCTCACGATGACGGGTGAGGCAGCATGGACTGCATCAGGTGCAGCCATCAACTGCACGGCCATTGGCGTGTTGCCGGCACCCGTGGTCTCGGCGCCAACGTCAGGTCAGCGCATCTCCGTGATGCACGATGTGGAACTTGCATGGGCATCGGTGAAAGGAGCAGATCGGTATGAAGTGGTCGTGGCGAGAGATGCAGATCTCGACACTGTGATCCTGTCGTCGAGCACCGATCAACCGCGCATGCGGTGTGTTGGACTTGAATTCGCCCACACCTATACGTGGAGCGTCCGTGCGTTGAGTGGAACGGCGTCGAGCGAGTGGACCACGTCGTCGTTCAGTATGCCCGACAACTGCACGCCAAGATCACTTCGTTTCGGTGGTGCGGGTACGCACGTGCGAATCGATACGACGTTCCAATTCCACGGTCCGGCCGTCACCATCGAGTTCTGGAACTTCGTGGGTGACTCCGATCTACAGAACAGTGTTGCCTTCTCTGCCGGTCCATCCGGTCAACCCCTGCCACGCATGCAAGCGCATGCTCCGTGGGGCGACAAGAAGTTCTACTGGGACTGTGGCGATCCCGGTCGCTACGGCAGAGTGTCGTGCGACTATACGCCCTACATGAATCGCTGGACGCACGTGGCCCTTACGTCGAACGGACGTGACCGACTTGCGATCTATCTGAACGGCGCCTTGGCCGCAGAGAGCAGTGGTGCCGATAGTTTGCAGACCATTGGATCGTTCATCATCGGAGCACGTCCGTGGGAGAACCTCTGGCATCGCGGACGGATCGACAACTTCCGCATCTGGAATGTGGAACGCACGGAAGGACAGATCCGCACGCACATGTCGCACGTCATCACAGCACCGGAGTCCGGTCTACTCGGATCGTGGCCCATGAAGGAAGGTGCGGGGACGTTCATCTACGGCGTTGGTCAAGCGATGCCGAACGACGTGGTCGGTCCATTGGCATGGGAGACCGACACCAAGCACCTGCATCGCGGCTATCCGATGGTCCACAATGCAGCAGAGGCCGTCGTCAACAAACAGTATCTGTATTCGGCAAGACCAACGGACGGACGGACAGCCGAGTGGTCATGCGCCGAATGTACTGTTACTCCCATTGGTAGTGGTGCCTCTGCCTACGTCACGTGGACGTCGGTGGGCACCCGTCGACTCGTCATCACAAGCTCCACCGAGAACGGCTGTGCAGATTCATCGTGGTACGATGTGAATGTCGTGCTGGTGAGCGGCGTTGAGGACGACGAGACAGCGGCGAGCGACATGAGCTGGTCACCCATGCCCGCGCGCGATCATGCTCAGATCACGTTGGGAGGGCAGAAGGGCGGCGAGGGTTCGTTGGTATCGATCGATCTCTTCGATCTTGCCGGCGCCCATGTTCGCACGTTGTTCATGGGAACCGAAACAGACCATGGCACCGTCGATGTAAACACGTCGTCACTGCCGTCAGCAACGTATCGATGCGTTGTTCGTCGAGGTGCCGAACTCACGTCCTTCTTGGTCATCATTCTTCAGTGAACATGTTCGATCCCAGCACAACGACCATTGCCTCCATCATCGCCGATGAGCGAGATGCCATTGCCAACATGGCGAACGTGGCATCGTATCTCTTTCACACGATGCATGATGTGAATTGGGTGGGCTTCTATCGGTTCGATG
>JBGAJM010000035.1:0-10761 GCA_044224925.1 Kapaibacterium sp. (SeqCode)
GTAATGCACAGTGTCCCATCTAGGGAAAAGCGCCACTGTGGCGAGGGTGTCGCAGCCTGCCGCCATTCGCAGCATTCATTGGCGATCGAAAGTGACGGAGGTGCGACCCTATGGAAGGGAGCGAACAATCAGGATGTGAGGTGCTGGGGCATTCTCATTCTCGTGTCTCTGCTGCTGGGGGTGGTGACGACGGTGGCCGTGGCGTGGGGATGCGCCATCGGAATTGATCTTGTTTGGTGGATGAACAACAGCCCCACATTCAGCGAATTCAAGGAGGGACGGTATCCTATCCCGCCTGATGATCTCTCGTCCTTTGAAACACCGGAATGGGGCGTGCAGGCCAATGTGATGCCTGGAGCAGTACGGATTGTCGGAGGAACGTGGTGGCAACCGCTTCAGATTTGTCCGGCAGTATCCGCAGTCGTTCCCCGCTGGAGCATCTTTCGTGACTGGGAAGCGAATGAGGTCACCGAATTACAGATCCCACTCACCGTGATCGAGGATGCGCGCGGATGGCCACTTCCCGCCGTGTACAGCGTGCATCGTTTCTCGCAAGACTCAGATCAGGTTCCGCATTATCCGATGGAGAGATCGGATTCAGTACTCTGGACTGGGTTCAAATTGGCTGACAGTCAGACGCAGTGCTTCCAGGGTCAAAGCGCACATCGCGTCATCCCGCTCATGCCTATCTGGATGAATCTTCTCATTGATTCAATCTGCTACGGTACATTCTTTTGCGGGCTGGCATCAAGCTGTATGTTGATGCGCCAGTGGCGACTTCGGACTTGCGGCAGCTGCTCAACCTGCGGCTACTCCCTGACTGGCAACACCTCCGGGACGTGTCCCGAATGCGGAGCGACGACACCCGCGAGGGCCGCAACATGAAGTGGCGACAACGCCTGCGCGGGACCTGCAAGTGCGGCGGAGTCACGCTGTGCGTGCTGCTCTTCGCGCTGTGGCTGGCGAGCGGGTGGTGGTGGGTGATGTTAAATCGATACGACTCCTCGCGCGGGATTGCCCTCAAACATGCTGGATGGATTTGCCGCGGACAGGCCTGCTTGAGCATCGTCCGGTCGAGTAGAGATGGACGACAACTTCGGATTGAATGGCAATTGCAAGGTGGCCGACTCCGTGATAGCTCACTCTATGGCCCGCCTGCTCCTGCCACGTGGTCTGGACAGATTCGGAGAGTAGTCTCACCAGATAAGACGCAACGCTTTTACTGGATTCCTCTCTGGCTTCCCTTCCTCCTCATCGCCCTCCCCACGGGCCATCTCTTCTGGTCCGACCATCGCAGGCGCATGGGAGCGGGCTGCTGTGCAAAGTGCGGATACGACTTGACGGGCAACACCTCGGGGAAGTGTCCGGAGTGCGGGGCGGAGGCGGTCGTTGTGAAGAAGTATGAGTAGAAGAGAAGAGTGACGAGGATCTGGGTGCAGACCGTTGGGGCTTGGTTGGGAAGTCAGCGAGTCGGCGTTGCGCGGAGGTAACGGAGGGCTGTTTACGTGAGTCGTTCTGCGCGACCGCCCCACCGGGGGGCGAGCATGGGAGGGAACCGGAGGTTACCTAGGGTTTGGCGTGAATCACGAGTTGCGAGTGCGATCAATTGCGCAGCCTCGGCCAGCGTACTCAGCGCTGCTCCTGTACGCTCTGAGCTTCTCACTCCTCGTTGCCGGGTGCGTCAGTGTTTTCCGACCCCTTACATGGAGCGGTCGGGTGGCCACTCATGTGGGACCGCTTCATTACGGCTTCGATCGCGGCGCGATCATCTACGCCCGTACCCAGCGCTGGCGCGAACCTCCGCGTATCTTTCTGCTCCCGCACCTTCGCGACGAGGACGTCGTGATTCCATTGTGGCCTGTCGCGCCCTTCTGTGCCCTCTTTGGGTCGCGATGGTTGCACGATTCGCGTCATGCGCGACGAACCGCTTCGGGCCTGTGTCCGTCCTGCGGCTATGACCTGACCGGCAACACCTCGGGGAAGTGTCCGGAATGCGGGGCGGAAATTACGGGATTGCCCAAGATTTGCGGTGATGGATCGTCTTCACTGTAGAATGTGCATCCACAAAGGAGAGCCGATGAGCACCATGTATGCAGCCGGGTCCCCATGCTTGATAGGATCATTCCGATCCAAGGGAAACGTCATCTGCGCCCTTGCCATTCTGAACACAGTTGCCTTTGGCCACTGGGCCATGCCGGACCAGGTGCCGGTCGATCGCATCGTCGCCAACCTCACCCGCTATACCGAGGAGCATCCCCAAGACCCGAAAGGGTTTTACACGCTCGGCCGTATTCACAGTTTGCTTACGAGCGGAAGCCGCACCGGTGGCCAACATCTATAGCGGTGGGCAGGCAGAAGCATCCGAATACGACGGCACGCCTCGATCCGGATCGCCAGCGGTTCTGGTGGAGGATTGGGTCAAAGAACACCCCTGCGAGGTGCCTACGACTGAGCAGTTGGCAGTTCATCTCTCCGAATCGGTAAAGGCGTACGAACAGGCGGTTCAACTCTGACGCCGCACCGGAGTACCACCTTGGCCTCGCCAGCATCCTCGAATCAGGAGCCCGCGATGCAGGATCAGCAAGCAGCCCTCCGCCGCGCGGTCACCTCGGCGGCAACTCCGGAAGCAACCGCGACCATTGAATCCCTGACGTGCTGTTGGACTCGGCATGTCAGGCAGTGGGATACGGCCGCGTGCTCAACTCAGCGAACGAATCGACGATGCCGGTCCGCTTCTTCACCATACCGTCAGGATGAATAACCTCAAACTGGGTGCCGCAGGAATGCGGAATTGTGCTCAGGGGCGTGGTGGCGAGGCTGCCATTGGGGGAGTATCTCTGTGCGTATAGGCTGGGATCAAGGCCGACCTGGCTCAGGAGGAACAGCCATTCATGGGGTCGTTCCGGGACTTCCTGGAGTTACGAGGCGGGCACTCCTACCTAAAGATGGTCCGGCGGCGGTCCGCGATGCTGAGGAAAGAAAACATTGGAGAATCGACGACAACCCAAGAAGCTTCGAGGCACTGCCGAGCAATGGTGGACCTACCCGATCATTCGAGCTTGCACAGCGACATGACCCTGATGAGCTTGTATCGCCGGACTCAGCGTGGAGTTCGATCTGGACGGAACGGGTCGTCCGCAGGCGTGGCCATGGTATCAACCGGAGACAGCAATACTGGTCTGGGACCCGGATCGGCCTTGGAGATGATCGTCACCGGGCGACAACTGTTCGAACCGTCACCTGGTGGATGTTCTTCGAGAACGGGTATGGAGCTTGGCCGCTGGATGATGATGGCGACGGTTGGCTCAGTGGAGTGGAACTGCCGGGGTTGGCTCTCTGGTTGATAGAAACACCAACGGCTCGACCTCGGGAGAAGTCATCCTAATCGAAGACACTGAAGTGGTAAGCGCTCTCGACCTCCGCTACCGATCAGGCTGGGGACACGCCTTGGAATGAAACGGGACTGATCTCAAGGACGGCACCCTCCTGCCGACTTGGGACTCGGACGGTCCACCCTCTTGACGGTCAGGACCATGGCCGCGCGTTGGCTCAATCATTTCGTTACTAGGGACACGACATGACTCCGTCACGGGCATACTGGTTGTGCGCGTCCTCGGCGTGCTGGGTCTATTGGTGATGTACCGCCTGCCTTTTCGCGGATGCGGTCTCAAGAAGACGACGGGAGAGAGCCTCGCTGTCCCAAGTGCTGGTATGCGATGACAGCGGCCGCATCGCCGCGCTGCCCGGAATGCGGCCACACGGCAGCAATCCCGCCGCATCTGCTCAAGTCATTGAAGACACTGGCGGAAGGCCTCAAGGCCTGCTGCTCGTTCAGGCTTGCAGCAGCCCCACCCGCTAATGCGGATCGATTGGGAGACCCGGGCTCACATCTCACCATCATGGCCGAGGCCATGCAGAACGGTCCACTCAAAGGACCGGACATGCAGCAAGCTCGTATAACCAGTTCCATCGCCACCCGCGGGACCGACACGAACATTAATGATGAGTTGTGGGGCGCATATGCCGGGGAGACTCTCCCTAACCCAGCGACATCGCTTGGCCAACAAGCAGTTCAGCCTCCGACGATGCCGCCTTTGATGGCAATTTCAGTGAGCCAGGTTGGGGCCGAAGGACATCACGATTCAGGTGACTGAGCGTTTTTTCCGCCGCTGCCGCGTACGCTGAGTGCACGCCACAGTTTGAGTGGGGGACCAAATTCACTTTATGACCGGGGAACGGAACGGATGTGGCAGAAGGATTCTCCTACTGAGTGGCTCATCATTAACAGACCGCCGGAGGAACTACAAGAGTTGACATGGGATGTGGACATTTATGAGGGAGAGGATGTCGTTTGGGAAGGGACTGTGTCGTGGCCCGTGCCATCGGAATAGAGAGTCAATTGTCCACCCCTTGCCTGCCTCGCTCATCTGCCGCTAAGTCACCAGTGACGCTTTGGTCACAAAGCGCGACTGTGCGACGAACCGCCCCACCGTGCGTCGCGGTGCGGGTAGCGAGTCGCAGAAGGAGGCAGGCACATGAACGAGCGGCAGAACGTGGGGGTGGCGGTGATGGCGCGGGTGGAGGCAGGCGAGGGAGAGACAGAACGGTGGGCTACAGGTCAAGGGGTGCAGCGCAAGAGGCCCAAGCCCCTGCGACACTTCCACCCCGAGGTGCTGACGGATGAGGAGGTGCATCGACTTCTGGCGGCGTGTTCGGCGCGGCCAACCGGCGTCCGCAACCGCGCGCTGCTGGTCGTCCTGTACCGCGCTGGTCTGCGGATCAACGAGGCGTTGTCGCTCTACCCGAAGGATGTGGATGCATGAGTTGGGGCGATCCGGGTCTTGAATGCGAAGGGCGGGAGGTCGCGCACGGTGGGCATGGACCCCGAGGGTTTCGCCATTCTGCAGCGGTGGTTGGGGGTGCGAGGGGTGCGCGGCATCACCGACCGCTCACCCATCTTCTGCGATCTCGACGGCGCACCGCTGCGCACCGCTTACATTCGCGTGCTGATGCCGCGACTGGCTTCCAAAGCCGGGATCGCCAAGCGCGTGCACGCCCACGGCTTCCGCCATACACACGCAGCCCAACTCCGCGAGGAGGGTGTAGACATCGGCATCATCTCCAAGCAGTTAGGGCATCGCTCAATCGCCACGACCGCCCGCTACCTCGACCACATCGCGCCGGTGGCAGTGGTGCAGGCCATGCGGGGGAGGAGGTGGTAGGTCTCTGAGTGAATTTGGGAAGATACTGGCAGAGTTCACCATACATCGCGGACACCGACCCACATGAGCCGCCTAAGAATTCCAGCAGCGAATCGTCTTACGGATTTGTACGGTCACATCACTTGCGCCAATTCAGGGAGTTCCTGACCATGCAATGGGTTGCTCTCCGCGTTCTTTGGCTGGCCGTGGGAGTGGTCGTTGGGTGTGTTCTGGGCGGTCAATCGGACGACATCCATCAGGCGGTTCGGCGCAATGACCTCGAGGCGGTCAAAGGGTTCGTTGCTACCGATGCACACTTGTTGGAAGACATGAAGGGGAGTCAAACTGCGTTGCATGAGGCGGCCGCCTATGGCACACCTGAGATGGTCAAGTTGCTGATCGACCTCGGAGCCAACATCAATGCGGTGGCGTACAACGGTTTCACGCCCTTGCATGTCGCGCGGAGCGCTGAATCGGTCAAGATACTGATTGAGGCAGGTGCGGACCCATCCATTCGAGACAATTGGGGGAAGACGCCGCTTCAGAGTGCTGCGGGTTCGGACGACATCGGCATAGCCGAGGCCCTCATTGACGCTGGTGTGCCTGTGGACCTGACGACTGCGCTGCTGCTCCACAAAAAAGATCTCGCCAAGAAAATTGTGCAGGACGATCCCGAGGCAGCCAAGGGAAGTGGGAGTGGATCAGACTTGTGGGGGAATAGTTCGCCGCTGGGTATCGCTGCAGAGCAGGGCGATCTGGAAATGGTGATGCTGCTGGTCGAAGCCGGGGCAGATGTAAACGATGGCACCATGATGCCCAATGCGGGAGGCGATGCGCGCCCGCTCTCGAATGCGGTATGGAGCGGGCACGCCGACATTGTGCGATACCTCCTGGACCACGGTGCAGCGGTGGACAGCGTCGGGGGAAAGTACTTCGACTCCATCTTCGATTACGCGGTCCAGAATTCATCGCCCGAGATTCTGGAACTGCTTCTGGCACACGGTGCGCTAACCGAAGAGGGGGAGTATGGATTTGCCATGTCACACAGCCCTCTGTCATTCGCGGCAGGACAAGGCGACGTGGCCAAAACGGACATGCTGCTCAGATACGGAGCAACCTACTTCAATGATGAAGACCTGCGCCGTGCGCTATTCGTGGCTGCGATCGGTGGCCACCGAGACGTCGTAGCGGACCTCAAGCAGCGTGGAGCATCGATCGATCAGTTCGCATACGTTGCGCTCGGCGACCTTGATGCAACCCGGACTCTGATCGCACAGAGTCCGGAACTGGTCAACAGCCACGACCCCATCTTGAAACGGTCACTCCTGGCGTGGGCGTGCGCGAATCAACATCGCGATCTCGTTCAGTATCTGATCGAGCGCGGAGCAGACGTCAATGATCACAGCACAAGACCCGTGACCTACGGAGTCCTGTACGAAGGGACACCTCGGGAGGGTTTCGCGGGGGGGGGCGGATACGCGAAGTTCGTCGAGACGCCGTTGCTTGCCGCCTTTGACCCGGAAGGAAGTGGTGGACTGCAGAAGCCTGATGAGGTCATCCTTCACATTCTTCTGGAACACGGCGCGGATGCCAACGTGAAGGGGTGGCTTGGTGATACGCCGCTGGGTCGGGCCGTGACCATCGGCGATCCCGCATTGGTGGATGATTTGCTGTCTCACGGAGCCGATCCCAACGGCGCGGATGACTGGGGTAGCGGCCCCCTGTTTCGGGCGGTGAACTCACTTGAACTCACCCGACAGCTTCTTGACCACAATGCGAATCCAAAGGCGACCGACTCCAAAGGAGTGAGCATCCTGGATTGCGCTGCGCAGTACCCCGACAGCGGCGTCGCAAAGGAATTGATCGCCCGTGGCGCGACGATGAGCCTGTTCTCCGCGTGCATTCTGGGAGATCAAGCGTTTGTGAAGTCCGAAATTGAGCGCGACCCGACGCTCGTGAACGCCATACTCCCGAGTGAACACGACTCGACGCCCTTGTACAAGGCCTGCGAGTATGGCCAAGTGGAGGTGGTGCGCGTGCTTCTAGATGCGGGTGCATCTATGAGTATTCCACGTCATGACGGCTTCACTGCGCTGCATATGGCGGCATCGTCCGGAAGCGTGCCAACGGCACGGCTTTTGGTCGAACACGGCGCGTTGATCACAGCCGACAATTATCAAGGCTCTGCGCTTATTCAGGCAGCGATGTATGGCAGAGTGGATATGGTGAAGTATCTGCTGGAATTGGGGGCACCAGTCAACGGATTCGGAGGCGGTCAGAGTCCACTTGCAGCTGCCACTTGGCGTGACAGCCTGGATGTCGCCCTGCTCCTGATTGAGCGCGGTGCGGATGTGAACTACCGGATGCTTGGGAGTGGCGAGACTGCGCTGCATTCGGCTGCGAGCAACGGAAGCGTCAGAATTGCCGAACTATTACTGGAACGCGGAGCCGACCCGAATGTTCGCGGTGGGCGCGGTAAAACACCACTTGATTGGGCGAAGTGGGACACCGGATATGACGAGGATGAGAAGGCCAGAAAAGAAGCGGTTGCCCAACTACTGATCCAACATGGCGGCAAGTGAACTGCGGCAACTAGGTCTCACACCGCGCCCGCATGAAGCCGGCACTCGGCCACTTTGAACCACCCGCTCTCGACGTTTGCACAGTCTCCCTCCCGTGCAAAGGGGACACTGTGGTGCGAGAGCTAATGGCGATCGGCAACGTTTCTAGTCCTACAGGTCGTCAAGTCAACAAGTTGAAAGCACCCCTCACATGCGGACGGGGGGCACCCGACTTCTGATGCGCCAATTACTCAGCGTCCGCTGCGCCACACCACAAAACTAGCCACGCAATGAGACTTGCCAAGGCTATCGCACGATCTGCACTTTGCTGGTCGCGCAACTAGTCAGATCGATGAGCTGAAGAAAGTGTCCACACGCATCTTCATTGATTCTACCCTCGAGGCTCCCAGCGCCATGTGCATCAGAAGTGCCGCTCCACAAGATCTGGATGTCAGGCGGGCTGACTCCCAGCACAGCCCCGGCACACACTGTGCCGTCGGGCACCTTAAATCTTTCGGCCCGCGAGCCGATTACAACCGCAACGTTGCCCCCGCTCGCCGCGCCAGACCACCAAGCACGAATCGCACCTGTCACTGAGCAATCTGATGCCACCTTAAACAGAGGGCCTCGCGTCGCGCAGCGTGAGTTCCAGTAGACTTGAATTTCTCTGGCTCCTGAAGCCACCATGTCTACCGCGCCATCACCGTCCAGGTCCGCAACGGACATAGAACCGCCGCCATGAAAATAGCGAAGACCAGAAAAGGTCCCATTCCCATTGCCGTTTACGATCGCCATTACGCCGTCCGAGGAAGTGCACCTAGCAACGACATCCAGATCGCGATCGTCAGTGATGCGTCCCAACTCACCTTGGATGTTGATGAGATCCGTCTGGCACCCATCTACCTTTGCGAAGCCGCCATGCTGATCATTTAGAAATACTTCACTGCATGTCGGTTCCGGTACTACGGCGTCAATCCATGTGTCGCCGTTGACATCGCCGAACATCAGGTCAAGTCCTTGATAGGTCAACGGATAGATGGCACCTTCGCTTAAGACTCCCCTTCCATCGTTCTTGTACTCGGTCAGACCGTAAATCTGAAGCCCATACACACTCGACACGCCATCTCGATCGCTGTCCACAAGTGAGAGTGAGCCGAGGCCGAACGACAACGGGTATTCCTTTTTGCGACCGAATGTGCCATCACCGGTGTTGAGAAACGTCGTGAGGTAACTCGGGAAAGTGGTGCCAACGACGAGATCAGGGGCGGAATCACCGTTGATGTCGCCGCACGCGTACGTGATCACAACGCCGCGGACTGAATACGACACGATCGACAGCAGATTGCCGCGGCCATCGTTGATGGCGACGCCAATGGCAGCCTGGTCACGACTCGTGCAAAGCACGTCGAGTGCACCATCGCCATCGATATCGATGATTCTCGGGCTACCGGTGGTTTGATCTGCAAGATGGAATTCACTCGTGAATGCCCGACCCGGCGCGCCATGAAAGACCGACAACCCCCGATCGGTTGCCGCCACAATGTCTTCAAGACCATCCCCATCAAGATCACCGATGGCCACACCGAGCGTGGACCCCGTGGCTAGAATCGGTTCGCGCGTCTGAAATCCGTTGTCGTCACGCGCGATGACTTCGAGAACCCCATAGTGATCTGCGTGACCAACGACAAGATCCATGTCGCCATCCTCATCCACGTCATCAGGGAATACTCCATAGGAGTGTAAACCTGATGGGATTTGCTCCGCCGGCGCGAAGCCGCCGCCACCGATCCCGCGCAGCACGCTGACCGTGTTCTCACCTGCCAGGAAAGCCGCGTTTGCCACCAGCAGATCGGGGTTGCCATCACCCACGTAGTCACTCGCGGCGATACTGACCGGGTTGTGCCCGACGGGATACGTTTCTGCGGATGAAAACGATCGTTGACCAGAGTTGTGGAATACGGAAGCCGTGTCGGCCTTGTAATTCGTGCAGGCGATGTCTAAGTCACGATCGCCATCCAAGTCAGCCAGAGTGATCGCCCGGGTGTCATCGCCTGCAGCCAGCCTGAGTTTTGACCCAAATACCGCATTCCCTGCATTCCAGTACACATCGACGGCATTTCCATCGTCGGGCATGTAGTTCCCGAGTGTCACCGCCACATCGTTTGCGCCATCGCCATCCATGTCTCCGATGGCCAATCGATGCGGCTTCGGCGAAGTAGGTGTGAGTATGGGAAGGCCGAAGGAACAATTACCCGCACCGAGAAGGGTTGCAAACGATCCGTAACAAGTAATCGCGAGATCGGGGATCGAATCGCCGTCGAGGTCACCAGCGGCAATCCACTCAGCGCCCTGTTTGGCGTTGTATCGCCACGCTTCGGACAAGCCACCTTCGCCATCATTACGCCATATCGTTACATACCCATTTTCGTGCACCACGGCAACATCAAGATGGCTGTCAGCATCAAAATCGGCAGTTGCTGTACATAAGGGGTCTGCGACCGTGAAGTAATGTTCAAGTTCTTGAAAACCGCCGAAGCCATCACGTGTAAAAATCCGCAAGATGGCGGTGCTGGGGTCACAAGTAATGAACTCTGGGCGTGAATCGCCGTCGAGGTCAGCTCTCGTCAGTGCAAAGGTGGAGCCTTCGCCGAAGCCTTCGTTCGGAAATTGCGGACACCCAGGCTCGCCTGCCGCATGGGTAGGGCTCGGCATCATGAGCACTATCCAGCAAACGGACAGAGCGAGCCGCGCGACCAAAGTGTTCATCTGCCTCTCCTCACACAAGTTATTGAAGTAAAGGAGCATAGCGTGCCAATGCTGGCCGGAAGGTGCGGCCTTCGTGGCGACTTGCACGGCGTTCACACTCTCGTGAAAACGACCTCTCACTACCCCCACTATCGTCGCCGCAAAGGGGTTTGGGATGGAGAAGCGTGTTCAGCCTGATCGTCTGATGTGCCTCGTGCTGCCCATCTCTACCGGCCACGTGGACAGGTGCCTAT
>JBGAJM010000036.1:0-8457 GCA_044224925.1 Kapaibacterium sp. (SeqCode)
CCTTGTCGTTCTTGGTTGGCATCGTCATCGCCGACAAGGCCATGAGCATGGGTGTGGCCTTTGTGATGTGGTTGTTCTTTGCCGTGCTCTACGATGGGATCATTCTGTGGGTGAGCATGCAGTATGCAGACTATCCGCTCGAAGAAGCGACCATCGCCATGGTGGTGTTGAACCCTGTCGACCTTGCCCGTATCGTCGTCACACTCACGTCTGACCATGCCGCACTCATGGGCTACACCGGTGCCGTGTTCAACCAGTTCTTCGGAACCATGCGCGGCATCCTCATCTCATCCGGTTCGCTGGTACTTTGGACGGCCATTCCACTCTGGTTCGCCAAACGCGCATTCGACAAACGCGATTGGTGACGCACTAGATCGTCCAGCCAAGCCATAGTGCGGCTGTTGGAACAAGACCGGACCCGGTTGCCGAGGCCTTTCCACCAAACGTGTCTTGCGCATTGGCATTCAAGCTCATAAAGAGAAGTCCACCATTCAAGCCAATAGTGAGGCCAAATGGTGCCACATACTTGTAGCCAATGATGGGACCCAATGCAATGCCTCGTCCTACGGATGTGATGCCATTCTCTTCATCGTTGGATTGTGAGTAGCGCAAGGACGCACCAAGCTGCATGCCGTGGTCAAAGTCGCCGACCATGTACCATGCATACTGTGCGCCGATCGCGAACACGAACACTTGATCGATCGCTCCGACTGCTACATCTGGTCCAATACCATGTGTCCTTGCCACCTTGAACTCCCCTACGAGCCGAACAACTGGACTTACGAGTTCCAGGGGGGACAATACGATGCTCACTCGTTGAGACTCTTGGGCAGTGAGTGTGTGTGCAACGAATAACAACGCGACCAGGATCGAACGACGGAAACCCCTCATGCAATTCCTCGATGAGATACTACCACATTACTACGGCCAAATTTGCCACTTCTGTGAAACATCATCAAACGGGAACACGCTGTGCGGTAGTTTTGCGGTATGACAGACAGTCAACTCCTCGACACCCTGACGTCGCTTCGTTCCTCCGTCCAAATGGACGCCCAACGTAGGCTCGACACGTGGTCATCGATCTCGAAGCGCCCAACAGTGGCGCCATCGATGAACAATCTCGCGAACTACCTTGCCCTCCGTCATCACGATCTGCGCGACGTGCAGGAAGAGTTGGCCATGCGTGGCCTCACATCGCTCGGACAGATCGAGCCCCACGTGATAGAGACGCTCGATGCCTTGATCGTCACCATTGCCGCCATTGCCGGCGTTTCGACCACCGTGCAACGTCCGTCCCGCGAGGCCTTTGTTGACGGTCGTCGCCACCTTATCGCCAACACCGATCTGCTGTTCGGTCCGACGCATTCGCCCTACGTCACACGCATGATGGTCACGGTCCCCGAAGAGGCCTTCGACAAGCCCGAGTTCTTCGCCAACCTCTTGCAGCGCGGCACGCACAGCTTTCGCATCAATTGCGCCCATGGTACACCGGAGATGTGGGAACGCATGACGCAGTCCATTCGCAGTGCCGAGCGCACCACGCATCGCACGTCGCGCATCTTGATGGACCTTCCTGGTCCGAAGATCCGCACGGCCACGGTGAGTTGCGTGCTTGGTCGTGAACGCGTCGTACCTGGTGATCGCATCCATCTTGTCCGTCCTGGCACGCAACACAGTCCCGACGCCATCTGTACGGCCGAATGTGCCTTGCCCGAAGTGATCGATCAGGTCGGCATCGGCGCCGATGTGTGGATCGACGACGGCTCTGTTGCAACGGTGGTGGAGCGTCAGACCGATCAAGGCCTCTTGTTGCTCGTCACGCGTGCACCGCATGGAGGCAAGAAGATCCGCGAGGCACAAGGGATCAACACGCCCAACACCGATCTCGCACTGGATCCGCTCACGCCGGACGATCTTGCTTCGCTCGATCATATCGTCGAACTCGCCGACATGGTCGGCTACTCCTTCGTCCAAACGGCCGACGATGTCGAACGTCTGCACGACGAGATCGATGCACGCACCACACGCGACATCGCCGTGATCGCCAAGATCGAGACCAGACGCGCCGTACAGAACCTTCCCGACATCATCGTTCACTCCATGGCCCGCCGACGTCTCGGCGTGATGATCGCCCGTGGCGACCTTGCTGTTGAACTCGGATTCGAACGCATCACGGAAATGCAGGAAGAGATCATGTGGCTCTGCGAAGCAGCGCATACACCGGTGATCTGGGCAACACAGGTGCTGGAATCCTACGTCAAGAAAGGCCTCCCCACGCGCGCCGAAATGACCGATGCCGCCATGAGCTCCCGCGCCGAATGCGTCATGCTCAACAAAGGCCCCTTCATTGCCGACGCGGTCACGATCCTCGACCACGTGCTCGGTCGCATGGCAACGCACTTCGATAAGAAGGCGGCAAGGTTAAGAGAGCTACGATCATGGTAGGAACAGTTACGAGTGACAAGTGACGAGTGACAAGTTGGATTCTGTATTCTTGATCGGGTATTGCTCTTCCGATCGAACTCTCATTTCTTCAGCAGCTTCCACGCAAAGCTCCTGCCCTTCCCTTGGCCCATGGCGAGGGAGATCCAGATGATGGCCATGTTCTCGAGTGCGACGTACCGGTTCGAGCCACCCACGTCGTGACATTCGGCAAAGCCACAGTCCAGCGCCAGTTGATACGCCACCTCTTTCGCCTGCGCAGAATCTCCCGCCATGAACATGTCGGCGCGTTCATCCCCATACGTCGGATCTGCCATGGTCTCGTAGCCAACAGTATTGAAGCACTTGGCAATGTGGGCAGAGGGTAGCAAGGATTGGAAGGCATGGGTCGATGTGGCATGTCCTTCGACCGATGCAGACACACTGTTGACAGCGTCGATCAAGACCTTGCCGTCCATGTGCGGCGCGATCTCATGCAGAACATCGAGCACGGCCTTTGCCGGCGTGGCCACGATCACCACGTCGGCCCACGCTGCGGCCTCTGCAATGGGCATACCGTGTTCACGCTCTGTGCGTGCGCCGTAGCGTACGTCGTGGCCTGCTGCCACCAGCCGACCGAACAATGCGCTTCCAACCTTTCCGCTTCCAATGATGGAGATCTTCATGATCCAACACTCCTACGAGAACGTATGACGATGAACGTACCACATACCAGGTACACCACTTGCAACATGTGAAACTGCTGGATAACGGCGATCTGCACCAGCTCGAACGCGATCAGCATGGCCCCTGCCGCCATCCCCCATCGCCATGCCCCTTGCGCCCTACGTCGCCGCTGCCACCATGCATACAGGGAGGCAAGGCCCACGAGAAACAAGGCCATTCCCGGAACGAGATAGGTACGAAGCAACGAGTGCTCGACCAGCCGCGGGTCCAGCAATAAAAAACGGCCATCCGGTGCAGCGATCATGAGGATGCCGCAGGGAATGGCCGTCAAAGAAACGAAGAGGAATACAGAATCAAGAATACAGAATCCAATCATAGAATGACTGAATACAGAATTCACACGAAGTGTCGCACTCCGTGTCGCACGAAGTGTCGCACGAAGTTCTCTTACAGGTCTCTCTCTCCAAGGTTCACCGCGCCGATCCAACGGTTGCGGTCGAACTTCTCGCGGTTCTTGTTGCAGACGATCTGGAAGGCGGTGGAATTTCCTTGGGCGGCGATGTCGACGCTCCAGCCAAGGAAGATCTCCCAACAGCGATACCACCACTGACCGTATTCATTGTACACGGCGTCGCGATTCGCCATCCAATTGTCATACCATTGCTGGATGGTCTTGGAGTAGTGGATCCCAACGTTCTCGACGCTGTGGATCTCGAAGCCGGCGCGCTCAAGGCGGGCAACAACGAAGGAGAGAGGCATCGATGCATCGGCACCGGGGAAGATGTACTCGTTCATGAAGGCGCCCCACATGAGCGACTCGCGGTGGATGCCGGCCTTCAAGCCTGCGATCTGCAGGTAGAAGAGGCCGTCGTCCTTGAGCAGACCGTAGATCTGATTCATGAAGCGTTGGAAGTACTTCACACCAACGTGTTCCGCCATTTCAAGACAGGAGATCTTGTCGTACTTGTCGGCAGGAATGGCGCGATAGTCCATGCGGATCGCACGAGCCTTGTCCTTCACACCCCAATCGGCGATCTGCTGATTCGCATAGTCCACGCCGGCTTGAGCGATCGAGATCCCGGTGGAATCCGTGCCATAGTACTTTGCCGTGTGGGCAAGCAGCGTGCCCCAACCACAACCGATGTCGAGCAGACGCTCTCCGGGCTTGAGTTGCAACTTCTGCGAGACGAGATGGAGCTTGTTGTCTTGCGCTTCGGTGAGCGACTCGCTGCCGTTCTTGTAGAACGCCGACGTGTAGATCATGCGCTCACCAAGGAAGCCGGCAAAGAAATCGTTACGGCGATCATAGTGATCGCGAACGATCCGCTCGTCCTGCTTCTTGGAGTGGACAACGAGTTGAGGGATGAACTTGTTCACGATGAACGATGCGTGGTGCCCCACGAGGCTGTACGTGAAGTAGTCGTTGCGATGCTGCATCAGCTTGCGCACATCCACCGTGACGTCCACACGACCATTCATGTAGTCTTCGATGAAGTTCGTGATCGGTGTCTTTGCACCGTTCTTGTAGCGGGATGCAACCTTGGGGTCGCGAACAACGACCAGGTCCAGAATGTTCTTCGACAGCGCCGTGTCAGCCGCCATAATCGTTCTTCCAAAATGAAAAGTATAGTACGTCCACTGCTCAAGGTACGATATTCGACCCTACGACGCCCTACGTAATAGACCCATTTTTGTGGATTCGCGTCATTTTCTGACGAATTCGCCGAATTCGCCCATTCGTGACGGTCATTTACACCCTTCGTCCGGACAAAGCACGATCTTTCTGCCGCCGCGGATGGGTCTGCCGGCGAATCGCTCTTCGAATCCGGGCACACGGATCTCGACGCCGGCAGCTCGTTTGTAGGTATACGGAAGATCGCGACTGTCGATGGCCTGTCCGCTCGAATGCACGCGCAACAACCCCATTCTGCGCAAGCGTGCATACTCGTCGATGGTGGATGCACAGAGATTGTCGAAGAGGATGGCGAAGTTCAACGCGCGCAGATCGCTGAGGAGCTGATTCCCTCCCGCCTTGCCGCCATACCCTCCGCGATTGAAGTGCCGACCCGTTGTGATATAGGGAACGATGTCCGTGTCGATCTCGATCTGCGGTGCCAATGCCTTGAGGGCGCTGTATTCTTTGCCGGTGTACTGACATTTCGGATGGATAGCGCGATCGTCCGTTGTGCCCACGTATCGCAATTCGATGGGCAGTCCGTTGGCCACGGCCGTTTGCACACAGGCATCGCTGAGCGCACTGCGCACCTCGTCGCGCATGTGCTCGATGTTATGATCCACCTGGTCGGCCCACACCATGCCGCTATCGTTGAACTCCCGATACGACACGCAATTCTCTGCGCCACGTGCTGTGCGTGTGAGCACGGCGGGTGTGAATGCGTAGGCATAGGCCTCATCGGTCTCGCAATGTGCGGGCTGATCGAGTTGCGCACACTCCACATCGTCGGTGAAGAGCGAGGCGCATGCCGTGTATTGACGGTACTTGCGCGTGGTCGGACACCAATACGCCGTCACAAAGAACGGCACGTTGAATGTTCGGAACGTGAATTCACAGGCGCGTTTGCGTGTGGTGGTATCGTCGAGGTAAAGCACGTGCTCCACATGCAATGCACACGACGACCCCGTGTTCACGATGAGCGTGTCGATACTGCTCACAAATCCCGGTGCATGCGGCGTGGCGCGCACGATGTAGGTATGCACTGCTCGATCGGGATGTGCCGCGGGATCGTCTGTCGACGATGTGCGAAGCTCCACCACTCCGTCGGCGGATGCTTGCAAGGTCTGTTCATCACCACGCTCCACGTCCGTGATCACCACTGATGTACGCACACTTGAAATCGAATCGAGATCGCCGAAGAAGCGACGTTTCTCACGATCGCGGATCACGGTCCGCGCCGTCACGCGAATGGCCAACGTCCGCTCGACGGCAGGAAGCTGGTATCGGTAGATGTGGAAGTGCCGCTCCTTGTCCTGTCCGCGGTTGCTCGAAACATAGAACCACGTGCCACCGGGCGAGAACACCGGATGATACTCATCGGACCCAACGCTGTTCACTCCGGGAATCGAAAGGCGGCGAGGCTCGGAGGCAAGTGCTCCCGTGGCGGGATCGATCTCGGCGCTCCAGATATCCTGATCGCCATCGGCGTTCGACGAGTAGTACAGGGTGTTGTGATGGACGAAGGGTGAGGTCTCATGTCGACCCGATACGTCGAGTCCACGCACGGCCACGGGTTCCGACCATGTATCGCCTTGGCGGCGTGCGATGAAGATGTCGGCATGACCGGAGCCGGGAGCATGTCGGTCGGATGCGAAGTAGAGATACTCTCCACGCGGACCGAATGTGGGCGTATCGTCCCATGCGCTGCTGTTGATAGGCAGTCGCGACACCGTCCACTCACCATTCTGCTGTCGTGCAAGATAGATGTCGTTGCTGCGACGGCCGGTGGACGACGTGGCACGGTCGGACACAAAGACCATCTCGTTCCGATCGCAGGGATTGAAATGCGGCACACCGTTGTACGAAGCGTTCGGTGCATTCAATACGTCGTCCTGCATCACGACCGGTGCTACGAAACCCGCACCACTACTGGTGGACACGGCCAAGCTGCGCCTGCCGACGTCGCTTCGTGTGGTGGCCATCGTACACCACAGTTCCATGCCGCGCGCCATTTCACGAAAGCCAATGGCATACGTCTCGGCACCAACATTCACTACCGGGTCGACGGTCACCATGGTGCTATCGGCCGCCGTGCATGTCAATGCTGCAGCGACAAGACCTGCGATGAAGAACATGGAGTGTTTCATAGCGTGAACATCGGATAGCAGAGTTCGATACA
This sequence comes from Kapaibacterium sp. (SeqCode), assembly GCA_044224925.1. Classification (GTDB taxonomy): domain Bacteria; phylum Bacteroidota; class Ignavibacteria; order Kapaibacteriales; family Kapaibacteriaceae; genus Kapaibacterium. The sequence continues at coordinate 6,963 of JBGAJM010000036.1, forward strand.
TACTTGCGGCAGTGCATTGGCACCGGGTCTGTCCAGTCCCACACTCTGCAACCAGATAAGCGCACATTGCACGGAGCCCGACGAGCCGATCTTCACGTACAACACAACATCACCTGCACGCAGTCCGCCCAACGTTGGCGTACCTTGCGAAGGATCGCTCTTCATGGCCGTGCATTCCGATGTGGCGTTCAGCGGATAGGTATCGCAGATGCTCTGGCCCGGATCGACCGTGAACCCGCTGGCGATCTTGCGGAACACACCGAACGTACCTGCGCCCGCCGCGCCCGAGGCAAGCTCGACATCGAACGTTCCTCCATTGGGCGTAAGGCTCTTCACGAACACGTCATACTGCTGGAATCGCTGATTGTCGTTCTGATAGACGATCGTGGTCTTGTCTTCGATCAGCTGTATGCTCTCTGCATACGTGTTGGGGAATCCTTGTGGACGGAATTGTCGCAAGCATTGATACTTGAATGCATTGCACTGCACATACGCCTCACCACGCGCCGTGATGAAGATGGGGTTTGGTGCACAACCATCAATGCGTGTGGGACCCGTGAAGTACTTCTCTCCGCGTGCACCTGTGATGGGCGAAGGGTTGGCATCCCAGTCGCTCTTCGTGGCGTTGAACGTTACCGTGAACGTCTTGCGACTCCGTGCGGGGATCGTGACGGTGCCTTGCGGTTGCACTGCGAAGTATGGACTGTTCGGAGTGACCGTGACGGTGATCGCACAAGCGCCCGGGTTGATGATGGAGAACGTGTCTTGCGATGACGAATCCGAATAGACGCACTTCTGCAGCGTGTCGGTCGTGAACCGCGACACCGCACACTGTCCGGTGATCACGGGAATGAAGAGATCTACATTGAATCGTTCCGAACACACCGTCTCTACACCCGTGGAGCGTTTGCGTGTACGGATCTCATACACCAGTGTGGTCGTGATAGGGGCTGTACTGACCGGCTCCACGTCGACCTCGAGGGGCGGGAAGATCTGCTTGCTTTGCACCACGAAGGACGAACCCGAAGGTAGGGCAAGGCCGGAAGGCAGCGAGGAGATCAGTCGGAACTCCGTCTCGCAATCGGTTGATGATGCAATGGGTGCAACGAGCTTGTCGAATGGGACCGTGATCTTCGTTGTCGTGCCAAGGCAGACGGTGTCTGCTGTGTAGGCGATCGGAGGAACGGTCGGACACGGACAGACATCGCACGTGGTTCGCCCGATCACCACAAGGTTGATGCGGACGAGTGCAGGCCCTGTCCCTGCCGCCCTACCCTCAATGGCTGTTGTGAACGTTTCCGTGGTGCCAGAAGGTGTGGATGATGCAGGACGATACGATGCGCATACTTGCGCCATCGACGTGGTCTGTCCGCTCGACGCGAGTTCGATCGAGATCGCGCCTGCGCTTGAATCGGTTGCTGTGAAGACCAGTCCTCCGGCGCACGACGTTGGATAGTACCGACACTGGCGGCCTCCGGAGGGAGACGTTGTTGGA
>JBGAJM010000037.1:0-8422 GCA_044224925.1 Kapaibacterium sp. (SeqCode)
GATGCCGTACTGCGGGTAGCCGTTCCAGTTCGCCGCATACGTCAACGGTCCGTTGTAGTCCGCGCGAATGGCCGCGATGATCGCGCGCCATCGCGCATCGTACTGGGGCTGTGTTGCGCGTACGAGCTCGGTGCCGATACAGAACATCTCGCACTGCGTGGAGCGTGCCAACTGCGCATACTTCCGAATGAACTGCTCGTACGAACGGAACCATGCATCGGTGGGGTTCATGCTGGCGCGCCATGCGCCCGTGTACGTGTCGACGTGCGGCGTGAGCAACACCTTGAGTCCACGTCCATGCGCCTCGGCAATGGCAGCGCGAAGGTCTTCCTCCGTACTGGTCCCCTGTGCGTCGGGTGCGATCACGTCGGTGGTGGCATTGTGGTATTCGGTGACGCAGATCATCACCCATGTTGCGGCGGTCTGCATCACCATCTCTGCCATCGCTCCGGTGGCGGCACCGGTGCGAAAGCCGGCGCTGTCCCACGAGGTGTAGGTGCAGCCTGCAATGGGAGGCGCACCGTTGCGCTGCGGATCGTCCACGGGTGCGTCGGGAGAGGAACAGCCAACGAGCACGACAAGGGCGAGCAGGCCGATCCAGCCGGACCTAGTCGCGGCCAAGGATCTTCACGGCGGGGAGTTCAGGGAAGTGCTGATGGAAGAAGAGGATCTGCAGCGTAGCGAACAACGCCTCTTCCACATCGTCGCTCCAGCGGAACGAGATGCGACCTTCGCGCGGAAAGTGATCGCCTTCGGTGGGCACCACTTCCGTGATCTCGCGTTCTTGCGATGCCGACGCATCGGCCATCGAGACAAAGGCATCTTGCACAGCGTCGATGTCCTCGTTGTCCATGCGCGTCACCCAGAAGGCCAGTGGCAACGGCGTCTCCACAAGGTCCGACCATTCCTCGGTGATATCGAGCGTGGGGGCAACCGTGTCGCGCGTCCATTCCACCAGGGCATCGATCGACGTGATGGCCTCTGCAAAGGGGAGTGATGTGTGCTGCAGGTCGGCCACGATCTCGAACTTCTCCGACAGGACGATCGATCCGATCATCATCATGAAGTCGCGCGGTGCCGACGAGGCGATCGTGCGCACGTCGTGACAGTGTTCGCGGAACCACACGCCGGCGATGTTGGTGTAGTCGTGCGCCATCATCATCGGTGCGGGAACGATGCGGTAGTCCACCTTCGACACGGCAACGCCATAGCCATAGGGTGTGAGCAGGGCCGCGTCGACCATGTTGCGTAGCATCAACGATGCGCACTCGTCTTCGGAGGCGCGGATCAACGTCCACCCCCGATCGTCGCACACACGCTGGGCGTTGGCAACAAGCGGTGTGTAAAGGGGGTTCGTGGGGACGGCAAGTTTCATCGACATTGAATGGCCTCGTACAGAGCGATCCCGGCAGCCACCGCAACATTCAGCGAATGCTTCACCCCTTCCATGGGGATCTCGACGGATGCATCGCACACGGCGAGCACATCGTCGCTCACGCCTGAGATCTCGTTGCCGAGGACCAGGGTGATCGGTGAAGGTGTGGCAGGGGACACGGTGGAAAGGGAAGAAATGGGAAGAGACGTGGTGGTGAGCTCGAGTGCCACGATGCGGGACCCGCGAGCTCGCTCCGCCGCAAGGGCCACGAATATATCGCCTTCATACGACCAGGGCACCGTCTCGTCGGCCCCGAGCGCCGTTTTCTTGATCTCCGGTCGTGGTGGTGTGGGCGTATAGCCCGTCAGAATGATCCGTTCGATCCGCATGGCATCGGCCGTGCGGAAGATCGAACCAACGTTGTACATGCTGCGGATGTCCTGCAGGACCACCGTGACGGCATGACGTGGTACGGTGGACGCCTCGGCCACGGTCAGGCGGCGAGCAAGAAGTTCTTCGTGAGTGAGTTTGCGCACGCCGCGAATATCGTACTTTCGAGACGTGAATCGTCGCCTCTTTCTCCAAGGACTCCTTGCACTCTATCCCGCCCTCCGTTCGGTGGCGCAGGGAACGGCGGCGAAGCGCTACATCGTGCTCGGCGATTGGGGCACGGGTGGCGCTCTCCAGCGCTCCGTGGCTGCCGGCATGAATGCCGTTGCCGGAGAGATGTCCATTGCGGGCATCATCAGCGTGGGCGACAACATCTATCCGAACGGCGTGGTGAGTGCCGACGATCCGCAGTGGACGTCGAAGTTCGAAAAGATCTATGCCCTTCCGAACCTTTCCGCCCTCCCTTGGCATGCCGTGCTCGGCAATCACGATCATCGGTCGGACCCCGACGCGCAGATCGCCTACGGACAGCGCAATCCGCGATGGAACATGCCGGCCCGTTGGTATTCGTGGAAGGACTCGGTGGACGGAGTAACCAACGTGCGGTTCGTGGGTCTAGACACACAGCCGATCATGCAGGGAAGTCCATACCGGCATGAACAGCTCACCTGGCTTGAAGAAACGCTCATGTCGGCAAAGGAGCAGTGGAAGGTCGTGATCGGACATCATCCTATTCGGTCGTACGGACACTATGGCGACCAGGACGTGATGCTTCGACACGTCAAGCCGATCCTGGACCGGTATCACGTGCAATTGTATCTCTGCGGACATGATCACGATGTACAGATCATTCGCGATCCCTCCGATACATTCTCGTGCATCGTGTCCGGCGGCGGAGCGGGTGCACGTGCCACGAAAAAGGGAGCGAACTCGCTCTATGCCGGAACGTCCGGTGGGTTCGTGGTGTTGGAATTCACAGGTTCGGAGATCTCGGCAATGGCCTACGATGCCAAGGGGCATCGTGTCACGCAGATACGACTATGAAACGCATCGTCCTCGTCATGCTCCTGGCAGCTTCCACCGTATGGGCCCAGCCCTATCCGGATAGCAAGGGTCGTGACTTCTGGATCACCTTCCTGCCGAATTTTCACAACGTCGCCAATCAGCTTCCCAACGATCCGCTCCGTCAGCGCGAGCATCAGATCTATCTCGAGATCGGCGCCGAGCGTCCGACATCCGGAACCATTACCTTACGCGATCGCGGCGGCAACGTGCGTGTGGTGAACTTCTCGATCACCGACCCGCGGCAGATCTTCGAATTCAAAACCTACTACGAACCCTACGAGCTCCGCGGATTCAACAACGGCGGTGTGATCGACAACTCCGGCGGTCAAGGCGAAGAGGTGGCGCAGCAGAGCGTGCACATCGCAAGTGCCGATGACATCACGGTGTATGCGCTCAATCAGGCAGAGCTCACGAGCGAAGCCTTCCTTGTGCTGCCCACGGATGCGTTGGCCGAAGACTATGTGGTGATGGCCTACACATCGGATGCCAAGCTCGCCGGCTTCGGTGCGTTGAGCGGAAGCTCGACGCCATCGCAGTTCGCCGTTGTGGCAACGGAAGACAGTACGGTGGTCGACATCGTGCCAACGGCACCCACGTATCGAAACGTAGTGGTACGACCACAGTCCGTTGTGCTGAACCGTGGCGAGTCGTACCTCGTGCAGGCAGATCCCGCCACCGATGCATTCGCCGATCTTACGGGTTCGACGGTTCGCGCCTCGAAGCCTGTTGCCGTGTTCGGTGGACAGCAGCGTGCAACGTTGCCCATTCAACAGGCCGGTGAACTCTCGTCGCGCGACTGCGTGATCGAGCAGATGAATCCCGTGCGCACGTGGGGCAAGCGCGCCTTTCTTGCGCCCTTTGCGCTTCCGAGCGACGAGATCGGGATCGGGAACGATCTCTTCCGCGTTGTTGCCGGCTTCGATTCCACCAAGGTGGTCGTCGACGCCGATACCGTTGCTCTTCTCAAGAAGGGACAATTCTACGAGGGCGCCCTTCTCCAGCCAACAGTGGTGCGCACCACGCGGCCATCACTCATCGCTGCCTTCAAGAAAAGTTCATCACCATCCGGAGGATCGTCCGGAGTGCCGAACAACTATGGCGATCCGTTCATGATGGTGATCCCGCCAAGCGAACAGTTCATGGACAAGTATCGATTCGTCAATGTTCAGTCGTACATGTACGTTGGTTCCGTGAACGATCCGCAACTGGACGATTCCGTGTACAAGGAACAGTGGTTGAACATCGTGATCCCTACACCAAAGGTGGGCACCGTGATCCTGGACGGAGCGCCCGTGAATCCGGCTCGCTTCCGCGTGTTCCCGGACCCCGAGTATTCCTATGCGCAGATCGCCATGGGTGGCGGAGTGCATGCAGTGTCGGCCGACACGAACTTCGGGATCTACGTGTATGGCTACGGAAAGGCCAACTCCTACGGATACGTTGGAGGCATGGCCTTCCGTCCGCTCGATGTGACGCCGCCACAGTTCGGTGGTGCACCAAGCTGTTTCGATCTCAACGGCATCGTGTCTGATTCCATCTTGGGCGACACGCGTCTCAAGCGTGTGCAACTCGTCCCCGGTACCGATAGCAACGTCGTCCTCACGTTCCAGAACGCAACCTTCCCGGCAAGCATCGTGCGATTCGTCATGTCGCTCGTGAATCCATACAACGATGGTGCCGCCGTGATCGAGGCCGAGGACTTTGCAGAGCAACGCTCGCAAACGTCGGTGCAACTCGCAGGCTTCACCATTGGTCTGCGCGAAGTGGGAAGTCAGAACATCATTCCCGGTAAAAGTTGGGTCACGCCGGTCGGCAGAGGTCGGTGCGACACCGTCACCATCGTCAACTACGGCGCCTATCCCCACGTGATCGATTCGATCTCGTTCGGAGTTCACAGCATCAACGTCCTCGGTGCGACCATGCCGGTGCGCATGGCGCCGGGAGATTCACTGCGTCTTGTGTATTGCGCCACGTACACCATTCCCGGAATGGCCGACGACACGTTGAAGATCGGCGATCGATGCATGGTGCGTTCGATCCAGCATCTCAGCGTCGATGTTCGCGTCGATAATACCGCACCGAAGATCACGACCGATGTGGATGCGTGTTCGACGAACGTCGACGTGTCCATCACCGAGACCGAGCAAAGCGATTTCGGTCTTGATACCATTGCCATTGCCTATGATCGCCTTCAGAACTGTCGACTCACCGTCACCGACAGCACGGCCTCCGTCTTCCGCTTTGCGGTGACGATCCTCGATCCGTTCGCCGATGCCATTTGGGGCGTGGTCGCCGTGGACTCGGCGGGGAATCGCTCGGTCCGACTCGACACCATTCCCGGCTTCACGCTCTCCATCACTGCGAGCGACGGCGCCGGCACCTCCGTGAACTTTGGCGAAGTGGACCTTGGCGTGGTGGACTGTAGGAACATCGCCATTCAGAACACCGGCATCTTCAGCATCACGATCCCATCCGTGATGATCCGCGGTAACATCCGCTATTCGATCCCTGCGCATCAGCTTCCCATCACGCTTGCACCCCGGTCGGCTGCCGTCCTCACGGTCTGCTTCGAACCGGTGCGCGCAGACCTCGTGCCCGTGCGCGACACCATCGTCTTCACCAAGGGCTGTGCCGAAAAGGAACTCGCCCTGGAAGGTGTTGGCAAGGCGGTAGGGTATGATGGCATCTCTCGGTGCAACATGCCCGTGGGCGTGTCGGTGGTGGGCATCCCTTCCACCGTGCCCCTTCTCACCGCTCCCTTGCCTGCCGCGAATACCGTGACGCTCGTGCTCTCGCAACCCACCGAGGCGTGCACCGTGCAGGTGATCGACGCCGTAGGGGCCAATGCTGCGGGCTATACGTGGCGCGGCGCGGCAACGCGCTCGCTGCAGATCGACGTGACGGACCTGCCCGAAGGCGCCTATACCTGTGTTGTGCGAAGTGGCCAGCTTATGCAAACCGGCCGGATCCTCGTGAAGCACTGATACACGAGCCCTTTCACCGAGCCGTCATCCATCGAACGTTCGTAATTTGAAGGCTATATGAAAACCTCCCCCCTCCGTCTGTCCATTTTGGTCACGACCTGCGTCCTCCTCGGCATCGGTCTCGGACTCTACGTCCAACCGGTTGTGAGCGGCGACAATGTGTTCGAACAAGTGCGCAAGTTCAGCGAAGTGCTGAACATGGCACAGAAGAACTACGTCGAAGAAGTCGACACCCAGAAGCTCACCGAAGCGGCCATCAAGGGCATGCTCGATGAACTCGATCCGCACTCCGTCTACATCTCTGCCAAGGAGATGACAAAGGTGGAAGAGGACTTCAAGGGTTCCTTCGAAGGCATCGGCGTGGAATTCGATATCGTGAGCGATACGATCACCATCGTGTCGCCCATCGTTGGTGGACCGTCCGAGGCCTTGGGCATACAAGCGGGCGACAAGATCACCAAGATCAACGATTCAACGGCCATCAAGCTCACGCGTGAGCAGGTGCCGAAGAAATTGCGCGGACCAAAGGGCACCGTCGTCAAGGTCACCATCAAACGCTCCGGTGAAAAGGACCCCTTGGTCTTCGACATCGTGCGCGATAAGATCCCGATCAACAGCGTTGATGCCTCGTTCATGATCGATGGCTCCGATGTTGGATATATCACCGTGAATCGCTTCAGCGCCACCACGTACGACGAGATCATGTCGGCCACGGAACGCCTTCGTTCCCAGGGCATGAAGAAAATGGTGCTCGATCTACGGAACAATCCGGGCGGTTACCTAGACCAAGCATATCGGATCGCCGATGAGTTTCTGACGGGCGGACAGAAGATCGTGTACACGAAGGGACGTCGCCCGGAATTCGATGAAGAGTTCATCTCCAACCCCGGTGGTTCGCTCGAAGACATTCCGCTGATCGTGATGATCAACGGTGGCTCTGCCTCTGCAAGCGAGATCGTCTCCGGTGCCGTCCAAGATCTCGATCGAGGTCTGGTGGTCGGCGAGACCTCCTTTGGCAAGGGCCTGGTGCAACGTCAGTATACCCTGGGTGACGGCTCGGCCTTCCGACTCACCATCTCGCGATACTACACGCCATCCGGTCGACTGATCCAGCGGCCGTACGACGACAAGTCCAAGTACTACCGCGGAGAGGGTAGGGACGAAGGTGAGGAAGGCGATAACATCACGCACGACAAGGACAACTCCGACACGAACCTCAAGAAGCGTCCGGTGTTCAAGACAGCAAGCGGACGTACTGTGTACGGTGGTGGTGGCGTGACGCCTGACTACATCGTGAAGAGCGATACGATCGGATTCCTTGCACGAAAGCTACGTGCAAAGAATTTGTTCTGGCAAACGGCAGACGATCTGATGAAGGAGAACGGCAAGCAGATCCGAGCAACGTATGAAGGCAACATGGGCAAGTTCTTGCGCGAGTTCAAGATCGACGACGATGTGATCGACATGCTCAAGAAGAATGCCAAGGCCAAGGACGTGGAATGGAAGGACGACGAGTACAAGCAAGACGAAGATTTCCTGCACGATGTGATCAAGGCCTATGTTGGACGTATGGTGTTCAACAACAACGGATACACATCGGTGATGCTCCACATGGACAAGCAGTTCCTCAAAGCGATGGAACTGTTCCCGGAAGCGAAGAAGATCGCAAAGCTTCGCTGATACACACAGACTTCAAGAGTACAAAGACAACATGATGACGATCAAACAACGCACCATTGCCGCCTTCGCAGTCCTTCTGGTCTGCATTGTGGGCATTGGAACAACAACAATACAAGCACAGGGCCTCATTCAACCGGGCGAAGAGCTCACCTATCGCGTTTCGTATCTGGGCATCACGCTCGGAACGATCAAGACCGTGATCGAGCCGTTATCTGGGCATCACGCTCGGAACGATCAAGACCGTGATCGAGCCGTACACCACGTATGAAGGCAAGAAGAGCACGAAGGTCAAGGTCTACATCAACTCGCATCCGAGCATTCCGTTCGTGTCGCTGCATTCCATCTATGAAAGTTGGATGGATGAGAACATGATGTACTCGATGAAGTTCAATGCAAATACGCAGAACGATGCGGGCACATGGGACTTCGATCAGTACGTCTTCGACTACGATGCCGGTAAGCTCGTGATGGAGAAGTACAAGGGCAAAGAGAAGACGGCCACGAAGAATTACGATATCAAGAAGAAGTACAACGACGGAAGTTCGCTTCTGTTCGCCGCGCGCCGGTTGCTGTATGCGAAGAAGTCGCTGCGCATTCCGACCACGATCATGGATGATACCGTGAGCACGGTGATCAACTTCAGTGGCAAGCAGGAAGCAGCAGAGATCGATGCCGTGAACTATCCCGTGAAGTGCGTCTACTTCTCCGGAGAAGCCAACTGGACCGGTATCTATGGGATCTCCGGAACGTTTGAAGGTTGGTTCAGCGACGACGAAGCACGTGTGCCGATCAAGGCCAAGATGAAGGTGTATGTTGGCAATGCTTTGATCGAACTCATGCAGTGGAAGCGTGCGAACTGGCAGCCACCCAAGGCCGGATGAGAGCCTCGCTCATCATCATCGATGGTGGCGGGTCGACCACCGACGTC
>JBGAJM010000005.1:0-256751 GCA_044224925.1 Kapaibacterium sp. (SeqCode)
GGGTCGAACGGTACACGGGGGTGCGACCGTTCGAGTACCGGAATTACACGACCTAAAGTTGCTTACGTCCGACCTGTGTTGTAACATTCAACCAAGTTCGGACTCCTTATGCCCCGAACACATGATCTGCACACTTGAGGGAATACTGTATGAAGTCATTGAGCTTCCTCCTTGCGCTTTGTTGCGCTCCAATGATTCTGATGGCGAATCCAGGTGGCATTACCGGACAGTCCGCGAATGGATGCGGTGGTGCGGGATGTCATGGCGGGGCTGCAAACGCGGCCACGAGCTTGAGTCTCACAGGACCAACGGTTGTCGACGCTGGATCGACAACGGACTTTACGTTCATCGTTGGTCATGCAACGCTTGCAGCAGCAGGTTACAACCTCTCGATCACCAAGGCCGGTGGTGCCAATGGCACGTTCGAGGCCTTGGATGGGAGTCAGGTCAGCGGCGGTGAACTCACACACATCGTTCGCAAGAACATGGCCGGTGGTTCCGCACCATTCCCATTCCGATGGACAGCTCCTGCCGCTCACGGTGTGTACACGATCCGCGGGGCAGGCAATGCCGTGAATGGCAACGGCAACGCTGCAGGTGATGTATGGAACACCATGACGTCAACGCTCACCGTGCGTGGAGCTGATATCACGGCTCCGGCGGCTGGACAGACGATCTGCGTTGGTCAGTCGATCACCATGACGTGGACGCAGACCGGCATGACGACGTTCAACGTTGAGTACTCTTCAGATGGCAATAACTGGACGAACCTCGGATCGGTGAGTGCATCGGCGAACACCTATACATGGAACATCCCGACAAATCAGGCTGCGGGCGCTTCGTATCGGTTGCGACTTGTTGATGCCGGACGTGGTGTGTCCGTGGGGCAGTCGAATCCCTTCGCGATCAGTGCCGGACCTGCGATCACGACCCAACCTGTGAGCCAGAACATCTGTGTCGGACGCGGATTGGTCTTGTTGGCAAATGCCACCGGTGCCACCGCCTATCGTTGGCGGAAAAATGGCGTCGACATTCCCGGCGGAACCAATCAGCAATTCCAGATCGCCGTTACCACTGCAAACGATGCTGGCTCGTATGATTGCGTGATCTTCGGATGCAATCTTTCGTCGACGACGAATCCTGCAGTGATCGTCATCGACACAAAGCCGGCCATCACCACACAGCCAGTAGCGCGCACGGTGTGCGAGAACGACAGTGTGTCGTTCAGCATCGCTGCCACGGGTACAGCACTCAGCTATCAATGGTTCAAGAACGACGAAGTGATGGTCGGAAAGACGGGGCCATCCGTCAAGCTTCCGCTCACCAGTACAGCCGACGAAGGGATGTACAAGTGCGAAGTACGCGGCACCTGCGACCCGGCCGTCATGTCAACAGCCGTCAAACTCACCGTGAACATCGCACCGAAGATCACCACGCAACCCAAGGCACAAGCGCTCAAGGTTGGTGACGAGCTTCTCCTGACCGTCAAAGCAGATGGTGCCAACCTCACCTACGTATGGAAGAAGGGTGGCGCACCGGTACCGGGTGGATCTGCGGCAACGCTTCGCATTGCTGCTGTTGCCAAGACCGATGCCGGTCCGTACACATGTACGGTCACCAATAGCTGTGGAAATGAACTTTCAGCCGTTGCCAACGTGACCGTCGCAGATGCATCGGGTCCTGGCAAGGTGGCGTTGGCTTCTGATACGCTCGACCTTGGTACCGTTTACACCTGTACTGATACGACGTTCTCGACCACTGTGTCGAATTCGGGAGGCTCGCCGGTCACAGTAGCAACTCTCAGCACAACATCCTCTGAATTGACGATCTCGGGCCTCACTCTTCCGGCCGTGATCGCACCGGGTGCATCTTCCTCGTATTCCGTTCAGTTCCGTCCGTCCACGGCCGGCACGTTTACGGGAACGATCGTGACCACGGCAGCGAGCGGTGGTTCGGCAGATACCATGGTCATCAAGGCAGCCGTGATCTTGCCGTTCACGTTGAGCAAGGACACGCTCAAGTTCACGTCCGATGCTGAGAACAAGCAGTGCGTGACCCTTACGACCTCGGCACCGTGCGCCTTCACGATCAGTGCTACAGAGATCAAGGGTGATCAAGGCGTTCTTGTGTACGACGCACCAACGCTTCCGTTCTCCGTTGCGAAAGCCGGTGCGGTCGAAGTGTGCTTCAAGACGGTCGCAAGCGGCAATGGTGGCTCCGGTTCGGTGTCCGTCGTGACGAGCGCCGGCACCATCGACATTCCGTGGGTACGCGCAAGCACCGTTTCGGTGCAGGAAGAAGGAGCATCGTCACTGGCCATTGCACCAAATCCAACGAACGACGTGGTGACGATCTCGTCCAGCGATGTTTCACCCATGATGGTCACGATCATCGATGGTACCGGTGCAACGGTGGCAAGCATGCAGGCAGAGGGCGGCATGGCAACATGGAACACGGCAGGGATCGCAAGCGGAATGTACCTTGTGCGCATCGAGCGCTTGGGTATGATCGCCACGCGCACCATTTCGGTGATCCGTTGATCGCATAGACCCACGTAGGACAAAAAGAAAAGCCGATCGCTCATGAGAGCGATCGGCTTTTTCATGTTGTCAACGTTGCTCGACTTACGGGAAGATACCAAGCGACAGATACGATTGCGCGATCTTATCGATCGAGCTCACAAATGCTGCCGTACGCATATCCTTCACCTTCGGATTGTTGTAGTAGATGTCCATGATCGTCTTGTAGGACGAGATCATGGTGTCTTCCAATCCGGAGTTCACCAGGTCTTCTTCATCAGCACCACGTGCGATCAGATTCTTCTCTGCGCCCGTGAGCTTCTTGCCGGTGAGCGACTCGATGGTTTCGACCAAGCGAATGTTCGTGCCTTCTTCAAAGCGCTTGTCCATGCGGCCAAAGCGAACGTGACTGATGTTCTTCAGCCATTCGAAGTACGACACGACCACACCGCCGGCATTCACATACATGTCAGGCATCACGAAGATGCCCTTCTTGAGAAGGATCTCTTCTGCGTCGGACGTGATCGGTCCATTCGCGCCTTCGGCAATGATCTTCGCCTTGATCTTGGATGCGTTGCCCTTGTGGATCTGCGACTCCAATGCTGCCGGCACGAGGATCTCACAATCATGCTCGAGTACGCTGTTGCCATCCTTGATGGTCTTGGCGCCTGCAAAGCCGGTGATCGATCCCTTCTTGTTGCGATGGGCATTGAGGGCTTCGATGTCGATGCCCTTCGGGTTCACAACTGCACCATCCCATTCGATCACACCGATCACCGTGGCGCCGCCCTCAGCAAGGAACTTCGCGGCGTGATATCCCACGTTGCCAAATCCCTGAACGATGCAGCGCTTTCCGGCGAAACCGACGTCCATCTTCAACTTCTTCATCAACTTCGGATCGTTCACGGCTTCGCGAACAGCGAAGAAGAGACCACGTCCGGTAGCTGCCGTACGACCGCGCACACCGCCCTGGCCGACAGGCTTGCCGGTCACACAGGCAAGAGCATTGATCTCACCCGTGGCAAATGCCTGATACGTATCGGCGATCCATGCCATTTCGCGAGGACCGGTACCATAGTCCGGTGCCGGTACGTCCACCGACGGTCCGATGAAGTTCTTGTGGATGAGTTCCACCGTGTAGCGGCGTGTGATGCGCTCGAGCTCTTCGACCGTGTAGGCCTTCGGATCGATACGAATTCCACCCTTACCACCACCGAATGGCACGTCCACCACTGCACACTTATACGTCATCAGTGCAGCAAGTGCTTGCACTTCGTCTTGGTCCACAGACAATGCGTACCGGATCCCACCCTTGGCAGGAAGCTTGTGGTGCGAATGTTCTGCGCGCCATGCCTGCACTACCTTGATGTCGCCCTTGATACGCACAGGGAACTGCATGTAGTAAACAGAATTGCAAACGCGGATCTGATCGAGCAGACCGGCAGAAAGATTCATCGTCGCAGCAGCCTTGTCGAAGTAGTAGTTGACCGATTCCAGGAACTCGTTGTTCGCATGGCTCACGGCGGCCGCCTTCTTCGCTTTGCTGCCCTTTGCGGGTGCAGGACTCATAACATCACAATGTGTGTGGAACAAGAAATGACAAATTCTTACAGATTTCCGCGGCGTGCCTGTTCGCGTTCGATGGCCTCGAACAGTGCCTTGAAGTTCCCTTTACCGAAGGACTTTGCGCCCTTGCGTTGAATGATCTCATAGAACAAGGTGGGGCGGTCTTCGACGGGCTTCGAGAAGAGTTGAAGGAGATATCCTTCGTCATCTCGATCCACCAGGATGCCCAGCTCGCGGAGCGGAGCAATGTCCTCGTCGATCGGGCCCACACGGTCGAGCAGATCGTCGTAATACGTGTCCGGTACTTGAAGGAACTGTACACCACGGCGCTTGAGTTCCGATACGGTCTTAACGATGTCGTTCGTCGCAATGGCGATGTGCTGAACGCCGGCACCATGATAGAATTCAAGGTACTCGTCGATCTGGCTCTTCTTCTTGCCGGCAGCGGGTTCATTGATCGGGAACTTGACGTAGCCCGTACCATTGCTCACCACCTTCGACATGAGTGCCGAGTACTCGGTGCTGATATCCTTGTCGTCGAACGTGAGCAAGAGCTTGAAGCCGAGTGTGTTCTCGTAGAACTCCACCCACTCGTTCATGTGTCCGAGTTCAACATTACCAACGCAATGGTCCACGTAGAGAAGGCCAGTGCCCTCTGTTACATAGCCGTCATCCATGGCCACAAAGCCCGGCATGAAGGCACCCTTGTAGTTCTTGCGTTCCACGAAGGTGTGGATCGTCTCGCCATAGGTGTGAATGGAGGCAAGGCGAACCTCACCGAACTCATCCGTGAGCGTGATCGGTTCTTGTGCGCTCTTGGCACCACGCTTGATGGTCTCCTCATAGCTCTTATAGGCATCGTCCACCCACAAGGCCAGGGTCTTCACACCGTCGCCATGCTTGGCGATATGGGCGTTGATCGGAGAGTCGGGATGCATGGGCGTGGTAAGGACAAGGCGAACCTTGTTCTGCTGCAACACATACGATGCACGGTCTCGGACGCCTGTCTCCGGACCCGCATAGGCAACGAGACTGAAGCCAAACGCCGTACGATAGAAGTAGGCTGCTTGCTTGGCGTTGCCAACGTAGAACTCAATGAAGTCTGTGCCATTGAGGGGCAGGAAATCTTGTGCTTCGGCGCTCATGATGGTTCTGTGATGAGTGAGGTGTAGTTCGGTGCGATCTCGCGAACGACCGCAGAGAGTCGTTCCATTTGTTCTGTGGTACCGGTGCTGATCCGTACACAGTGTGGCAACCCGAATCCGGTGAGCGGTCGGGTGATGAATCCATGCTGAAGAAGGTCGTGATGAAACGCCTTGGCAAGGTCGATACTTCCGCAGTCCACCATCACGAAGTTCGCGACACTCGCAGCGGTTGCATATCCACTTTCGCGCAATGCCGTTTGAAGCATGCGAAGTCCATCTGCATTCAGTGCTGTGGTGCGCTGCACGAAGTCAACATCCTCGAGCGCGGCCAGCGCCGCAGCACAACCAATGGCGTTCGGATCGAAGGGGAGCTTGGTCTTGATCAAATGCTGCATCACGTCGGGATGTCCGACACCGTATCCGACACGGAGTCCTGCGAGACCGTAGGCTTTCGAGAACGTGCGTAGTGCGATCACGTTCGGGCGACCGAGGGCGATCGCATCCGGATAATCATTGGGTGCGAGCATCATCGCATACTCATGGTATGCTTCATCCAGGACCACGATCCGATCCTCGGGGATGCGATCGAGCAACCACGTCAGTTCGTCGGTGGTGATGTACGTACCGGTCGGATTGTTCGGATTCGGAATGTAGACCACCTTCGTGTGATCTGTCACTGCAGCGGCCAGTGCCTCGACGTCGAACCGATGGTCCTTTGTCAGCGGCACATATGTTGGCTCGTTCCCATTCATCGCAACGGCAATACCGAAACTCACAAAGCCACCCTTGCACGAGAGTGCGGTCTCTCCCGGCAACAGGAACGTCCGCATGATCTGATGGATGATGGCATCGCTACCATTGTGGACCGTGATGTGGTCGGACGTGCAGTGATGATGCTTGGCGAGGGCGACCCGAAGTTTCAGACCACCGTCGGCATAGATGTGCGCATTGGTCAACGCAATGTGCGCAGCGGCCACGCCGAGTGGCGATGGACCAAGCGGATTTTCGTTCGACGCGAGTTTCTCAACATTCGTCAATCCATACTGCTCTCTGATCTGTTCGGGAGAGGCTCCCGGAGTGTAGGCGGCAATGGATCGCAAATGTGATGGCGTGATGATCATAGACTTCAAAAATAACATGGAGAGAGGCACGGCGGTACGCCGACGTCATATCTTTGCAGTATGACATTTCCCCATGTTGTCCTAATCTTCACGGGTGGGACCATTGCCTCGAAGCTCGACACCGACTTTGGTGGAGTGGTGCCAAGCCTTTCCGGCGGTGAGATCCTCGAACGGATCCCCGGGATCCGCGACCGGGCCCGCTTATCGGTGCACGAGTACGGCACATACCCCGGTCCGCATATCACCCCCGAGCGCATGCTCGAGATCTCTCGGCTTGTCCAGCGCTATGTGGACGATCCCGACGTTGACGGCGTTGTCGTCACCCATGGCACCGACACACTCGAGGAAACGGCCTACTTCCTGGATTGCACCGTCGCTACCGAGAAACCGGTGGTCGTGATCGGTGCCATGCGCAACTCGAGCGAGCCCGACTGGGACGGACCACGCAACCTCCGCGATGCCATCGACGCAGCCGGAACGCCCGTCCTACGCGGATGCGGCGTCACCGTCATCCTCGGCGGCATCATCAACGCTGCAAGCGAGGCATCGAAGACAGATACCGAAGACCTTTCCACCTTTGCATCCTTTGACTTCGGTCCACTCGGTCGTATCACCAATGGTCACGTCCTCCTCACGCGTCGCCCCCTGCATCGCGAGGTCTTTTCGACCACGTCGCTACCGTCGTTCGTCCCGCTCCTGAAGTCCTATGCGGGCATGGATGAGAAGCTGATACGGCTGTGTAGGGCGGAAGGGGCACAGGGACTGGTGGTCGAGGCTTTTGGCGTCGGCAACGTGACCCCGTCGGTCTACTATGAGCTGGCCGATGCTGTGAAGTCCGGACTTCCCGTAGTGCTCGTCTCCCGATGTCCTGTTGGACGCATCGAGCACACGTATGCGTACGAAGGAGCAGGACGTGGACTCTACGATGCCGGCGTGATCTTTGCCGACTATCTGAATGGCCAGAAGGCCAGGATCAAGTTGCTGTGCGCCTTAGGGGCCGGACTTCCGACCGACGAGATACGACGCGCCTTTGAATGGGTGGACCCGTTGGAGGGCATTGGACGATGAGAAGTACGATCGCTCGGATCGATCTTGGTGCACTTGGTCACAATCTCGACGTGATCCGACGCAAAGCGCCCGGAATGGCCGTGTTGGCCATGGTCAAGGCCAATGCTTACGGACATGGCATGCTGGCCGTGAGTCGACATCTGCAGGACCTGGGCGTCGACATGCTCGGTGTTGCCTTTGTTGACGAAGGAGTGCATCTCCGGTATGCCGGTGTGCATCGGCCCATCATGATCCTCACGCCCATCGCAGCGGCAGAGGCGGATGCCGTTGTCTTGCACAAGTTCGCAAGTGTGGTGTGCGATCTCGGACAGGCTCGCGCACTGAGCGATGCCGCACGTCGTGCAGAGCATGTGGCATCGATCCACATCTATATCGACACCGGCATGCACCGCGAGGGTGTGACACCTGCCGACGCTCCGGCCTTCATCGAGGCCCTTGCCGCCCTCCCGAACCTTGCTCTTGATGGCATCTGTACACACTTCGCGACCTCCGATGAGGCGGGTAGCGAGTTCATGCAGCACCAGTTGTCCACATTCCGCACCCTCATCTCGGAGCTGTCGGCCCGAGGTCGTAGCTTTGCCCATGTTCATGCGGCCAATACCGGAGGGATCTGGCAGGCGGCCGAAGGACCCTGGACCATGGTCCGACCTGGTCTGTCGCTCTACGGGTATGCCTACCCCGACGCACATCACGATCTCCGTCCGGTGCTCTCACTGCACACGAAAGTGCTCAGCACGAGAACGATCGACGCCGGTGATTCGGTGAGCTACGGACGCCGGTGGATCTCGCAACGTCGAACGACCATTGCGACGATCCCTATCGGATACGGAGATGGCTACATGCGCGGTCTCACGGGTTCCGCATGGTGTTTGATCCGTGGCAAGCGATATCCCATCGTTGGCACGATCTGCATGGATGAATGCATGGTCGACGTGGGATCGGACGAGGTCGCGATCGATGACCCTGTGGTCTTGATCGGTGAACAGCAAGACCCGCATGCTCGCATTGAGAGGATCGATGCGCGGGAAGTGGCGGCATGGGCCGGCACGATCCCGTATGAGATAACTACGGCCATTTCGGCTCGTGTACCGAGACAGTATGTATAACGTCAAGCTCAGCAATTTTGAAGGTCCGCTCGATCTGCTCTTGTTCTTCATCAAGAGAGACGAGTTGGATATCTACGACATTCCCATCGCCTCGATCTCGGCGGAATTCCTTGAGTATGTGAAGCTCATGGAGCTGCTGGACCTAGAGCTTGCGGGGGAATTCGTGGTGATGGCATCGACGCTTGTGAGCATCAAGGCGCAGATGCTCCTACCGCGTGATCCAACGGGGATCCCGGGTGAACATCTGGAAGAAGAAGATCCGCGTGCAGAACTCGTCAAGGCATTGATCGAGTACAAGCGATACAAAGAAGCAGCAGAGAGCATGAACACGGCGGCCGAAGAGCAGCGATACGTGATGTATCGGCAGCTGTTCGAGGCCGAAGAGATCCACGCGCAAAGCGATGGAGCCTATCGGAACGCCACGTTGTTCGATCTGCTCAAGGCCCTGAAGCGAGCCATTGAACGTGCTCCGGACGAACCAAGTGCCCACGTGGTCACGAGGTTCCCGATCACCGTGGAAGAGAAGGCAGAAGAGATCGTCCACTTGCTTCGTGCTCGACCGAGCGTGCGGTTCTTTGAACTCGTGGTGGGGCTGACGAAGATGCATATCGTGGTGACGTTCTTGGCATTGCTTGAACTCGCCAAGAATCAGTTGATCCGCATTCAACAGGACGGATCGTTCGACGATATTGTGGTGGTGAACAAGACAGACGAGGAAGAAAGCCATGACTGATACTATTGAAGAGATCGTCCCTTCGGACCTTCACATCCCGTACTTCTTCACATTGTCGCGCTACGATCAGTTGCGTGCACTGGAGTCGTTGATCTTCGCAAGCGATGATCCGCTCACGGCGCGTGCGATCAAGCGTGTGCTCGTGGACGAAGACCCAACGCAAGAGATCCCGGGTCAGCAACAACTTCCTCTTGATGGCGAAGCGCCGGCAGAACCCGAAGCACCACGTCCCGTCTTCGAAGTGAAGCCCGGATACTTTGACGAATTGGTGGATGAGATCAACGACGAACTGGAGAAGACCGATCGACCATTCCGCATCGTGAAGATCGCCGGAGGTTTTCAGTTCGCCACAACACCGCAACACGGTCAACTCGTCCAACGCCTCTTGAAGGCCAAGAATCGGAAACGACTGACGCAAGCTGCGCTCGAGACGTTGGCCATCGTGGCCTATCGACAGCCTATCACGAAAGCAGAGATCGAAGCGATCCGCGGCGTGAACAGTGGGGAAGTGGTGAACTCCCTTGTCGAGAAACAACTTGTGTCCATCGTCGGCAGGTCCGAGGCCATCGGCAAGCCACTCCTCTATGGCACGACGGATGAGTTCATGCGGATCTTTGGCTTGAACTCAATGTCGGACCTTCCCAAGTTGCGGGAGATCGACGATCTGTTGAAGACCACCACAACCTTGATCGAAACAGATGAGTCCTATTCGGTGAAAACGGATCACAAGACGCTCCGGAAACAGCTGGCCATCCTCATGGAAGAGCAGCATATCGGCGTGAAGATCGACGAAGAGGCGAATTCCGGTGCGTACTGGGAGGTGGAACAGGGATCGGAGTCAGAAACGGAACAGGAGCCGGAAACGGAACAGGAAACGGAACCGGACGAAGATGTGGAAAACCCGCCAAGCGAATAAATAGCAAGTACTTAGAAGGACGTGACAAAGAACGTCCTTCTTTTTTGCCCGTTCGGAAACTCAAAAAACTGAAACAGTTTCCACGCTGACGCGTCTATACAGACATGATGTCGGTCGGGTCCTTTCACTGTAGCTCATGCGCCTCCAAGAAAACCCCTTTACAGCCCGACCGAACGCAGACACCCCATGCAGGTGAAGGGATCGTCAACCCCCGGTCCCCAGCCCGCGAAGCCCAGTAGAGATACTGGGCTTTTTTTTTTTCACGAAAGTGTGATCTGAAGGCCATCGTAGGCAAGACGAACATGGTCGGGCAACGATGCCTCGACAACGTCGTGCTTGATCTGATGCGCAATGTGGGTGAGGTAGGTGATGCGCGGTTGCAATCGATCGGCAATGGCAACGGCCTCGGTGACGGTGAAGTGTGTTGGATGGGGCTGCGGACGCAGTCCATCGAGGATCAGCTCCACACCTGAGAGGAGGTGCATCGAGTCAGGCGGAATGGCATTGGTGTCGGTGCAATAGGCAAGCGAACCAAATCGATATCCATTCACGCGGAGAGAGCCGTGGAGCAGTGGGATAGGCTGCACAGAAATGTCGCCGATCACGAATGGCTCATCGTCGATCTCGATCACATCGATCATCGGCACACCGCCACCAAGTTGTTCAGGCTCATCGAATGCATACGGGAACGTCTGCTGTAGTGCTGTGATCGTCCGCCGCAACGCATAGATGGGCATGTTCTTCTGCGCACGGAAGTTGTAGGGGCGAATGTCGTCGAACCCACCGATATGATCGAAATGGTGGTGCGTGTACACAACGGCATCGATGTCCATCACATGATGATCGAGCATCTGCCGGCGGAAGTCCATCGAAGTGTCGACCACGACCGTGGTGGTTGCGCTTTGTACCAGGAGCGACGTTCTCAGGCGCTTGTCACGAGGGTCGGTGGAACAACACGTGGCGCAGGTACAGGCCACGGTAGGGACGCCGGTGGACGTGCCGCTTCCGAGGACGGTGACCGTGATCATACGTGGCGTTCGGCGTGGTAGGAGCTGCGAACGAGCGGACCGGATTCAACGTAGTCGAATCCAAGCTCGAGTCCGACCTTCTTGTAGTAGGCGAATTCGTCGGGGTGCACGAATCGATCGACGGGGAGATGATTCTTCGTTGGCTGCAGATACTGACCAAGCGTGAGAATGTCGACGTTCACGGCAACAAGGTCCTTCATCGTTTGAAAGATCTCGTCCGGTGTTTCACCCAAGCCAAGCATGATGCCGGTCTTCGTCCGCATTCCCTGCCGCTTCGCCTCCTTAAGGAGGTCCAGCGACCATTGATACTTGCCTTGAGGGCGAACGCGACGGTAGAGTCGGGGAACCGTTTCGGTGTTGTGCGCCAGGATCGTCGGTCGTGCATCGATCACGCGCTGAAGATTCTCCATGTTGCCCTTGAAATCGGGGATCAACACTTCGATCGACGTATCCGGATTCAAGCTGCGTGAGGCAGTGATGGTCTCTGCCCACAGGATGGCACCACCATCTTTGCGCTCGTCACGATTGACCGATGTGATGACAGCGTGTTTGAGATGCATGGAATGAATGGCCTCTGCCACTCGCATCGGTTCACCATCATCGATCGGCATGGGGCGACCGGTCTTGACGGCACAGAAGCCACAGGAGCGTGTGCACGTGTCGCCACCGATCATGAACGTGGCAGTGCCGGCATTCCAGCATTCCGTGATGTTCGGACAGCGTGCCTCTTCGCACACGGTATGCAGATCCTTGGTGCGCATCATCGACTTCACACGGGCATAGTCTTCTCCGCCCGGTGCGCGAACCTTGAGCCATTCGGGTCGACGACCGGCGAGCTGTTCCGCCGTTGGTTGGAGGACGGGAAGTTCGAACGTAACGTCGTTCATTGCATGAGTCCCGGATGAAGCTTCCGTGCCATGGGCTTGATCACCTCGAGGATGGCCGACGGAGACTTGTACATGTTCTTTGCTTGATTCGTTGGATCCGACATTTTGGTCTCAGGATCGAAGATGTAGGCGTTCAGCAGAACTCGTTCATGCTGCATGAAGAAATTCCCCTGGATCACACGCTCGGCTCGGAGCGACTTCACGGCCTTCCATACATCGCTTTCGTACTGCGGATTCGTAGGGTCGAGGTTCAATTCGCTGATGGCCATCTCGATACTGTCCGCAGGAATGATGATGAACTTCTTCTGTGCAGGATCGATGGCCAAGAGCTCCTTGGTGAGCGAATCTGCGAGCTGAATGCACCATGGATTGTACTTGATGGCTCCATCCATGTTCCGAAATGGCAGAACCGCAACACGCGTTTGTGCCGTGGCCGCCACAGAGACCAATGCGAACACCATCGTTGCCGTGATGAACATGCCGACGCTGCGGAATGTGCTCTTCTTCATTCGTGTGCTCCTGGTTCAGATGAGTTGTTGCGTTGATGCAGGACCTGCAAGATCTCCGTCAGACCGTTGACGTAGTACGTTGCTGTGGTCCAGTCGTTCTCGGCCGACGCTGCCATGATATCCTTGCCAATGCCGGCCAGTTCCTTCAGCCCGAACTGAAGAAAGGAACCTTTGATCGTATGACCGAAACGATACATCTCCTCCGCATCGTTCCGTTCGACGATCTCGGGCCATTGCGACGTAAGATCGGCCAGCCACCGTTCGACGAACTCCGGATAGAATTCGCGTAACACCGGGTCGGCTGGAACAGATGATGGGACAGGGTATGGAAAGGGAGGAATGGACACGGAAAGACTCCTGTAAGCCGAATTCTGTCTTGTTCGCAAGCGAACGAGGCAGTCATTTATCTGGGAGCGACGTCACCGTCGCCCTCAAGCGATCTACCCGGACCGAAGGGGGCTTGAGAGCCCGCGTGATGCGAACAACACCACAACACTTGCGTGTTCTTCGACCCTGTTTGATCTTGCTCCGCACGGGGTTTACCTAGCCGACCGGTCGCCCGGGTCGCTGGTGGGCTCTTACCCCACCGTTTCACCCTTACCATTCGCAAAACGAATGGCGGTTTGCTTTCTGTTGCACTTGCCGTCACGCAAGCGTGCCTTCCCGTTAGGAAGCGTGCTGTTCTGTGGAGTTCGGACTTTCCTCTGCATTGCTGCAGCGACTGCCCGTCATCCTTCCGTATCCGTTCTTCCGTTTCCTTATGCCGTTCCTTCGACCTCTGCCTCGATGTCCAAGGTCACGTCTTCGGTGACAAGGATCCGACCGCAGTTCTCACAGGTGTACACCTTATGGCGGTTGTACTTCATCTCCATGATGCGCTGGCTTGGAATGGCGCTGTAGCAACCGGAACAACTGTTGCGGCGAAGGGCCACCACCGCTTCGCGATGGAACGTGCGAATGCGCTCGTACTCGGTTTGCAATGAGTCTTCGACCTGGGAGATCACTTTCTTTCGTAGCTCGAGATAGCGACGCAGGTCGTCGTTGTTCACGCCACTGACCTCTTCGAGTTCCTTTTCCTTATCAGCCAAGACGCTCTTCGCTTCATCAAGATCGCGCTGTTGTGTTTCAAGCAACGAACGGAGATTCTCTTCCTTGACGGCGCTCGTGCGGAGGCGTTCATCCAATGCGGCACGTTCAACCTTGATGTGCTCGAGTTCCTTCGTGATCGCATCGAACTCGCGATTGTTCTTGACCTGGAACTGCTGCTCGGTGAGCTTGGTTTCCTTGTCCGTCATCTCTTGCATGGTCACATGGGCCGTTCCATGGAGGTGCTCGATCTCGTGCAGGGACTTGGCCGTGGCCTCCGTGACGAGTGTCTTCGCCTTCACGATCTCTTCGTGACGCTTGACCTCTTGTGGCAAGTCGCCCAGTTCGTCATGCAACTCGTCCAGATGCGCGTCGATGTACGACAGGCGCGCTAAGAGTGTGATCTGTTGCTCCATGGAGATTCCGTGTGGTTATGATTGAGAAGTACTGTCTGTTTGTGATGAAGCATACTGAACAGGATTGGTGATCACTGTGCTTCGTTGGATTGACATAGGAGAAGTGATGAGCTGACGGAGCGTGTCGACGATGCCGTCGATCACGAACTGCTCCATTTCATAATGGCCGGGATCGATCAATCCGATGCGACCAAGGGCGGCATGGAAGGCATGATACTTCAGATCTGCGGTGATGTACACATCGGCTCCGCACCGCAATGCGTCGGACGTGAACGAGTCGCCACTGCCTCCCACGATGGCCACGGTCGAAACGGTGTCGGAAGGGGGAGGACTGAAACGCACGGGTGCGCCGCAGACGGTGCGAACACGATCGACGAGCTCTTCGAAGGCCATGCCACCTTCGACCCTTGCCACGATACCCATGCCATATCCGTTGCCGGAATCGGACGGGACGAGCGGTCGCTCAGGCGTGAGGCCAAGTTTGTGTGCGAGGAGGTAGTTGGTGCCCTGAGGGTAGGCATCGAATGCCGTGTGCACGCAGAGCAGGGTGATGTCGCGAGCGATCAGTTCACAAAGGATGCGACCGACCCTATCCGTGCGTTGCAGACGAGAGATCGGAGTGTAGATCAGCGGATGGAAGGCAATGATCGTGTCGCAGGAGCGATCAACGGCCTCGGAAACAACGGCATCGGTCACTTCGAGACAGACGAGGATCGAATGCACTTCGCCGTTCGCCGATTCGACGTGTACTCCGATGTTGTCACCGCGCATGGCGGCATCGGGCAAGAAAACGGAATCTATGAGGCGTTGGAGGTCTCTGAGGCGCATGGGGACGTTATCAAGTCGGACAAGTAAACTACGGAATTGGCACGGACTAACAATGTTATCCACAGTCGGTCGGTTCTGTAACTTTCACCACTTGACGGTAACTTGCAAGGAATGCGCCTTACACTCCTTCTCATCGGTATCCTCTGCAGCCTCGTCTTCTGCCCGTCCACGGTCGTGGCACAGGAAACCGGAGGCACGCCCGAAGGTCCACGCAAGCCGGAAGACACGGTGATCGTGTTCACATCGCCGCGTCCGTTGCTCGAGAACGACGGACTTGACAAGCCGGCGACCAAGGCGTTCGGACTCGACCTGATCTTCTCCAACAGTGGTTGGGCCTTTGGCGGATTCTATCAGACCAAATTGGCAGAGGATCTGACCGGGTTCATCAATCTGTTCTTCTCGCCCTACCGTAGCACGGACGAGATCGAGAACGTCTACCTGGGCAACATCCCCGTTGTCTACGGGAAAGTGAACCGACTCTTCGTCGTGCCACTCACTATCGGCGTGCAGTATCGACTGTTCTCCAAGGGCCTGTCCGATTCGTTCCGTCCCTACATCGGCATGGGCGTGGGCCCTTCGATGATCATCCAGACGCCATACATCACCGAAGGTCCGAATGGCGTGCCATATTACCACGAGTTCTTCAGCTCGTTCGGCGATGCCACGGTCCACGGTCGGTTCGGAGGCTTCATTGGGCTTGGTGCGAACTTTGGCGCCATCACCAAGGGAAATATGATCGGCGTGAACATGCGGTACTATGTGATACCGTTCGGTTCACCTGGACTCGAGAGCATGCAAGGCCTCCCGATCACGAACTTCGGCGGTCTGTTCCTTTCGCTCTCCGTTGGCAATCAACGGTGAACGTCGTCCCCATCGGCATTCTGCGTTCACCCTACGTGAACAAGTACGATGCCCCACGGCAGCCGGGGGTGGACGAGCGCATCGACCTTGCCCATATCGACCTTGAACCACATCTCAACTTCGAACAGGCCCTGCAGGACCTCGACGGTTTTGAGCGGATCTGGATCCTCTCTTGGTTCCATCGTGCCGATGCCTGGAAACCCAAGGTGCTCCCGCCGCGAAGTGCCGTGAAACGCGGGGTCTTCGCCACCCGATCTCCTCATCGTCCGAATCCCATTGGCCTTAGTGTTGCTCGCCTTGTCGAGGTCCGTGGACTTCGCATCACCATCGCAGAGACAGATCTGCTCGATGGCACACCGATCCTCGACATCAAACCCTATCTGTCCTATGCCGATGCCTTCGAAGGCAGCAAGGCGGGATGGGTGGATGATGCTGCGTTGCAACCATCCTTCACGG
The DNA here is from genome assembly GCA_044224925.1 of Kapaibacterium sp. (SeqCode). Classification (GTDB taxonomy): domain Bacteria; phylum Bacteroidota; class Ignavibacteria; order Kapaibacteriales; family Kapaibacteriaceae; genus Kapaibacterium. Next base: position 16,246 of record JBGAJM010000005.1, read on the forward strand.
TGGTCTTCGATCCGGATGTCGCCTTGGTCCTCGAACGAGACCATGTGCTCAAGGCACATGTGGAGCGAGTGTTGTGCACGGACCCGTATCCGCACCCGTATCGCCGCACCGAAGCATGTGACGATGGGACCTACATCCTCTCGGTTCGCACCACGCGGATCCACTATACCATCTCGTCAACAACGGTTATGGTGCATCGAATCGTAGTTTTGTGAACTATGATCGATATCCGACAGCTCCTTACCGAACGCATTCTTGTCCTTGACGGTGCCATGGGCACCATGATCCAACGCTACGCGTTGGAGGAAGCTGACTTTCGAGGTGATCGCTTTGCCGATCACCCAAGTTCGCTGAAAGGGAACAACGACCTCTTGGTCCTCACACGTCCCGACGTGATCCGCTCCATCCACATGGAGTATCTGGAGGCGGGTTCCGACATCATCGAGACCAATACGTTCAGTTGCAATGTGTTCGCACAGGCCGACTATGCGCTTGAGCATCTCGTGCATGAATTGAATGTGGAAGCTGCACGTCTCGCTCGCTCGGCAGTGGAGGAGATGACTCGACGCACGCCGTCGAAACCGCGGTTCGTGGCCGGTGCCGTTGGACCAACGAACAAGACCCTCTCGCTCTCACCCGATGTGAACGATCCTGGTTTTCGTTCGGTGACCTTCCGCGAACTTGTCGATGCGTACAAGCAACAGATGCGTGGACTTCACGAGGGAGGTGTCGATCTCTTCTTGATCGAAACGATCTTCGACACCCTCAATGCCAAGGCGGCCGTCAAGGCCTATGCCGAGGTTCGCGACGAAGGGATGCCCGCCATCCCCGTGATGATCAGCGGCACGATCGTCGACATGTCCGGTCGCACACTGTCCGGTCAAACACCAGAGGCCATGTGGACCTCGCTCTCCCATGCACGCGACCTGTTGAGCATTGGATTGAACTGTGCCTTGGGTTCGTCGATGATGCGACCCTTCATCGAAGAGATCAGCAACGTTGCCACGACCTATGTCTCGCTCTATCCGAATGCCGGCCTTCCGAATGCCATGGGTGGCTATGATGAATCACCGGACTACATGGCCGAGCAGGCGCGAGAGTATGCAACGGCGGGCTTCATCAACATCGTTGGTGGTTGTTGCGGAACAACGCCGGACCATATCCGCGCCATCGCTGCTGCCGTGGCCGATGTTGCACCACGTCGCATACCGACCCGTGAACGACATCTGCGATTGAGTGGCCTCGAACCTCTCGAGATCACGCCGTCGATGAACTTCGTCAACATCGGCGAACGAACGAACGTGACGGGATCGCGCGCATTTGCAAAGCTCATCCTGAACAATGAGTACGAGAAGGCACTCGATGTTGCACGTCAGCAAGTGGACAACGGAGCACAGCTCATCGATGTGAACATGGACGAGGGAATGCTCGACTCGGAAGCGGCCATGACACGCTTCTTGCAGTTGATCGGTTCTGAGCCGGACATCTCGCGTGTACCGGTCGTCTTGGATTCCTCCAAATGGACAGTGATCGAGGCCGGCTTGCAGTGTTTGCAAGGCAAGGGCATCGTGAACTCCATCTCGTTGAAGGAAGGCGAAGATGCCTTTGTCCATCATGCACGTCTCTGTCGCGACTACGGTGCGGCCGTGATCGTGATGGCATTCGATGAACGCGGACAGGCAGATACGTTCGAGCGCAGGATCGAGATCTGCGAACGCGCGTACAGGATCCTGACGCAAACGGTGGGTATGCCGGCCGAAGACATCATCTTTGATCCGAACATCCTTACGGTTGGTACCGGCATCGATGAACACAACAACTATGCCGTCGACTTCCTCCGCGCTACACATTGGATCAAGCAGCATCTCCCACACGTGCATGTAAGTGGAGGAGTGAGCAATATCTCGTTCTCGTTCCGCGGGAATGAACCTGTCCGCAAGGCCATGCACACGGCATTCCTGTATCATGCGATCCAGGCCGGTCTTGATATGGGGATCGTGAATGCCGGACAGATCGACGTGTACGATGAGATCCCCAAGGACCTATTGGAGCACGTCGAAGACGTTCTCCTCAATCGACGTCCCGATGCAACAGAGCGCATGCTCGTCTTCGCGGAAACGGTCAAAGGCGCGGAAAAACAAGAGGTCAAGAATGAGGCATGGCGGCAGGAGAGTGTTGAATCGCGACTACGTCATGCCTTGGTGAAGGGGATCACGGAATTCATCGACGTTGATGTCGAAGATGCGCGACAGAACTACGGCTCGCCGTTGTCGATCATCGAAGGTCCGTTGATGGATGGAATGAACGAGGTCGGTGACCTCTTCGGTGCCGGCAAGATGTTCTTGCCACAAGTGGTGAAGTCAGCCCGCGTGATGAAGAAGGCCGTTGCCATCCTCACGCCGTACATGGAAGAAGAGAAACGTCTCGCCGGCGTAGCGTCCTCACCAACCGGCACGGTGTTGATGGCCACCGTGAAAGGCGATGTTCATGATATCGGAAAGAACATCGTGGGCGTTGTGCTCGGTTGCAACAACTATCGCGTGATCGATCTTGGTGTGATGGTCTCTGCCGATACCATCCTGGATGCGGCCATCAAGGAGAATGTAGACATCATCGGTCTGAGCGGACTGATCACTCCGTCGCTCGACGAGATGACGCACGTTGCCAAGGAAATGGAACGTCGCGGTATGAAGTTGCCATTGTTGATCGGCGGCGCCACCACCTCGCGTACGCACACCGCTGTGAAGATCGCTCCGTCCTATAGCGGAACGGTGGTACATGTTCTTGATGCATCGCGTGCAGTGCCCGTGGCGGGGAATTTTGTGAATGAAGATCTGCGCGGACCTTTCGAAGAATCCATTCGTGCCGAGTATGCGGCCGTCCGCACCGACTATGCGAAGCGCAGTGACGAGAAGTCGTACGTGACCATACAGCAGGCGCGCGAGGCGGCGTTCCAGCTTGACCTCAGTTCTGTTGCACCGAAGCCGAGATCGCTTGGCGTCACAGTGTTCAACGATGTGCCCCTTGCCACCTTGGAGCCTTACATCGATTGGACGCCATTCTTCCAGTCATGGGAACTCCGTGGCAAGTATCCGGTGATCTTCGACGACCCAACGGTTGGCAAGGAGGCAAGGAAGCTGTTTGACGATGCGCAACAACTCTTGCACTCGATCATCGAACATGGTTCGATCAAGGCGCGCGCCGTATGCGGTCTGTTCCCTGCACATCGGGACGGAGACGATATCGTCTTGGAGCAAGCTCGCCTGCACATGCTTCGCCAACAGAGTCGAAAAGCGCCGGGGATCCCGCAGCGGAGTTTGGCAGATTACGTCGCAACGGAAGCATCTGGTGTGCGCGACCATATCGGCGCCTTTGTCGTTACGGCAGGAGAGGGCGTTGACGAGTTGTGTGCATCGTTCGAGGCGGAGAACGATGACTATAGTTCGATCATGGTCAAGGCCATTGCGGATAGGCTCGCAGAAGCATGCGCAGAGTGGCTCCATGAGCGCGTACGCAAGGAACTGTGGGGATACGCGAAAGACGAGTCGATGTCGAATGACGATCTGGTGCACGAGCACTATCAAGGGATCCGACCGGCTCCCGGATATCCCGCATGTCCGGACCATACCGAGAAGCCCACGCTCTTTGCGTTGCTCGATGCAGAGCGGGCCATCGGTGTGCGACTCACCGAGAACTATGCGATGTATCCTGCATCCAGTGTGAGTGGCTGGTACTTCGCGCACCCCGATGCTGCCTACTTCGCCGTGAACAAGATCATGCGCGATCAAGTGGCCGACTATGCACAGCGAAAAGGGATGACGATCGAGGAGGCAGAGCGGTGGTTAGCACCACAATTAGGATATAATGCATGAGCACGTTGTTCTTGACCTTGATCCTTCCGTACGTTGTCTACCAGCAACAGGATGTGCGGAAGTTCGAAGAGGCGATGCGCACGGCAGCGCCAAGCGAACGCCTCTATCGAAGTGTGATCCGAGTACGCGGATTACAAGACGTCCCGCGCACGAATGTGTACGGCGTATTCAACGATGATTCCACGAAGTTCGTGGCCATCGTGATCAAAGACAGCACGCCGATCGCCAACGGCTCGGGATGGTACTACAACATGCGAGCCGTACACGGTGTTTCGCTGAACATGAAGATGTACATGGCGCCGCAGGTCTTTGCAAGCCAAGACGCGTCGCGCGAGGGAGCCATGTCGACGGTTGCGCAACACATCGGACGCAACTATGGTAGTATCGTGTTCTGGTCCACCGGCATGTTCGCCCCGGCAACGTCAGAGGTTGCACGTGATACCGACGTAGCGGCAGCGTTGAAGAAGTATCCGAAGTGGGGTGCGTTCCCTGCGTGGGTGATCAAGCAGGCGGCCCCTGACTATTAGAATTCGATGTTCACGCCGATGGATGGCAGCACGCCAATGCTCTGCTGAGCTTCCACCTGTTGTGTTTGCTGATTCCACTTGTAGCCGCTCACATTCTTCCGTCCGGTGATGTTCTGCACGTCGATGTACGTGATCAACTGCCATCCGGAGAAGAACCATCGTTTGTCGACGCGCACGTCCAGCGCATAGAAGAAGGGCAGACGCGGTCCCGCGTTGTAGTAGCGGAAATCAAGGGAGCCGATGGGGAAGTTCGTTTCCGCGGCTGCTTGCGCAGTGGTGATGAACGGTGTGGAGGGAAGACCTTGCGACATGCGCAGCTTTGACGATACTTCCCATTGCTCTGCCGGACGATATCCGACAGCGATCGTTCCGATGATCGGTGTATCAAATGCGCCCAGACGTTGCACTCCATCGGCAGCAACGAACTGCGTGCGGTTGAAGCTGATGCTCGTCAACCCATAGAAGGGAAGCTCCGGCGACAGCTTCTTTTGAATGAAGATCTCGACTCCATAGGCCGTCCCCGTACCACCGTTCGAAAGTGGCTCTAGACCAAAGGGGATGTCGCTATAGATATCATCAAATCCACTTGGAGCCAGCACGGCCTGTGGACGGAACAGACGAGCCGGATATCCGCCATAGACCTTGTAATAACCTTCCACCTGCACTTTGATCTCGGGCGTCACGATCCATTGATAGGACAGGACCGCTTGGTCCGTGTGCATTGGCCCCATCGTCTTCGTGTTCGACGGATCGCCCACAAGCCAGATGTACTGCGGTGCCTGATAGAACCGGCCGCCGCTAAGGGCGATCGTTGTGGTGGACGTGAGTTCATAGGCGAGGGCAAGACGTGGTGAGACCACGGCACTCGTCGGCAGGTAGGCATAATAGTCGAATCGGCCACCAAGGGTCAGCTTCCACCGTTCACTGAATTGCCACGCCATCTGGCCATAGAGTGCGGTGCGAAACGCTTGGAACGACGTGTCGACCACCAGCGGACGTGGCACGCCGTTTTGATCAAGTCGTGCATAGCCCGGCACGAGAATGTCGTACGAAAGCTGCGATCCGTACTTGGAAAGTGAACCAAAGGTGATCTCAACGGTCGGCGAGGGCAACAGGGTCACATCGGCGCGAAGAGAGTTTTCACCTTCGGTCGAATACGTCTGAAAGATCGTCGATCCCAAACTGTCCTGTTGGGTCGTCTTATAATCGGTGAAGGTCCGACCAAGCGTTACCGTCAGAAAGCCCTTGTCGAACAGATGTCGCCACGTGAGACCAGAGAAGTACTGATTCTGCGTAGGAGCCACCACGCGGCTGTTCGAGTATCGCTTATCGGCGGAGTCGTTGTTGAACGTCACGGTGCCCAGGGCGCCGATCAGGAGGAAGGAGATCGAATTCGAAGGGTCCAGCGTATACGAGGCCTTGGCCGTGAGATCGTAATACTCAGGTATGAAGCCGAATCCGGCCAGTTTGAAGATCAGGTCAAGGTAGCTTCGACGCGCAGAGACCATCCATGAGCCGTTGGATCCAAGGGGGCCTTCACCGATCACCCCAAAGCCAGTCGCCGAGAGATTGATCTCTCCAGAGAGCTCCTGATCGTTCCCGTCGCGGAGTTGAATGTTCGTCACCGACGACAATCGATCGCCGTATCGCGGGCCGAAGCCACCCGTGGAGAGCGACACATCACGCACGAAGTCGATATTGATGATCGACAACGGTCCGCCAGATGATCCTTGCGTACCAAAGTGATTGATGTTCGGTACTTCGATATTGTCGACCAGGAAGAGATTCTCAAACGGAGCACCTCCACGCACGGCCAGATCGTTTCGGCCGGCTTGCGTAACGGCTACACCGGGAAGGAGTGCCACGGCTCGCACCACATCTTCCTGCACGCCCGGGGCGCGGCGGACCTCCTCAGACGTGAGCATCTGCGTACTGGTGACCAGCTCGGCATCTTTTCGGAACGCCTCTTCGACGATCACTGCCTCTTTCGACGTTACGACCAGCTCTTGCATCTGGACAAAGACCGTGACGGGCTTCCCGGGGCTTACCACGACATCGTTCACCAGTTCCGGACCGTAACCGATCCTTGAAACACGCAACGTCACGATTCCCGGCTCGACATTCTTAATCACGAACTTCCCGTCCGTCGTGCTCACGGCACCCTTCTTTGTACCCACGACCAGGATGGTCGCACCTGCGACCGGAGCCTGCGTGACCGCGTCGACCAATTTCCCCGAGATCGTTCCACGAGGAGTATTTGCCGTGTCGGCCACTTGAGCAAGGGAGGGGAGGGTGGAAAGGAGGAAAACGAGCGTTAGCAGGGTGTGTCTGATCATGGCCAGCAAAACTAAGGGCATTGTGTAAAAGTTCCGTTTGTCGACGGAGCTTTCGTTGCCTAGATTCTCAACGCTCATGAACGACCTGTCACGCTCAGCCCCACATCCATGCCGACTTGCCATCCTCGGATCCGGGACCGGTACGAATGCTGATGCCATCGTTCAGTACGCGCAACAGCATGGAACAGCAGGGTTTACAGTGGCGCTGATCGTCTCGACGAAGGCGGACGCGGGCATCGTCGACGTAGCAGGGCGCAACGGCATCCCATGTCAGATCATCGAGGAGCGTGGCGACGAGTTCACGCGAAAGCTGCTTGGGTTGATCGAGGATAACCGTATTGAAATGTTGGCACTTGCCGGTTTCATGCGGATCCTGGACGCGAAAGTGATCCAACGCTTGAACGGAGCTGTGGTGAACATTCATCCGTCGTTGTTGCCACGTCATGGAGGGAAGGGGATGTACGGCATTCATGTCCACGAGGCCGTGATCCGTGCCCACGATCGTTCGACCGGGGCGACCGTTCACGTGGTTTCCGATCGATACGACGAAGGTGAGATCGTCGCGCAACGGTCGATCCTGGTGGAACCCAGTGATACTGCGGTTTCGTTGCAGGATCGGGTGAAGCGACTTGAGCACGAAATGTATCCAATGGCGATCTCGGACCATGTTCGAAAAATGAACTCCAAAGGGAACTCAGATCAGTAAAGTGAACATGCTCTTTTGTCGAAACTTTTTACACAACCCGTTGTTGTTAGTTCAATCGAAGGAAGATTCCGTACATGACGGTAAAATTCCTCTTGACTAATACCCGCGAATTGGTCATTTTTACCGCCATGTACCCTTCTGAATTGGAAGGGTAGGGGAATTGCGTGACTCTTAACATCGAGATCGAATCGTAACTACATGTACTTGTTCACAGTTTCATTTTCGAGGTATTCATGAGAAGCAGACTTCTACTTCTTGCCCTCGTGACCGGGTTGGTAAGTGTATCGCTTGCCTTTGCTGGAGACGGTAAGGATGGCGAGGATGTGTTGCGGAAGAGTGGTCCGAAGAGCCCGGTTTCTTCGTATCCCCTACCGTTCACACTCACCGCTGCCAATGCTGTCACAAACCCGGCCATCTCGACAGGGTATTACTTCGTCGACTCCGACGACGAAGCACCGGATTTCTGGCGACCAGATCCGTCACAGTTCATTGATACGCTCACGGAGCCTGGAACTTGGCGCCGTATCGTATCCGGACCGAAGCAGTATGCTGCCTCATTCTGGACGAACTCAGCCTTGAATCAGTATGGTGGAAGTGCATTCTTCCGCAATCCTGGCGATGCGGCGGATTCCACGGACAATGCCTTCGCGGGACCGATCTCCATCGGATTCCCGTTCTACTTCAATGGCGTCCGTTACGACTCGTTCTACGTGTCGACCAACGGACTCATTGCACTGTCGAACCGCCGTTACTTCTGGGAGACCGACAATAACGGATTCCCGACGAAGAGAGCGGTTCTGGAGGTCTCGCCTGGCGTGTTCTCGATGTACGATCCGATGTCGGACGACAATCGCACGCGCTCCGGTAATCCTGCCGATACGACCACGGACAATACAGTCGACAACTGGGGCTTTACCATGGTCGCCTGCGGTAATAACACCGCTTCGCCGACAGGTGGTATCCGCAACAACACGAACAGAACTCTCGATGAAGGTGCTTTGCAAGGTGTCTGGGGAACCGTCAATGGCCAACCCATTCGTCCGGCACTGATCTCCCCGTTCTGGGATGACCTTCAGGTCTCTGTGTACAACGACAACACGAACGCTGTGGACGACTTCGGTAAGGTCTACTTCAAGCGCTCACTTTCGAACGACAAGCTCATCATCTATTATGTGAACCTCACGCCGATCGGCGGTAAGGCAGCACAATCGGGTGGTGGACCGACGTACAATGTGACGTTCTTGAAGAACAACCGTCCCGGCGTTGGAGAGCACTACCGCATGAGCGGTCAAGTGATCTTGAATCGTCAGGATAGCTCGATCGTCATCCAGTATGAGCGCTTCATCGGTGTTGCACCTCGTAACGCCACGTCGCCATACTCCGCCACGGTGTGGATGCGTTGTAACTCGACGGTCGGTGTTACCGGACCTGCTCGCCGCCTGAACTGGGCCGGCGTGCCGATCTCGACAACACCACCGACACCAATGCCAACGAACACCACATTGGACTTCAATGCTCCGAAGTACACGCAGTACACGGAGTACCTCTACAATGTTGGACCAGGTGGTGGTTCGGTTCGCGCCACGTCCACGCGGAATGACGATCAAACCGTACCTAAGGATTACCTCGCTATCAAGTTCAAGCAGTGGAAGAACGTACTGCGCGTTATCAACGTGTACTACCGCATTCGCCCTCAAACGACCACGGGTCCTTTGGACTTCTCCGTGATCGTTCCGGCATCCGCTGCGAACAACTATGAATTGCTGGCCGGTGAGCCACGTATCGGTGCGATTCAGCCGGTAGCCATCGTGCAACACCTGACGAACAGCATCCAAGGTCCACAAGGTGTGAACTACACCAATCAGGGAACGAACTTCCGCGTCCGCTTCCGTATCGAAAATGAAGCGTACGGAAAGATCGTGTACAACACGTCGAAGAGCGTCACCGACGCTGCACTTCGTGACTCTGCCCTTTCCGGTATTCAGCGCTGTGACATCAATGGTGTCAACCAGCCATATGCATGGGCTGGTGCCTTTGTCCGTCCGTATGAATTCGTCAAGGTCACCTTCCCTCCATTCGAGCCTAATCCGTTCATCGACATGCAGATCGGTCGTTTGATCACGAAGGTTATCGCCGAGCCACGTGACTCGATGAGCGCTTCGCTTGGTGATCAGTGGCCATTTGATGATACGACAGGTCTTCGCCTGTTCTCCATGCGTCGCCTTGCGAACTTCAATGACGACGTGAACGAATTCCACCTTGTTGGCGGTGCTTCCATGCCTTCCGTCTTCAAGTGGGTGAACCTTGAATCCGACGTTGTTGACGGTGATGAAGGAACGAACAACCCACCACCACCACGTGGTGAAGTTGCCGCTGCGAACGCAGACATCTATCGTCTGAAGTCGCCGGTCATCCGCATGAACCGTGTTACGCTCGGTAATCAGGAGATCCCTCCCTTCAATACGTACGGCGGTGACGAGCTCCGCTCATTCCCTGTTGATGTATCGAAGCGTAAGAATGCTGTGCTTTCGATCTCGTATCAACGTGCCGGAAAGCTCACGAACATCGGTCGTGGTTTCTCGGATAACCGACTTATCGGACCTGAGCACCGTGTCGATGTAACGAACGTGCAACAGATCTCGCCATTCATCCGGAAGCAAGACGAACTCTTCGTTGAGTTTGCAAGACCTTCCAGTGATGGTATCACGGGCATCACGAATATCCAATCGTGGACGTTCGACATCCGGGGTTACGGAGCATTGTACACGCAACCATTCCGCGTTTGGGGTGGTGGTGGATATACGCGTGGATACGACATTGCCGACAAGAACTTGCAGCTCAACAGCACATCGACCTCGCCACTTGGTGGTCAGCGTATCGACCTGTATGACGATGGTAAGGACAACGAGTTCTTCAAGATCACGATCCCGCTGCCTGATACGATCATCCGTTGGGTGAACGAAGGTGCACGGAACTTCCGCTTCCGCCTTCGTACGATGGCGATCGCGAACTCGAATCCTCCACAGCCACAAGATGACGAGGACAACTTCTTCATCGACAACGTCAAGATCCTCTATCCTGATGAAGTGACAGATGTTGAGTTCTCGAACATTCAACTGATCTGGCCATATTCGATGGCACCTGCGTCGCAGGCAACTCGGATCCCGATCCGCGTGAAGCTTTCGAACAACACGAGCCTTGCAGCACCTGCATTCTCGGTTCGTATCCAGATCAAGCCTGACGGTAACGAGTCGCAGCAGATCTATTGCCGTACGATCACTGTTCCGGTACTTGCCGGTAGCCGCGAAGTACTGCTTCCATTCCCTGATGCGAACTTCCGTACCACCACTCCTGGTCGTTACAAGGTCACGGGACGTATCTTCTTCCCAGGAAATGACCTTGATACGTTGAACGATTCAACGTTCACGATGTTCACGATGACCTTCGGCCCTGCATTTGCCTACGAGACCAATCCACTTGCACCGACGAACGACGTACCGAAGATCCAGTTCTCCGGTGTCACAGGTCGCGGATTGAATCACAAGGCCTATGCTAGCGGCGGTAGCGGTTCCGGTTGGGGCAATAACCCAGGACCTTCGGCTCAGTACAACGGCAGTGGTTGGGGTCAGATCCCAGCAACCATGACGGCAGATGAGTCCTATGGTGCAGACGCTGGTAATGCTTCCGGTCAGGTGGCCATGCGCTTCACGTTGTATTCGCAAGACACCGTGCTTGGATACCAAGCATTCTGGGCCGAATTGAACCAAGACGTGCTGAACATCTCGTTCTCGCTCTACAAGGATCAAGGCGGTATCCCAGGTGACGAGCGTATCGCCAACTCGCGCATCTTCAAGCGTCGCGGTGAAGATGAGTTGGACAACTCTCCAGACCCTGTCTTCGGTAAGATGATCACGTATCTCATGCCTGCACCTGTTGTTCTTGCTCCTGGTGAGTATTGGGCATCGGTCATGCAACAAGGTACGGAAGGCTATGAGCTTGGTGCTTCGGAGTCGCGTATGGGTATGGTCACGACCACGTATGGTGACGTGCCTGCATTCGGTGACGGAAACCGCTCGCTGCTCGTTGACAAGAACTTCCGCGTTCGTACGCGCTCCGGCGCACTCTTGAACGACAGTCGTTTTGCCTTCGAACTGACTGGTGGATCGGGTGACTGGAATACCTTTACTCCAAGTATCGGTAATCCAGCCTACGCTCACCTCGACGCTCTTGGTAACTCGCTTGGATACTGGACATGGACACGTGGATCCTGGATCCCACTGCTCCGTCCATACTTCGGCAATCGTTCGTTCAACAATCCTCCGCTCTTCGTTGACTGTATCGTTCCTGTGGAACTCACCTATTTCGATGGCAAGCCACGAAATGCCGGTGTGGATCTCTTCTGGGAAACGGCATCGGAAAAGAACAACGCAGGATTCACGGTCGAGCGTCGTGCAATGAAGCAAACGACGAACCTGACAACGGGCAAGACCACACTTAGCTGTGTGGACAATGCTTCTGCGACAGACGCTCCATGGTCACAGATCGCATTTGTGAAGGGTGCTGGTAACTCCTCGCAAACGTCGAACTACCGTCACTTTGACAATGCGGTCACACCGAACTCGGTGTATGAGTACCGTCTGCGTCAGGTTGACTTTGATGGTACGGAAAGCTTCTCGAATGTGATCAACGTGCAGTTCGGTTCGGACAACACGATCGCATTGGAAGACAACTATCCAAATCCATCGAATGGTAAGACGACGATCGCCTTCCGCGTTCCATATCGCACGAATGTGAAGCTCGAGATCTTCGACATGCTCGGAAACATGGTCCGTTCGCTCTACAATGCAGAAGTAGCCGGTAACACGGGTGCCTATGCCGTTGAGTGGGATGGCCGCGATGCCAATGGCTATGAAGTTGCATCGGGTTCGTACCTGTACAAGATCACAGCCGGCGAAACAGTAGCATCGAAGACCCTCACGGTCGTTCGTTAAGAACTACTGACGTAAATTGAAGGCCCCCTGCTGGTTACAGCAGGGGGCCTTCTTTTGTTTTGTACTCCTACGTTCCCGGATGACGTACGATGAATCACCCAGACCTTGTTAGCGCTGCCCTCGCCGCCCTCACTTCCCAGCAATCGAGCCTTGAGCTGTTGCGTGCGGAATTGGGAGAGGCGTATCGTTCCACCGTCCAATTGATCTCCGTAGCGCCAAAAGTGATCACGTCGGGAATCGGCAAGTCCGGCATCATTGCACGGAAGCTTGCAGCCACGCTGAATTCGATCAATGTCCCGTCTGTGTTCCTGCATCCGGTGGAAGCGGCACATGGCGACAGTGGACTGTTGAATCGTGGCGATGTAGTGATCCTGTTCTCCAAGAGCGGCGAAACACCCGAGGTCGTGAAGTTCTCATCGCAGGCACGCGGCATGGGTTGCACGACCATCGCCATTGTCACACGTCGGCGTTCCATGTTGGGTGACCAGTGTGACCACGTGCTGGTGGCTCCTATCGAGCGAGAACTAGATGCACACAACATCCTGCCAACAGCGTCCACGACGGTGTCGTTGGTCCTTGCCGATCTGATCGCCATTGGTGTCAGTGCCGTGCGTGGTGATACGGCAGACGATCTGCGGCGGTCGCACCCTCAGGGAATGATCGGTGCTGGATTGAAAGGGACGGTCGCCGATGTGATGCACACGGGAAGTGATCTTCCGACCGTCCTGCAAGGCACGTCGATGAGCGAGGCATTGGTGCAGCTTACATCGAAAGGACTTGGATGTGTTTGTGTTTGCGATGCCAGCAGCGCGCTGCTGGGCATCATCACCGATGGAGATGTCCGACGAGCCGTGCAACGCGACGTCATTGTGGCGTCCATGCTCGCCGACGAGATCATGACCATCGATCCGACGACCATACCATCGACGGCCACACTCCACGAGGCACTCGTGCGAATGGAACAGCGGCAACGACAGATCGGCGTGTTGCCTGTAGTAGATGACGGACGGTGTGTTGGAGTTCTACGACTGCACGACATTGCTCGATTGCAACTGTGATGCACCCTTGGATCAGCGGGGGATCACCGGTGCAGGCGTGATCGTGGGTCGACGTGGTGCATTGGCGGGAGCCCGCCGCACCGCCGGTGCCGGCTTTCTACGCTGAGGTTGTTGCCAACGTCTTCTGGACTGTGGTGCGGCGCGTCTTGTCGGCTGTCGTCGTGTGACCTGAGCCGCTGCGGTTCTTTGTTGTTGAACCGCCGGCCGTTGCTGGGTCGGCCTTGTTTGTTGCTGTACTGGCTTAGGCTGTTGCTGTGCAGGTTTCACTTGTTGCTGAACGGCAGGAGGTGGCGAGGTGGGTCGCGGCGCGATGGTCTGACGTGCGGCCGATGCAGATGAGATCACATCGTTGCGCGTGATCACAACAGAACGAACCGCCTCGCCCTTCTTTCCAAGTGGTGGCAACGTGATGCCATTCCGCGAGAACGTCAACGCTCCCGCATTTCCAAGCGCCACCTTGAATTCCCGCATCGCACTCCAACGCTGCTCCTGTCCGGGCAGCATCACGATCTGCTGTGTCCGCATCGCGTCCATCGTGATCGTGAGCCAGGATGTATCAGACGCAAGGGCAGTGAGGACCATCGAGTCGAGAGGGTTTTCGGTCTGACCGACCGTGATCGCCGTCGACGCGTCAGGTACATCGCCGTTGGTATCATCCGTTTCCGACGATCGATGCAGGATAACGTACAAGGCCCCTGCCACGACGACGACAATGGCCAGGATCAACAGGCCGCGTCTGCCGTGCAGGAAACTTGGAAGCGTGAACGTTGGTTTGGGGATCGATGCGATGAACGTGGTCACTTGTTCCTTCGCCGACACGCGTGGAGCAGACGGACGTGCGTCAGGTTGCGGGATGCGCGATGGGTTGCGCAAACTCTGTGGCACGAAAGAACGTTCGTCGTCGTCAACGGCCAAGACCTTCTCGATCAAGCCGTTGATCTCCGCCGATGGAAGTCGCAATGCCTGGGCATAGGTACGAATGAATGATCGAACGTAAACGGGAGGCAAGACCCCGTATCGTCCAAGTTCGATCGCTTCGAGGAATGGTTCACGGATCTTCGTCTGTGCCGATAGTTCGGTCAGACTTCGTCCTTGCCGTTCTCGTTCTGTTCGTAATCGTTCCGCCAGTTGATCCATGTGTGCAAATGTAATGACGCTATGAACATTGACGTACAGACTTTGTACTATTCGGCATACGTGGCCTTCGTTTTTGCCGTGCTCCTCTTTGGAGCCTTGGCCTTTCGGCAGGTCCTGGACGACCTGGAGCTCCGAAGGAAGCGGGTGGGCGAGGATCGAACGGCCTTTCTCGATCCGCTGGCAACAGCCGCTGTCCTTGCTGCCCTTCTCCTTTCCCTGGCCATAGGGGTCGCCGTAGTGGCCTTCCGCGAGCCCAGTATTTACTGGTACGCCCTTCCGATGATCCTTGGCGTGCAGGGCCTGCAAATGGCGGCCCGGGTCTGGTTCCAGCGCTCTCAGGTCAAGACCAAGGGACTGGTCGTTCGCTCCGTCCTGTTCGACAAGGTGAAGGTCGTCCCATTTGACGAGGTAGGGGATGTTGAGTTCCGTCACGGTACCTTGCGCATCAACGTGATCGTGAGCACGCCAAGCGAGCGCGTTCGGTTTCGTATCTTCCCACATTCGGCTCCATTGCTCGCAGGTATGATCCACACGTCCTGCGGCTGCGATGTGCGCCACGTTGATACGAACGGACAACGGTTCTCCACCTCTGCCAAGAACGATCTATGAAATCCTCAATTCGCATTGCCTCCGGACAAGGGTTCTGGGGTGACCTTCAAAGCGCTCCACTGCAACAGGTCACCGGTGGTCAGATCGACTACCTTATGATGGACTACCTTGCAGAAGTGACGATGTCGATCCTGCAAAAACAGAAGATGCGCGACCCGAATGCCGGGTATGCGAAAGACCTCGTGAACGTGTGTGAAGAGATCCTTCCGCACATGATGAAACATGGCATCACCTTGATCACGAATGGTGGCGGGGTGAATCCCGAGGCGGCACGTGACAAGATATTCGAGGTTGCGAAGAAACTCGGGATCACGGGACTCAAGATCGGCGTGGTGACGGGTGACAACATTCTCCCGCGCATCGATGAGCTGATCGAGGGTGGTCATGTGATGAAGAACATGGAGTCAGGTGAACCGATCGCCACCGTGCGCGACCGACTGCTGAGCGCCAATGTCTACACAGGCGCATGGCCATTGGTCGAGGCGCTACGCCTTGGCGCACAGATCATCATCACCGGACGTACCACGGATACCGGGCTCACACTCGCGCCGATGATCCATGAGTTCGGATGGAAGGAAACGGATTGGGACCTGCTTGCGGCCGGCACCGTTGCTGGTCACATCAATGAGTGCGGAGCACAGGCGTCGGGCGGGAACTTCCTTGGCGATTGGCGCTCTGTACCGGACCTTACCGTCCCAGGCTTCCCCATCATTGAAGCATTCCCCGATGGTTCGTTCATCGTGACGAAGCATCCGAACACCGGCGGCATGGTCACTCGTGAGACCGTGAGCGAACAGCTCATGTATGAGATCGGAGATCCGAAGGATTACATCACGCCGGACGTGATCGCAGATTTCACCAGCATTCATCTCGAAGACCTTGGCAACGATCGCGTTCGCGTATTCGGCGTCAAGGGGCTCCCCTATACGCCGTTCTACAAGGTGAGTGCGAGCTACCTTGATGGCTTCGTCTCATTCGGTTCACTGACCTATGCGGCACCGGATGCCCATGAGAAGGCACAGGCGGCGGACAGGATCCTTCGCGGTCGACTGGAGCGCCTTGGATGCACATTCGACGAGATCAGAACGGAGTACGTTGGCTTGAATGCATGCTATGGTCCGCTCGCTGCCCCCATCGAACCCAACGAAGTGATGTTGCGGGTGGGCGTCCGCAGTAGCGATCGCAGCAGCGTCGAGAAGTTCGGCAAGGAGATCGCACCGTTGATCCTCACCGGCCCTCCGTCCGTGACAGGATTCAGTGGCGGCCGACCAAAGCCAAGTGACGTCGTTGCCTACTTCCCGGCATTGCTCGACAAATC
Organism: Kapaibacterium sp. (SeqCode); assembly: GCA_044224925.1. Lineage (GTDB taxonomy): Bacteria > Bacteroidota > Ignavibacteria > Kapaibacteriales > Kapaibacteriaceae > Kapaibacterium. The sequence continues at coordinate 32,800 of JBGAJM010000005.1, forward strand.
CGTCGTGACCATGTCCGTTCGTGTGGATGAGGTATAACGTCCGCACCCTCTCCCTCGTTTGGTTGTCGCTCTTCATCATGTGTCAGAGCGCCATCGCTCAGGATGACCCATCGTACGTGCGCGACACGACCGTGTATCTCTCGCGCAGCGAGTACATGTATGCGGATAATCCGCGGTATACGTTCTTCGGACATACTCCACGTCGGGAGACCAAGGTAGAGACCGTTCCCGCCATCGCCCTTGGCGTTGGCTATGTTGGCATCTTCGTCACGCTGCACGTGATCCAGACGAATGCATGGTGGGCCGACGATCGCGGATCATTCCATGTTCAGGAAGATTGGCCGTATGCAAATCAGGTGGACAAGTTCGGGCACTTCTACAGTGCCTATGTGATGTCCACCGCTTGGCACGACATTCTCGCAGAGGCAGGCATGTCGCAAACCCCATCGGTGATCGTCGGGGGCGCCTTGGGACTGGCCTATCAGACGTATGTCGAGATCGAAGATGGCTACGCCAAGAACTGGGGATTCAGTCCCTCCGACGCCATCTCGAATGCCATAGGCGCGGGATACTTCGTTGCCCAAAGCTTCAGTCCGTTCCTGCAGAATTTCACTCCGCGATGGAACTACACCCCTTCGTCATGGTCGGGAGAGCAGCCATTGAGCGAGCGCCCTGCCACGTTCATCGACGACTACAACAGCACCACGTTCTGGCTTGCCATGAACGTGAACAATCTGTTGCCGAGCGGAGCGGTGAAGGACATCTGGCCCGACTGGCTGATGCTCGATATCGGCTATGGGATCCGGAGTTATGGCGTGTCGGACCCAACGCAGACACAAGCCCCGGTGCAGTCGCGCTTCATGGTTGGCCTCGACTACGACTGGGTGAAGATCATCCCTCCCTCGAGTGTGAGTTTTTTGAACTATCTCCGACAAAGTCTCAACTATATTCGCTTCCCGGGACCAACGCTTGAATTCACGTCCGATGGCGCTTCCTTCCGATTCTTCTATCCTATCAAGATCACGGTTCCGTTTTGAACGTCGCCATCACCATCAGCATCGTTGTTCCCGTCTTGCAAGAAGAGAAGTTGCTGGAACACACGCTGGCCTGTTTCCCCGCCGCCTTCCGACGTGAGCACGGTCTTGAGCTCATCGTGAGCGATGGCGGAAGCACCGATGCATCCATCGACATCGCCACGCGCATGGCAGATGTGGTCGTGCGACATACGGAAGCGCGCAAACAGACCATTGCCGAAGGGCGTAATGCGGGAGCCAAGGTGGCAAGGGGCGAGGTGATCGTGTTCATCAATGGCGATACCTATCCGGCCGATACCGACGTGTTCATCGCCACCATCGAGGACTTTCGTGTCCGACGTGGTCGATATCGCCGAGCATCGGCCCTGGCCTGCGCGGTTGATTTTCCCGTTGAAGAACGTACCACGGCGGACGAGATCTTCCACACGTTCTACAACTCCTATGTGCGGTTGTTGAATTGGTGTCGGATCGGTGCGGGAAGGGGAGAATGTCAGATCGTCCGCAAGGAAGTGTTCGATCGTGTGCGCGGATACCGTCCGTCGCTTGCTGCCGGAGAGGACTTCGATCTGTTCGCACGCATCTCGCGCATCGCGCGCGTGCGCTTCGCATCGGAGATCGTCGTGATCGAGTCGCCCAGACGGTTCCGCAAATTTGGGTATCTTCGTGTGCTCTGGTGGTGGACGCTCAATGCGCTCTCCGTCATGTTCACAGGGCACTCCTCATCCGACGAATGGGAACCAGTACGGTAGCATCTTATGGCATTGGATTATACATCCGCAGGCGTCAGTATCGAAGCTGGTGAAGCTCTCGTCGACGCGATCAAACCGTTTGTGAAAGCAACACGCACTCCGAATGTGCTGTCCGAGATCGGACTGTTCGGAGGCTTCTTCGATGCACGGTTCCCAGGCTACGATCACCCCGTGCTCGTGGCAAGCACCGACGGCGTTGGGACGAAGCTCATGGTGGCCGTCATGGCCGATAAGCACGACACCGTCGGACAATGTCTTGTCAACCACTGCGTGAACGATATCCTAGCCTGCGGTGCAATGCCGCAGTTCTTCCTCGACTACTTCGCCACCGGAAAGCTCCAACCCCATGTTGCACGCGATGTGATCAAGGGGATGGCCTTGGCCTGTGCTGAAAACGGTGCGGCCTTGCTCGGTGGAGAAACGGCAGAGATGCCGGCCATGTACTCCGATGGAGACTATGATGTGGCCGGTACCATCGTTGGTGTGGTCGAGAAGTCGAAGATCCTGAACGGATCGCGCGTCCAGGCAGGCAACGTTCTCATCGCACTGCCATCCTCCGGACTCCACACCAACGGCTACTCGCTTGCCCGTGCCGCCTTATTCCCTCGATATGCCATTGATGCCCACGTTGCAGAGTTGGGTGGTACACTCGATGTTGCCCTCCTCGCCATTCATCGCTCCTACCTGAAACAGATCACCCCGCTTTTGCAGGCCGATCTCGTGCATGGACTTTCGCATATCACCGGTGGTGGTATCGTCGGGAACACGTCGCGCATCCTTCGTGAAGGGTTGCAGTTGAACATCAACTGGGGATCGTGGACGATCCCTCCGATCTTCAACGTGATCCAACATGCGGGGAACATCTCGGACGACGAGATGCGACACGTGTTCAACCTTGGTGTTGGGATGATCATGGTGGTCGACGAGACCAAGGCAGATGAAGTGATGCGCCTCCTCGCGGATGAACATCCGTTCGTGGTGGGCACCGTTACCGCTCAAAGATGAACCGTATGCTATACCGCATTGGCCCTTTGATCGTGGCCTTGATGTGGTGCCTCTGCGCATCGGTCCATGCGCAGCCGATCCTTGCGATCGAACGTGCCCCCGATACAACGCGACTTGGTTGTGGCAGTGTGGCCACAGACTCGATCGTGATCCGCAATTCCGGAGATGCCCCACTGATCGTGAGTTCGTTCACGTTCACGGGTCCCAATGCCGGAGACTTTGCAAGCTGCACGATCCCGCTTCCTGTTCTGCAGCCCGGTGAACGAGCATCGCTCGTGGTCTGCATCACGATGAATGTTCCGGGCGTGTCGATAGCGACCGCCACCATTGGAAGCAACTCGCTCGGCGGTTTCGCCCAGACGCCCGTGCCGCTTGCCGCACGCCGTGAACTGTTATCCGTCCGTCTCTCGCGCGATACGATCGACTTCGGAACACTGTCGGCATGCGGCACCGCATCGGACACCATCACCATCATCAACGATGGCTCGCTGGTCGTTGGTGCTCCTGCTGCATCGGTGCGAAATGGATTTCAATGGGAGCCAGAGTCATTTGCCAACATCCTACCTGGTGAACGTCGCATTGTTCGGATCACGTTCATCGGGAATGTGAGCGGATCTCCGTATACCACTCTCGGCACCTTCGGTTTTTCGGGAAGCGGTTGTTTCGTCTTGAAGGAATTCTGGATGAAGGCCATCGTGTCGACAGCGCCATGCCTTGTGGTCCGCGTCGACACGCTTGCAGCGCGTCCGGGCGAGAACGTGAACGTGACCATTTGGCAAGACAGTGTTGCCTCGAGTGTGGATCTGAGCACGTCGACAATGTCCATCGAGTTCGATTACGATCCAACATTGCTCGTGCCCCTTGCCCCGTTGCCGTACGAGATCTCTCGACAGCTCGGTGTGCTCTTCCTTCGCGTACCATTGCGAACAGGAAGTGGGCCGTTGCTTCAACTGCCGTTCCGTGTCGCACTCGGGAGCAGCGACCGTTCCGCATTACGGATCCGTTCCTATAGCTTCAATCCCGCACCGCTCGTGGTGACCATTCGCGATGGCCGTCTCGATCTTCTTGGCGTCTGCACAGATCCACGTCAGCGGTTATTCGATCCGACGCGCGCGATCAGTTCCATCCGTTCCATCAGTACGTCGAACGGATGCATTTCCGTTGAATTCAATGAAAGCGCTATGCAACAGACCTTGACCGTGTATTCCCTTGTTGGCGATCGTGTTGCACAGGTGCTGTCCGACAATGGCCGCGCCAGCACATCGCCATTGCCGCCTGGACCCTACATCCTGCGATGCAGCGGTCAAGCATCGGCCTCCCTTGTCTTGGTATCCAACGAATGAGCAACACGCCGTTGACGATCGATGCCGCACGAGCGATCCTGCGGTCCGTGTTCGGTTTTGAGGATTTCCGAAACGGACAGCATGACGTGATCACGTCGGTGCTCAACGGGAACGATACCTTGGCCGTGATGCCAACGGGCGGAGGGAAGTCGTTGTGTTATCAGATCCCTGCCCTGATGTTCCCGGATGTCACCGTCGTCGTGTCGCCCTTGATCGCTCTCATGAAAGATCAAACCGACCGATTGCGTTCGATGAATGTGAAGGCCGAGGCGATCCATAGCGGCATGTCGCAGGGTGACGTGAACAACATTCTCGCGCGAGCGAAGAATGGCGACGTTCGCATGTTGTATGTATCACCGGAGCGCTTGTCGACTGTGACCTTCCGACGTCTGCTCCGTTCCATTCCGCTGTCGCTACTTGCCGTGGACGAGGCGCATTGCATCTCAGAATGGGGACACGACTTCCGTCCTTCCTATCGCGCCATCGCATCGATCTTCGAAGAGATCCCTCGCGTGCCGATCCTTGCCTTGACGGCCACGGCCACGCCCGATGTACGAACCGACATCACATCACTCCTCGCATTGCGAACGCCAACCGTCGTAGTGCGTGGTTTCGACCGACCGAACCTCACCTTCACCGTCGTGCAAACGCAGTACAAGGCCGAGACCATCACGCGCATTGCGAAACGCGATGCCGATGCATCCATCCTAGTGTATTGTGGTTCACGTCGACGTGTCGATGCGCTCACGCACGACCTGCAGCAACGCGGACTCGCTGCACGCGGCTATCACGCCGGCAAGACCGAGGTGGAGCGCTCCGAGATCCAAGACGCCTTCGTCCATGGATCGTGTCGGATCCTTGTGGCCACGAGCGCCTTTGGAATGGGGATCGACAAGCCGGACATCCGTCACGTCATCCATACCGACCTCACACTCACACTCGAAGCCTACTATCAAGAGGCGGGTCGCGCAGGACGCGATGGCCTCCCATCAACGTGCACGATGATCGCCATGCCAGAAGATCGGCGACTGATGGAGTTCTTCTTGAACGCCACCTATCCCGAGCGAGCACAGATCGCTGCCGTCTACACGTGGTTGTGTGATCTGGCAGGGGTGCAGGAGGGCAGCGAGGCAGAAGGGCCCGTCCTTGCCGATGAATCACGCGCATCAACAGAGTTGGGTCTTCCTCGAGCCACGGTAACCTCCATCCTTGCCATCCTTCAACGTCACGGCTGCATCCTTCGCACCACGGCAGGCGGGAACGCCCGTATCACCATCGCCACATCGAATGAACGCCTTCGCGCCTTTGCTGAGCATGCGCGACCGGAGCGCAAGCTCGTGATGGATGCCATCGTGCGCGTGATCGGTGGTAAGGGACAAGGGGATACGGCAGAGTTCTCTGTTCGTGAGTTCATTCTGCGCTGCGGATGTACGCCGAAGGAGTTCGCCGATACGATGCATGCCGCGCAAATGGCCCGTATGCTTCGCTTCACGTCGCCGCATGCCGACGGTGGCATCACGATCATCGGTGCACGCATTCCGGTGCGTTCACTTCCGATCGACATGGAAGCGTTACACCTGCGTCGTGCACATGCCTTCCAAAAGCTCGACGTTGTTGTGCGCTACGTGAGCACGACGATGTGCAAGCGCAATTTCATTCTGGAGTATTTCGGCGACCACGAATTCGATGGGACCTGCGGGAGATGCTCATCATGCGTTGCGCCCGTGTTGCAGCCGACATTCTCTGAACGTCGTGCACCCATTGTCGATGCCGTGATCAAGGCCGCCATCCAAGTGAATGGGCGGTTCGGCAGACACGTGCTTGCCGACATCGTCACGGGCACTGTGTCGGAAAAGGTGATGGATTATAAGCTGGAGCGCTGCATCGTGTGGCAGGCCTGTGCCGATCGCTCTCGTTTCGAGGTTCTCGAGACCATCGACGAATGTCTGGCAAAGGGACTGCTTGAACAAACGGCAGATCTTTATCCAACCGTGCATGCAAGCGAAGAAGCCATCGCCACGCTCGACGTCAAGCCCGCTGTCCTCACGCTTGTTGCTCCGCAACGCAAGAAAGTGTCGACGGCCCTTCTCAACACCCTCGTTGCCCTCCGCGATGCGATCGCACAACGCGAGGGCGTCACGCCGGCATCGTTGCTGGGATTGAAAGAGGTCGAGTCCATCGCCATGGACGCACCTGAGTCCGTGAAGGCCATGCGGGAAGGGCGGCATGGCGGCAAGATCTTCATCGACCGATTCGGGGAAGAGTTCATTGCGGCCATCGCAAGCTTCAACAGCGGTCCTGTTGGTGTTCCCAAGCCACGAAGCGATGAAGACGATGCACACCGAGCTGCGGCTCTGGTGCAACCGTTGTGGGACCTGCAACAATTGGCCAGTGCGATGCATCGTACACCTGCAGCCACGGCGCACGCCGTACAGCGGGCCATTGAGTTGGGTCTGCCCCTCCAACGCGGGGGACTGGTGCCTGACTCTGTGTACACCGACGTGCTCGAGTATGTACGAACACATCGATATGCGAAGCTTCGACATGTGCGAGAGAGCATCGATGCTGATGTGGACCCAACGGTCCTTCGTGTTGCCCTGGCCTTTGCACGCAATGATCTGTTTGATGTAGCGAGGAGTTGATGTGATCCGCTTGGTCCTTGTCCTGTTGGTGGTCGGCGCGGCATCCGTGTTCGCTACGGAGTCGTACATCCTTCGCATGCGTCCGACCACACCGGCATCTGTGCTCGGACCCACCATGCGTCCGCTGATACGAAACGCCGTGCGCAACCGCCTTGCCGATCAACTTCAGCAGGTCGAACAGCAACGCGCCATCGAACGCCTCGCCTTGTACGTCGTCGTCGAGGCCACCCCGTCCCAAGCGGATTCACTTCGCGCACTGCCATGGGTGGAAGAGATCACACCGAATCGTCGCATCGCCTTGCACGATGCCGTCACGAATGATTCGCTCAGTGCAGCTCAGTGGGCGCTCCCGCTCATAGGTGCACCTGCAGCCTGGAAACGCGCCACCGGCAAAGGGATCACCGTTGGTGTGATCGATACCGGGATCGATTGGGACCACTCGGATCTGTTCGATCGGTTCGCCGTGAATGCAGCAGAGGATGCGAATCGGAACGGACGCTTCGATCCGTGGCCGACCGATGTGACGTATGCGGGGAGGACGGGAGATCTCGACGAGATCGATAATGACGGGAATGGCTATACGGACGATGTGATCGGATTCGACTTTGTGGATCAGGACAATCGGAACCTCGGTGATGATCGAGATCCCGATGCTGTTCCGTTCGACGAACAAGGGCACGGCACGTCGGTGGCCGGCGTGATCGGTGCGCATGCCAATAATCGTACGGGCATTGCCGGACTAGCCTACGATTGCAAACTCGTCGCACTCCGTGCGTTCGATGCAACAGGCAATGCAGAAGAGGATGATGTTGCCGCAGCACTCCTCTATGCAGCGTTGAACAACGTTCGCGTTGTGAACATGAGCTTTGGCGATGTCGTTGATTCTCCCGTGATCCGTGATGCCATTCGCGTGGCCGCATCGTTCGGATGTGTGCTCGTGTCGTCGGCAGGGAACACCGGGACCACGTCGCGACAGTATCCGGCCGGCTACGACGATGTGATCGTGGTGGCGAGCACAGGTGAGACCGATCTCCGCTCGCCATTCTCCAGCACAGGATCGCTGCTTACGCTTTCTGCTCCGGGACAGGCCATCACGACCACGGCCGCCGGGAATCGCTATCGCACGGTACAGGGCACGTCGTTCGCATCACCCTACGTGGCCGCCGCCGCGGCCATGCTGTTGGAACAACGACCAACACGCACGGCCGACGAGATCCGCGGCATCCTCTGCGAATCGAGCGTCGATCTAGGTGAACCCGGATGGGACCCGTTCTACGGAGCGGGCCGACTCCGCGTTGACGCAGCTCTTGACATGCCGGGCGCAAGTATTGTCCGCATCGATGCACCGTCGAACGAAGAAGAGATCGATCATGCCACACAGTCCGCGATCAACATCATCGGGACGGCCACTTCGACATCGTTCAGCGCCTATGCCATCGACATCGGTACCGGGATCGAACCCACGTCGTGGACCACATTGGTGCGCTCTTCCGAGCAACGCATCAATGCCATTCTCGGCAATGTGTTGATCACGCCCTATGCGGATGGTGACTACACCATTCGCCTTCGTGTTGAATCGCGCAACGGTCGCACCATCGAGAGCAGACGACGCATTCGCTTCGCCTCCGCGCCGCCTTCCATCTCCTCGCTCGACATCATTTCGGCATGGCGGGATGACCGCACTGTGCCTGTGCTCACGATGCGTGCTTCGCGCACGACAATGCTGCGTGTGCGGTTCAAGCCTGCCGATTCAACAGGTGGTTGGCAGACCACGACCGATACCCGACGCTTTACAAGGACGCACTCACTTGCACTGCCCGACATGCTGCCGGGTGTGCAGTACGATGTGGTCGTTGTCGCGTCCACAACCACGGGTGATTCTGTGCTTCGCACCACCTCGTTCACCCCATCACGTGATGCAGCACCGACAACAGGTTGGCGAACCGTCGCAACACCTGTGATGGTCGGCTACGTGTTGAATGACGTGAAGCCCGTGTACGGGAACGGAGAGCCGACGTTCTACATGAACGACATGAGCAGCGGATCCTTCGGTCGTATCCGAACAGTGTCATACACACCATCTGCGTTCACGTTCAAGGACTCTGCGGCAACGCTCATTCCGCGTGGAACGGGAGACAGCAATGGCGATGGCATTCCAGAAGTGCTCTGTCATGTTGTTGGCAAGACCTATCTCTACCAACCGCGATCCATCGGCACATCTCCGTTCGGATCGCTCTTGTTCGCCGATTCGACCTCGAACCTGTCCGCCGCAGCCATGGCCGATATCACGGGTGATGGTCGCGAAGAGATCTTCATGTTCGCCGACTCCGGAATGGTGGCCTATACGTATCGCGACGGGAAGTATCAGTTCCTTGCTGCTGCCGTGAACACATCGCCGCCACCACCGGGAACCACGGACAACCGATACGACGAGATCAGTTGTGCCGTTGGCGATATGGATGGCAACGGCGCGCCGGAGCTGGTGTTCAGTGATACGGATGGCGATGTGGTCATCTACGAGTTCAAGAATGGACAGTTCAACCTGTCGGCTGTCAAAGCGTTCGATGGTGCCGGCGGATCCGGCTATGTCAATGGCGCCGACGTCGATGGCGACGGCACAATGGAAGTGGTCGTTGGTGTGCCCGATAGCACACAGCCGAACGCCGAAACGGACTATGGCAGGAATGTGTGGACGTATCGCCTGTTGAAGGCCACCGGCGTAGGAAACTATGAGACGGTGTGGACCGATCACTTCGAAGGTGTACGGTATGGCATCGGTTATCGCAATGGAGTGGATGGTGGTCAGCTCGACATGCGAGGAGGCAAGGAAGTTGCCATCTCTGTGTTCCCGCGTCTCTATGTGTTCCGTTGGAACACGACCACTCGTCGCATGGAGCCAATGCTCTATCGATCAGACGTGGCCACATCGCGCGTGCTCACGTACGACTTCGATCGGAACGGGATCAACGAGCTTGGTTTCTGCATCACGAGTCCAGAGGTCGGGTTCGGAACAGGAATGATGTTCATGGAAGCGGACACCACCACGCAACGCATCGCTGCACCGCTGGGATTGCGTGCGTCGCTCGTGCGAGACTCGGTGGTGGACCTTCGCTGGGATGGTGTGAACGGTGCTGCGCGGTACGATATTCAGCGCGCAGTGGGCACGAATCCGATCTTCAGAACATTCACCTCATCGGTAGAGCCGCAGATCCGATTGGACTCGCTGCTTCCGCGCACGTTGTATCGCTATCGTGTGTCGACCATTCCCAACGATCCATTGCTGCAGGAGAGCTTCCGCTCGAATGTTGTGGAGGTGCGCTACGATCCTTCCGCGACGCCGCTTCGCATCACGCCGTCATCGGTCGAAGACACCGTGCTCACGCGCGGTCTCGCTGTTGCGGTGTCGTATTCGGGTGCGCTGCGTTCACGCGATATGGAGCCATCGACGTTCACGCTCATTGCAGAGAACGGGCAGTCGACCGTGGTGGCCACAACTGCCATTCGTGGAGGAGATAGTACTGTGATGGTCTCCTTCCCGCCGTTCCGCGCACAGCCCGGTACGTGGACGCTGCAGTGTTCTCCGATGCCCGATGCCAATGGTATGCCCACGCGCTCCGGAACATTATTGCTGACGGTCACACCAACTTCTGCTCCTGTGACGTTTGCGCTACGTTCGTTGCGCGCCATCGGTCGCAACGAAGCCATCCTTACGTTCACCGAGCCCGTGTCGGGGTCGGAGGTGGAGCAAGCGGACAAGTATGAACTGACGCCATCCGGACGGGTACGAACCGTGCGAAGCGATGGGTCGGATAGTGTGCAGATCGAGTTCGATCCGTCGGAACCATTGGGTGCCACGGGCAAGACCTACTACCTTACGGTGCGAGATGTGCGCGCAACATCAGGTCGGCTCATCACGACCGGTGCAGGGAATACTCTGGGACTGGTGTTCACCGCGCCCGACCTCAGCGACGTGTATGTGTTCCCGCACCCTGTGCATATGAACACCGATCGCTCCGTGACCTTTGCAAATCTCACGGGAACCGCGCAGATCGAGATCTTCGATCAGAACTTCACGTCGATCATCGTGGTGCGCACCAGTGATGCGAATGGTGGCGTGGCGTGGGATCTGCGTGATGCCACAGGAACAACGGTGCCGCCCGGATACTACTTCTATCGCGTCACCGGCACCGATGCGAGCGGTGCATCGGTCGAGTCGTCGATGAAGAAGCTCAGGATCGATCGCTAAGCATCTGGCGCAAGCCGCCGACGTTGCCATTGCTCAGGATGGCGATCACATCGCCGGACGCAACATGTCGTTCCAGGAATGCCACTACATCGGCTCCCCATAGCGGATCGGAAGCTCTGTCTGCAGCGATGCTCAATGCTGCGATCCCTTGAGCTTCGATGTCCTGCACCAGCTTCGCTGTGTCGAGTCGCTCTTCAACCGCATAGCGCTCCGGTCTGTTCACCGGTCCAATGCACACAGCGTTTGCACCTGCGAAACACTCGGCCAACTCATGCTGGAAGAAGGCACGCGTCGTTGTGTTCGAACGCGGTTCGAACACGGCCACAATGCGGGATGTCGGATACTTCTGATGCAGGGCACGCATCGTTGCAGCAATGGCCGTTGGATGATGTGCGAAATCGTCGATCACCACGCAGCCTTTCCACCGTGCGATCTCTTCGAGTCTGCGCTTGGGAAGGCGGAAGGTGGCAAGGCCATGTTGTTGTTCTTCAACTGTGAGTCCGGCATGGGCCGTTGCGGCAATGGCCATGGCGCAGTTGCGCACGCTATGCTCGCCCGGCATGGACGTGGTGAATGTTCCATACAGTGCGCCGTTGCGATACATCGTCCACGTGGACGCATTCGCCCCATAGTTCAGCGCGTCGATCCGCCACCACGCATCCGGAGCTGTGCCGCAAGGCTCGACCGGAGCATAGGAATTGCGGACAGCGGCAAGAGCATTCGCATCGTCGGCGTTCACGATCACGGCGCCATTCGTTGGGACGATGCGGACCATCTGTTCGAATGAACGAAGAATGGCGGCAAGGTCGGGGAAGATATCGGCGTGATCGAATTCGATGTTGTTGATGATGGCAACGGTTGGGCGGTAGTGCACGAACTTGCTGCGCTTATCGAAGAAGGCCGTGTCGTACTCGTCGCCTTCGCTCACGAACACACCATCGGGTGCATTGTGCAAGGCATCGGGGACAGGTCGACAGCCAACGTCGAAGTTGCCCGGGACGCCACCGATCAGGAATCCGGGGTGACGGTTCGAGGACTCCAAAAGCCACGCGGTGATGCTCGACGTGGTGGTCTTTCCGTGGGTGCCGCAAACCACGATCGACATGTTCTTGTCGATGAACAAGGAGCCGACCAGACCGGCCATCGACGTCATGTTCAATCGCTCGGTCAGCGTGTGCTCCAGCTCGACGTTGCCGCGCGAGATGGCATTGCCGACCACGATAAGGTCGGGCATGGCCTGCATCATCCGCACGGCATCGTATCCGTCGTACCATTGAATGCCAGCATCGGCGAGCACGGTGCTCATGGGAGGATAGATGGCCGTGTCGGACCCCGTAACGGTATGCCCCGCCGCCCTGCATGCAACGGCGACCGAACCCATGGCCGAGCCACCAATGCCAATGAAATGGATGTTCATAGGAAAGTAGTATCTTGAGAATTGTGTGCAAATCTATGGATTGAACCAATGCGTCTTGTTGTCTCTCTTCTAGCCCTTGTGCTATCAACGGTTGCCCTTCACGCCCAGAAATTCTGGGAGTCGACAACAGGGCCTGCTGCTTCCGTCACATGTTTGGCAGCGAACACGAAAGGAATGGTCTTCGCAGGTACCGACCTTGCCGGCATGTATCGCACGAGTGACCTCGGTCAAACGTGGGAATGGCTCAACGATGGGAACGAAGGTTCCGGTCTCGACCTTGATAAACCCATCAAGTCCGTTGATGTGGATGCCAACAATGTGATCTTCGTTTGCCAAGCCGGCAATGGTGTGTACAAGAGCACCGATGATGGTGTGAGCTGGATCGATTGCAACAATGCTTCACTACCAAGCAAGCAAGTGGTGCATGCCACGATCAAGAACCGTCCCGGACAGCCCACGATGGTGGCCGTTGGGATCGATGGCGGCCCTTCCATGCGTCGCATGTATCTAAGTGAAGATGCCGGTGCAACGTGGACACAAGTGCCGTTGCCAGGCGTGGCCTATACGGCCGTCTTCCAAGTTCATATCAGCCCGGATCCCAGCAGCACGAAGCTCTGGTGTATGATCGGGTATAACAAGGGTCTTTTCCGCACGACAGATGTCGGAGCAAGCTGGCGCCGGATCGACACGGATCCGTCCTCGGGTGAAGACAGCGATAACTATCGGAACATGGTCTGGACCTCGAATACGCGCGTCTATGTTGGACGGAATCAATTGCAGGGTAGCGCCAAATGTCAGAATGCCTGCGTACTGCGCTCCGATGACGATGGTGAAACGTGGAAGTACTGTCTGACCGGATGGCCGACGGCGAACTTCCAAAGCAACTACGTGAGCGGCTTCGGTGTTGGCAAGGGCGACGAGATCTATGCGACCACGTTCAAGTCCGGTACGTTCTATAGCTCCAATGCCGGCGACAACTGGTCGGAGAAGAAGGACGGCATGGTGGACTTCAACGGCGATCAAACCGATGGAAGTGCCAACGGACTAGTGGTGACGTATCGCAATCACGTCTTCATTGGGACACTGGGTGGTTTCGTTAGTCGCCATATCGATCCCACAACGTTCGTCCAAGACAATCCTGTCCCTGAGATACTGTCCTTGGGTGCACCAATGCCGAATCCAAGTGTCGACCGCATTCACATGCCACTCACGCTTGATGTTCCTGCATCGGTCACGGCTCGTGTTTATGCATCTACAGGGATGGAAGTTCTGCAGCCCTTTACGCAGATGTTCGAAGCCGGTTCGCACGACATCACCTTCGCAACTGCGTATCTGCCATCTGGTGTCTACTGCTATCGTGTGGAAGCGAACGGCTCTGTTCGTTCCGGCACCTTCACTGTGCAGCGATAGTTGGCCAACGTGTAATGAACCACTGGTCGTTGAGTCGGGTGGTCCCGAACGACATGGTGCGGATATAGTCGATCTGAACGGACACATTGTGTGCTACGGCACTCAGCGTGTCCGTTTTTGTTGAGGTGATCTCTTTGCTTGCCATCAACCGTTGCAAGCGTCGCACTTCGTCCTTCAGTTCGTACTTCTCCATGGCCAACAACTTCCTTCCACTCGCATGGGCAAGAAGCTCGGTTGCCGCGTCGGCATTCCCACTGTCCAGTTCGGCCTTGAACAGATAGACCACACCAACAGAGCTTCGCTGACTTCGTTCGATCTGCGGCTTCGCCTTCGATCCGCCAACGACGAAGAGCTCACAGCCAACGAGTGAGGCTGTGGTAAGAAAGAGCGTTACGATGGTAGTGTGTTTCATTGGAGAAGCCAGTCTGCAGTTTGTTCGATCGCCGACACGAAGGCCGGAGTGATCCGATCGACGGGATGCGTGATCCCGAACGTATGACCTGTTTGAGAAAGTGTGCGAAGTTGTTCTTCCGTCCCTGCCGCCCTCACGAGTCCTTCGACCTCTCGAAGGGGGACCGTGACGTCTTGCTCAGCATGCAGGTAGAGCATGCGTCCTGCAAGTGCACGCGATGCTTCGAGCAGATCGAATCGCGTGGCGTTGTCCTCAACATCCAGAAGGTAGGAGGAGTTCATGGCGAGCATTTGACCGGTGCGCGTGTTCTCCATGTCGATGTGTCCGGCGGCGAGCCAGGCATCGCGCTGACGTGGGGTCCACCGCTGCCATTCGGCAATGGAGTTCCACACCACCAGCTTACCAAGTGCGAACGGCCCCTGTGCTGCCTGCAAAAGTTCGCGCCCAATGATGTGGGCGAGGCCACCACCACGAGAATGCCCCACGATGTGAAGTGTGCCATTCCAGCGATCTCCAAGCTCCTGTGGGAGATCCGAGATCAGTGTATGGACATCGGCGAGTTCGGCCGTGATGGTGTTGCGTGCAAAGTCGTCAACGCTGACCACGCGATCGTTCGTGCCTTGCATGCCGTTGAGTGATGTATCCATGCGCACGGCGATGGCACCTCGTGCTGCAAGCGCCTGCGCGGCGAAGGGGAAGAAGCCCCAGTTTCGAAAGCCCTTGAAGCCATGCAACAGCAGGACAACGGGCAGGGGAGCGAGGGACAGAGGGTCGGTGATCGTGAACGTAATGTCGCGATCGGCCTCGTTGATGCAGCTTGATGTACGTTCAGCCGTGATCATGGGAGAAGGTCCGGTCTACGTTCTTGTGTCTTCTTCAATGCCTGTTCCTGACGCCACTTCTTGATGGCCGCATGATTCCCGCTCGTGAGCACTTCGGGCACGCGAAGGCCGCGAAACTCTGCGGGCTTGGTGTAATGCGGTGCATCGAGCAGTCCGGTCATGAACGAATCTTCAAGGAGCGACTCTGCATCACTGATGGCCCCGGGGACGAGACGCACAACGGCGTCAACAAGGACGGCCGCTGCAAGTTCACCGCCGGTGAGCACGTAGTCGCCAACACTGATCTCGCGCGTGACGAGCACATCGCGAATGCGTTGGTCGATGCCTTTGTAATGTCCGCACAAGAGGATCAGGTTGCGTTGAATGGAGAGGGCATTGCACATGTCTTGTGTGAGCACTTCTCCGTCCGGACAGAGGTAGATCACATCGTCGTAGGTGCGCTCCGACTGCAAGCTCTCGATGCACTCGAAGATCGGTCCGCACTCAAGGATCATCCCCGCCCCGCCACCATACGGCGTGTCGTCGATGTGCTTGAACCGGTCGTGGGCATAGTCGTGCAGATTGTGCGTGACGATGGTCACCAATCCCGACGTGCGTGCGCGACCGACAATGCTGTTCTCGAGGACGCTCGTGAGGATCTGCGGGATCGCACACACAACGTCGATCCGAAGTGCAGGGTCAGGCATCGTGTTCCTCCTCGGAGGTGGTATCGAGGTCCGTCAAGCCCGGAAGGAGATGCACGGTGATGCAGCGAGCAGGAAGGTCGACATGGCGGATCACATCGTCGATCACGGGCAGCGGAATCGTGCTGCCGTCCGGGCGCGTCACGACCCATACATCGTTCGCCGGCATGAGCCACACGTCGGTGACCACGCCGAGCTCCGTACCATCATCACCTGTGATCACCCGACATCCTTCGATGTCGCCAATGGCATACCGATCCGACGTGGGTGTGCGAAGCGCATCGGCGCGCACGTAGACGGCCTGGTCGACGATGGAAGTGGCGGCTTCGGCCGAGTCGATCCCACGGAGCGACAGGCGCGGTTCGCGCGATGCCTCGTGGTATTCGCGCACCACGTAGGTGCGTGCGAACTCACGTGAGAAGCCAATGCCCACTTCTGCACCGGCAGGGAGTGAAACAGACAGACCCACGGTGTCTTGGAGGACAACCGCGCCGTCCAATCCGTGGGTGCGACCGATCACACCGATGTACTCGCTGAATCCAGGGTCCATATAGAGGAAGGGCACGCAGTGCGTGCCCTTTGATGTGTTATCCCAAGTATGCGCGAAGCGCCTTGCTTCGAGAGGCATGGCGCAATCGGCGAATGGCCTTTTCCTTGATCTGACGAACACGTTCGCGCGTGAGATTGAACTTCTCGCCGATCTCTTCAAGCGTCAAACACTGCGAGTCATCCAGGCCGAAGTACAATCGGATCACTTCTGCTTCGCGTTCGCTGAGTGTCTTCAAGACCTGTTGCACTTCAACGCGCAACGACTCGCGCATGAGCTCGCTATCGGGAGGCGGTTGTTGATCGTTCGGCAGAATGTCGAGCAGACGATTGTCTTCACCTTGCACGAATGGCGCGTCGACCGAGAGGTGACGACCGGAGATCTTGATGGTCTCGGAGATCTCGGCGATCGACATGTCCAATTGTTCTGCCAGTTCCGCTGCCGTTGGTTCGCGCTCGTAAGCTTGTTCGAGCTCGCTGAACTTCTTGCCGATCTTGTTCAACGCACCCACACGATTCAACGGCAATCGAACGATACGCGACTGCTCGGCCAGAGCCTGCAGGATCGACTGACGGATCCACCAGACGGCGTACGAGATGAACTTGAATCCGCGGGTCTCATCGAAACGCTTTGCGGCCTTGATCAAACCAAGGTTGCCTTCGTTGATCAGGTCGCCCAGCGACAATCCCTGATTTTGATACTGCTTCGCCACCGAAACCACGAAACGGAGATTGGCCTTCACCAGACGTTCAAGTGCGATGTTGCCCTCAAAGCCCCCGCGACGGATCGCCTGAGCAAGAACGATCTCGTCATCTCCGGTGAGGAGTTCGACGCGACCGATCTCCTGTAGGTATTTATCGAGGGATTGACTCTCGCGATTCGTGTATTGTTTTGTGATTCTCATGGGGTTCCGTCAGTTGACACATGTATGCAAGGGTGCAAAGTTACTGCTCTCCGACCGATTCTGATTCAAGCATTCCTGCATATCGTTGCGATGTGACGATCCGGAGGGCAGCTTTTACGTACGGGTCCATCGTCAAGGAACGAGATTGCCGCAGTTGGTCGTTGCTGAAGCGGGCGCGGACCTCGATGTCCAAAAGCTCGCGGATCAAGTCTCCGTGCTGTCGAATGGCCTTCGGGATCTCTCGTTCCATGGCCTTTTCGGTGGCCTCGATCGATTTGACCATCGATGCGGCCCACTTTTCGGATTCGATCCGGTTTTTTGCAGCGACGAGGTCAGAAAGGGCCTTCGAGCGCTTTTCCATCGGTTGAGCTTCTATGAAACGGATGAAGCCCTCCAGCATTGCTTTGTCGACGGAGAAGGAAGGCGGCAGGGAATCAAGGGTGGCGCTCAGGATGGTGCCATAGCGGAAGACGAGGGCCTCGTCCACCAGTTGCTGGACGATAGCCGGGAAAATGGAGTCGTTGACCGTGGTGTCCGGCTCGATCCCGTCCAGCTCATGCACGATGCGACGGTTCTTGGTGTAGAAGTGGGCCGTGTCCGAATGGTGCTGCACGGTTCCACGTCGCGCGGCATAGTCGATCTTCTGAATGCACCGGCCGGATGGCGTGAAGTATCGCGACGTGGTGATCTTCATGCTTGCATCGTGGGGGAGCTGGACCACGGTTTGGACCAGTCCCTTGCCGTAGGACTGTCGACCGATCACAACGCCGCGATCGAGGTCCTGAATGGCACCGGCAACGATCTCGCTGGCACTGGCGCTCCGGTCATTGATCAACACGGTCAACGGCACCGTTGGCTCGATGGGCTCGATGTCCGAGGTGATCGTTCGGGTGTCTTGACCCTCGCGGCCACGTGTTGAGACGATCACGCTTCCCTTGGGAACGAAGATCTTGCAGATGCCAACGGCCGCATCGAGCAATCCGCCCGGATTGTCGCGCAGGTCGAGGATCACGCCCTTGAGCGGTGCCTTCGAACGGAAATCGTCGAGTGCCCGACGTACGTCCTCTGCACTGCGACGTGAGAAGCGGGTGAGACGGATGTAGCCAACGTTGGAAGGAAGGAGTTCCTTGTAGGAGATGTTCTCGAGGTCGAGCTCTGATCGGCGAACGTGGACGATGATCGTGTCCGAACGTCCTTCACGGAGTGCCTTGATCACGGCAACTGAACCCGGCGTGCCGCGCGTGATCTTCCGAAGGTCCTTCGACTGGATCCGCTCGACGTAGACCGAATCGATGTACAGGAGTCGGTCACCTATACGCAGCCCGGCCTGCTTTGCGGGCATGCCGTCGCGGACGTTGGTGATGGTGAGGTTCGAATCGACGTGACCCACGGTGAAGCCGAACCCGGTATAGGTTCCGGTGGAGAGCATGTCGATGTCCTCGCTCTCACCACTGTTCATGTAGACGGTATAGGGATCGAGCGTCTCGAGCATGCCGTCGATACCGGCTTCGATAAGCTCTTGCGGGTCGACATCGTCGACGTAGCCGGAGTGTACCTCGCGGACCACGGCACCAAATGTCTCCATGGCGCGACCGATGCGGGCATAGATCGACGTGTCTCCCATGGAGATGAAACCGATCGAACACGTCGCTACGATGAGCCCGCCGAGCACAACAACGCGATACTTCATGAAAAGCTGCCTAGAGGTGGTGCATGCCGATCAACTTGATCAGCGCTTGATACGACGACGGATGATCTCTTCGAGTGCGTCGGCCGGCACACGTTCCTGCTGCATGGTGTCGCGATCTCGAAGGGTGACCGTTCCATCGGCCGTCGTGTCTCCGTCCACCGTGATGCAGAAGGGCGTACCCACTTCATCCTGGCGACGGTAGCGTCGACCGATCGCTCCGCTGGTGTCGTAATCAACACGAAAACTCCGCTGAAGTTCCGTATAGATCTTCATGGCTGCTTCGGGAAGACCGTCTTTGTTCACCAAGGGGAAGATCGCCGCGGTCACAGGGGCCAGGGAGGGATGGAGGCGCAACACATTCCGCACTTCCGATGTGCCATCGTCGTTCTGGACATGTTCTTCGGCATAGGCGTCGCAGAGCACGGCCATGAAGGTGCGTGTTGCACCAACGGCGGTCTCGATCACGTAGGGCGTGTAGCGTTCGCGCGACACCGTGTCGACGTATTCCAGTTTCTTGCCCGAGAACTCCTGATGCTTGCCAAGGTCGAAGTCGGTCCGTGAATGGATCCCTTCCACCTCGCCCCATCCAAAGGGATACAGGAATTCAATGTCCTCTGCGGCCGCTGCATAGTGGGCCAGCTTGTCATGCGGCTTGCGGCGCAGGTTCTCGGGATTGATGCCAAGCGAGAGGAACCAGTCCCACCGCTGCTGACGCCAATACTCGAACCATTCACCTTCGGTGCCGGGCGGAATGAAGAACTGCATCTCCATCTGCTCGAACTCGCGCGTCCGGAACAGGAAGTTCTTGGTGTTGATCTCGTTACGGAACGACTTGCCGATCTGGGCAATGCCGAACGGCGGCTTCATACGTGCTGAATCCATCACGTTCTTGAAGTTCACGAAGATGCCCTGGGCGGTCTCGGGACGCAGATAGACGGCATTGCCGGAATCTTCCACCGGACCCATGAAGGTCTTGAACATCAAATTGAAGTTCCGTACCTCCGTCCACTCCGTTGTGCCGGACACGGGATCGGGAATGGCGAACTCGGTGATGATGTTGTAGTAGTCTTCGTTGGTTTGGACGGCGGCAAGGCGGGCTTCGATGGCATCGGCCTCGGCGGTCTTCTTCTTGTTGCGCAAGGCAAGGATGCGCTCCTCGATGAGATTGTCGGCGCGGTAGCGTGCCTTCGACGTCTTGTTGTCGATCATCGGATCCGAGAACTGCTGCACGTGACCGGATGCCTCCCACACCCTGGGGTGCATGAGGATCGAGGCGTCGAGTCCTACGATGTCGGGACGGTACGTCATGGCTTTCCACCATGCGTCCTTGATGTTGCGGAGGAGTTCGATGCCAAGCGGACCGAAATCCCAGCAGCCATTCAGGCCGCCATAGATCTCGGATGATTGGAAGACGAAGCCTTTGCGTTTCGAGAGGGAGAGGATGTCGTCAAGTGTCATAACAAGCAAAATCGCCTTTTTCCTGTAAGTTTACAAGGTTCATCCGCTTACGGAACCCCAACGCACCATGATGAAGACCTTCACCTCTGTCCTCGTTGCCATGTTCTTCACGCTTGCACCACTCGCGGTGACGGCACAGAACGGCAGTGATCACATCAAGTTCGCACCGATCGCACCTATCTCCGGCAAGGCCGGAGATACCGTGGTGCTGCATCTCAAGGCCAAGATCGAGAAGCACTGGCACACGTACGGAATGACGGCCGCCGTGGGTCCCGATGGACTTGGTCCGGAGCCAACGGTGATCACGGTGCAACCAGCGTCGGCATTGACAGTGGTCGGCAAGATCAAGCCTCCGAGAACAGCGCATTCGCACTTCGATGAGACGTGGGGAACCACCATTGAAGAGTGGAGTGGCACCATCGAACTCGACGTGCCGGTGCGCATCAACCCGCGCGCGGCCGTCGGCGCGCTCAAGGCGAACGTGAAGTTCACCGTGCAGATGTGCGACACCATGTCGTGCCTGCCGCTCGACGATATCATGCTTCCCGTGGCCCTCACGGTGACCGCACCGGCTTCCGACGCGGCTCTTGCCGACACGGCAACGGCGACACCAGCAACGTCGACCACGCCGACGACATCGAGTGCCGTCGCGAAGGTCACAACGTCAGCGACGCCACCAACATCGGGTGGCGCACCCACAGAGATCGAGACCGAAAAGCAGAAAGGCTTACTGAGCTTCTTCTTGTATGCTATGGGCATTGGCTTCCTGGCCTTGCTCACGCCATGTGTGTTCCCAATGATCCCGATCACGGTATCGTTCTTCACGAAGCGACATGAGAAGACGCGCGGCAAAGGACTGCGCGACTCGAGCATCTTCGCCCTCGGCATCATCTCGACGTTCACGGCCATCGGCATCATTGCCTCTGCGGTGTTCGGCGGAACAGCCGTACAGGATCTTGCTGCCAATCCGTGGCTGAACCTTGGGATCGGTATGCTCTTCATGATCCTGGCCTTCAATCTCTTCGGAGCCTTCGAGATCCAGGTGCCGGTGTCGATCATGAACAAGCTCAATCAACGCTCGCAAGGCGATGGTGTGACGGCGGTATGGTTGATGGGACTGACGTTCTCGCTCACATCGTTCACCTGTACGGTGCCATTCGTTGGCACATTGCTTCTGTCCGCCTCCAATGGTGACTATCTCTATCCTGCCATCGGAACGCTCGGATTCTCGACGGCCTTTGCTATGCCGTTCTTTGTGCTCTCGCTCTTCCCGGCCTTGCTCAATCGACTGCCGCGCGCCGGCGGTTGGATGAACAACCTGAAGGTGGTGATGGGATTCCTTGAGATCGCTGCCGCCATCAAGTTCTTCAGCACGGCGGAGTTCGTGTGGGGGATCGGTCTGCTGCCTCGCGAGATCTTCTTGGCCATATGGGCTGGCTGCGCATTCTTGATCGCACTCTACGTGCTCGGCGTGTTCGAGATGAAACTCGATTCCACCGTCGAGAAAGTGAGCGGCATTCGGGCATTCTATGCCGTGGTCTTCGCATCGCTCGGATTCTGGCTCGTGGCCGGCATGGTGGGACGTCCGCTTGCGGCCGATCTCGAAGCCCTGTTACCGCCCGACAATTATCACGAACTCATCGATGGTGCAGTCCTTGCCGCCCCTCCAACCTCCTCGTTGACAGGGGAAGGTGGCAAGGAGGCCGCAGCCGCAGAGTATTGGTACGACGATCTTTCAAAGGCAAAGGCCGAGGCTGCGAAAACAGGGAAGCCGATCTTCATCGACTTCACCGGATTCTCCTGCACGAACTGCCGATGGATGGAGAAGTTCATGTTCCCGAAGCAGTCCATCAAGTCGCGCTTCGACAAGATGATCTTGGTGCGATTGTACACCGATCGGAAGTCGCAACCCTACATCGGCAATCAGGATCTGATGCGCGGGTATGGCACGGTGGCCAATCCGTTGTACGTAACGTTGAATGCAAAGGGCGAGTTCGTCGCACAAGGTCAATACACGCGCAACGAAGCGTCGTTCCTTGCCTTCCTCGACAAGGCCTTGCAGTAAGACAGCGAGCTAGTCGAGTGTGATGCGGTAGAGCATCCACTCCTTCATGTGCTGTGCTGAGCGACGGTGATAGAAGTCGCGCGCCAGCATGTTCCAATCCAGGACCTGCCATTCCATGCGACCGCAGTGACGCTCGACGGCGAGCGCACGCACATGGTCGAAGAGCGCACCACCCACACCATGCTGTCGTGCGTCCTCGAGCACGAAGAGATCTTCGAGATACATCGTTGGTCGTGCCAGGAACGATGAATACGTTTCGAAGCAAATGGCATAGCCAACAACGGACCCGTCGAGAAGGGCCAGGAAGGCCTGATAGCGCGGACGTTCTCCGAAGGCATCGTTACGGAGTCGCTCTCGCGCCGCATCGCCGGGCGGGTCGAGCTTCTCATAGGCAGCCAACGCATCGATCAGCGATAGGAATTGATCGAATCGATCCTCGGTCAACGGCAGGATGCTCACATGTGCCATCATCAACCTCCCACCGTGCAACGCATGTTATCGATCAAGCGTGTGGTGCCTATGCGCACGGCAAGCAACAGCACCACGTTCGTCTGCTCGGGCAACACATCGCATGTTGCAAGTGTGTCGGCCATGACCACGGAGGCATAGTCGATCGTGAGGCCGGGGATCTGTAGGAGCGTGGCAGACATCGCATGCTCGATCTCCGCTGCACGGCGCTCACCGTTCTCGATCATCGTGCGTGCCAGTGTAAGGGCCCGATACAACGAACTTGCCTGTGCCCGCTCTTCTTCGTTCAAGTACACATTGCGTGAGCTCATGGCAAGGCCATCGGCCTCGCGAACGGTGTCGCGCACGGTGATGGTGCAGGGCAGACCAAGGTCACGCACGAGGGTTCGCACGACAAGCGTTTGCTGATAGTCCTTCTGTCCGAAGTAGGCCTCGTCGGGCGACATGGCAATGAGCAACTTGGCCACGATGGTGGCCACGCCGTCGAAATGTCCGGGGCGACGTGCTCCTTCGAACACTTCCGTGATACCGCCCACATGGATCGACGTGGAGAATCCGCTCGGATACATCTCGTCCACGGTCGGCGCAAAGATCACGGTGCCGCCCGCTTGGGCAACGATGAGCGTGTCGCGCTCGAGGTTGCGCGGATACTTGGAGAGGTCTTCGCTGGGGGCGAACTGCGTCGGGTTGACGAAGATCGACGTGATCACCGTGCCATGCTGCTCTGCAGCGCTCTTGATCAAGGAGGCATGACCGTCGTGCAGGGCGCCCATGGTGGGCACGCAGCCGATGGTGGACCCCGCCGCACGCAGATCGCGCACGAGCGTTTGCATTTCGGCAACAGTGGTGATGATTCGCATGGTCACGTTCTACGGTGAATGATGCACGAATATATCGCCATGCCGCCCTACCACCATCTTCTGATCCTTGCAACCACTGCCATCCTTCGCACGGCCGACACCACCGATGTGATCGACCATGCGGCGTTCGATTCGTTGTGGCATGCATCGCTGAAGAGCGGACGGATGAACACGGATGCTGTGCGGTATTCGACGTTCGACATCTACTGGCGTCGACTGCGCACGGCGCGGCCCAATGCGTTCTCGTCCGCCGCACGCACGGCTTTCTGGTGCAATGCATGGCTTGCCTCGGTGCTGTCCGTGATGTCGCGCCATGCCGGATATCGATCGACGATCTGGCGTGACGAGTTATACGATTCAGACACATTCGAGATCGCCAGCGAGTTCTTCACGCTGCGCACCCTTCGTGAACGCGTGGTGCGTGAGGCAGGCTCACCACTCGTCCTTGTTGCCTTGGCCACGGGCAGTACACGTGCGCCGCCGTTCCCGTCGCACGTCTACACGGCGCGACGCATCGGCAGCATGTTGCGCGACATGGCCCGTCGGGTCTGCCGCAGTGAGCGCTTCGTGTTCTACGATCCCGGGTCGAACGTCCTGCAGATCTCGTCGCTGTTCGCCGAATTCGAGCCGGCCATCGTCACCACGTATGGCTCGATGGTCCAGTTCCTCCTGCCATACGTGTCGGAAACGGTCGCGGCCGAGCTCGCCCTGCGTCGGTCCACCCTGAAAGTCATCTACGGCGACGCCGTGGAGCGCTGGGTTCGCCGACGGTGATGGAGGTGCGCCGAATTCGTAGTTTTGCGCTCGGTCGAACCCGTGCCCGGACAACTTTTGAAGCTTATTGGAGCACCTCCCACATGTCATCACAACCGTTCGACGACATCGCCCAACTCACGCTCTCGAATGTACCCAGCGAGCATATGAGCATCGCACAGCATTCCGACGGACGTTGGGAGGACTGTGTCCTCAAGCCCTATGCTCCCATCGAGATGCAGCCGCTGGCACTCGGTCTGCACTATGCGCAGATCGTGTTCGAAGGAATGAAAGCCTATCGATACGACAATGGCGACGTTGCCGTGTTCCGCATCGAGAAGCACCATGAGCGCTTCAACAAGTCGCTTGCTCGCATGTGCATGCCCGAGATCCCGCTCTCCCATTTCCGTGATGGCATCGTCGATCTTGTGCGGGCCGATCGGTCGTGGGTGCCCCCTGGACCCGACAGTGCATTCTACATCCGACCGTTCGTGATCGCCAGCGAGGAACGCATGGGGATCAAGGTCTCCGACGACTATCTCTTCATGGTCGTTGGTGGTCCGTTCCGACCACTCTATGCACGTCCGCTTCGCGTCCGCATGGAGCGCGTCTTCGCGCGTGCCGTGGCCGGCGGGACCGGTTTCGCCAAGTGTGCCGGTAACTATGCCGCGGCCATGTTGCCAACGCAGCTGGCACAACAGGATGGCTTCGATCAAGTGATCTGGACGGATGCAAAGGAACATCGTGTGGTGGAAGAGTCGGGGACGATGAACGTGATGTTCGTGATCGACGGTGTGATCGTCACGCCGGCACTCACGGACACGATCCTCGACGGCGTTACGCGTGACAGCGTGCTCACGATCGCGCGCGACCTTGGTCTGCCGATCTCCGAACGCATGATCACCGTGGACGATCTTGCCGAAGGCCTGCGTGCCGGAAGAGTGACCGAAGCGTTCGGTGTAGGAACTGCCGCCGCCGTGGCGCCGATCGGCAGCATTGCGATCGATACGGAAGAGTTCGCACTGCCGGTACTCCCCACCGATACCATGTTCACGCTCAAGAACCACCTCAATGCCATTCGATACGGTCAGGCACCCGATGTGCATGGCTGGATGACCGTGATCTGATCATACGAAAGGTGCTCATGCAGAACGCAGCGTCGTGGTTTCGTGGTCTGTTCCAGTACGGTTCGTGGATGATGGAGACGCTTGCGGATGCGTGCACCGAACATGGTCTCGCTGACGATCCGCGCATCGTCTTCCTCTTCCAGCATACCGTGAATGCCCGCCGCATCTGGCTGGAGCGCGTGCGCGATGGCGCCGTGCATACCGATATCCACGAGACACTCACCATTGCGCAAGCACTGGAACGCGATGCCGTGGACACGGAGGCATGGGGCACCTTGTTGCTGGAAGGTGGCGAGGAGGGACTCGACAAGGAGATCACCTATGCGAACCTCAGTGGCACGGTGTTCACGCAATCGTTTCGCGATCTTGTCTTTCACGTGATCAATCACACGACCCATCACATGGACGAGGTCTCGGTTCGCATTCGCGCATCCGGGGCAACGCCACCACCGACAGACCACGTGGTCTACACGCGATCCTTGGTGTCGCGCACATGAATGTCGTTGCCATGGCATCGCTCGTGCTGCTGATCGTCACGTCGTGCGCCACTACGCGGTCGACCACATCCACTGCCTCGATCACCGGACGCACTTGGTTCATCCTCTCCGTGCGCACGGAACACCTACAGCAACAATTCGATGCACGCTCGCCACAGCTCTCATTCGAGGGTGATCGACTGACCGGGACCGGCGGTTGCAATGCGATCTCGGCATCGACCACGATCGACGACACTACGATGCGCATCGGCACGGTGGCCTCTACACGCATGATGTGCGAGGCGCTGCCGCTTGAGCAACGGATCATCAAGGCCCTTGCCGACGTGCGGACGTTCTCGGTGCAGGCCGATAGACTGTACTTGCTCGGAGAGCAACCAACCGACACGCTCTTGACCTGTAGCACAACCCGACCATGAGCGACGAGGAACGCAAGATCCTTCCACTGCAGTACGTCAAGGGCGTTGGTCCGCGTCGTGCAGAGGTCCTTGCCTCCGAAGGTCTCGTCACCCCCGAAGACGTGCTGATGTATGTACCCCGCGGCTACGTCGATCGCAGCGCGGCGCCCTCCATCTCTGCCCTCCTTGCCACCTTCCGAAAACCGAATCTCTGGAACTCCGACGCGGCCACCATCACGAAGGTCACCGCAGAGGTCACGCTCGTGGCCGTTGTTGCCGACGTGCGGGAACAGTCGTACGGCAAGGGACGGACGATGTTGTTGGTCGTGGTGAGCGATGGCAGCGGAGCCTCGGCAACGTTGATCTTCTGGAACATGGTCGCCTACTACAAGCGCGTGCTTGCACATGGTCAGCATGTGGTGATCTCTGGCGCGCCGGACTTCGATCCGCGGTGGAATCAGATCACGTTCCATCATCCCGAGATCGAGCGCGTAGAAGAAGAGGACATGGAGCAATACCGCGCCGGTGCCATCCTGCCGAAGTACACGATCACGCAAGGCATGCGAACAGCCGGTCTCACGCTGCGCATGATGCGCAGTATCGTGGAACATGTGATCGATCGAACGTTGGACACGATGGTGGACCCGCTGCCCGAAGTCTATGTGCGACAGCATGGCTTCATGGATCGGTCCACCGCTTTGCGTGAATTGCACTTCCCGTCATCACTCGCATCCGTGCGTTCCGCTCGCGAACGCATGAAGTATGAAGAGCTCTTCTTCTTTGAATTGATGCTTGCCGTTCGGAAGCGCACACAACGTGTTCCCGAACTTGGCGTTCCGATGCAGGCGAAGAGTCCGCATGCACGTGCATTGGTGGACAATCTTCCGTTCGAGCTTACGGCCGCGCAACGTCGTGTGATCCATGAGATCACGCGCGATATGACGTCAGGCACACCGATGAACAGACTGTTGCAAGGCGACGTTGGATCGGGCAAGACCATCGTTGCTCTGTTGAGCATGCTCTGTGCTGTCGACAACGGCTATCAGGCGCTGATCATGGCCCCCACTGAGATCCTCGCCGAGCAACACTTCAACAGCATCAAGCGGTTGTTGCAAGACACCGATCTGCAGTGCACCCAACTGGTGGGCGGACAGCGCAAGGCGCTCCGAACCAAGGTCCTTGCCGAGATCGCCAGTGGTGAGGCGAACATCATCGTTGGGACGCATGCCATGTTCGAGAGCAGCGTCCAGTATCATAAGCTTGGGCTTGCCATCATCGACGAGCAGCACCGGTTCGGTGTTGAACAGCGAGCCGCACTTCGAAGGCTCGGATGCGAATCCAACGAAGGCGGCAAGGCACCACATCTTCTTGTCATGTCCGCCACACCCATTCCTCGTACCCTGTCGATGACGGCCTACGGGGACCTTGACGTGTCGGTGATCGACGAACTTCCGAAGGATCGGAAGCCCATCGTCACGAAGGTGGTCTATGAGAGCGGACTCGATTCCGTGCATGCCTTTGTGCGCGAGCAAGTGGCCGAGGGACGTCAGGCCTACATCGTCTATCCGTTGGTCGAGCGATCGGAGAAGCTCGAATTGAAATCAGCCGTCGAGCATTTCGAGACGTTGCAGCGCGACGTGTATCCGACGCTTAAAATGGGTCTGTTGCACGGACAGCAATTGTGGTACGAGAAGGAAGATGCCATGCGGGACTTCCTTGCCCGCAAGTACGACATCCTTGTGGCCACCACCGTTGTGGAAGTGGGGATCGATGTGCCGAATGCCACCGTGATGCTCATCGAGAATGCGGAGCGGTTCGGACTCTCGCAGTTGCATCAGTTGCGAGGCCGCGTTGGCCGAGGCGAGCATGGTTCGTTCTGCTTCCTGGCAACGAAGGACCATTTCAAGTATCAGATCAATCGGAAGAATGCCGCGGAAGATCGGGCTGCATCGATCATCCGATTGAAGACGATGGAAGAGACCACGGATGGATTCCGCATTGCAGAGGTGGACCTTGCCTTGCGCGGACCGGGCGACGTTCTCGGTACGCGTCAAAGCGGGTTGCCCGACTTCGTCTTCACGGACCTTGTCAGCGATACACCCATGATCGCGCGTGCACGACAGGATGCATTCGCACTCGTCGATCGCGATCCGCATCTCCGTCACCCCGATCTCGCTCGAACACGCGCCTATCTCCAACGCCGCTACCACAATGCGCACGAGTATATGCGTATCGCATAATCGTATCTTTGTAGGCCATGCTCGATCACCACTTCAACGTCAGCGAGATCTTCTTTTCCGTGCAGGGAGAGGGGAGTCGCGCCGGTATGCCATGCACTTTCATCCGACTGCAAGGATGTAAGCTGCGTTGTGTTTGGTGCGATACGCCGTATGCGCTCGACAAACGCGTCGTGGCCACGCTCATGACGGGTGCGGAGATCGTGGCAGAGATCGAACGGATCGGCTGTTCCTTCGTGGAGTTCACCGGTGGCGAGCCACTCGAGCAACCCGACGTTGTGCCGCTAATGGCGTATCTCTGCGATGCAGGGTATACGGTGGCTGTCGAGACCGGAGGACATGTGGACGTGTCGAATGTCGACCCGCGCGTCATTCGCATCATCGACGTGAAGTGTCCCGATTCAAAGATGGAACCATTGAACCATTGGGAGAATCTTGACGCTCTTCGTCCAACCGACGAGATCAAGTTCGTCTTGGCCTCGCGACGTGATTACGAGTTCGCACGTGACGTGATCCGTCGCTACGATCTCTCGCGATCGACCACGGCCGTGCTCTTGTCGTGTGTGTTCGGAACGCTTGAATTCAAAGACGTGGTGGAATGGATCCTGGCCGACAAACTGGATGTTCGCTTCCAATTGCAAATGCATAAGTTCATTTGGCATCCCGAGACCCGTGGTGTATAAGCAAGCGGTCCATATCGTTGTGGCATCGATCGCGCTCTTCGGAGCGTGCATCACCATGCATGCCCAACCGCTATACGATGCTGCCGATCTCTGGATGGCGCCCACGCCCATGGAGGCCATGAACTCCACGGCCGACGATTACGGTCCGTGCATCACCGACCGTCGACTCTCCATCTGCTTCACCTCTGAACGCTCCGGCGTTGCGGCCATCTATCGTAGTCCGATGTATGGCACGGCTGCACAGGGCGGACCCGAATTGGTGTCGGGGACCTTCAATGAAGAAGGCCATCATCGCGCCTTCCTCACAGGTTCCGAAAGTGGCGATATGTTCGGCGCCATGTATCTCATGCATCGTCGTCGGTCCTACATGGGCGTCGTCACCGTTGTCCGCGATGGCTCGTCACTGAATGCCGGTCATGGCGTCGACGTCATGAACGGCGAGTTCTTCACGTCGCACCCTGCCGTCTCGCCGGACGGGACCATGCTGGTCGTCGTCAGCGACCGACCAAGTGGCAGTGGGGGAACGGACCTGTGGATGAGCCACCGCGTTGCCGGTGGCGCATGGCAAGAACCTGTCAACTTGAGTGATGTGGTGAATTCTTCGGGCGACGAGATCACGCCATACTTCGTTGCCAACGACACGTTGCTCTATGCATCGAATGGTTATGGCGGCAAGGGCGGATTCGATGTCTTCTTGAGTGTGTTCCGCGATGGTGCATGGACGGAACCGCAGCCCATCGATGCCATCAACTCCGAGTTCGACGAATCGGATTGCGCCATGCTACCGGATGGTTCGTTGCTGTTCGCATCGAACCGACCGGGCGGACGCGGTGGTCTCGATCTCTACCTTGCGCGCAAACGCTCCGACCAACTCGGCGAGCGCTAAGCGCCCACGCCGCCTTGCCGCCCTTGCTCACTTGAACGTGAGTGCACCCACGTCGATCACTTCCTTCGTCTTGTCGAGCTTAAGAATGACGCTCTGCTTCTTCTCGTTCGGCTTGCCATAGTTCGTGTACATGTCCACGTACACCGTTGTTGGTCCCGACAGACGTTGCTGGCGATCACCAAAGTAGTTGACCTGCACCTTGTAGTCGCCGGGCAGTGCATTCTTCAACAGGAACTCCTCCGGTCCGTAGCCGCCGGTCAGATCGTGCGACAGATGTCCACCGATCTTCGTGTCCCGGTTGCTGTACATGCATTTCTCTTTGCGTGGATCCGTCACCCAGAGGTCGATATCGCAGTCGTCGGCATCCCACGACACAACGATCCTCACATCAACGGGCATGGCGGCAAGGAGGCGAGGATCGATCTTCGATACCGACACGACCTTTGCCTGCTCAGCGATCACGCGGTTCATCTCGTTCAAGGCAATGAGCTCAACTTCGGGGAATCGACTGTCCCACGGACGTGTTGCCAACGAATACAAACTGGACACGGCATCTTGATACCGCTTCGCCTGCGCATAGGCCAGTCCAAGATCGCGATACGACTGCGGCTCTTCCTCGCGCATGGCCAACACGTCTTCGAAGATCATCACGGCAAGATCGTTGTATCCGCCCTTCAACAATCGATAGCCAAGGATGCGCAGAAGTCGATGGTCCTCGGACCGCATCTCGGCAATGTTCGAGAGCACGCGCAAGGCCAGATCGGTCTTCTTCTTCTCGGCGAGAATGTCGGCAACATCCAGATAGAATGCAGGACTCTGTCCGTATTCCTCGCGAAGTGCCAAGTAGGCCGCATATGGGTCGGACGATGACCGGATCACACTCACGTAGGCCGCATCCTTTGCGGGTTTTGACGTCATGCTCACTCCTGCGAGCTCATCTGTTATTGTAAGTCCATCAACAAGTACTTGTGTTTCGGTACTTCGTGAACCGCGAATCACAAATCCACCGTCTTTTCCCTCTGTCCTTGCGAATCGAGAATTCACGGGGTGGTCGAGAGGGTTTGCAAGTTCGCCTTGGCCCATACTCACTGGCGTACTCGCGAGCGTTCCTCCATTGACCGCTTGAAGGCGAGTCGTCGTGCCAATTGCTTTGGTTGGCACTAATACAGTGTCGTGGGTTCGCCCAACGTTCGCCTCAAAGAAGTCAATCGCAACGCGGGTCTGATCCTTGCCTGGAAGGACACGTCTCATGGAATCACTTAACACATTAGAAGGAGAAGAGAACGTGCGAACCCACCATTCTTTCCTTCCTTTGAACATTTCAACCACGCGCTCAAAATGTGCAGCATAGCGCTGTGCACTGTCGTTTATCCTACGTGAGCGAATGCTGCGGTAGTGTTCTACGAGTTCAGGGTCGGAGGATGGTGGTTCGATGCCGTAGCGCACGTAGTCTTGAACACGATCGAGGACGATGAGTGATGTTCCGGGCGTGACCAGTGAGAACCGAGTACCCAGTGCAGTGATGGCCGTCTTGTTCCGCTCGCGATCCACACCAAGCAGAGCTAGTTCACTACGAGCCCACAGACGTGCGATCGAAGAACCGGCCACCATGTCTTCCTGCTTGCTGAGATGGATGGTATCGAGATCAGCGATGATGGTGGCATGGTCGGAATGGAGGATGCCGACAAGACCCGACGGCATGGACCGAATATCAGCCGAGCCGTCAATGATGCGAATGGTCTGTGGCTCCTGCGGATCGGCCCAGAAGGCGGTCTCGGCATCGCCGATCGACATCTTCGTAAGATCGATGAGGGCACCGCCTGTGGAAACGGCAAGTCCACGAAGCACGTCGTGGTCGGCCTGCGGAGCGCTTGTGACGGCAATCACCGGTGCATTGGCCTTCCCGATGGTATGCGAGCCAAACGTCGAGATCCCGTCAGAACACAAGATCACGACGTCGTTCTTCAGCGATGCAAGATCCAACGCCGAGAGCTGTGTGCCACCATCGTACTGTTGTTGCTGTAGGACCTTGTCGAGTTCCGGACATTTGCCGTCGGCAATGCTGAACCGACGTACGGATCTGCGCGTGATGTCGAACGTTGTAAGGTCCACACTTGCCGTGCCGATCCGTCGCCACATTGCATGCAGAAAGTCGATCTCCTTGTTCACATCCCGTCCGGCCGCCGATGCAGAAACGTCCCACACCAAGGCGATGGTGAACGGTTTGCTTCGTTGACGTGTGGTGATGCGCGGATGCAGAAAGGCCGCGAAGTACGTCACGTCCTTGAAGTCGTTCACGGCCACCGATGGTTTGCCGCTTGTGATGGGGATCTGCAGAAGGAAAGGTGCGGCCAGTGCAATGTCCGTGCCGCTGAACTCTGCCATGTACGAGCGCTCATGCAGTGTGAAGCTCACGGCTGTGCCAGCGCCACCGGTGAGTGCGGGCTTTGTATCGGTGGCATGCACATCTACATGGAACGAAAAGGAATCGATCTTCTCGGCAAAGGCAAAGGGTGACTGATACGAAAGACCCGTGCTACCGCGAAGTAGCTCTTGCTCATAGGAGATCACGAGATGTCGCGTGCCGTGTGCGGGAATTGGATAGACGCGTGTGCGGAATGCATTTCCACGCGTCCATTCCAGCAAGGCCGGATCGATCTTCTGACGGATGGTGGACTCATAGGCTTCACGTCCCTTGGCCTTGTCGACCACAACACCTTCGCGCAGGCGACCATTGATGTCGAGTGCGAAGCGCGAGACCATGTGTCCGTCTTGCATCGAGAAGATGTACTCACCATCGAGCACGCGATCTCTTGGGTTCTTCACGACCATGTCGACGGTCGTGGTGGCGATATGTCCCACGACATCCACGGTCATGTCCAAGCGCTGGATGCCGAGTGCCGCCTTGCCACCCCTCCCGTCATCGAAGTACACACCGGTCTTGGGTTGTGCCGCAGCAATGAGGAACGACGTGACCAGGATAAGGCAGAATGTGATCGTCTTCATGGGTGACTCCTGTTATCGTTCGATCATCAGGCGTTGAATGCTGCGCTCGCCTGCGGTGGTGGTGAGGACGATGATGTACATACCTGTTGGCACGCTTGCATCAAAGGGAAGTCGGATGCGGTGTTCGCCTTGTGCATTGGAGATGGCTTCGTCGATATGCAGGATGGTGGCACCTTGCAGATCGAAGACATCGATCGAGGCGGTACGCTGTTGATCCAATGTCACGTGAAGCGTGGCCTCTCCATGTTGCAGCGGGTTGGGATAGATGCTGCTCTCGACGATGGCGCCACGAATGTCGTTGCGTTGCTTGAATGGATCGAGTCCGCGACGGAACGCAGGATACCACAGGATCACGTCGGCTTCGCGAAACATCGGCGATGAGGGATCCTTGAGCGTGACCTTCACGGGCACGAGATCGTTCGGCATGACCGCTTTCGTGCGAAGGTTGCGCGCCGCATCGTCGTCTGTTCGATCCCACCAAGCGGCGAAGTGTGTACCCTGCCGGAAGAGTGTGACCATGCGCGGTACCATGTGCAGTGAATCCGCGTCGCCTCCATCATCGACCACAGAGATCCCCGAGGTGGTCACCGTCACAAGCGACCTGCCATCGCGATACTGCAGCTGCGATCCGCTCACCACAAGACCAAGCGTTGTGAGGTCGTTCTCGGTCGGCGCCAAGGTCGTGATGCGCACAGGCTCTGCGGCCGGTGCATCGCGATGTTGGGAAGGCGGCGGGGCGGCAGGGTTGACGGTGGTATGATCGGCCGTTGTTGCCATGACCTTCACATCGGATGCATCGATCATCTGCTCGGTGTGATCCGACGAGTTCCACCAGACGATCCCCACCGCTGTGGCCGCAAGGGCCAGTCCACCAATGGTCCACGGCAGCAGATGCGATGGGGGCGGTGTGGACGTGGCAGGTGTGGGGCTGGTGCGGACGAGGTCTTCGATCTCCTCCGTGCGCAGGAGGGGTGGTCGTTCATCGTCGCGCACGGCGCGCAGTGCTTCGTCGATCGTGTGTTTCGTTCTCATGATCAGGATCCTTTGCTCGGCGCCGGTTGCACCGAGAGCGTTTGTTCCGTGTGTACTCCAAGCAAGCGTGCCAGCATTCTGCGGCCGCGCATCAGCCGTACCTTGATCGCCGATGCCGTGCCGCCCTGCACCTTCCGGATCTCTTCTACGGTGAGCCCGGTGATCTCATGCATGATCAGCGCTTCACGATACTTGAAGGGAAGTTTTGCGAGTGCCTGATAGACGAAGGTCGTATCGGTGGCATCGTCGGGAGCGAGGGTGGTGGCGGCAAGTGTTTCGTGGAGGTCTTCGGTGAGCAGACCGAACAGCTTGGCTCGCGTGTATTTGCGTTTGTAGGAGTTGGAGCAGATACTGAACAGGTAGCTCCGGAAGGCGGCATGGTCGCGGACGTCGTCGAAGTGCTGCCAGGCGGACAGGATGGTGTCCTGCACCAGGTCCTTCGCCTCGTCGGCATCATGCGTCATCGAGAAGGCGAACTTCTCGAGCCGCTTCTGCAAGGGCAACAGCAATTCCATGAATGCTGCTTGCTTGGGCGATGTGGGGGACGATGACATAACGACCTTGGTTGTGCGCTTTCCCAATGAGAGACACGACGTCGAGGGGCGGTTACATTGTGCCGAAAAAAAGAAAGGGCATCCTTTCGGATGCCCTATTTGTCACTTGTCACTCGTCACTTGTCACTTACTTGATCACAGCTTTCGTGAGCAATCGCTGAGTTCCATCAACCGGGATCACTTGACCAAGCGCTGCGATCGTGATCGTCTGTGGTGGTTGTTCCATTTTCACCACACCCTTATTGGCAACCATCCAGTAGTGGATCGGAACGGTGATCGGGATCTCACCGAAGCCAACGATGGTGATCTTGATGTTGAAGGTCGACACACAGTGAAGAGCGGAATACGCGGTGCCATTCACCGTGACGTTCTCGGTGCCGATCTTTTGTCCGGTCATCTTCATGCCAATGTTCGCGGTCAGCACGGTGCCGTTATAGTCAAGCGGTACGTTGGTGAGCGTGGTATCAAACGACGTCCATGTGGTGCCGTTCTGATCGGCGATCACCACCCACTTGCTTCCAAGGTCGACGGCGCCAAGTCCACCGATCCCGTCGATCTGAAGTGGGAAGTACGTATACAGCTTGCCGCCTTCTTCTCGTTGATACGACGTATCGACCGTAGTGCCGGAAGAATCAGTGACATAGTCTGCATAGGCTGTGCAGGAAAGTCCGCCTTGCGTTGCGGGTCCGAGCACGACCAAGGAATCCGTTCCGACCTTGGATGAGACAGGAGCAGAAGCGGAGCCGGTCAGTGAGAAATCATCATACAGCCAGTAGGAGCCAGACGTGGTGACCAGGTAGGTCGCATTCGTAGTGGGATTCGTTGTGCTGTCCTTCGAGCAGGCACCAAGACCGATGACGGTGGCGGCAAGGAGAGCCGCAGAGGCGATACGCTTCAACATAGGATATCCTTTGTACTACAAAAATGAAATTCAGATGCGGAGGGCGAGGGACTCGAACCCCCACAGGCTTGCGCCCGGCGGTTTTCAAGACCGCTGCAATACCATTATGCGAGCCCTCCGGGGCCACAAAAATAGCGACATTCTGTGGAATCGGCGAAGAGAACTATTCGAACACCGTGTCCTGATCTGGAAGTTCCTTCGGTGACGGCCGCAGATAGTCGTCTGCCTGCAGGTCGAGAAAGTCAAGAACGGTCGAGGCAAAGAGTTGTTGCTTCAGGGCCGGAGAAAGATCTGCCATCTCCTCGATGAACTTGCCGTGTTCAAGGTCACCGAGCGGGAACGGATAGTCCGTTCCATAGGCGATCCGATCCGGTCCGAGCAGGGCAAGAAGAAAACGCAGCGCATCGGCATTGTGCGTGATCGAGTCCACCCAGAACCTCCCAACATAGTCCGTCGGATCTGCCACGCCATTCACGTTGCACAGGTCCGGACGTGCATGATAGCCATGCGAGATCCTGCCTACCGTGAACGGGAATGTGCCACCGGCATGGGCGAACATAACGCGCAACTTCGGGAAGGCGTCGAACACGCCACCGAACAGCATCGAGGCAATGGCCAATGTCGTCTCGGCCGGCATGCCCACGAGCCACTGCAAGAAGTACTTCTGTGTTCGGTCGGCGCCCATCATCTCCCACGGATGGACGAAGATGGCCATGCCGATCTCCTCGGCCGCCTTCCAGAATGGAAAGAGCGACGGATCATCGAGGTTCCGACCATTGACGTTCGTTCCGATCTCGATGCCCGGCATGCCAAGCTCTTCCTTACAACGCTTCATTTCCTGGATGGCAAGATCGACGTCCTGCATGGGCACCGTGCCCAATCCAATGAACCGCTTCGGGTGATCTTGTACCACTCCGGCAAGATGATCGTTCAGGAATCGCGACCAGTCGAGTCCATCTTGAGGTTTGGCCCAGTACGAGAACAGCACCGGCACGGTGCACAGCACCATCGTGTCGACGTCGTGCGCATCCATGTCCTTGAGGATGGCCACCGGATCCCAGGTGTTCTGTTCGATCTCCCGAAAGAACGTCCCGTCGTCCCGCATCATGCGCGCTTTGCCGGGCGCGATGTGGTCGAGTTCAATGAACCCACCGTAGCCGTAGCGCTCTTTGAGGGAAGGCCATCGTTCCGGAAGGATGTGGGCGTGACAGTCGATCTTGAGCATTACTTCTTCACCGGTGGTTGCATGATCGAGCCGCACTTCGGACAGGTACGGTGTTCTTCGTTCTGATAGTACCGCTCGAAGATCGGCGGGAGCTGCGTCACGATATCGGTGAGCGGCAGGAACTCCTCGTAGAGTTTATGTCCGCACTTCTCACAGAACCACATGAAGGCATCGAGCTCGGCTTCCGTCCGCTTCCGTTCGATCACAAGGCCCACGGTATTGGCAGGGCGCTGAGGGGAGTGAGGGGTGCGGGGCGGCAAGAGGAAGATCTCGCCTTCGGCGATATGGATGTCCTTGGGTTCACCATCGTCGATGATCTTGACGGTGATGTCACCCTCGAGCTGATAGAAGAACTCTTCTCCTTCATTGAAGTGATAGTCCTTCCTGGCGTTGGGGCCACCCACCACCATGATGATAAAGTCGGTGTCTTCATACACCTTGGCATTGCCCACGGGAGGCTTCAAGAGGTGTCGATGTTCGTCGATCCATTTCTTGAAATTGATCGGAGGAAGAACTGCCATCGTATCTTTGAATGGTGAGGTGCAACAACTGTTGTTCTCACAAAGATATTGTGACGCTGTCACTTGTCACGTCCTCCTTCTCACTATTCACACCCATCATGAATTCTCTCCACGGTTATCGCGCCCTCGTCTGCGGTGCAAGCAAGGGCATCGGCCGAGCATCTGCAGAACAACTTGCCTCCATGGGCGCCAACGTCACCCTCCTGGCTCGCTCTGCCGAAGAGCTCGAACGCGTTCGCACCGGACTTGCCGTTGCCAATGGTCAGTCCCATTCTGTGATCGTTGCTGACGTCGGTGAGGCAGATGACCTTTTCCACAGTGTGCATAACCATGTGAAAAGCAATGGCGCTTTCCACATTGTTGTGAATAACACAGGTGGACCAGCCGGTGGACAACTCACCGAGGCTATCTCCGATCAGCTGATGCAAACCTTTCACAATCATCTACTTATCGCCCATGGTCTGATGCAGATCGTCCTTCCCGGAATGAAGGAAAAAGGCTTCGGTCGTCTCATTAACATCATATCCACATCTGTGAAACAACCCATCGAAGGCCTGGGCGTGAGCAACACGATCCGTGGTGCGATGGCCAGTTGGTCGAAGACGTTGGCAACGGAAGTGGCACCGTATGGCGTGACCGTGAACAACATCCTTCCGGGTGCCACGGAGACAGAGCGCTTGCAGCAGATCATCACGCGAAAGGCAGCAATGACGGGCATGAGCGAGGATGCGATCCGTCACGACATGGCCCGCGAGATCCCGGTCGGCCGCTTCGCAAAGCCCGAAGAGATCGCCTATGCCGTCGGCTTTCTTGCCTCGCCCCTTGCCGCCTACATCACGGGTACTTCCATCCTTGTGGACGGTGGTCGGACGAAGACCATCAGCTAAATCCACAGCATGTGGATAACCTGTGTGAATAATTGATGGGAATGACCCCACGAGCTATTGCTTCTTCTTAAGTCGCGTTGTAGATTAGCGCGTGCTGTAAATCCTTATGTGATTCAAGGATATGGGTGGACAGCACGGCGTGACATTCCGGGGGGCCGGACAACAACCGTCGAGTTATCCACAGGGCTGTGGATTCCTGGCGAGTTATCCACAACGCGAGGCATGCAGTGGCGGTGAGAGGAACGAACGGGGAAGCCGACAACAAGGGGCGTGAAAAAAGCGCCCCTGGTTTGATGGTGTCTCTGCTGGCGGTGGTCTTCGTTTCACTCGTGGCAGCGCAATGGCAGGGTCGGCAACAGGTCGACCGAGTTGTGGTAACGGGAGCAACGGGACTTAGCCAAACAACCATTCGCACCATGGTCGACACCATCGTTCACAAGCAGGCACGGTCGCTCGCACTCGCGGACATTCGCGAGATGGTGGAGCGCCATCCCTATGTGCGAACGGCCTCGGTGTATCGCACGGGTGTGCACGAGATCACGGTGGATTTGCGCGAGCGCATGCCGGTGGCCCATGTGGTGGTGACGGGCGGAGATCTTCGCTACGTCGACGCCGAGGGTTCCATCCTTCCTCCAGCCACCGTTCGCACCGCACACAACATTCCCGTCATTCAAGCAACACGCAGTGGCAGTGTCCTCACCAACGAAGAAGTGAAGATGGTCGCGGCCATGCTCGTTTCGGCGTCCGGCACACTGGACCCCGTGTTGTATCAAGCAGTATCTGAAGTTCGCTACGATCGGCGCACGCGCTCGGCGGAGCTCATCACGGACGATGCGCGTTGGCGCGTTGGTCTCGGAAATTCTGAAGAGACGCAACGCGCCTTTGCGGACATGAACGTGTTCTGGAAGCAGGCCGGCGCTGCGATGAACATGACCACCGTCGATGTGATCGATCTGCGGTGGAATCACCAGGTGATCCTTCGGTACAAAGGGTAAGGC
This sequence comes from Kapaibacterium sp. (SeqCode), assembly GCA_044224925.1. Lineage (GTDB taxonomy): Bacteria > Bacteroidota > Ignavibacteria > Kapaibacteriales > Kapaibacteriaceae > Kapaibacterium. The sequence continues at coordinate 72,277 of JBGAJM010000005.1, forward strand.
ACCATGATCCCGAACACCATCTACGTTGGACTCGACATTGGCACGACCAAGGTGTGCGCCGTTGTTGCCTCTGCCGATCCGAGTGGTCGTCGTATCGACATCATCGGGAAGGGACTGGCCGAGAGCGAAGGACTGAAGCGCGGCGTCGTGACGAACATTCCCAAGACCGTCGATGCGATCAAGACCGCCGTGGCCATGGCCGAACAACAGGCAGGCGTTCGCATCAAGCGAGTGCTCATCGGCATCGCCGGAGATCACATCCAGACCTTCACGACGCGGGCCATGGTGAGCGTATCGTCACCTGCGCACGAGATCACCGAGACCGACGTGACGCGACTGCTCGAGAACGCACGCCTGGTGAAGATCGACAACGATCGCACCATTCTGCATGTGATCCCGCAGGACTATAGCATCGACGGACAGGACGGCATCACGGACCCGGTAGGGATGAGCGGCATTCGCCTCGAGGCGGATGTGCTCGTGATCACGGGATCGCTCACGGCCATCGAGAACATGCATCGCTGTGCAACACGCGCCGGACTCGAAGTGGAGAGCGTCGTGCTGCAGCCATTGGCCTCGGCCTATGCCGTGCTCGATGATGCAGAACGTGAACTGGGTGTTGCACTCATCGACATTGGTGGTGGTACCACCGACATCGCTGTGTTCAAAGACAACATCATTCGGTTCACGAACATCTTTGCCATCGCCGGCAACAAGGTCACCGATGATATCGCCGAGGTCCTCGCCATTCGCAATATCGAGGCGGAGCGGATCAAGGTGGAGTACGGACATACCATTGCCGACAGTATCATTCGCGACGAGATGTTCCAGGTACCGGGTGTTGGCGGACGTCGTCCGACCGAGGTCACGAAGAGCCTGCTCTGTCAAATCATCGAACCGCGCATGGAAGAGATGTTCGAGTTCGCACTGCACGAAGTGATGAAGTCCGGACTGGCCCACAAACTCAATGCGGGCATTGTGATCACCGGTGGCTGCTCGCTCTTGCGCGGAGCCGATGAACTCGCGCAGCGAGTGTTCAACATGCCGGTGAAGATCGGCATTCCCGCAGGCTTCAGCGTCAATGGCTTCGCACCCGAAGTTCAGAACCCCATGTATGCAACTGCCGTGGGTCTGATCCATTTCGCCGTACAACAAATGGTGGCATCGCATCGAGCTGATGCCACACTACAACAGAACACTACAACGACCGATGAACAAGAGTCCATGCCGGTAGAGGTGCAGCCCTCGAACGGCATCAAACAGGGCTTGTTGTCGAAGGTCAAAACTTGGTTGGACGAATTGTGACAAACTTGTACTCAGATTTCCTTGGGGGGAACCATGGCGATTGAGTTGGATACGCACCAAACGTACGACGCGCGTATTCGCGTTGTTGGCGTAGGCGGCGGCGGGGGCAACGCCGTGAGAACCATGATCATGCGCGGACTTGAAGGCGTAGAGTTCATTGCCGCGAACACCGATCATCAGGCCTTGATGAACAATCCGGCCTCGGTGAAGATTCAGTTGGGCACCAGCATCACGCGTGGTCTCGGAGCAGGGGCAAACCCTGAACGCGGTCGTCAGGCCGTGGAAGAAAGCATGGACGATGTGCGCGATGCACTGGCCGGAAGCGACATGGTCTTTGTCACCGCAGGCATGGGCGGCGGAACCGGCACGGGAGCAGCACCCGTGATCGCCAAGGTCGGTCGCGAGATCGGCGCCCTGGTGGTGGCCATCGTCACGAAGCCCTTCGCCTACGAGTCGAAGAAGCGTATGCAGATCGCCGAACATGGCCTCAAGGAATTGCGCGAACATGTCGACGCTCTGATCGTGATCCCGAATCAACGCATCCTGTCGATCGTCGACAAGGACGTGTCGTTCATGGAAGCGCTCGCAAAGGTCGACAACGTTCTCTTCAATGCAACGAAGGGTATCGCCGATATCATTTCGGGCGTTGGCTATGTGAACGTCGACTTTGCCGATGTGCGTACCGTGATGGCCAACATGGGTGATGCACTCATGGGTATCGGCATGGCACGTGGCGAACATCGTGCCATCGAAGCAGCAACAAGCGCGCTGAACTCACCGATCCTCGAAGGCATGTCCATCTACGGATCGCAAGGTCTGCTCGTGAACATCACGGGCGGCAACAGCATGACGATGCACGAAGTGAGCGAGGCAGTGAGCTATATCGAGAAGGCGGCGGGGGACGATGTGAATCTGATCCACGGCGTCGTCATCGACGAACGCATGGAAGACGAGATCGCCATCACCGTGGTGGCCACCGGATTCCGTCGCGAAGAAGTGGTGAAACAGGCAGAGAAGATCACGATCAACGATGTGCGTTCCGTACGTCCTGTCGAGCAGCCTCGCGCCGAGCAACCACAGCCACAGCCAGAGCCCGAGACCTATCAGTTGCAGACCGAGGCCGGACCGGCCATCACCGTCGTCCGCACCGCGCAAGAGGCTCCACGAGGCGCCGATTCGCTGCAGACCTACGACGTGCCGGCCTATGTCCGTCGGGCGCAACAACAACAGCAGCAAGGGACCGGAGCAGCACCGCAGTCCAATGGCGGTATCCCGATCTCCAACATGCCACCGGTGGTGCCACCATCGTCCGGCATGAAGTCCGCCTCGGGAGGCGAAAAGCCTGCCTTCTTGCGAAAGATCATGGATTGACAATTTCAGTAGATTGATGTGCGCGTCATCGCGTACGCGTGCCCGGGGCTTTTGGTAGGGTCGCCGGGGCGTTCCGGACCGGATCGAACTGTATGAGGTCGATCCGGTTCTTTTTTTTCTACCGATGCTTCACTCGCACGAGCAGGATCATCCCTGCGATGAAGAACACGATCAGTGAGAGAATGGCCGTGCGATAACTATGCGTCAGATCGAGTGCGACGCCAAAGGCCAGCGGACCGATCCAACTCGTCCCCTTATCACTGATCTCATACAGCGAGAAGTACTCTGCCTCTTTCCCGTCCGGGATCATCCGTGAGAAATACGAGCGACTGAGTGCTTGCGTCCCTCCCATGACGAGGGCGATGAGGGCGGCAAGGATGTAGAAGTGCGCTTCGGTGCTCACCCATGCATACGTGATCACAAGTACCAAGGTCCAGCAGACCAGAGCCGTCATGATGGCATTGCGCGTGCCAATGCGTGAGGCTAGTCGCTCGAAGAGAATGGAGCCGGGAATGGCAACGAACTGCACCATGAGAATGGCCGTCGTCAACGTGTCGAGTCCAAGGTGCAACTCTTCCTGTCCGTACACCGACGCCATCGTCAACACTGTCTGCACCGCATCGTTGTACAAGAGATAGGCACACAGGAAGATCAACGTCTGTCGATAGCCGAGCATATGCTGGAGCGTGCGCCACAACTGCTTGAACGCAGCTCCCATGCCGCCTTCATGCCCTGCATGTCCTTCTACGAAATGCTGCGATCGTAACGACCGAAGGGCGACGAGCGGAATGATCGTGAACGTTGCCCACCAGATACCGGCACTGGCAAGGATGGTGCGAATGGCCAGTTGCTCGGTGCTCGACAGTCCGTCGATGCCATCGTTCGATGCCTTGTAGTAGAGCAGGTTCAACAGCAGCAAGAGTCCGCCACCGAGATAGCCAACAGCCCATCCGCGCGACGAGACCTTGTCGCGCTCCGCCTCGGAACTGAGCTCGGGCAGGAAGGAATTGTAGACCACTACCGATGCTCCGAAGAGCACGTTGGCCAACACGAAGAAGAAGCCGCCAAAGAAGTAGTTGCCCGTGTCGACGCGCAGGAAGAACAACAACGTCGTCGAGATGGCACCGCCATAGGCGAGCACACCAAGAATGGATCGTTTGTTCGTGGATCGGTCGGCGATCGCGCCCACCATCGGGAGGACGAAGACCTGGAGGAGGACACTGAACGATACCATGAAGGGGAACCACGACCCCGGGTCGATCGAGATACCGAAGGGATGGATGTTCCCATCAGCAGCGGCCGCATGTTTGGCCACGCTTGCAAGGTACGGTCCAAGGAAGACGGTGACCACCGTGGTGGAGAAGGCACTATTGGCCCAATCGTAGAAGTACCAACCCGTTCGTTGGCGGCGGAGTGAACTCATACCCAAAGATATATGAAAGTGCCCCGTATCTTCGCACATGAAGATCCTCGACCCCACCTCGAATTTCCTTGCGATCGACGAAGAATTCTCGTCGATCGAAGACTCGGCCATTGCCATCGTCTCCGCACCGTATGAACACACGGTGAGTTATGGGGGCGGGGCCAAGAAAGGTCCGAAGGCCATCATCGATGCGAGCGCCTACGTCGAATTCTACGACGATGAGTTCGATCGCGAACTGTGCTATGACAAGGGCATCTGTACCATCTCTCCGATCGAGTTCGGGAAGAAGGTGGACCGACCCGCCCTCGATCTGATCCAAGATCAAGTGAACGACCTGATCGAAATGGAGAAGTTCGTCGTCACCCTTGGTGGTGAACACACCATCTCCACTGCTCCGATCGCAGCACATTTCAAGACGTATCCGAAGATGAGCATCCTGCACTTCGATGCCCATAGCGATCTGCGCGACGAGTATCAGGGATCTCCATGGTCCCATGCCTCCTTCATGGCTCGCGTTGCAGAGTTCTTTCCCACAAAGCGCATCACGCAAGTGGGCATTCGTGCGCAATGCATCGAAGAAGCACGCTTCATTCGCGACAAGAAGATCAACACCTTCTATGCAAGTGCCATCCGACGTGGCCTGCATGGGAAGAATTGGCAACGGTCCGTGATCGACACGTTGGCAAAGGATGTGTATGTGACGTTCGATGTTGACTGTTTCGATCCGTCGATCATGCCGTCAACGGGGACGCCGGAACCCGATGGTCTGCTGTACAGCGAGACGCTCGATGTGTTCCGCGCACTCGTGAAGAGCGGACGTCGCATCGTTGGTTTCGACGTGGTCGAGTTGGCGCCCGTCAAGAACGTCACGCATCCCGACCTCACCACGGCCCGCCTTGTCTATAAGATGTTGAACTATGTGTTTGCAAAACGATGAACACTCTCGAACAACGACTTGAAACACTTGCCGCGCTTCCGTCGCACGAATTGCATTATGCAAAGGGCGTGACCGAGTTCGTCTCGGACTTCGTGGAGGCGCTGAACACGGGTGCGATCCGCGCGGCTTCGTGTACGGACGATGGGACGTGGACCGTGCACCAGTGGGTGAAGACGGGCATTCTCCTGTTGTTCCGTCATGGACGTATCGCAGACATGTCAACAGATGAGAACTTCAGCTTCTTCGACAAGGACACGCTTCCAACGAAGAAGATCCACATCGACGATGGCGTTCGCATCGTTCCCGGCGGATCGACGATCCGCACCGGCGCCTATCTCGCGCACGGTGTGATCTGCATGCCGCCGATGTTCGTGAACATCGGTGCCTATGTGGACGAGGGCACGATGATCGACTCGCATGCGCTCGTTGGCACGTGTGCACAGGTGGGCAAGCGCGTACACATCAGCGCCGCAGCGCAGATCGGTGGCGTGCTTGAGCCTGCGGGTGCACGTCCGGTGATCATCGAAGACGATGTGATGATCGGTGGCAACTGTGGTGTGTACGAGGGCGTGATGGTGCGTTCGCGTGCCGTGCTTGGGAGCGGTGTGGTCTTGAATGCCTCCACTCCCGTGTACGACCTTGTGCATGGCACCATTCTTCGAAGCACTGCCGACGCGCCGCTCGCGATCCCATCCGGCGCTGTGGTGGTGGCCGGAGCTCGTTCCGTGCGAACGCCGTTCGGCGAAGAGCATGGACTTTCCATGAGCACACCACTCATCGTGAAGTATCGCGACGAGCGCACCGATGCACGCACAGCGCTCGAAGATGCGTTGCGTTGAGATGTATTTTCCTATATTCGCACCCTCGATGACGTTGAACCGTTCCCATATGGCCCCCACGATGATGTCCAGCATGATGTGCTGTGCAATGTGCATGTGCATGCATCACCGTGAGAATGGCCGGAGCGAACGCGAGTAACGAACAAGCGACCGAACGCAACTGCAAACGCCATTCTCTTCCAAGGGAATGGCGTTTTTCGTTTTGACCGATCTCGGATATCACATGACATCACCCTCGAACTTCCATACGCTCACGATCGACGCGCCCTTCAGCCTCGAATGCGGCGCATCGCTGCCATCGCTCACCATCGGTTATCACACGTGGGGAACACTGCATGCCAATGCCGACAATGTGGTGTGGATCTGTCATGCCCTCACCGGCAACAGCGATGCTGCCACATGGTGGGACGGCCTGATCGGAGAGGGACGACTCTTCGATCCGCGTACGCACTTCATCGTGTGCGCCAACATGCTTGGCTCGTGCTATGGCACCACCGGACCCAACGGTCCGGACTTCCCGCTCATCACTATCCGCGATATGGTGGCAGCCCACATCGCCCTTCGCACGGCGCTCGGTATCGAACGCATCGCCTGCTTGCTCGGTGGATCGATGGGTGGACAGCAAGTGTTGGAGTGGGCGCTCATGGAGCCCGATCGCATCGCCGCCATCGTTCCCATTGCGACCAATGCAAAGCACTCGGCATGGGGCATTGCCTTCAATGCCGCACAGCGCATGGCCATCGAGGCCGATCCCACCTTCGGTTCAACAGGGAAGGAGGCAGGGCGGCAAGGATTGGCGGCAGCACGTGCCATTGGCATGATCTCGTATCGCACATCGCAACTCTACAATGCGCGGCAGACCGATGACAATGATCGACTTGTTGATTTCAGTGCAGAGTCGTACCAACGGTATCAAGGAAAGAAACTCGTCGACCGATTCAGTGCGCACTCGTACTGGACGTTATCGCGCGCCATGGACAGTCACGATGTCGGTCGAGGAAGAAGTGGACAAGGCAATGCCCTGCGTTCCATCACGGCACGCACACTTTCCATTGGCATCGATACCGATCTGTTGTTCCCCGAGAACGAGCAGCACTTCATTGCCGACATGGTTCCGCGTGCACGCTATCGGCGCATGCGCTCGCTCGCAGGACATGATGCCTTTCTGCTGGACCAACGACAACTCGCAACGATCATTCACAACGAATCCATTTTGAGGTAACATGGCAACAACATTGAACATCGGACTCTTCGGCTTTGGCTGCGTAGGCCAAGGATTGTGGGACGTATTGCATCGGACGAAAGGACTGCAGACAGAGATCACACGGATCTGTGTGAAAGACCGCAACAAGCTCCGTCCACTCGGCGCAGGCATGTTCACGTTCGACAAGAACGATATCCTCGAAGATCCGAAAGTGGATGTGGTGGTAGAGCTCATCGATGATGCTGATGCGGCCTTTGCCATCGTGAAGAGCGCTCTGCTCAATGGCAAGGCAGTGGTGACGGCGAACAAGAAGATGGTGGCCACCAACTTTGCCGAACTGCTGGAATTGCAGCAGGCCACCGGACGTCCAGTGCTCTACGAAGCATCAAGTTGCGGGAGCATTCCGATCATTCGGAATCTTGAAGAGTATTACGACAACGACATGCTCGATGGTGTGCAGGGCATCGTGAATGGAACGACGAACTACATCCTGACGAAGCTCACGGAAACGGCGGCGTCGTACGAGGATGTGTTGCGTGAAGCACAACAACTTGGCTTTGCCGAGAGCGATCCGACGCTCGATGTGGAAGGATATGATGCCGCATTCAAGACGCTGATCATGGGTGCGCATGCGTTTGGCACGGTGCTTCGTCCGGGCGATGTGATCCGTCGCGGCATCACGGCTGTCTCGTCCTTCGATGCAGTGACAGCAAAGGCCCATGGACATACTATCAAGTTGCTTTCGCAGAGTCGCATTCGTGATGGACATCTTACGTCGTACGTCCTTCCCGCCTTTGTACCCTTCCAAGACCCTCTGGCCACCGTCCGTAATGAGTACAATGCCGTGTTGTTGCACGGTGCGTTCAGCGATGCGCAGTTCTTCGTGGGGAAAGGGGCAGGCGGACATCCGACGGCATCGGCGGTCTTGAGCGATCTGGCCGCATTGCGCTATGCCTACAAGTACGAGTACAAGAAGATCGAGCAGGGAACGGCGCCATCGCTTACAACGCGAGTACCGGTGCGGGCCTACGTGCGCTCGAATTCCGCGGATGTGGTATCGAGCGTTCCGTTCAGCGACGTAGAGGTCGAATACAAGAGTGGTGCCAACCACTATGTGATCGGCACCACGCTGTTAGAGTCGTTGTATCGTTCGGAGGCCTTTGCCGACCCACGAACGTTCATTGCTACGCTGTAGGGTCGCCCTTTTCACGATTGAGCTTGGCGGCCTGACGGATGAAGGCTTCGAACCGCTCACGCTTCACATCGTTCACCGATGCGATCTTCACGTGACGCATCTTCGTGAGATCTCCCACGAGGAGACCTTCGGGGTCGTCCAACTCCGTACCGCGCCAGAAGCCGAAGTTCACATGGTCGGTGAAGGCCTTGAGATAGCACATCGGTCCGTTCAGATCGAACACCGGTTGTGACCAGCTGATGTTCTCGGTGGCTTCTGCTGCACATGCGCGGATCATGTCGCGGAGCTTCATCAACACTTCGCGTTGCCAGCCGCGGTGACTGTTCACGTAGGCGTCCACGCTCGAGGTGTTGATCACCGGTCCGGCAGGTACTACCTGCTCTTCGACATCGTCCTTATGCACGCCCATGTCCAGTCGCTGTGCACGTCGTGCGAGCACGGAGCCACGTGGTGGACGCGCCGGCTTGTCGGCCTCGGGCTTCGCACCTTGCTGTGGTCGGTTCCCATCGGAACGACGTTGTTGTTGTTCACGGGGCTGACGCTGTTCGCGCGGCTCGCGGGGTTCACGCGGCTGTTGCTCGCGCGGACCGCGTGGTTCACGTGGTTCGCGTTGCTCACGTGGTTGTTGCTCGCGCGGTTCGCGTGGTTCACGCGGTTGCTGTTCGGTGCCAGGTGCACCATCGGCGGAAGCGGGCTGTCCTTCCGGACGCTTCTTCTTCTTGCGGCGTTTCTTCTTGCGTGCGTCGTCTCCCGGTGCGGACTGACCATTGCCATCGGAGGAAGGCGCTCCGCCCTCATCGTCCGAATCGTCGTCATCGCCTTGATCGTCTGACGTCTCGCCCTCGGCACGTTGCTCAGAACCTTGCGGTCCATCCTCGCCCGGACGGCGACTGCGGCGACGACGGCGACGACGTTTCTTGCCTGCACCTTGATCCTCGCCACCTTCCGACGGCGTGCCCGACTGTTGTTCTTGTTCGTTCATCGGTCTTCGTAGATATGCTGTTAGAGAGCCGCAAATATACGGTTTCTGACGGTATGTTCTTGGGGAAGCTCATCTTACGTTCTTCGGTCGAGAACTGCGTAGTATTGCATCCTATGTATGCAACCTTCGAAACCGAGATCACGGTCCGTCCCGACGACATCGACATGAACCAGCACGTCCACAACAGTCGCTACATGGACTATGTGCTCATGGCCCGGTACGATCAGATGGAGCGGTGCTATGGCATGTCGATGCAGGAATTCATCGATGCCGGCTATTCCTGGGTGAACACGCGTAGCGAGATCACGTTCAAGCGACCGTTACGCATGGGTGACATCGTCGTCGTCCAAACGCGGATCGAGGAGTTCCAACCCAAGGGCGTACGCGTGGCCTTCTCCATAAAGCACAAAAGCACACTCAAGGAGTGTGCTTTTGGCGTACAGGACTATGTGATGATCTCGATCGAAACGCAGCGAGCTGTGGAGATCCCTGCGTGGATCAAAGATCGGTACTCAATCGCGGCGACCTGATGGACGTGGACCGCGGCGATCTCCGCCGGCTCCACCTTCACGACGCTTGAATGGGGCTGCAGAGCTGTAGCCACCGCCGCCTTCGCGACGTGGACCGGAGCTTGCACTGCCTTCGGAACGGGGACCACCTTCCGAGCGCTGGCCGTAGCCACCACCCGAACGTCCGCCACCTTCCGAGCGTTGGCCGTAGCCACCACCCGAACGTCCGCCACCTTCCGAACGTTGACCGTAGCCACCGCCCGAACGTCCGCCACCGGAACGTCCACCACCACCGCCACCATAGGAGCGCTGTCCGCCACGGTTTCCACCGGGACGTCCACCGCCGGAGCTACCCGAACCGCCACCTTGTTGGTCGAACGGACGGATGTAGATGTCCATGTGATATGGCTGATCGGTGTCGACCGGAATGTTCCGCTTCAAATGGCGTTGAATGTCGCGCATCGTCGATGCTTCGCTCGGATCGCACAACGACACGGCCATTCCGGAAGCACCGGCACGACCGGTACGACCGATACGGTGCACGAAGGTTTCCGGTGTATCGGGCATTTCGTAGTTGATCACGTACTTGAGCGAGTCCACGTCGATACCACGTGCGGCAATGTCTGTTGCCACGAGCACGCGAACTTGACCGGACTTGAACGAGCGCAGTGCGCGTTGACGTGCATCTTGCGACTTGTCACCGTGCAACGCCTCGGCATTGATGCCATGACGAAGCAGGTCCTTGGATACTCGGTCTGCCGCACGCTTCGTGCGTGTGAAGACCAGAGCGCTTCCCGTGAGCGTTGTTGTGAGCAGGTGGTTCAGGAGATCCTTCTTCATCAGCTTGTCGACGAAGTAGACCTTCTGCTCGACCGTTTCCACGGCCGACGAGACCGGCGTCACTTCAACCGTAAACGGATCACGAAGCAACGATGCCGAAAGATCCTTGATCTCACCGGGGACCGTTGCAGAGTAGAAGACCGTTTGACGCTCCTTGGGGATCAGCGGGATCAAACGACGGATGTCGGTGATGAATCCCATGTCGAGCATGCGATCCGCTTCATCCAACACGAACGTCGTTACCTTGTCGAGCACCAGTGCCTGTTGCTCGAGCAAGTCGATCAAACGACCCGGCGTTGCGACCACCACGTCGACACCGCGACGAAGCAGCTCGATCTGTGGACGTGCCGAAACACCACCATAGACGCAGGCTTGCTTGAAGCGAATGAACCGTCCGTAGGCTGCGAAGCTCTCGGAGATCTGCACGGCCAGCTCGCGCGTTGGCGCAAGGATCAGTGCAGATGGCGTGCCCGGCTCATAGTTGTACGTACGCTTGTAGGCGTGCGTCGAACGAAGGCGAGGCTGTTGTTTTGGGGCTTCCTGGCTTACCGTCAGCGCGATCTTCTGCAGAATTGGCAGAGCGAAGGCGGCTGTCTTACCAGTGCCGGTTTGTGCACATCCGAAGACATCACGGCCTTCGAGAACTGCAGGAATGGATTGTGCCTGGATAGGCGTTGGCTTATCGTAGCCCTCTTCTTTGAGTGCACGAAGAAGCGGGTCAATAAGACCCAAATCGGAAAAGGTCATAGACCTTCCTTACAAAATGTGGAACACGGTGCACATCCCTCGCGTGAAGCGACGCGTTGTCGCTGTTCACGTCATGCTCACCGTGTTGGGACCTTCTGTAGGAAGAGGAAAAACGGCTGACAGGAGAGATATACTACACTATTAAGTGTATGACGAATACAAAGATAGGGAATTGTTCGATATTGCGCACCATACTATGGGATCCGTCATGAATCGTACCATTCCGCTTCAGATGCTGGCACTGTTCTTCTGTTGTGCCACGACGGTCGCCCTGATCCCCACACAATGGGAAAGCAGGGGGATCGGAGGCGGCGGGGCCATGTTCGCCTTGAGCCTGAACCCCGACGATCACCGAGAGTTCTTCGCCGGCTGCGACATGAGCGAACTCTTTCACAGCACGGATGGTGGGGAGCACTACACCGTTGTTCCCTTTCTTCAGGCCAACGGCAACCACCATTCCACCGTTCGATTCACGAAGGTGAACGGCCTGCTCTATACCATCAACTACAAGATGAACGGCGTGCTCGACCACATTGTTCCCGCCAAGAGTACCGACGGGGGGGCAACATGGACGATGCTTACGGGGACACCCGACGAGTCCGAAGCAACGATGTCGATCGACGTGGATCACGAACATCCGGATCGCATCATCATCAGTACCTACGGTGCGATCTATGCGAGCAGGGACGGCGGGACATCCTTCACGCAGATCCACACGGCCGCGAACAATGGTGCCGGCAATGTAGTGGGCGGTGTGTTCTTCAATGATGATCGCATCCTGATCGGGACGAATGACGGACTTCTTGAGTCCACCGATGGCGGCGCCACGTTTGCCGTGGTCCAAACAACAGGCATCCCTGCAGGCGAGACCATGTGGTCGTTCGCAGCGGGATCGGATGGGTCGACCACAACATGCGTTTGTCTGACGGCCACGAGTGACGTGTACGTAGGACATAACCCATGGGAGTACGACAACTTCATCACCAATGTCTACACGATGACGCTTGGTCCCACCAGAACATGGGTTCGCCGGTCCGCCATTGCGGCCGGTGAGCATCCGATGTTCTGCGCCATGGCATGGAACAACGCCACCACCATGTACATGGGGGGCAATGCGTCCGACGCACCGATGATCAAGCGAAGTACCGATGGGGGAGCGACGTGGACGTCGGTCTTCCTCGCCGCGAACAATGCCAACATCGCAACAGGGTGGAGTGGCAGCGGGGGTGATCGTGCTTGGTCCTATGGCGAGAGTGTCTTCACGCTTGCCGTTGCCCCACGCAATGCACAAGTGGTGATGTTCGGCGACTACGGCTTCCTGCACCGGACCACCGATGGCGGCACGTCGTGGAAGCAGGTGTATACCGAACCGGTCACACCACATGTGGCCGGACAGCCCACGCCACGTCGTGCTCCCTACAAGAGCATTGGACTGGAGAACACGTCGTGCTGGTCATTATGCTTCCCAGTACGCAACACCATCATCGGTTGCTATACGGACATCAAAGGCATCATCAGTACCGACGGAGGTACGCAGTGGTCATTCGACTACAGCGGGCACGATGCGAACACCATGTATCAATGTGTGCGCGATACGAACGCAACACTCTATGCGGCCACGTCCAACATCCACGATCTGTACCAAAGCACGCGCCTGGCCGACGTGCCGTTGGATGCCAACGATGCCATGGGCAAGGTGATCAAGAGCACAGATCTCGGTCATACGTGGACGGATGTGCATGTGTTCGGACATCCCGTGTACAGCATTGCGCTCGACCCAAACAATGAACGTATCGCCTATGCAAGTGTGGTCCACTCTCAACAAGGTGGCGTCTACGTCACCAAGGATCTCGACAAGGCCGGAGCGTCCACGTGGACTCGCCTCCCTGCCCCCTCCCGCACCGAAGGCCACCCTGCATGCCTCGTGGTCCTGAAGAACGGCAATGTGCTCTGCACCTACTCGGGAAGACGTGTGAGCGGCGCGCCCACCTTCACGCAAAGCAGTGGTTGCTTCTTGTATGATGTTGCAACGGGAACGTGGAAGGATGTATCGGATCCCAACATGCAATGGTGGACGAAGGATGTGGTGGTGGATGCATCGGATCCAACAGAGCGCACATGGTATGTAGCAGTGTTCAGCGGGTGGGGCGGACCTGCGAACGGCAAGGGTGGGTTGTATCGAACGACCGATGCAGGCACCACATGGAAGAAGATCTTCGATGCTGATCGCGTCACGTCATGTACCATCGATCCCGAGAACCCCGATCTGATCTATGCGACCACCGAAGTGGAAGGACTGTGGTATTCGCTCAATGGCCGGTCGGCCACGCCAACGTGGCAACGCGATCAGAACTTTCCGTTCCGTCAACCGGAACGCGTCTACTTCGATCCGTTCGATCACGCGCAGGTGTGGGTGACGACGGCCGGCAACGGACTGCGCGTTGGTCGCACCGGATCGTCGACGGATGTTGCCGACGGAACGCGTGTAGAGCCGATCACGATCTCCATTGCACCGCAACCTGCGGCAACATGGTGTCGCGTGATCGTCAGCGATCCATCGACCGTTGTGTCAGCGATCGTCCTTCGTGATGTTGCAGGACACGATGTGATGCGCACTACCGATCGATCGCTGGATCTTACGTCACTCGCGTCCGGGATGTACAGCGTCCACGTCTACGATGCATCTCAACGCATTCTCTCTACGATGATCTCGGTACAACGATGAAGCTCCCATCCATTCGAACCATCGTCCTCATCGGTCTCGTACTTCGCTTGGTGGCCGCCATCTACTCGCAGGGCTATGCCATGCACGACGATCACTTCGTGATCGAAGATGGACCGTATCAGTGGTTCCTTCCTGACCATGGCGGGTGGTTCCATCGGGCAGAGCCGCCGGGTCACAGCGTCGTCTACCCATCGATCATCTATGCCATCCTGTCGACGTGCATGAACGTCGGCATCACCGATCCGCAGTCGCAGATGCTGGTGATGCGCATTCTGCATGCACTGTTCGCAACACTTGCCATTCCACTCGCCGCGGCCATTGCCCGAAGAGTTGGGTCGGAACGCTCCGCGCAGTTCGCCGCACTGCTTGTGGCCGTGTTCTGGATGTTCCCCTTCATGAGCGTGCGCAATCTTATCGAGATGATGTGCATTCCGCCGTTGATGGCAGGGGTCTTCTTGGTGTTGCGGCGTGCGTCAACGCGAGACCTCGTGCTCGCCGGACTTGCCTTTGCGGCAGCGTTCATGTTCCGCTATCACACGGCCATCATACCTGCCACGATGGTCGTCGTACTCGCATCGCAACGACAGTGGCGTGCGGCCTCGATCCTTGCTGTCGCCTGTCTCGTGAGCGTTGCGCTCACGCAGGGCATGATCGATCTTGCCGTATGGGGATCCTTCATGGCCGCCCCGATCGCCTATGTGAAGAGCAATCTGGCGGGTGTGAACGATTACACGAGCGGACCGTTCTATCAATACGCCGTGCTCATCATCGGCATTCTCATTCCGCCGCTGAGTCTTGTGCTGTTGTGGCGCGTGATCACGGACAACCGTCCGGCCCTTCGGTGGGAAGTGGTGATGCCCATTGCCATGTTCGTTCTCGCGCACTCGCTCATCGCCAACAAGCAGGAGCGTTTCATTCTGCCCATCGTTCCGTTGCTGCTCGTGGCCGTTGCCGTGGCTTGGGTGGACCGACCGGCGAATGTGATGCGCACGTCGGTGTGGACGCGCGGAGCATGGACGTTCTTCTGGGTCGCCAATTCCGTCCTCCTCATTCTGTTCACATTCTCGTACTCGAAGCGATCGCGTGTTGAAGCACTCACGTATCTGTCGCATCAGCCCAATGTGGAACGTGTGGCCGTGATCGGCGATAACATTCAGGCACCGTCGTTCTACCTGTATCCGCGGCTTCCGCTGATCACCGTGTCGTCCGACACCACGTCGGAAACGTGGAGCCGCCTTGCCACCTTCCATCCCACACATGTGGTGTTCTTCGACCTTGCCAGCAGGGATGCCTTCTTGCGACGGACCGAGATGGTGGTGGGTCGTCCTTTACGTCATTGTACGGATATCGCACCTGGGCTTCTCGATGCTACATTGCATACGCTGAATCCTTCGGGCAACAAGAACCAGACAAGTGTTGTGTATTCGGTGGAGAAGTGATGCATCAACGAAGAACCATATGGTGGGCTGTACCCATGGCACTTTTGTGCCTCGTTGGGCTCGTGGCCTGTGGACCGCGGTTCGTGACGTATAACTCGATCGGATTCCTGCAGAAGGGAATGGATCAGGAAACGGTGCACGATAACATGGACGTGTCTTGGACCGGCGGCGCCACCATCTTCGAGCAAGGGCAGACATGGATGCTTGAGTACTACCCATTGCAAACGGCGCAAACGAAGAGCACGAACACGTCCTATACCTATGGTGCGAACGGGGTGCCAACAATGAGAACAACGACAACGACCATCACCGACCATACGCACACGTTGATCGTTCTCTACAAAGACCGACGGTTGCGCTATTGGGGAATGATGGGCGACTACTCAAAGTCGGAAGACCCGGAGATCCTGGCCGTTGCACCGGCCATCTATCAAAAGTTCATGAACCAATAGAGATCACGTCCGATGAAGTCATTCCTTGCTATGATCGTTGTTGCGCTTGTGCTCACGTCGTGTTCGTCGTTCGAACTCTCGGATGCGAACAAACTCCAGAAGGGGATGACGACGGAGCAAGTGCTCAATACGGTGTCGAAGGGACCGGACAACATCTTCGACGTTCGCATCCCATCGCGTCCGAACATGCAGTACACCATCTATCAGTTCACGCTGAAGCTTGGCGGGATCACGGCTGACTATCTGGCGGCGTTCAATGATGACAAGCTGTTGTACTGGGGACATCCCTATGAGTTCAACCGGTATCCCGATCCCGTGATCAACGAGATCGGTCGCGAGGCCTTAATACACGCCAAACTTTAACGTCAGCACACCTGCAACACCACGCAAGCTCACATCATTGATCGTGGCTTGCTGCACTGTCATCGACGCACCATTCGTATAGCGATACGACACACCGGCACCGATCCGGAACCATCGCGTAAGATTGAGCTCGACGTTCACTTGTGGCTCGAAGACGAAGAACGTTGTGCTTGCAAGGTTCCCGCGTTCCCAGTTGTTCATGCCGCCACCCAAACTATCGGCATGCATTTGTGCGCCACCGGCACCGATGAGCATCATGAGCGATGCGTGAATGGCCTCGTCGGAGGCAAAGATGTACTCGAGCTCCCCGCCGCCATATCCAACCTGCAAGCTTGTCGATGGAAGTCCGCTCACGGGCGTATGCGTCACCAAGCCATAGCCGCCGCCACCGATCACGAATGTCTTGTTGATCACCCATCCCCCGCGGCCGCCAACGAACAGGGATGTCTGTCCATCAATGGCCGTCACCTTGAGCACCGGCGCACCGAATCCTCCAGATGTGAAGGGTTCGTTGCCGAAGATGGTCTTCACGGTCGACGTGGAGTCGGGAGGTGCGGCAAGGAGCGGGGTGGCAAGGCAGGCGACAGTAAGGGCGAGGAGGGAAGAGCGTACGAAGGAGGTCATGACAAATGTCCTTTTATGCATGTATCAGAAGGTCGAAATTAAGGAGCGCATTGTACGGAGAAATCGACCATGGGTTGCAACAGAGATATCACGGCATTCCTCGCACAACACCGCATTGCCGTTGTGGGCGTGTCCCGAAGTGGGAAGGCGCCTGCCAATGCCATTGCCAAGCGATTGCGGGAGTCCGGACATCAGGTCATTGGCGTGAATCCTCGTGCCACGACCATCGATGGGGAGCCGTGCTATGCGAACCTTGCCTCGATTCCCGGGGGCGTCAATGCCGTGATGATCGCCTCGCCACCGGAGAGTGTGGCCGATATCATTCGACAGTGCATCGCCCTGAAGATCTCCATCGTGTGGATGCATCGGAGTGTTGGCAGCGGTAGTGTAGATGACGTGGCGGCCGATCTTGCTCGCGAGCATGGCATCGTTTGCATCGTTGGCGGATGTCCGCTGATGTTCATCGATCCGGTCGACCCGTTTCACAACGCCATGCGCTGGTGGTTTCAAAAGACGGGCCGCGTGCCGAAGTGAACGTCACTTGATGTTCGGATCGAGAAATCGCCGGTCGTGCAGAAAGGTCGAATCGGTGAGCGTTAGCAAGAATGCAATGATGTCCTTCTTCTCATGTTCCGTCATCCCGATGGTGTTCTTCAGCGCAGGGTCGACCGAGCGACCGTGGAATGTGCCACGGCCATAGTGATCGAGCACAGCGCGGAGTGTGCGGAATCGTCCGTCGTGCATGTAGGGATAGGTGCGATCGACGTTACGGAGCGACGGAACTTTGAACTTCAGCGAGTCGGCAGGATCGGCCGTGATGGCGAATCGCCCAACATCACGCAGCGCCGTATCCATGCCAATACCATTGTTCCGGAACGTTCCGTCGGTGAACAGTGGCTCGCGATGACATGTACCACAACGTGCACGAAATGCCTCCAAGCCGCGCTGCTCCTGCTCGGTGAACACATCGCGGCGCTCCATCATCCGATCGTACCGCGCATCTGCCGAGATCATAAGGGCAATGAACTGCGACAGTGCCTTGAGCATGTGGTTGGTGGTAATGGTCTCGGTGCGAAAGGCAGAACGGAACATCCGTTGATACTTCGTACTTGCCGCAAGTTTTGCGATCACTCTGTCGAGCCTCTCTCCCATCTCCGATGTATCCGTGATCGGAGCGATCGGCTGCAGGTCCATGTGCGTCACACCGCCATCCCACATGAAGGTCGAACTCCAGATCTCGTTCTGAATGGCCGGCACGTTCCGTTTGCCGATCCGTCCGTCGATGCCGTGACTCAACGTGTGGTCCACATGTCCGAACGCAGCGAAGCGCTGGTGACATGATGCACAGCTCGTCGAACTGTCGCGCGAGAGGATCGGATCGTAGAACAATTCCCGTCCGAGCAAGAATCCGTCGACCGATATCCGCGACGATCGCAGGTCGTACACCGGTTTTCCAAATCGCTTGGGAAGCGTCGGCACCACATCGCGCACTTCGATGCGCAAGAGGGAGTTCTCCTCCGACGTCGCATAGGCGAGCAGGGAGACGGTAAGGAGGGCGGCAAGGAGGCGAGGGGCGGTCATCGATCGGTCGACCGAATGGTGTGAAAGACCATTGGATACGTTGCCGTGATCGGCGCAGCCGCGGCCGGTGTTGTGATCGAGGATCGTGATGCGAGGTCAAGCGAGTGGAGGATGGCGCCGATGTCGACGCGGACGTAGATGCCGCGCACCGGATCTTCGACGATAGGAAGTTCGATGCGAGCGATGTTGTTGAAGGGCTGCCGGAATCCACCCACGTGTACTTCCACCAGATGCCCTGGTGATGGCGACACGGGCGAGGTCCCTTCCACCTTCATGAAGATATAGCCTGTGTTCCACGCCCAGAACATGCCTCGGATCGGATCGAGGGCACCCTCTTGCGGTCCACTGCAGTTGTGCGCACTATCCACGCCGATCGTGAACGAGATCGAACGATATGTGCCGATCGGAACGCGTGGCAACGTAATGGTGGTGGAGGTGCTATCGGACGCATCGACAAGGAAGAACTTGTCCGAGGTCACATCGGCATTGCCCTCGCAATGCAGTCGTATGGCACTCACATAGTATCGGACCATGCTGAGTGCATACGGCTGATGCTGTTCGTTCTCATACATGGTCGTATCGAACTGCAGCGGACGCTCGCCAACCACATGCTCGAAATGGATCGGAATGGGTGTTGTGCCTGCGTGAAGAAGCAAGGGAAGCAAGAACAGCAAGCAACAACAACGGCGGATGATCATGGGGTGGTGACGGACGTTCTCGTGAGGGAGGCAATTCGGTGTAAATTACCTCACGCGTTTCACATTCGGTGAGAGACAGAAGAACTCATGACGAAGAACCGACTCGAAGCCTTCTCGGATGGCGTGATCGCCATCATCATCACGATCATGGTGTTGGATCTTAAAGTTCCTTCCGGATCGGACCTTGCCGCCTTGCAGCCATTGGGGTCGACCTTTCTGTGCTACGTGATGAGCTTCGTCTACGTGGCCATTTATTGGAACAACCATCATCACATGCTGCATGCCGCAGCTCGGATCAGTGGTGCGGCGATGTGGGCCAACATGGGCTTGCTCTTTGGTCTGTCGATCATTCCCTTCGTCACATCGTGGATGGGACAACACCCAACCGTGGCCGCTCCCGTTGCACTCTATGGTGCTGTGCTGTTGCTCTGCGCCGTGTCGTACTACATCCTGGCACAAACGCTGATCGCAGCGAACGGCAGAGAATCGGCGATCGCCGTTGCTATCGGCCGCGATCGAAAAGGGAGGATCTCGCTTGCACTGTATGTGATGGCCATCGGGATGGCCATGGTGCATCAGATGTCGGCGCTTGTGCTCTACGTGACCGTAGCCGTGATCTGGCTTGTTCCCGACAGACGTATCGAGCGCGCTCTTTCGTCGACGTGACGGCGGAAACGACATCGCCCCGACCGCAGAGGCGATCGAGGCGAGTCGATAGGGGAGGAGAGGGGGTACGGCTTGAAGTTGTTAGCGAAGGACTTGCACAAGCTGTGTGCGAATGCTGCCATTCACGTCGTGAACGATGGCGATGTACGGTCCATTCGCAAGCGACGCTACCGAGATCGTGAGAGAACCCTGCGCACGTGCCACGATGGTTCCATCCATGGATGCGATCTGGATCTGTTGTACCGGTGTGCTGGACGTGATGCGAAGGACATCAGATACGGGATTCGGTGCAACAAGAGTGTTGGCTTTCGGTGCGACCTCTTCGTTTACGCTCGTGGTGGTGTTCCGAAGGACGACCACCGACATTGCCGTGGGTTCAACACTTGTCTCGGCCAGCATCGACGATACATCGACGCGAGTTCCCGGGGTGAGCGTGCGGTGAGAGTATGCTCCTGAGACCTGCGTGCTCGACGTGACCTTGAACCGAACCGTTGTTCCGTTGGTCTCGATCTCCAGATGTTCTGCCGAGACCGCGCGCACGATCCCCTTGGTGGAGACCACTTCAGATGTTGGCCTTCCGTCGCAGGTATAGCCGTTGAAGACGTACATCGTGGTGACGTTGAACAATCCTCTCGAGAGCGTTGCGCAGATCGCTTCTCCAACGACGATGTCAGACCAACTGCCGTACCCGTTGTCAATAGAGTAGACGTAGACCTGTGCCGGTTTGAGAAGGGTCTTGATCCCTTCGTCTGTGTTGATGCTGATCGAGTCTGCGTCGACACTCGTCACGACACCGCTAACGGACTCGAAGTCGCCGCACGTACCTTCTGCTGTGGCATTCGTGAGAAGGGCCTGAGCTCCGGACGTGACCGAGGCGTGAGCATACACAACGTAACCAGCAAGGCGCGCGTCGTTGGCGGCAACGGTGGAACCAAAGCAATCGTAGACGACGGAGTTCGGGTCGATCGCAAGACGGACGTCGTTCCCAAGCTCCGTGAGGAGGGCCCATTCAGTATCGGACACCGAGACCACCGTGCCTCGCAACGTGATCTGCTGTTCGCAGTTGCTGATGCGGATCAACTGTCGGATCGACCGATCGGCCTCTTCATTGGCAAAGATCACATAGACGCTGTCGCCAACGGCGAAATCATCTCGCGTGATCGGCTGACCAGCACATGAGTAATACAACGTCGGGTCGGCACTTGCCGACGTGCGCGTGGCCATTGCGATCGTTCCTCCGAGAATGCCTTGCACCTGTACCAAGGAGTCGGTAAGGGCAGAGACACGACCACTGACCACGGCATAGCCGTTGAAGCCGATCGCGATGCTGATGCCCGGTGGACAGTTCCGCGTTGGAACCAAGAAGTTGAGTGTACCCGTTCCGTCAGGATAGACTTGACCACTCACGATGAGGGTGTCGGACTCCGTTAGGGAAGACCATGCGATCGGTTCTGTCCAGCACGCAATGAGCGGGAAGGCCGACGTATCAACTTCTGACGAGCCGCCATGGCGACCGCCGAACATGAACTCAACACGTCCCAGTGCCACGACGTCCAGCGTGACGGACGTATCCGTCAGGGAGACGAACGTACCGGTCGACGAAACATCTGCCGGACAACCAACCTGACCAAAGACGGTAAGGGCTTCGACGGACGCAGCTCCGGATCGAAATCCGGAGACCGAGACCACGGTTCCGGGAACAAGCACTTGTGCTTCAATGGGAAGTCCCAAACAAGAAGAGAGGAGCGTTTGCGGCGTGGTGCTCACGGAGATCGTTTGACCGAAGCCAAACGGTGTGTCGTAGTTGGTGTTTCGCAGGGAGAACGTCGATCCATCGTTCGATTCCACTACGCCATAGACGTCAACACGCTGCGTGCAACGATCGAATTGCACGGTCTGCAACACCTTCTTCTCGGTATCGAAGACCGCATTGATCGTCGTGCCCGGCTGCACATCGGCAAGGGAGCAACCGTCAAGGCGCAGTGTCGTGTCGTAATCGAACGTTCGTTGTACCGTGATGCGCTTCAGGTAGTCGTTCTCCAACAACGTCAGCGTTGTGGCCGTATGTGATCGGTAGTAGCCATTGATGTACTGCTGTTCAGCAGCCGAATGGAATGCACAGACAACAATGAGCATTGCCGTGATCAATGATCGTTTGGCAAATTGAAGGGACATGGTAACCTCGTAAAAGACTGGAATCGTGTACGTCAACAGTGTAACAAGAGTGCAAGTTCCTGATCTTGTTACCGCTTCGCTTGACCACAATTCCATCGTTCCTCTAGTTTCGAAGACCTATGGCACGACCCCCTTCACCGCATCTGTTCGACCTGTATTCCTGCATGGACGCACATGAACGCGGATATGTCCGCAAGGCACTATCGGCCGCTCTCGGGCGGAAACCGGCAGTTTCGATGGCCCTCTATGATGCCTTGGCCAAGGCCACGTCGGCCCAGGACCCGCTCCTCAAGGAAGTGGCCGAACAATTCAACGCATCCCATCATTTCTCACAGATCAAGCGCAATCTGTACGACATGATCGTGCGTCATCTTCGCACCTATCACGTGCAGTCCTCACGACGTTCGCAGGTGATGAGCCTCATGGAAGAGTCCGGTGTCCTGGCCGAAAAGAACCTCGTCGCGGCGGCACGGGAACGCTTGGAGCAGGCGCTCCTGCTTTGCAACGACGCCATGCTGTATGGTCTGGAGGCCGAGATCTATGGCATCATCGTCTCACTGGAGAAGCGCAGTACGACAGCGGTGACCGAAGAGTCCATTCGTACCATGCTCGCGCTGCGCAACAACGCATTTCAGCGAGGCGCGCTTTTCACGGAATTGAACATCCTCGCACGTCGTGCACTCGAAAGCACGCAACTGCGCGGGGCGGCGGGCCGAGAGCTTGCCGTGCAGTTGCTATCACATCCATTGCTGGCAGACGATGCGACCTATGATGAGTATCATCATCGCTTCATCTATCACAACAACCGACAGATGTTGCTGCATGTCCTCGGTCAGGTGGATCGCGGTTACGAAGAAGGGAAGCAGCTCCTACGTCTTGCGAAACAACAGCCATCGTTTCGTTTCGAAGCCAACTCCGCCACGATCATAGGGAATCTCCTTGTCGTGGAACTGTGGAAGGGAGACATGGATGCATTCCGGCGGACGCTTGCGGAGTACGATGCGCTCGAACCTCGTTCCGAATACATGGAAGAAGAAGTGTACTTCAACAAGGTGCGCGGTGAGATGTATTTGGCGCTCTACTGTGGAGACATTGCCAACGCGGCGGAGCTGGCGGACAAGAACCTCAAAGGAACGGCGAAGTATCGACAGCGCGGCATCTTCATTCGGCAGGCAGCTCGATGCATTCGAACAACATGCGCGCTCCGGTCGGAAGATCTGCGCAGGGCCCGGACACTAATCGACGAATCGTTGAGCGAAGAACATGCCGAGATGTTCACGAAGGTGAGTGCGCGTGTGCAGGAGATCCTTCTCTTTGTGCAGGAGCATCACTTCGACATGCTCCCCTATGCACTGCGCTCGTTCGAGCGGTGGATGCGCGCCAATGCGCTGGAAAGCGAGCTGCTCACACATGTCCTGCGGTACGGTCGGGCAATGTCCGCGGCGACCAGCGATACCCGTCGCACAACGCTCACACGTGAGTTCGACGCATGGTGCCAGAACACAGAGCTCGATCAACAGGACACCCTCGTTGCCGTGACCGTTGGTCTCAAAGGGCAACGTTTCTAAGGGTTCCGTAGGTTTGCGACATGAACACGCCCACGACGGTGACGGTTGCGATCGAAGGAATGTCGTGCGCTAGCTGCGTACTCCGCGTAGAGCGCGCATTGCAGGCCGTCCCCGGTGTCGAGACCGCCACGGTCAACCTCGCCAATGAAAAGGCGCTGGTGCGGTACGATCCGTCCACCACGTCGCTCGACGATCTCGCCAAGGCCACGGCCGATGCCGGGTATGCGCTGGTGGCGATGTCCAACGAAACAAGCGAACACGAACACGAGCTCCGACGCGAGGCCTCCTATGCAACGCTTGTGCGGGAGTGCACCACGAGCGTCGTCCTCGCCATCCCCATCATGGTCGTGAGCATGGTCACCATGCATGGCGCGACCACGATCGTCAACATCATTCTTATGATCGCAACGGCCATCGTGATGGTGATCGGCGGACGTCGATTCTTCGTAAGCACGTGGAAGAATCTGCGTCATCGCATACTCGACATGAACACGCTCGTTGCCATCGGCACGGGCACGGCCTTCCTTTACAGCAGCATCGTCGTCATGATGTCGTCGGCCACATCCGGCGGACACGTCTACTTCGATACCGCTGCCACCATCATCGCTCTCATTCTTCTTGGTCGTGTACTCGAGGCACGTGCCAAACGCAGCACCACCACGTCCATCCGCGAACTGCTGCATCTGCAGCCCACTACGGCACGCTTGCGGCGGGAAGGTGGCGAGGTCGATGTGGACCTGGCCTCCGTCGTCCTCGGCGACGTCGTCATCATCCGTCCCGGAGAGCGCATTGCCGTCGACGGTGTCGTGGTGGCCGGACGTACATCGATCGACGAATCGATGCTGACGGGTGAACCGATCCCCACCGATGTGACCGTTGGAGACCGTGTGATCGGCGGCACGATGAACACCTCCGGAAGCATCGACATTCGAGCAACGGCCATCGGCGCTAATACCGTGTTGGCACAGATCATCCGCAGCGTCGAAGAGGCGCAAGGATCGAAGGCCCCCATTCAGGCCTTGGCCGATCGGATCGCTTCGGTCTTCGTGCCAACCGTCGTTGCCGCAGCCATCATCACCTTCATCGCATGGTTCGCCTTCGGCAGCGGAACGATGGGCGATGCCATGGTGCATGCCATTGCCGTGCTGATCATCGCCTGTCCGTGCGCCTTGGGCCTTGCCACCCCCACCGCCATCATCGTGGCGACCGGTGCTGCCGCACGTCGCGGCTTTCTTGTCAAGGACGCCAACGCCCTTGAACAACTCGCCCATATCTCCACCGTGGTCTTTGATAAGACGGGCACCATCACCGTTGGCAAGCCCACGCTGCATCTCTTTGAAAGCGTCAACACCGAGGAAGCCGCCGACGTGTTCGCAGCCGTTGTTGCCATCGAGCGCATGTCCGAACATCCCATCGCTCACGCCATCGTCAGCGCTGCTGTCCACGAGGTGTCGCATGGCGGCATGGTGGAAGGGTTCGAGGCACGGAGCGGTTATGGTGTGATCGGCGTGGTGAACGGACGTCGCTACTGCATCGGCAACGAAGCCCTCATGCACGAGGAACATGCCGTCGGCACGCTCGTGCTTGATGATGTCGCATCTGCTGCCATGACGACGATCTTCATCGCATGCGACGGAGTGGTGATGGGACGCATGCTCATCACCGATACGATCCGTCCATCGGCAGCCGATGCGGTGCGCACGCTCATCGAGCGTGGTCTGCACGTGGTGATGCTCTCTGGCGATCGCGAAGCATCGGCTCGACATATCGCGGCACAGGTCGGCATCACCGATGTGCGTGCGCGCATCCGTCCAACCGAAAAGGCTGCCGTGATCGCCGCCATGCAAGCAACCGGAACACGCGTGGCCATGGTGGGCGATGGTATCAACGACGCTCCGGCATTGGCACAGGCCGACGTGGGCATTGCCATGGGTACGGGGACGGATGTCGCCATCGAGGCCGCCACCATCACACTCCTGCGCAACGATCTGCACGGCGTTCCCGAAGCCGTGCTGCTTGCACGCAACACCGTGCGCACGATCAAGCAGAACCTGTTCTGGGCTTTTGTGTACAATGTTGTGGGAATCCCGATCGCGGCACTGGGACTGCTCGATCCATCGATCGCGGCCGCTGCCATGGCGCTCAGTTCTGTGTCGGTGCTCACGAATAGTTTGCGACTTCGTCGGTAGACACTCTCGGCATCTTGTTCCTGTGTGGAGGCTCCATGGAAGCAGTGTTCATCTTCGTCCTCTGTGTGGTCGTCTTGATCCTGTTCTTGCAACTGAGCGAGGTGCGCCGCCGACTCGCCGTGTTGGAACGGATGTTCATTGCGCAAGCAGGGAAAGAAGAGGGAGCAAAGAACAGCAAGGCTGATCAAGGATCAAGGATACAGAATGAAGAGGAAGAGACACACGAAGTGTCCCACGAAGTGTCCCACGAAGTGTCCCACGAAGTTCCTCTTCGCTCTTCCGGCGAGAGCCTCGAAGTGCTCTTCGGAGGGAAGTTGCTCAATCGTCTTGGTGCCCTTGCCACCCTCATCGGTCTTGTGTTCCTCTTCAAGTGGGGCGTCGATAACGGATGGATCACCGAGACCGTTCGTGTGATCGTTGGACTTGTGGTGGGTGGAGCGGCGATCGCTGTAGGTCCGCGACTGGAGCGCAAGGGACTGGTGGTGTTTGCCCAGGGTGTGATCGCCACGGGCATTGCAACGTGCTACCTTAGTGTCTATGCCTCGTTCACGTACTATCATCTGGTGCCGGCATTCGTTGCCTATGCGGGCATGGCCCTGTTGGCCGTAATAGCGATTTGGCGCAGTCTTGCCCATGCCTCCCTGTTCCTTGCCATGATGTCGGGTGTTGTTGGATTCAGTGCGCCCATGGTCTTGCAAACGGGTGTGATGAATACAGGCGGACTCTTCACGTATCTCGGCTTCATTGCCGTTATGATGCTGGCGACGGTGTACGGACTTCGGAAATGGTTCTCACTGTACTTCGTTGCGCTCGGTGCAACGTTGACGTGGTGGATCGTATGGAACATTGGCGGATATGGCAGCGATGGCTATCAACAACCGGCCTCGGCCTTTTCCATCATTGCCGACATCCTCTTGTTCGCTGGTGCTGTAGTGGCGATCCGATGGAGAGCGCTCGAGATCTTCGATCGTGCGAAGGTGATCGCCACGGTGATCGGACTGTGGTCCTTGTGCCTCGTGGTGAACTCCACAACGTTCGACTACGCCCTTTGGAGCGAGATAGGCGTGGCCCTTGTGCCCGTTGTGATCGTGAGTATTGCGTGGCTCTTCGTCCGTCGTGGTGCGCCCGAATCGGCCCTCGCCCACGGACTCGGGATCTTGGTCATTGCCGTTGCATGTCTGGTGCCGTGGACGGTCTCGTATGACAACAACCTGCAAGACCTGACGCTCATCGTGATCGCCGTGATCGGCACGTTCCTCGGACGCAGGATGCAGTATGGCGGAATGCGTTTGGCTGCCGACATCATTATGGGACTGCAGTTGCTCTCCATCATCACTCCCGACCATGTCCTCGAACTGCCACCGGACGTGATGGTCATGATCAACACGCCCATGCTGCACTATGTGCTCATCGTGCTCTACATGTGGTTCCTGATGGAGCAACGTCCAAGCCTACGACAGCTTGCACCGGCCGTGCTCACCTATGCATTGACGCTGCAAGTGCAGCTCGCTCTTCAGAATGCCGACTATCCGTGGTGGATCCAGGTGATGATGCCGATCTCCCTCTGGACGTTGATGCAAGGGCTCACGGTGCTGCTCACACGGCGACGTGACCTTGCATACACAGACCTCTATGCGACCGTTGGCATGGCCATCGGTGTGATGTGTTGGCTGGCAATGGGCCTGCAGTGGCCAACATCAGCGGACCATACCGGTCTGTTCAACATGCGTGTGGTCAGCGGCGTTTCCATTGTTGCCATGCAATTGCTGCTGTGGTTCACGGTGCCTCGACCCAGCGGAAGGTTCAACGATGCCATCGTCATCTGGCCGAGCATCATGTTGATCACGTTCCTGCTCACGACGATGGAGACCATCACGCCGCAGTGGAGGATCATCTCGGAGGCAAGCGATGTGCATGGGTGGGAGAGCATGGTCGTGCGCGATCTGATGGACAGGATGCAGTTGCTCCTGTCGTGCGCATGGATCGTCTATGCCGCCATCGTTGTGGCGATCGGATTCGTGAAGCGGATCAAAGTGGCGCGACTGGCCGGCATGGGCGTGCTTGGCGTTGCAGTTCTCAAGGTCTTTCTCTACGACCTCTCGAATCTGCAAACGCCATTCCGCATCATATCCTTCATCGTCCTGGGCCTGATCCTGTTCGGCGCATCGTATCTCTATGCGCGGTTCAAGGATCGGATCAACGCGTAAGCGCCACGCGCAGGTCTGCGTCGATGGCGTCGAGGAATTCTTCGGTGTACAG
The DNA here is from genome assembly GCA_044224925.1 of Kapaibacterium sp. (SeqCode). Taxonomy (GTDB): domain Bacteria; phylum Bacteroidota; class Ignavibacteria; order Kapaibacteriales; family Kapaibacteriaceae; genus Kapaibacterium. Next base: position 100,368 of record JBGAJM010000005.1, read on the forward strand.
GTAGTGTTCGCCGTGGTTCACCTTGTTGCCGTGAATGCACACGGCAAGGTCCTTCGTCATCCGGCCACTTTCGACCACATCGACGCAGACCTTCTCAAGGGTCTGACAGAACGTGATCAATTCCTGGTTGCCATCGAGCTTGCCGCGGAATTCAAGTCCACGTGTCCACGCAAAGATCGACGCAATAGGATTCGTTGATGTTGGCTTGCCTTGTTGATGATCGCGATAGTGACGGGTGACCGTGCCGTGTGCGGCTTCAGCCTCCATCGTCTTCCCGTCCGGCGTGATGAGCGTCGAGGTCATCAGTCCCAATGAACCGAAGCCTTGGGCCACGGTATCGCTCTGCACATCACCATCGTAGTTCTTGCAGGCCCACACGAAGTTTCCGTTCCACTTCAGGGCCGATGCCACCATATCGTCGATCAGGCGGTGCTCATACGTGATGCCAAGCGCTTCGAAGGCGGACTTGAACTCCGTGTCGAAGGTCTCTTGGAAGATGTCTTTGAACCGACCATCGTACTTCTTCAGGATGGTGTTCTTCGTGCTCAGGTAGAGAGGCCACTTCTTCATCACGGCCTGGTTCATGCAGGCACGAGCGAAGCCGCGGATGGACTCATCGGTGTTGTACATGGCCATTGCCACGCCATCGCCCTTGAAGTCGTACACATCAAACGACTGTACTTCGCCGCCGTCATTTGGTGTGAACGTGATCGTCAGTTTGCCCTTGCCCTTCGTGACGAAGTCCGTCGCACGATACTGGTCGCCAAAGGCGTGACGACCGATGCAGATCGGTGCCGTCCAGTTGGGTACCAGACGTGGCACATTCGCACATACGATCGGCTCACGGAACACGGTGCCGTCGAGAATGTTCCGGATGGTGCCGTTCGGCGACTTCCACATCTTCTTCAGACCGAACTCCTCCACGCGTGCCTCGTCGGGCGTGATCGTGGCGCACTTGATCCCAACATTGTACTGCTTGATCGCCTCTGCGGCATCGATCGTCACCTGATCATCGGTGGCATCGCGATGCTCCATCCCGAGATCGAAGTACTTGATGTCGACGTCCAGATAGGGAAGGATCAGCTTCTCCTTGATGAACTTCCAAATGATGCGCGTCATTTCGTCGCCATCAAGTTCGACGACCGGGTTGCCGACGGAGATCTTCTTCATAGTACTCTGTTCGTTCTGGAAAAGGGAAAAAGTGCGAAGAGCGCTAAAAATACGCATTCTGGGCGTTGCCGGGAGGGGTGGCTGGCGAACCCGGCAGGGGTGTCGGGAGCATCTAGGGAGAGTTGCCGTACTTTCGTTGCCATGCGCCTCCTCCTCTCCTATCTGAAGCGACATAAGAACATGGTCTTCCTGACCTTGTTCCTTGCCGCCATCAACCAGCTGTTCTCCCTCCTTGATCCGCTGATCTTTCGGTACACGATCGACACGGTCATCCTTGCCAAGCCCAAACTGGCAAGCGATCTGTTCCTGCAGAAGGTGCTGGTCTTCCTTGCCATGGCCGTGGGTGCGGCCGGCGTGTCGCGCACGGCAAAGAATTTTCAGGACTACTTCATCAACTACATGGTGCAGAAGGTGGGCGCGGCCATCTATACCGATGGTCTGAAGCATTCGCTCCAACTGCCCTATCAAGTGTTCGAAGACCAGCGCAGTGGCGAGACGCTCGGCATTCTGCAGAAGGCGCGAGCCGATGTGGAGCGCGTGATCGGCGCATCGGTGAACGTGCTCTTCACCACGCTTGTGGGCATCATCTTCGTGGTCTTCTATGCCTTCTCCGTGCATTGGATCATCGTGGTGTTGTACTTCACAGGCGTTGCCCTTATCGGCATTGTCAGCAATGTGTTGAGCAAGCGTATCAAGAAGATGCAAAAGGTGATCGTGGCCGAGACGACGGCCTTGAGCGGGTCGACCACGGAGTCGTTGCGCAACATCGAGCTCGTCAAGTCGATGGGCCTTGCCGATCAAGAGATCGCCCGTCTGAACACCGTGACGATGAAGATCCTCGGTCTGGAGCTCAAGAAGGTGCGCTTCGTGCGCTCGCTGAGCTTCATTCAAGGCACCATCGTGAACTTCATGCGCACGGCCATCCTGTTCGTGATGCTGTACCTGGTGTATAACGACACGATCACGATCGGCGCCATGTTCTCGCTCTTCGTGTATTCGTTCTTCCTGTTCGGTCCGCTGCAGGAACTCGGCAGTATCATCAGCGTGTATCGCGAGGCAGAGGCGTCGCTCGATAACCTCGATCGTATTCTCTCCATGCCGAAGGAAGTGAAGCCCGCACAGCCAACGACCATTTCGACCATTCGCGATATCGTGCTCAAGAACGTGTCGTTCCGACACAAGAGCGCCCAGTACAATGCACTCGATAACGTCTCCGTGCACGTGGCCACGAAAGAGACCGTGGCGTTTGTTGGGCCGTCGGGTTCCGGAAAGACCACCCTCGTCAAACTCCTCGTTGGCCTCTACAAACCAGATGCAGGCACGTTGGCCTATAACAACATCAATGCCGATGAACTCGACTTCGATGACGTGCGCAAGCTCATCGGTTTCGTCACGCAGGACACGCAACTCTTCTCGGGCACCATTCGCGACAATCTGCTCTTCGTGGCGCCCAATGCCACCGACGAGGAATGTCTCGACGTCCTGCGCAAAGCTGCCTGCGATTCCTTGTTGGCACGGGCGGAGAAGGGACTCGATTCCGTGATCGGTGAGGGAGGGGTGAAGGTATCAGGGGGCGAGCGTCAACGTCTGTCCATCGCCCGTGCACTGTTGCGTCAGCCCGACGTGCTCATCTTCGACGAGGCCACATCGGCCTTGGACTCCATCACGGAAGAAGAGATCACGACGACCATTCGCGCCATCTCAGAACGCAAAGACCACATGACCATCATGATCGCGCACCGCTTGTCGACCATCATGCATGCAGATCAGATCTACGTCCTTGAGAAGGGCGCCATCATCGAACAGGGAACACATGAGGCCTTGCTTGCCGAACGTGGATTGTACTATGCGATGTGGAGACAGCAGATCGGAGAGCGATGAAGGGGGTGATCGAAAGAGAATACAGGATCAAGAATACACGATCCAATCATATGACCAAGAATACAGAATGATGGATATGCATGCACATATCTCACCGGCCACGCTTGACGATGCGGCGGTGCTTGCCTATGTGCACACTGCATCGTGGCGCGAAGCGTATCGCGACTTGATCGATGCCGATGTTCTTGCTTCCTTGAATGTGGAAGCGCGCACAGCGCAGTGGCAGCGGACGTTCGAACATGGGAGGACGACCGTCTTTGTCGTACGAGAAGATGAAGTCATTGTAGGCTTTGTCTCATTCGGTCCATCCCGTGATGCAGATGCGCAACCGGGAACGTGCGAGGTCTACGCCCTCTACCTTCTACCAAGCGTGTGGTCACGCGGATACGGTGCGATGCTGTGGGACGCAGTGGTGCGTCATGAGAGCGAATTGGGTCGTGCGCACTTGAGCGTATGGGTGCTCGTTGGTAATGAGCGTGCAGCGGCATTCTATGAACGCATGGGGTGCAGTACCGATGGAGCGGCAAAGGAGGAATCGGCGCTCGGGACGATCCTACACGAGAAACGGTACTTGCTGAAATTGTAGATTTGTATTTAACCAAACGGTTAATTATGTTGCGTCCATGTACGCAGCACCACAACCCGACCGACTGAGTCTGACGTTCTCGGCCCTGGCCGATCCCACGCGCAGAGCCATTCTTGCGCGGCTATCGAGTGGGGAGACGTCGGTGACCGACCTTGCTCGGCCCTTCGACATGTCGCTCCCCGCGATCACGAAACACCTGAAGGTCCTGGAGCGGGCCGGCCTGATCTCGCGTTCGCGCGAAGCGCAATGGCGACCGTGCAAGCTTGAAGCGGAACCCCTGCAGCAGGCCGCAGAATGGGTGGAACACTACCGACGGTTCTGGGAAGAACGATTCGATCGACTTGAAGACTACCTCGCCACCCTGCAACCCGACCCTCATCAACCTCGACCATCTCCAAAGAAGAAACAGAAAGGACAGAAGTAATGGATACTTCCATCGTGATCGCACGGCATGTGAACGCATCACCCGAACGGGTGTTCGATGCCTTCACCGACCCGGCCCACATCTCCCTTTGGTGGGGTCCGCGAGGCTTCACCACCAGCACACTGGAGCACGATCTGCGCGTGGGCGGTCGGTGGCGCTTCATCATGCACGGACCCGACGGAAAGGACTGGGACAACCGCATCGACTATACGGAAGTGGTGCCGGCGGCGCGCCTGGCCTATCATCACGGACATGACGTCGACGCAGATCCGACGCGCTTCGACGTCGTCATCACCTTCGATGCCGTCGACGGCGGTACCCTCGTCACGTTGCGCACGTTCTTCGCAACTGCCGAACAGTACCAGGAGAAACTCGAGATGGGCGCGGTCGAAGGCGGCAACCAAACACTGACGCGTCTCGACGAATATCTTGCTTCTGCCGATACCGTCTTCACCTATGAGCGCACATTCAAGGCACCGCGCGACCTTGTATGGAAGGCGCTGACAACGGAAGAGCATATGCGACAGTGGTGGGGACCAAAGGGCATGACGATGCTCAAGAGTACGCTCGATCTCCGTCCGGGTGGGACCTATCACTATGGCATGGCAGCGGCCGATGGAACAGAGATGTGGGGCATGCTGCACTACCGTGAGATCGTTCCGCCACGCAGACTTGTCTTTATCGTGAACTTCTCGAATGCCAACGGAGATGTCGTTCGACATCCGCTCTCAGCAACGTGGCCACTGCATGTGTTGAGCGTTACGACGCTCACGGAGCATCAAGGCACGACGACGATCACCGTCGATACCATGCCCGTGAACGCAACAGCAGAAGAGATGGCACTCTTCGTCTCCGCAAAGGGTGGCATGACCGTTGGCACGAACGGTATGTACGACGTCTTCGAACAGTATCTCGCAACACTTCAATAAGGGTGCATCATGACCATGATCTTCGTCAATCTCGCCGTCAAGGATCTCAAACGATCCATGGACTTCTTCACCAAGGTGGGCTATACCTTCAATCCGCAGTTCACTGATGAGAACGCCGCCTGCATGATCATCAGCGACACGATCTTTGCCATGCTCCTCGTAGAGCCGTTCTTCAAGACGTTCACGGATCGAGAGATCACTGACACGTCAACGCATCTTGAAGTGATGAATGCCTTCAGTTGCGAGAGTCGTGAAGAGGTGGATGCCATCGTTGCGCGTGCTGTCGCTGCAGGAGCAACAACGCCACGTCCACCACAAGACATGGGCTTCATGTACGGACAGGGCTTTCTCGATCTTGATGGGCACTACTGGGACTACTTCTACATGGACCCTAGTCACGTAGCGTGAACGTCTCCACATGCGTGTAGATGGGGCCGTCGTTCGTGAGGAAGCTCTCGATCAGGTGGAACTCCTCGACGCGGATCGGCCGCGATGCATACGACGAACGCATCCACATCCAGGCAGAGAGGTCGGGACCCGGATCGGACTTGAACCGTGCCACGGTAACGTGAGCATGAAATGGTCGCAGCTCCATTGGGATCCCGGCCTCTTGCACGGCATCCTCGACACGTGATTGCAGCTCGCGAAGCGGGGCCGATTCGTCCATGCCTACCCAAAGGACGGAAGGGACGGTCGTAGGGTCGAGAGGCGGAAAGGTGCCAACACCACGAAGCGTGATATCAAACGGAGCCGCCGTAAGGGAGGCGAGGGAGTCACGGACGAGCATCTGTTCGTCGGCATCAAGGTCACCCAAGAATCGCAACGTGATATGAAAGTGCTCCGGCTCTACCCAGAGTGCCCGTAAGAGCCCACTGCAAAGCGTAGCAACATCGTCGGCAACATCATGGGGAAGGGGAATGGCAACAAAAAGGCGTTTCATGCGAAGTGGTTCCATGGCGTAGTAACAACGGCGTGACCTCAAGGTTACGCAGAACGGGGAACACGGTCAAATACAGTAGTACTTCGTACAGGGGAACATGTGCGACACGTGTCCAGTCGGGTGAAGTGACCTCGCATCATCGGCGATGCATCCACCACTTCAGGAGTCTGCCATGTCATTCGATGGTCCCGTCGTTCAAACGCCCAATCAAGAGCGCCGTCGTATTCAAAAGCCTCCGGTGATCATTGCCCTGCTCCTTCTCGTGATCGTGATCGCCGTGATGACGTGGGCCATCCTATGGAATTAACGTGCGTGCAATGAAACGATGGCCTCTCCTCCTTGCCGCCTTGGTCACACTCCTTCCTCGTGTTCTTGATGCTCAACCCGGTTGGTACTGGCAGAATCCGCTTCCGCAAGGGGGTGGTTTGGTCGCCGTATCCTTCGTGGATGCGCGGCATGGAACAGCCGTGGGTGAGTACGGGGCCATTGTGCATACCACCGATGGTGGTGGAACATGGAGTCGACAGAAGAGTCCCGTGAATTTTTCCTTGGCCGACGTGTGGTTCACGAATGCCGATCATGGAACGGCCGTGGGGTGGTCGGGAACGATCATTCATACCACGGATGGCGGAGAAACATGGTCGTATCAAATGAGCGGTACGCTTGCATCGTTGCGGAGCGTGTGCTTTACCGACATCCTACATGGCATGGTGGTGGGAGATGGAGGTGCCATGCTTCGCACCACGAATGGTGGACAGACCTGGTCGCCGAACTCCGCGTCATCATCCTCCGTGGATCTGCATGCCGTTCGCTATGCCAACGCCTCCACGATCATCGTCGTTGGTACCAAGGGTACGATCATGCGAAGTGATGATGGTGGCGAGGATTGGGATGATGAGAAGAGCGGCACGAACAATGCATTGTTCGCCTTGTCTGTTGTTGCTGCAGGTACGGGCACGGCCGTTGGTGCCGGTGGCGTGGTGGTTCGCACCACGGACGGAGGACAGACGTGGCGCATGCAACAGAGCGGGACGAACGTCGACCTGACCGATGTATCACTCGTCGATGCTCTGCATGGAACGGCTATTGGCAAGTCGACGCCGGGTACGGCCGGCACGCAGCTTCGAACGTCCGACGGCGGTGCAACGTGGACGTCGATCGCAACAGACGTATCGCTCTCGCTCGTGGGGATCGCATGCATCACTTCGTCGACGATGATCGCCGTTGGTGGACATGGATCGATCGCACGCTCCAACGACGGTGGCATCACATGGTCGACCGTTGGTAAGACGGTCACAACAGAATTGCTTTCGAACATTGCCCTTGCATCAGCGAACGTCGGCACGATCGTTGGTGTGCGCGGCTTGATCCTTCATACCACGAATGGTGGGACAACGTGGACGAAGCAGGAGAGCGGATCGACGCGTCATATCAAGGACCTGGCCATGGTCGATGCGGCAACGATCACTGTGGTCGGCATGAAGGGCACCATCCTTCGCACGACGAATGGTGGTGAACGATGGATGCCGCAAGAGAGCGGCGTCGAGGAAGATCTGAATAGTGTTGCCATGGTCGATCGCAACGTGGGAACGGCCGTTGGTGCGCAAGGCACGATCGTTCGCACGGTGAATGGCGGCAAGGACTGGATCGCGCAGGTCAGTGGTGGCACAGCGGCTTTGATGGATGTTGCCCTGACGGACGCAAAGCACGGCGTGATCGTTGGATTCGATCGGGCCACACGTGCCGGACTCGTGCTGCAGACGCATGATGGTGGACAGCAATGGGAACTTCGGTCAACGCCGTCGAAGGGAAGATTGATGAGCGTTGCCTTCGCCGATGACCATGTTGGTGTGATCGTGGGTGAGCGTGGCACGATCCTTCGTTCCGACGATGGTGGCGAGGAGTGGACGTCGATCGACTGTCCGGTGAAGAACTCACTTGCCTGTGTTTCGTTCTCGGATGCAATGACAGGAACGATCGTAGGGGAGAATGGCACGATCCTCCGCACCGCTGATGGCGGACGGACGTGGGCGGATCAAACAGGTTCGATCACGTATGACCACCTCGTGGCCGTTGCCTTCTCGAGTGCCACAACAGGCACGATCATTGGGAACTATGGGACGATCTTGCGCACGACAACGGGAGGCAACGATCTACGTCCGGCCGATGGGTACTCGTATGACCGTGAGCGCGTCTACATGTCGAGCACGGAAGATCCCCAATCGCACACCGTGGTCTTTGTTTTCACCGTGGCTTCGGCTGCCATGGTGCACGTCGAATTGGTCAATGGCGCTCAGAAGCCCATTCCGATCATCATTCCATCGGTGATGCAACGTGGCCTCTATCACTTTGAATTCTCGACGAAGGACATCCCACCGGGCACGTATCAGTATCGCTATGAATGCGATGGCATTGTGCGAACGTTACCCGTGGTGATCAGGCCTCGATAGTGCTCACTCCATGGTGAGCGATGTGCGTGTGCGTCGTCCGTTCGTCTCGACGATAAGATGCGGTCCGCCCGTGCCTGCCTCCACCACTCGTCCCAACACATCGTACACACCAACAACACGCCACGGCAGAAGATCGGTCGCGTCGTTCGACACGGACGTAACAGCGTCGAGCGCTTCGCGAATGTATTGCTTGATCAGCATGTAGGTGGGATAGATGGAGGTGACGCTGTTCGACTTGATGGCGAGCACACCACAATACTGTCGCTCAAAGTCCACCCACGGACTCCACCCGAACTTACCCTGCGAGGCCACTTCAAGGGCTGCTCGTGTTGTCGAGTCGATCCGCTCGCGCCACACACCGATCCCATAGCGCGTGTTCTTGATGCCCGGAAATGCATACTCCATTCCCAGGTACGGTGTGTATCCGATGATAGCGCCCCGCGTCTGATCGGCAAGCATCGAGTCGATCCATGCCTCTGCAAGAATGCGTTTCCCATTGAGCACACCCTTCCCCAAGATCATGCGTGTAAGGAGCAGGTATTCTTCCGCTGTGCTCAGCACGCCGCCATCGATCCGCGGATTGTCCGTGTCGTAGAGACCTTTGACGTCCCACGAAGTACGTGCAAGTCCGAGAGGGCGCGCTACGTTGCGCTGGAACAATGTATCCCAACAGCTGCCGGAGCCGATCGACAGACCGCTTGCCACTTCGGCCATGCGTCCACCAACATGCATGCCCTCGCTTCCGTAATTCATCATACTTCCGGGAGGCACGGCAAGAGGTCCGCTCAACACGGAATCAACACACTCCGCAAGCGTGAGCTTGGAGGTCACGTCCTCCACACACGGTGTGATCGGGCCAAGGTTGCCACGCAGACCTGACGTGAACGAGAACGTCTGTCGTAGCGTGATGCCACGCTTGTCTGCCGGTGCCGTTGGGATGTACTGTCCAACCGAATCGTCCAGGTGCAGTTGCCCTTGCTCGAGCATCGATGTGATCAACGTGCCCGACATCCACTTCGATGCCGAGGCGATCGGCAGCAGACGTGTCTTCGACATGGTCTTCCCCGGCAGCGCCAACGTTCGCTCATAGATGAGCTTGCCATCTTTCCATAACAGCAGCGTGACACCACCTGCGTCTTCGGCAGCGGTACCGCCAAGAACTTCGAGCGAGTCTTCGAGGACGCGATCGACCTTGCTGAAATCATACGTCTGCGCATCGAGGCGCACAGCGGAAAGGACAAGGAAGGCAAGAAGGAGGAACGGCTTCATGGTGCGAGCAATGGCGTGAAACAAAAACGGCGCCTTTGAGAGGCGCCGTTGGAAAAACGTTTAAGGTGTTCGGTGTTACCGACCGATCATGAGCATGCGATGCGTGATCGTGGTTCCATTCATGATCGTCACGGTATAGGCGCCCGTGGCCAACGAAGCTACAGAAAGTTCGACGGCCGACGTTGCAGATGTGATCGTAGCGTGCGCAACCTCTGCACCACTCATCGAACGCACGACAACAGTAGCAGAGCTCGTGAGGGGAGCGTTCATCGCAATGCGGATCACATCATGCGCCGGCTGTGGCGTCACGGTGGTGGAAAGCAGTGCGCCCTCGTCCGACGTTACACCAACGGTGATCACATCCTTGACGGTGACCGTTGCCACCGACGTGGTCACGGAGCCGCATGCAGAGCCGATCACGCAGCGATACGCACCTTGTTGGGCCTTGCTCACATTCGACATCTCATAGGTGGCTGCCGTCGCACCTGCGATGTTCACGCCATTGAACTGCCACTGATACGTTACGGCCTCGCCTGTTGCTTCGGTCTGCAAGGTGACGGTAGCGCCGGAGTCGACACTCACCGATACGGGCTGTGTGACGATCGTAGTTTGTGGCTTCACCGTATACGTTGCCGGAGATGGGGTCATATGTCCGTGCGACGATGAAACGCGGAAGACGATACTTCCTGTGGTCGCTGCAGCAGCCGGAACCGGTGCCGTGTAGGTGGTGGCCTTCAGGCCAGCGGCCATGTTCGTCCACGTCTGTCCGGCATCGGCCGAATAGTCCACATTGAACGTGGCGTTCTTCTCGATCCCGTCCGTGATCCATGCAATGCTGGCATTCGTTCCTGCGCAGAACGTAGCTCCGGCAAGTGGCGTGCGAACGACGAGCGTACCGAAGGCCCACTTCGCGACGAAACCATCGGTGCCCGTGCCAACGATGTTCCCACCGAAGTCCGACGTCGTGGTGCCGGCAATGATACAGTCGCCATCGGCATTGCGTGCAAGAGCTGTTGGCACGTCGTTGCCCGTCCAACCGAACTTGGTCGAGAAGAGCACTTCTGTCGCGGCCACAACGGCGAGGAAGCCATCGTTCATCCCTTTTGACTCTGCGATCGCACCAGCGCCCAGGATGGGCATCGTTGACGATGTGGTCGTTCCCGTGATGATCGGATTGCCCATGGCATCCCACGTTGCATCGCCGGCCTCATCATCGCCTTCGCCGCCGAAGTACACCGATGTGCGCACGCGAATTCCATCGGCACTCACGGCTGTTGCAAAGACATCGGCCTTGCCGCCATACGTGTCTTCCGAGGTGGTAACGGGCATGTCCTTCGAGCGTGTGGTACCAACGATCATCACGCGACCGTCGTTGTGTGTGAGAATGCGCTTTGCACGGTCCTCGCCGGTTCCGCCGAAGTAACTCGTGAACACCAATGCACCATCGGAGGCATACTTCGAAACGAGCACATCGGTGGTCCCACCATTGTAGTCCACGTCAAAGGCATTCGATCCGGTCTCTCCCCAGTACCCGCCTTCACACTTGGAATCGTCGACGATCCATACCAACGTCTTCACCGGAAAGGTCTCGACATCGTTGGAGCTCGTCCATCCTGCGGCCACCATATTGTTCACACTGTCATACGTAACGGTGGTAAGGGCATCGTCGCTCACGCCGCCAACGTAGGTGAAGGTCTCCACGTCAACGCCGGTGCGATTGATGCTCATCACAAAACCATCCCATTGACCGTAGGGTGTGCGACGGAAGCCTGGTACGGTAGGGAAGCCCGATGGAGATTTCGTTTGTCCGCAGATCACGGCATTGCCTTGCTGGTTGCAGGCGATGCTGAGCGGACGATCTTCGGCAGAGCCGGAGATGTACATACCGGCGAGGACGTGACTCAGGTCCGATGCATAGCGCAACACAAAGCCATCCGTGGTGCCCGAATACTTGCCACCCTTTGGTACGGATACAGGAAGGTTCGTGGAGTTCGTTTCGCCGGTGATCCAGATGTCGCCAAGTGGACTCATGGCCAACGACCGAACGACCTCATTACTATCGCCTGCCACATACGTCCACGCGAGCAGCTTTGTGAGTCCTGCATCGAAACAAGCAATGAATCCATCGATGCCGGCAGCGCCTGTTGGTGATGCACCATTGGCAGGAACCGTGATGTCGAAGGACGATGTCCATCCGGCCACCACAACATTGCCCTTCTTATCGATGCCCATCGACGTGACCTCTTGATTCCCGGCGCCGTGAATGGCATAGGCGGACACGATCGGGTCGATCGTGATGGCCTCGCCACCCTTCCGTCCCTGCACGGCAAAGCCGATCTCGCTACCACGTGCGATCGGGGTCACGGAGCGCGAGGAATGCGGGAGGGTGGAGAAGGCGGCAAGGCCCGACATGGTCATCGAGCCAAGCGAGGTGCGACACGTGAATCCATCGGTCGTGGCCGTGAACGCATCGGTGCCCTGCACGGAGAAGAGCGGTGTTGGAAGGGTTGCGCCCTTGTCGACGAGAACGTTATAGCGTACGGACGGACCGTCCCAGACGTATTCGAGGTGAATGCCCGGACGTACGTTGCGCACGATCACGGACGTGGCCGTTGCCGGTGTACGTCGACGTTGTGGTGCGTTCTGCGAGAAATACACCGGAGGTGCATCGGCCGCGCGTGCTGTCTGCACGGTGGTCGAGCCCGTGGCTCCGATCACGTCGAGCGTGACGGCGTGATGTTCCTGCACGCCCGTTGCACCAGGTGCCCGCTGATCGAGGATCATCCCCGTTGTGGTGATCCACACCATCATGTCGGTCGTTGCCGCACCGTACAGCACCGAAGAAGGCCATTGTCCCGTGTTCTCGACGAAGACCGTCGGTCGTGGAATGGGTGTTGCAAGCAACGACGTGGCCGCAACGAGGAAGAGGAGAAATGGTCGAAGCATAGAAACCCCGAAGGAAGTGACGAGTGATGAGTGACGAGTGACGAGTGACGAGTGTGCGCGCCAACCCCATACTATGTGGATTTCCGTGTAAAAGATACATTTTACGGTCGTGAACTACGAACGACGAAATCGGGAATGCTCATGAACAAGCGCACATTTCTCAAAACCGGCGGACTTCTGGGAGCTGCGGCGGTATTGCCGACCGCTTCACTACGCTCGATCACGGATCCGGTGAGCGTCACGGATAGTTGTATTCTGATCCCGACGGAAACGGCAGGTCCGTTCCCGCTCGACCTCACCTCCAACACGAACTTCTTCCGACAGGACGTACGCGAAGGCAAGCCCGGGACACCACTCCGCTTGAAACTGCGCATCGTTGGAGATCTGAACTGTATGCCCATGCAGAACGTGCGCGTCAACATCTGGCATTGCGATGCGAATGGTTTGTATTCGGGCTACAATCAGACGAACAACGTTGGACAGGCTGGACTTACCTATCTCCGTGGCTATCAACTCACCGACGTGAATGGTGAGGCTTCGTTCCTCACGATCTTCCCTGGGTGGTATAACGGACGTGTATGCCACATCCACTTTCAGGTGTACGTGAGCTCAACGTATGCTGCCATTTCGCAACTCACCTTCGATGTGGCCGCCAAACAGGCAGTGTATGCAGCGAACGCCGCCGTGTATACGAAGGGCGTCGATCCAACGGGACCTTCAGCTGACAACATCTTTAGAGATGGATATGTCTATCAAACCGCAACGCTTGTAGCGAACGAAACGGAAGGCGGCTACGATGCATTCCTCGAAGTCACGGTCAGAGGCACCGGAGTGACAAGCGTTGGACATGCCGAGAAAGAAACGGCAAAGAAGTTCGTGCTTGGACAGAATGCACCGAATCCCTTCGTCGATCACACCACCGTTCCTCTCACGCTCTTCCATCCGTCATCGGTGGTGTTCGACCTCTACGACCTGCAAGGTCGACGACTTCATTCACGCTCCCTCGGAACACTCGAAGCCGGAGTGCATCACATTCCCGTGAACATCCTCGAACTTGGATTGCCGCAGCAATCCTACGTCTACCAAGTAACAGTGAGGAATGGCAGCGGGGAGTTTGTGGATGTGAAGATGATGTCGAATTGAGTGACGAGTTACAAGTGACGAGTGACAAGTGACGACAGGAAGTCGCGCATATAGCCATTGAATTCGTCGGGTTGTTCCAGATTTGAAACGTGGCCGGCCTCTTCGATCACTCGCAGTACAGACCCTGTAATGTGCTGATGCATGAATTCTGACTGAACGAGTGGCGTCACCACATCCGCTCTACTCCCAATGATCAAGGTTGGGATCGCAATATCGTGAAGCGTCGTGCACGTTTCCGTTCGTTCGGCAAGAGCGGCAAGTCCCCGGATGATGGTGTGGTCTGCATTTGCGAAGACAACACTTCTCAACTTCTCGTAGAGGGGCTTCTTCTTGGCGAGTGAATCTGCATGGAACACGCTGTGCACGAACTTCTCGTTGAAAGCGGCGGCCCCGTTGGCCTTGATCGCATCGATGGTCACGTAGCGCCCCGCTTTCACATCGGCAGTGTCGGCAATACATTGCGTGTTACAAAGCATGAGCGCTGTGAACCGCTCTGGGTGTTGCTTAACAAGGTTCAGTGCGATGAATCCACCCATCGACAATCCGCAGATGATCGCACGGTCGATGTCGAGTGCATCCATGAAATCTATCACGTCATCGCTGAACATGTCGATGCTCAGATGGGCGTCAACATCTGTCGACCTTCCAAAGCCACGAATATCACAGGCGATCACACGATGCGTGGTACTCAGGAAGTCGAGCTGACCCTGCCACATGGCCTTCGTGAACGGGAATCCGTGCAGGAAGATGATCGGAATGGTCCCTTCACCAATATCATCCTATGAAAGCGTGAAGTCGTCCATATCGATGCTCAGATCGAATCCCTTGATGCTTGTTTGCATGGCATATCTCATGGTGGTATCGAGTGCTGCAGTATGCGCACCGGGTCATCCTACTCGAAGCCCACTGGTATAGTTCCTGCAGTGAGCTAGCACAATGAGTACGGAACACCATGGACCGGGTCAAGAATCCCGTGGAGTGTGCTAGATTATGCCCATGCAACCCTCCAACGATCCCCTACACGGGAAAACCCTGAAGTCCATTCTCGAAGAGCTTGTCGCCCACCATGGGTGGGAAGAGATGGCGCGACGCATTCCGATACGCTGCTTCATGTTCGACCCATCGATCACGTCCAGTTTGAAGTTTCTGCGGAAGACGCCGTGGGCAAGGGAGAAGGTGGAGGAGCTATGGAGAGTGACAAGTGACAAGTGACAAGTGACAAGTGACAAGTGACAAGTGACGAGTGACAAGTGACAAGAAGAGGAGACCATGATCAAGTATGTGAAAACGGTCATGCTCGCAATGGTTGTGCTGAGTGTTTGCGAGGTGAGTGCGCAAACCAACGCTGTGGTTGGTGTTGAAGTTGGGTATGGGCGGTCGTTGTATTCAACCTCCATACCGGCGGGTGGGGGGACGTCGACGTTCCCGGATGTGAACGGACCAACGTACGTGCCGGTGTCGCTGGCGTCGCAGATGCGATGGGGTGATAGTGCGGGTGTGCACTGGCTTGTGAGCGGAGCGCTTGGACTGCAGGTGGCGAGTATGAACACGTCCACACCGGTGGAGGCTTTACCATACATCGATCCCACCGATGGCTCCATCAAGTCTTCAGCTACAGATGCACAGCTTGCCATGACGCGTCGATCGGCGTTGCTTCGCGTGGGGATCGGCGCAGAGGTTGGGGGTTTTGGCGTGCAGCTCCTTGGTCGGATGGGCTATGTCTATGCGGCGGAGACGACGCATCTCATGACGACCGAGCATCCGATGAATGTGGGGGATGTTTTGCCACATCCCGATATGCTCGATAGCGGGAGAACGGTCATCATCGAGCGCATTCCAACGGAAGGACATCATCAGTTGCTCTTCGATGTTGGCGCGGCAGTGAGCTATTCCGTGTTCGCAGACCTTGCCACCTTCCCAATGGTCTTCACCTTGCAGCCCTACGTGCTTCTTCCGTTGACGACGGTGCATGTGAACCATACGACCACAGAGCGTCTCAACTACGGATGTTCGCTTGTTGTGGGTGTGACGATGTAAATAGGCACTCGTTGATTCACGTTACGGAAAAAGTGAACTGCACTTACTCGAAAGATAGTGGGGCACCAAGAAGTTCCATTCCATGGGCTTTCCAGAGGGCAGGGTCACGACCAGGCATAGCATTGGTCACATTCACTGCTTTGAAAAAGTCGACCATCTTCCCGGCTGGAAAGAATGATATGAGCATTCTTCCCGTGCTATCTCCAATGTGCGCCCATACATGCGGGATCATCTGAGGTGCTAGTAATGTGTCGCCGGGCCTCATCGTAAATCGTACGTCACCAACTTCAACAATGAATTCACCCTCTAAAGCGTAGAAGAGTTCATCTTGATCGACGTGAAGGTGTTGTGGCGGGCCACCTTTTGCATGGAAAACATTCTCGATCACGAGGACATCGTTCGTGTCTGTTGGTGCAATCTTAATATCGATATGACTTATGCCAAGCCCGCGATGTTCGCCAAAGCGATCTTCGTTAGCGGGAACGAAGATGCCATTAGGGGGGAGAATCATTGGAGGCCTACTGAAGAATGAAGTGGAATACAGAAAACAGAATACAGAATCAAACTGGAGTATCTGTCAATAAGTAACGAAGAGTAGAATGTGAAACACTGTCCTACACAAGCGTTCCACGAAGTTCTCTTGCGGCCTCGAGAGGACTCGAACCTCCGACATCAGGTTTAGGAAACCTGCGTTCTGTCCAGCTGAACTACGAGGCCAGGTCATGGTGATCTGAAGATGAATCAATGATCAAAGATCAACGAACCAATTCTATCCAATGAACCATTCAATTGGATCCTTGATTCTTGATCCTTGATTGATCTTCCGTTCCGTTTTCAATGGATCGTATCGTTCCCCAACAACAACGACCGACTACCACTCTGCGGAATGGGTTGTTGATGGAGGACGTAGGCGGCGATCAAACTCTTGAGTTCGTGTTCGCCAACGCCCATTTCCGTTCCCATCACCACGGCGCGCTCGAGGATGGATTCCACATCGTCGGCCGTGAGGAAGCCAAGGTCGCGATAGATAAGGAGCAATCCCCATGCTTCGGTGGTGAGCAGGTCTTGCTCGATGCCGTGGAGGACGCGGAAGGAACCGGGGGCTGTGGGGGTGATCCGTCCGTCTTTTGCGCCTACCGAGGCGCTGCGTTCGAGGATCCACGAAATGGCGGCTGAGATCTCGCTTTCGGTATAGCCGAGTTTCTGCAGCTCGTCGAGGGTGCCGGAGGGGATGGCCTGATCGTGCCGGACGTCGGCGATGACCAGGGCAATGATCTCCATGATGCGTTCAAAAGCGTAGCGATCGGTCATGCGATCCCATTCAAATAGCGGTTTTCGAGGTCGTGCATCTGCTCGCGCTGTGCCTTCGTCGCATCGTCGTGGCCGACCAAGTGCAGCGCGCCATGAATGGCAAGACGACAGAGCTCGTTCGTGAGTGTGACGCCATACTCGGCGGCCTGCTCTGATGCCGTTTCCACCGAAATGTAGATCTCTCCCGTCAGTGGTCGGTCTTCCAACGGGAACGTGATCACGTCGGTCGGATAGTCGTGCTTCAGAAACTTCTTGTTCATGTCGTGGATCGACGCGTCGCTCAGAAGGATCACATCCACGGCTGCCGCCTTGACCCCTTCTCCCTTCAAGGCCTTCTTCACTGCATCCATCATGGCTTGCTTGCCACGATAACGCAGACCGGAGGCATTGGTCACGGTGACGTCGATGGGCATCAGGACAACGACTCCAGCAGGGAGTCGGCCAGGGAGAGCTGCATGGCGGCCATGAGCACGCTTGGATCGAGTTCCGTGAGGTCCTGCTTGAGGAGCGTCGACCGGATGTTCGAGTACAGCGAGCACGTGCAGGAGGAACCGACGACGAGACTCGAAAAGGCCTCGTCACGCTTGGTGATGAACATCACTTCGTCGGGCTCGATGCACAGGAAGGCCGTGACGTCGTGCAATTCCAGGTAGCCTTGATGCGTTTGGGCAGAGACGAGCGTTCCGGTGGACTCGCCGCCAAGGTCGACGCCGAGCGAAATGGAAAGCGCTAGGACACGTCCGGTGGACGTGTCGCGAATGTTCCAGAACCACGTGTTCCCGCCGAGCTCTTCCGCCGGACCGAGAACGCCTGTGATCGTGACAATGTCTTGTTGTGTGAGCATGTGGTGGCCTTTGGTTCCGCCCCCAAAATACGAAAGAATGGCTACCCCCTCGCCGCATCCTTCACGCGCCAGAGCCTCCACCAGGGGGTGCCGGGCGACAAATGGTGCTCCTGATGATAGCCGAAGAAATAGCAGGTGAGCATGGCCACCAGGTGGTTCCGACGCATCGTCCGAGCATTGTGCGGCAGGGCCGGCTGCTGGGGCATGCGGTGCGGTCGGTAGGTGCCCACGTAAAAGAGCTGGAAGGAGGAAAGGAAGGCGGGGAGGATCCAGAAGAGCCACAGCTTCGGCTCGGCCACCCAGATCTTGAGCACATTGAAGGCCACGGCCATCACCAGCACCTGCGAGATGGTGGCATAACGCCACATGAACGTCAGGTACCACGGAATGAGCTTGTTGGAGGGGTGATAGTCGGGATCGGCCTGACCATCGGCCGGGTGGGCATGATGCAGGTGGTGGTTCCGGTAGAGCCGACCGTACTGCATGCCGGCATAGAGCAGGGCGCAGATGGTGCCGATGATGGTGTTGCCGCGCTTGGACCGCACCGCCGTGCCATGCATGGCATCGTGCGCCGTGATGAAGAGCCCGGTGTAGAGGTAAGCGATGAAGGCCACTTGCAGTGGAGCCCACCAGGTGATGGGACCGGCGAGGGAAGAGGCGAGGGCCGTGATCCAGAGGGAGGAAATGATGAGGAATGAATACATGATCAAGAATACAGAATACGATCAAGAATCAAGAATCAAGAATCCAATCAGAGAATCAATAAGTGTGTCCGTAGATTGTCAATATCCTACTCTGACATTCTGACATTTCCCCGATCGCATTCTTGAACATGTATACTGTATTCCTCGTCCGTTCTTTTCTCTTCCTCCTTGCCACCTTGCCAATGCTTGGGCAGAAGATCCTGATCCCGATGGACGTGTCGCAAACGAACCATCTGAAGGCCTATGGGATCACCTACTGGGTGCTGCTCAAGGAAGAGCCGGTGGAGTGGCTGCTGAACTATCGGGGTGGATCGTTCCTGATGGACTACTCGGAGGCCACGGCGGCGGAGTGTCGGATACGGGGCGTGATGTTCGACAAGATCGATGGTGCCACGGCCGTGCAGATCCTGGCGGAAGTGCAGTCGGAGAAGAACAACATGGAAGTGGTGCGACTCGAGAAAGCACCGCGCATTGCCGTCTACGTCCCCCCGGGATTCCGTCCGTGGGACGATGCCGTGACTTTGGCCATGGAGTATGCCGAGATCAAGTATGAAAAGGTGTGGGACGAGGAAGTGCTGAAGGGCAAACTGTCCGAGTACGACTGGTTGCACCTGCACCACGAAGATTTCACCGGACAGTACGGCAAGTTCTATGCGTCGGCGGCCACACAGCCCTGGTACATTCAGCAAGTGGCCTTGCTCGAGAGCACGGCGCAGAAGCTCGGCTATCGAAAGGTGAGCGAATTGAAGAAGGCCGTGGTGGAGACCATTCGCGACTTCGTGGCCAACGGTGGCTTCATGTTCGCCATGTGCAGTGCCACCGACACGTATGATATCGCCCTTGCCGCGGCCGGTGTGGATGTGGTGGAAGAGGTGTTCGACGGCGACCCTGCCGATCCGCTCTGCAACAAGAAGCTCGACTTCTCGCGCACGTTTGCCTTCCAGAACTTCAGCGTGATCACCGACCCGATGCAGTACGAATACTCGAACATCGATTGCGATGCGAACGAGATCCTGGGAGGCGGCGAGGAGAACGACGTGTTCACGCTCTTCGACTTCTCGGCAAAGTACGATCCCGTGCCGACCATGCTCACGCAATGTCATGTGAACGTCGTCAAAGGCTTCCTCGGTCAAACCACAGCCTACCACAAGAACCTCGTCAAGAAATCCGTGACCATCCTGGGTGAGCGCGACGGCACGGATCAAGTGCGCTACATCCACGGCAACGTCGGACGGGGAACGTTCACTTGGTATGGTGGCCACGATCCCGAAGACTACCGTCATGCCGTTGGTGACCCGGCAACGGACCTATCACTTCACCCGAACTCGCCGGGGTATCGGTTGATCTTGAACAACATTTTGTTTCCAGCCGCGAAAAAGAAAAAGCAAAAAACGTAGACGGCGAGAGGCGCTCGGCCGGCCGTATATTCGGGGAATGCGATACATCCTTATTCTCTTGTGTAGCGTTTTCTGTTTGACGACTTCCTGTGTTCAGCAAAACACGGGTGAGCATAGCAGGTCCATGTTCTATTGGCGAACAACGTTCAGTATTGATAAGACGGAACGTGCACGTTTGGACGACTTAGGTGTATCGACGCTCTATGTGCGATATCTCGACGTGAACGGATACCATCTCGAATCGGCGTTCCCACAACAGCCGATCCAAACCGGAAATGAACTTAGGATTCGGGGGCTTTCGATCGTGCCAACGGTATTCATCGTGTCGGATGCACTGAGAGATGGTAACGATAGTACTCTTCTTCGTTCATTCGCGATACGACTCATTCGATATATGATGGAGATCGACTCAGCAGTGCATGTGGCTGCGGGTACTCCGCCGCGATCACACTTCGATCGCGTGCTCCTTGACTATGATTGGACGCCGAACACGCGAAAGGACTACTTCCGCTTGCTGCGAATTGTCCAGGAGTTGCTACCAACAACATCTGTTGAGTCTACGATCCGACTCTGGCAATACCACAACCCATCGCTTGCAGGAGTTCCGCCCGTGAAGCGTGGCATTCTCATGTGCTACAACATGGAGTCGTATAGTGATCCCTGGGCAACGAATGCAGTTGCGTCCATCGAGCGATTCAAACAATTCGTGACCCCCAAAGCAGCCAAATCATATCCTGTGGCACTCGATATTGCCTATCCGATATTCCGTCAATCTGTCCACTTGTCTCGAAACGACGCATGGTACTCCGGCGGGATCTTGTACACGGGACTGTCAGTTGGTCGTCACGTGATCCTGTCAGACACAATTATCAATAATAGGCACATCGATTCTCTTGATGTGATCCGCGTCGATGGTGGAACTCCTGACGTGCTCAATGCAATGCACGACCATGTAGCTCGGACCATTCCGAATGATCGCATTGTCGGTATAACGCTCTTTGCCTTCGATACGGTGGAGATCGATCGAATCGGCGTTGGTACACTGCACCGCATACTGTCAGAGCAATGATCAAGCGAATTGTCGTGTCATTTGCACTCTTCTTGCTTTTGCAGGTGGAATTGCCTTCATGCGTTGAAGTGTTCACCAGAGCCAACATGCAGTTGCTCCTTACAACCGGTAGTATTCGAGATCTGGAAGATCTTCGCGCCTGGTTCTTTACGTGGAGCTACGATAGGAGTGTCACTTCGTACGACCCATCAGGTAAGGACGCATCGGCCAACGTTGATGACTGGATGAAGGTGCTAGGATCTTCTGTGCGGAGAAAGGACGTAGAGACGATCTTGTATGGAACGGCTCCCGAGGAGTTCTTCGCTGTGATGTATGGCAGATCTGGACCTGCACGATACTCTGACAATTCCTTCATTACCTATGTGTTGAAGCCGGAGAACGTCCACGTGTTGAACTACATCATGTTGGCGAAGGAGATGGAACGTTTGGAGTTGAGCTCCACGTGGGTGTACAATCTTGAACAACACTACACGACAGTTCGTGGCCTGCTGGAGAAGGGACTCTCGAAAAGAATGCCCACGTGGTTGCGTCAGCGATACATCTATCAGTGGTTGCGCGCATACCCAGTGGATTCGAACGTCGTACGGTTGCTCGATCGCGAGATCTGTCATGGAAAACCATCATCGACCATCCATCGGTGGATACTCCTTCGGTACGCTCAGGCATTGAATGCTGTGCACCGACCTGTCGATGCGAATCTCGCGCTGTGTGAAGTGTTCGATCACTGCCCGACGAAGCGCCGACGTGCTTTGCAATTGTTCAATACGGACAATGCCTCTCTCGAGCAGACGTTCGCAAGAGCATCACGTAAGGAGCGAGTCTTGTTGCTCACCATGGTCGCAATGCGTGATCCGAGCTCTAGAATGGTCGATGTGCGTCGGGTGTACCGCTTAGATCGCACGTCTCGGTATTGGCTGTTCCTTGCAACTAGGGAGCTCAACAAGCTGGAGGACTATCTCAGTGGTAGCTGCGATGATGAGACTCGTACGTTGGATCTGCGTCGTGTCCGCGAACTGGAGTCTTTTCTGGCTTCGACCTTGCCAACAGGCAATGCAGAGTGGAATTGCCATATCGGGTTAATGCTTGCACAGTGCGCCACACTTCGCCATGATCACGATGAGGCGTACAGGCGACTTACATCGATCAAACACCGTCCGACTCCGGCGCTTGAATATCAATTTTCAACCATTCTCGCCTTCCATAACATCGCTACCCACAGGATCCATGGTCGGGCCGATGCAGAACGTTTGGCGTCGCTCTTGAAAGCGCTTCAACGCCAGCCGGTACAATCGTCCGATACAACGTCGAAATGGGTAGTTGCTTCACTGGCCCAACTAGCATCTTCTGCCTATACGAGGCGTGGGAGTTATGCGTTGGCTGCGCTGTATAGCACGTTTGGACCAACCCGCGATTGGATCGGAATTTGGGAGCCGGTCATGTCGTCAACGATGCTAAAAGAGGTTCTCTCCATCCTAGAGAGCGACACACTTCCAATGGTTCGGGAGTTCTTGAAGAGTGGAAGTCCCCCTTCAGTGAAAGATGTTCACGAATTGTTGTCTCGAGCATACAGTGCTGAGGGGCGATTTACAGAAGCAGCTGCGTCAGCAAGAGTGTGGGAGAATGGGCTCGATTATGGAGGCACGTTCATTTCCGACATCAATGAACTTGACCCGTTCTATCCTCGGTGGGTCGGTAAACGTCGTACTGGCATCAAGCGATGGAAAGCATCTGTGCTGTATGATAGTCTTGCCAGATTAGAACGCATGGGAACCATGGAGAACACAAGTGCGAGATTGTTGTTGAACCGTGCTCATGCGTTGTATAGTACAACATACTTTGGCAGCGCATGGTACCTGTCGAGGATGACACGACGGGACGAGTTGTATTCCGAACGTGCGTTCCCATTCTGGCCATCGTTGTTTTGCAGCTCGCTGCCACCAATGACAGTGGCAACAACGTATGGAGGCTCGAACAAAGACTACTATTTGTTAGAACGCTCAATCAGCGCCTATCAAAGAGCGAGAAGCGCTGCCACGTCGACCGAAGAGCGCAGTGAAGCCGAGTTCATGCTAGCATTGTGCGAAGAGAACCGCAATGCATTTCTTCGGGATGCTCCAGGGCGGTACTCTCACCATTGGCCGACCAAGAGTAATGACCACGCGGCATTTAGGTCGTACTATCGACGATACGGCAACACCGAGTTTGCGAAACGCAGCTTTTGCCCTCTCCTTGCGGAATACACACACTGGTCGTATGCACGGAGGTAAGTACGCTTTGTGCCGTCCATGTTACTCCTCCGATCGATTGACCATCGCGCCTAGTAAGACGTGCGCTCCTTCGGTTACCACAGATGTCGAACGTAGGTCTTCCTGCGTGAGGAGCTCGGTCCAACCGTTGGTTGTGGCGCCTACCTCAACGGGGATGCGACGATACGTATTGCCACCGGTATGGGCAAATATGTAGTGCTTGCCTTGGTAGAGTACCACAGATGCTTCGGGCACGCAAAGCCCACGGTGAGCATCGACGGTGATGGAGGCCGTGAGCGACGTGCCCGGGATGAGCGATGGGTCGGTTGCATCGAAGTGGCCGTGCACGGTCACGGTGCGGTCGGCATCGACCTCTTTGCCAACGAGGTGGACATGACCTGCATAGGACTTCGAGGGATCGTCATTGAGCGTGGCGGTGAGTCGCTGCTCTGCATGCACATGCATCACGTCCTTCTCGAAGACGCGCATCTCGATGTGCATATGGTCAGTGTCCATGATGTCGATCATCACGGTGTTGGGCGCCACATGCTGTCCGTTGTTGACGTTCATCGACGAAACATATCCGGGGATAGGAGCACGAATGGGCACCGTGCGAGAGATGGCCGACTCCTTGAGCAATGCAGCATCGATGCCGATGAGGGCAAGCTTCTCACGAAGGGAGGCGAGTTCGACGCGTGCATTCTTCACATCGGCCGTTGCGCGCTCGAAGGTCTTCGCTGCGTTCACGTTGTTGGCCGCAAGCGTTTGCT
Source organism: Kapaibacterium sp. (SeqCode) (assembly GCA_044224925.1). Lineage (GTDB taxonomy): Bacteria > Bacteroidota > Ignavibacteria > Kapaibacteriales > Kapaibacteriaceae > Kapaibacterium. The sequence continues at coordinate 124,484 of JBGAJM010000005.1, forward strand.
GACGTTTGTATTCTGCCTCGAGCACATCGAGCGAATTGCGCGTCTGCAGATAGTTCTGCTGCAACGTCACGAACTCCACGTTCTCGATCGAACCGATCACGTCACCCTTGTGCACGTGATCGCCCGGCAACACACTCACCGAGCGGATCGTGCCGCCAAACGGTGCTGTGATCGAACTGTGGAACTGTGGCGGGACATGCAGCATGCCTTGCACCCGAAGGGCCGACGTGAGGTCGCGCACTTCGGCACGACCGGTACGGATCTTCGCCGTGGCAGCTTGCGCGGCCGTGATGGTGACGGAATTGCCCTTGCCGGCCGCGGCCGCCTCGGCAGCAGGCGTCTCCTGCTTCGACGAACATGCGGCAAGGAAGAGAAGGGCGGCAGGGAGGAGCGTGATGGTGAGGGTTTTCATGGGATCAGTTGACGAGTGTTTGGAGTTCGATCACGACAAGGTTGTACCGATAGATGGCGTCGATGGCATTCTGACGCACCGTGAGCGATCGCAAGAGAGCGGTCTGATGTTCGAGGTAGCCGATCTCTCCAGCTTGATAGGCTCGAAGTGATTGTTGCTGGAGCAATGCGGCATCGGGCAGCGCTCGGTCAAGGTAGAACCGCGTCATCTCGTAGAGCGAGGCCACCTCGGCACGACGTTGCCGTATGCGCTCTGTAAGGCTCCATGTTTCCACGTGCTGTTGTTCGCGCGCGAATTGTTGCTGCAGATCGGCCTGTTGCGAGCGAGCGGCCACCGGACCGAACCAGAGCGGTAGTTCGAGGCCGACGGTGAAGCCCTGGAATCGAGCACCGGCGCCATAGTATTGATCGACGCCGTTGATGTTCTGCACGCCGATGAGCGATTGGTTGAAGTAGCCCAACGAGATGTCGGGCCAGTAGCGCGAGGTCTCGACATTCGTTGCTTCTTCGGCCACCTGCACTTGCTTTTCGAGCAGACCAACGATGGGCTTTGCCAACGTTGTGTCGGTGGGTGCCTGGAATGGCGTGAGCACAGAGTCCGCTGCCGTCACGCTCGTGTCCGATGTGATGAGCAAGCGAAGGTCGTTGTTCGCACTGCGAATGTCCTGCTCGAGTTGTCGTCCCTGCATGCGCACTTCGGCGAGTTGGGTCTCGGTGGACACGCGCGCCATCATGGGTGTTTCGCCGACGCGCTCGCGTAAACGCGCAACGGTAGCCGACGTGTCGAGCAAGGCCTCTTGTTCGGCAAGGATGGTGCGATGTGCACGAAGCATCACGATGCGTTCGTACGCGCGCTCCACTTCTGCGCGGATCTGACGCTCCGTGAGCACGCTCTGTGCACGTGCCTCGTCGGTGCGGGCGGCAGCCAAGGCATGTTGCGACGAAAGGACGGTGGGGAATGGAATGGTCTGACCGATCGTGAGGTTGTTGTCGTAGTTCGTCGAGTTGTACTGCCCGCCCATGTACTGCACGGTGGTCTTGCCAAGGTCGACGGCCGCTCCCTGCAACGCATCCAGTTGTGCCACGGTGGAGCGCGAGAGACGGACAGAACGATTGGCTTGCATGGCTCGCTGCACAGCTTCTTCGCGTGTGATGGTGCGTTGTGCGTGCAAGGTCGGCGCACCAACAAGGACCATCATCAAGATGACGAAGGCCGCGGCACGCAGCCGTTCCGTGCGCTTCGTCCAGAATTGTTCGACGAAGTAGTAGAGGATGGGGATCACGATCAGCGTGAGCAGTGTTGACGTGATCAGACCGCCGATCACCACCGTCGCCAGTGGACGTTGCACTTCGGCCCCGTCTCCCGTTGACAAGGCCATGGGCAAGAAGCCCAGCGAAGCCACCATGGCCGTCATCACCACCGGACGGAGTCGCGCTGTTGTTCCCGTGAAGATGATGCGATGGGTGTTCGTCATACCTTCTGCGCGCAGTGTGTTGAACTGTCCGATCAGCACGATGCCGTTCAACACGGCCACACCGAACAATGCAATGAAGCCAATGCCCGCTGAGATGGAGAACGGCATGCCGCGCACATACAACGCAACAATCCCGCCAATGGCCGAAAGCGGAATGGCCGTGAAGATCAGTGCACTCTGTGTGAGACTCTTGAAGGTGACGTACAGCAAGAAGAAAATGAGGAGCAGGGCGGCGGGGAGGGCGATCAACAATCGGTTCTTGGCCGCATTCAGATTCTCGAACTGTCCGCCATACGTGGTGTAATATCCCGTGGGCAACTGCACGCTTGCACCGATCTTGCTCTCGATCTCATCCACGATGCTCTGCACATCCCGTCCGCGAACGTTGAATCCCACCGTGATGCGACGCTTCGTGTCTTCGCGTTGGATCTGATTCGGACCCACCACTACGTTGATCGATGCCACTTGAGCAATGGGAACGTTCTCACCGCTCATGGTGGGAACGAAGAGTCGACCAAGGTCTTGCGGATCGTGTCGCATCGTCGAGTCCATGCGCACCACGATATCGAACCGTCGTTCATTCTCATACATCGATCCGGCGCTCGTTCCGGCAAAGGCCGCTTCCACCGTGCGGTTCACATCGTCGACGTTCACGCCTAGTCGTGCACACGCAGCACGGTCGATGCGAACCACCACTTGCGGAAGTCCGCTCACTTGCTCAAGGTAGACGTCTTGCGCCCCTTCCACCTTGCCGACCATCTCGGCAACAGCCGCTGCCTTTGCTGCCAGCGTATCCATGTCGTCGCCGAAGATCTTGATCACCACATCCTGTCGTGCGCCCGTCATCAATTCGTTGAAGCGCATCTGGATCGGTTGCTGGAATCCATACGTTACGCCGGGCAACGTCGAGAGGCAGGCCTGCATCTTTGCAGCGAGCTCTTCGCGACTGTGGGCCGACGTCCATTCTTTCTTGTCCTTGAGCACGATGATCAGGTCGCATGCTTCCATCGGCATCGGATCAAGCGGGATCTCGCTCGTGCCGATCTTGCCCACCACGCGTTCCACTTCGGGGAAGTTGGCCTTCAGCAGCGAGGCGGCCTTGGTGGCCGTGGCGATCGTGGCATTGAGCGATGAGCCCGTCATCAAGCGCGTCTCGACGGCGAAGTCGCCCTCGTCGAGTTGCGGAATGAACTCTCCGCCCATCGACAGGAAGAGGGCGGCCGAGGCAGCGAAGGCAAGGGCCGAGGCGGCAAGGATGGCTCCCTTGTAGCGCATGGCCAGATGTCGCACCGGCGCGTATTGCGATTGGAAGAAGTGCATGATGCGATCGCTGATCGAGAGGCCGTGCGGACGGACGTTCTTGAGCAGCAGGGCCGACATCATGGGGACGTAGGTGGTGGAGAGGAGGAAGGCACCCATGATGGCGAACATCACCGTTTGCGCCATCGGTCGGAACATCTTGCCTTCGATGCCAACGAGGGCAAGAATGGGCAGATAGACCATCATGATGATGATCTCGCCAAAGGCCGAGGAGCGACGGATGGAGAGGGCCGCGGCCCCCACTTCTTCGTCGGTGGCCTTTGTCTTGCTCCGCCGACGTTCCAGCACATGCAACACATTCTCGACGATGATGACGGCCCCGTCGACGATCAGTCCGAAGTCGATGGCACCGAGTGACATCAAATTTCCCGACACGCCGAAGGCGCTCATGAGCCCAAGGGCGAACAGCATCGAGAGGGGGATCACGCTGGCCACGATCAGGCCGGCGCGCACATTGCCCAGCAGGAGGACGAGGACGAAGATCACGATCAAGGCACCTTCGATCAGGTTCGTCGACACGGTGCTGATGGCCTTGTTCACCAACTTCGTTCGATCGAGGAAGGGTACTATCTCGATCCCGGCGGGCAGGGTCTTGCTGATCTCGTTCATCCGTGTCTTCACCTTATCGATCACCTTGGACGAGTTCGCGCCCTTCAACATCATCACGATACCGCCAACGGTCTCACCAGTGGCATCCATCGTCATCGCGCCATAGCGCACGGCATTGCCGATGCGGACCGTGGCCACGTCGCGCATCAGCACAGGCGTCCCGGCCGCTGTGGTCTTCACGGCGATGCGGGACACGTCGTCGATCGACTGTGCCAGACCTTCGGTGCGGATGTAGTAGAGTTGCGGTCCTTTCTCGATGTAGGCACCGCCGGCGTTCTGGTTGTTCTTGGACATGGCCGACATCAGATCGGCCATCGACAGTCCCATCGACCGAAGGCGCTCCGGATCGACGCTCACTTCGATCTGCTTCAACCGACCGCCGAAGCTCGACACGTCGGCCACACCATCGGTGCCCAGAATGCGACGTCGCACGATCCAGTCCTGGATCTCACGCAGCTTGATATCGTCGTACTGCGCTTCGAATCCCGGTTTCACGCGCAGCGTGTATTGGTAGATCTCGCCAAGACCGGTGGTGAGGGGAGCAAGGATCGGGCTGCCCAAGTTCTGCGGCACTTGCTGCTGGATCTCGATCAGCCGTTGGTCCACTTGCGCACGTGCCCAGTACACATCGATATCGTCCTCGAAGACGATCGTCACCACGGACAGACCAAAGCGCGAGATCGACCGCATTTCGGAGATGCCGTGAATGGAGGCAAGGGTGAGTTCCACCGGCATGGTGATCAGCCGTTCCACTTCCTGGGCCGCCAACGATGGCGACAACGTCACCACCTGCACTTGGTTGTTCGTGATATCGGGCACAGCATCGATGGGCAGGTTGCGAAACGACACAACGCCCCAGATGATCAGACCCACCACACCAACACCAACCACCAGCTTGTTATGGATGCTGAAGTTGATTATTCGTTCGAACATAGTGTTCCTTCGTCGGAAGAGGAAAACAGAATCAATAATCAAGAATCAAGAATCCAGTCAAGGATCAAGAATCAAGAATCACACGAAGTGTCCCACGCAGTGTCCCACGAAGTGTCCCACGCAGTGTCGCACAACGTGTCGCACTTCTTAGTGCATCTTCGGCGGCTGAAACACATCCAGCGTTCTGTGTTCCGGACTTCCGTCCGAACAGGGGAGGGGGAGCAGGCGGGCGCGAACCGGTGGTTCGGGTGCTGCAAGGGTGGCGGGGGGAACGGGGCCGCTCAAGGGGGCTGCCGTCGGGTGTCCGTTCATCAGGGGAAGGTCGGAGTGGTCATCGTCCTGGTCGGCGCCGGGGCGGGCATAATGCAGGACCAGAAAATCGATGAAGGAGAGGTCGGTTTGACCATGTTCTTGAACATGGTGGCGGTAATGGTCCACCAATGCAGATATCTTTGCTACTTCTCGGGCATCCATTCCGGGCACGATGCTCGTGCAGGAGAGGAGAAGAACGAGAAATATCGACACAAGACGTTGCATAGCACAAAGATAGCCCAATCTTCGTGAACATCTTTTCATTGGTCAGGTGAGAAAAAAACCTGACATTTGTACTTGGATCATGGGATCAAACCCTTCCATACGTTCTTTGACAATCGGACTAGCCATCTGCATTTGTAGTCTTTTCGTTTCGTGCGGCAAGCATTCCTTGCCGCCTTCCAACGATACCTTTTCCTACAATGTACCTGACGGCATACTGAGTCTCGACCCGGCGACGGCGAACTATCGCGGCGCCATCTGGGCAGGCACCCAGCTCTTCAATGGGCTGGTCGAGGCCGGACCGAATTCCACGATCGTCCCGTGCATTGCACGGCACTGGGAAACGGATCCGACCGGGTTAGAATGGACCTTCACGCTCCGTACGGACGTGTACTTCCATCCGAACCCCTGCTTTGGAACGGCTCGCACCCGTCGCGTCACAGCGGCCGATGTTCAATACAGCATCGAACGTATCTGTGACGTGCGGACAAAGAGCACCGGTCTCTGGGCCTTTCGTACGCGCATCGTGGGCGCTCAAGAATTCTTTGAGCGCTCGAAGCATGAAGGCGGCGGAAGTATTCGAGGCATCAGTATCGTGAACGACTCCGTCGTTCGCATTCGGCTTACAAAGCCGTTCGCTCCGTTTCTAGCTGTTCTTACTATGCCATATGCTTGGATCGTCCCTAGGGAGGCGGTTCAGATGTATGGAGTGGACTTCGGACGACATCCCGTTGGCACGGGCCCGTTCATGTTCACACAGTGGAAGCCGGATCTGGAGCTATCGTTGACACGCAATCCGCAGTATTTCAAGACCGACTCGATCGGTCGGCGATTACCATACCTGAAGACGGTATTGATATCGTTCCTGCGGGACCCCAAGGGTGAATTTTTAGAGTTTACGCATGGGCATTTTGATTTCGTGAGTTCAATAGATGGGTCATTTGAGTCAACGATCCTGCGAGACAACGGAACGCTGCGTCCTCCATACGACAAGTATCAGTTGCTTCAAGCTGCTGCGCAATCGGTGGAGTATTACGGTATCCTTCTGGATACATCGTATCCCGCAGCCAAAGCTGTTCCTCTCGCAACACAACGTCTTCTCCGTCAGGCATTGAACTATGCCATCGATCGACATCGCATCGTCACGTATCTCCTTCACGGACGTGGAATCCCAGCACAGTACGGTGTCCTACCACCGACAATGCCAGGTTTCTCAGATAGCGTTCGCGGATATCGATACGATCCCGACCTCGCACGTCGACTGTTGGCAAAGGCAGGGTATCCCAACGGCTCCGGGCTTCCTCCGTTGCTCTTGCAACTGGGGAACAGCGAGCGCACCGCTTCGGTCGCAGAAGCAGTACAGGCCATGTGGAGAGACATCGGTATCAACGTTGATATCCGTCAAGTGGACTTCCCACAACATCTCTCCATGGTTCGCTCCGGCGAACTGGCAATGTGGCGCACGAGCTGGATCGGTGATTATCCCGATCCCGAGAATTTTCTCGCCCTGTTCGTGAGCGCCAATCAACCTCCAAACGGGCCCAACACCACAAGGGTCCGGAGGCATGATCTCGACTCCCTGTACGACGTGGCACTTTCGCCACTCCTTCCTGCACACGAACGGTACGCTCTCTACAACCAAATGGAGCGCATCGTGGTGGAAGAATGTCCTTGGATATTCCTCTACTATCATGTGAACCAGTGGTTGGCTCAGCCGTCCGTTCATGGACTCACCATGGACGGTTCCGAGCGACTTGTTCTTGAGCGCGTGTTCAAGCAATAGTCGATCGGCCTTTGTCCATCACAAACAGGAGTGTACTATGGTGACAAAACATCTGTCATTGTTCTGCACGGCGCTTCTGGCTCTTGTGACGATCTCGTTCATCACACCAACGACCGTTGACGCAAGACCAAAGCATAAGACATCACGTAAACATTCACGCAAAGCCAAGAAATCGAAGTGTTCTCCCGCTGCTCGCGCAGAGGGAAAACGACAGGCCATGGAACTTGTTCGGACGCGGAGCGAAGAACTCGCCCGCATGGTGGGGATCGAATCCACCAAGCCGAATGAGTCCACGGAACTCGCAGACCGGATCGTTGCAGGCGACGGTGAAATGGTGATCGAAACGATCACTGCTCCCCCAAGTTCTGTAGACGAAGGCGAAGACATCGCCGAACTCGAGAAGGAAGACGATGTCTCCGTTGACATCGAAGCCTTCCGCTCACTTTGGCTCCGCTACGTAGACGACGGCCCGATCGAGACCACCGAAGGTGGGATCGAAAAACAGAAAATGGTGGACAACATCATGGACTGGCTCGGTACTCGCTACGACTTTGGTGGAACAGCGCGCTCCGGTATCGATTGCTCAGCCTTCACACGCACGATCTATGCCGCCTCTGCAGGAGTGGAACTCCCGCGCACGGCAGCAGCACAGATCGGTGTCGGCTCTTCGATCAACCGCCGATCCCAACTGCAATTCGGTGACCTGGTGTTCTTCCACACACGTCGCCACGCCTACGTCTCTCACGTTGGTATCTACCTGGGCGATAATCTGTTCGCACACGCAAGCTCGCGCTACGGTGTGACCATCTCATCGCTCGAGAGCACGTACTACAGCAAGCGCCTTATCGGCGCACGTCGGATGACGGAACAAGACATCGCACGTCTTGCCCACACCACCGACACGACCACCACGAACTGATCTCCGGCTGTCCGATCGTCAAATATTTCTTTGAACGCCCCCGCCCATTTAAACCATGGACGGGGGTTGTTCGTTTCAGCGCAGCTATGAAGTATCCCTCCCTCCTTCTACTCCTTCTCATACCTTCGATCCTCCTGTTAGCGCAAACGCGTACCGTGAACGGCGTCGTACTCGATGCCTCCACACGCGCTGCCGTTGCCGGTGCACGTGTGGTGGTGACGTTCCCGTCCGACACCGTGATCCGCACCGGCGCCAATGCAGGGGCGAACGGAAGGTTCAAGGTGGCAGGGCTCCGTGATGTTGCCTATGAGTTCCACGTCACCTCGGTGGGCTATCAGAAGACCACCGTCCAGGTCTCGGCCACCGACACGATGGTGGTGGTCCGCATGCGCATGGATACGGTGCAGAGCAAGGAAGTGCTGGTTGAAGCGAAGGTGACCGCCATGCAACAACGCGGTGATACGGTGGAGATGAATGCTGCGGCCTTCAAGGCATCAAAGGATGCGTCGACGGAAGACCTGGTGCAGAAGATGCCGGGCATCACCATCCAGGACGGACGTGTGCAGGCGCAAGGCGAGCAAGTGCAGCAGGTGCTGGTGGACGGACGTCAGTTCTTTGGTGACGATCCGAATGCGGCCTTGCGCAACCTTCCGGCAGAGATGGTGGACAAGGTGCAGATCTTCGACCAAAGCAGCGATCAGGCACGCTTCGCCGGCATCACGGACGCCAATGCCCGCAAGACGATGAACATCACCACGAAGAAGGGGATGCGCAATGGTCTGTTCGGAAAGGCCACGGCAGGGTACGGTTCGACGGACCGATACAAGGCGGCCGCAACGTTGAACTCGTTCGGTGGTGATCAACGCGTGACCCTGCTCTTCCAATCGAACAACATCAACGAACAGAACTTCTCGCTGGACGATATCCTTGGCGCCATGGGCGGCGGAAGCGGCGGTCCGGGCATGCAGATGATGCGTCGGTTTGGCGCTGCCTCCGGCGGTGGTGGCGCGCAACGCATGATGGGCGGCGGAGGCGGCGGGGCGGGAGGGATCGGCGACTTCTTCGTGGATCAGAAGAACGGGATCTCCACCACCCATGCACTTGGCGTGAACTATACCGATAAGTGGGGTTCGGCCGTAGATGCAACGGCGAGCTACTTCTTCAATTGGTCCGATAACGAAGCGTCGACGAATTCGAATCGTTCGTATGTGATCCCGGCCGGACAGCAGTACGACGAAGCGGCGAACAGCAGTGCGAAGAATGTGAACCACCGATTGAATGCCAAGATCGAAGCGCGCATCGATTCGTCGAACAGCATCGTATGGCGTCCGCGCGGAACACTGCAAGTGAACAACGGGAACAGTGCGACCATCGGGGTGAACAGTCTGGACGCATCACCACAAAGCAAGACGGCGAATCTCTATGGCTCGTCGATCGACGGCTACAATCTCACGAACGATCTGTTGTATCGCTATGCTTTCAAGACGCTTGGACGGACGTTCTCGACGAATGTGAGCGTGAACGTGAACAAGAACTCCGGCGATAACTCGCTGAAGTCGATCAGTGCCGTCTTCCCCGATACGCTCATTGCCGATACGATCATCCAACGCTCCGATCTTGCGAAGTCAGGATGGAACGTTGCTCCGAACATCACCTATACTGAACCGTTCGATTCAACGAGCACGCTGGTCCTCACCGGCAATGCAAGCATCACCGAGAGCGAGTCCGACAAACGTACGTACGTCCCTTCCCTTGCAGGACAGGAGCTCACGCAGCTCGATACAACGCTCACGAACACGTTCAAGAGTCAGTACAGTACGTTCTCCTTCCAGCCCTCGTACCGCTACGTGACGAAGCCCTTCGATTACGAAGTGGGCGTCTCGTTACAGTATTCTGATCTGAGCAACGATCAGCAGTTCCCGGTGGTCGGCTCGCTCCAGCGCTCCTTCCGGAACGTCCTGCCAAGTCTCTCGGCACGGTGGACGTTCACTGCAGACAAGAACATCCGTCTTTCGTATCGCACACGCACATCGTCACCAACCGTCGATCAGCTCCAAGGCGTGATCAACAATACGAACCCTGTACAGCTCACCACCGGTGATCCGTCACTACGGCAAGACTACACCCATAGCTTCTTCATGCGCTATTCAGCAGCCGACGTTGCCGCGGGGTCGAGTTTCTTTGCCATGGTCATGGGACAGTACACGTTCGACTACATGGGCAACTCTGTTCTCATCGCTGCGAACGACACGGTGATCGCGCCGGGTGTGTTGTTGCCGCGCGGTGGACAGATCACGAAGCCGGTGAATGTGGACGGATATGTGAGCGCGCGTTCGTACTTCGCCTACGGCATTCCATGGTCGCTCATCTCGTCGAACATCAATTTCACTGGATCGATCTCCTACACACGCACTCCGGGGTACATCAACGGCGTGTTGAACGTGGCCAACAATCCGTCCTTCATGGCCGGTGTGGTGGTCTCGAGCAATATCAGCGAGAACGTCGACTTCACGGTGTCCACCATGTGGACGCAGAGCTGGGTGCGCAACTCCGTGGAAGCGCAACGCGATGCCACGTACCTAAATGCCGTCACACGAGCGAGGTTCAATTGGCGCCTAGTGGCCGGATTGGTGATCACAAGCGATGTGTCGAACTCCCTTACCAGCGGCTATTCAGAAGGCTACAGTTTAAGTCCGGTGATCTGGAATGCCGGCTTGGCGTACAAGTTCCTCGAGAACGATCGTGCGGAAGTGCGCTTCATGGTGAACGATATCCTGAAGCAGAACACCAGTATTTCTCGGTCAGTATCGGACACATACACGCAGGATAGTCAGTCGAATATCCTCCAGCGCTTCGCATTGCTGACCTTTTCGTACAACATCCGCAGTTTCACTGGCTCCGCAACTCCCTGACCTTTGTATATTGCCTCCCTATTAAGCGGTCAGGGGAGTGGGGCACGTTGGATTCGCACTACATCCAGCGTGCCCTAGGCCGACTTTCCGCTTACGACTCCCTCCCTCGTCTCTTCCCTTCCTCCCTGCCAGATCTCTTCTTTCCTTCGGACGTCTTTTTGGACGCCGGACGATTCGTCGCGCCCTTTGCCTTCTTTGACGCGGTCGCGGTGCGTGGAGTCGCCGACTTCTTGTCCGATGGTGCTTGTGATGGAGCTGGTGCTTTCGCAGCACGTGGAGATGCTACTGACGGTTGACGTCCACGTTTCGACGAGCGTTGTTCCTGTTCACGTTCCGGTCGTTGCGGTGCGATCTCTCCTGCAGGTGCGGGCGACTTCATCAACATGAAGTCGATGGTGCGCTTCTCGACGTTGGCCTTGACGATCTTGATACGGATCTCGGTACCGAACTGGAACGTGCGATGCGAGCGTTTGCCCACCAAGCGATAGCGCTTCTCATCGAAGAAATAGTAATCGTCGGTGAGATCTCGAATGTGCACAAGCCCTTCCACCATGAACTGCTTCACCATCACGAAGATGCCGAAGTTCGTCACGCCGGTGATGATGCCGTCGTGCTCTTCACCAAGGTGTTCACGACATAAGATCACTTGGGCGAGTTTGTTCGACGCACGCTCTGCGTCGACGCTTGCACGTTCGGTGAGCGAGGTGTGATCGGCCACACGACCGGCGCGTGCGAGCATTTCCTTCCAGCGTGTTTCACTGGGTTGACCCTTTGCATACTCCTTCAAGGCACGGTGCACATAGAGATCGGGGTAACGACGGATGGGTGACGTGAAGTGTGCGTACTCGCGGAAGCCAAGTCCGTAGTGACCAACATTGAACTCTGCGTACACGGCCTTGGACATCGATCGCAACAAGAGCGAATGGATCACTTGTTTGTCCGCACGGTCCTTGGCCTGCGTAAGAATGGCGTTCAGATCCGTTGGACCGAGCTTGCGTGACGGAACCTGCAATCCAAGTGCGCGGATCACGGCCACGGCATCGGCAAGCTTGTCGGGCTCCGGCTCTTCGTGAATGCGATACACATAGGGCGGAAGTTCTTTGGTCTTCCACTGCTTCTGCAGCGTCTTCAAATGTTCAGCCACGGTTCTGTTCGCAGCGAGCATGCATTCTTCGACAAGGGACGTGGCATCCGTGCGCGACTTCACCACAGCCGTGATCGGCTGCTTGTTCTCGTCGAGCAGGAACTTGATCTCCTGCGTTTCGAAGTCGACGCCGCCACTCTTCATGCGCTGCTTGTTGAGGATACGTGCAAGCTTGTGCAGATCGTGCAGCAGTTCCGCATGGTCGCCATCGGCACCATCGAGGATCTCCTGCACCTCGCCATACGTGAACCGACGTGTGCTCTTGATGATGCTCTCTTCGATGCGATACGAACGCAACGTTCCCGTTGGCGAGAACTCCATGAAGACGGAGAAAGTGAAGCGCGGTTTGTGCGGAACGAGTGAGCAGATGTTGTTCGACAGGTGTTCGGGAAGCATGGGCACGACACGATCGACGAGATACGTAGAATTGCCGCGTTTCAATGCTTCGCGATCCAGGGCTGTGCCTTCCTTCACGTAGTGGGACACATCGGCGATGTGGACGCCGAGCTCGACATGTCCGGCCGACGTGTGACGGAGCGAAAGCGCATCGTCGAAGTCGCGTGCATCGTCCGGATCGATCGTCACCACAACGGTCTTGCGCAGATCGGTCCGTCCTGCCGGTGCTTTGCCGTTCACTGGCGGCGGGAGGGCCGCTGCGGCCTCTTCTTCGATGGAAGGCGGGAAGGAGGCAGGGAGACGGAATTCCTTGAGGATGGCCTCGAACTCCACGTTGGCCGTGCCGCTCTTACCGAGCACTTCCGTGATGGATGCTTCTGGACTTGCATTCTCGTGTTCCCAGCGCACAAAGGCACCGAGCACTTTGTCGCCAGGCTTTGCACCGTTGAGATTCTTTTCGGCGATCAGGAAGTCGACAAGATGTTTGGCCTCGTCGGGGATCAGGTAGTAGAAGCTCCCATCGAATTCAATGGTGCCACTGATCGGAGTGGCAGAGCGCTCGAGCACACGTACCACTTCGCCGCGAACCTTCTTGCCTTCGCGAATGGCGAGCGGTCGTACGAGGACGATATCGCCATCGAGTGCGTTGGCAAGGTTCTGTCGCTTGATGATGATGGTGGGGAAGTCTGCATCGTCGGTGGTGACGGAGGCAGCTTCGTGATAGATGTGCAGCGTTCCGGTGAAGCCTTCGCTCGGACGTTCGGCAAGGGCGAAACGTCGACGTGACTGACGGGAGACAATGCCCTCGTCGGCCATAGTGTTGAGCACATGTCGAAGGTATTCGTAGTCGTCGGATTCAGAGCGAATGCGCAGTCGCTTGGAGAGGTCGATGAGTTGGATCGGGCCTGGTGTTTCTTTGAGGACGCTTACAATGTCCTCGCGTAATGTGGCGAGTCTTGAAAGATCTCGTGCCATACTATCCTAAAGTCGTTCGATGAAAATGTTCTCCGTGATCTCGCGGTCAAGCGTGATCCGGCGTTTGCCGTGTTGCACTACGAGTGCGCCGGTGTCGGCGTCGCGCAGCGCTACACGAAGCGTGGTGTTGAGAAGGAGTCCATGCGACGTGAGCATGCGGAGCATGGACGCGTCGTGTGAACTCACTCGACGGATCACCACCGATTCATTGATGTTGGCATCTGCCAATCGTTCACTGACGGTGGGTGGCATCCGTCCATCCTTGGTCGGGATCGGGTCTCCGTGCGGATCGTACGATGGATCGCCCAAGACCTTTGCAATGCGATCCTCGAATTCTTCGCTGATATGATGTTCCAGCTTCTCTGCTTCGGCATGCACTTCGTCCCATGCATAGCCAAGCGCTTCGTTCAGGTAGAGTTCGAGCAGGCGGTGATGTCGCAGGATCTCGAGTGCGACCATCGTGCCGGCATGCGAGAGTGCGACGCCACGGTACGACGTGTGTCGTACCAGCTTGAGTTCATGCAGCTTCTTGATCATGCTCGTGACCGAGGCCGCCGAGACCGAGAGTTTGCGAGCGATGTCGTTCGTGGAGGCAGGACCTGATCGTGTGAGTCCGTAGATCACCTTCACGTAGTCCTGCATCGATTGTGTAAGCGTTCTTGTCATGGTGTATGTCCTTGCACAACGAGCAGCGGAACGGTGATACGGTGACGTACAGCGTCGATGGTGGCTCCATGGACGAGATCGCCGATGCCGGAGTGTCCGTGACCAGCCATCACGAGCAGATCGGGCGATGCTTCGTTGATCAGATCGGGAAGGACCTGTCGTGGACTTCCATGACCGATCACCACTTCGGTACGTCGGCCCGTGGCCTGGATCTGTGCCGCATACGCGTCGAGTCGCAGCGTGTCGCTCTTCGTCTCTGCATCCAAGGCATCCTTGCCCAGGACCATGGCGCTTGCCGTTTCCACCACGTGCAGCAGAATGACCGTGCTGTTCTCATCGCACATCGAAACGGCCGAGCGAAGCGCCTTTGGATCCACCGCAGAGAAGTCCACGGTCACCGCCACGCGTCGGAAGGTTTGCAGGTCGGACAGGTCGATCGTCGTCGGCTCCTCGGCATGCGGCATGGCCACGCGTGTGCGCCACGGTTTACCCTTCAATGGAACGATGGTGATGAAGGCCAAGACCACCACACAGAAGATCAGCACCGGCAGGACAACCGTCCAGGCAACGATCTCGGACGTCGTTGTTCCGCCGATCCACGATAGCACCTCGGAGTAGACCAGTCGAGCATTCAATCCCACGATCAACGCTGCGCTCAGCCAGGCGAAGATCTTCGTTCGCATTCCTACGGCATGTTCGCCCATCGTAGGTCGGTCACTTACGAAGTGGATCAACGGAATGATGGCAAATCCGAGTTGCAAGCTCAGCACCACTTGCGAGAACACGAGCAGATCCCCAACGGCGCGTTCACCCGCAAGGACGATCACGATCACGGCGGGAACGATGGCAACACTACGCGTGATGAGGCGGCGGATCCATGGTCGCATGCGCAGACCGAGATAGCCTTCCATCACCACTTGTCCTGCAAGTGTTCCCGTCACGGTACTACTTTGTCCGGAAGCGATCAAGGCAATAGCGAAGAGGATCGGGGCCGCCGAATTCCCGAGCAATGGGGCAAGCAAACGATAGGCGTCTTGAATGTCGGTGACGTTCTGCAAGCCGTTCGTGTAGAAGGCCGCGGCCGCAACGATGAGAATGGCCGCGTTCACGAACAGCGCAAGATTCAACGCAATGGCCGAATCGATGAAATTGAACTTCAACGCCTCTTTGATCCCTGCTGTGGTACGCGAGAACAATCGCGTTTGCACAAGGGCAGAGTGCAGGTAGAGATTGTGCGGCATCACCGTTGCACCGATGATACCGATGGCGATGTAGAGCGCTTCGTCGTTCGCAAGGGTAGGGATGAGGCCGGTGGCAAGGGTGGGAAGGTGCGGCTCGGACATCAGCACTTGCACTAAGAACGCAATGCCGATGGTGGTGATCAGTCCAAGGACGATCGACTCGATGCGACGGACGTTGCCGCGCATCACGAGCATGAGGATGACCGTGTCGACAAGTGTGATCACCACGCACCACAGCAACGGAAGACCGGTGAGAAGATTCACACCGATGGCCATTCCCAACACTTCCGCAAGGTCGGTGGCTGCAATGGCCAGCTCTGCCAATCCGTACAACGTGTAGTTCACGAAGGGCGGATAGGCGAGTCGCGATGCTTGTGCAAGATCGAGTCGGCGTACCAATCCAAGACGTGCACTCAACGACTGCAGCAAAAGGGCGATCATGTTCGACATGACCAAGACCCATAGCAGGGAGTATCCGAATTTGCTTCCGCCTGCAATGTCGGTGGCCCAGTTGCCCGGGTCCATATAGCCAACGGCGATCAGATAGGCCGGACCCATGAAGACGGCAAGTCGGCGCCAGAATCCTCCGGCCATGCGCGTGTCGACGCTACCGTGAACTTCCTCAAGTGAAGGGTGGTGTGGATGCTTGGTCATGATGCAAAACTACCGAGAAGAACGAGGCACTGATCGCTGCACGTAAAAATTTTAGATTCGTCTAAAAAACACCCAAGACGATTGTATCAGAAATAATTGTACGTTTGAGGCCATGCGAATAAGCGTGGCATTGGAGACATCTCCCGGGGAACGACGCGTGGCCCTCACGCCCGCTTCCTGTCAGCAACTCACCTCAGCAGGGCACTCCATCACTGTGGCATCCGGTGCCGGTCTCGCGGCCGGTTTTGACGATGCAGCCTATGTCAATGCAGGGGCGCAGATCAGCACATCGCTGATCGCAGACCTCAAGGCCGGTGATGTTCTCATCAAGGTAGCCGTTCCGACGGCAGCAGAGATCGCCGCGCTTCCGCGCGACGTGACGCTGATCTCCTACCTCTATCCTCGCCGCCATCCCGACATCCTTGCAGCCCTTGCGGCAGCGGGTGTGAACGGGATCGCCGTTGACGCGATGCCGCGGATCTCTCGAGCGCAGAACATGGATGTGCTGAGCTCGCAGAACAATCTTGCCGGCTATAAGGCCGTGATCGTTGGCGCCGCCGAAATGGGGAAGATCTTCCCGTTGATGATGACGGCTGCCGGTACCATCGCTCCGTCGCGTGTGCTGATCTATGGCGCCGGTGTGGCCGGACTGCAAGCGATCGCAACGGCAAAGCGCCTTGGCGCTATTGTCGAAGTGAGCGATGTGCGTCCCGAGACAAAAGAGCAAGTGGAATCGCTGGGCGCGAAGTTCGTGAGCGTTGAAGGACTGGACCAGGTGAAGATCGAAGGCGGCTATGTGGCGCAGATCAGCGATGAGATGCTGGCCCGACAAAAAGAAGCCGTCGAGAAGGTCCTCGTCAACGCCGACCTCGTGATCACCACGGCTCTTGTGCAAGGTGGCAAGGCCCCGTGCCTGATCACCGAAGAACAAGTGAAGAAGATGAAGCGCGGTTCCGTGATCGTCGACATGGCCACGGAGGCCGGTGGGAACTGCGAATGCAGTGTGCCGGACCAGACCGTGGTCAAGCACGGCGTCACCATCATCGGCGCGAACAACCTTGCGGCCACCACGGCCCAGAATGCCAGCGAACTCTACGGCAAGAACCTGGTGAACTTTCTCAAGCATGCGGCCACGGCAGAAGGGATGACGTTCGATACGAACGACGAGATCACCTCGGCCGTGCTGGTAGTGTACAACGGACAGGTAAGGACGTAACATGGACTCGTCTACTCTTCAGATCATCTACCTCGTGATCCTGATGATCTTCCTTGGCGTGGAGCTCATCGGACACGTTCCTTCTGTCCTGCATACGCCGCTCATGAGCGGTGCCAATGCCATTCACGGTGTTGTGATCATCGGATCCATCATCGTGATGGGCGAGGCCACCGATATGCTGTCGATGATCCTTGGCTTTCTTGCCGTGATCCTGGGCACGTTGAATGTTGTTGGTGGATTTGTCGTAACCAACCGAATGCTTGAGATGTTCAGGAAGAAGCAATAATGGAAACCATCCTCCCGATCCTCTACCTGGTAGCGTCGATCACGTTCATTGTTGGACTCAAGATGCTCGGCTCGCCCAAGACGGCGCGCCAAGGCAATCTGATCGCGGCCTTCGGAATGGTGTTGGCCATTGCGGGCACGATCTTCCTCTATCGCGGACATTCAGGCGAGACCCTACATAACGTACCTTTCATCCTTGCCGCCCTCGTCGTTGGTACGGGCATTGGCTGGATGATGGCCATGAAGGTGAAGATGACGGCGATGCCGCAAATGGTGTCGTTCTTCAACGGAATGGGTGGCGCCTGTGCTGCCTTGATCTCGCTCATGGAATACAAGGCCACGGGCGGAGCGCCCATGGGTCTTGGACACGGACTTGCCACGATCGCCGGATTGCTGATCGGCTCGATCTCCTTTAGTGGTTCGATCATCGCCTTTGGAAAACTGGAAGAGCGGATCAAGGACATTCGATTCACCGGACAGCAGTTCCTCAACAATGCAGCACTTGTGGCCGCCGTGGCCATTGGTGGACTGATCGTTGCCGGACAGTTGAGCGGATTCGAGATCGTGGTGGGCTTGGCCATCCTCTCGCTCATCTTCGGCGTGCTCTTCGTCTTGCCCATTGGCGGCGCCGACATGCCCGTGGTGATCTCGCTCTTGAACTCGTTCACCGGTGTTGCGGCCGCCTGCGGTGGCTTCCTCTACGGTAACATGGTGATGCTCATCGGCGGTATCCTTGTCGGTTCTGCCGGTACACTGCTCACCGTGGTGATGTGCAAGGCCATGAATCGTTCCTTGCTGAACGTGCTCATCGGCAACTTCCAGGGCTCCGGTGCAACCGGCGCCGCTGCAGGAGCCACCGGCACGATCCGCGAAGTGAGCGCCACCGATGCTGCCGTCTTGATGGCCTATGCCAAGCAAGTGGTGATCGTTCCGGGATACGGACTGGCCGTTGCGCAAGCGCAACACGTCTGTCACCAACTGGAGCATGAACTCGAAGCCAAGGGCGTGACAGTGAAGTATGCGATCCATCCGGTGGCCGGACGGATGCCCGGACACATGAACGTATTGCTTGCCGAAGCCGATGTGAGCTACGATAAGCTGGTGGAAATGGAAGAGATCAATCCCGAGTTCCCGACCACGGACGTTGTGTTGGTGGTTGGTGCGAACGACGTTGTGAACCCTGCAGCGAAGACCGACCCGCAGTCGCCGATCTACGGCATGCCGGTGCTCGACGTCGAACTGTCTCGCCAAGTGATCGTGATGAAGCGCTCCATGAAGGCCGGCTATGCAGGCATCGATAACGATCTCTTTTATCGTCCGAACACGTCCATGCTCTTTGGTGATGCAAAGACGTCGCTCACATCGCTTGTCACAGAAGTGAAGGCATTGTGATAGATTCGCGGTATGCGGATCACTCTTGAACGACTCAACAACGCCACGCACTTTCGCGCGCGTACACCCGACGATGTGTCCATCGAGATCGATGGATCGGCCGACGTCGGAGGAATGAACCTTGGCATCCGTCCGATGCAGATGCTGCTCGCCGCCCTTGGCGGATGTAGCGGGATCGACGTGGTGATGGTCTTGCAGAAGAAGCGACAGAAGATCGACACGTTCGTGATCGACGTCGATGGAGACCGAACATCGGTGGAGGACCATTCGGTGTGGACGAAGATCAACGTGACCTTCACGCTCACCGGCGCCATCGAACCGGACAAGGCCCGACATGCCATTGACCTCTCCCTGGGCAAGTATTGCTCGGTGGCCAAGACCCTTGAGGCCTTTGCCGTCATCACATACACACTCGTGGTGAACGACGCTGTCATTGCCGACCATGCAACGGCGGTCGTATGACAGACCCACGACCGGATACCACCAACATTCGCATTCAAGCCGAACGCTCGTTGCATAACGAACATAGCGTTCCGCTCTTCCTTACGTCGAGCTTCGTCTTCGATGATGCCGAGCACATGCGTGCACTCTTCGCCGAAGAGATGGACGGCAACATCTATTCGCGATTCTCGAATCCGAACACCACGGAATTCATCGACAAGATGTGTGCGCTCGAAGGGACGGAGGCAGGTTATGCCACGGCCACCGGTATGGCGGCCATCTTCGCATCGATCATGGGTCTGCTGAAGAGCGGCGATCATATCGTGGCATCGCGTGCCGTGTTCGGATCGACGCATGCCTTGCTCACACAGTACTTGCCACGGTGGGGGATCACGCATACGTATGCCGATATGGCCGACGTTGCCACATTCGAAGCGGCCATTTGCGACAACACACGCATGATCTTGGTCGAGACGCCGTCGAATCCAGGACTCGACGTGGTGAGTCTTGCCGAGCTTGGTGCATTGGCCAGACGCAAGGGCGTGTTGCTCAACGTCGACAATTGCTTTGCCACACCCTATCTGCAACGTCCGGCAGACTTCGGGGCCGACATCATCACACACTCCGCTACGAAGTGGATCGACGGACAAGGTCGCGTCCTCGGTGGCGTTGTGCTTGGTCGTGCTGACCTCATCCACGAGATCTTCCTGTTCTGTCGGAACACCGGTCCGTCGATGTCGCCGTTCAACGCCTGGATCCTTTCGAAGAGTCTCGAGACCTTACCGGTGCGCATGGACCGACATTGTGCGAACGCCCTCGAAGTGGCGCGCTTTCTCGAAGGACATCCGAACGTCGAGATGGTGAAGTATCCCGGTCTGCCTTCCCACCCTGCCCACTCCATTGCCATGCAGCAAATGAAGGCGGGAGGCGGTTTGGTGGCCTTTACGGTGCAAGGTGGCGTGGAGGCAGGGAAACGATTCATGAATGCACTTCGCATGGCGTCGATCTCTGCCAACATCGGAGACACGCGCACCATCGTCACGCATCCGAGTTCATCCACACATTCCAAGCTCACCGAAGAGGCACGTCTTGCCGTTGGCATCACGCCGGGTCTTGTGCGTGTGAGTGTTGGGTTGGAAGATGTTCGCGATATCATCGCAGACCTGGATCAGGCGCTTCGTCAGAGCTGACGGAGAATACTGTCGATGGTTGAGATCTGATCGAGCCGCACGTCCGTGCGCTCTGCGATCACATGCGCATTGCGGAGTTGGAGCGTGCTCTTCTTGCGTGGTGCATGGGCAACCTGCGTGCATCCGATCTCGAACACCCGCACTGCTTCTACCTGACGGATCGGACCGAATCGGTCCACGATGTTCTTCCGTGCCCATGCGGCAATGTCGATGGCCTGCTCATCGCGCAACGTATCGTCGATCTTACACAGTGGCACCAGCTCTGTTCCCTTCCATACACTGAAGGTGCATTGCAGTAGTGGAGCCGGTGTCCGATACTCGCTGAGGAACTGTACATAGGTGAGCACGGCCGTCAACGTATACGGTGCAACGTGTTGTGCATAGAGTGCACCATCGTCATCGTACCATGCCTCGCGCTGCTTCACCACAACGCCTCCATATCCGTGATCGCGTGCATGCGAAAGATGGTCGGCAAGGTCCGACCATGCGTCGCATTCCAGTTCCTGCACAAGACGAATGCCCGGTATCGTGCGGAGGAGATGTCGTCGGTCGGTACAGGGGAATGAGCGCTGATCCACACCGTCATAGCGAAGTAGATCGAGAACGATGAGCTGTGCGCCACCGTCGCGTTCGACGATCATGGCATCGAGGATCATGTCGATTGTGGACGGCATGCTCGCACGCAGATGAGCAGAGATCTCATCGTGATGGACTATGGTGTGATCGGACGACCACATCATCACACGACCGGCAGCCATCACCACTTCCACCCTGCTTCCTTCCACCAACCATTCCACCACGTAATCGTGAATGGAGCCAAGTGATGCAAGGTCAGAGGGGAGTGGGAGCGCCGTGCGCAGAGGGACGGGCAGTGGCATGTCGTCGAAAGCAAGATCAAAGACCTCGGCGTCCATCAGCGGACGGAAGGTGCCCGTGAGGATCTGATTGAACACACGTCGTTCATCGGCATGCATGCGTTGCCATGCTTGTTGGACCCAGACCATGCGCTCATCAGAACTGATGCGCTTGGCCATGCACATGGCAAGCACGGAGGTGACCGATGGCGGGTCGTGCTGAAGCGGTGCGGGAAGCAGAAGGGCACACGTTTCGGAGATGTTGCCCACGTCAGCCAGACATCGATCGATCCAGTGTTCCCGCAATCCGCTCGCATCACACGTCCACGCACGCAGATCGGTCGTCCGCACGATACGTTTGCGCATGCCTTGCGTGAGCAGCGTGCGTGCGGCGGCAAGCTCTTCGTCGTGCACGGCATTCGCATACGACTGCACAGCGCGGACCACATCGGCAGGGCGACGTGATCGTTCAAGGGCGGCTAGGAGGTGTGTGAAGCGTTGCATCGTGCGATCACCGTCGTGCGATAGCGAGGTGGGCAAGTGGCCGTGCATCGCGACCTTGTTCATGTAGGTATCGCACCACGTCGTCTTCATAGCCGTGCGTGACGTAGACGGTCTCTGCCTGCGTCTCCTCGATCGTGCGATGCAGATCGGGCCAGTCGACGTGATCGCTGAGCACGAAGCCCATGCCCGACGGACTGCGTTGTCGTTGCGCACGCACGGCCATCCATCCGGAGGCCATGGCCATGGCCGTGGCGCCGAGACGTTCTGCGTCGGTGATCCCCGGTGTGATGACGAGGGCGGAGCGAAGGAGGGAAGGCGGCGTGGCCGCGGTGAGGATCTCTGCGTCGGGAAGGTCGATGCCGCTTGCGCGCAGCGCCACGTACATGTCGGCAACACTGGCATGCAGGTAGATGGGACCGATCGATCGGTCGAGCAAGAAGAGCAGACGTTGTGCCTTTCCAAGTGGATAGGCTTGGACCATGCTGATCACGTCGCGCTCGATGTTGCCTTGCCACCATGCATGCATCTCGCTCATGACGGTGTTGACGTTGGGCCATTGATAGATTGGCAGACCGAAGGTGGACTCGGTGATGAAGACATTGCATGGTTGTGGTTCAAAGACCGGCGCCAGTGGATCGGGCTGACGTTTGTAATCGCCCGAAACGACCCACACTTCTCCGTCGGCCTCGAGTCGCACTTGTGCAGAGCCAAGGATATGTCCGGCAGGATGCAACGACAACGTGATGCCACCTACCTCACGACGTTCGCCATAGTTGAGTCCGTCGAAGATGCCGCGTCCACGGAACCGATGTCGAAGGATGGGAATGGAATCGTGATGACACAGATACGCACCCATACCGGGGCGGGCATGATCGCTATGTCCGTGCGTGATCACGGCACGCGGAACGGTCTTCATCGGATCGATGAAGAAGTCGCCGCGCGGACAGTACAGTCCGGCCTCCGTGAGTTGCAGGAGCGGTGATCTCACAGTCGAACGTTCGTCGCAAGCGTGAAGCGGTCCTCGTACGTGCGCAGGTCGGGTCGCCACGATCCCGTCGGCGTATCGACCCATCCATCGGGCGATGTGGTGCCACCAGGACCGGCGAAGTACGGGACGTTGGAAGCGCGATGCAGGTATTCGAGACGGAACGTGATGAAGTCGCTGGGCATCACATCGAACGTGATGGTGAACTGGGCGATGTGAAACGCCGGAGCACTCATCGAAGCAATGGCATCGGTGTAGGCATTCGGAGCAACAGGTGATGGTGCCGGTGTATCGTAGAGTCCGCGGTTGATGAGTCCGTCGGCACGTAGCGAAACGGCAAGCGTGTTGTTGGCGAACCACAATCGGTGCGAGAGTGCTGCTCCTGTTAGGTATTCGTTCTCGAGCGTCTCACCTTCGCCGGATTGAAATCCATAGTGGACGTTGAAGCAGATGGCTGCTTGCGAGATCGCGCCATGGCCCTGCTTGAAGTATCGTGCCACGACACTGTTGTCGTTATGAAAGCGTAGACGTGTGGTGCCGCGGTCGTCCTGACCGAGATAGAAGTTCGCCACAAGTTGCAGGTCTTCGTTCGGTCGCCAGTAATTCGATTGTCCGATCCCCAGTCCTGTATTCCACGAGTTATAGGTCTGCCATCCGTTCAAGAGCCACAATTCTGCTTTGTAATTGCTACTCGGAAAGGCTTGGATGCGCGCCCCTTGAAAGTAGAACGGCGTGAACTCCGAGATCATGGATCGTTGGTAGTTCCAGTTCTCTTGCGTGAGATAGCTTTCGAGGCCGATGTACGACATGAAGATCCCCATCTCGAGATTCAATCCATGCCATACATCGAAGTGATACCCCGCCGCGGCTTCGCGGATGAACTTGAGATTCCCGGTCGACGTGTTCCGGCCATGGGACACGCTTCCATCGAGCTCCTGCACGATGTTCAACTGAGCACCGGTCTGCAGCCACAGTCGCAGCAACACATTGTGATAGTTGGCCTCGAATCCGAAGCTTGCAAGATTTAACATGAACTCGCTGGTACGACCAATGGTGGACGATGCCGTCTGCGTGTTATCAATGGGCTTGGCAAGGTTGTAGTTGAAGTACGTGTCGAGGTACAACACGCCCGTTCCGACGTTCTGAATGGAGAGCGGGAAGTCGCGCTGTCTGTTCTGTCCGTTCACCCACGTGAGGTCCATCCCGGCGAATGGTGCCGCGGCCGGTTCGGTGGAGTCGGCGTTGGTCGCCAACAAAGGAGTGGATAAACAAAAGAGCAAGCAGAAGAGGATCGGCTTCATTGAGGTGCGTGTTAGTGCGAAGAAGTTAAACGATATCCAACGCCTGGAACGGTAACGATGAGTGATGGTGTCGATGGATCCACTTCGAGTTTCTTTCGCAACTGATTCACGAAGACCCGAAGGTACTGCAGCTCGTTGATGGATCCCGGACCCCACACGTCGCGCAGGAGCTGTGTGTGCGTGATGGTCTTTCCGGCGTGCTTGACAAAGGCCAGGAGCAGTTGATATTCTGTAGATGTAAGAGCAACCGATCTTCCATGTGCGGTCACATCTCGCGCCGTGAGGTCGATGCGAAGGCCGTCGGCTTCATACACCGTGGTCGTAGCAGCAGTGGTACTGTGTCGTAAGGCAACACGGATCCGAGCACAGAGTTCGCTAGTACTGAATGGCTTCATCATGTAATCATCGGCACCGCTGTCGAGCAGCTTGATCTTCGCATCTTCATCACCGCGTGCCGAGATGATGATGACGGGGGTAGCGGTGAACTCTCGCAAGCGCAGAAGCACTTCGAATCCTGTCAGATCGGGAAGTCCGATATCGAGCAGGATCACATCGGGTCGTTCCGTTGCGGCTGCCACCAAGCCACTCCGTCCGTCTTCGGCTTCCACCACTTGCCACGCATGCGCCTCGAGCGAGATGCGCACGAGTCGACGGAGCGGAGCTTCGTCGTCGATCACAAGAATGGTCGGAGGTGTGGTCATTCGGTGAATGGATGAGTTGACCGGGGCAGAGGCAGAAAAATACGAATCTCGAGGCCGCCATCTTGCGGCAGGCGTGCCTCGATGGTGCCGTTGAGCGCTTCGATGAACCCTTTCGCAATGGCCAATCCCAGGCCCGTGCCACCTTCTTTGGCGGTGGATGCTCGGTAGAACTTCTCGAACAGGTGTTCGAGGTCATCAGGAGAGACGCCCGGACCTGCGTCACGCACGATGATCGACATGCCCTCGGGCAGATCTGCAACGGTCACATCAACAGGAACGTCGGGCGGACTATAGCGCACAGCATTCTCCAGAACGTTCACCAATGCCTGCTCCAGCAATCCTTCATCCGCCTGCAAGAAGGGCAGGGAGGCAGGGATGTGCTTGTGCACGATCACCTCGCCTCCGGCGGCGATATGAATGGCCGAGTTGATGAGATCTGCAACGTCGCACCATTGACGGAGCGGACGTACGTTACCGGACTCCAACCGCGTCATGTTCAGGAGATGGTCCACCACGCGCGACAACCGCTCGGTGGATGCTCCTGCATCGTGCATGATCTTCTTCTGTTGCTCCGCCGTAAGGTGGATCGACTCATCGCGCAACGTGGAGATGGCCGCATTCAACACGGCCAGTGGTGTTCGCAGTTCATGGGAAACGGAGTTGAGGATGATCGTTCGCAATTCATCGGACCGACGTGCCACTTCCGATGTGGCCGCCTGTGCAACGAGCACCTCTCGGTCCAATGCCAATGCGATCAAGCGCACGGCACTCTCGATCAGCGACTGCTGTTCGGCCGACATGCGGGCATCGTTGAACTGGAAGCAGATCACGCCATGCGTCGCATTCACGCCGGTGATGGGCAAACTCATCGTTGCCGATGAAGCCAATGTGTCTGTGAACTTGCCCGCCATGCGGTTGTTGATGAACGACCACATGGCAACGCTCCGATCCTTAGCCGTCGGCGTGAACGTGGAGCTCGGATGCGGTTCTTCGAGGATGCCCTTGGGTGAACGGAGATACATGGCCACTTCGCATTGCAGCATCGATGCAAGCTCCCGCACGGAGGTGCGAACGATCACGTCCATCGTACTTCGCTCCGACAGCGACTTGGCCACTGAGAACAACAGCGCTGTTCTGGTCTCGCGTGTGCGCATCGATCGTTCACGCTGTCGCAGGCGCATCGTCAAGGTTCCCGTGACCAATGCCACCGTCAGGTAGAGCACGATCATCATGGCATCTTCCGGCCGAGTGATGAACAACGTGAAGCGTGGCGGTATGAACAGGAAGTTCCAGAGAAAGGCACTGATGATGGCAGCAAGGAGGAGAGGCCCACGATCGTGGAACATGCCGAGAACGACCATGGCCCCCATCAGAATGAGACCAATGCTCTGGTATCCGATGAACTGCACCGATACCAGGCCGATGGCAACGATGGCAAGGACGACGCCAACGGCTGAGAGATAGCCGCGAGCATTCTCTTGCACCAGATCGGTCTGCATGGTTCGACGTGTGGGTGGACCTTCGAGTCGCACGGTATGCACGTCGATAGGGCCGCTGCGATCGATGAGCACGTCGACCAGTGTTCGCCGCCACAGCGACCATCTGCGGCGCTTCGGTTTCCCGACGATGATCTGCGTGACGTTCTCGCGTTGTGCGATATCGAGGATCCCTTGCACGATCGATGCTGAGGCCGTGGTCTGCACCTCTGCACCAAGCTCTCGTGCGAGGTCAAGATGTTCACGGATGCGATCTTCGTCGGCTTGGATGTGGCCAGCACCAGTGTCGACATAGGCCACCATCCACTCCGTATTTGACATGGCTGCCATGCGGCGGGCCCAACGGATCAATTGCGCTGAGGAAGGTGCCGGACCGATGGCAACGAGGATGCGCTCGTTCGATCTCCATGGACCGGCGATATGCTCCGAGCTCATGTACGATCGCAATTGCACATCAACATGCTCTGCGGTCAACCGAAGCGCCATCTCTCGAAGCGCCGTCAGGTTGCCCTTGCGGAAGAAGTTGTTGATCGCACGTTGCGCGGCCGCAGCTGTATAGACCTTGCCTTCGTGCAGTCGCTTGAGCAATGAATCGGCAGGAAGGTCTATGAGTTCGATCTCCGTTGCCGCATCGAACACGGAGTCCGGCACGGTCTCCTGAATAGGGAAGCCCGTGATCTGCGCCACGGCATCGGCCCTGCTCTCGAGATGCTGCACATTGAGCGTCGTGTAGACGGAGATCCCACGATCCAGAAGTTCGAGCACGTCGAGGAAACGCTTGCCGTGTCGACTTCCCGGAGCGTTCGTGTGGGCAAGCTCATCCACAAGGACGAGCTGAGGTGCGCGCGCGAGAACTGCGTCGATGTCGAATTCGGTGAGGACAGTGCCGCGATGTTCGACGACCTTGCGGGGAACAACGGGCAATCCGTCGAGCAGGCGCTCGGTCTCTTGTCGACCATGCGTCTCCACCAGTCCCACCACAACATCGATTCCTTGACGTTGTGCGTCGTGAGCGGCCTCGAGCATCGTATAGGTCTTGCCAACGCCGGCACACATGCCAAAGAAGATCTTCAATGTTCCGCGTGATCCGCTCCTGGCAGCTTCCTGGATCGATCGCAGCAATTGATCGGGGTCTGGTCTGTCAGGTGTCATTTGTGCCCCAATGCATCGTTCAACGAAACAACATTCACGAGCGGAGTTCCGAGAACCTCGAACTGTGGCGACACGGTGTGTGCTGCGATCAATGAATCAAGATAGCGGATCGACACACCTCGCTCGCGTGCCACGCGACCGCGTTGCAGATACGCTGCAGCAATACTAATATGTGGATCGAGACCGGAGGCAGAGGCACAGCACATATCGGCGGGAACCACAGTGCTTGGGTCAAGACCGTTCCTTGTTCGAAAGAAGGTTGCACGCTGCTCCATCAGTGCTCGCAACCGAGCATTGGTCGGACCGAGATTGCTGCCACTCGAGGGAAGGGCGGAATGGTCACTTGCCGATGGGCGGGACGTGAACAATGTACTGTCCGTATACGCCGGACACAGCGCCGTGTCGGACAACCGATCCGTAGAACCCAGAGCAGCGATCGACCACACCACGAACGGATAGATCACGCCGGTGATGATGATCACCACGATGTTCACGCGAACGGCAACGGTCAACATGGAACGCATGGACTTCATTGTTACCTCCATCCTAGTCCGACAAGGAGCATGTCGATGAGCTTGATTCCCACGAACGGTACGGCCAACCCGCCAACACCGAAGATCAAGAGATTGCGCAACAGCACATCGTTCGCACCGCGCGATCGATACGTGACGCCACGGAGTGCGAGCGGGATCAGGGCGATGATCACAAGCGCATTGAAGATCACGGCACTGAGAATGGCAGAACGCGGTGTGGCAAGACCCATGATGTTCAACCACGCCAGCGCACCACTTCCGTGTGGTGTTGCATACAGTCCGGCGAAGAGCGCCGGCAGAATGGCGAAGTACTTCGCCACATCGTTCGCGATCGAGAACGTGGTGAGTGCTCCACGCGTCATCAAGAGTTGTTTACCCACTTCGACCACATCGATGAGCTTCGTGGGATTGCTATCAAGATCGACCATGTTCCCGGCCTCGCGTGCGGCCTGTGTCCCGGTGTTCATGGCAACGCCCACGTCGGCTTGCGCAAGCGCAGGGGCATCGTTCGTCCCATCGCCGATCATCGCTACCAGTCGACCTCGCTGTTGCTCTGCACGGATCTTGGCGAGCTTGGCCTCGGGTGTGGCCTCGGCAATGAAGTCGTCAACGCCGGCCTCGGCTGCGATGGCAGCGGCCGTGATCGGATTGTCACCTGTGACCATTACGGTGCGAATGCCCATGCGACGCAGTTGTTCGAAGCGTGTTCGAATGCCGTCCTTGATCACGTCCTTCAAATGGATCACTCCGAGGAGCGATGCACCATCGGCAACAACAAGGGGAGTGCCGCCCATGCGGGCAACATTCTCGACCGTTGGTCGCAGTGCGGCCGGTGTGGCTCCTCCCAAGCGTTCTGCCCATGCGATCACGGCATCGGCCGCACCTTTGCGGATCGAACGTATCGAAGGTGCAACGTCGAGGTCGACCCCACTCATACGCGAGTGTGCGGTGAAGGGAATGAACACAGCGTGCGACGACGACATCTCGCGCCCACGGAGTTCAAAGCGCTCTTTTGCCAATACCACCACCGACCGACCTTCAGGTGTCTCATCGGCCAGTGACGCCAACTGGGCGGCATCGGCAAGCTCGCGGGCCGAGACGCCGGGCATCGGAATGAAGTCCACGGCCATGCGATTCCCCAGCGTGATCGTTCCGGTCTTGTCAAGGAGCAGCACATCAACATCCCCTGCCGCCTCGATGGCCTTGCCGCTCTTTGCCACCACATTCCGTCGAAGCATGCGGTCCATTCCGCTGATACCGATGGCCGAGAGCAACGCGCCGATCGTGGTCGGGATCAGACAGACCAGCAAGGCGATCAATACCGGCAGCGTCAAGAACGATGTGGCCGCACTGCCTGCCGTGGGCGTGAGCACGTTGGCAAGCGGGAGCAACGTCGCAACGGCGGCCACGAAGATGAACGTCAGCGCCAGCAGGAGAATGGAGAGGGCGATCTCGTTGGGCGTTCGCTGCCGTTGTGCGCCTTCGACGAGCGAGATCATGCGATCGAGAAACGTGCCGCCGGTGGCGGCCGTGATGCGCACGATGATGCGATCGCTCAAGACCACGGTGCCACCCGTGACGGCGCATCGATCTCCACCACTTTCGCGGATCACCGGTGCGGACTCGCCGGTGATGGCCGACTCGTCGATGCTGGCAATACCCTCGACAACGTCGCCATCACTTGGGATCACATCGGACCGTTCGCAGACGACCATGTCGCCAACGTTCAATTCGGTAGATGCAACGATCTCTTCCACACCGTTACGCAATCGGCGCGCTGTGGTCCCCGCGCGTGCAGTGCGAAGTGACCGGGCCTGTGCTTTGCCACGTCCTTCGGCTACGGCCTCTGCCCAGTTCGCGAAGAGCACCGTGAACCACAACCAGATCGTGATCTGCGTTGTGAACATATCAGCGCGGTTTGCAACGAGATCGACGCCACAGACGATCGTGCAGGCGATAGAGCCAAGGTAGACGATGAACATCACCGGGTTCTTCACTTGAACACGCGGATCGAGCTTGCGCACGGCATCAAGCAACGATGCGCGAACGATGGATGCCGTGAACAGGGAGAACGCAGAAGTTGTCGTAGACATAACGAGGTCCTAGAAGGAGATGCCGGCCGTGAACAGAGAATGCTCCACCAACGGGCCAAGGGCGAGCACCGGAAAGAACGTAAGTGCACCAACGATGACGATCACCATCAGGAGCAACAACCCGAACAAGAACGTGTCGGTTGGCAACGTGCCGGCCGAAGCCGGCACGACGGTCTTCTTGGAAAGCGATCCCGCAATGGCGAGGATGGGAAGGATCACGGCATACCGTCCGATCAGGATGGCAACGCTCAGCAAGCTGTTGTAGAAGACCGTATTCGTGGCCAAGCCAGCAAAGGCACTGCCATTGTTGCCAACGGTGGACGCGGCCGCATAGAGGATCTCACTCAGGCCATGCGGTCCGGGATTGGCAATGGAGGAGGTTCCTGCAGGGAGCAAGGCGGCAAGGGATGCAACGAGGAGGATCGTGACGTTCGGGATGAGGATGGCCGACATGGCAAGCTTGATCTCGGTGGCCTCGATCTTGCGGCCGATGTATTCGGGGGTACGTCCGACCATGAGTCCGGCAATGAAGACAGCAACGATGATGAAAAGGATCATGCCATACATGCCGGAACCGATCCCACCGAAGATGACCTCACCAATGAGCATGTTCATCATTTGCACGAAGCCGGTGAGTGGCATGAAGGAATCATGCATTCCGTTCACGGAACCATTTGACGTGGCCGTGGTGGCAGTTGACCATAATGCCGAGGCGATCGGACTGAACCTTGCCTCCTTGCCCTCCATCGAGATCTGTCCGTCAAGTGCTGCCGTGCCCTGCGTTTCCGCCCACGATGCCACGCTCAGTCCAACCACGAAGAGCACGAGCATGGCACCAACGATAGGCCATGCCTGCGCATCGCGTTTGATCATGCGGGCATACGTGAAGGGCATGGCAACAGGGATCAGAAGAAGCGCGATGCACTCGAACAGATTCGTCAGCGATGTGGGGTTCTCCAGTGGGTGAGCGGAGTTCACGCCGTAGTATCCGCCGCCATTCGTGCCCAACTGTTTGATGGCCACTTGTGAAGCGACGGGACCCACGTGCACGGTCTGAGGTGCTGCACCGACGTGATCGATCGTCACTGATGCGCCCGCGGTTTGCAGCACGCCCTGCGTGACGAGGACAACGGCCAGGATCAATGACAAGGGGAGGAGCACGTAGAGGATGAAGCGGAGAACATCGATCCAGAACGATCCGAGCTCAGCACGTCCGCCGATCGCCCGTGCGACCATGGCGAGAACGGCGAACCCTGTGGCAGGACTTGCGAAGTTCTGCACGCCACAGCACAGCATTTGCGTTGTTGCCGAGAGGGTCGTCTCGCCGCTGTACGACTGCCAGTTGGTGTTCGTCACGAAACTGATGGTCGTGTTCATTGCCAGGTGCCACGACAGTCCGTCGATCCCCACAAGCATTGAGAACATGACCAATGCGCCGACGGCATTGAACATCACGAGGGCGATCGCGAACTCCTTCCACGACATCGACCGATCGGGATCGATGCCCGCAAGGCGAACAACGCGTCTTTCGATCCAACGAAGCCATGCGAACGGTGGCGTCGACCCGTCCATACAGGCGGCAACATAGTGTCCCAACGGCCGCGCAACGGCCGCCAGTACCAAGAAGAACACGCCGAAGACAACAAGATCCGAAGACTGCATATCTGCTCCCTGAGAACCATCGCAAAACTCTGCATTCGGATATCAACAGGCCATCAAGAGCAGTGTCGTCCGCATAAAGAACGTATAAGGACCGCTCTAATCACCTTCTAATAGAATGCTGTTCACAGCCATCGTAAATCGTAGACATGAGAATCTCATTCATTCTTGCAACAGTGATCTCGGCGGCGATGGCGGCTCTGTCTGTAGCATGGTCTGTCCCCGTCCTGGTGAACGGACAGGCCGCCTCGTTCGCCTATGGTCCGTTGGTCCTTGCCATCGACCCACTGACGGCCTTCATGGTGGTGTTGATCAACATCGGCGTATTGCTGGGTATGGTCTATGGCATTTCGTATCTGAAGCCGTATGCATCGAAGAGCTTCATGGAGGCACTCGTACATGCTGTGGCCATGGTGGCCTTGCACGGATCGATGCTTGCCGTGACGATGGTGCGGGACATGGTCTCGCTGCTGATCATGTGGGAGATCATGTCGATGTCGTCCTTCCTCCTCGTCCTCTTCGAAGGGGAGAAGGCACGCACACGACGGGTGGCCCTGTCCTACTTCATCCAAATGCACATCGGCGCGTTCTTCCTACTGCTTGCCACGATGATCCTTGCCGGACAGACCGGATCCTACACGTTCGCGGCCATGGGTGTGTTCTATGCCCAGAAGCCCGCATGGATGTTGTTCCTTCCGCTCTTCCTTGGTTTCGGCATGAAGGCGGGCTTTCTTCCGCTGCACACGTGGCTACCACATGCTCACCCTGCGGCCCCATCGCATGTATCGGGCGTGATGTCGGGCGTGATGATCAAGCTTGGCATCTATGGCATCCTGCGAACGATCCTCTTCATGCAAGGGGACCAGAGCATGTTGGGTGTGGCCATTCTGACGGTGGGCATCGTCACCGGACTCTATGCCATCCTCCAGGCCATCGTGCGGAACGATCTGAAACGATTGCTTGCCTACTCCAGCGTTGAGAACATCGGTCTCTTGGGCATTTCCATCGGCATGGCCGTCCTCGGCACGTCGATCCACAACGACGTGATCGCTACGCTTGGCTGGACGGCCGTTCTGCTGCACATGGTGCATCACATGCTCTTCAAGGTGGTGCTCTTTCAAAGCGCCGGCAACATCTATGCGGCCACGCATACACGCAACCTGAACGAGCTTGGCGGACTGATGCGACGCATGCCGAAGACCATCACGGTCTTCGTCCTTGGTGCGCTTGCCATCTGTGGACTTCCACCGCTCAACGGATTCGTGAGCGAGTTCCTGATGTATGTCGCTTCCATCGAGGGCATGAAGAACTCCGGCGCCTATTTCAGCATTGTCAACTTCTTCGTCCTCATCACGCTCTGTCTCATTGGCGGCTTGGCCATCATCGCCTTCACAAAGGCCATCGGTGTGGGCATGCTCGGCGAACCGCGCACGGAACCTGCACGTCATGCCACCGAGCGTTCATGGTTCATGCGCCTCCCACAGCAGATCGCCATTGTCATGATGATCGTGATGGCCATCGTGCCGCAGCTGATGATCGCTTCGATCTCGGCCGTGATCAGAACCTTTGCTCCCAACAGTGATGTCGTCCTTGCCTCCCTGATGCCCACCATGACCTCGTTGGGCATCTTCAATGCCTCGCTCGTGGGTGCGGTGGTCCTCGTCCTTGCCCTGCGCAAGATCGCCACACGCAATGCGCAGCGACGGGAAGGACCCACGTGGGGTTGTGGTTTCACGGAAGCAGATGCGCGACTGCAGTACACGTCGACAACCTATGCCGACAGTACCGTGCAGCTCATTTCACCCGTGGTGCGTGTGCATGCCCACATGCATGCGCTCAACGATGTGGACGTGTTCCCACATGCGCGCACGTATACGACCGACGTGGTGGATGTGATCGAGGAGTCGACGATCCAACCACCGATCGCAGGCATTGCCTATGTATTGCGACGGTTGGCGGTCTTCCACACCGGAAGCATGCGCACCTACATTCTCTACGCCTTTGTCTTCATCATTGCCATTGCCGTGGTAACGATCATGGGAGTGATATGATCAGCCTTGCCTTGATCCTTCTCTCGTCGGTCTTCTTCATCGGCATTGTGAACCGCACGAAGAGCATTGCCAGCGGTCGCATCGGCCCGGGTCTGATGCAGCATCTCAAGGAAATCATCCGGCTGCTCAAGAAGGGCAGTGTCACGAGCACCTCATCGTCGTTCATCTTCCAACTCGCTCCCTCGATCTCCTTCGTGACGGTGATGGTGGCAAGTCTCTTCCTGCCGTTCGGTGACCAACCGAGCATTCTCTCGTTCCAGTACGACGTGGTGGTCTTTGCCTATCTCCTTGCGTTGGGGCGGTTCGGCATGATCCTCATGGCAATGGACACGGCAAGTCCGTTCGAGGGCATGGGAGCCAATCGTGAAGCCCTCTACGGCATGCTCGTCGAACCGGCCTTCTTCGTTCTTGCCGGTTCGTTTGCCGTGCTCACGGGACATACATCGCTCAACGAGATCTTTCGCGACATGCACCTCGGCAGCGGCGTTTCGTATCTGATGGCCGCCTTTGCGGTGTACGTCTTCCTGCAGATCGCCATGGTCGAGAACAGTCGACTTCCCGTTGACGACCCAAAGACGCACCTCGAGTTGACGATGGTGCATGAGGTGATCGTTCTCGACAATAGCGGATTCGACCTTGGTATGATCCTCGCGACCACAAGCATTCGCTTTGCCATGTTCGGCGTGCTCATTTCCAACTTCGCCATGCCGCCCATGGTGCCGCTCTGGGGCAAGATCATCATTGCCATTGTGGTGATGGCCGTGTTCGCCGTTGTGGTCGGACTTCTGGAATCCTTCCGAGCGCGCAATCGCATGAAGCGCAACCCTCAGTTCATCTTCACGCTCACGAGCATTGCCATCCTCGTCTTCTTCACCGTGCTCATCCTCACGAATAAGTTGGTACTCTGACCATGGTCACCATTCTGATCATCCTGTTCGTGGTGACGCTCGTCTACGTGTCGATGGTAGACCGCCTTGCCACCTTCGTCACCCTTTTGGGGATCCAGGGCGTGCTGTTGTTCGGCATCGCCTACATGGAGTTGCGCGACGTTGATGTGCTCAACCTGAGCTTCATCCTTGCCGAGACGTTGGTCTTCAAGGGCATCGTGATCCCGTGGTTCCTGCAGCGTACGCTTCGGCGGAACAAGCTCGTGAAAGAAGCGGAGCCAACGGTGACGCATTTCACTTCGCTGCTCTTCGTCACGGCCATCATCCTCGTCTCTTTCCTCCTTGCCTACACGGTGCACGAAGAACACTTGCGAATCGGCTACTTCACGGCGTCGCTCTCGGCCTTGTTCACGGGACTGTTCATCATCATGGCGCGCACGAAGATCATCACACATGTGATGGGCTACCTGTTGCTGGAGAACGGCATCTTCCTGCTGTCGCTCGCTGTGGGCAACGAGATGCCGCTTGCCGTGAACACGGCCATCCTCTTGGATCTCCTCACGTCGGTGTTGTTGTTGGCCTTCCTCGTCGACAAAGTAGGCGCGTCGTTCCAGACCGTCGATGCCGCTGAACTCAACGAACTGAACGACTGATCATGAACCTTAGCATGCCTCTCGCGTTCTTTGCAGGCTCGATCTGTATCGCCGGTGTGATGATGCTCGCCCGTCGACGCATTCTTCAGGTGGTGCTCTTCGTGACCTACTTCTCATTGCTTGGTGCTCTTCTTGTGCATGAATATGCCTACCTCGACGTGGTCGAAGTAGAGTATCTCAAGGCCGATCCGCTTGCAGTGTTGTTCCTGGGTGTTCTTGCCATCGTTGGCGCACTGGCGGCCTACTATGGAATGGCCTATGCTCGACATCGGGGAGATAGTGACCGTCAAGTGGCAACGCACAATGCCGCACTCGTCCTGTTCCTCACCATGGTCGTTGGGGTCTACATCTCGCGTCATATCGGATTGGTATGGGCCTTCCTCGAAGCATCGACGCTCACAAGTGCTGTGCTCATCTACTACAACAGGAACAAGCACTCTGTCGAAGCAACATGGAAGTACGTCTTCGTGTGTTCGATCGGGATCGCCATCGCCTTTGCCGGCATCCTGTTCCTGTCGATCGCATCGGAAGCTCGCGAGGTGCACGATCTCTCGTTCGAGGCCATCCGCATGACGGCTCCATCCATGAATGTTGGCTGGCTGAAGTTCGCCTTCCTGTTCATGGTCGCTGGATACAGTGTGAAGATGGGCGTGGCGCCGTTGTTCAATGTGGATATCGATGCCAAGGACGGTGCGCCATCGCACGTGTCGGCTCTTCTCTCCAGCGTGCTCATGATCGCCGGATTCGTGGCCATCTTCCGCATCTACATGGCGCTGGCCGGCACATCGATCCTCCCATGGATGAACTCCGTGATGATCATCGTCGGCGTGATGAGCGTGTTCTTTGCGGCCATCTACATCTCCAAGATCAAGAACATCAAGCGCATCTTCGCTTACTCCAGTCTTGAGCATGCCGGCATCGTTCTCATCGCTGTCGGAAGCGGTGCATGGTTTGCTGCCGTGTTGCACATCATCCTGCATGCCTTTGCGAAGTCGGGTCTGTTCTTCCAGTACGCACACTTCTACCGACTGTATCAGACCAAGAGCGTGAACTCCGTAGGCGACTACATCAAGTTGCATCCGGCAGGCGCAGGTGTGTTGATCCTCGGTCTGCTCGCCATCACGGCCGTACCGCCGATGGGGACCTTCATCACCGAGCTCTTCATGTTCAAGGCATTGTTCGGCGGACCGCATGCATGGGTGGCCATTCCCGTCTTCCTGCTGCTGACGGTGATCCTATGGGGACTTGCCAAGAACGTCCTCAACATTCTCTACCGTCCCGCACCGACCGTCGTCCATGCTCCTGCCCGGTTCTCGACCATGGAGACCGTTCCGCAGTATGCGCTCCTCCTTGCCGTGGTCTATTTGGGCTTCTTCGCCCCTCCGGCGTTCATTCAATTCGTTCAATCGGCCGTGACGATCCATCCGTAAGGACCTTGCCATGCTTTCGTTCTCGAATCTCGACGTGATCTCGCTGGATGCCATCCCGGTCCTGTCGTACGGAACGTTCCTGACCACCGTGCTCGATCACATGAAGGCCAACGATGCCCGCCACTGTGTGAACTACATGGGGTATCGTCTTCCCAATGGTGACCTTGAGTGTTTCTGTGTGCTGGCCGACGATTCCACGTCGCAGCTCTCCGTTGCACGATACCATCTGGCCGCATCAGGAACCATGGCGTTGCCGTCGCTTTCGGCCCACTATCGCGCCTTCCACATCTTCGAGCGCGTGCTTTGGGAGAACCACGGTGTGCAGTTCACGGATCATCCATGGCTGAAGCCCGTGCGGTATCCGCATGATGCGGCGCATGGTGCGACCATCGACACGTATCCGTTCTTTCGGATCGAAGGCGGCGAGGTCCACGAAGTGGGTGTGGGACCCATCCACGCCGGCGTGATCGAGCCCGGACATTTTCGATTCCAGTGCACCGGTGAGGACGTCGTTCATCTCGAGATCAAGCTCGGCTATCAGCACCGCGGCATCGAACGCCTGATGGTCCAACCCTCGACCATGCTGCAACGCACTGTCCTTGCCGAGTCGATCGCAGGCGACACGACCATTGGCCACACGTGGGCATTCGTGAACGGCATGCAGGCCCTCATGCGTGGAACGGTTTCGGATGCCGTCGAGATCGAACGCGCCATCGCGCTCGAGCTCGAACGCATTGCCATCCACATCGGCGACCTTTCCGCCTTGAACCTTGACGTGGCCTATCAGCTTGGAAGCGCCGTGCTTGGTGCCTTACGCACACCGATGATCAACTTCTTCCAATGGTGGTGCGGCAATCGTTTCGGAAAAGGATTGTTGCGTGCGGGACAGAACAGATCGTCGCTCACGCCGGCATTGCAGGACCGACTCGTAGAGACGCTCGATGATATGGAGCGTCGGTACCGACATGTTGCTGATACGATGTTCGAACTGCCCAGCGTACTCGCTCGCTTCGAACGCACCGGCATCGTCACCTCCGAACAGGCCCACATCATTGGTGCCGTGGGGATGGCCGCACGATCGAGCGGACTTCGACGGGACGTACGTCGCTCGCATCCGCATGGCGTCTACCGCGCAGAGGATGTGCAAATGCACGTGCTCCACACCGGTGATGTGATGGCTCGTGCCTTCCTGCGCAAGCTCGAGATCGATGCGTCCATCACGTATCTCCGCATCCTGCTGGACCGACTTCGCACGGCCTCGCGCGACAACGGAACCCTTGAAGAACGACCTATGCGCGACCTTGCTCCTCGGTCCATGGTGGTCTCGATGGTGGAAGGGTGGCGAGGCGAGATCGTGCACATGTCGATCACCGATGAACATGGCGCGCTCGTCCATCACAGCGTGAAGGACCCGTCGATGCACAACTGGTTCGCATTGGCATTGTCACTGCGCGGGAACGAGATCAGCGATTTCCCGATCTGTAATAAGAGCTATGACCTTTCGTACTGCGGGCACGACCTCTAAGGAAACCACATGTTCGAGTCGATCAAGATTTGGAAGCAACAGGGCGGTCAGACGATCCCCGATGTAACGGCGGTGACACTGCCGGAGATCTTTCGCGGACGTCCGACGTTCAAGGCCGAGGCATGCGCTAGTGGCTGCACGGCCTGCGTCGATGTCTGTCCGGTTGCGGCGATCACACAAAGCGCTTTGTCGACGATCTCGCTCGACCTTGGTGCCTGCGTGTTCTGCGGTGAATGTGCCGAGGCATGTCCCACCGAGAAGATCACGTTCACGAACGACTACAAGACGGCAACATCGACACGAGAAGCACTCATCATGCACGAAGGGGATGTTGGTCCCGTGGTCTTCGATGCCGATGCTGTGCGCAAAGAGATCGCAGCCTACTTCGGTGGATCGCTGAAGCTCCGTCAGGTATCGGCAGCGGGATGCAACTCCTGTGAGCTCGAGCTCAATGCCTGCGGCAATGTGAACTTCGACATGGGAAGATTCGGCATTGAGTTCGTGGCATCACCGCGACATGCCGACGGGATCGTGATCACCGGTCCGATCTCCCTGAACATGTCCATGGCGAACGACATCTGTTACGATGCCGTCCCTGATCCCCGCATCGTCATCCTCTCGGGTGCATGTGCCATCTCGGGTGGGATCTTTCAACGAAGTACCGAACTCCAGCGTGCCTTTGTCGAACGTCATCACGTCGACCTCTACGTGCCGGGTTGTCCGCCACACCCGCTCACGTTCATCAATGGCATCTTACAACTGATCAGAACGAGGAAACCATGACGTACGACCTATCATTCAAGAACACATGGAAGAGCGATCTGATCTCGGGTTTTCTGGTCTTCCTTGTGGCGTTGCCATTGTGTTTGGGCATTGCCAAGGCCAGCGGCTTCCCACCGATCTCGGGCATCCTCACGGCCATCATCGGAGGTCTCCTCGTCTCGTTCTTCGTCGGATCGGAGATGACGATCAAAGGACCGGCGGCTGGTCTTATCGTGATCGCTCTCGGTGCGGTGACGGATCTCGGTCAGGGCGATCCGTTCCTTGGGTACAAGCTCACCCTTGCCGTGATCGTTGTGGCCGGTGTCGTGCAGATCATCTTCGGTCTGCTCAAGACAGGCGTGCTGGGCGACTTCTTCCCGACGTCGGCCGTACATGGAATGCTGGCGGCCATCGGTATCATCATCATCTCAAAGCAGGCGCACTTCCTCATGGGCGTGACGCCAACGGGAGGGGAGCCACTCGAGTTGTTGAAAGAGATCCCGAAGAGCTTCTCGATGATGAATCCGGATATCGCCATCATCGGCGTGATCTCGCTGATCATCCTCTTCGGACTTCCGATGATCAAGAACAAGTACGTGAGGATGGTCCCCGCACCAATGGTCGTCCTGCTCATTGCCATTCCATTGGGTGCCTACTTCGATCTCTCGCATGAGCACACGTATCTCTTCAATCACACGCAGTTCACGCTCAGTCCGAAGTTCCTCGTCACCTTGCCGGCACAGATCACCGACGCCATTCAAATGCCGAACTGGTCACAGATCACGTCGATGACGTCCATCAAGTACGTCATCATGTTCGCCCTCGTTGGAAGCATTGAATCGCTTCTCAGTGGGAAGGCCATCGATGGTCTTGATCCGTACAAGCGAAAGAGCGATCTGAACAAGGACCTGCTCGCTGTCGGCATTGGCAATACTGTCTCCGGTCTGCTCGGCGGACTCCCCATGATCTCCGAGATCGCCCGTTCCAGTGCGAACGTGAACAATGGGGGCAAGACACGATGGTCGAACTTCTTCCACGGTGGCTTCCTGCTGATCTTCGTTGTCTTCCTGCCCATGGTGATCCAACGTATTCCCATCGCAGCGCTTGCCGCCATGCTCATCTCGGTGGGATGGAAGCTTGCCTCGCCAAAGGAATTCATCAAGACCTATAAGGTTGGTGCCGAACAGCTCATCATCTTCGTGATGACCGTGGTGGCCACGCTTGCGACGGATCTTCTGATCGGGATCGGTATGGGTATCCTGACCAAGTTTGCGTTGCATATCATCGATGGTGTCCCGTTCGCATCGCTCTTCCGTCCGATCCTTACCATCGATCAAAGCGATCCGAAGGTCTATGTGGTGGATGTACAGCACTCGGCGATCTTCTCGAACTACATCGGATTGAAGAAGCGACTTGAAAAGCTCGATCCGGATCGCGACGTCATCATCGATTTCACGAACTCGCACTTGGTGGATCACTCTGTGATGGAGAAGATGCACGAGATGGAGCGAGAGTTCGCGACGCGTGGTGTTGGCTTCCATATCCGCGGACTCGAATCGCACCTGCCCAAGTCCGACCACCCGGCCGCATCCAGAAAGAAACCTTCTCACACGATGCATCATTGACGGATCCATATGAACGCTCGTCGTCCCCACGTCTGGTACTGTCTTGGAGTGTTGATCCTTGCCGCCTTGCCCCTGCATGCCCAATTGTTGGAATGGAGGTTGGGCGGTGACAGTACCCACTTCGTGCGCATCAACGTCATGGCGCAGCCATGGTTGATGGTGAACGAGAGCAACCCCGGGACCACGATCAATGGCGAGCCTCAAGACGTGTCGGTGAACATCGGACTCCGTCGACTTCGATTCCAGATGACGGCGCAGATCACAGATCGGGCGCTCTTCTATGCGCAGTACGGCGAGAACAACTTCAACTCCTTCTACAACTCGGGAGGCAATCGAAAACTCTCGGCCTTCTTCCATGATGCGGTGGGGGAGTACCGACTCTCGAACGGGAACGAGGCGAAGGTCGGCATGGGACTGACGATCGCCAACGGACTCTCGCGATTCTCGCAACCATCTGTAACGACGATCATGACCACGGATGTGCCGGTGTTCGCACAGGCCACCGTCGATCAAACGGATCAGTTCTCGCGGAAGCTCAGTATGCTGTTGCGCGGACAGATCGGATCGCTCGACTATCGGTTCGTGCTGAGCGATCCATTCGTGATCCAAAGCAATGGGTCGACGCCACCACCGCTCGGTCCATCGGCAACGTTCGCGCAAAAGGGTCATGCACTACAGTATCAAGGCTATGTGATCTGGCAGTTCATGGATCAGGAACCACACCTTACGCCGTACATGGCCGGCACGTATCTCGGCAAGAAGAAGGTGTTCAATGTTGCCATCGGTGGCATCTATCAGCCGCGTGCCATGTGGCGAACGGGAGCGATGCCGACGGACACGGTGTATGAAGACATGAAGCTCGCTGCCATCGAGTCGTTCTACGATGCGCCGGTAGGTGAGAGCGGACATGCCATCTCTGCGTATGCCGGCTTCTTCCATACGGACTATGGCACGAACTATCTGCGATACAACGGACCGTTGAATCCCGGTCAATCGCCATCCTATGGCAACGGACTTCCGATGTTCGGCACCGGAAATGTGATCTACTCGCAGTTCGGATACTTCATTCCGCACGTGATCGAAGGGACGACCGGACTCATGCCCTACGCGACCGCCACGCTTGCCGATTACGACAAACTCTCGCACGTGGTCTCCGATACCTATGCGGTGGGATGCTCGTTGCTCCTGTCGGGTCATTCGGCGAAGTTCTCGGTCGACCTCAACAACCGCCCCACGTTCACGACATCGGCCACAGGAGCCACTGTCAAGTCGGGTCGTGCCACCCAGTTCGTCCTGCAGTACCAGGTGTTCTTCTAGCAGGTCGACCGTATCCCGCCTGTGACTATGTTAGCGGTCATGGGCCCCATGTTCCGCACCCTGCCTCTCCTCCTTTCCGCCATGATCGCTCTTGGTGGCGGCATAGCGATGCATGCGCAAACGCGCATCAGCGGAGTGGTGAACATCTACACGCCGGTACTCTCGATACCGGTGATGTGCAGTCAGGACGTTGTCGTCGAACAGCCCTACGGTTTCAAACCAGGCGATCGCGTGCTCATCATGCAGATGAAGGGCGCAACGATCAACACCAACGATGCACCGGAGTTCGGA
The DNA here is from genome assembly GCA_044224925.1 of Kapaibacterium sp. (SeqCode). Lineage (GTDB taxonomy): Bacteria > Bacteroidota > Ignavibacteria > Kapaibacteriales > Kapaibacteriaceae > Kapaibacterium. The sequence continues at coordinate 166,799 of JBGAJM010000005.1, forward strand.
GACATTGTCACGCTAGGTTCCTGTGGCAATCTTGAGTTCGGAAGCATCAAGGCCGTGAACGGGAACGTGATCACGCTCGTGGCCCGTCTTGTGAACACCTATGATGTGAGATCTGCTGTGCAATTGATCCGCGTTGCGGAGTATGTGAATGTGACGATCACCGGAACGGTGCGAGCCGCCCCATGGAATGGTCGCTCCGGCGGTGTGGTGGCCATCGAGGCCAGCGGTACGGTGACGTTCCAGGACGATATCGATGCAAGCGCCTGCGGCTTTGTGGGCGGACTTCGCTCCATCAACTACGCCACCTGTTCTCGCACCGGCTATGTCTACACGATGGCGACGGGATACGGAGCACAAAAGGGCGATGGCGTGACGGCCATGGCAACGGCCTTTGAAGCGGGAAGAGGGAAGTTGGCCAATGGCGGCGGGGGAGGCGTGGACCATAACTCCGGTGGTGGCGGTGGTGGGAATGCCGGAGCCGGTGGACGTGGCGGCGATCAGTGGGTTGGTTGTGGACGAACGATCACCAACGGAGCCATTGGCGGACTGATGATGCCCTACTCCAGGAACTTCCCGAAGGTCTACATGGGCGGAGGCGGAGGTGGCGGACATCAGAACAATGGTACGGGAACAAGTGGGGCTACAGGTGGCGGGATCGTCATCCTGCGTGCCACGTCCATCGACGGAGGCAATAGGTCCATCTCAGCAACAGGCGGAAGTGTCACGGTCATCGGAGGGAACGATGCAGCCGGCGGCGGAGGAGCAGGCGGTGCGATATGGATCGACTGTGCTCGGTTCACGACGCCACTCCGTGCCGTGGTGAACGGCGGCGCCGGAGGGTCCGTTAACACGAATCCTGCGCATGGGGTTGGTGGCGGCGGCGGCGGTGGAATTGTTTTGACGCCACTCCCTGCGCGGTCTCCCATGCTACAGCTTCAGTTGCAAGGCGGATCGTGCGGATACAACATCCCGTTCCGCACAACAGGAGATTCCACCTTGAATGCACAGCCGGGCGGACAAGGTCTTTTCATCGAAGGATTCTCGATCCCGGAAGGCGCGTTCTCACTCCAACCGATCACCGTCACGGCATCACCGGATACGACGGTGTGCAGAGGCACGATGCTCACGTTCACAGCGCGTGCGCGAGGAGGAACAGGCAACTACACGATCACGTGGCGACAGCCGAACGGACAAGTGGAAGACTTCGGAGCATCGATCCGCTATCGTGTGCAAGGACCAACGCGACTGATCGTGAACGTATCCGATGATGCAGGATGCATGGGCGAAGACACCGCCGTGGTGAACGTACTCTCTGCACCGAGGGTCGCTCTCGATACGCTGGACGTAGGAGTGCTCAGCGTATGCAGGACGATGCGCGATACCTCCTTGTTGATCCGCAACCTCGATACGTTCGCCCTCACGATCACCGACATTGCACCGCAGTCCCCCTCGATCACCACTCCGGGCTTGCCCGTCCTTCCGTTGACCATCCCTGCCGGTGGATCGTATCGGATCCCCATTCGCTTGACCTCGATCCCCAAGGGTTCGTTCATCCTACCGATCCGAGTGTCCGCCAGCTCGTGTGATACCGTGGTGACCAGCTTCATCAAGGGCACCAATGCGACTCTGGATGCCGAGCTCACACCGGATTCCGTGATCCTCGCACCAAGTCCATCCTGCGATGTTGTGCAACTGGTAAAGGTCCTCACGTTCACCAATCGTTCCTCGGTGGATGTGACGATCCCAACGATCATCTCCAGCGGACAGCTGTCGACGATCTTTCCAAAGTTCCCGCAAGTGGTGACGGCCGGGGGTACCCTTGCCATCACCGTCCTCTTCACGCCGTCGCTGTCCAGTCAAACGGGAGCACTTCGTGTGCCGTGGACCGCTGCGGGATGCACTGATACGCTTGCGACGTGGTTCGCGGCGAACATTGAACGCACGCAATGGTCGGTGAGCGACACACTTCTTGATCTTGGTCGCGTGCTTGAGTGCAATGCGCAGCGCGACACGTCGATCATGATCCGCAATACCGGGGCTGACGTGATGACATTCACGTTCACACGGAACGGACCATTGACGTACTCCACACCGGTGCCGACAACCGTTACACTACAACCCAACGATTCATTGTTGATCCCATTTGCGATACGACCAACGAAGGTTGGCGAGCAAACAGGGTCGGTCCTGATCACGACCGCCCCTTGTAACGACACGCTCTCGATCCGACTGCGCATCGTGGTAGACAGTGTTCGATTCGTCGTGCCCGATACCGTCGTCTTTGGAACGATCATCTCGTGCAAGGAGCGCTCGCGAACACGGACCGTTGCGATCGGAAACGTCAGCTCTGGCAACATCGTCGGTCATGTGAATGGCATCGGCATCTCGCAGCCATTCACGTGTTCCATGGTCGTTGGTGATACGATCGGAACGAATGCCGATCGGATCGTTGACATCGTTTTCGAACCGTTATACGATGGGGAGTATCGCGATAGTATCGTGTTCGATCTCGGACCATGCTCTCAACGCAAGGTGATCTACCTTCGAGGCCGACGTGAAAGCGCTGCCTTGGAAGGCACACCGCTTCTCGCGTTCCCAACGCGGAGCATTGGCGACACAACGACACTGCAAGCGCACTATACGAACACCGGTTCGCGCCCCCTTACGGTGACCACCGTACAGGCCCCGCAACAACCCTTCATCCTTACCACCATTCGCCCTGCCCTGCCAACAGTGTTGCGTCCGGGCGATACACTGTGGGTGGATGTGCAAGGTGCATCGATCCCCGGCACGTACGCATCGCAGATCACGGTTGTGTCGAACGATCCGTGCGATCTTTCGGCCACGACCATGCTCACGATCGAAGCCTACGGTCGAACAACGCTGCACGTGCCCTACTTGAAGGGTAAGGTCGGACAGATCGTCAACATCCCGGTGATCCTCGACTCGGTGGAGGGTGTGAACGACTCGCTGTTGCGCACCTTCCAATGCGAGGTGCAGTTCAAGCGATCCGTCCTTGCACCAATGGAGGAGGGCGGCATGGAGGGCGTGACGCTCGACGTGCGCACATCGGACTCGTTGTCGATCGTTCGCTGTCGAGGTCGCTGGAACGGAACCGACACCCTGGCCGTGATCCCATGCAGAGTGCTCTTGGCGTCGGAGAACTCAGTGCCGCTCGATCTTTCTGATGCATTGCCGTTCGCATGGGGCGAAGTGCCAACGGATGTGATCCAGGTGGACGGACGGCTCGACGTCGATGAGATCTGTGCCGGTCGGGATCTCCGCATCGTGCGTATCGGCGATGGCGTGCGACGTGTGAAGATCGGTCCAAATCCCGCGCACAGTATCTTGCACCTTTGGTATGAGTCCACTGCCGACGCGTCGGGCACGATGCTCATTGTCGACGGAGCAGGCAAGACCGTTGTACGGTCCGATCTCACACTAGAACGCGGCGCGCACGTCGTACCCGTCTCGGTGGAACACCTGAGCGCCGGGTCCTACACGCTCCTGTTCCACTCCGATCTCTTTGAACAGTCACACTTCTTGATCATCACTCGATAGACCTATGCGATCCATCTTGACCTTGCTGTTCACCGTTGTATTCGTCCTGCCGCTCGTTTCTCAGCAGCCCCCCGGCGTTGAGAAGCCGAAGATCTCGCTTGACAAGATGGTGGTGGGAAAGATCACCGACAACGAACGTGGCATCCTCATGCTCAAGAACATCGTCGTGACGGGCGGCGCCTGTTACAACGGAGCTCGACCCACGAGCTACAGTGTGAAGGTGGAGCAATTGTGGGGCGAAGTGATGAACACCACAACGCGTCAAACATATCACCTGGCGCATCTCGATACCGAATGGAAAAGTGACTCCGTCTGTAACGTCTATCTCGGTCTGCGTGGGGGACCACTGCCTGTGCAACCCGGAACGATAAGCGGTCCGGCACAACTGACCGTACAGGTCTACATCATGTGTCTCGAGAAGTTCGAAGCATTTCGCACGAAGAACTTCGACGTCGAGATCTCCAACTGATGCTGTTCCGTGCTTGTATTCTCTGCGTCATCTTCTTTGCAAGCTATTGCGATGTCGACGCGCAGGACAGCACGATCGCAAGACCGCAGATCATCACAAGCGGTGTGCGTGCAACGCGTATTTCGGAAACAGGAACGTTCGAGATCCAAGGGATCAGACTTCGCGTACCAACGTCGACGATCGACACATCGATGCATCCCCGCATCGAAGAGGTGACGTTGCGCATGGTGAAGAACTCCGTTCAACGTACCGTCGGCTCCATGCAGTCCTTGCGCATCGAGATCGACCGCGCGATGTACATCCGCGAGACGGACTCCTATTCCGTGCGATGCTACGTGGCCAACGTATCCAAGCCCCTCGCCGCCGGTACGCTTCGTGGCACATGCACCTTGGAGCTCACGGCCGTTGCTGTCTGGAACGGAAGTCGGTCCGACGTGGCCACGAAGACCTTCGTCGTGAACGTGGCGAACTAGGATGCTCTCACGCGTCGTCATCCTGCTCTCGTTCGTCAGTCTCTTCACCGACATTGCGAGCGAGATGCTCTATCCGGTGATCCCGGTCTATCTCCGTTCCATCGGCTACTCAGCAATGTTCATCGGCATCTTGGAGAGCATTGCTGAGGCGGTCACAGGTCTGAGCAAGGCCTATCTCGGTGCTCGGTCCGACGTGGTCGGCAAACGTCTCCCGTTCGTGCGCGCGGGGTATGCGCTCAGCGCCATCGCGAAGCCCTTGCTCGTGCTCTTCACATCGTGGTGGTGGGTATTGGCAACTCGGTCGCTCGAACGCGTTGGGAAGGGCGTTCGCACGGGTGCCCGCGATGCCATGCTGGCCGATGCGTCCACCACGGAAACGCGAGCCCGTGTGTTCGGATTCCATCGCGCCATGGATACGGCGGGTGCCGTCATCGGTCCGCTCCTCGCCCTTCTCTTCCTTGCCGCCTTTCCCTCCAACTATCAAGGTCTCTTCCTCCTCACGCTCATTCCGGGCGCCATCGCCGTGGCCTTGTTGTTCGGCGTTCGCGAGGCCAAGGGAAGCGTGGCACGGCGGCAGGGTGGCAAGGGAGGGATATGGTCGTGGAGGTCGCTGTCGCCTACGATGCGGTCCTTCACGGCACGGATGGCATTGTTCTATCTCTTCAACAGCGCCGACACGTTCCTCCTCCTGAACATGAAGCGCATCGGCGGGTCCGATACGGAAGTGATCGGCGCCTACATCCTGTACAACATCGTCTATGCCATCGCCTCGTTCCCGATGGGGCAGTTGGCGGACCGTGTGGGCATGAAGCGTGTGCTGGTAGGAGGTCTGTTGGTGTTCGGTGCCGTCTATACCGGCTTCTCCATGGCGACCTCCGTCACGTGGTGCTTCGCCCTGTTCGCCGTCTACGGTATGTATGCGGCGGGGACCGAAGGAGTGGCCAAGGCCTATGTTAGCACCCTCTGTCCGCCAGAGACCCGCGGCACAACGCTCGGAACCTATGCGGCGGTACAGAGTGTTGCCATGGTATTGGCGAGCGTTCTGACCGGGCTCGTGTGGACGTTCCTCGGGGCACCGGCCGCCCTCGCGCTGAGTGGAGCCATGGCCGTGCTGGCCGCCATGCTGCTTGTCTTGTAACGGTATCGTGCCAACGCTCTATGAACAAGGAACGTCCCACTCTGCGTAGTTTGGGGCAGTTCAAAGCACCCGTTGAGATCCACCCTCACCATCTTGGCCCTTGTCTGTGCTGCGTTCACCGCAGCGCATGCGCAGCGCGTGGGCATCGATCGGCTCACCTACTGGGGCGCTACCGGTCGCGACTACATCACGTGTGTGACGCAGGCGCCGAACGGGGATATTGTCGTGTGTGGGTGGACGGATTCCGAAGACCTACAGACCACGCCGAATGCGCTTCAACGGACAAAGAACCGTGGTGTTGATCTCTTCATCACGCGGATCACTTCGCGAGGGGAACTGATCGCCTCGACGTACTTCGGAGGCTACGGCAATGAGTATCCGACGAGCATTGCCATCGAACCCGACGATAATGTGTTGGTCTCGCTTCGCACGAGTTCACGCACACTGCCGATCACATCATCACTAGGTTCAGGACATCCCGACGACGACCGTGTGGTGGTGCTCCGACTTTCATCGGACCTGTCCAGTCTCAAGAACGCCATGCACTTCCTGTTCTCGCGAGCGTTCTACAACGTGCGTGTGCAGGTCGTGAATCGCGGTGCTGTTGCCATTACGGGTGCGACCAGCGAGTCCACACTTCCGGTGACCGGCAATGCCTATCAGAAAACGCAAAAGGGTGGCTTGGACGGATTTGCCATCATCATGACGAACAACCTTGACGAGGTGGAGTACTGCACGTATGATGGTGGACCGAAGAACGATGCCATCATGGCCTGTATCGAGCGCGGGGACGATGGTGTGACGTTCGTTGGCGTGAATTCCACCACGGACATGTTCGGCGACATACGGTTGCTCAAATTGAACAGGAACTTCGCTCCCATCTTGGACACCATCTATCAGCAGCCGGGCGGTGATGTCATCAACGAGGTGATCCTCCGAAGAACCGCTGATAGTACGCTCTTCGTTGTCGGCTACAAAGGCCCACCACCACTGCGAGGATTCATTTCTGCGATCGAACGCAACGGCACGATCAGACAGACGCTCGACATCGATACCAACGACCTTGGACTTTCATCGTCGTATCCGTATCACGTGTTGGCACGCTCCATCACTTTGGATCCCACCGGACGCATCGTTGTGAGTGGATCGAGCAATGGTGCGGCACGGAGCATTGTGTACGACAAAGGACTGAATGCCGTCACAGAGCGCTATGAGCTTAATGGCACGCGATCCGACGTTGCCTATCGGAGCTGGGTGACCTTGGCCGGCACGCTCATCATGGTCGGCTCGACCGAGTCGGGTGATCTTCCAACGTCAAAGTCGGCCATTCGACCTCGGAGTACGGACACGATGAACGTTGCTGAGGGATTCGTAGCAACGTTGCGACTCTTACCGTCATTGTTCTTTGCACCGAGTCGCATCGATCTTGGGACCGTACCGGTTGGAACAACGAAGGTCGACAGTACGCTTGCACGCGTCGTGAACAGTCAGTATCCCATGTTCGTGGAGAACATCACGCCGTCTCCGATCGTCACGGGGTTCGAGGTGAATCCACCGCGATCCTTCTGGGTGCAACTCAGTCGAGACGAAGTGCCCATCACGGTACGGTGGACCCCATCGGCTCCGGGACCGATGCATACGACCCTCGAAGTGAAGACCAAGGATGCCAAGTTCTATGTGGACGTGTTCGGCAATGGGAAGGACACGACCACCCCACCGCCTCGCGTGACTGTTTCGAGCATCAATTACGGCATCGTGCGTCTCGGTAAGACCCGCGACAGAATGGTGCGTCTCACCAATGAGTCGAACGTTCCGGTGCAGATCAACGAGTTCGAGATCGACGCTTCCGGTCCGTTCACGCCTACCTATCCTGCGCTTCCGATCACGTTGGCTCCAAGCGGTTCACTGAGTGTACCGGTGCGATTCGCGCCGGCCGACACGGGTGCATTTCAAAGCAGCGTGAGCGTAGTGGGTGATAAGAACGTGGCCGCAGCAGCGAGTCTGACGGGAGTTTGCGGCAAGGACACCGCCGTTCCGATCGGGCCATCCATGAATGTGGCCATCGACGCCGTGCGAGCCTCTGCGGCCATCGGAGAATCGTTCACGTATCCGGTGCGCGTTGTCCAGGGACTTGATTCTTTGCGTCGGATCGGCGTGGAATCTGTGTCGTTCCGATATACCTACCGTCGGACCATCCTTACGGTACAAACGTCCATCGATTCTTCGGTTGGAACACCAACCGAGCGATCGGTGTGGCTCACCCTCCCGTGGGACGGAACATCGGACACGATGGCCCTGGTGCAGCTCACCGCCTGCATCGGTGATGCGGACAGTAGCGATGTGAGCATCGACAATGTGCTGTTCTCGACGGATATGGGCGACATGGTCCTGGATACAGCGGTGCATTCCGTGATCGACGTGCTCGATGCGTGGCAGGGCTCAGACCCTCGCGTTGTGCGTCGAGACCCGAGGCAGCCGGCCATCACGGCCAACCCCAATCCGGTGACGGCCTCGTCGATCTTCAAACTCTACACAGTTTCTCCGGGTGCGACCCTCTCTGTGTACGACGAGCTTGGTAATTTGCTGGACACATGGACTTCCACCGCCACTACGACCCAAACCGAAGTGCACACGACGCTGCCCACCAGACTTTCTCCTGGCGTCTATCTGTGCATCCTGCGGTCGAACGGGGGAGCCGCTACCTTCAGATTTGTGGTCTTGTAGCGCTCCTCTGGAGCGTTATGTTCGCGACCGCCACCGCGCAACAGGATCAATCCTCACCCATCTATCCATACCAACTGATCGGCGTTGCCGGAGTTGGGGCGACGGTCCATTCCCCGAATTTCTCTGTCGTACCCGGGATCCCGAGTGCGAACTCGCCATATCGGTCGCAAGTAGGTCCGATGGCCTTGCTTGGAGGTGGCGTTGCCAAACGTCTCTCACCGCTGTTCAGTGCCAGTGTGCTGCTCCACGGATCGTATCTCTCCGGCAGCGTGATCTCGGATGAATCGACCGTCTTGAGTATCAATGATGCTCCGGTCCCTGCCACCATTCGCCATACGATCGACCTTTCTTTGTTCGCGCTCTCCATCGAGCCATCGGTGCGGTTGTTGGCAGGTCCACTCCGACTGCGTCTCGGTCTGCCGTTGCAGATCCTGTTGAATGGATCATATGTGGCCACTCAGCAGGTTGTGAATCCGCCGGGCGTGTACCTGGGAGGGCAGGCGGTTCGCGTTGAGGGCGAGGGTACGTTGCCCGGTCTCCAACGACTGGTCCCTGCACTGTCCGTAGGGTTTGGAACAACGGGCAAGGAGGTAGGGGGAGTGCGTATTGAACCGGAGGTCACGCTCCGGATCCCGATCTCGAGCATTTCAAGTGCGGCCGATTGGACCATTTGGTCCGTTTCGGCGGGAGTGCGCGTCGCGCCATTGTTCGATAAGATCCGGCCGATCAAACGTGACACGTTGTGGATCCGTGACACGACGGTGGTCGAGGTGGCCGCTACGGAGATCAGTTCGACCAGCACGAACATCTTCGCGGTGGATTCAGTGGATGCCGTTGGTGACGAGGTGATCCTTCGGCATGTGGCCCTTCGTGAGCGAACGACGATCAGTGTGCCGCACGAACCTGCCTTCATCCGTGCCGAGGCTCGCGCCATGTTCGTCGATCAGCAGGGTATGGAGCGAGAGCGGATCTCGATCCGCACCGTGAAGTTCGAGAATGAGTTCCTGATGCCACTTCTATCGACCGTGTATTTCGCACCGAGGTCCAGCGACCTTTCGTCCTACGATGCGCGGTCCGTCCCGCTACCAACGGCATGGGAGAACGGCCCGTTCGCACGCAGGATCGCGGCCATGCAGTTTCGACTACTCGACGATTGGGCCAAGGAGATCGCACGATCGACGTCGGTGACCGTGCGAGGACGTGCGAGCATCTCCGAAGATCCGGTCCTTGCAGAGCAACGTGTGGCCGCCGTGGTCAACCATCTCGTCCGTCACGGAGCGCCACGGTCGAAGATCCGTGTGCTCGATGCTGAGATTCTCGACGACTCAGCGTCGAATGCGCGAACGGTGACGATCGACCCGGGGAAGGCGCATATGGCCATGCAGCGTGAGCAGTGGTCAACTGTACAGCCCGAGGCATGCAGTCTCCGCATACATTTGCGGGCAGAAGGAGACGCGCCCGTGCGAACGTGGGAAGTGGCATTCAGTACGAAGGCAGGATCGATCGGTGTGATCGGTGGCCAAGGTGAATTACCGGAGAACATCCTCTTCATGGTGCCCGATTCCGTCCTCGTCGCCATGGGGTCGGGGAGCGAGATCTTTTATCGCGTGCTCGTGAGAGGGGAAGACAGTACGTCGTTCGTATCTGAACCTGCCCGGATCACGCTACAGCAGGTCTCGCATGAGGGATCGACGAGAACGAAACGATACATGGCTCTGCCCACCACCGAAGTGCGATCGGCGCACGACGCGGCATTCCATACGCTGAAATGGGGGAAGACGGAAGTGCTCGACCTTTCGGCCGAGGAATTGGAAATGCTGCACAGCTATGGTGCAACGTGGGCGCGCATCGTCAATGGAATGATGATCGTCTGGTCTGATCAATGAACGATCAGCGAGCGAGGGCATCCCGTTCAGTGCGCCATTGCTGACGCAGTGAATCGTTCCGATCCGAGAGAAGACGAATGGCCGATTCGAGAAGCGTCTGTGCTTCGCCGATCCGTCCGCGCTTTGCCTCGCATCGCGACTGCTCGGCCATGGAACGTGCCTCCAAGAGCGTGGCATGCGACGATTGTGCAAGCGTACGTGCCGTGGTCAATGATGCGATGGCAGCATCAACATCACCATGCAGGCGTTGGCGGATACCGATCTGATAGGCAAGGCGCGCTTTGTCCAATGGAGATTGCATGGACTCGAGTATTGTGGACAGGCTGTCGATCTCGCGTCGTGTTGCGGATGCGATCGTTGGCGTGGCGTCTGCCTGAGCGATCATCATGTGATCGGCCTGACGCGTGGTCTCTGTTGCAGAGCTTGTAACAGGAGTTGCTGACGGAGTCGGTGTTGCGATCGACGATGGGCGCTGATCCGTGCCGGACGGTGCCGCGACGGGTGCCATTGGTGCGTTCGGCGTGTACTCTGAAACCGCAGTGACACCGGTCGTAGCGTTGGTTGACACATCCGAACCATCGGAGCGAAGGGTCATCCAAACCGTGGAACCAATGAGTGCCAGCCCTGCCGCCCCGCCAACGATCCACCACACACCTCTGCGCGCAGCCGATTCGGTTGCCGGTGCGCCCACCATGGTGACCATGGAACGTTCGGTCTCATCAAAGAATGCATTGAGCTTCTTTGTGGACATCAGCTCTTCGATCAGGTCAGGTTTGTTCATGAGATATCATCCGGTTCAAGATTCATCAATCGCTGCAACATCTGTTTTGCACGCGTCACCCTCACCTTTGCGAGCGAGAGGGAAATGCCAAGGGTTTGGGCGATCTCTTCGAATGCCAATCCCTGAAAGTACCGCAATTCAACAGCTTCTTTATAGTCCGGACCGAGGGCATTGATGGCCTTACGGAGTGCCTCGTGCAAGAACACATCGACCTCTGTTGCATCATGCTCGTCGATCAGTTCCTCGGCATCGAACGGTTCAACACCAGCCGGGACATTCGACGCACGACGCTCTGACCACACCCTCATCGCCGTTCGTTTCGCGATCGTGAATAGCCACGCAGAGAACGTTCCGGGCGTGTAACTCATGCGCTGTTCATAGACCGCAGCGAACGTTGTTTGAAACGCGTCCTTTGCGCTCTCTTCATCCTTGACGATCTGAAGGCAGTAGGCAAAGATGCGCCGTTTATAGCGACCATACAGAACGCGAAACGCTTGTGCATCATCGTCCTTCTGTATGCGGGCGAACAACTCGTTGTCCGTCTCTACCGTCAGATCCTTCATTGCGGGGTACATTCAGTAATCATGCGGAAAAGATACAACTGTAACCTTTGAGGGGTACGATCCCATATTCTCCTCGTGGCCATTTCCTCCGAATTGGCGCCGTTCGGTAGCGTGTGTGTGTTACATCTGCCGAACGTACTTGCAGTCAGGCGACCGGAACGCGCCTGACCGCGAGAAACCCTCAATGATGGAGCCCCGACGCACTTGTGTGTTGGGGCTCTTTCTGTTTTGGGGTCGCGAGCTCTCAAAAGTAGGAGCGCCAATCGAACACGCCTCGAATACCGAGGTAGTAGATGGTGTCGAAGGTTGGGGTTGTCATGGTGGCAGGGCTGATCGTGTGGATCACGGTTGGAATGTCCGCTCCGGCCGTGAACTGGATCGTCAGGCTCGAACTTTGGTCGAGCGAAAACGAACGAAATGGTCGATACTCGAGGAACGGCAGTTCGATCTGGATCGACCGGAACGAGACCACGCCGATCTCGAGATCTCCTTGGGCGTTCGGAGTTGCCACAAAGGCACGATCCTCCTCGTCGCCATATCCGAAGAACGAGACACCCACTTCCCGTCCGAGCATGAACTGGAACCGCCCGAACGACGTGGCCATGCCGGTCTGCCATGGAATCAGGCCACCATTGCCAGCGATCACGGCCATGGCCGTATAGGCATCAGGGTCGAAGAGGGCCAGAGGGGCGGCAAGGATCAGGTCGCCCGGGATCAGCCAGAACGGCATACGGATCCGACCGGTGAAGGCATTGCGGGCGGGGATGGCCGACGTGAGCCCGCCGCCGAGATTCTTATCGTCGCCGTCGTAGAACGACATTGAACTATGGGCGTCCTGTCGGAATCCTACGTCAAGAAACGCCAGCCCGTCGCCAGCCTCGTTCATCACACCTTCCAGCCCTAAGCCGAAGCGTAGCGCTACTCCAAGTCCGCCCACGGAGCCCGGTCTTGTCTGCAGATCCTGAAAGCCTGCATTCACGCCATAGACCGTTGCAGCCGGTGCGAGACCGATGAATGGACCGAGTTCTGCACGAAAGCGAGGCAAGGAGCCAAGGCCATCACGGAGTCCGGGGACCGGCAAGGGCTTATAGACCTCCACGATCTCCTTCGTGATGGAGCGTTCGTGCGACACCGCCGGCATGACGTTGTTCACACAGACATCGAAGGCATCGGGAGCTGGTGTGGTGCCGGTCAATGTCGAGGCGATCGGTAAACTCCCTTGCGCCGCTTCCATGAGTTGCGTCAAGCTCAACGAGACAGCCTCGGCGGCACGTCGAACATCTTCGTCACGCATGTAGGCATCACCGCTGAGCACGATCCTTCGACCGTCCCACCGCACCGTCTCCATCCCATGTTCGCAGTAGTAGTCGTGCGTTCCTTTGCGTAACGAAGCATTGCCCCACGTGCCGACCACATGTCCGGATGAATAGCAGTCCTCAAGGAAATGCAATGCGAAGGCCTCGTCGGCAAGCATGGCAAGGATGAGCGCCTGTCGCGTGGAATCGGGCATCGATGGCACATCATGCAATTGGTCGGCCTTTGCCAGTGCGCTCATGTGGTAATACGAGTAAGCGCCGATGGCGTTGAGGTCTGTGGACTCTTTGATGCTCTTCGCACCATACTCGGCGGCGGTCTCCGCCTCGCTTGTGCGAGGGAGCATGAAGTGCACATTGTTCGAGCCTGCCCGTGTTGCATACTCGGGGTCGGCACGCTGCAGTCGGATGTCTGAATCGCGCAGCGCGTTCACGCGCTCATCACGTCGAGTTGCCGCCGCAAGGTTCGTCTTCAAGTCGTCGGCGATCTTCGACACGTCGATGATCCAGCTTGACGTGAGCACCGTCGAGATCATGCCCCGCGGAGAGCACGAATGGTCGCCCGAGATCCCGGACCACGCAGCAAAGTCAATGGCCGATCGCTGCGACCCCTGCGTCGTGTCGACCACCGGCACCGTCAACCGTCCTTCGTAACCACGTCTGGCCTCGGCCCACAACGCATCCAGCACCATGCGATGCTTCGGCTCCAGATTCAATACGGCCCGCACAGCAATGTCGCGGTGCTCAGGATACACCCAGGCAAACGTGGATGAGATGAACAACACCTGACAGAGAGCGAAGGCAAGGGCAGTACGCATGGAATGACGGCGAAGAGATCGGAAGACGAATCAAGAATCAAAGATCAAGGACCAAGAATACAGAATTGCATGAACATGAGAACTCGTCACTTGTCACTTGTCACTCGTAACTTACTCGCTATGGATGCAACTCGTCGAACTCTCGTTTCGGGGATCGTGGTCACAGCGAGTGCTGCTGCCTTGGCCCCTTCACAAACTGCTGCCATGTTCATGGACCCAATGCCTAGCCCTCTCGCCGTGCCGCCTTCAACCATCATCTCGACGTGGGACCATGGCATGCCGGCCAACGTGGCCGCCATGGCCGCGCTGGAGCGGGGTGGTTCTGCATTGGATGCAGCCGAGCAGGGTGTGATGGTGGTGGAGGCCGACCCGAAGAATCTCTCGGTGGGGCTTGGCGGATTGCCGGACCGAGATGGCATCGTGACGTTAGATGCCTGCATCATGGATGGCGATGGAAGGGCCGGCTCTGTGTGCTTCGTGCAGGGCATTGAACATCCGGTCTCCGTTGCACGCATGGTGATGGAACGCACACCACATGTGATGCTGGCAGGTGCGGGTGCAGAGCGATTCGCGCGCGAGCAGGGCGTTCACCAGCGTGCGAATGCGCTGAGCGATCAAGCACGGACGGCGTGGGAGGAATGGAAGAAGACGAGTCACTATGCACCCGTCATCAACATCGAGAATCACGACACGATCGGACTGCTCGTTCGCAAGGGCGATGGATCGATGGCAGGATCGTGTACGACAAGCGGACTTGCCTATAAGGTGCACGGACGTGTTGGCGACTCGCCGATCATCGGTGCCGGTCTATACGTCGATGGAGAGGTCGGTTGTGCGACGTGCACAGGATTGGGCGAGACCGTGTTGCGGACGCTTGCATCGTTCCTTGCTGTGGAACGCATGCGTATGGGTGATTCACCGCAGAAGGCTTGCGAGGAAGCGATCGCACGTCTCATCCATAAGCATCCGAAGCTTGCTTCGTATCAGGTTGGGATCCTCGCGTTGGATGCAACAGGACGTCATGGAGCGCACGCCGTTACAAAGGGCTTTACGTATGCCCTTTCAACGAATGGTGCTCATGCGATGCACACGGCATCGCATGCCTTGGAATGAGGACCTAGTGCTGGACGCTTGCTTCTTGCTGATGCGCAATGCGATCGAGACGCATGGAGTGCGTGCGGAACTTCGGGAAGATTGCACCAAGGAAGTACACTCGGAAGATGTACCACCAGAAGCTCCGTTCGTTCAGTGACGGATCGATCTTGTCGGCAATGGCCGCATGCAACTCAGGTGCCTTGCTCCAATGCGTGCCCGACTTGTCGTGGTGAATCGTATGATAGCCATTATTGAACAGCATCACATTCAGAAAGCCGGTGAAGTTGCGCGAGTGGTTGACCGGTGATTCTTCGTCGGCATGGACGTGCTGCACATAGTTGAAGACGAGCACGGAGAACAGACCGAATTGCTGCGGGATGATGACGAAGAGAATTGCCTTCTTCCAATCGATGAAGAGAGCGATGCCGATCCAGAGCGCAAGGGCAACGTATTGGAAGGCGGAAAGCCAGAACTTCTTCCGGTCAGTGGCCCACAACTGCTTCAAGTAGTCGCGGATCGGCTTTTGCTGATAGTATGAGCTCATTGTCGGATAGAACAACAGCATCAGCAAATGGTTGTTCTCCGTGAGTCGATACGTGATCGTGTAGTCGCCCTCTTTGTTGTTCAGGGCATGGTGGTTCTTGTTGTGGGTCGGGATCCATGCAAACGCGGGGAAGCCGTAGAACACCGTCAACCAATAATCCGTGAGCGAGTTGAGTGTGCTATTGCGGAAGATGGGAAGGTGGTTGTGGTTGTGGGCGATCACCGTGACGGCAACCGACAGGAACAGATAGACGGGGTAGAGCCAGAAATTGAACGTCGGAAGATTCCACAACAGGAAGAACATCCCGGTGGTGACGGCCATGTAGGCAAGTGTTCGTCGATCAGCTTTATAGCGAAGCATGTGGTCTGCAAGGAATGATGGAATGGACCAAAGATACGGTATTCTTGTGCTTTGGGGAGGGTCGGCCCTGCCCATTTTCCACGTACGAAGTGTAGTGATGATGGAAACGGAGTTCGAATTCACAACAACGGTGGTCGGATACAACGGCACGTATCGCACGGCCATGATCGTGGTCCCGGAGCACGTCGTCCGGACGCTGCCCAAACAGACACGGATCCGTACCGAAGGCACCATGAACGGAGCGCCGTTCGCGCTGGCCATCCTCCGCCAAAAGACCGGAGAGCGCTACTTCGTGGTGAGCGCGGCCCTTCGGAAGGCGGCAAGGGTCAAGGATGGTGAGCCGGTGCATGTGAAGTTCCATTGCGTGGATGTCGATCGCCTGGTGCTCCCGGAGGAACTGCAGGCCTTGTTGGACGTCGACCCCGAAATGCAAGCCGTCTGGTCCACCTTTACGGTGGGCCGACAACGTGGACTCGCTCATTATGTGTCGAGCGCCAAGAGTCAGGACGTGCGGATCCGCCGCGCCCTTGAACTCATGCGCAAGGCCATGAACAACGAGCTAGAATTCCAACGTAGAACGAAGTGATATCGTTCCCGTTCGCACAGCACGCTTACCAGACGAATCGCTCCACCGCCATGATGGCCACACAGACGGCAAGCATCACCGTGGCCACCATACCACGCGTGCGCATCTGTGCACGTGTGGCCGCGAGTTGGGTCAAGTGTGTTTCACTGGGCAGGCCGCCCGAAGCGGCGATCGCTGCACCGATGGTTCCCATGCGTTGCGCAAGGGGTCGGATCATCAAGAGTCCGTAGACGAAGACGGACAGACCAAGGATCGACCCGGTAAGGAGGAACTGTCCGTGGAACGATCCAACGAAGACGGGGTCGAATTCACTGCTCACGATCCACAAGAGCCACATACCCGAAAGGATGGCGAGTACCGGGGCAATGGTCATCACGGTGATGAGTTTCGTCTTTCCCGCAAGGGCCTGCATGAAGGTGCCGCCGGCCGGACCCGCGGCGCGACCTGCCGGTTCGATGAAGAGGGCAAGTGAGAAGGTCCATCCCGCCCACAACACACCACAGAGGATATGGATGAGACGTAGCACAATGAGAAGCGTGTCCATACTATTCCATCGGATAATTAATGTTCAACCCCTGTTCTGCGAAAATCAGATATTTGCTGAAGTCGTCAAACAGTCACCGAAAAAGACCCAATGAAGTTCACCCTTGCCGCCCTTGCCCTTCTCGTCCTAGCCTCGTTGCCAACGTCTGCGCAGTCCGTCTGGGAACTGCAGAATCCGAAGCCCACTGGAAATATGTTCACCGTATCGCAATTCCTGGACCCATTGGTGGGAATGGTTGCCGGACAGTATGGCACGGTGATGGCCACCACCGATGGCGGGACGACCTGGAGGACGCAAGACGCTGGGACGTTCCGCGACATCAACGCGATGTACTTCTCCGATCCGCAGTTCGGTTGGCTGGTGGGTGATAGTGGCGTTGTGCGGAGAACGACGAATGGCGGGAATGCATGGACGACCGTGATCGTGCCGTCGACGCAACCTTTGCGTGATGTGCAGTTCGTCACCAAACAACGCGGATGGATCGTTGGCGATTCGGGTCTTATCCTGAAGACCACTGATGGGGGCACGACGTGGTCGCGGCAAACGAACGGTGCGACCGACGCGATCAAGGACGCACATTTTCTGAATGCCGACATCGGTTTTCTCGCGACGGATGCATTGAAGATCTACAAGACGATCGACGGCGGAGCAACATGGACGTCCTCTACATCACCACTCACACAGATCACGAAGATCTTCTTCATCGATGCCATGACGGGATGGATGATCGGTCCGGCCTCTGCAACGGCCTACACCCTTGATGGTGGCGTTACGTGGACGCCTGTTGCTGCAAGTACGAACAGTATCCGTCTGCTTGGCATGGGATTCCTGGATGCACGCACGGGATGGATCGTCGGCGAGGGACATACGATCCTTCGCTCACGTGATGGCGGAGCCAGCTGGCAAGTGCAATCGGCAACAGGATCGGTTGCACTGACGTCCGTGAGTGTGATCGACGGATCGAATATGTGGGTGTTCGGCGATGCCGGCAGGATGGAACGGTCGACGAATCAAGGGAAGAACTGGACGGTGCGGTCGAGTGGCAACACACAGCCCCTGACATCATGTGCCTTCACGTCCACGGACAATGGATATGTGGTAGGGTGGAATGGCACGATGCTGCGCACAACGAATGGTGGTCTCGCTTGGGATTCCGTGGAAACGTTCACGACAAATCATCTGGCCGATATTCAGTTCAGTGATGGGGTCACGGGTTGGGTGGCAGGAAGTTCCGGTCTCGTGATGAACACGACGAATGGCGGGACCACTTGGAGAAAGCAGCTCGTTGGAACGACGAAGAACCTCTACGGGATCTTCATGCTGTCGAGTGCACAAGGTTGGGCGGTCGGTGCCAGTGGGACCATCTTCAAAACGCGCGATGCCGGCACCACGTGGATCCAGCAAGCGGCAGATTCCAGTCGTGACCTGAACGACGTGGCCTTCCTCGATGAGAACGTCGGCGTTGCCGTTGGCATGGGCGGCATGATCCTCAGAACCGTCACGGGCGGTGAGACATGGTCCGCCATCCAAGTTGATTCCACGCTGCACTACTTCGACATTCAGTTTGTAGACGACCGCATAGGATATATCTCGACAAGCGGCTCGAGCATCTTGAAGACAACGGATGCCGGCGCAACTTGGACCACGTTGAATGTCGCTCCGGGAGCGGCGTTCACGAAGCTGTTCTTCGTCGATGCTCAGCACGGATGGCTTGCCGGAATGAATGGCGAACTCTATCGCACGGAGAATGGCGGAGCATCGTGGTCGGTGGAACGTACCGTCACGAACAAGGCCATTGCTTCGGTGCGCTTCCTTGATCTGCAACATGGATATGCCGTTGGCGGACTGGGCATCATCATGCGCACAAAGGTGGACAGTACCGTGGTGCTCCCTCCCGTCCTGACCGCCCTTACACCGAACGTGAGCATCTGTTTCGGAAAGGACACGTTGTTGGCCGTTCGTGCATCAGGTGGCAAGCCGCCATACACCTACTATTGGAAGCGCAAGGACAACACACCGTTCCTTCCAACAGAGAAGCTCTCCGGTGGTGGACCCAATGATTCGACCATGCGTTTCAGTCCGTCAAAACTCTCCGACATCGTTGTCGAGGTCACCGATGCGAACACGCTGCGTGATACCGTCACGATGCGCGTCACACCGAATGCTCTTCCGTCGATCACGATCGCCGAGAATCCGGCGGGAACACTGGTGGCACAGACCAACGTGACGTCGCCTGCCTTTGTGTGGTATGAGTTCACGACGGACTGGACCGTGATCCCGGGCGTGACAACACAGAAGTATACACCTGGCAAGAACGGACGCTATGCGGTGGAGATCACCAACACAAGAACCTCCTGCATGAGTCGTGCCGAGTATACGCTCACGACCGTGAGCGTCGACGACGAACAAACCACGCATGGCCTGCAGGTCTATCCGAACCCTGCTTCCGATGGTGTTACCATCTCTGTTCCGGATACTGATGCCATGATCGAACTCGTGGATGCCCGCGGTTTGGTGGTCGCACGAGCTACGTCGAACGCCACACCACTCACGTTCTCGACATCGACGTTGGCTTCGGGTGTCTACTACGTGACCGTCCGATCGACAACGTCGACACAGACGGTCACACTTACGATCATTCGATAGGGCGGTCAGAGGGTCGGCGGGAAGATGCCCATCACGAACTTCTTGCCGTTCTTCATTGCGATGCGCACACCAACGAGTCCGAACTTGTGGTTGCCCACATACGTGATGTGGTCAATGAACGGATCATCCTTGCGTTCTTCCACCTTGCTCACCTTGAGCAGCCAGAATCCTACGGGGTAGTCGTCGGTGGTGGACTTGGACGTGATGGTTCGCGTGATATGAATTCCTTCCTTGTCCGTGAATTCATACTTCGCTCCCACACCGTCGCCATACTTCATCACGGTGAACGGCTTGGTGAGGTCGCCACGTGAGTTGATGAACTCTTGAAGTCCTTCAGAAGTGTTCTTGCTGAGGAATGTACCACGCACCTTGATGGCGTTCTTGTCGGTTGTATCGATCGTGGCGCCGTACTTCTCAAGGTACTTGTCTAGCACGGTCAGCTTGGTGCTCAATGGCAACGAGCTGGTGCCAAGTAAGGAGTCCGCATAGGCCAGCGCAGCTTGGTCGAACGTGAACTGATAGTTCGTGGTCACGATGCCGTTGTCATTCTTGGAGATCCAGATCGAGTCCTTCACGTTGTCCAGTGCGGGGATCGAACTCCCATCGTCACTGGCAAAGTAGGAGGGGAACGTGTTCCCCACCTTGGTGAGCTCAAGGTTCGGGTTCCCACCCATGTCGTTCGGACCGGGCTCGTCCTTTGTGAAGAGATCGCATCCGCTCAGAATGAGTGCAAGGGCGGTGAAGGTGGCAAGGAAGCAAGGGAAGCGTTTCATGATGACCTCAGTAGCGTTGATCCACTAGCAACGTACCGGAGCGGAGTTACCTCGACAATGATGTTTGTCATGTCCGACAGGTAAATTACAGGGCGTCCTTCCGAACAACATCCCACTGGGTATCACGCATGCGCCAACCTCTCGCTTTGTTCCTCGCCCTCGTGTGTTGTGCCCTGACGGGACCTGTGCGCCTTGACGCACAACAACCGGTAGCACGTCAACTCGATGCGGCCACACGTCAAGCGCTGCTGCCGCAACTCCGGCAGGCTCCGGCCTCTATCGTTCTTGGTGGCATGCCACTTCAACGCCGACGTGCCGCCATGGACAAGAAGACGATGGTGATCGTGTCCACGCCACATGGCGACAGTGCTGTTCCGATCCCGGACGTCGATGTGTACTTCTCTGGAGCAGGTGCAACAACGACATCGCCGCTCGTTCTCGTCTACGATCGCGCCACCGAAGCGATGTCGCTGTTCGGCAGCGAGAGCATCGACGTTGCAGCACACCTTCCCATTTCCTGTGGTGTGAGCGATGGCGACGCGCCACCGGTCTCACCGCCCGAGGCAATGGATCCGGTGGTGCTTGCATCGAAACCGCTTCTCCAACTCGAGCTGGCCGTGGAGACCGACGATACGTTCTTCACCATGGTCGGCGGCACGGTGGTGAAGGCACAGACCTACCTTGCCGCCCTCTATACCGTTGTCAGTGCGCTGTTTGAAGATGAGATCCACGTCACCATTCACCTGAGCAACGTGCGGATCTGGACGGGCGCGCCTGCGGACCCGTATCAGGCAAAGGGCGATCCGTTCAAGCTGCGCGATGCCATGGCGCCCTATTGGAAGAACAACTACACGTCCGTCAAGAGAGACGTGTTCCAAGGACTGACGGCCTCGACGTGGGGTGGCGGGGGCTTCGGCTACTTCGACGGACTCTGCGGGAAGAACGGCGACTTCGGATTCTCGACGGCATCCGTGAAAGCAACGGACAACCTTACGTCGTTCGGCTTTGTGTATGATGTCTACATCGTTGCCCACGAACTCGGACACAACTTCAACGCCGTGCATACACACGATTGCTATTGGGCGCCACCCATCGACACATGCATTGCGGCGGACGGGATCAGTGCGGGATGCTTGCCGGCCGGACAGAAGCCCTTGCCGAATCCGGGATCGATCATGAGCTACTGTGCCAACACGAACCTGGATGCAGGACGTGGGTATACGATGCGGATGACGTTCCTGCCACGCGTGATGACCCTTATGCGACAGACCGTGGAAGCAGCAACGTGCGTCCATGAGCCGCCAACACCAACCGTGCGTTTGGTGGGCCCGCGTGGGAATGAAGTGTTCACCGCCGGCGACACCACGACCATCCGATGGCGCGCGTCCGCAGATGTAGGTCAAGTGGACATTGCGTATTCGAGGAATGCGGGAGTGTCCTGGGTTCCGATCTCTACGTTCATCGACGCGGCCGATGAAGCCTTTGTATGGACGTTGCCGGAGATCTGTTCGAACACCATGCTCGTACGCATTGTGCAGTCGACAAATTCCTCCGTTGCTGATACATCCATCCGCACGTTCACCATCAAACAGCTCAACGATCCAAACGGACTCGTCGCATGGTATCCATTCAATGGAACAACGAACGACTCAGCTCCATGCGGATACTATCCACTGGACGGCGTTGCCACCTTTGGTGCAGATCGATCGAACACGGCAGGTCGTGCAGTGACGTTCAATGGTGCATCATCACTCGTGGCCAAGAACTTCGTCGCCGACTTCACCACGTTCACAGCGGCCTTCTGGTTCAAGGTGAACGATGTGAACGGCGTGCAATCATTCCTCGGACAGAATTGGGAAGAAGGGCCGTCGTTCTATACCTACCTCTGGCAAGGCACATTAGGAGCCGCCATCTACTTTCAAGGGGAGGGCGTTCCGTTCCAGATCTGGGCCAATGGGTGTACGCCGGGCGTATGGTATCACGTCGCGCTTGTCTACAATGGAAGCGCAGCACAGATCTTTGTGAACGGCGCGTTGGTCTCGACAGTGCCCAAGACCGGTGTGCTCCTTAAGAACACCACGCCCTTTTATGTGGGAGCACGCAAGAACACGGAGTACATGCGTGGCGCACTCGACGACGTTCGCATCTATCGTCGGGCCTTGAGCGCAGCAGAGATCTCGTCACTTGCATCCGAACTTTCGTCGCCACCATCATCTCCAACACTGCTCTCACCTGCGAATAACGCCACAGATCAAGTCGCGCCTATAACGATCCAATGGTCGCCATCTGCAACAGCAACGGCCTATCATGTTCAAGTGGGCACCACGTCGGACCTCACGCCGGCATCGCGCATCGTCGACGATGCCAACAGCACGACAACGTCTTTCACGACGACCTCACTTGCTCCCGCCACCACGTATCATTGGCACGTGCGGGCAGGCAATACGGCAGGGTGGAGTGACTGGTCATCAACGTGGTCGTTCACCACGGGTGGAGTAAGTAGTGTGTCCGACGACATCGCCATCGACCCTGTCGACCGCGAAGAGATCTACGACCAGCTTGGACGCCTCGTCGCAACATCGGTCACCGGCGTCGTGAACAGAACGCCTCTCGGAGATGGACTGTACTTGAGCGTCGAACATCGTGGCGCACGCATCGTCGCCCGTTCCTTCATCAACGTTCGGTAACGTCACTCGTCACTTGTCACTTTACTAGGTTTCCTTTCCACCCTCTGATCCCTCCCGCCATCTCATACACCTGCTTGAATCCGGCGGAGCGCATGGCAGAAGCGGCAGCGGCGCTGCGACTACCGGCCAAACAGTAGACGAAGACGGGCTTCTTCTTGTCGTACTGGGCGATCGCCTGCATGAAGGTGCTGCTGTTCCAGTCGATGTTCGTCGCCTTCGGCAAATGTCCGCCCGCATACTCTCCTGGCGTCCGCACGTCGACGATCGGTGCATTTGGCATCGAACGTAATTTTGCCGCAAATTCATCGGGGGACAGTGCATTGGAATTCTGTCCGTTCGAACACGACGCTGCGATCAACAGCGTGAAGAGGGTAGCAACGATCTTGAAGGTGGTCATAGGAGTTCCTTGTAGTTGGTACAAAGATCGCACTTCCGCGTCTTCACCTTTGTGACTCTCGTCACACACTTGTCACTCGTCACTTGTCACTCGTCACTCGTCACTTGTCACTTGTCACTCGTAACTTGTCACTATGCGTTCTCTCCTTCTCCTCCTCGCCGCCATTACCCTCCATGCCCAGCAAGACGCGTCCATTCGCAACGTGCTCCAGCGGTACGACCGTTGGCGATTCTGCATGGTGGACGTGCATCGCGTGTACTGGGACGAAGGCATGGTGGCGACCTTGAACAAGGTGCTGAAACCCAGGAAGCCGTTCACCAAGGCCTATGTGCTCACAACGCGCAGCGATTCGACCACGAAACCGACGATCATTGCCATGCTCACGCAAGGCACCATCGAAGACACGATGCGCATGCGACACGACCTCATTCCGCCTGCGGCCATCTATCTGCCCAATGAACTTCGCAAGGCGGCATGGCCGGAAGGGGATGTGGCGAAGAACGTGCTCGACTTCTTGCAGCACGAGGTGGAGTATCGACATCTCGAGGATGTGAGCTTTGAGCTTCAGGATCTGCGCGACTTCGGGATGCCGTGGAACTACAAGCCGGACGTACCCTATCCGGCGGATAGCGTGGGGATCGTGACCGATCCGTTGCGCGCGCTGACCACCATCGACCACCGGATCCTTCGAAGGATGATCGTGCTTTCGAACGTGGACCGGGCAACGGTGGCGCGCCTGTCCAAGAAGACCAAGATCAAGCCGCCATTCGTGCTGCTCGGTCTCCCCCCGAACAAGAACTCCTCAGCACCCACGGTGCTGTTCATCGAGAAGGATGGCGTGCTGACCATCGTTGGCGGATAGTGCTCTATTTGGAAAAACGACGCCGGTTCCGTACGTTCGTAGTGTCTACAAAGTAGACACATTCGAAACCCATTGTCACGGAAGCCACGCATGAAAGCACGTATCCAGAAGTGGGGCAATAGCCTTGCTCTTCGCATCCCTCGGTCGATCGCGATCGATGCGGGATTTGCAGAACAAACCATGGTGGACATCACTCTCGAACAAGGAGTCGTTATGATCACGCGCACAGCACAAACGGAGTACACGCTCGACGAGCTCTTGCAGAACGTGAGCAGTACGAATATTCATGCCGAGTCCGATCTGGGCGCACCGGAAGGCAATGAAGTATGGTAGCAGCCAAGAAGAAGTACGTCCCGGAGCGAGGTGATGTGGTATGGGTATCGTTCGACCCGCAAGCCGGTCATGAGCAGGCTGGCCGAAGACCGGCACTCGTTCTCTCACCTCGCCGCTACAACGAAGTGGTCGGACTGGCCATCATGTGCCCGATCACATCGAAGCCCAAGGCCTATCCATTTGAAGTGCACCTACCGAAGAACGGCAAGCTACAGGGCGCCGTGTTGTCCGATCACGTTCGCAGTCTGGACTGGGTGAAGCGCAAGGCAACGTTCATCGAAGCACTTCCCGCGCGATCGCTCAAGGAAGTGCTGGCAAAGCTCCACACGCTTATTGGAGACCAGCGTTGATCTCGCGCAGCTTTGCTGAACCCGGACAGAGTTCCGTCATCGGAATGGAGTTCAGTGGCCGTGCACTTGTATTGAGAACATCGTGAAGATCCTTCCCCTTATCGTCGTAATAGACGAGTCCTGTGAGGACCTTTCCTTCCATCCGTGAGCGCTGGAGCGCCTCGATGGCCGACATCCGATCGCTCGGATCCCAACCTTGGGCAAGCTTGTGCAGATGCAGCAAGGAGCCATCGTACATTGTCACGTTCGCATCGGCACCTTCTGCATACGACGTGGTGATCTCCGCGGCCGGTGGCACGAAGTCCATCGTGGCCGTTGCTTGCACATGCTGGCGGACGTAGTCATAGGACTTGGTCGAGCCCACGTTGTTATTGAACGTCACACACGGAGAGATCACATTCAAGAAGGCGAAGCCGTGATGGTGCATGGCGGCCTTGATGAGCGGGATGAGCTGTTGCTTGTCACCACTGAAGCTCTGCGCCACGAATGACGCACCGAGTTCGAGGGCAAGACCACAAAGATCGATGGCCTCGAAGGGATTCACCGAACCTGCCTTGCTCTTCGAGCCCATGTCGGCCGTGGCTGAGTCCTGACCCTTGGTAAGTCCGTAGCAGCCGTTGTTCATGACGATGTACGTCATGTTCAGATTCCGTCGCACGGCGTGGACGAACTGTCCCATGCCGAT
Source organism: Kapaibacterium sp. (SeqCode) (assembly GCA_044224925.1). GTDB lineage: Bacteria > Bacteroidota > Ignavibacteria > Kapaibacteriales > Kapaibacteriaceae > Kapaibacterium. Next base: position 192,387 of record JBGAJM010000005.1, read on the forward strand.
CGATGCTGTATCGCCATCTCCCGACACGCCAAGATAGATCAGATCGCGGTTGGCCATGTTCGCACCCGTGGCAACCGACGGCATGCGCCCGTGCACGGTGTTGAAGCCATGGGAGTTGCCGAGGAAATAGGCCGGTGTCTTCGAGGAACATCCAATGCCCGAGAGCTTGGCCACTTGATGCGGCTCGATGTTCATTTCGAAGCAGGCCTGAACGATGGCCGCACCGATACTATCGTGACCACAGCCCGCGCATAGCGTCGAGAGCGATCCTTCGTACTCGCGTGTCGTATAGCCGAGTTCGTTCTTCGGAAGATGCGGATGTCGGAATTGGGGGCGTACGAAACTCATGATCTTCTAGTTGTGCAAGTGGGAAAGGATCTGTTGCATGATGGTGTCTGCCGTGATCGGCATGCCGTCGTAGTTCAGCACAGAAATGAATCGGTGCGGATCCACATTCAACTCCGTGATCAACAGACCACGCATCTGTCCGTCGCGATTCTGTTCGATCACGAACACCGTCTCATGCGAGGCCACGAAATCTGTGACGGCCTGATGGAACGGGAAGGAGCGAAGGCGCAAGGCGTCGAGGACGTGCCCCTTCTCGCGAAGAAGGTCCAAGGCCTCTTCGGCACTTTGCGTGGACGTGCCAAAGAACAGCACGCCGAGTTTGCTCACATACTTCTCTTGATAGCGTTGTGGAGCATGGACCAAGGTCTTGGCCGTCTCCCATTTCTTCGTCAGTCGATCCATGTTGCGCTTGTAGGCCGCGGAGTCTTCGGTGTAGACAGCGTGCTCATCCCGCGACGTGCCGCGTACCACATACGAACCCTTGGTGGGGTGTGCACCGGGGATCGTGCGATAGGGAATTCCGTCACCATCCGTGTCGAGGTACCGCCCATATCGCGTGATCTTCTCGAGATGCTCTGCCGTATAGATCTTGCCGCGATCATGCTTGCGAGCATCGTCCCAGTGGAATGGTTCGCACATGTGATCGTTCATGCCAAGGTCGAGATCGGACATGATCATGATCGGCGTTTGCAGACGCTCCGCAAGATCGAAGCTGTCGGCCGTCATGTCGAAGCATTCCGTTGGCGTTGCCGGAAAGAGCAACACGTGCTTTGTGTCACCATGCGATGCATACGCCGCAAGCGTGATGTCCGATTGTTGCGTTCGCGTTGGCATTCCTGTGCTCGGTCCGGTGCGCTGTACGTCGATGAGCACAACGGGGATCTCTGCGAAGTAAGCAAGGCCAAGGAATTCGTTCATGAGCGATACGCCCGGACCGCTGGTGGCGGTGAACGAGCGTGAACCGTTCCATGTGGCGCCGATCACCATGCCGATCGCTGCAAGCTCGTCTTCGGCTTGGACGATGGCGTAGTTGCTTCGACCGTCGGCGTCGATGCGCAATTCATCGGCATAGGAGTGGAAGGCTTCGGCGACCGACGTGGAAGGCGTGATCGGATACCAGGCCACCACGGTAGCACCGCCGTAGACAGCGCCCAGACCGCAGGCCGAGTTCCCATCGGTGAGGATGCTATTGCCAACAAGATCACGACGCTCCACGCGGAAGGGCAACGGATACGGAACGTTCTGATGGATGAAGTCGATGCCGAGTTGCAAGGCCTTCACATTCGGTGCGACGAGTTTTTCCTTGCCGGCGAATTGTTCGCGCAGGAGGTCTTCGAGGACGGAGAACTCAATGTCGAGCAAGGCGGAAAGGGCACCCACATACATCACGTTCTTGAACAACTGTCGCTGTCGTGCATCCGTGTATTCACGATTGCACGTTTCCATGAGCGGAATGCCGATGTAGGTGATGTCGGGTCGGATCAGTTCATCCGCAAGCGGCTTCGTATTGTCATACACGAAGTATCCGCCCGGCTTGACGCATTGAACATCCTGCTTCATGCTTTGCGGATTCACGCTCACGCACAGGTCCACGCCTTCTCGCCGCCCTAGATAGCCCTTCTCGCTTACGCGGACCTCGTACCAGGTGGGCAGACCTTGAATGTTCGACGGAAAGATATTCTTCGGGGAAACCGGAATGCCCATGCGAAAGATGCTCTTCGCAAAGAGATAGTTCGCGCTGGCGGAACCCGTTCCATTGACGTTGGCAAATCGGACGACGAAGTCGTTACATGCTGACATACTGCGTTATGCCCCTGCCTTGGCTGTGTAGTAGGAAAAGAGTTGCATGTCCCATGCGGCCGTTGGGCATCGCTCTGCGCAAAGGCCGCAGTGCAAGCACACGTCCTCGTCCTTCACCATCACGCGTGTGGTGGCAAGGGGAGCAGAGACCAAGAGGGACTGAGAGAGATTCGTTGCCGGGGCCTTGAGTCGCGTGCGCAGATCGGCCTCGTCGCCATTCGTGGTGAACGTGATGCACGATGTTGGACAGATGTCCACGCAGGCATCGCATTCGATGCAGAGCTTTTCGGTGAAGACCGTTTGGATGTCGCAATTCAAACACCGCTCCGCTTCTTTCCACGCCGTTTCCTCGTCGAAGCCGAGCTCCACTTCCATCTTGCGATCGCAGAGCGTGAGCTTCTTATCGGCCTGTGGTACGACGAAGCGCTTGTCCACGGTGACGTAACTGTCGTAGCTCCACTCGTGAATGCCCATCTTCTGACTGACGAGATTCACGGCCGGATGTGGACGTTCGCGCAATTCCTTGCTTGTGCAGAACAGATCGATGGAGATGGCCGCTTGGTGGGCCTGCGCAACGGCGGTGATGATGTTCTTCGGACCGAAGGCGGCGTCGCCACCGAAGAAGACCGTTGGAATGGTCGATTGATACGTAGTTGGATCCACCACCGGCATGTCCCACTTGTCGAACTCCATACCAAGGTCACGTTCGATCCATGGGAAGGAGTTCTCCTGTCCGATGGCGATGAGCACATCGTCCGCGTCGACGCGAACATGTGGCTCTCCGGTTGATACGAGCGATCGCTTGCCGTTCTCGTCATACACGGCATGGACCTTGTCAAAGGTCATGCCCTTGAGCACGCCATCTTCGACAATGAAGGAGACAGGCACGTGATTGTCGAGGATCGGAATGTCCTCGTGCATGGCGTCTTCTTTCTCCCATGGCGAGGCCTTCATCTCGGCGAACGGACTCCGCACGAGAACCTTGACCTCCTCGCCACCCAGCCGCCGTGCCGTTCGACAACAGTCCATGGCAGTGTTTCCGCCACCAAGCACGATCACGCGTTTGCCGATCTGCTTCGTGTGTTCGAAGGCAACGCTCTGCAACCAGTCGATACCGATGTGCACGTTCTTGGCCGCTTCATTCCGTCCGGGGATCTGCAGGTCACGTCCACGCGGCGCACCCGTTCCCACGAATACTGCATCGTAGTCTTGTTCGAGCACGGAGCGCAGACTGTTCACATACGTGAGGAACTGCGTGTGAATGCCCATGTTGAGGATGTGGCCCACTTCTTCTTCGAGCACGGAGATCGGAAGTCGGAACGACGGGATCTGCGTGCGCATCATGCCGCCACCGGCAGGCTGTTCGTCGAAGAGATGGATCTCGTAACCAAGTGGGGCAAGGTCACGAGCAACGGTCAGGGAGGCAGGGCCACCACCGATGAGGGCGATCTTCTTTCCGTTTGGCGGAAAGGGTCCTTGCGGAATGTAGCTCGTGAGGTCGCCTTTGTGATCGGCGGCAACGCGCTTGAGGCGACAGATGGCCACGGGTTGTTCTTCCACACGCACACGTCGACATGCCGGCTCGCACGGTCGGTCACACGTACGTCCGAGCACACCGGGGAAGACGTTCGACTCCCAATTCACGATGTAGGCTTCGGTGTACTTGCCGGCAGCGATCAGGCGGATGTACTCGGGAACGGGAGTGTGGGCGGGACAGGCATACTGACAGTCCACGACCTTGTGATAGTATTCCGGGTCGTTTGTATTCGTAGGCAGCATGTGCTAGACCTTGCGTGGTGTGCGAAGCTCGCAGCGAACGTCGTGCGAGGTTTCGGAGGCTAACATCCGCAATTTCTGACTCTCTTCAAAGGACGTCCGTCAGGGTGACGATTATCATTGGTCGACGCGGCCTAGGTGCACAAGTTGAGGCATCAATCAGAGAGAGGCTCACCATGAAATCGCTCATCCTACTTTTCGCGCTGGCACTTGAATTTGGTACGGTCCAGGCACAACGGTGGGTACCACTTGACGGACCGAATGGGGGAACATTCGATGAACTGACGGTGAGCACCGTGGACCCCAACATCATCGCCACTCGCATCATGTCGACAGAGAAGTTCTTCTATACCACGAACGGCGGAACAACGTGGCAGCCATTCGCCACTGTTCCGACGGGATGGACTGGCGGATTCTACGACCTACGCTTCGTGCCCGGCACCACACAAACACTGCAATTGATCGCCTACGGCGCACTGCACGAAACATCGAACTTCGGTGTGTCGTGGAAAAAGGTCTTCGACCTCCCCGCCACGTCACCCTTCAATAAGGTTCGAAAGGCACCCGGCACGACATCCACATGGCTTGCTTGGGGCAACGCACTTCCCGTGGTGCGCACCACGAACAACGGCGCACATTGGGATACGGTGATCGCAACACGTCCAAGCACGGTGGGCATTTCGCCGATCCTCATGTCGGAAGCGGCACCACGACGGATGTGGACGGCACTGCGCGATTCCATCTATGAGAGCATCGACACCGGTGCAACGTGGACGAAGATCACATACACCGGAGTCCTTGGATATTCTATCTCGCTGAAGTGCGCAGACCTGACGGACAGTACGAGACTCTATGCCTACTTCCAAGGACGGATCGGCGTGTCGACGGACTACGGACGCACATGGTCGGACCGAACCGGCAAGAACATTCTGACGACAACAGGCATTGAACAAGATCGCGAGACACCGAACATCATGTGGTCGTGGGGAACGAACGTCCTGCGAAGCACGGACCGCGGCATGTCGTGGACCGTTGCCGACACGATGAATCCTGCACGGCTGAAGGCAGCCCTTGTTGGTCACATCCTCACGCTGGCATGCTATGAAGGAGGCATCCTTCGCGGAACGGCCACCGGTGCACCATGGCAACGCATCGAGAATGGGCTGGCATTCTTGAGCGTGCGTCGGATCCATGCGGTCACGGATGCGCACTTCTACCTCGAAGGAACGAATGATGTGGTCGAGACCACGAATGGTGGCGAAACATGGTCATGGCTCACACCGGTGAAATACGAGCAGCCTTCCGGTGGTCGCGTGTATTCCTTCGATGTCTGCGATGCGTCAACGCAGAACATGGTCGGCGGTACGAACTCAGAGATCTATCACAGCACCGATGCCGGTCGCACGTGGCTCGGTTCAAACCCACAACAGAACATTCCGATCTACACCGCCTCCTATCATCCCACCAATGCGAGCGATGTGGTGGTCGGCGGCATGTTCACGATCAAACGTTCCAGCAATGGAGGAGCATCGTGGACCACCATTCAAACTCCATCGTTCGGCTACATCAACGAGATCCGTCGTGCCACCGATCCCATGCGCATGATCGCACTTGAGTCCGGAACGCTGTACACATCCTCCGATGGTGGTACAACATGGACGAAACGAGAAGGAAGTGGTTATCCTCCTACGGTCTTGGCCGTCGACCCCACCGGACCTGCTGCGTTCTTTGGTAGCTCCTATAGCACTGTCTCGCGTTCCACCGACGGCGGGGCAACGTGGACGTCACAATGGACGCTCACCGACCAGCCATCGGCACTGATCGTCGATCCGCATGCCACCGACAATATCTATGCGGCATCGACCACCGGTAGTCTGTTCCGGCTGCATCGTGGGAACAGTGTGGTGGACACGCTCTACGACTCGAACTACCCCAATGAACGGTTCGATGTGAACGCACTGCACATCAACGGCACAACGATCCTCGCCGCCGGTGACAAAGGCATTGCACGCTTCGATCCGACACCGGTCTCCGTGGCCACACAGCAGACAGCCGTGGGCGGCACCATCGTTGTCCCGAATCCGTGTACCGACCATGTGCACCTTGTGCTCGATGAATCGTTCACGGCATCGGTCTATGAGGTACGCGTCGAGATCTTCGACATGCTGGGTAACCTGATGATCGATGTGATGACCGACCCGCGCGAGGCCATCGTCAACGTGTCCATCCTTCCACCCGGTGCCTATGCGCTTCGCGTCTCCGATGCACTGCGCATCTCCACCACGACACTTCAACGGCAATGATGTCGGATGTGTAACGATTTCGAGGACATCCGTCTTGAGAACATGTGAAGAGAGTTAAACCCCTCATTCTATACCTTTCACTCCTGGTCGCCGTGGCTCAACCCCCTCCGGCGACCGGGATGTTTATGGAGTCCGGCAGCACCTATGTAGGTGGTGCTGCGGCCGAGCGCCCGCCCTTTGCGGCCACGCTTCCCAATGGCAATACCGTGATGGCCTTCACCACGTCGTCCGCCGCTCTTGCCACCACAGCGGGAGCCTACATGGCAGGGCGACAAGGTGGCAGGGACGGCTACGTCGAGATCCGCACGCCACAGGGCACACTCGTAGCGGCCACCTATGTTGGCACATCCGACGACGATGACGTTCGCTCGATGTGCGTTACTGCCGATGGATCCGTGGTCGTGGCCTATGCCTCGCAAAAGAGAACCGTCACCACGACCACCATTGCGCTCAGCGGTCCTGCAGAAGAATTCTCCGTCATCCTTCGCCTCCCTGTCACCCTGGGCCCACCAACCTCGTCGGTGCAGTTCGAAAGCGCAAAGCCCATCGACATGGCGTCGATCACAGAACGGGCCAACGGGGAAGTGTGGTTCGCGGGGACCACCGAAGACGATCAACTTTCGGTGACGCTGACCGCGGCCCGATCGACAATTGCAGGGGACCGCGATTGCTACGTTCTTGGAATTGACGCCAACCTCGCCACCATTCAGTATGCCTCCTACCTTGGCTCCAAGGAGAAGGATGCCGCTGTGTCGATCCTTGGTCGTGCCGATCGGTCCATGATCGTGGTGTGGAAAACCCGAAGCGATGACGAGGTGCCCACATCGCACGTCACGCGATTGCTCGAGACCGGTGCCGCCGAGTGGACCGCAACCCTGCGGGGAACCGACACGGTGGACGTGCTCTGCGCGACCCTTGCCACATCGCAAGACGTGATCATTGGTGGTCGCACCACGTCCGACACGCTCCCCTTAGCGCACACAGGTCATCGCACGACGGCCCTTGGTGGGGGCGACGGATTCCTGTCCGTGATCGCCCCCGACGGCACCATCCGCTCCTCAACGTTTGTGGGCACGGAAGCGTCGGATCGGGTAACGTCCGTGGGGACCATGGGCGACGGAAGGGTGATCGCCGGACTGGCAACGACCGGCAATTTCTCGGTCAGTGCCGACGCTTGGCAGTCGACAAACCATGGCTCCGACGACATCCTTGCCTGCGTCTTCGATCCAACGTTATCCACACTGCAATTCACATCGTTTGCGGGAGGGAGCGGGGTGGACGTGGCGGCAAGGATCGACGTGGACTCGGTCGACACGTTCACCATGATACTGTGGACAACCTCGCCGGACCTGGACATGCCCGCCACGGCCGCACGTCGAGATCCACCCGCGAGCGAGCTTCCCGACAATGCCATTCTGCGCTCGAAACCACGTGATACGATCTCGGTAAGTCCGTTGATTGTCAATATGGATACAGTGACCGTTGGCGACTCTGCTCGACGCACGTTCCACATCCGAAACCACGGTCTTTTCCACACGGTGCACGTGCTCTCGATATCCACACTCCACAGTGGAGAACAGGTCTCGCTAGCTCCGGCGGCACCATGGCCACTCGGTCCGCAGGGCGATTCGGTGGTGCATGTTGTCTGGCGACCGCGAACAGCGGGTGTATTGACGGACACCATTGTGGAAAACGTCGACGGTCGACGCTTCAACGTCGTTCTTCACGGCGTCGCCATCGATTCCACCCTTCCGCCACCTCCGCCAAAGCCGCGGATCGCCATGGAAGATGTCACGTTGGATTCCATTCGCGTGGGCGACAGCGTCCATTCGCCCGTGCTGATCGAGCTCCTTCGTGGTTCGAACGTCGCCATCGATAGTGCACATGTGGTGACGGATACCTTGAAGTGTAGTATCGTTTCGTTTCCGCAAGTGATTGAAAACAAACAGTCGTATGCCGATGTGCTCGTGCGAGCTAGGCGTATCGGCGCCGACTCGGCCACGGTGCAATGTTGGTATGCGGACACCACGGCGACGGCTGTGATCCGATGGGTCGGCAAAGATTCGACGGTGATCTCACCGCTTGACATTCGCATTCTTCCGCCGTTATCCACATCGTGCATTGTGGATAACCTCGACACGATCCGCCTACCAATTCGCAACGTAGGGACGCGGATGACGGAGGTGACCGTGGAAATTCGGGACGTGCAAACCGACCCACATTGGATCCTGGGACCCATCATCGGTCCAACGGTCCACTTCCTCGATCCGGGCGCTACAGACACGATCTCGTATGCAATTCTGGCATCCGAGCTCGGAGACCATGGTGTAGAGTGTCGTGTTACGTCGAACGGTCAGACGTGGAAAGCCGGTCACGTCATCCGCTCCCGCCATGCCCAACCTCCGCCCGTTGCCGTCAGCGTGGACTTCGATCGCGTGGAGATCGGACGCGATACCATCGTCGCCGCTGTGCTATTGAACCCGGCAACCGTGTCGGTCCGCCTAGATAGCGTGCGCTTGCAGGCGGCGCATGTGCAACTGGTGCAACCCTTCACGTCGCGTCGTCTTGCGTCGGGCGCTTCGGACTCCGTCCTGCTCCGCTTCTCGCCAACCGATACACTGGCCATGTCGGGCACGCTCACCTGGTGGTCGAGCACGACGGCCATTGCCACCACGCAACTCAAGGGAAGGGGACGCACCGGTCCACCGCCCGACACCTCCCATGCAGACATCACCCTTCGTGCCGATCCGCCGGACTCACTGTCCATCGCAACACCAACGATGGTGCGCATGGTCATCCGCAACGTCGGCTCCGCCTCGGCAACCGTGCAGGCCATGATCGTCTCGGCAACGAAGGCCAACGTGTCCCTTGCCACCCCTCCGCCCTACGGTGTCGTGCTCCCGGGCGATTCCGTCGAATGCATGGTGCAGGTCGAGGCGCTGACGGAGGACGACGTCACGCTCCGAGCCGAAGCACAGGCCGTGGAGGACACGGCCATCGTCGTCGTCACCATACCCGTGCGACGCAAGCCGGACACACCGGCGGTATCGGATCCCGTGCGCCTTGCATGCAACAGTGTCCCCGTCCATCTCAAGATCGGTGAGGCGCGAGTGCTGCCCATCCAGCTTGCCATCGGTCATACATGGCTCACGGAACGCAACGTCACCGACGTGCAAATGCGCATCGCCTATCGCAACACCGTGGTCGCCCTCGATTCCTCCAACCGCTCCGATGTGGTGCTCGGCACCACACGCACCACCTTGCGCAAGAGCGCACTGCCGACGGACACCACACTTGCCGCCACGCTCATGTTCACGGGATGTCTGGGCGATCACGACACGAGCACCGTTGTCGTTGACGAGATCGAATTCTATGCAGGTCCAACGCGCATCTACCGTGCCGACACGACATTGACGGCCACGTTCGTGATCGACGATGCATGGAGTGGCGGACCTCGATACGTGCAACTCGACACGTCGCAAGCGGCAGTGGTGATCACACCAAGTCCTTCGTCGTTGCCACTGCAGGTGCGATTGTACCATGCAGACCAAGGCGGAGTGTTGGACGTGTACGACAACACGGGTAATTTGACCAGCTCATGGACCATTGCACCAACCTTACCGGCGGCCGTCGTCAGCGTGACCATTCCCGTTGGCCTGGCATCCGGTACCTATACGGCCGTCTTTCACACCGGCACGTCAACGGCCGTGCAGCGCTTCATCGTTGTGCACTGATCGGCGTGCTCCTGTTGTGGTGCACATCGGTCCACGCGCAGCCGCTCTGGCTGGGCGTACAGGCCCGTGTGGGCGGCATGTTGCAGTTACCTTCCTTTTCGGAATTGCCCGGATATCCAAGTGCTGGTGTCACGTTCTCACCGTCTGTCGGATGGCAGGGTGCAGTAGGGTTGGAGGGAGGCATGGTCCTCGATCCGACGTGGACGCTTGTGGGCGGCCTTGGTGTGATGCATACCACGTCGTCCATTCGCGCCAATGAATCCACCACATTGTCCATTGATGGCGATGTGGTGCCGGCCACCATCGAGCATACGATCGCCTTGCAGTACACGGCCATCGATGCATCGCTGTCGGCATTGTTCAGCACACGATCGGCACGATTCCGCGTGGGCGTGATCGCACGTGCGGCATTGCAACCGAGCGTCACGCAATCGCAGCGGATCCTCGATCCGCCGGGTGTGCAGTTCCCGCCATCTACCGATCGCTCCGGTCAACTACCCGGAAGCAAGACGATCGTGCCGATGATCGAGCTCGGTGTGGAATCGAATGGAACATCGGTGGGCGCCTTCATGCTCGAGCCGAATGTGCGCATCGAGATACCGCTCACGTCGATCTCGACCGATGTATCATGGACGATGGTGGGATTGAGTGTTGGCGTGCGTCTGCGCACGTCGACCGCGTCCTCGCCGCCTCTCCTCCCTGACACCACCATCCCGGCTGCTCCGCCGTTCATTCCTCCGGTCCCATCTCCACCAACGTTCACGCAACGAATGATAAGCGACACGTCGACGATCGTGGCCGCCTATGGTGAAACGCCGAGCATCACGTTGGCACGACAGACCACCGACACCGTCGGCACGGTGATCACGGTGCACCAATACTTCGTGCGATCCATTGCGCCGCCGCCACCGGTGGTGACGTTGACGGTGCGAACGACCGTGCTGCGCACAGATCCGGTGATCGTGCGCTTTGCGCCAACAGTGGGGTCTGATGTTGCGGTCCGTTCGTGGACCATTGAGATCTCGTTCCCGAATGTGCCCGATGCACCCATGGAGATCATTCAAGGTACGGGAGCGGTTCCCGCACAGATCGATCACGAGATCAAGGGCATTGTCGGTCGCACGAAGAAGCAACGTCGCCTATGCACCTATCGTCTGATCGTGCAGACCATCGACGGAAGTACCACGGCCACGTCGCCCGGAGAGATCGTCTTAACGGGACGGTAGGGAAGTCTGTTCACGACGGATCTTGTCGAGCAGATCATCCAGCTTCATTTGATTCGCAAGGTGTTCCGCCTCTGCCAAAGCGCGTCGCGCTGCTTCTACCTGACCGGCACGGTGCCGAAGCACGCCGATCGTATACCACATCGTTGGCGTTTGATGGACGTCGGATGTGTTCGACACAACACCTTGCAACGAATCCGCACGTTCGATGAGGGCGGCGCTATTCGATGTGGACGTGGCCGAGACATGGGTGGCAAAGCGTTCAGTGGTCGGAGCACTTGCCGTTGGTACGGATGCAGGTGCGGGTGATGGTGCGACCATTGGCGTTGTGATGGATGATCGAGGAGTGGTCGTCGCCACAGCAACCTCGGGCGCCTGCTGTGTGAACACCGACCATACCACACCGGTTGTGATCAACAGTCCGATGGCCAGGCCAATGGTGCCGGGACGTTTCCATGGTGCGGACGTCCTGCGGACGTGTTGTTCTGCGCGAGCAACGAGGGATGTCTCGCTCTCGTCGAAGAAACGATCAAGTTCGTCGTCTTGCACGATGTCGTTCCAAAGTTGTTCGTCGGGATGGCGTTTGCTCATATCATGACCTCCGAAGACAGTGGCATCAGCAGCGTGCGGAGTGCCTGCTTGGCCCGTGTCACTCTCACCTTGGCAAGCGAGAGAGAAATGTTCAATCGATCTGCGATCTCTTCGAAGGAGAGATCGTCGTAGTACCGGAGTTGGATCGCCTGTTGAAACTCCGGCGTGAGTTGTTTGAGTGCGGTGTGGAGTGCATTCGAGAGAAGAACATCAGCGCCGGTCCGATCGCTCTCGTCCGCGAGTTCGGGGGGATCGGCAATGCCACGACCAGCACGTGATGGTGCCTCTTTTGTCCAAGCCTTCATCGCAGCGTTCCGAGCGATCGTATACATCCATGCGCGAAACGTTCCGTAGGTGAACTGACGTCGATGTTCGAAGATCTCGGCGAACACGGTCTGGAACACATCCTTGGCCACTTCATCGTTGCGAACGATCTGCAGAATGTATGCATACATCGTACGCTTATAGCGCTGATACAGCACCCGATAGGCCTCGATCTCGTCGGCCTTCAAGCGCTCCATCAACTCTTCGTCGGTGAGTGCATCCAATGACGTCATAGGGTCTACAACTCGTAAGGGTCTGAAAAGGATACATCTCGTGTGCGCTGTAACCAAATCGCGACCATGTCGATTGGATCGCATGTCGCAATACTGGCGTTCGCCACTTTTCCTTTTCACGAAAGGACGTACGATGATACGTACTCTTCAACTTTCACTCGTTCTCGCGCTCTTCGCCGTGATCGGCCTGCAGGCCAGCAACAACGGCAAAACAGGTCGCACGGCCACTACCAGCGCGGGCTGCGGATCGTGTCACTCTTCCTCCGCTTCGGCTGCCGTTGCCCTCTCTGTTCCGGGTTCAACGGGAAACTCCATGAACGTCACAGCAGGCGCGAAGGTCAATCTCTCGGTGCTGATCGCGCATACGGCAACGGGTCGCACCGCCGGTGTGAACATTGCGGTGAAGACCGACATGACGGGAACCACGGACGCAGGAACGCTCACCGCGGCCGGAACGAACCTCAAACTCTCCGGCACAGAGCTTACGCATAGCTCACCGAAGACGCTGACGAACAACAGTGCCACGTTCGACTTCGCATGGACGGCACCAACAACGCCGGGTACGTATTACCTACGAGCGATCGGACTCTCGACGAACAACAACGGTGTCGAAGACACCGGCGACCTATGGGCACGTCTGCCACAGTTCACCTTGGTGGTCACGGCATCGACGCCGACACCGGTGATCACCGTGTTGGCACCGAATGGTGGCGAACAATGGCAGTCGGGCTCAGCGCATACGATCACGTGGACGTCAACGAACGTCACCACAGTGGCCATCGATTGGAGTGCAACCGGAACGAATGGTCCGTGGACGACGATCGCCGCTTCTGTGTCCGCGTCAACCGGCTCGTACGCATGGACCGTGCCGAACACGGCCACAACGAGTGGCTTCGTGCGTGTACGTGATGTGTCGACCACCACAGCAACAACTTCCGACATGTCGAATGCGGCCTTCACGATCACGACCACGCCACCCCCGCCGCCTTCTCCAACCCTCACGCTTACGGCACCGGTTGGTGGCGCGACGCTGCGCATCGGCACCGTCGTTCCGATCACGTGGCGTTCGACGAGTGTGCAGAACGTAATGCTCGACTACAGCACAACAGGCGCATCAGGTCCATGGAAGAACATCGTCACCAGCATGCCGGCATCGGCCGGGACGTATCAGTGGACGGTGCCGACGGATTCGTCGATGTCGGTGTTCGTGCGTGTCTCGTCCGTGGAAACGCCCACGCTCACCTCGAAGAACACCATCAACATGATGATCCTTCCGCAGAGCACGGCGGCAACCTTCGTGCTCACGGTTCCACAAGGCGCCGAGCTCTATCATGTGGGTGACCGCGTCTCCATTCGATGGAGCGGTTCGGCCGTGAAGCTCTTGATGTCGGAAGAAGAAGATGAGGACGACGATAGTTCCGACAGCGGCGACGACGATGGCGACGACGATGGTGATGACGATGGAGATGACGGCGGCGACGATAACGGTGGCGACACCACGGGCACCGGATCGGGCGGCGGCACGGATACGACATCGACAGGTGGAGGCGGCACAGACACCACAACAACCGGCGGTGGCGGTGGTGGTACGGATACGACAACGACAAGTGGAGGTGGCGGCGGTGGCAAGGACACTTCGACCGTGGCAACCGTCAGCTTACGCATTGAATGGTCAGCCGACGGTCCTGCCGGACCGTGGACCGTGATCGCCGAAGGCGTGAATGCCAAGAATGCACAGTTCGCTTGGGTGGTCCCGAATCATCCGACCACCACGGCCTTCATCCGCTTGAGTAACATGCTCAACAGTTCGCAAGAGTCGATCAACAAGATCGCCTTTACGATCCTCGGTTCGACCACCGATGATGGAGACACAACGGAGATCGAGACCGTGCACATCACGGCGCCACGCACCGGTGCACGACTCACACCAAGTACGGCCACCTTGATCACATGGGAGACACGTGCAACGTGCAAGGTGAATGTGGAGTGGGATGCATGCGGTGACGGATGGCAGACCATCACGTCGAACATTCATGCCAACATCGGTCACTATCAATGGAATGTGCCCAAGCATGCCGACGGACTTGGTGTGATCCGCATCGTCGATGCGGCCAACCCCGCGAAGATCCTCGAAGTATCGGGTGCCTTCATGGTGGTGAATCCTGTGCTCACCGATGTTCGCACGCAAGACGAAGATGGTCGTGCCCTTATCGCACCGCAACCCGTGAGCAACGGTCACTCCTTCACGATCCGCAAGCCACACGCCGATGTTGTCGGATGTGATGTGATCTCCATCACCGGACAGACCGTGCACCACGCTGACCTTCCAAGCATGCATACCGAACTCGCAACCTCACTGGCACCTGGTGCCTATGTGATCCGATGGATGACAACGACCGGCGCACTTCCCTTCACCACTTCCTTGATGATCGTACCATGATGACCAAACTTCTCGTGATGCTCCTCGCCGTAGGACTCACCACTGCTACCATTGTCAAAGCGGACAAGTCCGGTAAATCCGGTCGCACCGTTGTCGCCGGCGAAGGCTGCGGAGACTGCCACGGCGTGAACCCAAGCACGGCCACCACCGTGCAACTCCTCGGCGCACCGGTTCAATCGATGACCATGGCACCGGGTGAAACACGCGCGTTCACCATCGAAGTGGCACACACATCCATGTTGGCCGCGGGCGTGAACATCGCCGTCAAGACCACCACTTCAGGCAACACGGACGCAGGCACATTGATCGCGCCGGCAGGTTCCGGACTCAAGATGAAGGTGAACGAACTCGTGCACTCGGCACCGAAGACCATGCAGGGTGGCAAGGCACAGTTCATCTTCTCGTTCAAGGCGCCTGCATCACCCGGCACGTATTACCTGCGTGCAACAGGCAACGCCGTGAACCTCGATGATATCGAGTCGGCAGACGATAGCTGGAACTTCATGCCGACCGTGAGCATCGTGGTCGAGGACCCGACATCGGTGCTGGACGTACCGTCGTTGAGCAATGCGATCCATCCGCAGCCAATGGGTGATGCGTCGGTTGCCATGCTCTCCGGTATCAACGATGGTGAGCACGACGTCGACGTCATGGATGCGACCGGCGCAGTGCTCGTGCATGCGTCGAACATCATTGCCACCAATGGACAGCTCACCCTTCCTTCAACCGTGGCAACATTGCCGCGTGGCATCTATGCCATCATCGTCCGTTCACAGCAAGAAGCACGCCGGATGATGTTCATGCGCTGATCAGATGTTCTGGATCACCCATGCATAGAGCGGCATGCCAACCGTGATGTTGAACGGGAAGGTGACGGCAAGGGCCATGGGAATGTAGAGGCCGGGATCGGCCTTGGGAGCGGCAAGGCGCATGGCGGCAGGGACGGCAATGTAGGAGGCGCTGGCGGCCAGGACGGCGAACATGAACCGATTGCCGGGATCAGCACTCACGAGATGGCTGGTCGCGGCAACGGCGCATCCGTTCACGCACGGAATGACGACGGCGAAGGTAAGGGCGAACCATCCGTACTGACGGAAGGCAGAGAGCTTTGCACCAGTGACCAGTCCCATCTCGAGCAGGAAAATGGCGAGGAAGCCCTTGAAGATATCAGTGGTGAAGGGCTTGATGCCTTCTGCCGCTTTGACGTCGGCGATCAGTCCTATGATCAGACTTCCCACGATCATCAACACGCTTCCGTTGGTGAAGGAATGTCGGATCATCGGACCAAGCGATGCCCGCGATGTCGAGCGTGCATCGTAGACGATCATCAGCACAACGCCAACGAGAATGGCAGGCGATTCCATGAGTGCCATCACGGCCACCATGTGTCCGCCGAATGTGAGTTGCTGTGATTCCAGAAATGCAGAGGCTGCCACGAAGGTGACGGCACTGACCGAGCCATAGGCGGCTGCGATCGCGCCACTGTCGGCTACCGAGAGCTTACGCTTCAAAATGAAGAAGGTGTAGGCTGGGATCAACGTCGAGATCAGCAGACCGAAGACAAGCGACCATGCGATCTCCGACGTGAACGAGCTGTGCGAGAGCTCCTGTCCGCCCTTGAAGCCAATAGAAAAGAGAAGGTAGAGCGAGATGAACTTGACCGATGCGGCCGGGATCTCGAGGTCACTACGGATCCTCGATGCGATCACACCCAACACGAAGAAAAGTAGCGTCGGATTGGTCAAGTTCGAGACGAGGATGTGTGTGTCCATGGTCTGGAAAATTACGTTTGAAGGCGTTTTGGGAAAAGGTACTTTTCGCGAACTACGTCGCCTTGTGTCCGATCCAGTACGTTCGCATGGCACCCTTTCCTTTGACGTCGTTCACGCCACGCAACGTCACCTCGATGGAGTCCGCATTCTTGATCCTCTCTGCGAACTCCTCACTGCATTGAATTCTGCCTCGCTCTCCGGTCGACTCCATCCGTGAGGCGATGTTCACGGTGTCGCCCCACACATCGTACTGCATGCGCTCGGAGCCGATCACGCCCGCCACAAGGGGACCGCAGTGTAGTCCTATTCTGTATTCTATCATTCCCTCATTGCATTCTGTATCCTGTATTCTGTATTGGTACTGCATTTGTTGCATTCCCAACGCCGCCAACGCCGCATCCCGACATGCCTTCGCTGCATCGGCATCGAACGACACGGCCATATAGGAATCGCCGATGGTCTTGATCTTCGTGAGACCGTGACGTCCGCAAATGGCATCGCAGTGCTTGAAGATCCTGTCGAGCAGTTCGATCACTTGCTGCGGATCGAGACGCGACGAGATCGTCGTGAAGCCAACAATGTCGAGGAAGAGCACGGCCGCATGGTCGTAATGATCGTTCACCACCTCGCCCCGTGCCACCCTCTCAGCAACGTGCTTTGGCAAGGTGGAATGGAGGATGGCCAGGTGCTTCTCGTGTTCCTTGCGCTCTGCATCGATGCGACGTTGGGCATCGTGCATGGCAAGACGTCGCGTGGCGTCCTGTCCGCGGATCTCGTCGTTCAACTTCATGAAGGCCGTGTTCCGAGCAACGTATTCTGCGAGGTTGTTCTGCTTGAGCGCAAGGTCGCGAAGCTGCGCTTGAATGTCGGCCTGCTCCTCGCGGAGGGTATGCTCTTCGGCGATCGCCAAGGCAGAAGTGAGGACAGCGATGGCCGCATCCACATCACCGTCGTGATCGTGGAGCTTGGCGGTACTGTCGAGCAGATCGATCACAGTGCGAGGGTTGTCGAACTCGGTGATCGAGGTCGAGCCCACCACACGACGAGCCTCGTCGACATTGCCTTGCTTGATGAACGTTGAAGCAATACTGCCGAGCACGTTGCCGGCGCCACGCTGGTCGCCGAGCGCTGTATAGAGATCGAGCGCTCGCTGGAGATAGGACTGTGCTTCGTCGAGGCGATGCATGAGCACCAGCAGTGAACCGATGTTGCCGGTGACGACGGCCACGCCGCGTTGGACGCCAAGTTCCGTATGGATGGCAAGGGCCAACTGATAACTGTCCATGGCCGCATTGAGATCGCCGGTCACGCTCTGCACATTTCCGATGTTGCCGATCACCCCTGCTAGTCCGTCGCGGTCATTGATGGCCTCGTACTTGTGATAGGCTTTGTGATAGTACTCGAGGGCTGTGGGATAGTCACCGGTGGTCTCGTACACCAAACCGATGTTACTGAGATCGTTCGCGATCTCCGCATCGTTGCCGAGCTCCACGTGCATGGCAAGCGAGGCAGTGTATTGCTCGAGGGCATCGGCATAGTTGCCCATGCCGAAGTTGACGATGCCAAGGAAGCTCGTCAGCGTTGCGATGCCTTTTGTGTTGCCACAGCGCTTGTGGATCTCGAGGGAGCGCGTGAAGGCATTGAGTGCTTCTGTCTCCCGACCGTTCAGGTAGTGCACCAGACCCACGTTGCTCAGAGCACGTGCGATACCGAGATCATCGTCAACGTTGGTGTATGCCTCGAGGGCACGCTCGAACCAAGGGAGCGCATCAGTGTACGAGTGGCGGATGTACGCGGCGAGTCCGTGCGCGAGCATTCCGAGAGCATGACATCGCGGATCATCGGTCCGTGCAAGCTCTTCGGCAACGGATTCGAGTTGCCCATGATCATAGGCATCATTTGCGGCGTTGACGGTGGTCAGGTGGTCTTCGTAGGTGCGCATTGGGACTCAGCGTTCGTGTTCTAAGTCCCAATGTACAGCGTAGAATCGGTCAATGAAACCCGCCAGCGTCGTATGTTCGGGTTCTGGAGGGATCATGAGCTTAAAACGACACGTCTTTGCACTCTGCCTTCATGTGCTATGCGCATCTCACCTTGTTGCGCAGCAACATGCCGTGCACTCGATCGATGTGCGGAATGGTCTTCCTTCGTTCAATGTGAACGAGGCACATGTGGACAGATCCGGTGTGATCTGGATCGCCACACAAGACGGTCTGTGCCGATGGAATGGTCGTTCGCTGCAAACCTTCGGACCGAACCTCGAAGACTCAACGTCGGTGATCAATCAACGCTGTTATCAGATCTTCGAGGACGGAAGCGGAAGGTTGCGATTCTCTGCCATCAATGGATTTGCGGAGTTCGATCGTGGACGGCAGGCGTTTCATAATTGGTATCCGAGTGGACGGAGAGATGGTGAACCCTTGAAGTCGAGTGTGGTCGTGGCGGTCAACGACTCACTCGTGTACTCCACGAATGCCTCACACGTCAACAAGCTCTTCAACCTCGTTCGCAGCACTTCTTCACCTATGAGGGTTGCACAAGGACCACATTCGGCCGTTGTCGAGATCACCGGTTCGCCATCACCGATCAGTGACCGACTTGGAAAGCTCTGGGCGTTAACCCAGTATGGCCTCGCCTCCCTTGGTCCTTCCGACTCCATTTTCCGAGTGGTGAATGCTTCCATTCGGACGACGACGGACCTGCCCGAATTGTTGATGCGGACGGCGGACGGACGCGTCGCATGGTTGCTCTCGTGGCATACGGGCGCCATGCAGGTGCTCGATCTCACGCACAAGGGAAGTGTCAGTGCCGTCCCACTGCCGCCAGTGTTCGTAGGTCAAACGATAGCCGTTTTTAGGCCAATGAACAATGATCGATGTGTGATCGTAACGGCCGGCGGCACGATCGGGCTTGTTCAACGACAGCGAAGTGGACAGTTCGAAGTGAGGGTCGTTGATCGACCGGAGCTACGTCGGTCCGAAGTCGTCCAATGTGAATCGGGCATCCTCGATGCTCATAACACGCTATGGTGGTCGGGATCAGGAGGCGTTTCCTCTGTTGACCCGGTATCCGGAGTGTATTCCTTCGTGTCCTTTGTTGGGCAAACGGCACTTGCAACACCGCAAAGCACCATCGTTCCTGTCCATGTCGATGCTTACGGTCGCATCACAGCGCAACCTCCAAGCGGAGGAGTGATCGTTCAAGATCCGATGCGACCGTTCGCACAACCGATCAACGGTCTCAACGACCAGGTTGTTCAAGCTGTTGGTATTGACGAAGAGCGTACGTTGGCATTCTTCTCAACCGGCCCAGCGGACGCAGCCCTGGTGAACACGCGTACCCAAGCTGTGCAGTACATCGGGCTTGGTCCACAACGTGTGGACGTCCGTGGCGCCTATCGTGCACGCGACGGTCGTGTGTGGGTAGGAAGCAAAGGTGAAGTGTTTGCCATCTGGCCGATGAGTGGTGAGGTCAAGCGCTACGCGCTACCGATGTCGAACCTCGAGGCATCCGACCTCTCGACCACGGTCTTACGTTTCGGCGAATTGCGCGATGGTACACTCCTGGCGTTCACCGATCATGGACGATTCACGTGGGATCCGACAACGAATTCGTTCGACCATCGCGCGGGTACGGACAATGTGCTCGACTTCGAACTTCAGAATGCGATCGTCGCCGTCGTCCCAAGCACGGACGGACGTACATGGGTGCACGGATACAAGGACGCGGGAACGTTGAATGCCGACGGATCGGTGTCTCCATTGCACTTGCGACCATCGAACGAGAACATGGAAAAGCTTGCTGCGATCAAGTACATGTCAATGCTGGAGGGTGGCAAGGCTGTGATCGTGGATCGTCGAGGTGTTGCGATCGTTGACCTGTCGCAGAGAACGTTTGTGCGTGTGAAGAGTCCGTTCGTGGACGCAGGACGCCAACCATACCTCGGAGCCAAGCGGGACCATCGAGGCGTCCTGTGGATCGTTGCCACCACGCATGTAGAGTGCCTGGATCTGCACTCACTGCGATATCGACTCCTTCCACTCGACGGCGACGACGGCCCACTTCGTATTCGGTCGGCAACATTTCCGAGTGTCGGTAACACAATGAAGATCTGGCTTGAGCATGCGCGCGGCACAAGCGTTCTGGATCCACACACCGTTCCTGCCATGCGCACCGATGTTGCCATTGAGTTCTCTGCCTTGCGTGTGCGCGACGAGATACGACCGCTTGAACCGTGGTTGAACCTACGAGATACCCTGACACTTGGATACGAGGAATCTCCGTTCACGATCGCGTTCACGGTGATCGATCCCACGTATGGTGAGCATTTGCGTTATCGATATCTGCTCGAAGGTTATGATGCTCGATGGATCGATGCTTCGGACGCACTCGAGGCACGCTACCAGAATGTTGGTCCGGGAACGTATTCGTTTCGTGTGCAGGTCTTTGACGTTGATGGCACCTGGAAGGAACCCCGCAAGCCGATCACAGTGATCATCACACCAGCGTGGTGGCAGACACTGTGGTTGAAGTTCGGTGTTGCCCTTGCGATCGGCTTCGTAGGGATGGGGTTCTACCGTTCTCGCGTACGTTCCATCACGGCACGTAATCATGCACTTGAAGAGCAGGTGCGTGAGAGAACGAGGGACTTGCAAGCGGAACAAGAGCGCAGTAGCGGTCTTCTGTTGAACGTACTCCCATCGGCGATCGCGGAACGACTCAAGAATGGCGAACGGCAGATCGCCGATCATTATTCGGATGCATCGGTGCTGTTTGCCGACCTTGTCGGGTTCACTCCGCTCACCGCCTCCCTCTCACCAACTCAGATCATCACGATCCTCAATGGACTATTTTCGCTCTTTGACAGACTTGCTCGTGAGCATGGTGTGGAGCGGATCAAAACGATCGGCGATGGATACATGGCGGCGACAGGCGTACCGGCACCGGCCGCCGATCATGCAGTTCGTATTGCATCATTCGCCGTCGACATGCTCGATGCGATGAAAACGTATGCGCACGAGAGTGGATACGACCTGCATATTCGGGTTGGTATCAATTGTGGGGACGTTGTGGCCGCCGTCGTTGGGGAGAGTCGGTTCGCCTACGATCTATGGGGCGACACCGTGAACGTTGCAGCGCGCATGGAAGCTAATGGAGACGCTGACAGGATCCACTGTACTCGTGCGTTCGTCGAAGCACTTGAGTCTCAGCGTCCCGGTGTCTTCCACGTGGAAGAGCACGGCGTGATCGAGGTGAAAGGAAAGGGGCGGATGCAAACGTATTGGATCAAGAAGAAGGATTGAGCCTTGCCGCCTTCTTGCCCTGCTTGCCCTACTTGCGTTCGTCGCCATAGAAGAGAAGGCGCCACGTATCGTTCTTTACCGTGCTTCCTGACCTAGCTATCTGCTTCTTCTCCGGAGCAACCTTGTCGAAACAACGATGGAAGGACTTTAGTCCGGCCTGCGCCTGCACTTGGCATCCACGTTCTTCAGCCCCATACCGGATCGAATACCCGGCAAGGCGGTTCTTGTCGTCGCACATCGGTGTGACCACGACCTGTTCCAATGCGAGGCCGTCGGCAATGCTGATCTTGGGAAACGCCGTAGCGCCACCGCCGATCCGATCCACGGTCTGACATTTGTGGGTGAGCATCACAACGTCCTTGTCCTTGTCGACCACACGTAGCGTTACCGTTTTCGTTGCTTCATCAACGATCGACTCGATCGTGACCGCTGTTGGATTGAGACTATCGATGACGATCAGAACGGACTCTCCGTACTTCATCACGATCTCGTCGCCAATGCTCTGAAGGGACTCTGTACGTGGGGGAGTCTTCGACTTTGGAACCGCGACGTACGTGAGCCCTCCAGCTGTTGCCTGTGCCATCACGGTGTCCTTGGCCAGCACAACGGGCTGATAGGCATTCTGAGAGGCTGCAATGGAAGAAGGAGAGGGTGTTGGTTTCGAGGTTGTCGTGGTGGTCGACGAAGAACTGCATCCAACAAGGACAGCGCAGCACAAACTGGCGAAGAAGAGTGACTTCATTGAGATACTCCGGATTGATAGCTGATGGACGTAACGCGGCTCTTCGCCTCCGCGAGGGCACGCAACATCATGTCGCGAAGAACCGATGCGTCCGACGGACCGATCACAATGAATCGATGGTCCGGTAGCTTGGCAAGTGATTCGAGTTCTGTTCGGGTAATGATCGGTCCTATGCGCTCGATCTCTCGGCGTGATCTCAGTTTGAGTGGTGGGAAGGTGCCTAAGACAACTGTGCGCGTGTGTTCGCAGGACGTTTCGAGCGAAGCTCCAATGGCCGCGATCAGTGCAGTCGAGAAGTAGGGTAGGGTGGCAGGGACGTCAGAGTGCGAGAGCGAGACATGCTTGCTCAATGAATCCAGTAATCGCATGGCCGTCACATTGGTTCCAACGACAACGTTGCCGTCACCATAGAAGATCTTTACGACGGTTGGTGACGGTAGATCCTGGATGAAGGCGCGAACATCATCCCAACCTTGGGGATCGAGGCTGATCACGGCGATCGCAACGGAAGACCTGTCCTTGCGTTCGCGCATCGTTGTATCGGTAACCGTCTTCGGCGCTTGTTCATCAAATCCGGCGCCACATCCTCCGCCCATGGTCAACACAAGGACCAAGGTAAAAAGTGCGAGGATGTGGCGCAGGATCATTCGCGAATGTAGGTATTCGCGTTCAAACAGCAGGTGTGCTTTATCGAGTGCCGTTGGTTCGTAGAAGCGGTTTGCTTGAAATGCTCTTGCCAACGGATAGAGTGCAATGGTAGAGTCCCGTCGGAAGCGTTGATAGGTCAACCGCTACTTGATGATCGCCCTGTTCCAGTTGCTCGTTCAATAGGGTTGCCACGTTCTTTCCCGATGCATCAGTGATATCAAGTCGCACTTGGTCTGTTCTTGACAGCGTTATCGGAATGGTGGTGCGGTCAGAGAATGGATTGGGATAGACCTGTCCGATGACGGCGGGCTGGTCGGAAGTATCGATCGGAGAGGGCACGTCAGTGGTCGGATCGACGATCAAAGACCACAATCCGTCGTTGCGACATGACCAGAGCTTGCCGTTATGAACGGACATTGCATACACGGGAGCGAATTCGTGAGCCAGGATCTGCCACGTTTCGCCGCCATCGTCGGTGGTCCAGATGAAGTGCTCATCGTTATAGCGAACGGCAGCATAGAGACGATCGCCCCACGACGTGAGCGCGACGACCGTTCGATTGTCAAGTCCGAGAATGGGCTTCTTCTCCCACGTCTCTCCAAGGTCCGTGCTCTTGTACACGCCCACGCCAGTGCCGGCATAGATCGTGTCGTGGATGTTGTGGAACGATACGGCCGGACGTTGAATGACGTCGGGATCGAAGACGATCTCTTTCCAAGCATCTCCACCAAGTGTTCGACGATAGGGATACATCCCAACGTTGGCGAAGAGCTGTCCGTTGAGGATGGACACGGTTTCCACGCCGCCTTGCGAGAGCCCTTCATTGTAGGTCTTCCAGAGACCTGGGTTGGACACGCTGTTCACGTACACTCCACTGCCCGATGTGCCGGCGAAGACCGTGTCGCCATGGATCACGATGGAGTAGATCGACAGCGCCCATCCCGTCAGACCGGTGTTGATCTCATGCCACGTCGCACCTGCATCCGTGCTGCGATACACGCCATAGCCGTTGCTGCCAAGGAACAATGCGTCGTGCGCCGATGCGAGCACGCTGTAGGTGGATCCGATGGGAGGCTGACCGGAGGTCGGCTGCCAGATGTGGCCGTGATCGGTACTGCGATACACCACGCTGTCCGTGATGGCCAACATGGCGCCGCGATGTTCAACAAGGGAGTAGACGGCTGTGACCGGGAGATCTCGCGACCGTTTCCATTCTTCTGAATGACCGATCACTGTAGCACTGATCAACACGCACAGATAGAGGGCGATCTTCATTGCACACCTATAGAGTATCGTTACAAAGGGTGCGGTGTACGCAGCACTATCTGTGCGGGTTGCAGTGCAGGATGTTATCGTTGAACGATGAGCGAACGAGCAACGCGTGCACGATCGGCCGTGAGGACCACCGTGTACATTCCGTTGGGATAGGACGTAAGGTCGACGAGGGTGGAAGGGTCACGAAGGTCTGCCGTTGCGACCGTCGTACCCGATGCATCCACGATCAGTGCAGATACGCGCTGTGCAGGTGCTGCATCCAGGCCGATCGTTACATGATGCGTTGCAGGATTCGGATAGAGTGTTGCTGTTGCGAGCGGCGTTGGTTGATCGCGCACGACGTCTTCCTCAGTGGTCATCGGGATCACCGTGATCCCATCGAATCCCGCGAGATAGATCGTGCCGTTCTGGTCGGCGACCATGTCGAGGTAAGCGCCGGTGCGCACTGGTGTCCATCCGATCGGAAGGATCGTGTCTTCCGTTGGGACATTCAGGGAGTGCAAGGTCGTGTGGATGGAGCGTGGAACGACATCGTAGGGGTGTTGCTGATCCAGTGCACGACTACGCTGCTTGTACACGTCAAAGACAAGGTTTGAACGGCGGATCTCGAGCGGTGAGGCGTGCATTCGAAGGTCAAGGAATCGAAACTCGGTTTGGTTGCACATCGGAGAACTGTCCTTGCTCCGCTTCGTGCCGACGTCGATCGTGTTCGCTGCGAGATCGATCGAAATGATATGCATGTATCCTGTGGAGAAGACCTTATCTATACCTGCGAATCGAGGGTTCTCCAGTGTTCCGTTGATCTCCAATAGTCTGCGGCGCATGAGGCGGCTCACATCGATCTCGTCGACGAACGATGCAGTGGCGATGCGGATCAGTCCATCCTTCATGATCACGTCAAGCTCTTCGCCATAGCTGTAGATCCTGCTGGCCGACATTGACACATTCTGGTGCATGAATGTCTCCCACGCAACACCATCGAACATCGACGCATCCCCATCGTCGTTGAATGCCCACAGTCTGTTGCGATCATCAAGAAGGATGCGAGCGATCCGTCCGGAAACAAGGGGAGTCGTTTTCGACGTGAAGTGCAATAGAGAGGGAAACGTTGTGCGATCTATCGGGGCGAAGGATACGCGAGAACCCGTGGCCGCTTGGATGTATCGTCGTGAGGCCATCGCTGCGTCCGTCGACAATGAGTTCCGGTACACCACACCGTTGTACAGGATCCACCGCGTATCGCCAACGACGAAGGTACTGTTCATATTTCGGTAGGTCATCTCGCAGCAACAGGCATGGGATCTCTGGGTGCCTGCGCAGAGAATGAGAACAAAGGCAACGAGTGTGATGCTGCGTTTCATGGATACCTCCGATGAATAGTGGGTGCGAGAACTCGCTCTCCTATGAGGACACATGGACCATAGTGGACGGTTACAATTCGAATGGTATCATTGTCGGTCGAACGTTCGAGCACAACACGGAAGCACACGTCATGCTTGTCGCACATCACCCGTCCATGTTGCAAGCCTTGCGTCGTCCAACGCCGACAGAACCACTCCGCGTTCTTGTGAGCGGATGCTTGGCAGGGTGGCAATGCGGCGTTGGGGGAACGGACTATGGACTCGGTCAGCTCCTGCAGGAGCTCTTCGCATTGCCGACCATACAGATCATACCGTTCTGTCCGGAGCAGCACACGTTGGGCACTCCGCGTACCATGCCCGATATCCATGGTGGTGATGGTGTGGATGTCTTGGCCGGTCGAGCACGTGTGCTCGATGAACATGGTGCCGATCTCACCGATGCCATGATCGAAGGTGGCAGGGCCATGCTTCGTGCAGCACGAGCACACTATGCAGAGCTCGCCATCATGACGGAGAACAGCGCAGCCTGCGGAAGTCAGGTGATCTCGGACGGTTGCAGATTCGACGAGGTGCGCAAGTTCCGCAAAGGTGTTGGTGTTGCGACGGCGGTGTTGTTAGAGGCCGATGTGCCCGTGATCGGCTTGCGCGACATGCGAAGCCTTGCTGCCTTGCGTTCCATTCTCGATCCCGAGTATGTGGCGCCAACGGACCTGGTCGATCATCACGATCATCCGTGGACGCGTGAGCATCTTCCCGCGCCGCATCCGCGAGCCTCGTTGTAGATTGCGACCTATGAACATGCAACGTCGTACACAGATCATCGGCCTACTCGGCTGGATCTTCCTCTGCTTTGTGGCCGCTGCCTTCGGCGGACTCGCCTCGGCCACGGCCGGAAGTTTCTATAGAGATCTGGTGCGTCCCGAATGGGCGCCACCCGCCTGGTTGTTCGGTCCGGCCTGGACCATACTCTACTGCATGATGGCCGTCTCGGCATGGCTCATCTGGCGCGCGAACGGATTCCGAGCGGCACGTGGACCGCTGACGTTGTTCATCATCCAACTTGTTTTGAACGGCCTGTGGACGTGGTTGTTCTTCGGACTTCGCAACGGCGCACTTGCGTTTGCAGAGATCCTCATTCTGTGGGTGGCCATCCTTGCCACCTTCCTCTCCTTCTGGCGCCTTCATCGCACGGCCGGTGCCTTGCTCATTCCATACCTGGGTTGGGTGACGTTTGCATCGGCGCTCACGTTCGCCGTGTGGAATCGTAATCCGGGGCTGTTGTGAAGGGCGGCAAGGATCAGGGATGTCGTGCAGAGATCGCATCCATCGTTCCGCTTGACGACCTAGAGCGGCTGCACATCGCAGATGCATTGGCGTGGGTCGACTCCGGAGCACCTTTGTATCGAACCGCAAAGCCGGCCACGCCGCCAAAGCACTTGGTCGCCTACTTCGCTGTGGTCGACGATGGCCACATCTTGCTTGTTGATCACAAGAATGCACAGCTCTGGTTGCCAACGGGCGGACATGTCGAGCCGAATGAACATCCTCGAACGACCGTTGAGCGTGAACTCTTTGAAGAACTCGGGCTTCGATGCACGACTCCGGTAACTGCGCCGATCATGATCACCTGTACCGAGACCGTTGGTGCATCGGCAGGGCACACGGATGTGTCACTGTGGTACGTGGTGGCCGGTGATCGACGCGCCGACGTTGCTTTCGATGCCTCCGAGTTTCACGCGGTGCAATGGTTCCCCTTTGCCGAGGTGCCCCTGCATCGGTCCGACCCGCATATGGTGCGATTCCTACAGAAACTCACCGTGAATAGTTGACTCCTTACTAAGTGGTCAGTATATTGCACGGTGACCACGCGTGAACACATCCTGCACCTCGGACAGGAGCTCTTTCGAACAAGGGGCTTCAATGCCTTTAGCTATTACGACCTGGCCGATGCCCTGAAGGTGCGCCCTGCCGCCATTCACTACCATTTTCCCTCAAAGGACGATCTTGCTCGTGCCATCATCGAGCTGGAGCGGGAGACGTTCCATGCCTTTGCGGAAAAGACAGATCAACTCTCTGATCAACGTCTGCGATTGCGGCGGTTCATCCAGACGTTCGCAGAACATGCAGAAGCGCATCGGTTGTGTCTGGTGGGTGCGTCCGGGGCCGACTATGCATCGTTTGGCGTCGGTGTGCATCGCGAGATCCGACAGATGGCCACGGACATCATTGCATGGCTTGAGCGCACGCTTCAAGAGGGTAGGAAGGCGGGAAGGCTCGCCTTCGATGGAACGGCGCACACACGAGCGTTGATGGTGGTCACGAACATGGCTGCCTCCCTTCATCTGTCACGCATTCTTGGAACACAAGAGTTCAAACGTCTATCACAGCAACTTCTATCAGACCTTACAGCGAGATCAACACCATGAGACGAGTCGTCATCACCGGTATGGGAGCCCTCACGCCCATCGGGAACACCGTGCAAGAGTTCAGCGCCAATCTGTTCGCCGGTGTGAGTGGGGCGGGCCCCATCACGCAATTCGATGCATCGAAGTTCAAGACACGCTTTGCCTGCGAAGTGAAGGGCTTCAACGCCGAGAACTTCATCGAGCGTGCGGCATTGCGTCGAATGGACCCTGTAACGCACTATGCCATTGCGGCAGCGGATGAGGCTATGAAGCAGGCGGGGTTCGATATGGAGCAGACCGATCGGACACGGTTCGGTGTGATCTGGGCTAGTGGACAGGGTGGATTTCAAACCGTCGAGGAACAGATCACCGACTACGTTCGTGGTGACGGAACACCGCGCTTCAATCCCTTCTTCATTCCACGCACCATCGTTGACATCACATCGGGTCAGCTTGCCATCCGTTACGGTCTGAACGGCATCAATTTCACCACGGTCTCGGC
This sequence comes from Kapaibacterium sp. (SeqCode), assembly GCA_044224925.1. Lineage (GTDB taxonomy): Bacteria > Bacteroidota > Ignavibacteria > Kapaibacteriales > Kapaibacteriaceae > Kapaibacterium. Next base: position 221,167 of record JBGAJM010000005.1, read on the forward strand.
GTGTGCGTCGAGCAACTCGGCCTTGATGGATGCCTTCAACTACATTCGATGGGGCAAGGCAGACATGTTCATCACCGGCGGATCCGAAGCAGCGATCTGCGCATCGGGCGTTGGAGGGTTCAATGCCATGAAGGCCATGTCGACGCGGAACGATGAACCCATGCGCGCTTCACGTCCATACGATGCAGACCGCGACGGATTCGTGATGGGTGAAGGTGCCGCTGCACTTGTCCTCGAAGAGTATGAACACGCCATTGCACGTGGGGCCACGATCCTTGCCGAGGTCATCGGTGCCGGCATGTCGGCCGATGCCTATCACTTGACGTCTGTCCATCCCGAAGGACTCGGTCCGAAGCTGGCGATGAAGGCGGCGCTAGAGGATGCGGGGATCGCACCGCACGAGGTGGACTACATCAACACGCATGGAACGTCAACGCCCAATGGCGACATCATCGAGCTCAAGGCCATTCGTGATGTCTTTGGCGACCATGCGCCGACGATGAACATCAGTTCGACGAAGTCCATGATCGGTCACCTTCTCGGAGCCGCCGGAGCCGTTGAAGCCGTCATCAGCGTACTAGCTTTGCAGCATCAAACAGCGCCGCCCACCATCAATCTCGACACGCCGGATCCGGACATTCCCGAAGGCTTCAACCTCACGCCCCATGTGAAGCAGGAGCGCGAGATCAATGTGGTGATGAGCAATACGTTCGGCTTTGGCGGACACAATGCCATTGCCGTGTTCCGGAAGTATGGTGGATGACCGTGGTGGCGCTATCGAATGATCAAGAACTGCTTTGAGGTGCTGACGAACGGTCCCGAGGTAAGCCGGTACGAGTAGGTTCCGTTGCTCAAGTTGCGGATGTCGACACTGTGCTCGTAAGAGCCAGCGGTGGCGTTCGATACATCGGACGCATAGACGACCTCGCCCATTGCATTGACGATCGTAAGCGACACGGGACCGGCGAGTCCGATCGAGAACCTGATCACCGCAAACGCAGAGACCGGATTCGGTGCCACTTCTTCGAGTGCATAGGTTGCGTTGCTGAACGATACTGCTCGGCGAACTGATCCGCATGCCGGCTGTACTTGGATCGTTCCGGGAATGCCACGGAACAGTACATGGTCATTGCCAAGCCCCTGTCCGTCCAACTCTTCCCACGATGCACGAACTTCAACGGGACTTACAAAATCTCCATTCAGTCCGGCATTGAGGAATGCGTCAAATCGAACGGCGAACAACGGAACGCCTGTTGATCGAATGGGGCTCTTTGTGGTCCGTTCATCTACGAGATCGAGCGTGACGCTCTTCATTCCGGCAACGCGGCCATCTCGAACGGTGACGCTCTTGACGGTCCACCCTTCCATTTGATACCCGGTGAGTACCACGTCGGAGATCGCCGTGCGTGGTTGGACAAGGGTGGGGTCATAGTCAAGAGACACTCGAAACTCCGTGAGCGCCGCCGCATCGATCGACTGTGGCTCCGGCCGTGTTTCGATCGCAACATCCACATGCTGACCGGGTTGCACTTCATATCCTTCTCGAACGAAGCACGTTGATTCGAGATAGAGGCCGTGACCGACAACTTGTGACGTTCGTTGCCTGTTCGGAGAGCGCTCATCGCTCACAACGATGTTTGCAGAGAATGGGGTTGGTCTCCAACCATATCCACGTGACCGTGCCTTCTCTTGCGACTGGCTTGGTGGGGTTTCTTGGAGTGACGACTGTCCAAACGTGACCTTTGAAACATTGTCAGGCGTGAACAGCACGCGAACGAGCGTTCCCTCAGTGCCCGGTGGAACATCAACAGACGACTGCCCAACGCTGAACGCACCGGCGTCCGGACCCGAGAACGGAGAGAGCAGAAATCGCAGCGTCGTTGGCTCCGAATGTGTGATCCGGAACGAGGTCTCGGCTTCGCGATAGACGTAGCTCTCAAGTTGTGCATCCGTCACGTCGAACGTGCCACCTTGCACAACAGCGCGCACTTCATATGCAGGCACATATGGAGCTTCAGCAGCTGTCCCGCCGGTCGTTACGATGCGGATGGTATCGATGTACGTTCCAGATGAACTTGGCGTGAAGCCGATCTGCAGAAGACGTGGAAGGTCAGCCGGTGTGACGTTCCATGGACGTTGTGGCGTCGGCCCGTTGAGGACCACGAATGGCGACGCTGCACCCTTGTCGAACACCGCGCCGGAGATCACAACGTTGGCCGTCCCCTCCGAGCCACCTCCCGGATGCATCAGTTCTCGTACATGTGCATTAGAAACATCGATCTCTCCGATGACCGACGGACCATTGAGATCGAACGGTCTGCCGCCATTCAATGCGACGTTCAGATCGAGATCCTCACCTTTGACGTGTGGCTGCCATGCTATGCCGTTCAGCGACACCTGTACGACGGGAGTGGAGGCATCATCCGTTGGGAACTCCAATGTTGCTTCATACTTGCGTTCTGCAGCACGGTCGGCCGCTTCGGTCGGTATGAAGGCCACATTGACGTTCCGAGTCTTGTTCTGTCCGTCGGCGGAGTTGAACAACGTCAGCGGGAACATCGACAGGGTGCCATCATCAACAAGGCGGAATGCAGCGGCGTCACGGCCAGTGATCCGTGGAGCAGCGATAACAACGGGATCCCGTCCTTCATTCGTGATGGTGGCCTGATTCGCGTACGAAGAGATGCCTTGCCGTGTCTGGACAACATCGATCACGCGTTCATTCCACGGGGCAATGTCGGCCGAAAGGGAAGAAGACACCGACTCTGCGCGAAGCACGGCGATCGAGTCGGTCGTACGTGCATTCGAAGAGAAGGGGACGGACAACGTGTGCACGCCGGTACGCGACCGGGGACTGTACGAGACAATGAACTCGTACTCCGAGCCCGGCTGAACGGCAAGCGGAAAGACCGAGACAAGTGGTTCGCCTGCGAGTGTTCTTGCGTTGAAGAAGTGATTCGATGGCACATCTGCAAGGAGTTGCGCATCGAACCCATAGACCGTGAGCGGTACTCGTGAGCGGTTCATGATCTTCACACGGCCATCGATCGGTGCAGACGTTGAAGGTCGCACGCCAAAGTCGCGGTCGGTGACATAGATCGTTGGCTCATCACTTCGCACAGACACGCGCGCAAGGGGAATTGTGGAGCATGCAAGCTCACACACAATACTATCGACAGCGGTCGAGTTGTTTGTTAGCAGGGCTGTGATCGAAATGACGCGAGACTCAAGTGGGCCCAGCGTAATAGGTCCGCTCGGGCTACAGGTGAACACCGTTGATGCTGAACGTGGATAGATCCGCTTGATCACGAGCGGTTGATCCGACCGCTTGTTCGTGATCGTGAGATCCTTCGTTGCAGGAACTCCGATCGTGACGGTCCCGAAATCGATCGAGGTTGGCGTCCATTGAAGGCTATCGGCGCGATAGGAGTAGGTGCGTTCGACGAAGCGTCCGGAACGTGACGTCACAACCAGTGTGACGAGCGCGTCCTTCGTGGGATCCACGACGATGAGCTGGAACGACCCTTCGCGATCACCGCTCGTGAAACTGCCATCAATGATCAGTCGGTAGTTGCTTGCATTCTTCACGCTGATCGAGAACAATGTGCCGCACTCTGCAGCGTTGCTCACGACCGTTGCCTTGCCTCGTACAGAGCCGCATTCCGTTGTCTCGGAAACTTCGATGGAGTCATTGCATGCAAGTCGAAGATCGACTCCAAGGAACGTCCCATAGGATCGACCGCTTCCTATGTCGCCAAGTGTCCCGTAGCCCCAAGCCATCCACTTCACATTGGGATCCTGTGATACAATGTGATGGTCTCCCGTTGCAACAGAGCCACTTGAATAGGAGAATGGTGTTCCCGGAATTGCCGTCAAGGATCCCCCAAGAACGGATGGGATCGAGCGACCGTCTATGGTTATGCTCGAGAGTTCCGCAGTTCGATACACGATCCCGACAAAGTTCTCCAGACCAGTTGGTGCGTGAAACGCAGCATAGTTCACCCAGCGTTCGACGGCAGGGATCGACTGGAGGAATGGCAATCCCATGATGAAGTGCGGATGATCTTGTGCATGCTCTGATCCTTTCTCGCGTTGACCCGTGATTGGAACTGTGCTACAGAAAGACTTCGCGTATTGGCCAACGATCATTGGTCTCGAGGAGCGCCAGAACACGGCGGGTACCACACTCGTTTCATATCGCGTTTCACCACGGTTCAATGTGAATCGTCGGACGAAGCCCGTGCCATTCGAACGCATCGACTCTACGACCGTATTGTCCTCGATCCCTACGAATCGAACAACGTCTCCGGGAGTAGAGGCGGTCACATCCATCATATTGTCCCGTAAGACACGAGAGTTCCCGTATCGAATAGGCAATGTCACGAACTCGCTTCCTGCGAGCTCGATCGGAAGAACGGCATCGTGCACATTCGTGCGAACGGTACTTCCTCCGTTGACAGGGATCATCGGGATGTACAGCGGCATGTGAAGCACACCGAGTTTCACGTGGCCGGAGATCACACCGATCGGCTTCGTCGCACGAACGAGGGTGCCCGAGAGGTCGACGGCATCGTCGAACGATCGCGCTGGGTCTCGTTTGGCCCGGATCAAGAATGTCTGTCCTCGCTGAAGGACGATCGTGCCACTCCCACCTCGACTCACGCTTGGTGCATCGGCTCCACCCTCCGTATCGAAATTGGGAGTATAGGTAACAACGGTATTGTCGTAGTTCGCAATGACAAGGATCTGGGAGCCGGTGTACACCACCGCACTCGCGTCCGTTGTGGGTGGCGCCAGTTGATCTTGATGAAAGTTCAAGGTGCGGTACGATCTACCCCAGCCTTCCACAGGAAGGTGTCGGGCGAGTTCTCCATCATTGATCCACGGTTGAAACGTTGAAACGGAGATCGGTTCGTCCGACGTGACGAACAGGCCATACCCTCGGACCGTCTCCGACTGGCTGTTCATGTAGGCACTCGGAACGGAAACACGCACTGTTTCGTTCGGACGCACCGTGACCGTTCTGTGAAAGGCAGGAGCATCGTTCTCAACCGCCGGCGTGGTGATCTGGACGGTGGTAGAGGCGCGCGATGAGATATGCAATTCCATTCCGGTGGAGATGGGCCTGGACTCGGACGTGCGATCGATGGCCGGAAATGCAACCATGTACTGGCGCCCCTCCACGAGACTCGTCGTCCCTCGCACCTCACCAATGACGTCCTGAGCCGCAGCTGGTATAGAGCAGCCGGCGCAGAACAACATCAGCACAAGAGTGAATCGGTATACGGTATTCATGCCCACCTCCAAGCACGAACCAACAACGATCTCGGTCAGAAGTTACAGGCGGTCCGTTCAGGTCCGCCGGGCACTGATCGCCGCATCCACGGAGTACTTTCCGCTCCCTTGGACGAGGGTGGCAAGGCCAAGTCCGATCACGAGCAGGTGATACTCGAAGCCCTCGCCGCCTTGCGTCCCTGCCCAGTTCATGAAGAAGCCGTTCTGCAGGTGGGACGACGAGATGATGCCGAGCATGAGACCGATGATGGCCACCGACCAGAGTCGACTTGCAAAGCCGAGCAACATCGAGATCGAACCAAAGAACTCGATCAGGATCACGGCGAAGCCAACGATCCACGGCAGATGAACAACGTCGGTGAAGAAGCCCATCGTTCCGGTGAAACCATACCCGCCGAAGGCGCCGAGCAGCTTTTGTGCGCCGTGTGGAAAGAGGATGGCGCCGATGGTGAAACGCGTGATCAATCCTGTCCAGTCGTTGCGCGTTGTGAAGAGTGCTTGGAGCATGATGCATCCTTGAGAAGTGATCGAAACATTTCGATACAAAACTCAGGGACGGACATTGCCCCAACGATGAACTGCGACACGAACGGTGTGTGAACTAGTTCACGTTAACGCTCATCAAGAAGTTGTTTGCGGACCTTGCTCAGGAACTCGCGGCTCATGCCAAGGTAGGAGGCGATGCGATACTGTGGGAGTCGCTGAATGAGCAAGGGATATCGCTCGGCAAAAGCCTGATAGCGCTCTTTGGCAGGCATGCTCACGTTCTCGACCACGCGACGTTGCGAGGCTATGTAGGCGCGCTGGATGATGATGCGGAAGAATCGTTCCAATGCGGGAATTCGGCCATAGAGATCTTCAAGCATAGAACGCTCGAACTGGGCGAGGACGCAGTCTTCAAGACATTCCACGTTGAAGCTCGCCGGCGTGCCATTCAGAAAACTCTCGAGATCGGCGATCCACCAGCCCTCGGTGGCGAACATCACCACGTGGTCGTTCCCATCTGGGTCCGTAAAGAACTGCTGGAGGCAGCCGTGGAGGACGAAGGACTCGTGTCTGCACACATCGCCGTGTTGCACCACGAACTGACCCTTGCGATACCGACGAATGCCAACGCTCTCCCGAAGGAGCGCTTCATCGGCATCGGTCAATGTCACATGGTTGCGAAGGTTATCGAGGAGTGGTGCGAGGTCGGACATGCGATAACGTTACTTCTCGCCAACGATGACGAGGGCGCTGGCGTCGATCACGACGTTCCCGTCGGGATATCGTCGGCTCACGGCCTCGTACACATCGCGACGGATCGCGGCGACCTGCGCCTCGTCGGCCGCGGCCAGTGCGGATACGACGGGTGCGGCGATATCGTTCATCATGTCCCAGTACACATCAACGGTGCCACTTGGTAACGTGGAGGGAACTTCGTGCTGTTCGAGGTTCCTCAGGCCAACGGATCGGAACAGCTCTACCATCATCCCATCGGTCGCACAACGGAACATGCCCGGTGCACCTGCCGGCGGTTGAGGCAGATCGAGATGATTCTTGATCGAGCCCATGATGGCCGTCACCCAGAAGTTCTTCTCGGCCACATTCCACACAGACGTCGAGAGCTTGCCTCCGGGCTTGAGCACGCGCGCCATTTCCGACGCCGCGAGTTCCATGTCGGGGAAGAACATGAATCCGAAGCGACAGGAGATGCGATCGAAGCTATTGTCCTCGAACGGAAGCTCACATACATCGCAGGCCTGCGTGCGAATGTTCGTGATGCTACGACGTTCTGCGTTCTCGCGGGCAATGTCGAGCATGTTCTCGGACAGGTCGGTGATCACCACATGTCCGTCCGTGAGCATCGACGCGATCGTCAGGCCCGGCTCACCCGTCCCGGCCGCAATGTCCAGCACCACGTGCGATCCTTGCGGTGCTAGCGATCGAATGATGGCACTTCCCACCGGCTCGAGGAACTCCATGGTAAGGTCGTCCCACTTCTTCCAACCCCCAGAGAACTTGTCCCACGATGCACGCTGTTGCTCGCGGATCTTATGGAGTTGTTCATCCACAATGGCATCCTTCCGGTGTGTGCGGGAAATTAACTCGTATTATGGGCTTCCGCTACTCCTCTCCCTCCTGTTCATCGGCACCCATTCCATGATCCTTGTCACCGGCGCTTCGGGCTTCATTGCCTCCCATATCGTTCGAGAACTACTCGAGCGCGGATACTCGGTGCGTGGTACCGTGCGCAGTTTGAGCGATCCGGCGAAGGTGGACTTCCTTGCCGCCTTGCCGGGAGCGGCTGAGCGACTCACCTTGGTCGAGGCAGATCTGCTCGTCGAGGGGTCATTCGATTCTGCAGCGGCCGGGTGCGATGTGGTGATGCACACGGCAAGTCCGTATCTCGTGAACGTCCGTGATCCGCAGCGCGATCTTGTCGACCCTGCCGTGAACGGCACACTGAATGTTTTGCGTGCGGCTGCGAAGGCCAACGCACGACGTGTGATCCTCACGTCGTCCATGGCGGCCATTTCGGATGAACCGCGTCCCGACAAGGTCTTCAGTGAAGCGGATTGGAACGAGCGGTCGTCCCTCAAACGCAACCCATACTACTATTCGAAGGTGAAGGCGGAGAAGGCGGCATGGTCCTTTGTGCAAACCACGTCACCATCGTTCGATCTCGTGGTGATCAACCCGTTCCTCGTGCTCGGACCATCGCTTGGACCGGAGATCAACACGACCAATGCCATTTTCCGCGATCTCCTTTCGGGCGTTTATCCGGGTATACTGGCCTTGAGTTGGGGACTGGTGGATGTGCGTGACGTAGCGATCGCACACGCGCTTGCCATGGAGAATCCCTCGGCATCAGGTCGGTACCTCTGTGCAGGAGAGACCTACACCATGAAGCAAGTGGTCGAAGTGCTACGTCATGCCGGGTATGCGAAATGGACGTTGTTGCCCAAGCGCGATCTCTCCGGTCGGTTCTTCACACGCTTGATGAAACTGCTCTCCTATACCCAACCCTCGGGCACCGGCTCCTACCTGCGCACGAATCTCGGTCGAGTGATGCTCTACGACAGTTCCAAGGTCCAGCGTGAGCTCGGTCTCGTCATGCGTCCGGCAAAGGACAGCATCATCGATACCGGCTGCTGATCTCAAGCAACATGGACACATCGAAGTGAAGCATAGGGAGTAAGGCAGAAGAATGATCGACCCGATGTGCAACTCGCTCGCTGCTCGTTCGTTCGAGCGCCGCTCACAGCAGTTGTTCCAACATCTTGGTATGGTATGCTTGCTCTTCGCTGGTCCGCACGCCTTCTTTCACTCTTCTGTGCAGGACTCCTCTTCATGTTCATGTTCGGAGGTTCCGAACATCTGAATACCACACCGAAGGAGACGATCGCCCTCCTCTTCTTTCCGATCGGACTTGTGGTCGGCTTTGGGATCGCTTGGTGGAAGCCGTTGGTCGGTTCCATCTTCTCGATCGTAAGCCTGTCGATCTTCTACGGATGGATGTACGTTGCCAGTGGCGGATTCCCGGGTGGACCGTACTTTGCATTGTTCGCACTGCCCGCGGCATTGTTCCTTGTGGACGGCATGCTGCAACGTAAACAGCAGCAGGTCTCATAGGACCGCACATCCATCACACTCTACGGAGACAGGGTCATGGCATCAGAGAAGAACGTCATCGTCAGCAATGACGGCATGTGGGGCCTGGTGTGGTTCCTGGCCACGGTAGGCGCCGCCGTCTATTTCGTGCAACAGTCCACGGGCTTTTGGGATGGCACACTCGGCATCCTCAAGGCTTTGGTGTGGCCTGCGATCGTGATGTACAAGGTGCTACAAACCCTGCAACTGTGATCCGCGCACTGTTCATCTGCAGCCAGAACAAGCTGCGAAGCCCAACGGCAGAGCGGGTGTTCGCATCGTGGCCCGGCGTTGAAACCGATTCAGCCGGTCTCCTGAACGATGCAACCATCCCGCTCAGTGCGGAGCAGCTCGAGTGGGCAACCATGATCTTTGTGATGGAGAAAACGCACTGGACAAGACTTCGGAAGAAGTTCTCTGCATCGCTGAAGAACAAACGCATCATCTGTCTCGACATCCCGGATGAGTACGACTTCATGGATCCCGCCCTCGTCAAGCTTCTCGAGTCGAAGGTAGCTCGGTTCCTTCAGCGCACGTGATGGCGATCAGGTGGTAGTGCTCGATGAAGGGGCGTCATACAGTTGTCCGGCCTGTCGGTGTATGGTAGCGATCCGTGTACGAAGTCCCGGAGGATGCAGGACCTCGAGGGCGGCACCGAATCCAAGGAGTTCACGTTCGAGTTCGAAGTTCGGGATCACGTTGATCGAGAACACGAGACCATCAGGTTCGGTGCGTTCAAGGTGCTGACTGGCATGGAGCGGCTTCGTGACAATGTAGGGTGCATCAGCCGTGTTGACGCGAAAGACGATCTTGCGTGGACTGCTCTTCAGATCTCGCGTAACACCGATCACATGTTCGAAATATGTGGCAAGATCGACCAGCGTGTTCGGTCTGTAGTCATCTTCAATGTCAGACACGTCCGCAATGTCCTCGATCCGATCGATCGCCAAGATCGTTAACTGTGTATGGCGCTGATGGTCCGTTCCAATGGCGAACCAACGGTTGCGATACTCCTTCAACAAGTAGGTGCTGAATCGGAACGTTGAGGGGTTGCGAGCACGGAATGAACGATAGGTGACCGACACGGAGCGCTGGTCGACGGCGGCTCGCCGAAGCACATCGATCCATTGCAATCCTTTCAGCAGGTCGTTGCGCTCGAAGTCGACCACCGGTCGCGTCTGCGTTCTTCCTGCATAGATCTTATCCTCGAGCTTCAAGACCATCTCGGTGAGATCTGCCGAGTGGGGAAGACCCTTGAACTGTTGCAGCAATGCCGAGGCCTCTGCCAGCACGCTCAGGTCTTGCGCATCGAGCGGAATGTTCGAGATCGAAAAGTCCGCCTCAGCATACGTGTAGTACCGCTTTTCCATGACCACGATCGGTGCTTCGTAGCCGAGCTTCCCGCTTCGCATCACCTCGAGGTCCGCCTGAACCGTACGTCGACTCACACCTTTGTCGATGCCTTCGTATTCGTAGAGTGCATCGGAACAGGCGTCGATGAGATCCTCCAACGTCCACCGTCGACGTCGATTCCGAAGGCATCCGTCAATGGTGCGGTATCGGATCAGGGCATTGCGATTGATCGGCATGGTCGCTCTTCACGTTTTTTTTTACTGCGCAGAAAGACTGCGCAGTATACCGTGAAATTTGCATTCGACGATCATGAACACTGAACGAACGATACAACGCAGAACAATGGATCAACACATGTCAACCTATCCGATCTACGGACGCGAGCACATTGAACAGGGAGCGCTCGACCAGATGAACACGGCCATGCAGCTCCCGATCGCCGTTGCCGGCGCGCTGATGCCGGATGCCCACGTTGGATACGGACTTCCGATCGGCGGGGTCTTGGCAACACGCGCTGATACGATCATCCCATATGCAGTGGGAGTGGACATTGCCTGTCGGATGTGCTTGAGCGTGTACGACATTCCGGCTGAACAATTCGATGAGCATCGACGTGAACTACATGCGATGCTCCTCAAGCACACGCACTTCGGATTGGGGTCCACAACGAAGGAGCATCACGACACGTCACTGTTTGACCGACCGGAATGGGGCGCCACCAAGGCCATCCGGGATCTGAAGGATCGTGCCTATCATCAGCTTGGCACGTCCGGCACGGGGAATCACTTCGCAGAATGGGGAATCCTCTCGGTCGAGTCGGAAGAGCATGAAACGCTCCCCAAGGGCCGCTATGTAGCCTTGCTCACGCACTCCGGTTCGCGCGGTTTCGGCGGCAATCTCGCGTCCACCTACTCAAAGATCGCCATGCAGAACTCCGGTCTTCCGGAAGAAGCAAAGCACTTGGCATGGTTGGACATGCATTCGGAAGCGGGACAGGAGTATTGGATCGCCATGAATCTTGCGGGTGAGTATGCAAAGGCCAACCACCACGAGATCCACGGCAAGATCTCGCATGCGATGCAACTCGAGCCTCGACTCATGGTGGAGAACCACCACAATTTTGCGTGGTTGGAACACTTGGCCGATGGGACAGAAGTGATGGTGCACCGTAAGGGTGCAACGCCAGCCGGCGAAGGAGTGATGGGCATCATTCCGGGCAGCATGAGCACACCGGGTTTCGTGGTACGCGGCAAGGGCCATGCCCCATCCCTCCATTCCGCCTCACACGGAGCAGGCAGACGGATGAGTCGGGGAGTGGCACATCGTACCGTGGACCGACATGCGTGGAAGCAGATGCTACGGGATCACGACGTGACGCTCATCGGTTCCGATGTCGATGAAGCGCCGATGGTCTACAAGAACATTCACGACGTGATGGCTGCGCAGGAAGCGCTTGTGGACGTGGTCGCCACATTCCAACCAAGGATCGTGCGCATGGCCAGTGCAAAGGAACGACCGGAGGATTGACCTCGAAGTACATCGCTCCCCGCCGTTGATGTCAACGTTCGTAGTTTCGTCCATGGCACGTATCATCCTTTTCGTCGCCGGTATCTCCGGCGCATTGGCCGTAGCACTTGGTGCCATGGGCGCGCATGCACTTCGCGAGGTGCTTGACAGTGCGTCGATGGACATCTATTCCAAGGCCGCCACCTACCACCTCTCACATACACTGGCCTTGTTCGGCGTCGGCCTCCTTGCCCTTTCTCGACCTTCACGTACCGTGCAGTTGGCAGCGATCGCCTTTGGATCAGGCATCGTCCTGTTCAGCGGTTCGCTCTATGCATTCGCACTCACCGGCGTGCGTGCCTTGGGCATGATCACACCAATTGGTGGAATTGCCTTCATCATGGGATGGTTGTTGGTGGCAAAGGCGGCATGGGGGATGAAGGAGCTGCGATAGGGGCTACCATCTCATGTGGTTCCAACCAATAGGTTCGCATCACACCCTTACCCTTGACCTCGATCTCGCCTCTCAACTCAACATCGAATTCTACATTCCCAACAGGCTTCATGGATGCTGGTGCATGATCAGCATCTTGATCATTGATCGTTGATTCCAGCAGGTCCGCAAATGCCGACGAGATCTGCACTCTCCCGGCTTCTCCACTACTCTCCATGCGTGATGCGACGTTCACGGTGTCACCCCATACGTCGTATTGAAGGCGCTCCGTGCCGATCACGCCTGCCGTGACCGGACCGCAGTGGAGGCCGATGCGCACACGCAGATCGGGGAACCGCTCACGCATGGCCGACAGCATGGCAAGGGCCGCTGAGGCGGCTTGCACGGCCACGTTGCCGTCGAAGGCCACCGACATGTACGAATCTCCAATGGTCTTGATCTTCATCAGCCCATGCTCGGCAACGATGGCATCGCACATCGTGAAGATCTCGCTCAAGAGGCGAACCACGTCATCGGGAGAAATCGTGGACGACATCGAGGTGAAGCCCACCAAGTCCATGAACATCACGGCGGCACAGTCGAAGGCGTCGTTGACCGCTTCTCCACGCATCACACGGTCGGCGATGGCAGGTGGTAAGGTAGAATGCAGCAACGATCGGTGGCGCTCCTTCTCGACGCGTTCGGCATCAATACGCTTTTTCGCTTCCAGGAGCGCCAATTTGCGATTGACCTCTTGCCCTCGCATTTCGTCCGACAGAGTCATGAATGCGTCGTTGTGCCGAACATATCCGTCAAAGTCGCCGCTCTTACGAGCAAGATCACGCATCTCCTTATGCAGGTCGGCTTGCATGAGCTTGCCGCCCGATGCTTCAGCAGCATCCAACGCACGTTGGTAGTGAAGCATGGCATCGTCGAGAGCGCCCTCCGCGTCCAATATTCTTGCCTCGACGTGAAGAAAATGCGTCAACACTTGCCGGTCTGTTCCTTTCAGGTGCGCTACGCGTGCGAGCGTGGCACGTGCATCGTCCAGCCGTCCGCACGTGACGTACGTGTCGGCCAGCGTACACGCCGAGAACATGAACTCATGCGGGTGCCCAAGTTGCTCTGAAAGGTCGGAAGAGATCACAAGGTGTCGAATGGCCTCGTCATGATCTTCGAGGTGACGCAGTGCAACACCAATGTTCCCATTCACGCGAGCGATGCTTGCTCTGTTCTGTACTTGCTCATGCAGCGGAAGCGCACGGTGGAAGTACTCCAGTGCGCGCACATGATCAAGGACGGCCACGTAGCTATTGCCGATGTTGCCCAACACGATGGCCATACCCCGAACATTCCCCATCTCCTCATGCACATCGTAGGCACGCTGATAGAATTCGATCGAGCCTGCATAGTCACCCACATTGTATGCAACCACCCCCATGTTGCCAAGTGTTGTCGCGGCGCTTGTCGTATCGCCGCGTCCCTCCTCAATGGCAAGGCTTCGCGCCATGTATTCATGTGCAAGGGCAAAGTCGCCAACCATGGCAGAGGCGACACCAAGGTTCCCCAGTGCCATGGAAATGAACTCGTCATTGCCGGCTTCTTGGGAAAGAGCAAGCGATCTGGAGTAGAGCGACATTGCTTCGTCGATGTTGCCCATGCTTCGGACAACGTTGCCCATGTTGTTCAAGATGCTTGCGGTGCGTACCGAATGCTCGGAGGTTTCACTGATGGCAAGTGCGGCACGGAACTCCTCCAACGCAACAGCATGGTCGGAGACATTGGATGCAGCAAGGCCTCGTGCGATGTGCATGACGCATGTATAAGACGCGTCATCGCCACCCGCTGCTTCTGCTGCGAGCTGTTGTAACCGTGTGCTGTCGCCCTTTCCGGCAGCCGCGTGGATATCGGCACTGATCTCGGCAACCGGACGAATAGAACCTTGTGTACTCATGCATTCAAAAATAGCACCTTCTCCATCCTGTACAGAGTGTCCGTCGGCGCTTGCTCAGAGTAGCCAGTACGTGGCCATGCTGCCTTTCCCCTTGACCTCGATGTTGCCGCGCTCATGTAGTCGGAACGCGCGCTGTGTGCCGGTTGCATCCGTGCTGATCTGAGGTGATGCCCGATCGAGTGTGGCCGCGAAGGCGGCGGAAACATGAATGCGACCGGGTTCGCCGGTACTTTCCATGCGAGACGCGACATTGACAGTGTCGCCCCACACATCGTACTGTAGTCGCTCCGTGCCGATCACGCCGGCCGTTACCGGACCGATGTGTACGCCGATACGGATGGCCACCGGTGTTCCGTCGGGCCATGCGTATTGAGAGCGTCGGATCTCATCGGCGACACAGGCCATGGTGTAGGCATTCTCTGCCTCGGTGCCATCGCCTTTGAAGCACATGTAGGCATCGCCAATGGTCTTGATCTTGACAACGTTGTGCGCAGCGCACATGTTGTCGAACTGACCGAACAGCCCCGCAAGGAACGTGAGCACGTCGTGCGGTTCCATCGATGACGTTCGCGTTGTGAAACCCGCGATGTCCGTGAAGAGAATGGCCGCATGTTGGAAGCGGTCCCCATGGATCGTCTCACCGTGCACGATCCTGTCCGCAATGTCCCTCGGGAGTGCCGAGTAGAGCACCGCCCGTTCCTTGTCCCGCTCATGCAATTGGACCTCGACGCGGCGCTCGGCTTCGATCACGGCAAGCCTTCTCACCGTTGCCTCATTCTGGAGCTCCTTGGAGATCTCGATGTAACGGTCGGTATGATACACGTAGCCGTCGAGGTCTCGAAGCCGTTTCATAACCGTGCGAAGCGAGTCATGGTGCTCGGCAACAACTGCAAGTGTTCCTCCTGCTTCGGCCTCATCAAGGGCACTCTTGTAGTGTGCGGCAGCGGCTGTCAGGTCGCCTCGTTCCGCGGCTAGCATGGCCCAGTTCGAATGTCGGTATGACAACGTCGTTGGATTCTGGATGGACAGATGACCTTGCTGCGTCAAGACATCCTCGGCTTCATCGTAGCGTTGCAGTCCGATGAGCGCCAATGCGATGTTTCCAAGCACGAGACTCGATCGCTCCACATTCCCGATGTTCGATCGTAATGTATATGCCTGTTGATGAAACGCCAGACATGCATCGAGATCTCCTTGCTTGCCGGCACAGACGCCCATGTTCGTGTAAACCGAGGCCATCCCATCGATGTTCCCGATGGCGGTGTTCTCTGCAAGGGCCTGTTCATAGTGTTGCATCGCACGGTCGAACATTGCTGTTGCCGCATAGACCATTCCCATGTTGCCATGGAGAAGTGCAATGCCATGTTGGTCACGCTCACGTTCAAAACCGTGGAGAGCGTGCCGATACTGCTCAAGTGCCTGGGCATATTCGCCGACGGAATAATACACGTTGCCCAGATTCATGGCAACGGTCGAAGCGCCGATCGAATTCTTGTTGTCTGTGCATATCTGCAGTGCACGACGATAGTGTTCCACTGCCAACGTGTACTGTCCGGTAGAAGCGCTGATGTTCCCAAGGTTCGTCTGCGTGCGACCAAGCCCGGTCATGTTCTTTGCTGTTTGGAAGTAGTCCAACGCACTGTGATATTCCTGCCGAGCTTCCTCAAACTGTCCGTGCATTGCGAAGAGATTCCCGATATGCTGTCTCACGGTCCCACGTCCGTTCGGATCGTTGAGCTCGATCCAACGTGCTTCGGCGCGTTCAAGCATTTGGTGCGCAGCAGCTCTGTCATCGACCACCCGCAGCACATTGCCCATCGACGTGTGGCAGCTGGCCGTGAGCCACGGATCTGATCCGGAGGTGAGGGCATCGATCGCGCGCGCAAGCTCCTGTCGTGCCGAGGCAAAGTCTCCACGCACCTCGAGTGCGCGACCGCGAGCGAACGCAGCCCACGCTCGCACGTCTGCACCCGAACGAGCATCCGCAGAATCTGCGAGTCGTAGCAATTCGTTCGTGTCGTCTGTGCGAGAGGCATAACGAATGGAACTGAGGAGGTCGGTTGGATCGGTCATCGGTTCGTGATGCATGTGTACGTCGGCACTCGTTAGACGTTGTTCCGAGCGATATGATCACGCGATCCCCGGAACCGACGGATGACCGACGTGAACAAAAGGATGAGGATCGCTCCCAGGAGTGCCATGGTCATGTCCTTCTGTGCGTCCCACGGATCGCCTTGCGTTCCCAGATAGTCCGTCCCCATCGACGGAAAGAAGATATCGGCCACGCCGTATTCGATCAGCTCATACAAGCCGGAGAACGACAGGGTGATCTCGGCCGGCAAGATCCAGCACACCCACGTCGGCCACTTGAGCTTGTTCATGAAGTAGTCGCGAAGCGGATAGGCAAGAAGAAACCCAAAACTGAAATGCACGATCCGATCATAGGGATTGCGTTCTAGGCCAAGGCTGTTCTGGATCCAATAGCCGATGGGCGTTTCAGCATAGGTATGCTGCGCGCCGAGAATGTGGAGGCAGATGTAGACGAATGCCATCGTGTAGGAGAGATCGCTGAACCGGAACCGCGATGCCGTCCCGAACACCACGGCGAGGAAGGCCACCGTGAGCACATTCTCGATCATCCAGTTCGAAACATTGGATGTTGCGATGAAGGTCCATATCCACAACAGGAAGAAGAGCGTCGGATACAGTCGTCGCACGAGAACACTGTTCGTGCCGTTCGAGGTACTTGCCGTTGTGAATTGCATGACGTGTTCCAAGTGCAAGCGCGAATGCGCAAGGAGGTTCAGAGATCCGCGACCATTTCAATATACTTCAGTTTCGCCGCTTGCAGATAGACCAGCGTTGGCAAGCCAATAGGTGACCATGCTGCCTTTCCCCTTGACATCGATCACACCTCGTTCCTGAATGTGGAACTCGTGTACGACGGTATCATCGGGTTGATCGTTGGTGCGCGATTCAGGATCGAGTTCGGCGGCGAAGGCAGCAGATACGTGAATGCGGCCTTTGTCGCCCGTGCTCTCCATGCGTGATGCGACGTTCACGGTGTCGCCCCAGACGTCGTACTGCAAGCGCCCGGTGCCGATCACGCCGGCCGTGACCGGACCGCAGTGAATGCCGATACGAAGGAGCAATGGTTCTCCCGATGGCCACGTGATGCCGTGTTCCAACATGGCAAGGGAAAAGAAGGCCATGCGGCGGGAAGGAGCGTCTCCTCCATCACCCAAGGGAAAGGCAACGGCCATATAGGCATCGCCGATGGTCTTGACCTTGGTGATGGCATATCGTTCACACAAGGAATCAAAGGACGCGAAGAGTCGGCCTAAGAGTGAGGTCACAACGGTAGAGCCAAGCTCTGATGCATGCGAAGTGAAACCAGCCACATCGCCGAAGAGGACAGCGGCGTTGTCGTGGTCATCGCCGGATACATCCTCACCGCGAATGATACGATCGGCCACCTGTTGTGGAAGTGTGGCGAACAAAATGGCGCGCTCCCGCTCTCGATGCTGTTGCAGGTCAGCGATCTCTCGTTGTTTGGCATGCATGACAAGACGTGTTGTCGTCTGACGACCACGCAACAGGTCGTTGGCCTTCATGTACTCGTCGTTGTGCTTGACGTATCCATCGAGATCACCACGTCGTTTCGCAAGCTCACGACATTGCTCGTGAAACGATGCCACAAAGACGGTCCGCGATTGCTGTACCGCATCCTCCAGCGCCGTGGTGAACACGTCATACGCACCATCAACATCGTTGTTGGCAAGTCGAATGTTGGCTTCAAGCTCACACTTCAGGAGGCGCATTTGCGGATCTGTAATGTCAATGTCGGCCACACTGTTCAGACATGCTTGTGCTGCCTCGATATTGCCGGCACCAAGGTGACTCGAACCAAGGTGAATGGTGGCATGGAGCTGCAAGATGTGGAGACCCTCGGTTGCAGCGATATGATGCGCCTCTTCCAGGACAGTGTGCGCCTTGGTGTACTGATGGAGTCGCAACAATGTGGCGCCAATGTTCAGGTGCATCTTCGTGATGCCCACCACATCGTCGCTCTGGCGGTACAACTCCATGGCTCGTGTGAAGAGCTCGAGGGACACGTCGTCGTCGCCACTCTGTTGATGTACGGTGGCAAGGGCACTCAGATTGTGTGCCTGCCAAATCACATTCCCACGTCGCTCGTTGATATCTAGGGCGCGATGCAAGTGATCGAGAGCGGCGGGTAGGTCTCCGGTCTGCTCGAACAACCGCGCGATGTTGTGCAGCTCCGCCGCCATGCGTTCTTCATTATCCATGTCCTGCGCTGCCTGCAACGCGGCGGTCATGTATTCGAGCGCCTCCGCAAGCGAGCCCGCGCTTGCCAGTGCTATGCCCATCGTCGAACGAGCCATAGCGATGCCCATGATGTTCGCCGTGCCGGAACTGATCTGAAGTGCACGTTCGCAGATGTGAAGGGCCGTCGTTACGTCGTCATGACCTAAGCACGCTCGTGCTGCATGGATCAGACGTTCCGCGATCGCATCCAATGCGCCCGTGTCTCCACCGGCCATTGCGATCTCGGCCTCGATCGTCTCGAGGTCGACCCCTGCTGTGCTCATTTGTGCTCCCAACGGTATACCGGCATGCGAACCTTTGCTGATGGCCAAAGATAGCACGCATGCGAGATGCTGACCACATTCGAACGTTGCCGTAGATTCGCGGCATGAACCTACGACAACAACTCAATGATGCGAAACACGCGTCCGATGAGTCAGCTGTGGAAGCGTTTATCGTGCGCCTTCGGCAGCAGAGCGACGCAGAATCGAAACTCTTGCTGAACCTGGCGAGTGCCTGGCTGATGACGCGACGCGGCGACCTGGCATCCTATGTGGAGCACAGTACGGCCTATCATGCGATCGATAAAGAGCTGCGCGGCTGAGAGGCGACGCGAAAGATCGCCGAACTTGAGCAGCAAGGCGAGCGGATACGAAGAGAGGAAGAACTCCGCCGATAGTGTGACGTGTTCGATCCGATCATACAGATGTAGCATTGTAACGGTATTCCTCTGAAATTTGGTATCGTTTTTGATTCTCGTGTTTGCATCGAGAGTGCTCAAAGCACGTATTGTTTCCGTCCTTTGTTGAGGGGTATCTATGCGCCGTAGTGTCGCCGTTTCGCTTCGCCTCGCTGCCTTACTCATGCTTGCAGTTCTTTCCGTCCGTGCTCAAGCGACCGGACCAACCTATGAACAGCTCGTCGGACCGAGCTCCACGCAGGGCACGGAGTTCTGGATCGCCATTCCTCCGAATGAAACGCCCGGGTATCCGGTGACCGGTCTCGAGATCTATTTGGCATCGGCCTATGACTCGGAAGTGACCGTCTTCGATGCGGGAATGCAGAAGACCTACAAGAAGACCATCAAGCGCGGACAGATCCTTACGTTGACGGATAGAAAGGGTGAAACGGATTGGGCGTGGGAACTCCGAAACAGTGAAACGGTGGAGTCGAAGGGCATCAGGATCACCGCTCCCAAGCCGATCGGTGTCTACGTGATCAATTCGAAGGTGTTCTCTACCGACGGCTATCTGGCCATCCCCACGAAACTGTGGGGTACGGAGTATGTGGCCATTTCGTATTACGACTTCAAGGAGATCCGCGATTGGGCAGGCGGATTCATGGTGATCGCGAAGGAAGACGGCACGGAAGTGTCCATCGATCTCAAGGGTGTTGGTGCGAACGACGGACAGACGATGGGTGGTCGCAAGATCAACACGGGGCAACCGTTCACGGTCACCTTGCATGAGGGAGAGACCTACATGGTGCATGGTGACGGAAAGACGCGCGCTCTCTTCGATCTGACCGGATCACGCATCAGATCCTCAAAGCCGATTGGGCTCCTCGGATTTCATCAGCGGACAACGATGCCCAACCTGTTAATGAACGGGAACGGTCGAAACCACCTAGTGGAAATGCTCCCACCGGTGAGCGCGTGGGGAAAGACCTACACCACGGTTGAGTTGTCCAGAGAGCACAAGTACATTGGTCGCGGTGACATGTTCCGTGTTGTCGCTGCCGAGCCCTCGACGCTGGTCTCGTATGAGTACTTCGACAAGACCACAAAAGTGAAACTCGGCGGGTCGACGTTCACTCTGCAGAATGCCGGGGACTTCAAGGATATTGCACAGTCGGCAGATCCCATCGCCCTTCCCGAGGGAACGTCTGTTTGGACGTCGGACAAACCGATCTTCGTCATGCAATATTCATGTTCCTCTTCGTGGGATGGTGATATCACCCTCGATCCATTCATGCTGAACGTCACACCGGTTGAACAATTCGCAAAGCAGACGATCTTTCAGCAACCAACGTATGTGGCGTTCAAAAAGCATCGTCTGAACTTGATCGTGCAGACGGATACGGCCAGTCCCGATCTCATCGACAATCTCAAATCGCTGAACATCGACGGCGTGCCATGCTGGAGCGATCCCAAGGCCTATAGTCCAACGCTCCTTTCAAATCGCATTCCCGGAACGGATCTGTATTGGACGTCGATCGATTTCGATTCATCGGCATCATCGCACACGGTTGCCGGGAATGGCAACGTGAAATTCGGTGGCTATATCTACGGGTTCGGTCAGACCGATGCATACGGATGGCCCGCTGCGGCCATCGTGGACGACCTGCAGGACACGACCGCAGACACCGTGGCCCCTGCCATCACAAGAAGCGGCACGCCTGATTCCATGGTGATCTCGTTGACGGAGTCGCGTGTTGCACTTGATCCGAATGTGCCCGCACCATTCACGGTGGATCCGAATGCGTCCGGCATTGCTGAGATCGCCCTTGTGAGCAATGCACCGGGTAAGGTCTCTTCCAACTATGCGATCTCCGGCGGAGCTGGGATCTACTTCCCTCGACACAACGCTCCGAAGTCCACAACGTTCACGCTCTCCGTGATCGATCGATCGAAGAACGCCGTCGCCTTCTTCTACGTGATGGATTGGGCCGGAAATGTTCGGTACGATTCTGTCCGGTACACTCACGTCCCAAAACCCATCGACACACTGCGCCCCTTGTTCTCTTCGAAGAAGGGGTCTCCAAGATCGTACACAGTGACCGTGACCGAGGCACGGGACAATCCAAATCCTCCACGACCAGAACCACGCGATGGCGATCAGGTCGAGACAGGATTGGCCGATATCGGTCTGGTGCAAGGCAACCCTGCCATGGCAAGTGTGAACTACGACCTTGTCTACGTTACCGACACGACGTTGAACAAAACACCAGCCTACAAGCTCTTCACCTTCATGCTCGTGGTACAAGACACCACGCTCCCGGCAAAGGCCTACTACTATGCACGCGATCGTGCGAACAACGTTGCGATCGACTCTGTCTCCTACACACCCGTGATCACCACCAACGTCGACGTCGTGACCGAGCCAGAACCATTCACCCTTGCCGCCTTCCCGCAGCCCGCCTCCGCGGAATGTCGTGTGCAGTGGACGAACGCTTCGGAGACATCAGGGACCATGCGTCTCATCGATCTGCAAGGTCGCATGGTGTGGCAAGGTGGAGTGGCAGCAGGGCAGCAAGGCGCAACGATCAACGTTACGGACCTGGCGCGAGGCACCTACGTGCTTGCCGTGACCATTGGTGCGGACACGGCCACCATGCTCGTGCGGGTGAAGTAACGCTGTAGCGGTCCTTAGTCGAGCGATCCATCGGCGTCGGTGAGCCAGCATGTGACCATGCTGCCTTTTCCCTTGACGTCGATCGCACCTCGTTCACGGACCCGGAACTCACGCACTCCAGTGCGACCAACGTCATCGTTGGTACGCGATTCAAGATCGAGTTGGGCGGCGAAGGCAGCAGATACATGAATGCGGCCTTTGTCGCCCGTACTCTCCATGCGCGATGCAACGTTCACGGTGTCGCCCCACACGTCGTACTGCAAACGCTCGGTGCCGATCACGCCGGCCGTGACCGGACCGCAGTGAATGCCGACACGCACGTGGATCAAGGGGAAGCGATCGCTGATCGCAACGAGCATGGCGCGCGCTGCCCGTGCGGTTCGCAGGGCCACATCTCCATCGAAGGCCACGGACATGTAGGAGTCTCCAATGGTCTTGATCTTCATCAGCCCATGCTCGGCAACAATGGCATCACACATCGTGAAGATCTCGCTCAAGAGGCGCACGACCTCGTCGGGAGGCATCGAGGCCGACATCGTCGTGAAGCCGACCATGTCGATGAACATCACCGCCGCACAGTCGAAGGAATCGTTCACGGTCTCACCTCGCATCACGCGCTCTGCGATGGAAGGCGGCAAGGTGGCATGGAGCAGTGTACGATGTCGCTCCGTCTCTGCGCGTTCCGCTTGAATGCGCTGCTCTGCTTCGAGCATGGTGAGTCGACGTGTGGCATCCTGTCCACGGATCTCGTCCTTCAACCGCTGATGCGCCTCCGACCATTTGATGTAGAGTTCAAAGTCGGCCAGCTCGCGAGCAAGTCCTGTGGCCTTTTCCAGCGCATCCTCCAATGCAGACGGGATGTTCAGCGCAGTGAGTTCGTCGATGGCCTCCTGCAACAGGGCCAAGGCTCCACGCAGGTCGCCGTCGTGACGGAGAAGGGAGGACTGCACGACACGGGCCAGAACCCTTGGGAGTCGGTGCGCATCGACCAAGGCACGGTGCTCATGCAGCAAGTGTGATGCCTCGTCGTGCTTGTCCGCTTGGACAAGTGCAGAGCAGAGAAGCACAAGGGAATGGGCTTCCTCGCCTTGAGCGCCAACGTCCTTTGCTGTTTCATACGAACGCTGAAACCACGTGCATGCCTCGTCTAGCATCTTGCGGAGGGCATACGTGGATCCGAGCTCACGAAGGATCGAGATCTCGGCATACCGGTCGCGCGCTGTGCGTACGAGGTCGAGTGCGCGAAGCTGGTGGTCCACGGCCTCTTCATACCGACCGATGTTCCGATAGACCACGCCGATGTTATTCAGGGGATCAACAGCGCGGCGGTCAAGTCCGTCCGCCTCGAACATCTCCAGTGCTCGAAGAAAGTACGAGAGTCCGTTGACGAGGTCGCCGCTATCCGTGTAGGTGCTACCGATGTTCGAGAGCGCAGTACGGATCCCGCTGCGTTCACCGAGTTGTTCGTAGATGTCCAGGGCATGCACGAACATCTCCATCGCCGGTGCGAACTCCGTTTGCTGAAAGTACGCTACGCCAAGATTGATGTAGACGTTCGCGGCATTCTCACGATCGCGTCGTTCGAGAAAGGCTTCAAGTGCCTGACGGAACCAATAGATGGCATGGACATGATCGCCCATGCGTGCGTAGACGGTGCCGAGGTTGCTCTGGACGGACGAGGCGTCAACGGCGACATGATCGACCTGGGCGAATCGATCGAGTGCGATCGTGAAATGCGTGATGGCCGCGTCGAACGACCCGGTCCACACAGCGTGCGTACCGCGCACATTGCTGGCCCATGCCTTCGCAATGCCCGTATCGAGTGCGTCGAGCTCGTCAGCGAGACGCAAGAGTGACGGCTCGTCCTTCGCACGGAACGCCTTCTTGACATCGGTGCGGACCTCATCGAACGATCTCACGTCCGCTCCATCCAATTGATATCCAATCCATCCTCCACGTTGACCCTGGCCGTTGAAGTGTGGTCAAAAATAGCACCGGAAGCAGGGAAGAATGGCACTACGTTCTCCCCTCGGTACCGCCCGTGGACGGATGGGAATGCCGATGAGCAGATGCATCGTCTACGGCAGCACCACCACGTTTATCGTACTTACGCCAGCACGGCATCGAAGCACAGCCGTGTAGGTACCGGATGCAACGGTGTGCACGTCCAGGATCGCCGTTGGATGTATCGGTTCCGTGCTGATCTGCGCAACCACGGTGCCGGTGAAATCGACGAGCTCGATGGTCGCCGCATCCGCTGTTGCAAGGTGGAAGGTGATCAGGTCACGTGCCGGATTCGGCACCACGGAAAGGATCTGAGGTGTTGTGATCGAGGCATCGTCGTGTACGCCGACGATGTAGTTCGCTCGTCCCGTGATGGCCGTCACGACGATCGTACCGCAGTCGACCTCGGCAACGAGCGTGTCGACGTACTTCTGCCCTTTGTCCAGCAACAAGCACAACGAAATCGTACGCGCTTCTGCGGGTGCAAGCACGAAGGATCCCGTCGGGAACGTGAGGCCTGCGGTGTTCGCCTTTGTATGCAGTTGGTGTACCGTGAGCGAGGTCGTTGCACTTGGGTTGCTGATCGTGATCTCTCGGCACACCGACGTGGTGGGGGAGATCACACCAAAGTCCAGTGTTGACGGTGCATCAATGAGCTGTTGTCCTGTAGAGCGATAGGTCCGCTCCACGTAGTTGCCGGACCGCGTCACAGCGCGGACGACACATGCTGCATCGCGCGTAGGATCCACGGGCTTGAACACGAACGTGCCGGACTTGGCACCACTTGCCAGGGCAGGTTCGATTGTCATGGTGCAATTCGACATGCTATCGGCATAGACCATCGCCAACGCGCCACATGCACCGGATGATGCAGAGATGGACGCTGTACCAATGAAGGATCCGCACGATGATGGAATGTCAGTGATGGCGACCGAGTCATCACATGGGATGTTGGTTGCAATGGCAACCGGCGTTCCATATGCTCTTCCTCTTTGCATTCCGTCCAATGAGCCGTAATTCCATGCACACCATCGTACGGTGTCGGACGTGGATCTGATGATGTGCTCTCCAGCACCGATCGGCATGCGTACATACGAGTAGGGCGTTCCTGAAAGTACCGTGATGCTACTCTTCGCGATCGCAGATAGTTGTTTCCCATCGAGAAAGATGGATCGTTCGTCACCAGTCTGGAATGTGATATTGAAGAAATTGTCCATCCCCTCGGGGGCCACAAATGCGCCGCGCGTAGCCCATCGATCGACCGAGGGTACGATCTCCATCATGGCACAGCCATGCTCTAGGTTCGGATACTCTTGCCCTTCCTCACCTTGCTTCCCTACACCATCCTGTTGAATGGATGTCGGGATCACAACGTACGCCCATGACTTTCCATACAACGCACAGGTAGCGGGCTTTGAGGTGCGCCACATTGCGGCATCGATCTGCGTTGGAACGATGTATGACTCGTTCGCATGAAGCGTGCGCACGGGGACGGAATCTCCATACTCCGAAACGTAGGACAGCTCCGTCCCATCTTCGATAGCATTGAACCGGATCACATCGCCCCGGTTATCGTCGATGCCATAGGCCACGCCAAGATCTGCAACAGAGTCGACGGTGCGTCGTGGAGTGTACATCGTTGGGATCGTGACGAACTCTGTCCCGGCAAGCTCCTGTGGCAAGAGGGCGTCGTGGACGTTGTTGCGGAGAAAGCTACCGGAGGTTTCTACGCCATCGGGACTGATCCATTTGGGTGGCATGACATCCGGATAGCGCATGATGGCAACCTTTGTGTGACCGGAGATCACGGCGATCGGCTTTGAGGAGGTGATCACGCTCCCCGAGAGATCAGTGGCGGCATTTCGAGCAAGACTCGGATCGATGCGTCCTTTGATGAGGAATACTTCGCCGTCGTTCAGTTCGACAGTTCCGGTTCTGCCGGCCTTGACGGACGGACAGTCGGGCCCACCTTCCACGTCCCATGTCGGTGTGAAGTTCACAAGCGTACTGTCGTGTTGTGCGATCACGATGATCTGTCCAGGCCGGTGTTGCAGCGTTGTCTTCCCGAACGCATCGTTGTAGAAGCACATCGCAGAATACTTTGTCCCCCATGCGGCAACCGGCAGGTGATGCGTGAGTTCGCCGTTCCCATACCATGCTTGATAGGTTGATACAGAGATCGGCGTGTTCGAAGTGATCTCGATCCCAACGCCTCGGATCACGCATGATGTAGAAGCTTCATTCGTATCGGCACTTGGCATCATCAACGATCGCGGGATCGGAACGGCGATCACTCTGTTCGGATTCACGGTATAGGTCTTGTCGATCCTGGTTCCAAGATCGTTCTTCACGGCGCTCGTGCGAACACGAACGACGGCCTTCATCGGCGAAGAGATGAACAGGATCATTGGATTCGGCAGCGGCTCCTCCGCCGCACTCACCCACACTTGCGGGAACGCCACCACGAACCGTGTCCCCTCGGAGACCGCCATCGTTCCGTGTCGGTCATCGGCATGCGCAACGGCCATGCATACCACGAAGCAAAGGCAAAGGAGGGCGGGAAGGCGGTAGGGGTACTTCATAGTGTTCCTCGACAGAAAACGAGTAGTTTCGTTTCAAGGTATACTCCGTCCTTATGGGTTTGGCAAACGAATGGAGTGACCGTCACGTATGAGGCGCATGTCATTCGAGTGCTCTTGAAATGGCCAGATCACGAACTACCCAACTGTTGCAACCCTCCACTTCGGAAATGGATGGTTCCATAAAGTGGAATTTCCTCATGCCACGTCGTTGCGAGATCCCAAGCGTACTACACAATTTCTTGGGGACCTATACCAGCCGTTACTCCGACTATCGGGGGTATTGGTTGTTTGGTTTCATCGTTGAAGAAATGAAAGAGCTCCAATTTGATTTACTCAACGGACTGAATCAACCTGACGATACAACTCCAATTGTCGTTGCTGGTCAGTTGGCCGCAATAAGGTTCCTTGAACAGATGGAAAAGGCCAAGGTTCCAATTCAATGGGTTCGAGAAGCACGTCTAGTTGTATCGAAGTCTCATGAAAGAAATGGAGTTGTCAATCACAAACCGAAATCCGGGCTTGAGTTGAGGCTTAGTGTGTCCGTTGTAACGGACCTAGGTAGACAGTATGTCAGTTCGGTTTTCCTATTCGTTGCACTGCATGATCCATCAGTTGAACGTCGAAGTACGCGGTATTCAGATTAGTAGTGGTACTCTGGAGATATCGATCGCGTTGACCACTCCATCCGCACGTCATGGCTACATTTATGGTGATCGGTAGGACATGCGGAATCTCCATACTTCAGCGCTGTATCACCAACGGCCGTCCCATACGGCTCTTCGTTGTCGAGACCACAACGGTGTACATGCCGGTCGGCAAGGTTGATACATCAAGTGTCGTGGACGGAGTCCGTATCATGGCCGTTCGTACGGTGCTTCCGGACGCATCGATCAATCGTACCGTCACATCTTCGGTCGGCACGGCAGGAAGATCGAGCAACACATGATTCGTTGCCGGGTTCGGATGGATCTGAAGGGCGGCAAGGGCCGAGGCAAGGCGTTCCTCTTCGTCATCTGTCGTAGTCGGGATCACGATGATGCCCTCGCGACTAGCGATAAAGACAGTACCGTTCACATCGGAAACCATGTCGAAGTACTTGCCAAATGGGTATGACGGGGGGAGGCCGTCCCATCCAATACAACATCGACCACCGTTGCAGCAGCATGCACCAAGCGATCGAAGGAACACTTGAATGCGTCCGTTCTCAAGTGAATCGAGATATCGTTCTACGGATTTCTCAATGGCATCGTGAAGGTCACGGCCGATCGCTGTGGCTTGCTGTTCGAAATACCTTAGGACTGGAGTGCCCGGTACGCTGAGAGGGATCGTATGTGCTTGGTCGTTTGGCTGTCAGGAGGTTCCAAG
Organism: Kapaibacterium sp. (SeqCode); assembly: GCA_044224925.1. Taxonomy (GTDB): domain Bacteria; phylum Bacteroidota; class Ignavibacteria; order Kapaibacteriales; family Kapaibacteriaceae; genus Kapaibacterium. Next base: position 248,974 of record JBGAJM010000005.1, read on the forward strand.
GAGCTGAAGCCAGGTACGATGCGCCAAGGTGTCGAGGTAGACAACGTTGCGAGATTCATCATCCACCAATATGTCGAATGCGAGAAAGACCGGACCCTCGAGAATGTACGATGACTCGAGCAATGTGGTTCTCTTGAGGCTGCGTAGATCGATCTCGTCGATGTATGTCGATGTAGCCACCCGCAAAACTCCGTTCTGGATGATGACGTCGAACATTCCTTGATCAAAGTCATATCTGAACGGCGAAGTTCCTAGTCTGGTATGTGGGATCGTTTCCCATTTCTCACCGTCGAACATTGACGCGTCGCCATCATCATCGAACGCCCACAATCTGTGTCGTTCATCAATGAGTAAACGTGTGATCGACCCACTCAATAGAGGGCTGTTCTTCGACGTGTAGGAGAACATCGTTGGAAACGTGGCGCTGTCCAGCTTCAAGCGAGTGGTCTGGATGACCTTGTTCCTGAATGTCAGTCGGCTCGAGGATTGCAGTTCTTCGGTCGATCGAGACATTCGCAGGATGACCCCTTCACTGAGCATCCAGGTCGCATCAGGGGCTTCGATCATCGTGTTGACCGTCCGTGCGCTCTGGCCAAATGACCCCTGCCCCTGCGCCACCGCGACTGTGCACGACAGAGAGAACACGACAAGTATTGAGAGAACGCACTTCATGTTGAATCTCCAGGCACGATGAATGCACAGCCAGGTCAAACATAGTCAAAGGCCAACATACATCGGAAGTCTCGCCAGAGTGAAAACTCCGTTGGCGGCGACAACCACATTCGGGATGCAACTTACCACCAGACGATACAAAGCTCGCTTCGCCAAGGTGCTGCACTAGATCACTGTTGTATAGTTGTTGGGATGCAGCCTCAAAGCGCACTCATGAGTGGACATCGGTGTTCATACGGCGGGGATACTTCAGAACGGTAGTCCGGTGGCTTACCGTACAGGCGTTTGTACTTCGATCTCTACCGTCCGTGAGTAGAAGCGACCTTCCGGCAGATCGTTGTTGTAAAGATCGCTGTTTCCTTTCGCCTCAATGGTGAGATCGCTCGTTCTTCCAAGAGACGTCGCTACGGCTCTTGCGCGACTCTGCGCGAGTGACTGATTGTATTGTTGATCTCCAAGTCGGTCGGTATAGCCAGTGATACTGATCTTCGAATCCTCGCGCAGATTCTTCTTGACAAACTCAACGATGCTCTTGTTTGCATCGCTCACGGCTGCGCTTCGAACTTCAAAGAGGATCAGACTGTACCTGTCGATCTCTTTATCGCCTCGTTGCTCGATTCTCTTGCGTTGCAAGGAGACAAAGTCGACTGCTATGCTTGTATTCGCAACAACCGTCGAACCCCTGTTGTCTGTGGCTATGACGCTTGCGTGAATGCTGTCAAGCGATGTCGGGATGGACGCTTGCTCACTACGTAGGATCCAGTCAAGAGAGGCAGGCACATCTGAGGTGCCCGAAAACTCCTTCAGTAGAGCCCCATGCTGGGAAGCCGTAATGCTCCATGACGTTGTACCAGTATCGGAAGTAATGCTTGGTTTAAATCGGAGCGTCGGAGGATTGCTGATGCGTAACGTATCGCGACTGACAAGAGGTGCAAGGATGTCAGGAATACTCGCGCTGATCTCGACGCGACGATTCTCTTCAGCTCCATCTTTGGTTAGGGTATTTGATGCGTTGAGCGGCAGTGTGCGAGCAACCACGCTGATCCTCCTAGCATCGACATTCCATGTGCTGACCAGATACGCTTTTACAGAACTCGCTCTCATTCGTGCGAGTTCCAGGTTGTCCTTCTCATCATCATTATCATCGGTACAGCCAGTCAATGTTATTGTGGCTTTGGGGAACTGTCTGAGGCGATGCGCGACGATATTGAGCAGATGGTAATAGGTTGGAAGACGTTCAGTGGAGTTGACGCGCTCAGGTAGGAAGGTGCTTGTTTGCTGAGTTGTTAGACGCTGAAAGCGGTTTGAAAGATCAGCGGAATTATGCTCAAAGAAAACGTAGGAGAGGAGAGGTGTCATCAGGGTCGAGATGAATTCCTCCACACGTAAAACAACATTTGGTTGTTCCGTACCATTGGCGTCAACCCCAATAGCTCGAATACCTGCAGTAAGGTTTTGTTTTGTACCATCTAGTACTCCGGGTGTATCGTATCGATTCAACCGTTCTCTCTCATCGATCTCATCGCGCGGGTCAGTCCGTGCAATGATCGGCGTATTCTGCGATCCTGTGTCAACGTCATTCGTACGCTCGCGAATGAGTTCCTCGGCATTTATGGATTGTGGCGAATACTTCAGCGCGATACCCATGCGCAATGCGTTCACGTTCCAATTGAGATCCGAGGAAACGTTGGTGACACCAATTTGATAGAAGACCTCAGGTGTTATCAGCATTGAGCCTGAGCGGTTCAGTGGCAAATCGTAGCCAACGCCGATGAGGAGAGCCGCCTGCATGGTCGTGTTTGGAATGCTTCCTGCGAACTCGTTTCGGGTACGCTGTCGCGAGTCAGTCCCATCGGGATTGAGAAAGGTTCCCACGCCAGCGGGTTCCGTGAGTTGCTCTTTCTGATCGTAATTACTTGAACCGATCACTGCAAGGCGTATTCCACCGTAGAAGAGCAATGATGGCAGGGGATTGTATGCTACCAGTGGCTCTATGCCTATTGATGAGAACGAACCATCGAGACGATGTTCGAAAGCGCCGTCCGCTCCGATGCCGTTTGAAATGATGCGCGTTGGTTCGCGCGTCACCATCGTAAACGATTGTGTGAGGTACGACGCGCAAAGTGAAAGGAGGAGAGACTTCGCAACCGGATACTCGAAAAGGAGACCGGTCGAGAATCCTGTACCAGAGCCACCTGTGTAGGTTGAGCAGCAGCTCACTGTGAAGGGCATACGCGCGAAATTTGCGATATGATCGTTAAGAGTGTACTGCCCGAACGCTCCGAAGCGAACCCGCAACGAATCCTGTGACCACAAACGGGGACCAGTACAAAGGATCAGCAACGAACTCGCAAGAAAGATCAACTTCATTCTCATCGTGATACTTCGATCTTTAGAGTTCGTATCTCCGTCGCTGTTTGTAATCTCAGGAAATATGCGCCATTAGGAACGTCACTACAATCGAGACGCACGATGCGTCGCTCGGGTGAGAGTTCTGCATTGATAAACGTTTTTACAACTCTGCCATGTACGTCGTGCAGATCGAGGAGGGTCCGACCATTTTCAATCGTCTCAAGTTCGACGTCAGTGGTTCCGCGGACGACGGGATTCGGATGCACCATTGATAGTGCGACAGTGCCATTAGGATTGATCAGACGCGCGCCGCCGTCATAGCAGATGCCGAGTAACTTCAGAGAACCGTTCTGCAGTTCAACATCGCGACTTAGCTCTGTACCGTCGGGATTCAGCCATACAAAATCTTCGAGAATGATCTCTGTGCTATCAGCATTTGCAAGTCCTCCGCGCACCGTGAACTCGGCGAGTGTTTGTCCCAGACCATCCCACTCTCGCTCGATCTCATAACGGATGCCGCCCTGATCATACTTGAAGTTTGTTACGTTCTCGACTTCGTAGATAACTGAGGAACTACTGAGTACTGCGCGGAAGGGAATCTTGAATCCAGATTGTGTCGTGGGTTTGACGTTGTTCGTGAGCAGGAGCTTCATCACGCGCTTCTCGCCAACGTAAACGGAGTCATTGTTTACTGCGATCTTCCAGCCTAGTCCCGCACCAAAAAGCTGTACGGTTGCCGGTGAACCAGCGCCATTGTAATCGAAGAGCAATCGCCCACTTGTCCTACCAATGCCTGAGGGTGTAAAGCGCAAATCCATGGTATGTTCTTGGTTCGGTGCTAGAGTGAATGCGCCGCTACCAGTAATTGTTGTGAAGTCTCTGTCGTTGGGTCCCGCGTGACGTGTGTTGGTGATGGTAAGAGCTGAGTTGCCGATGTTTTTAATGGTCACTACCTGTATTGAGTCTCGTATCGTTCCAACTTCAACGGTGCCGAAGTCAATGAGATCGTTGACGACCAAAAGAGTCGGTTGCACGCCTTCCCCTCGAATTGTTTGTCTGAGTGTATCGGCTTGGGTAAAGACGAGTAACTGGGCGGTCTTAACACCAGCGGAAGTCGGGCGAAACCGAAACTCCACGGCTCTCGAACTACTCGCAAGAACCGCGAAAGGCGGAATGCCAGATACAAGTAAGAATTGCGAAGCGTCAGTTCCGACAACCCGGATCGAATCCACGCGATACGGATACGCTCCTCCATTTTGTAGAAAGGTAGAAACCAAGGAATCCTTTTCACTGCCTACGAGAACCTGTTTCATATCCACGTCCTGGCTCGCCGGCAGAGGCGCAACAATGGAAAACACCGCATCGGAGACATCTTCTTGTATCGGCGTTCCCCCAACCTCCCACACTTTGGCGGTACTGTCCCAGCTTGCAGTTGCAATACGGCTTCCGTCAGGACTGAAGGCAATACTCAAAACCCATGCATTGTGCCCGGTCAGAGTCCGAATGAGCGCGCCAGTTTTCGCGTCCCATACTTTGGCGGTACTGTCCCAGCTTGCCGTTGCAATACGGCTTCCGTCAGGATTGTAGGCAATACCCATAAGGTTATCATTGTGCCCGGTTAGAGTCTGAATGAGCGCGCCCGTATTCGCGTCCCACACCATGGCGGTATTGTCCGAGCTTGATGTTGCTATACGGCTTCCGTCAGGGCTGTAAGCAATACCATAAACAGTGTTTCTGTGCCCTGTCAACCTACGTAAGAGCGCGCCCGTATTCGCATCCCATACCGTGGCAGTTATGTCTTCACCTGCCGTTGCAATACGACCTCCGTCAGGGCTGTAGGCAACACCGTGAAATTTTTTAGAGTACAACGAGGCCAGAGTCCGAATGAGCGCGCCTGTATTCGCGTCCCATATTTTGACGGTATTGTCCCAGCTTGCCGTTGCTATACGGTTTCCGTCAGGGCTGAAGGCAATACCAAAGACAATTCTAGTGTGCCCGGTCAGCGTCCGAATGAGCGTGCCCGTATTCGCGTCCCATACGTTAGCGGTATTGTCCGAGCTTGCCGTTGCGATACGGCCTCCGTCAGTGCTGTAGGCAATACCACGAACTTCATTAGTGTGCCCGGTCAGCGTCCGAATGAGCGCGCCCGTATTTGCGTCCCACACTTTGGCAGTTCTGTCACTGCCTGCGGTTGCTATCCGGCCTCCGTCAGGGCTGTAGGCAATACCCAAAACATTACTAGTGTGCCCAGTCAGAGTTAGGATGGCGTTGGTATCGATAGCAGCGTTGGCACTTGCATTCCCCGCTCCTTGCTTCACCCTCACCAAGCACTGCAGGCTTGTGGGTCTAGCTACATTTTTCCACGAGTATCTCAGGCCCGTCGCTTGATCTGTTAGAAGGTTCCACGTCATGCCATTGTCGTGGCTATACTCCAATGTCACCGTATCGCTCGGCGCAATGCCATCCCAGGTTACAACGGTATCGCTTCCCACGGCGAAGGTCTCCCCGCCGTTCGGACGCGTTAGCTTCAGTGTAGAGGCAGTGCTTTTCTTACCCGGAAAGCCGCCATAAGTGCTAAAGTATGCAAGACAGTTATCAGTTGCTATTTGAAAGCTCGCGGACTTGAATCCGGAATCACTTGGCGCAAACCTCAGGGTTATCGTCGCACTCGTGTTTCTTGGTATGAAGAGCGGAAAGTTGGTATTCACAACGGAAAATTCAGCAGAGCCAAATTTGCGGCTGATGCCGGTTACGGTAAAGTCGGAATTGTTGGCAATGAGAGTGATCGTGGTGTCGATTTGTGTTGATGGGAGACGTCTGCCACAGGCGACAAGATTCGGAGTGACTGATATGGAGGCGATTGCACCAACTGGCAGAACATAGCTTGCGGTTGCAGTTTGCGTTTGCCAGGTTAGTTCTACACTGGCGTTTCCTGCTTGGCAGGGGGGCTCACTTGCCCACGTGATATCGCACTCCTTGCCACCTTGCGCCATTACTAAAATCTTCCGATAAACGTCCTCTGCGTCCTTGGTTGTTGTGACATTCTCGAAGGTTTGTCCTCCCGTTCGTCTCGCTATGTACTGTAGAATGGCTGGAGCGGGCATAGCAAGAGTGACGCAATAGATCACGCAGTTTTGTTTGTTAGCTTCTGCTACGATTGCGCTTTCATCGCCTGTACCTAGCCCATCCGTCACGAAGATGATCACCTTTTGGTACTTTCCATTTCTACTCACTTGAAGACCGCCCGCCATCGGAGTAACAAGTGCGGCATTGTAGTCGGTTTCGCCCTGCGGAGCGAGCGGCGAAATGGCATTTAGCAGTTTGGTTCTTTCTGTTGTAAAATCCTGATTGAGATAATTTAAACCATCAAAACTCGTGATTGCACATTCGCTTACTCCAAGCGGCAAACCGTTCACCCATGCTCTTGCCGCAGATTTTGCTAAGTCCATGTTGGACGTGGAATCCGACCCAAAGCCAAAGCCCATTGAGCCGCTCACATCTATTACTAAAACCGAAGACAGTGCTTTGGGCGGTTGTTGCGGTGGGCAACTCACACTCGTTATCGTTCGAGTAATTCCATTTTCCTTCAGCGTGATCTCACTGGAACTTGGTCGTTGCTGTCGTCCTGCTGTATCGAAGGCAAAGAACTTCGCCTTCATGGTCGGGAAGTTAGAGGCATCGACTCCGAAGAGTGAGAGCGATTGCGACAGCAGTGGGGTTATGCTAACGAGAGTCAAGCATAGTAGCGTGGCAAGTTTAATGTGCTTCATTGTATAACTACAGGTAGAACATCGCGTCATGCAATATGCGAAACTGCTATGGCCAATGCTAGATTGCAGTTGAGTGTCTACTGCCGTGCAGTTTCGAGTGATCACTTTGACGCGGAAACGGGAGGTCACTGCGCGCGAATGCAGCAACATATCTGTCACAAATGATAACCCCCCAAAAACTAATAAACCCCTGCAAGCTAAGTGCTCACAAGGGCTTACTATTAATTCGTTGTAGCGGGGGCAGGACTTGAACCTACAACCTTCGGGTTATGAGCCCGACGAGCTACCAATTGCTCCACCCCGCGATTTAATTTCAATTTTTTGAGTCCGTTATCAAGCTATTCGTATTGTGGAACTCCATCGCGATTTAACTTTTATTTTCAAATTTCGTGTGCAAATATAGCAATTACGGCTTGCTAATCCAAATTAGCCGTCTATGTTGTTAAAGCTTGAAGCTACGCCATCTATTGCCTGCGAACGCACATGAATTTCATTAAGTTTTTGAATTAAGCTAAGTATTACTTTTCTTTTCTCTTCAACAAGCTCATTGATATAGGAACTAACATCGGGCATATTACATTCCTCAACTACACTTTCGTAAAACCTTGCCATAGAAGTTTCGCGACGAAGTGCTTCATTTAAAGTTGCACAAGTATTTTTACAAGCATGCTGGCATTTGATTTCTAATTCTGCCATTTTTATCCTCATTGTTTTTATGCTGGAATGTTTTCAATTGATTTTGCTATTTCTTCGCCGCGAGATAGAGCCTGCTCGTTTAAAGGAATCATATTATGTCTGCGGGGAGGGAGAGCTTTTTTAAGTGCTTCTACAATTGTTTCGATTTTTAATATCGGTCTCCTTTGGAGAAATGCTCCTGCAAGTACCATGTTAGCAACTTGTTTTGCATTCAATTTATCAGCCTCTTCATTGCCGGAGATGCAGATGATTTCAATATCTGTTCTTGTTGGAGGATTTATGATTGTA
>JBGAJM010000038.1:0-7636 GCA_044224925.1 Kapaibacterium sp. (SeqCode)
TCCCGCCACGGCCTCCATCTCGGCCATGCGCATGCATTGCACGCATGCCGGATGTCCGCTTGAACTGCACGCCAACACCTTCCGCTGTCATTGTCATGGTGGGGCCTTCGACCTTCATGGCAAGGTCATCGCCGGTCCGCCCAAGCACCCGCTCCGTCACGTCGACGTGGTAATGGACGGCGCAACGATCTACGTGCGACTCGGAGTCGCATCATGATGCCTGTGCTGCTGTGGTGGAAGCGCGTTGCACCGTGGCTTCTTGTTGTGGTGCTCACGGTGCAAGTGGTGACGGGCGTTCTGCTCTCCATGCTCTACATCCCAAGCGAACAGCCCGTGCATGACGAGCGCGGACGTGTGCGGGCCCTGGCCTATGCTACAGGTCTGGTGCGCATGCAACCCACATCGCGTGCCGATGTGCTGGATACGGTGACGGTTTCTCCACGTCCGATCCTTGTGGCCCTCGACGCATCCGGTCGCGTGGCCGATCTCTACGAAGCCGATGCACGCCATTGTTCTCTGATACGCGATGCCTCGGGTGCGCCACTCGTCCCCAGTGCGGCGGCTGCCAGTGTGGTGTTGACCATCGGACGTGATGCACCGGGGGGTGACGTGGTGCGATGGCTCCACCATGTGAACACCCTCGTCCTCTTGCTCATGCTGGCCTTCACCGGCGCGGCCTATCTCCATGCCGTGGATGGACGATTGGCATGGGGCACGGTTGCCGTGGGTGTGGCGCTGTGTGCGGCCTATACGGGTCGACTCTTGCCCGACGATGTCTATGCCTTGGTATCGCGGAGCATCACGTCCGACATTCTCGACCACGACGCGCCCTTCGGTTGGCTCATCGCCCGCATCCTTGGTGTGGCGGGACCGACCGTGCATGCGCTCTCGACCACGGCCACCATGCACACCGTTGTGCTTCCGGCCATCCTCACCGCAGTGCTCGTGCAACTCTTGCGCATCACGCACGTGGCACTGGCCGACGTGTGGCGATGGATCGTTGCGGTGAGCATCGTTGGTTCGCTGGCCTACCTGCTCTTCCATGGAACAGTGCCGCTGCGCGGCGAGTACATGCCGCGCGACACGATGCATGGGGCCGCCGTCACCTCCGGCATTGCTCCCTGGTGGCCCTTCCGCCTTCCCAACTCCCTGATCTCGTGGTTCGGCGCAGAAATGGCGTCCTACCTCACGATCGGCGTGTTCGTGGCCCTGATCACGATGCGATGGTGGCAAGGCAGCGTGGGGCAGTGGACGGTACGCATCTTCATCGGAGTACTGCTTCTCACGATCATCCTCGGTTCGGTCCTCTAACAGAACGGACTTTTTCGCAATTTCGTGGTCCGGATACGACACTGAAATGCCATTCATCACACGAGGACGATATGCTCATCGGAGTTCCAAAGGAAGTCAAGACACTTGAAAAGCGCGTGGCCCTTACACCGGGCGGTGCCGAAATGTTGCGTGCGCACGGTCACCACGTGATCGTTGAAACACAGGCTGGTGTCGGCAGCGGATTCAGCGACGACATGTACACGGCCGTTGGTTGCGAGATCATTGCAACAGCAGCCGAGGTCTATGCCAAGGCAGAGATGATCATGAAGGTGAAGGAGCCGATCGCCCAAGAGTATCCGCTCATTCGCAAGGGGCAAACACTCTTCACGTACTTCCACTTTGCCGCATCGCGTGAACTCACCGAAGCGATGATCAAGTGCGGTGCAACGTGTATCGCATACGAAACCGTCCAGAAGACCGATGGTTCGTTGCCACTGCTCGTGCCGATGTCGGAAGTTGCCGGACGCATGGCTCCACAAGAAGGCGCGAAGTACCTCGAGCATCCAATGGGTGGACGTGGTGTGTTGCTTGGCGGCGTACCTGGCACGAAGCCCGCGAACGTGCTCGTTCTTGGTGGCGGTATCGTTGGGATCAATGCTGCCAAGATCGCAGCAGGCTTTGGTGCACACGTGACGATCTTCGACACGAACCTTCAGCGCTTGCGCTATCTCGATGATGTGATGCCGAAGAACGTGAACACGCAAATGTCGACGAAGTCCAACATCCGCGAAGCACTGCCAAGTGCCGACCTCGTGATCGGTGGCGTGTTGATCCCTGGTGCAAAGGCACCGTTCCTGATCACGCGCGACATGTTGCCACTAATGAAGACCGGTTCGGTGATCGTGGACGTGGCTGTGGACCAAGGCGGTTGCGTGGAGACCACGAAGGCCACCACGCACCAGGATCCAACGTATGTGGTGGACGGTGTCGTGCACTATTGCGTTGCCAACATGCCGGGCGCCGTACCGTACACGTCGACCATCGCACTGACGAATGCAACGCTGCCGTATGCGATCCAACTGGCCGACATGGGCTGGGAAGCCGCTTCCAAGGCCAATCACGAACTCGCCCTCGGCGTGAACGTGGTCGATGGTAAGGTCGTCTACGAAGCCGTTGCCGAAGCATTCGATATGGCCTACACACCATTGACAAGCGTTATGTCGTGAACCTCCGCCTGATCCTCTGCACCCTTCTCTTCACGTGTTCACTCTGCGTGTATGGACAAGAGGTGCAAGTTCCGTTCGATAGTGCGGGACGGATCATGGTGATCACGAAAGAACTCGACGCACAACTTGGACTCTTTACCGATCAGCCGGGCTTCTCTGAAGCTCGGCTGTTTCGTTTGCAGGATAGCTCGTACGCCATCGAGATCACGACGATCTCGCAAGGACAGTATGCACGGTCACGCCGTGCCATGTCGGCCATCGAAGGAGCATCCTATCTCGCCAACATTCGCTCCATTCTGCGCACACGTGCACCAAGTGCTTCGCTCGATCAGAGCGGACGCTCGTCGTTGTTATGGGGCTCGACGTTATGGTCGCTCTTCTACTACGGAGCCGCCACCAACATGCTCATCTTCGGTGAGAATGAATGGTCCGGCAGTGCGGCTGCCACACCGTTCCTGCTTGCGGGAGCCTCGTTCGCCGTCACGGCCCTTCTCACTGGTGATGCACCGGTGACGGATGGTGCGGCCTCGCTTGCCTTGGGCGGTATGTTCCAGGGCAGCATTCACGGATGGTTGCTTGCTGGCTTGATCTCTGGTGGTGACACGGATGTGCGTCTCGGCTTTGGACTGTCCATTCTTGGCGGCGTCACGGAAACCGTGGCAGGATACATGGTGGCCACGAACACGAACATGAGTGAAGGACGTGCGGGTGCCATCAACACGTCGACGTTCTACAGTATGCTTGCCGGTGGCATGCTTGCGGGTGCCATTATGGGTCAGGATGGGAATTCGAACACGACCGTGCGATTGATCGGTGGACTCGGCTTGGCGGGCGCTGTGGGTGGTGTGTTCTTGGGTGACTACCTCTCCACGCAACAACGCTACACGAGTGGCGACGCAGGTGTCCTGGCCGTATCTGCGGCACTTGGCGCCACCTTGCCCCTTGCCACCTTGGTGGCCATTCAACCGGAGAGTATCAACGTGCGTTTGGTCTCGGGGCTCATGATCGCAGGCACAGCGCTTGGCATGGTGGCGGGGGATCGATTGGTCGTTGGGAAGGACTTCCTCAGCTCGCAGGCCACGGTCACCACGTTGGCCACGGTCGGTGGCGCATTGGTCGGCTACGGTATCGGACTTGCCATGCAGAACCAGCAAGTATCTGTGGCAAGCGCATGGATCGGCGCGGCGGGCGGGTTCGCGATCTCGTATGCGTCGTATGCCGATGATGCAGAGGCCTATCATCTGCACGGAGATCTGCGTCTGCAATTGAATCCCGCAAGTCTTGCGCTTGCGGCAACGAACCTTACTCCGACAATGTCGGTGCCGTTTGCTTCGATGACCTATCGATGGTGATCATCAACCACAGTCCGAGTGCAAGGACTAGTGCAACGAATCCCCATCGTTGCCACGTGGTTCCAAGTATGGCCATGGCCGCAATGAACTGAATGCTCACGACGGCGTAGAGAATGCGCGCAATGGTGAGTCGATGCAGCTTGCTGATCACCAGCGAGCCGAGCGGTGCCATGATCATCACCACAGGGATGGCCACCATCCAATACGACCATTCCAGCGGACCGAAGTCGTGCGTGACGCCGGCATGATAGAAGAAGCCAACCACTGTGAGGATGGACATGGAGATCACGCTGGTAGGAGTGGCCACTTTTTCGCTCACACCGTAGTAGAGCGAGAGCAGACAGAACAGCACGATGCCGATGCCCGTGCCGAAGAATGACGTGATGACGCCGCCGATGAAGCCCGTGAACAGGAGGCGGACAATGTCGGCCATGCTGTGCGACGGCGCACGCTCCAGCACATGACGGGTCTTCCGGCGATTCGCGATCCACAACCCGGCGCCCATCGCAAACCACACCGACACGAAGAACAACTTCGTCAGCGCCGGATCGAGCAAGGGCACGAGATAGGTGGTGCCGACGATCATGCCCACCACGCCGGCGGGTGCAGGAATGAGGATAGCACGTCGATCCACCGGGATCTTCTTGCCAATGATCAGGACGGATGCCGAGACCATGCCGATGCTCTGAATGGCAAAAGCGAAGTTGCGCGCGGAGGGAGGAGGGACGTGAAGGGCAAGGGTGAAGACGGGGAAGGCGACCGCTCCACCCCCTTCAGCACTTGCTCCGGCGAGGAAGGCACCGAAGACCATTGTGACCGAAGCAGGCCAGTGCGTGCCGAACAGATGCCAGGCATCGAACCTGACCATTGCAAATAACCAACCAATGCTCACACAGAGAATGAAGATCAAGTAAGGCTTCATTGCGGTATTTTGTGGCCATATCGTATGTCCCGAAGGAACACCCAATGGCAGTGAAGAAAAAACCGGCACCGACCGATCCGCTTGAGATCGTCTCGCAGAGCTTCACCATGGTGAGTGAGTCGCACCAGATGATCGGTAACTACCAGCAGATCTTGTCGGAGAATCAGCGAATGATCTCCGACTCGAATCGGATCACGAGCGACAATGTGGTGAAGATCCTCGAAAAACAGAACGAGATGATCGAGAACCAGCACATCATCATTACCAATCAGCACACGATCATTGCGAATCAGAATACCATTATCACGTTCCTGAAGAAGGTTGCCGGTGAGTCTTGAAGCGTTTTCGCACGCTCGCTAGGTCACCCTTTCCAAGGAGCTCTTTCAGTTCCATGAGCGTTGCACGGGGGATCGTTGGCTTCTTCTTGAGAAAGTGCTGCATGAGTCGTCCCACGTGTTGCACGGAGTAGTGCACTCCGAACAACCGCTTGATCATCCGTTGCATCAGTGGACGTGTCCACGCCTCTCCCTTCATCCCAAACGCTGACGGTGGCTCGAGCAATAGGGCTCCGATGAGCTTGCGATGCCGTTCTTCGAGACGTGGTGATGCCCCCGGGGCAATGCGTGACTTGAGCGCCGACTTCCCATCCGTTCGGGCCTTGGCGATCCATTGGCTCACCGCAGGCGCACTCACACCAAGGGCCGTGGCAATGTCCACCTGACGCCAGCCGCGTTCATACAGCTCCAAGGCCCGCATCCGCCGGTACTCCAGGAGCTCACGTGACAGTGTGTTCTTTCGCATCACGAAAAATAAGCAATCAATGCTCATCGTGATGCCGGATGTCTTTCACCAAATGATGGAATCCCGTACCATTGTGAATGTTGATTTGTTAACTGACGGTACCCTTCCAATGCGAACATCGTTTTGGTGGATGCTCGTGACGCTTTGTGCGATCACGACCACGGCATCCCGGTCTCAAGGTATGCTCAGCGGCTTCATGCAGGGCTCCGGGAATACCGGAACAAGCGTCTCCTATTCCACGGAGCAATACTCCAAGTACTATATCGGTGACTCGCTGACCGATAATCCCATGCTCGGCACCATCTCAACGCGGAGTGCCAGTTTGTATGTGGTCGGTGGCCTCACGTCGTTCCTCGATCTTGTTGTCGCCCTTCCCTACATCAGTGCTTCGAGCAGTGCCGGCTACTGGGAAACGATCAACGGCATGCAGGACATTTCGATCTACTTGCGCGGTCGTGTCTATCAGCTCAAGACCGACGATGGAAGCACACTGGATGTGATGCTCGGCGGAGGGATCTCGACGCCGCTGACGAACTACCCGAACAATGCACCGGTGACCATTGGGCACGGGTCCACGAATCTCGACGGACGTCTGATCGTGCAAGCACGTGATGCCTCTACGGGCCTCTTCGTGGCGGCGCAGGGCGGATACATTCACCGTTCGAACGTGACCATCGATCGTGGCTTCGATGTGGCTGTTCCTGATAACATCGACGTGTCTGCACGGATCGGCTGGACCGGTCCGGTCTACCTCGACGCCTGGATCTATAATACCGTCGGCCAGTCCGGCACCAACATCGGCGCGGGCGTTCCCTTCCCAACGAACCGTCAAAGCTACCTGCAAGTAGGGGGCACGGCGGCATGGCAACTGCCGTTCCTGCCGGAGCTCAGCATCAGTGCAGGTCTGGCCCACATCCTCACAGCTCAAAATGTTGGCAAGTCCACTCGTTTCTCATTCGGGATCAACTACAACCTTCCAACGTGGGGAGGTATGCAACTATGAACATGAAGAACATTTCCCTGAGCCTTGCCGCCCTCATCCTCCTTGTGGTGGTGGGCTGTGATAAGACCATCGACGTCACGCAACCTGGCGAGTACATCCCATCTGCCAACGACGAATTGGCAACAGCCTGGGCTCCATTCCTTGCCGATACGAATGCCCTTGTCGTGCCGGCACCGCCGGCTGATGTGACCGCTGAACTGGCCACCGTCAAGGCTGCTGTTGCGGGCAGAACGTCAGAACAGAGTGCGGCCATTGCCTATTGGAGCTCAAGCTCGTTGATGCGTTGGAACGAGATCGCATGTGCGCTCGTTGCCAAGTATAATGTTGCGCCATATGCAGAACGGAACGCCGACGGGACGTTCACCGGTAAGTTCCTAACCGATCCGAACAAGCCATTCACGAATCCGCCCTATGCGTCGCGACTGTATGCGCTGTTGAGCATTGCGAACTATGATGGTTTGATCAAGGCCTGGCAGGTGAAGTACAAGTACAATCGCGCAGCACCGTATACGCTCGATCCAAGCATTTCGCCCGCCGTGGCAAAGTCGACGTTGCCATCGTATCCGAGTGAAGACGCCGTGATCGCCGCATCGGCGCGTGATCTGCTTACGTTCTTGTTCCCGCTCGAAAAGGACTATCTGGCGCAGAAGGCAAAAGAGTCGATGGACGCGCGTATTTGGGCCGGTGCCAACCTTCCGAGTGACATCGCTGCCGGAGATAGTCTCGGTCATGCCGTAGCGCTGTTGGCCATTGCCTATGCGAAAGACGGACGGAATGTCGAAGGCGAACGATCAGGCGCGTTGGAAGACGAAGGAAGCCACGATCACGACGACGTATCCGAAATGGGCCTGCAAGAAACATCAATCGTACCGTCCGCCCATGCTGCCATTCTTCGGCGAAGTGAAGATGTGGAACGTACCGAATGTCGAAGCCAGGTTCCAGGGACCTCCGCCGGAGTTCGGTTCCGAACAATGGAATCGTGACCTGAACGAAATGCGCGACCTCACGAAGAACCGTACACGCGAGCAAGTACGCATTGCGAACTTCTGGGAAGACGGTG
>JBGAJM010000039.1:0-9546 GCA_044224925.1 Kapaibacterium sp. (SeqCode)
TCTCCAACGCACATCCCGCAATCCACCTTGGCGAACTTCTCGCGGAATCGCTTCATCCCGCCCTCGCTGTATGTCTCGGTGTATTCCGGTGTCTCGTGGCCGCATCTGTGGCGCACTATCTCGACTCGCGGCTGCTGCGCCGCTGGTCGCCCACGCCGATGAATCCTCGGCGTCTTGCGCTCATGGAATGCTGGAATCTTGGGCATCACCCGCACCTCTCTTTCAACGATTTGAGCGCGGCGAGCAGGGTTGGGGCGTGACCAAGAAGCAGTTCTCGCTGCACGTGGTAGCCGATGTCGGGGTTCTCAAAAATTAAGGTGCTGCAATGCTTCCATATTTCGATGGTCGGGCCGCTGCCGCCGTGCTTTCCGGTCAACAGCATACTGTCGAGCAGCCTCCCGATCTCGGCGTATTCGTCCCGCTCCGCGTCTGCGATCACAGTCTCAGTAAGAACCGCATCCAAAACGGCGCGCAGCCCGTCTTGGCTTAACTCAAAGCCGTCAATCTCTCCACCAAGAGATTCGACGTAACTCTCGATTCGTTCACGCAGGGTCATCGCTGCCTCCCTCGAACTTCGCCTTCAGTTCACCGTACAGCTTGCGCTGGTAGGCTTCGGCACGCTCCGCGTTGATCGTCGCCATTTCCTGATTGATCTGCTCTAGGTCGGCGGCTGTGATGATTCCCGCTTCCGCTAGTAACTCGGGTTGGTAGTGAACCGAGCCCTCTGCTTGCGGGACATAGGCGAAACGTCCATCGTTGAACACGAGGATGTACCGCCAATGCGTTTTCACGATGCGCTCAATGGTCAGCCCTTCCGTTTCGGTCAGATCACGAATGCGCCCATTGTCGAGGCGTCTGAACAGCGCCTCCCTAATCGGTAGTTCCATCCTTTCCTCCCTCGCTGATGCGCTTGGCTAGGGCGGCAAGGGCCGCGTCGAGTGTGTCGCCATTCGCCACGTCGTAGTGGTCGATTGTCGAATCGCGCCAGTCTGCCGCTACGCTCTCAGCCATGAAGCGCAAGACAGGCTCGTCGGGTTCAGGCGATTCCTTTACAAATATATGCCGCCGTTCCAGCCATAATCCGGCGAACCTCGCGCTACAGTTCCACGTCGGCGCAGAGCGCGCCACAATGCGGACAAGGGTCGTTGTCGTTCATGACGTGCCTCCTGTACTGGCCGCACAATACGTCACAGATTGCTCGCGCTGATACTGTCTGTATGGCGTTTGTCGGCGTGACTCCAACTGCTGCGGTTAACAGAAGATTGCGGGAATGTCAGATTCTTCTTAGTTTTGCGTTTCCGCACAGTTCGCCCCAGCGCAAAGTGTCCCGCCTCTCGTGCGTGACGAGCGTTCCGTAGGCGGCTGCACCACTCAAGATTGGCAACATCGTTGTGCGTCTTGTCGAAGTCGATGTGGTTGACTTCGGGCTTTATCCGCTGGCGGCTCGCCGAGAAAGGCTAATGCGACGAGTCGATGGACAGTTCGGTTGTGCGGCGTGATGCCATCGGTCAGTGTGAGAATGGTATCCTCGCGGCATCCGTTGTGGTCGAAGCAGTCCCGGCTTGCGGTTGTTTCGCGCAACAACGTCCCTTCGCACTCGCCCCTGGTTTGATACCGAATACCAGAACCTCAGCGATTACTCGCCATTCTTCTTTCATGACACGGCGCGATCTCGGTCATTTCGGTTCCTCCAATCTTGCCAGCAGGAGTCCTGCCGCGCGTTGCAGCGCGGTTTGAAAATCTATCGGGTCGCCGAGTCGGTGGTCATGCGTTGCTCGTGGTGCCAGAGCGTCGAATAAGTGTCACCCTTTTCGTAATCGCCTAAATCGAGGACGAGTTCTTCGGTAGTAGCGGCGGCGAACTGCCGCGTGCCTGACCGTCGTACTCCGACAACGCCGCTCGAACGGCGTCACCTCCCCCGGTTCGGGCGCAAAGCTGACGGCGCGGGTGCTATCCCTTTCCATATTCACCTGCCTTGATGATCCGATGAATGGGGTGGTCACGCAAACGTCGAATCTTCGCGCCAGTGCCGAATAGGTCCAGACCCCCGTTCCATACTCGCAGCCGCACTGCTCGTTTCGTATCACAGTCGAGGCGTCTGCGTGAGCCGCCCTTTGCTCGAGCACGGGGATCTTGTGCCACATTCGACGCAACTACGCCAGGTTGTTCTAGGAATCAGATTGGCGCCTGTGAATTCATGGCCTCGCTTGCAGTGCGTTTCCGCGCATTGACGATGAAAGCGCTTTTCTCCGCGCCGCAGGTTCTCCTGCTGGGTGACAGCCTCTAAATGTTCAGGGTTGACGCATGCGCGCGTTCGACAAAGATGATCGATCTGCAGTCCCTCGAATCGGGTCTGATGAAACACTATAAGACCATCTATGCACGGAGAAGTGCCGACCTTGATTCTTAAATCGGCCGTATCCGTCCGCGCCCACATATCCTGTCCAAATCCAGCATCCGCCATCATCCCTTCTCACGCGAGCCAGGAACCGTTCGAGGATACGTCACTCGTTCCACTGGTAACCTCCGTCCTCCTCTACGTAGCCGATGCACCCACATCTGCAGGGGGTCCGCCAGGAAACGGCATGGGGATTTCGCTGATGAACTGCGCCTTGTACCTGTAGCACTTCCCAGACGCTTCTTGACCGGCACCGCGCCACTCTTTGAACTTGCCGCAAAGACCTTCGTGACGTTCTGCGTGCGAGCAGGGCCGGACGGTGACTCGCCCTTGTAGCACGGTGAGAGTCCCGCGCAGGAGATGTAGTACTGAGCCTCGGCACGGCGTCTTTCCAGGGCCTCGGCATTGGCCGCGATCGTTGCGTCGATGTCGTGGTTCATTCTGGCACCTCAGCGTTGATATAGAAGCCACCATAATAGCCGTTGTGCTCGTTGTGATTGGCGACTGAAAACGATCCCTTACTGGTTGTCACAACAAGGAACGCGACTTCGTGATCTCCGTACTCGTCCTCGACGTTTGGTGCCTCTTTGACCTCTGCGCCAAGCAGTCGCGACCCGACGAAGTACCCGAGGTCGTCGTCTGTCTGCATGTACCGCGACTCGCAACACGACTGCCCATTATCCACGAGATCAAGCCGCGTGCCGTCATCGAACGTGAACCGCAGCTTGTCATCCTCAATCACCAAATTGTTGATGGTTTTGTTGACGCACGGTACGAATGCGTTGACCGAATCCTCGTTGCCACCAAGCATCCGAATCATCACGCCCACGCCAAGTTTCATAATCTTGTCGCTGTCAGTCACTTTGCCTCCACCTTTGCCCGAAGGATCAGGCTGTTCACGTCACGGTCGCCGTACAAGCGGGTCCAGCCGCCGGCACACGTACTGAACGATGCGTGGAAGACCTCTGCCTCGAGCGGCCCTTCCGCGAACATCGTCACGGCCTTCTTCTCCCACTCGTTCTCCGGCGTCAGCACGAGCTGGACGACGGCGTTGTCGATGTAGATGACGGTTTTCACTTCACACCTCCATCGAACATTCGCCGGCACGCACCGTCGAACTCGGTAATCGCCTCACCGCACCGGCGCAACTGCTCCTGCATCCGGTCGACGGCAACCATATGCTGCGCTGTCTCAGCCGCGATCTTCGCCTCACGCTCCTCGCCCTCGCACCAGTCGCAGATGCCGTCGAGATCGAGGTGCTGAGTATCGTGCTTCTGGCAGTAGCCGGGGCAGCCGTCACCGATCACCAACCGGCAGACCTTGCAGCGGCAGTCAGCACAGACGCCCTGTCCAGGTGTTACTGGGTCGAACCAAAGGTCGCAGTTCTCGCATTTCCGTTCGGGGATTGCGTCGAATCTGATTGACATTTTCTTCCTCGTTGGTTACGTTGGAAGCGACAGACTTCCAATCTTCTTCTGTGGGTGCGGCCCGGTGTTGACAGCATCGGGCCTCTTTTTTGGCTGCTATTGCCAGTGTGAGCATTGAATGAAGCCCTGCGTGTGGACTTCAATCTGCTCCTGCAACGACAAGCTGGGCTTGCATCGTCCGACTAGCCACATGTGTACAAGTTGCCTCGACACACCGATACCGCTGCCGAATGTGGCGTAGGATGCACGCTCTCTCTGTAAGTACCGATCAAGAAAGTATTGGCCCGGCAGCGGACCGTGTACTCGTGTGGCCCGGACCCCGCGCGTGCGAATGCGTACATCCTTGTAACGACGCGGCTTCGTGAGGGCGTCTTCTATACCCATACCGCGCTGGAGGCGCTGATACAAGACACATTGCCGTAGATTAAACTCCCGGCACCAGTCAGCCGCCAGTTGGGTTCGGCCAAACGCGGTGAGCCACACATTATTTCGCTTATTAGCAGCCTGTTCTTGTATAGTCGCCCACCGGCAGTTCCCTGGCTCGTAGTTTCCGCGTGGGTCTGGATAGCGGTCAATGGAATGGGAGGCCGACGGCTTCGGTCCCATATCTTCACAAAACGATTCAAACGATGTCATCCATCGCTCACATACTCGGACACCGCGGCCTCCGTAGCGCGGGTAGTCGCGCCTGCTAGGATTGTTGCAGCGGGCCTTCATACCCTTCCATGTATCACGCAGAGGGTGCATCACGAGCGTCCCTTGCTACGGCGCGCGGCATAAGCCTCCACGTCGGCCCTGCATAGCAGCCGCGTACCGCCTTCCTTGCGCGTACGTATGCCTCCGGTTGCCTTATCTGCCAGCCTGTAGATATTAGCCCGCGTGCAGCCCGCCACTTGCGCCGCCAGCCACGCCGTAATCCATTCTTGCTTAGTCGATGCTTTCTTAGCCACGCGGCCATCATAGAACGTCGATTGCAGTAATGCAAGTAAAATTTGCAAGTAGGATGCGAAAAAAATGCTGCCGATCCGAAGACCGGCAGCACCTAGGGCGACAGCGATGAGACCGACTGACTACTTCTGCGTTTTCTCGTAGGCCAACTGCACGACAGTCTCGACCAGTCCCCAGCCGGGGATCGTGACTCCGGCACCGACGAGCTTCGTGACGAACGCGACGATGGCAAGTGTCTGCTTCAGGTGGGGTACGAGCATCTGCTCGATCGCCGCGGTGTTGACGGTAAACAACTCACCGGTCAAGCTGTAGAGGCCACGGTCGGCAAGCCACGTCCGAGCCGCGTCGGGCGCGAGCTGGAGCAGCAGCGTCAGTTTCTCACGACCGGCGACGGCACCGTCCTGGTTCCAGTCGACGTTCGTAACGAGTTCGGCGGCTGCGATTGCGGTCGGCAACTGCTCGCGAATCCACTTCATCCGCGAGCTCGTGAACAGATTGCGTAGCCAGGAAAACGAGAAGAACTCTTTGAGGCTCATGGTTGCTCCTGTTGCGGTGTCGTCGTTTCCTGCTGGACAACCGTGTGCATGTCAGCGGTGTCCTGCTGGATCGTGAGCGTCTGGGTGACGGCGAAGACATCTGGTGGTGGCGTCTGCTTGATGTAGCCGAAGAAGGCGTTAAACAGCGCCGACAGGATCGCGCTTCCCCACGCGATCCACATCGTCTTGTCGTTGATACCGCCAAGCGCGTGAACTGGACCGAGTACGGCGCCGGAACCTAGCGCGGTCGCGAGTGCCGACCAGAGCGAATGGATCAGTCCGTTCGCCCACATCTTCCAGTTGTTACGGAGCGTTCGTCGGTCTGTCATTGATTAACCTCACAGGGGTGACTATAATATGAAGCGAGGTCGGAGCCGCTGGCGCGGCAGACCGACCTCTGACCACGAGAATCTCGGATAGGGAGACTCGATCATGGCTAAACGCAACACTATCACAAACGCGAATGAGTGGTTCTGGTCTAAAGTGGACCGGACTGGCCCCACTCCGTCGTCGTGTCCAGACCTTGGACCGTGCTGGATCTGGGGGGCCGGTCGAAGTATGAAGAACTACGCCAAAGTGCAGTTTAACGGCACCACGATGGTCGGATCGCGAGTGGCGTGGCTATTGACTCACGGCAGCATCCCAGACGGGTTGTGCGTTTGTCATCACTGTGACAATCCTCCCTGCGTAAACCCCGCGCATCTCTGGCTCGGAACCCACGCGCAAAATGCCGCTGATAGAACCGCGAAGAACCGCTCCTCAAGTGGGGACACGCATTGGTCTCGCGTGCGTCCTGAGAACGTATTGCGAGGGGATCTTCATCCGGCACGGCTGAATCCAAAGCGCATGGCGCGCGGCGCGCGGAACGGAATGTGTCTTCATCCCGAGAAGGTCATACGCGGCGAGCGACATGCTAACGCGAAGCTCCGAGACGCAGATATTCCAATCATCCGGGCACGCCGCGCAATCGGTGAATCACGACGCCAAATCGCACGAGACTATGGCGTTTCCGATACTCTTATCTGGAGAATAGATAAGGGTCTCGCTCATCGGAGCACTTGAATCGCCACTATGGCGATTTGGGGTGTACTCTTCAGCACCTCAAGCGTGTAGTGTGCGCTATATTTGAGTCCCCTTATGAGCGGATTGCCCGTTGGCTTATACGCTCTTGGGATTATCCGACTCTTATAATAAGTAGATACCTCCGCGGCGTTTGCGGTCACTACCGTGACGTGATTCATCGAAGTTTTCATATCGGCTGCCGATTCGCGAATAGAGGCATAGATAGGTTCAACTTCACTCGGGTCAGTTATGATCGCCACGTTCGCGCTCGTCTTCTGCAACTCCGCGATCACGCCGCCGAGTTGATCTGACCGTACCTCGATCGTCCGGTTGACCGTCACGACGGTATCGTCTACGTGGCCGAGAATCGCGTCGACCTTTGGTGCCGTCCGGTCGATTGTCGCGTGGAGATCATCGAACGCACCGTTCATCCGTGGCAGCGTCGTGGTTCGGACATCGGACAGAACGCCCGTTGCCTGCTGCGTGGCGGCACGCACGTCGGTCGTGGCGCCGCGGACTTCGGTCAGGATGTCGCCGACCTGGGTGACAAGCACGGCCTGCTGCTCGATGGTCGCCTGTCGCGCCTCAGTTGCCCACCGGCTCACGTCGCGCGCGGCAAGTGCTACATAGAACGCGGCAACGGCGCACGCAATGGCTAGTACGAGCAACGCGAGATCGCGCAACGTCCGCAGGACGAGCGAGACTTCCTTCGCCGGCCGCTCGAGCGCGTCGGGGATGAGCGCGTCGTTGTCGTCAGGCAAGCAGACTCCGTGCGTGCTTGAAGTACGCGATTCGTTCGGTGATGCCGTTCAATCCACCGTTGATCCGGCGCGTCACTCCGTAAATGTCGGCCCGGTCAGCAATCGGGTTACAGCCCTTCTCAACCGCGAACAGCCACGCCGCGCTCTTGAAACCATCGGCTGGCTCAAGCAGCAGTTCGGGATGCTCGACGCAATCGATGCCGAGAGCCGCCGCAATCTTCTCGAACATGTCACGGCCGGTGACCTGGATCGGCCCGGTCCCCTTGAACCGCCAGCCATCCCCGCTCTCAGGCGCACCGTTGCCGAGCCGGTTGGCGTACACATAGTTCGCCAGTTTCTCAGGGTTATGCGCGTATGGGGTCGCCATTCGGATGTTCGGGAACCGGCGCGGCCACACTTGGCACAAACGCGATGCGGAGTAGTTCAGGTTCTCCTCGAAGTGCGTCAGGCCAGCCGACTCTTCAAACAACATCGCGAGATAGCAGGATTGGCGCAGCAGGGTCGTGATCTCGAACTCGATCATCCCGGCAATGATGCAGGGATAGAACTCCTCGGCCTTGGCGTCCGGCAGGCGTGGCAGCAGCGTCTTGAGTTGTTCGAGTGTAATCATACCTTAATCTTCAGCCACCTCTGAATCAGAAGCGTCAGCACGCCAACGAGCACGCCACCGAGCAACGCGCCAATCGCGCCCATCCCGGTGTAGATGATCGTCATGAACTGCCGCACGTCCGCAATGAACGTCTGGTTCTCCGTGACGATTTGTTTGATCTCGGCGATGTCGCGGTCCTGCTGCGCGTTTCGCAACTCGCCGACCGTCGCATCGTGGTCCTGCTGGCGTTCGAGATCCTTGATCTTGTCGTGATCGTTCTGCCGCTGCATCGCCGGCGTGACCGAACCACCGTTGTCGTTAAATAACGGCATCCAGAATGCGACAGCTCCCCCACCCACCGCGATTGCGAGAACGAGAAAGAAACTCCCGATCGTCATGTTCGCGGCAAACCGCTGAGAAACGGCAACGATGCCGCGGGTTCCTCGTGCAGCAAGTTCCGGTATCGTGACCTCACGACGCCGGTCGGTATCGGCGGTTCGGTGGTCTTCTGTCACAACGTCTCCATCACCCGAAGTATGACGTATGGGTCGCCGCGCGTTTCGTCGTGTGCCTGATATCAGGCTGTCATCATTATCATACGTCTTCGTTGTCATGGGGGGCAGTCCTTGATCACTGACGTGCGATTCTTATGAGGGTCGTTGTTGCAATCACTCCTCTGGCGATGCCGTATCCGAACAGAATCCATCGTGCGAGTCTGGGGTGCGTTTCGTGCAGTTTCAGCGAGCCGACAATCACTCCAACCGTGAGCGCACTCGAGACGCCGACGCGGACACCAGTGTTCTGTCCGAGCAGAAAGTTCGATTCCTTGAACTTGCCGCTATTGATCGCCGCTTGCGTGGTGGCAAGATCGGCTGCGCTGCCAGCAATCGCGACCGTCGCCGGCCATCGCAAATCCTTCCACTCGGGATCTGGCGGCGGGTGATTCCACGTTGTCGGGACACCAGCGACGGGCTGTTGAATCTGAATCCAGGGGTGTTGAGCGAATGTCGGGGTCGCGAGCAGCAGGATGATCGCAAGCGCGCGAGTCACCGGGCGGCCCCCTCGAGCAGTTTCGTGGTCACGTAGGTTTCCCACGAGAGTCGCACGGGCTTGTGATTCATCTGGTCGTAGTACCCGCAAGCCTCAGCCTCTGCCCAGGCATCCTTCTTGAACCATCCCTGGCGCAGCACGCGCCACGCAGCAACGACCGCGCCGGTTCTGTGGCGGCCTCCGTGACAGAAAATCAGGAACGGTGCCATATCGGGCAGATCGAGCCAGCCGATGGCGTTGTCGAACTCGCTTTCGAGGATCGGCGCCTTGTCGTGCATCGGGATCGAGACGTGCTTGATGCCGAGCTTGTAGCACCAGTCCTGAGCGGTCGGGTCGTAGAATCCATCGGTGCGATTCTCTTTGAGCCTGAGATCAATGACCGTCTTGAGTCGCAGGCCATTCGTCATTCGCTCGAGGTCTTCGTACTTCTCAGGTGCCGCGCTGCGGTAAATCTTGCCACCGACGACCGTTCGCAGATTGGTGTAGCAGACTCCCGTCTCGCAGAGTTCCTTGCCCGTCTCGTGATATGTCTTGAGCCAGCCAAACATCAGTCGGGAACCTCCGGGTCGGGACACATCTGTACAACCCTGCAACTCGGGCACGCCACGATCAACCGTGCCGACGCCCCGATGACTATCTGTTCGTCGGTCGGACTGAAGTCCGTGCTGCAGATCGAGCAAGAGATCATCTGCGGTTCGTCGGCATCAGCATCGCCATACTCCTCCTCGCTCATCCCCAGCAGTTGCGCCTCGGTCGGGTGAAGGATGTCCTTGCC
>JBGAJM010000040.1:0-8093 GCA_044224925.1 Kapaibacterium sp. (SeqCode)
GCGGTACATGCACGACCACGTTCTCGCGAAGGTCCGAGCCCGTCATCCACGCGCACGACGTACAGCATACTCCCACCATGAGCACTAGGAAGAACTTCATGTGGTAAAGTAGCGCAATTCTGAATTCCTTTCCATATTGTCCATATGAAATTCGCCATCACACCTCCCAGCTTCGGGTCGGCCGGACGTGACATTCCTGCCGGCATCGTGGTCTTCCTTGTTGCCCTGCCCCTTTGCCTTGGCATTGCCCTTGCCTCGGGTGCGCCGCTCATGAGTGGCGTGATGGCGGGGATCGTGGGTGGTACAGTGGTGGCCTTGTTCTCTGGCTCGGAACTGTCGGTGAGCGGACCCGCTGCTGGCCTTGCCGTTGTCGTCCTCCATGCCATTCAATCGCTCGGCTCCTTCGAAGTGTTCCTCTGCACCGTTGTCATCGCCGGTCTGTTGCAGATCCTGCTCGGCGTCGTCCGTGCCGGTGTGATCGGAGACTTCGTGCCCGCAAGTGTGATCCGCGGCATGTTGGCCGCCATCGGCGTGATGATCATCCTCAAGCAGATCCCGCACGCTGTGGGATGGGACATTGAAGGAGAAATGGATGAGGAGATCATTCAGCCCTTCCATCACAGTCCGATCGAACATCTCGGCAACATCTTCGACAACATCACCGTCGGTGCGATGATCATCTCGGCATCATGTCTTGCATTGTTGCTGCTGTGGGACAGTCCGTTCTTGAAGAAGCGCGCGTGGACGAAGCTCATACCGGGTCCGCTCCTCGCCGTCATCCTCGGTATGGTGATGAACGAGATCTTCACCATGTCGGGCTCGCCCCTTATGCTCACCCACGAGAGCGGTCACTTGGTACAACTTCCCGTAGGCGCATCGCTCTCTTCCATGATCGTCCTTCCGAACTTTTCGCACTTTCTCTCGGCCGACGTCATCGTTGTTGCCATCACCATTGCCTTGATCGGCAGTGTGGAATCGCTCCTCTCGATCGAAGCGGCCGATCAGCTCGATCCCGAGAAGCGCATCTCGAACACGAATCGCGAGCTCGTGGCTCAGGGGATCGGCAACACTGTGTCGGGTCTGCTCGGTGGCCTCCCCATCACCTCCGTCATCGTCCGCTCCAGCACGAACGTGTACGCAGGCGGACGTAGCCGCCTTGCCACCTTCACCCATGGCTTCATGCTGCTTGTGTGCGTCCTCGCCATTCCCATGCTCCTCAACCACATCCCGCTCGCAGCGCTGGCGGCCATTCTCATCAGTGTCGGCTACAAGCTCACGTCGGTAAAGGTGATCCGGGAGATGTGGCAGCACGGATGGCAACAGTTCGTGCTCTTTGCAGTGACGCTCGTGGCCATCGTTGCCACCGACCTTTTGATAGGTATTGGGATCGGCCTTGCCATCGGAGTCACGTACATCATTCGAACGAACATGATCAAGAGCGTGGTCCTCGTGCACGATGGCGCACACTATCTCGTGCGCTTCAACAAGGACATGTCGTTCGTGAACAAGTCGGAGCTTAAGCAGCATCTACGTTCCATCCCCGATCGGTCCGACGTGATCATCGATGGAACAAAGATCCAGTTCATCGATCATGATATCTATGAGCTGATCGGCGAGTTCGCCTCGGGCGCACCGTACCGCGGCATCACTGTTGAGTATCGACATGTTTTCGGCAAGGGTCGTCACTCCTAAGGAGCACATATGGAATCGTACGAACGACTACTCCTGAACAACAAGGCCTTTGTCCAAGACAAGCTCAACGTTCGCGAAGATTACTTCTCACGCATGGTCGAAGAGCAGCATCCCGACTTTCTCTGGATCGGCTGTTCCGACTCCCGCGTCCCCGCCAACGAGGTCACCGGCACCGAGCCCGGCGAATTGTTCGTGCATCGCAATGTGGCCAACCTTGTGATCCACACCGACTTCAACATGCTCAGCGTGTTGCAGTATGCCGTGGATGTGCTCGGCGTGCACCATGTGATCGTGTGCGGACATTATGGTTGCGGCGGCATCAAGACCGCACTCACGCGCAAGGACCTCGGACTGATCAATAAGTGGTTGCGACACATCAAGGACGTGTATCGCTTTCACGAACAAGAGCTCGTATCGATCACCGATGAGAAGCAACGCTTCGACCGACTCGTCGAGCTCAACGTTGTCGAACAAGTAGGTCACCTTGCCGAGATCTCCTTCGTGCAAAAGGCCTGGCGTAAGGAACAACGTCCCACGCTCCACGGCTGGATCTACGACATCCACACAGGCTATCTCCGCGAACTCGTCAAGATCGAGCCCGGTCAATACCCCGACGACATCTACCAATACAAATTCGGTGATGACGAAGTGTGATCACTGCACAAGAACGACGCGTGCATCGTGTCCGTTCGAGATCACATACATACCAGGCGAGACGTGGGTGTTGAGCGTGACCGATACATGCGTGTCATCGATACGTGAGCTCTTCACGTCGCCGCAGAGATCGCCCATCAGCGTACTCAGTGTGATGGCATCGGCACCGGCGATCTCGATGTTCGTTGCTACGCCGCGTTCGATCAGCAACACGTTCGTATCGTGTACATACTCCGCGCTTTGAACATGCGTGAGTGAGCCAAGTGATACCGTGTGTACGACCATCGCTCCACGGTGCGACTCCCATTGTTGCGACGTACTCTCCGGTACGGCAATCGAAGTGATCGCCAACACCGATGGGCTTAGGAGAGCAAGTGCCGGGCGCATGTCGATCGAGTTCCATGCTAGGCGCGTGGTTGGTGCAAAGGACCAGGGAACGGACGTGGATCGTGTCACGACAATGTCGTTCCCACTCGGCCACATGAGCATCGGACCCTGATCCGTCACAACTGCCTGCGCCTGGAGGAATCCGAGACCGATCGTTCCGTCATCTTGCATCATTCGATACGGCGCCACGGAAAGGTCATGGGTTCCCCATACCTCGCCACCCTTCAACCAACATAGCGCTGCGGACGGACTGGACGCCGACGTGATGAATCGAACACCAACTTCACGTTCGGTTGATGTGGTGAGTGCGTATGGCGCGCGTGTTCCTGAAAGGACGTCCTGCTGCACGAAGACATCTCCCGACGCACAATACGCAAGGACAACGTCGTTGCCTTTCGCCACTGCAACATCCCACGAGGTGACATCGGTGAGGTTGGCCACCGTCGAGACCACATCGGTGGATTCGATGGAACGATAGACATCGATCCGTGCCGGTGCACTCGTGGAGCCAAGCAACGTGGTCCCGTCTGTTGAATACACGACCAACGCGGGTGCAGCAGCAGATGGACTCACCAAGCGAACCTGTACACAGGCACGACCATCGATGCGAACACTGTTCGTTGCAACGGGAGCGAGTTCGCTGGTGACGGTGCGCACTTGCACATACAATGAGCGCATGAATTCCGTGATCGCACCGGATGATGCCGTGAGATCCGGTGGACGTTGATCGGAAACGATCACCGCAACGGCGATCGTGCCGGTCCGAGGATCGATCGTGATCGATGGTGACGTAACATATGGTTGGTCGAACAGTTTCACTGACCTCTGAATCGATCCTTCACGTCGGTACAGCACCGAACCACCAGCCGTAGTGTAGATCACTCCATTGTGGGTACAGATAGCAGTGCGGGCCGCGATCGATGCAGAGTCGAGAACGTCCCCCGACGGATCATCGACAGTGGTGATAAGGGCGGAAGGAGGTGTGGTCTGGTCGGTGCGACCGGATGAGATCGTGTACTGACCGGATCCGTAGAACGAGAACTGATCAAAGAGAACGGCAGATGCCTCATACGATAGTGTCCCGGTTGCGGTCGCCTTCCACGTTGGTACAGCGATCGTCAGCGACGCCGAGCCACCACCAGAGATCAAGAGCGAAGCGATGTACAGATCTGCACTTGCGCGGATCTGACCACTGATGGTTGCCGTGCCACTACCATCCACCCACTCGAACGAACTCCCTGAAGCACGAAACCGCGCATCCACATCGAAGTTCGCGCGAACTTCAGACGTTACGCCTACGCCAAGAATGTCATTCAATACACCGATGGCCTCACCAAGCAAGGGCAGATCGGGAGTCACCACTTGTAGGTTGAGCAGGTCGAGCAACCGACGTTCATCTCTGTACAACGACATCGGCAACTGCAATCGGACATTTGCCTCTGCCTCGAGCGCGGTAGACGTGAGCCAACCCGATGTTGTCCCCTTGATCGAGAGCTCGTAGTCGTGATCCTTCCCGAATGCCACCCCTGCATTCCCTCTGAACGCACCATCCATGTGCGTGCCGAGAGAGGACGCATTCACATCGAATTCGAGTCCGGTTGGAAGAAGACCCCAACGCCCACCCACGTAGGGAACGATATCAGGGATCGAAACATATGCTTGCAGTTCAGGATCGGGCCATCTGAATTCGCGCTTGTATTGGACCTCGTTCCCCGATGTGGTTGCTGTGATACTCGATGCCGGAGCAGCCCATTCCGGCACTTCTACCACTGAGCGCAGGAGCGGTTCAGCATCGACACGTGCTTGCTTCGTTCCAGCCGATGCCCCAGCCGTTACCGTAACAGCACCAACGGGATACTCAGTCCCGACATCGAAGGTGTGCGTCGCTTCATCACCACTCACAGCAGCATCGGTTCGCACGCCGTTCAACAAGAACCACGCTTTGCGGTCCGCTTCATCACTGCCTGCCCAATCAATGCGCATGCGATGCTCGTTCTGAACAGACACACCGCGGAGAAAGTACTGTTCGAGATCTGACGCTACAGACTTCACAGCGATACCTCTGGGCACTCCACTGATGGAGATGGTCGTGCGGCCGGCACTGATCGACACGAACGGACTTCGAACACTGATCAGCTCGGCGCTCCACTGGGTCGATCCATTCGCTTGTGAAGAAGTAGCAACATGGGCAAGCGTGCCTGCATAGTCGCCACGAGAGCCATTGCGTCCATGACCGCCATAGAAGGCGTCCTGCCAGATCCCCACAGGATCAACCACCTGCTCGGCCGTCGGACATTTCCCGTCTGCGCCGCTCCATACCCACGACCACGAGTGTTTTGTATCTGCTTCATCTGTGGCAAGGTCGATGCCCGGACACATCAACACGTCAAGGCTACCATCGTCGAGCACCGTTGCCCACACCACCATTTTACCTTCGTCCACATGCGGCTTGATCCCATTGTTCGTGCACTCGCCGCAGACGTAGGTGGCCGGTACGAACGATACGTTCTTGATGGTAGCAACACCAACAAAGTGCTCACCGGGATGCTCGGGATCTTTCGTGGGACGCAGATCGAACGCGTCTGTCGATAACACCATGTGGTGATCGCCCCTACAGGCGTTGGCATCGGTGAACGACCAATCTACTTTGATGTCGCTTCTGAAGCTTTCAACACGTAGCTTATCATACGTCTGCGCTGCAACGTCAAGTCCGCAACACAGCGTAAGGAGCACAACGAAGATCACCCGCATACCAACTCCCGATCAATGGTAGTGAAGGCCATTCCAACGGCCGCGACAACATACCATGTAGGTATACACACCCTATCGTACATGCATGCATGGGCACGAAGTACGTAGTGAAGAGAAGGATCGGAAAGGCGGCAAGGGCTCGTTACATCAATGCACGCTCAAGGGCGGCCAGCATCGGCTCGATATCGGACTCGTGCAGTGTGCCGATCGAGAGTCGGAACCACGTGGTCCCGTCGCTACAGCCGAAGGCCGTGAACGGGACAACGGCCACATGGGCAACGTCGAGCAGCATGGTGGTGATCTGCTGGGTGGACATGGACGGGACGTTGAACTGTGCTGAGAGATAGATGGCACCCTGTGGACGGATGACGTTCACCGGCAGTCCCTTGTCATGCATGGCACGAAGTCCACGATACAGCGCATCGAACCGCACATCGATCCGTGACTGTGACGCTGCGAGATAGGCATCCACGTCGGCATCGTTCATAAGGAACGTGGCCGTGGCAACCTGCTCCGCACGCGGTGCCCATGCACCGATATGACCGAGGATCGACTTCATCTTGGCGATCACGTGCGAAGGACCGGTGCTCCATCCAACACGAACGCCTGTCGCCGCCAGCGACTTGCTGATGCCGTCGATATAGATGGTATACGGCTGCATCTCCGGACGGAGCATCACGGGGTGGACGTGGTCGATGCCGTCGGCGCGCAGCATCCAGTAGATGTGATCATACAACACATACAACGGTTTACGTGTGCCGGCACGACGTGCATTCTCGGCCAACACCGCATCACAGATCTCTGTAAGTGCTTCGCGCGTGAACACCGTCCCTGTTGGATTCAGCGGCGAACACAACGCCAGCATCGTGGCGTCGGCAAGATGTGGTGCGAGTTCCGCAGCCGTTGGCATGAATCCGTTCTCCGGCAACGTTTCGATCTCGATCCCGCGCGCACCCGTCAGATAGCAATAGTGATTGTTGTTCCACGATGGCGTGGGATAGACCACCACATCACCCGGATCAACGAGCGTCTGATACGCCGCATAGATCAACGGCCTTCCGCCCCCTGCCACCATGATCTCGTCATCCTTTGCAGAAAGTGCGCATCGCGCTGCTAAGAAGGCACGCACGGCATCCTTCAGCTCGGGCATTCCATCGGCCGGCGGATAGTTCGTCTCCCCTGCCTCATAGGCCTTGATAATGGAATGCTGCAAGGCGGCAGGGATCGGAAAGATCTTCGGGTCGAAGTCGCCGATCGTAAGATTATAGATCTGTTCACCCTGACGCTTCCGCACATTGATCTCGTTACCAAGACGAATGATCTCGGAGCCGATCAGGTTCGCTGCTTTCGTTGATGTTGCATTCATGGTCTGCAAACGTACGAGAAAAGGATACGCCGTACATTTGCGCCTCACCTCATTGCAATAGGACACCGTGATGGAAACCAGCGATGTTTGGGCGTCGTACTCGAGAACGGAGATTCGGTCAAGCTTGTGAAGGATCTGAAGGTGGGAGGGACGTCGGTCACCCTCAAAGGTGGACAGGTGATCAAGAAGATCCGCGTGACGGACGACCCGGCCTATATCGACTGTAAAGTGGACGGGATCAATATCGCGGTGAAGACGGAGTTTGTGAGGAAAGTGAAGTAAGAGAGAAGTAAGAGAGAAGTAAGAGAGAAGTAAAAGAGAAGTAAAAGAGAACCCGATCTACCGAACTGGCGCATGCGACGTGTGCGCTGGTCAAACGGTGCTGGTTCCAAGTGGTCGACCGTGATACGCTCCGGCAACTACTGCGAAGCGGAACCTCCGTCGGCGCGAACGTACGTGAATCACGTTTTGCCGAGACCACGAAGGACTTCCTCCATACGCTCAAGATCGCCCAGAAGGACTCGATCAGAACCCTGCGCTCACGAGGCAAACTCTAGCCCCACTCTCGGGAATCAGCTACGGCATTCTTCCCCTCTTCCGCACGTCGTTACTTGGCATTTCCCCCTATTTCCATTGCATTCTTTTCGCATTCTCTTCGCCTTTCCTTCTCTTTTACTTCTCTTTTCACTCTTTTTTACTTCTCTTTTACTTCTCTTTTCCTTCTCTTTTCCTTCTTTCGTAGAACTACCTCTTTTCCACTATCTACGCAATACTACGGGCGACGTCCGTGTGGATAACCTCTACATTTGCGGCCCAATGCAACAAACACGCCCTTCGATCCTTGCCGCCATCCTTGTCCTTGCCTTTCTTCCACTGCATGGACAATCCGATGTGTCGCCACTGAGCACGTCGCAGAAGCTGACGGTAGCGGAGTTGGTGCGCACAGGCGACGTGACGGCGCAAGTGCTTGATATGCGGTTGCTTCCAACGAAGACGGAGTTCGATATCTCGCTGTTCGGGACATCGAACGGCAAGCGGATCCTGAACTATGCGCCACCCTATGTGTCGCGCTACGAAGACTATAAGCGTCTGTGGAAAGACTATCTCTCGGAGACGCTGAAGCTGCCGGTGAACATGTCGGAGATCGAGATCAGCGAGCAGAACGATACCACCGTTGACTCCTATGCTATTGGCTTGGCGCTGGATGCAAGTCCGTCGATGACGAAGCCACGCTCGATCCGCA
>JBGAJM010000041.1:0-7451 GCA_044224925.1 Kapaibacterium sp. (SeqCode)
GCCGCCGCCCTCATCGGCAAACGCAAGATCGTGATCGGTTGGCTTGTCATCGTTGCCATTGCGGGCTGCATTGGTCTGTATGATTTCTACACTTGGGAAGTGGACTATGGAACGAACCTCGATCCGCATGCCATCATCAAGATCGAGGATATGACGTATGTACCGCCGCTGATCGGCACCAAAGAACTGTTGAATTTCACGGCACGGTCATGGCCCGATACGGGCTTCATGGTGCTTGGCCTTGGCATGGCGCTTACTGTTGCTGCATGTTTCATGAAACCTCGCGTTGAACCATCATGAGATCGATCGCTCTTCTTTTGTTCGCCTTGTTCCTCACCGCCTGTTCGAAGCCATCGCCGCAACCACTACGGTACGGTCATGATCAATGCACACAATGCAAGATGGAGATCGAAGACCAGAAGTTCGGTGCAGAGGCGGTTGCCAACACCGGCAAGGTGACGGTCTTCGATAGTCCCGAATGCATGGCGCAGTGGGTCTCCGCTCGCCCGGGTGGCATGGACGGGATCCACTCCCTCTGGGTGACGGATTTCATCCGTCCGGGAACACTGATCGATGCATCGCAGGCCTTCTTCCTGTACAGCCCAATGATCAAGTCGCCCATGGGTCTGAACTACGCGGCCTTTGCCACGGATGAAGAGCGGCATCGTGCGCAGATCAGCTTCACGGGTGAAGATCGTACGTGGACCGATGCCATGCGCGATGCCGGATCGGTGCACTGATCACTTGTCACTCGTCACTTGTCACTCTCTTTGTCACTTGTCACTCGTCATTTTCTTTATCTTCATCCTATGAAAACGCTGGCACTTCTCCTTGCGCTCGTCGTGATGTCTGCCTGTACATCCACCACGGAACCGGTACAGCAAACCACTCCTTCGGACTATCAACTGCTCGGCACGGCAACAGAAGGCGCAACCAGCGTCGAACTCTATGTCAAGCGGCAGCTCGCGGTCGGCTACAACGAACTCTACATCAAGGTGATCGATGCGTCGACGAAGCAGGTTGTCACCAATGCTCACGTCGACGTGGACTGCGCCATGGACATGGACTCGCTCCATCATCGTGCACCGGTGGAGCAGTGCGGCTGTCATGAGCCCACCGTCGACAACATGTGGAGGGTGGGCACGGTCTTGCACATGCAAGGCAGCAAGGAGGCATGGACCGTGCGCTTGAACGTGCACAACCACGTTCGCGACGAAGAGATCTCCGTGAGCATTCCTGTGTCCGTGGCACCATCGTCGAATGTGGCAACGTTCACCAGCGGCACGCATGAGTTCATCGTCTGCTTCGTGCCGCCAACACAACCGGCGATCGGCATGAATGCTGTCAACTTCATCGTCTACAGTACCAGCGATCATACGGTGTACACGTCGCGAGACGATTTGTCGATCTCCATCGCTCCACGTATGCCTTCAATGGGCCACGGCTCACCCGGCAACGTACAACCGGTGCCAACGGGCGCTGGCCACTACTCGGCAAGTGTGAATCTCATCATGAAGGGTGCGTGGGTGATCGGCACCACTATCACGAAGGCAGATGAGCCTCTGGGCTCGGCGGACTTCCCCATCGCTCTTTGATCTTCTTTGCCACCATACCGCTCTTCGTTCTTTCAGTGCACGCAGATACTGTCACAAAGGACACAGCCAAATACACGAAGCAAACGGTGGTGGTCGAAGCGGACAATTGCGCGACGGTCTGTGCACCGGGAACGCCGCGGTCACAAATGCGAAGCGTTGACGATCTGATGACGCAGGGAGGTGCAGGACTGATCCAGCGTGCGGCCTTTGCCTGCGAGCCCATCGTGCGCGGACTTCGCGGAGGACAGCTCTCCATGTCGATCGACGGTATGAAGATCCACTCCGCCTGCGTCGACAAAATGGATCCCGCAACATCCTATGTGGAACTCGACAACGTTCGCACCCTGCAGCTCACCGAGGGAACGGGCGATGTGCGCTACGGCTCGACGCTCGGTGGCTCCTTGAACTTCACGATGCAACAACCTCCGCTCGGTGGACCATTGCGCGCCGCCGCCGAACTCAGCTATGATGCGAACGCCAACGGACGTCGACTCCGTCTTTCGTCGGACGGCGGCACGGGCCAAGGCATGAGTGGCGATGTGGCCTATCGCGTCGGCTACACCTTCCGAGATGCGCACGACTACAAGGCCGGCGGCGATACGACCATCGGTATCTCGGGCTTCACGAAGCACAACCTAGCCTTGGCCGCATCGTGGAAGGCAAGCACATCGCAAACACTTACGGCGTCGTTCATCGGAGACCTTGCCACCGACGTTGGATTCCCCTCCATGTACATGGACACCCGTCGTGCCGAGGCCATCATCGGCAGTGTCGATTGGAAACAGTCCCTCGCCCACGGAGCATTGCTCACGTGGAAGCTCTATGGCAATCATGTCCGCCACTGGATGGACGACTCATCACGCTCCGTGTCGGAGATCGAATCACGTCCGTTCATGCCCGGCATGTACATGCCCATGTATGGTGTCACGACGACCATCGGGACCATTGGTGATATCAGTACCACCATTGGCGACGACCTGCTGACGATCACGTTCGATGCCTTCACCATGCATGCCTATGCCGACATGTTCATGATCCCCTTGGCGAATCCGAATGTACAGTCGTCCCTCGTCACCATCGGCAATGCGAGAGCGACCACCATTGCCCTTGCTCCCGTGTTTGAACATCTCGTATCGGAATCGGTCACGTTGCGTGTGAATGGACGTCTTGAGGGCTCGAAGCGCTCGCTCGAAGACGCCGATTCTCGCGCAGCCCTCGGCAGCTATGCTCCCGTGTCGAACTTCGATCCATTGCTCGTGGCCGGATCGATCGGCGCATCGCTCTACTATCGCTCGTCAGAAGCCTTGCAATGGAGTATTGGCGTCGGCAGAGCACAACGCCTTCCCACGCACATCGAGCAATACGGATACTATCTCTACGATCCAGGATCGAACATCATCACCATCGGCGATCCCGATCTCTCCGTCGAGACCTCGTACAATGCCGAAGTGGGATCGCAGTATGCATCGGAAGACGTGGCACTTGCCGTGATGTTCTCGGCAACGCGCGTGAACGACTACATCGCCGCAGCGCCTGCAGCCGACGAAGATCCAACGGTCCTCATCCGTCAATACCACAACATCGGCAATGCACAGTTGTTCTCGGCCTCGCTTCGGTGGACGTGGCGATTGTCGGAAGCATGGACAGCATCCGGCACCATGAATGCCACACAGGCCTCGATGATCACGGAGACGGAGAACCTTCCGCTCATCCCCGCACCACAGGCCACACTTCGGATCTCGCTTGGTGATGCCGCCGCATGGGTGGCCGCACAAGGACGGTTCGTAGCACCACAGCGAAATGCGTCGCAACGGATCCTTCCGGAAGACACAACACCGGGATTTGCACTGCTCGACCTTACGGCCGCTGCAACGTTCTTCGAACGACTGACCGTACGTGGCGGACTCTTGAATGTGTTCGACACGTTCTATCACGAACACACGAGCATTCGCAACGTCCCCGCAAAGGGAAGCACCTTCACCCTCTCGCTCGGATACGCATTCCAATGAAACTCGCCACCCTCCTCATCCTTTTCCTTGCCGTGCAGACCCTTGGAGCGACCACGATCAAGGTCAGCAAAGGCGGCACGGTGGCGCAGGCCTTCGAGCGTGCACAGGCAGGCGACACGGTGCGCATCGCAGCAGGGGTCTATCAAGAGACAGACCTTGTGATCGGCGTTCCGTGCACGGTGCTTGGTGCGTCGGGTGCCGTGATCGATGCACGCAAGCGTGGAAGCTCGGTGATCTCGGTGCGTGCGGACGATGTTGTGATCCGCGGACTCACCATTCGCAATGTGGCCGTGGCGTATACCGAGGACAATGCGGCCATCAAGGTGTACGACCGACGCCGCATCACCATCGAACGATGCACCGTCGAGAACGGATACTTCGGCATCTATCTCTCGAAGAGCGAGGACTGCACCATTGCCTACAACGTCCTTCGTTCAAGCGGCAAAGAGGAGTCGTCCACCGGCAATGGTATTCACTTGTGGACGAGTCGGAACATCCTTGTCGAGGGCAACGACATTCGCGGTTGGCGCGACGGCATCTACTTCGAGTTCGTACATCATGGCACCGTGCTGTCCAACCATTCCGAGTCCAACAATCGCTACGGTTTGCACTTCATGTTCTCGGACAGTTGCTCCTACAAGCACAATGCCTTTGTGAACAATGGCTCCGGTGTGGCGGTGATGTTCACGCATGAAGTGTACATGGAGGACAATCTCTTTCAGGACAATTGGGGCGATGCGGCCTATGGCATTCTGCTCAAGGAGATCGCCCGCGGACACATGGTCAACTGTCGATTCGTGCGGAACAGCATTGCCATACATGCCGAAGGTGCTACATCCATGCTCATCGAAGGATGCGAGTTCCGCAACAATGGTTATGCAATGCGCATGATGGGCAATTGTATTGGCAACACCATTCGCAACTGCGTCTTCGACGGGAACACGTTCGACGTCACCACGAATTCCACCACGTCGTTGAACACCTTCCATCGAAACTTCTGGAGCGCCTACGAGGGATACGATCTGAACAAGGACGGCATTGGCGATGTGCCCCATCATCCGGTCCGCCTCTACTCCATGCTCGTCGAACAGATCCCTTCCAGCGTCATGCTCATGCACAGTTTATTCATCAGCATTCTCGACGTAGCGGAGCAGATCATGCCCTCGGTCACTCCCGAAACGTTCGTCGATGTATCACCACGAATGCGACCTCCACGCAGCAGACCATGATCGACATTACGTCCCTCTCCAAATCCTTCAAGCATTCGCATGTGCTTCGCGACGTGAGCGTTCATGTTCCGGATCACAGCGTCACCGCTGTGATCGGACCGAACGGTTCCGGCAAGACCACGTTCATGAAATGTATCCTTGGTCTCGTCCGTCCGGATACCGGAACGATCTCGATCAACGGCATCTCGGCCATCGGCTCGGCTGAAGGTCGACGCTCATTGGGCTACATGTCGCAGATCGCGCAGTACCCCGACAATCTCACGCCACTTGATCTCTTCGCTATGATCGAGCGTGTGCGCACGACCACGTCGACGCGCAAGACGGCCCTCATCGAGCGATTCGATCTCGGTCCGCATCTCAAGAAGCCCATGCGCGCACTGTCAGGCGGTACACGTCAAAAGGTCGGCGCCATCATCGCCCTCATGTTCGAACCGCGCGTCTTGCTCCTCGATGAACCAACGGCCGGCCTCGACCCCATCTCAACAGGTGTGCTCAAGGATCTCATCATGGATACGCGCGCGAACGGTGCCACGGTGCTGATCACGTCGCACGTGCTCAGCGAGATCCAGGAGTTGGCCGATCGCGCCATCTTCCTGCACGAGGGCACCAAGGTGTTTGACGGCACGGTTGCAACGCTGCTCGCGCAGACCGGTGATGCGACCCTCGAGCGTTCGATCGCAACGATGATGCTTGACGCACAACAGAAGCAGAGGGCGTCATGATCGGAAAACTCCTGGGCTTCGCCCTCAAGGACATTGCCCGCAGCAAGTGGGTGCTCCTCTACGTCTTCTTCTTCGTCCTCCTCACTGAGGGTCTGTTACGCTTCACGGCTGGCGAGGCCAAGACCGTGGTGGGCCTCATGAACATCGTCCTCCTGCTCATCCCGCTCGGTGCCTCCATGTTCGGCACGTTGCATCTTCATAACAGTCGCGAGTTCATCGAGCTCATCCTCACGCAGCCGGTTCGACGGAGCAGTGTCTTCGTTGCCTTGTGGCTAGGTGTCGTCATCCCCTTCCTTGCCGCCTTCACCCTTGGCGTTGGCATTCCCATGGCGGCACACGGACTCATCACAGACCCGACCATCATTGCCCTGCTCGTGTCGGGCAATGTGCTCACCATCGTCTTCTTTGCCTTGTCGTTCTTGGTGGGCATCGTCATCGCCGACAAGGCCATGAGCATGGGTGTGGCCTTTGTGATGTGGTTGTTCTTTGCCGTGCTCTACGATGGGATCATTCTGTGGGTGAGCGTGCAGTATGCGGACTATCCGCTCGAAGAGGCGACCATCGCCATGGTGGTGTTGAACCCTGTCGACCTTGCCCGCATCGTCGTCACGCTCACCTCCGACCATGCCGCACTCATGGGCTACACCGGTGCCGTGTTCAACCAGTTCTTCGGAACCATGCGCGGCATCCTCATCTCTGCCGGCTCCCTGGTGCTCTGGACGGCCGTTCCACTCTGGTTCGCCAAGCGCGCATTCGACAAACGCGATTGGTGACGCACTAGATCGTCCAACCAAGCCATAGTGCGGCTGTTGGAACAAGACCTGATCCAGACGCCGAAGCCCGTCCTCCAAACGTGTCCTTGGCGTTGGCATTCAAGCGCATAAAGAGCAGTCCACCATTCAAGCCAATCGTGAGACCAAATGGTGCCACATACTTATAGCCAATGATGGGACCCAGTGCAATGCCTCGGCCTACAGATGTGATCCCGTTCTCTTCGTCGTTGGATTGTGAGTACCGCAAGGACGCGCCAAGCTGCATGCCATGGTCAAAGTCGCCGACCATGTACCACGCATACTGCGCGCCGATCGCGAACACAAACACTTGATCGATAGCCCCAACCGCTACATCAGGACCAATACCATGTGTCCTTGCTACCTTGAATTCCCCTACGAGCCGAACAACCGGATTGATAAGCTCCAACGGCGACAGTACAATACTCACTCGTTGAGGCTCTTGGGCAGTGAGTGTGTGTGCAACGAACAACAAGGCGATAAGGATCGAACGACGGGAACCCCTCATGCTACTCCTCGATATGATTCTACCACATTACTACGGTCAATTTAGTCAGTTCACCGGATCTTCATCAAACGAGAACACGCTGCGCGGTAGTTTTGCGGTATGACAGACAGTCAACTCCTCGACACCCTCACGTCGCTTCGTTCCTCCGTCCAGATGGACGCACAGCGAAGGATCGACACATGGTCATCGATCTCGACGCGCCCGACCGTGGTCCCGTCGGTGAACAACCTCGCGAACTACCTTGCCCTTCGACATCATGATCTGCGCGACGTGCAGGAGGAGTTGGCCATGCGCGGACTCACGTCGCTTGGTCAGATCGAGCCGCATGTGATGGAGACGCTTGATGCCTTGATCGTCACCATTGCCGCCATCACCGGTGTTCCGACCACGGTGCAACGTCCGTCCCGCGAGGCTTTCGTCGAAGGTCGTCGCCACCTTATCGCCAACACCGATCTGCTGTTCGGTCCGACGCATTCGCCCTACGTCACACGCATGATGGTCACGGTCCCCGAGGAGGCCTTCGACAAGCCCGAGTTCTTCGGCAACCTCTTGCAGCGCGGTACGCACAGCTTTCGCATCAATTGCGCCCATGGTACA
>JBGAJM010000006.1:0-232170 GCA_044224925.1 Kapaibacterium sp. (SeqCode)
CATGAAAAGAAGTTCATACGTCATCTTAGCCCTTTGTTTTCAATGCCTTACATCAATTCAATTGAGTTCCGCACATGTTGTTGACACGTTACGCACCGAGGAATCCCCATCTGTTGATACAACACACGTAAACCCTTATAAGATAGGGGCCATCGTTGGGGTGGGTGCAACGGCCTTTGTGATCGGACATGTGTTGGTGAACGACTTCTGGTGGAAGGGTGAGAAGTCGGAGTTTCATGTGAATTGGGAGCAGGACTGGAAGTATGCGCTCGGGGCGGACAAGCTCGGACACATGTACTTCGCCTATGCTTCGGCCACGGCATTAGGGGGCGCGTTCCGTTGGGCGGGGATGGATTCCGCTACTTCGATCTGGACGGGAGCGGGCATTGCCCTCGGGTATCAAACGTATGTGGAAGTGCGGGACGGATTCAGTGCGGGTTATGGATTCTCACCGGGCGACATGATCTTCAACACTGTTGGCGCATCGATCCCCGTCCTCCAGCACTACATCCCGGCGCTCCGTTCGCTGGAGCTTCAGATCTCCTACTTCCCTTCCGAGAAGTTCCGACAAGGTGGGTACGGTTCCATCATTGACGATTATGAA
Source organism: Kapaibacterium sp. (SeqCode) (assembly GCA_044224925.1). Taxonomy (GTDB): domain Bacteria; phylum Bacteroidota; class Ignavibacteria; order Kapaibacteriales; family Kapaibacteriaceae; genus Kapaibacterium. The sequence continues at coordinate 605 of JBGAJM010000006.1, forward strand.
AGCACCACGCACTGGTATAGTCTTTCGGTCTACGATGTTGTGCCACGCGCGTGGCAACAGTGGTATCCGCCGTGGTTGAACCTGGCGTTGGGTCACTCCGTCCAGGGCCTTGACGGGAATGGTGGTGGGCAGCACATCCTCTATCTCTCGCTCGATTGGAACCTGCAACGCATCGAGGGCATTCCCTCGTGGTTGAAGGATGTGTTCCGCTACCTGCACATGTATCACCTACCCGCCCCGGCGGTGCGCATTCTGCCCAACGTGGTCTGGTACGGACTGCGTTTCTAGTTCTCGCAGTCCTTGAGAACGGCCACTTCGATCCGACGGTTCTGAGCCCGAATGGCCTCGCGCTGTTCGCGCGACATACGCGCGGCGGCACGACCCTTGGGTTCCGGTACGCGTGGTTGCTGTGCACCCATGCCCATCGTTCCGGTGATCTTCTGAGACTCGATGCCCTGCTCAAGGAGCCATTCTCTCACGCGTCGTGCACGCTCTTCGCTGAGTTTGCGATTACGAGCGGCATCTCCTTCGCCCGAGGCATGTCCTTCGATCATCACGCGAAGGTCGGGACATGACTCCTGCATATAGGAGAGCAGCTCTTCGAGATTCTGCTTCGTCTCCGGCTGATTGAAGTCGAAATCGCTCGTGTTCTGGCGGAAGCGAATGTCCTTTGCGAACTTCTTGCGCTGTTGCTGCGAGGCAGGGGGCTGGGCGGCAGGGGCCGGAGGGATCTGCGGACCGGAGTCGCGGCAACCGCAGTCGCGGCCCGGACCCGACGCATACGGCGGAATACCACCACAGTCGCCACAGCATTTATCGGATGGCTTCGTGTCCTTCGAGTCGATCGTTCCATCACCATCCGTATCTGGATTCAGCGGATTGGTCTGGAACCGACAGCTCAATTCGTCGGCATCTGTCAGTCCGTCGAAGTCCGTGTCAGGTCGCAGCGGATCGGTCTTGAACCGCAGCACTTCCTCACCATCAAAGAGACGGTCGTTATCCGAATCGGTCTTCGTGGGATCGGTGTGATACTCGAGTGCTTCTTCGCCGTCCCGCAAACAATCGCCGTCAGAGTCTTGCAACAGCGGATGCGAGCCATACTCCACCACTTCCGATCCATCGGTCAGGCCGTCGCCGTCGGTATCGTCCTTGAGTGGAGAGGTGCCGTGCTTGCGCACTTCGTCGGCATCGATCAGGCCGTCGCCGTCGGTATCGGGATTGGTGGGATTCGTGTAATACGTGTAGACCTCTTCGGCATCGGCCACACCATCTTCGTCCGTGTCAAGCGCGCGGGCATTGGTCTTGCGGGCGGCCTCTTCGTCGTCAAGCAGACCGTCGCCGTCCGTGTCCTTCTTGATAGGCGACGAGTTGAAGTAGGTGGCCTCTTCAAAGTCCGTCAGATTGTCCACGTCCGAGTCCACCTTGAGCGGATCGCTCAAATAGGCCTTCACTTCGACGAAGTCGTTCAGTCCGTCGCCATCCGTATCTGCACTGCGTGGATCCGTCCCCCGATTGCGCTCTTCGGAGTTCTCCAGACCGTCGTCGTCCCAGTCGTTATCACCCAGGAAGTGGAAGGCCACGCCGGCAGAGATGGAACCGTAGTTATCGTAGGCACCAAGGTCCACATCATCGAGGTAGGGCGTGAACGTGAACCGATAGGTTCCCTTGGCATTGATGGAGAGATCGTCGGTCAGGAAGACGTGCATTCCCAGGAAGACGGGAATGTTCACCGCAAGGCGGTCGTAGACACGATTGAGGTTGTTCGGGAGCGGTGAGTGCTCGTTCGAATTCGTGGGCGACCACGTCAGCGCACCGACACCGGCACCCACGTAGGGCATAAAGGAACTCGATGGCAGGATATTGAAGGCAAGCTGAAGGTCGTAGGACGTTGCCCGGGTCCGGTTCCGCTCTTCAATGGTCGTGAGCGTGTTCGGATACGTTCCGCCAATGCCGGCATTCGGACCGAAGTAGTCCGGAAGGTTCTGCAGCATGTAGGGCGTCACCTTCCATTGGAGCTCGCTCACCGAGGCATTGGCACTGATCGTGAGGTGCTCGATCGGCGAATATCCGATGTAGATCTCACCGTTCAGACCGAACAGATCGTCGGCGAAATCCCCATAATACTTTGAGGCACCGCCCATTATCCCCACGGATAAACGGTCAGAGCTCACTTGTGCCGATGCCTGTAAAGGCATGACAATAAAAGCGAGTACTATGATGAACCGAGAAAACGTCTCAACCTTCGTCATACAGTTTTCCACGAACTGTGGATAGCATGTGTATTCCCTTGGGGGAAACGGACACAGCAACTGTTATGCCAAGTCTGGTCGAGGGTCAGGAAAGAACGGCGAGGATCCGTTCATTGACGTCGTCCACGGAGCCAACGCCGTGGATGGAGGTAAGGGTCCCCTTCTTCCCGTAGAAGTCCAGCAGAGGGGCCGTCTCGTTGTTATAGATCTCGAGGCGGTGGCGGATCACGTCTTCTTGGTCGTCTTGACGTCCGCGTTGGAGGAGGCGCGTGATGATGGTCTCGTCGTCCACTTCGATGTTCACCACGTGGTCGATGGTGCGACCGGAGGCTGAAAGCATCCGGTCCAACTCTTCAGCTTGTGCCCGGGTGCGGGGGAAACCGTCGAGGATACAGCCTTTGGCGAACTCGGGCTTGGCAAGGAACTCTTCGACGATCTTGGCCACAACGTCGTCCGGGACAAGCTTGCCCTGACTCACGAACGATTGTGCAAGGATGCCTACGGGCGTTTGCGCTTGAATGGCGCTCCGAAATGCGGCACCGGTGGACATGTGGGCTATGCCGAGCTTCTCGGCGAGGATCTCTGCCTGCGTGCCCTTACCAACTCCTGGTGCTCCGAACAATACGATGACCATTCACGCCTCGATGTAGAAAAGAAGTCGGTGCGAAAATACAACTCACATCCTGTCCGTGAACACCGAAGCGTAGGGGGCGGCATACTTTCTCAGTACTTGGATGGCCGCGGCGAAGTCTTTGGGGTATGGTGCAGAGACCGTCATGGTCTCCTTCGTAGTCGGATGCGTGAACGTGAGCGAGTAGGCGTGCAACGTCACCCGATCGATGATGGGCCGTTCCTCTGTCCCCTTGGAAAGGTTGAAGCGCTTTTTGATGGAGGAAAGGAGGAAGGCGGAGGATTTGCCGTAATCCAGGTCCACCAAGAGCGGATAGCCGACGGCACCGCAATGCACGCGGATCTGGTGCTGACGTCCGGTGATCAGGTTGCACTCCACGAGCGTGGCCACGCGGAAGCGCTCCAGCACCCGAACATCGGTCCGTGCCTCCTTGCCCCTTGCCGAAGGCTTCATCAGTCCTTTGCGCCGTTGGTCTTGCGTGATGGGGATGTCGATGGTGAACGTGTCGCGGTCCACCACACCCGTGAGCAAGGCATGGTAGTGCTTTTGCGTGGTGTGATGCTCGAACTGCGTGTTGAGGTCGCGATGGGCATCGGCCGTATGGGCAGCGATCATCACGCCGGACGTGCCGCGGTCGAGGCGGTGGACGATCCAGATGTCGCCATACCGTTCGCGCAGCAGTCCCTTGACGTTCGGCAGCGTGGAATCGAACCGGTCGGGAATGGCAAGCAGACCGGCAGGTTTGTTCACGACCACGATATCGTCGTCGTTGTAGAGGATCTCGAGTTCAGGTTGTTTCACGAGTACAACTCCCCGCTGGCGCCAAGCACCGTGTTCTTCAGAAGCATGGCAATGGTCATGGGGCCAACGCCGCGCGGTACGGGCGTGATGGCACGCGCCTTGGGTTCGACGCTGGCAAAGTCGACGTCGCCCGTGAGTTTGGTGGTCCCGTCGGGTAGCATGATGCGATTCATGCCAACATCGATGACCACCACACCGTCGCGCACATGGTCGCCCGTGATGATGTGGGCCACGCCGACGGCGGCAATGAGAATGTCGGCCTGACGGGTGAACGAGGCCAGGTCGCGCGTGCCGGTATGACACATCGTGACGGTGGCATTGCCGTGCGGACGTTTTTGCGCGAGGAGGTTGGCAATGGGTTTACCGACGATGTTACTTCTGCCGACCACAACGGCATGGGCACCGTTCGTGTCGACGCCTGTTCGTGCGATGAGTTCGATGATACCGGCCGGGGTGCATGGCACGAACCCGGGCAGACCGATCATGAGGCGACCGGCGTTCTCGGGATGGAATCCGTCCACATCCTTGCTCGGGGCAATGGCCTCGATCACGCGGTGTTCATTGATGTGCTTTGGCAGTGGCAATTGGACGAGGATGCCGTGCACGGTCGGGTCGGCATTCCATGCACGCACCTGCTCAAGCACTTCCGCCTCCGACGTGGTCGAGGGGCGACGGACGATCTCGCTGCGAATGCCCACCTGCTCGCACATCTTGGCCTTGTTGCGCACGTAGACCTGCGAGGCAGGGTCGTCCCCCACCAGCAGCAGCGAGAGTCCCGGGGTGATCCCCTTCGATGCTTGGAGCGCGGCAACGTCTCGCTGTACTTCGTCGCGGATCTGTTCCGCGATCGCCTTTCCGTCGATGATCATAGCCATTGTAGAGCTCCGCGCCAACGGTCTCGCAGACCTGTGCGCACGATGCGCACCGTCACGCAGGTATCCTCTCCCATGGACCGACGGAGTTCCGTGTGCACATTCAGCACAAAGGCGAAGAACAACCACCAGTAGGCAGAGACGAGGAGATTACCGTTCAGACAAACAAAAATAGTGATGAGCAGGATGAAGGGAAGAATGGGGGCAAGGCGCTCGAGGTCGGAACCGTCGGCGCGATGGTCGCGCGTCCACTGTCGCTCCGAGAGCAGGAGCCGACCGAACAGCACGAGCAGAAAGACCAGAAAGACGGCGATCCCGACCACACCCATTTCGGAGATCACCGTTCCGTACGTGGTGGCGGGATAGGGAGAGCTATAGGCCCGACCGAAGTTGCTGTTGGCAAAGTTGCCGGGTCCGACGCCCAACAGCGGCGATTCCTTCCACACTTCGATGGAGGCGGCATAATCGCCCGTGCGCTGCGTGAGCGACTCACCAACGATGGTGCCCGACTCGCCCGAACTGGCCTTGCCGGTGATGATGGATCCCACGCGCATGGCGAACAACTCGACCACCGACACATCTGCATAGCTCTCCACGATACGGTCTGCGATCACGATCACCACTGTCGACATGGCCACGACCGTGGCAACACGTTTCCATGCGGCTTGACGATAGAGGACCATGGCCAACACCATCACGGCACCCGTGAGCATGAGACCGGTGAGCGAGAAGGCAAGGAGCAACGCAATGAGCGCCGACACGATGGCAAGGATCTGCACCCAGCGTGTCTTCAGGATGCCGGCACTTCCACGGAAGATGGGGATCACAAGCAGTGCGAGGTTGATCGAACTGTACGTTGCCAATGCCGATGGCTCACTGAAGATGGACGTGGCACGAAAGAGATTGGCGAATTGCAGCGAGAGCTGGCCGAGCTCATTGTCCTGCATCTGCCCCTTGATGAACGATGTGTTCGTGATGTCGATCCACGCCAGCGGCAGATCCAATGCACGCGCCACGATCTGATACGCGCCGAACAAACAGATGACGATGGAGACGGCCAAGTGCAGACGCAATGCGTCGATCCATGCACGCGGGCGGACGGGAATGCACCAGAGCACAACGCCGAACGACCACATGAAGATGAAGTGCGACAGTGTTTTGAACGATTGCACCATACGAATGGAATCGGCATAGAAGACCGGCGAGATCGTCGACACGGTCATCGAGGCCAAGAGCAATACCATCACCGTGATCTCGGGTCCACGCGGGATCCGCAACGGCGTTCCCGTCCACACCATCCAGAATGGCACGGCAAGCATGAAGAGCATGATGGTGAACTCAAGTGGTGTCACACCCATCGAGCCGATGGCGAACACCTGAAAGATGCCAAGGTTCGAGACCACGAAGCAGAGCGCAAGGAAGGCCGTCATCGCACCTCCGCAAGCAACTGTTGCACGGCGTCAAGGTCGTGCACGGGGAGTCGACAGGACTCGCCTTCGCAGAGCATCACGAACGGTCGCTCGGACGCCTCATAGCGAAAGGTCACGTTGGGCAGAAAGGCGGCATGGACAGCGCGAAGGATCGATGCATCCTGTCCACCGATCGTGATGGTCCGGTACGGTCGACGCGTCACATCCCATGCACACAACAACATGCAATGCCCGGGAGCATGATCACGAAGAAGTGCGGCCACCGAGTCGATGGTGTCGGCAGTGCGTCCCATACGCGCTTGCATATAGGCCGTGATGCTCGTCCCACTCGGATAGGCACCATCATAGGTCTGCTTCTGACGGGCGATCAACGATGTCGCATGCTCATGTGCCAACGTACAGTAGCCGCCGTGGACAGGGTCGTGGTGATCGCGGTCGATCTCATCCAACCGTTCCTCAACATGCTGTCGATAGGTCTCATCCCCCGTGGTCTGATGCAATTCAAATGCAGCCCATGCGAGCATGGCCCGATCGTCGAGCATGAGCGGGATCGTTGAATGTCCGCCGCAGACGTGTGATGCCGACGTGTGCACCACATCGTAGGCACGCATGGCAAGCGCCGTGTACGATGGTCGATCGAAACACCGTCCGGCCTTGGCCAACGCGGCGATCATCAGACCGTTCCAATCAACGAGCACCTTCGTGTCGGTGATCGGAGCGATCCGCTGTGTGCGTGTTTGCAAGAGCGCCGTGCGAAGCGTCTGCCATTGCTCGTCGTGCATGAGCGAACGGAGGTGATCGGGCGAACAATGCAGGATGTTCATGCCTGTGGCGGCACCCGATGCTTCGTCGTGGAAGTTTCCGTCTGCCCTCACACCTAGCTTCGCAAGCATCTCGTCGGAGGCGCTGTGTGAACGCAGTTCTTCCATGGACCATACATAGTACGTCCCCTCTTCCCCATCACTGTCCGCATCCTGTGCCGACGTGAACGCACCACGTGTTGCAGCATCTGTCGACACGAGCTCGCGCTGCACATAGGTGACGATCTCGTCGACAACCACACGAAACGCATCATCACCCGTGATCTGCCATGCCTCCGTATAGGCCATCATGAGCATGGCCTGATCGTAGAGCATCTTTTCGAAATGCGGCACCAACCATGCACGGTCCGTTGAATACCGATGGAAGCCAAAGCCAACATGATCGAAGAGACCACCGGCGCGCATGGCATCTAGTGTGGTGGTGACCATGGAAACGATCGTAGTGCGAGCATCACCCGTGCGATGCGCAGCGCAGCGCATCAGGTAGAGAAGGTGATGTGGTGACGGGAACTTCGGCTGTGCGCCGAAGCCTCCGTACACATCATCGAACATGCGCACATGATGATCCACCACTGCTTGTTCGATCGATGCATCTACCGTGCCACGCAGATCTGCCGCTGCACGGTCGCGCACCATGGCCGTGATCTCGCGCGCACTTTCGTCAACACGCGCACGGTCGTTCTGCCATACGTCGTGCAAGCGCGAAAGGAGATCGAGAAATCCGAGACGTCCGCCGCGAGACTCGCGCGGGAAGTAGGTGCCGGCGAAGAACGGACGTTGGTCGGCGTCCATCATCACGGTGAGTGGCCATCCGCCATGTCCGGTCATGGCCTGACAGACATCCATGTAGATGGCATCGATATCGGGCCGTTCCTCCCTATCCACCTTCACACAGATGTAGTGCTCGTTGAGGTAGGCGGCAACGTTGTCGTTCTCGAAGCTCTCGCGCTCCATCACATGACACCAATGACAGGTGGCATAGCCAATGGAAACGAAGACCGGCTTGTTCTCTGCGCGTGCGAGGGCAAAGGCAGCGTCCGACCATGGACGCCACATCACGGGATTATAGGCGTGTTGGAGAAGGTATGGCGACCGCTCGTGCACGAGCAGGTTCGGAAGGCGGCTATCCCGCATACACGTTGGCAATGTTCGGGATCAGGTAGTCGTTGAAGGCCGTGTCCATGTCATAGAATGGCTTCCATCCCCAGTCCGCGCGTGCAGCATCATCGTTGGCATCGGCGCACCACGAGTCCACGATGGCCTGACGACGCTCATGCGGCGCATACGTGATCACGGCATCGGGATAAGCGCTCTTCACCTGCGTAGCGATCTCTTCTGCGCTCGGGGCAAAGGCTGCGATGTTGTACATCCGTCGCGTGAGCGATGCGGCCGGCGCATCGGCCAATTCCATGATGGCGCGCACACCGTCGGGCATGGCCATGAACGGAATGCGTGTGTCCGGTCGCACAAAGCATGCATAGGGCTTGCCTTGCGCAACAGCGTGGATCATCTCGGGTGCATAGTCGCTCGTTCCGCCGGTAGGAACCGTGAAGGCACTGATCAACCCGGGGAAGCGCACGCCGCGGAAGTCGACGTACTTCACGGACATGTCTTCGGTGAGCTGTCCCATGTGATCGCTCACATACGAGCCCAGTTGTTCGCAGTACAGTTTGTTGATACCGTACATGGTGATCGGTTCGCAGAATTGCGTCTCCGTCACACGTCCTGCTGCTGCCTTCGCGGCAATGCTCGGCAGTCCGTACACGGCGATCGTGCTCGGGAACAGGAACTTCACCGGCGTGCCCGTGCGCTGTCCGATACGACGCGCCATCATGAGCAGTCCCATGGTCCCGTTCACATTCACGTTGTGAGCCTTCTCGGGAAACTTCTCGGCCGAGGTGGAGAGCAAGGCGGCAAGGTGATAGATCTCTTCGAAGTCGAACTGCTCGAGTTGCTGGACAAGGGCGGGATCGGACACATCGCCCTGCAATACCGTATGGCAGTGCGCTGCCTGTTCGGGCTGCAGTGCCGAGAGGTCGACGGCCACCACGGCACGATCGCCACGTTGGGCAAATGCTTCCAGCATGGAATGACCCATTTCTCCACCGGCACCGGTCACAAGCGTAAATCGAGGCACGGACGAACTCCTGAACATGTATTGGAAAGAGCTACAAAGATACGGAGCCCCCGCTCACATGCAGGAATTCCAGTGTGCGGGCAAAGCCATATTCGCGGATCACCTCGGCACAGACCGTCGCCTGTCGACTGTGATCCCGCAGGAATTCCAGCATTCCCTGTTGTTGCCACACATAGTCCTGGGCGATCTGCGGGAATCGGCGTCGCAGTACACCGTACGGGTGGACGGCCTTTGCGCTCCAATACCACTGGAAGAGTCGAATGCGCTGCTCGTTGCCTGCGCGGGCCACGCAGACGGGAAGGACGACGTTGACGAGCAATTCGCGACGCATGGCCGCGCCTTCACGGGCGATGCGCTCTCGTTCGGCTCGCTCCAGAGCTCCCAGCACATCGTCGATGGCAATGCTCGTGAATTCCTGTGCCATGCGCCCCATGGCCGAGCCCGACACGCGCAGACGCACGGCGGCGATCTCATGCTCATCGACCGGTCGATGTCGTTTCCGTCCCAATCGGTCCAACCATGCCGATGCCATGGCCTGCACAGCGCCCGCCGTGCCAACACGTCGGATGTGGACGTGTGCTTCGGCCGACGTGCGCAGCAACCGCAGCAGCGCGAAGTGTTGCAGTTCCTCGACGGGAAGTTCCGTGGTAACGGCGGACCGTTCGCGATGCAGTCGAATGCCGCGCCACAGGTCCGACGGATCGAGCACGATCGTCCATCGTGCATCGGGCACCGGCGCATCATCCGCCAGCACCACATGCACCAACAACGAGGCATAGCGTCGGTCATGCTGGTGCTCATGCGACATCCAATCGCTGGCCTTGCGATGGAATTCGCCATTGCCCACATAGACGGTGCCGTTGTGGAGCACGGCCATGTCGCGAAAGTCCGGCCCATCGTGCACATTCACCAGGCCGGCCGCAACGATCTGCACCTCGTCGCCATTGCTGCATCGCCACATACGATGCGGGTCCGCCAGGATGGCCTGCACAGCGCGCTGCAGGATGCGTTCGGGTAGTTCGTGAACGTGTTGTTGCATAGTACACCTCCAACCATGGAAGTGCATGCAACGATGAGGAACGTGACGTTAGGCGAGAAGGGCGGCGAGTCGTTCGGCCTCGTGGCGGACGGACGTGGCAAAGTCTTCGGTGGGATCGATGTAGAGGAGACCACGCGAGACGTTGAACACGGCAGGTCCGGTCCCATTGGCACTGCGGATCGTTGCCGCATCGCCACCTTGCGACCCTACCCCCGGCACCAAGAAGGGTGCGTCCGGGAACGACGTGCGAAGAGTGGCAAGCTCTGCCGCATGGGTGGCGCCCACCACGAAGCCAATGTCGGCCCGACGTTCCCATGCAAGCGCCGTGCGCATCACGCGCTCGTAGAGCGGCTCTCCGTCCACCATGCATCTCTGGAAGTCGTGCGAGCCCGCATTCGATGTGAGTGCGAGCACATAGACCATCTTGTCCGGCACTGCAAGGAAAGGTCCCACGGAGTCCGAGCCCATGTAGGGTGAGACGGTAACTGCATCGGCCTTCAGATCGTCGAACACCGCTTTGGCATACGCGGCAGATGTGTTGCCGATGTCGCCCCGCTTCGCATCGGCGATCACGTAGCTCGCGCCGCAGAGGTCACGCGTTGCATACATGGCATCGATGCCTTCTCTGCCGTACTGCTCGTAAAAGGCCAGGTTGATCTTGAAACATGCGGCCACATGCCTCGTAGCGCCGATGATGGCCTCGTTGAAGGCAACGATGGCATCGGCACGGCCGCGCAGGTGGAGGGGGATCTTGGAAAGGTCTATATCAAGACCCACACAAAGGCCGTTGGAAGGGATCATTCGACAAAGATATCGTTCCGCTCGTTGTAAATTCTACGCTTCACTTGGAGAACATTCATGATGGTTCGGTCTTCCTCCGCCTTCCTTCTGCTCGCAGCGGCCTCTCTGATCACTGCTTGCGGCTCGTCGGCACAAACCTCGTCGATGCCGCCGAAGGACAAAGACGGCGACACGCCGAAAAAATCGATCAAGGCCTACGACAAGGTCATCACCAAGGAAACGGTCTCGGACTCCGGTCTGTTCATCGTGCACCGCGTGGATGAGAAGTTGTACTACGAGATCCCCACGTCGTATCTCGGTAAGGAGCTCCTGCTGGTCTCGCGCATCGCCAAGACGCCGCAGATCGGGTATGGTGGCGAGGAGCTGGGGACGCAAGTGATCCGTTGGGAGCGGAAGTTCGATAAGGTCCTGCTGCGTACGGTCTCGTATGAGAATGTGGCGGCCGACTCGCTTCCCATCGCACGCGCCGTCAAGGCGTCGAACTTTGAAGAGATCATCAAGGCCTTCCCGATCCAGGCGTACAACAAGGACACCACGGCGGTGATCATCGATGTGACGGACATGTTCCTGGGCGACGTTGGCATCCTTACGCCCGGGAAGGAAACGCGCACGGCATTGAAGATGGGAGGACTCGATAAGGAGCGCTCCTATATCGACTATGCACGGAGCTTCCCGACGAACATCGAAGTGGAGAACGTGATCACGTATTCGGCCGATGCGCCTCCGCAGAATCCGCAAACACGCACAGCGTCCTTCACCATGCACCACTCCATGGTGCAGTTGCCCGAGAAGCCCATGACTCCGCGTCTGGCCGATCCGCGAGTAGGGTTCTTTGCCTTGTATCAAACGGATTACGGCAGACCGGAGCCCGAGGCCGTCACACGTCAGTACATTCTGCGTTGGCGCCTTGAACCCAAGGACACGGCGGCCTTCCTTCGCGGAGAACTCGTCGAACCTATCAAGCCCATCACCTGGTATCTCGATCCCGCAACACCGCAACAATGGCGCAAGTGGTTGCGCCTTGGCGTTGAGCGTTGGAACGAGGCCTTTGCAGCTGCCGGCTTCAAGAACGCCATTCGCTGCATCGATGCACCGACGAAAGAAGAAGACTCCACATGGTCTCCCGAAGACGCACGCTATAGCGTGATCCGATACTATCCGTCACCGGTGGAGAATGCCTACGGTCCACAGATCCACGACCCGCGCACGGGCGAGATCCTCGAGAGCGATATCGGATGGTTCCACAACATCATCAAGCGCCTCACGGCATGGTACTACACACAGGCCGTTGCCGATCCTCGCGCGCACAAGCTTCCCCTTCCGGACTCCGTTCTGGGTGAGCTCGTCTCGTTTGTTGCAACGCACGAAGTGGGACACACGCTCGGATTTCCGCACAACATGAAGGCATCGAATGCCTATCCTGTCGACTCGCTGCGGTCACCATCCTTCACCTCCACCCATGGCACGGCTCCGTCCATCATGGACTATGCACGCAACAACTATATCGCCCAACCCGGTGATGGCGTCACGAACTTCTATCCGCGCATCGGAGAATACGATCTTCACGTCACCAAATGGGGATACCGCCCCATCATCGGCGCAACAACGAGCGATGCCGAAGAAGACACGCTCCATCGTTGGGCACGCGCTGCAGAAACGAACAAGGCATTGCGGTTCGGAGCACAACAGTGGATGACCGTTGACCCGACATCACAAATGGAAGACCTTGGCGACGATGCACTCAAGGCCGGAACACTCGGCATCGAGAACATCAAACGCGCCGTGAACAATCTCTACGATGCTGTCTACAAAGAGGGTGACTCCTTCGAGCAACTTGGCGACGTGTATAACGATGTGTTGGGTCAGTGGGGTCTCGAGATGGGTCACGTTGCCTCCATCACCGGTGGAGTGGAGATCGATCGCAAGGTGTTCGGCGTTGCGGGGAATCAGTACACGCCCGTAGCGCGGGACCGACAGAAGGCCGCCGTCGACTTCATCGCCAAGAACGTCTTCGCCACGCCCACCTATCTGCTCGAACCACGCATCGTTGGCGTCCTCTCTGCCACCGGCAACATCGAACGCATCTCCGGCATGCAAACATCCATGATGCGCAGCCTGATGTCGAACGACAAGCTCGTCCGCCTCATCGCACAACAAGCGCAACTCGGCACCGCAGCCTACAGCGTTGGTGAACTCTTTGCAGATCTCGATAAGGCCATCTTCGGGCAAGGTGGCAAGGCGGCACCGGACTACTATACGCGAGCATTGCAGCGTGCCTTTGTGCAAGCGCTCATCGACAAGACAACGGAGCCGCCAACATCTGCAAGCGCAGACCCGTTCGCCTTCTTCTTCCGCGGACCGAACGTTTACAACACGGATGTACGAGCTCTTGGTCGTGCCACGCTCTCAACCATCCTTGCACGCGTGAAGAAGGCCGCTGGCGACGAGACAACGAAGGCACACAATGCAGATCTTGCGCTCCAGATCGAGCGTGCACTCGCCACGAACAAGTAACGCAATGAAGGCCTCCACAAAGATCGTCTGGCTCGGATATGGTTCGGTGGTCCTCAGTATTGTCTGGGGTCTGCCTGGACTGGCCTGTGGACTCTATGCATTACGTCTTGCCAAGGCCACGTCGGACACGTCGATCCCCGTCGACCCACGCACGCGACGTGATGTGCGCGGCGGTACACTCCTCGCTCGCGCCGGCATCGTCCTCTCCGGCATCGTCATCGCCATGGTGCTCTACAGTTGGATCTCGAATGCCATCTTGTTGTAGCACCATCATACCACGTCAATAGAAGAACGGCGACCCATGTGGGTCGCCGTTGTTGTTTTTACTGCTGTCCTGTTACCGACGGACCGGTATAGGCATCATTCCCGAATGCTAAGATGGCCACCATGATCGGGAAGAAGATCCCCATGAGCACGCCATAGGTCGTGTCCTTCCCAAAGCTCTTGGCAAGGTCAACGCTCGAAATGATCATGACGACCAACGGTGCAAACGAACCGATGACCGGAATGAACATGCTCGCAACCATGGAGCCAAGCCACACGGCCACCCACCAATTCGGTCTGCCGGTGATCTCCGCCCAGATCATCAGATTGTAGATCGGCACAAAGGCCGTCCACATGGGCTTGCCGGCGCGTTCGAACAAACGCCCGAGACAAAAGCTCGTGAAAAGCCAGATCACAAGGCCGAAGATCGCGATGAAGACAGCCGCCCCCATGATCAACGCCATAACACCAGTTGAATCATCCATGGAAAACCCCAATAACGATGATGAGTGATGGGGCGAATATAGCGACGGTCCGTGCCGAATCACGTAATTTTCCGACATGCCATACATCACGCTTCTGTTCCGGCTCTTTATCGGTGGCTACTTCGCATTTGCCGCCGTCGAGAAGATCATCGATCCTCTCGTCTTCGCAACGTCCATCAACAACTACCACATGATGCCCGAATCGTTGGTGAACGCCTTCGCGTTGGTGATCCCGTGGTTGGAACTGCTCTGCGGACTGATGCTGATCGTCGGCTATAAAGTGCGTACGAATGCCGCACTCTGTGGCGCCATGACGGTGATGTTCACCATCGCCGTTGCATGGGCCGTGATGCAGGGACTGCAGATCGACTGTGGTTGCTTTGGGGCGAAGGGTGGCGAGGAGGTAAGCTGGATGAAGGTACTGAAGAACACAGGCCTGTTGGCCATGTGTGTCTTCATGGTGCTCTTCCCTACTTCTACACTGACCGTCGACGGATGGATGGAGCAGCGACGCGCATGACCTCTGCTCCTTCTGCCGGCTACACCTTGTTCTCGCAACACCTTGGTCGAGAACCCATCGTGACGGATGGTTCGATGTCCATCGAGCTCACCCGTCGCGGTTATTCGGAACGTCCATGCGACCGCTACAATCTCGCCCATCCGATCGTGGTGGAACGGATCTATGCGGACTTCCTCGAGGCAGGTGCCACGCTGCTGCAGAGCAACACGCAGCACTCGAATCGATATGCGCTCGAGTCCTCCATGCTCTCTGCCCGTGTGCAAGAGCTCAATCGGAAAGGGGTGTGGCTTGCACGCACATCGGCCCAGGGCAAGGCGGCCGTGGCCGGCGTGGTTGGTCCCACCGGACGCTTCATGCGTCCCCTCGGTCCCCTCGACCCTTCCGACCTTCATCAATGCTTCACTGAACAGATCGGTGCCTTGCTTGCATCGGGTGCAGACCTGATCATGCTGAAGTCGTTCATCGATCTGGATGAACTCGATATCGCCATTCATGCCGTGCGTGCCTTGAGCGCCGACGTACCGCTGATCGCCTTGAAGTCGTTCCCGGAAGATGGGAGCGTGCTCGCCGGCTCGTATCCGAGCGATGTTGCCACGCGCATCACGGCCCATGGCGTGACGGTGCTTGGTAGCAACGGAACGGTCGGTCCGCAACGCATGCTCTCCATTGTAGAGTCGCTCCGCGTGAGCACCGTGCCGCTCTGTGCACAGCCCGACATCGGCATTCCGACCATCATCGATGGCATCCCCACGTACAACGCCGAACCGCAGTATGTGGCAGAAGCTGCACGTCGCCTCGTAGAGCACGGTGCCTCCGTCATCGGCGCCGATGGCGGTGCCAGCGTCGAGCACATCCGCGCCATTGCCGATGCCGTGCGCGGATGCACCATCGGGAGTGCACCCGTCTCCATCAAACATGTGCCGGTGGAAGTGGCCACGACGGTCGACGTGGACCGACGCAGCGCGTTTCATCGCGGCCTCGGCAACCGGTTCTTGAGCACGGTGGAGCTTGACATTCCGCGTGGACTCGACATGACGTCGGTGATCGACGGTGCACGCTTCCTGAAGGAACATGGCATCGATGCCGTGAACATCAGCGATGGTGCACGCGCACGACTTCGCATGAGTCCCATTGCCATCTCGCATCTCGTGCAACAGCAGACCGGCATGGAATGCATCACACACCTTGCCTGTCGAGATCGCAACATGGTCGGTCTGCAAAGTGAAGTGCTGGGCGCCTACAGTCTTGGCCTTCGCAACATCCTTGCCGTTACGGGAGACCCTACGCATATCGGCGACTTCCCGTATGCGACCAGTGTGTACGATGTGGACAGTATCGGACTCGTCCGCGCCCTCGGTCGCATGAACACCGGCAGAGATCTCGTGGGCAATCCGCTTGGTGACGCCACGCAGTTCTGCATCAGTTGCGCCGTGAATCCGGCCGCCGAAGATCTCGAGCGCGAGATCGACCGACTTGCCATGAAGGCCGCCGAGGGAGCGCATGTTGCGTTCTCGCAGCCGATCTTTGACGAAGAGGTCCTTGCCACCTTCCTTGATCGCATCCGCCATATCGACATTGCCTTCATGGTAGGCATCATTCCGCTGCGCACGCTACGGCATGCAGAGTTCCTGCATTACGAAGTGCCCGGCATGACCATTCCTGCATGGGTGCGCGACCGCATGCGCGACGCGGGCACGAGCACCGAACAAGCAACGGCCGTGGGCATCGAGATCGCCGTGGAGTTCCTGCGCACCGTGCGCGACCGCGTGCAGGGTGTGTACCTGATGCCGCCATTCAAGAAATACGAAATCGCTCTCCGGATCCTCCAACAACTGCAACCCTGAGGTTCTTCGATGACACAGTACGACCCGTATCAACTGCAAGACCCGAACTACACGCCGCCCATCGAGGATGTTCGCGTAGGCTTCGGTCCACGCTTCGGCGCTTTCATCATCGATGTGCTCATCACCATTGCCATCTCGGTGATCGTGGCCATGATCTTCATGTCGCTCGGACTCAAACCATCACTGTACAGTGAAGAGGATATGGAT
Organism: Kapaibacterium sp. (SeqCode); assembly: GCA_044224925.1. Lineage (GTDB taxonomy): Bacteria > Bacteroidota > Ignavibacteria > Kapaibacteriales > Kapaibacteriaceae > Kapaibacterium. The sequence goes on from JBGAJM010000006.1 coordinate 17,220, forward strand.
CAGATGCTTTCCGTGTACAAGATGTTCGGCATTGGCGGTTCCGAGATGTCGATGATCATGGACTTCGTCGGCACCATCGCTGTCGCCTCCATCGTCGTCGCCTTTGCCTACTCCCTTATCGAGTTGATGTGGGGCACATCGCCGGGCAAGATGACGCTTGGCTTGCAGATCGCACGACTCGATGGAACACGCGGCGACCTGTCGCTCTACGCAAAACGTTGGGCCGTGAAGCACATCAAGGAGATCCTCCAGTTCGCATCCTTCATCGGCACCATCGCCATTCTGCAGACCATTGGCGGCTTTCTAGGTTTCGTGATCTTCATCGGCTACTTCTTCGTGTTCAGCGATGCGCGCATGACGTTGCACGATCGCATCGCACAGTCGGCTGTTTTCCGCAAACGTGACATCAAGGGTTGATCATGGCCTACTACCGGGACTATCTCGCACTCGACAAGATCCTCGACGCGCAAACGCTGGAGAGCGACAAGCATGGTCAGCATGCGCACGACGAGATGCTCTTCATCGTTACCCACCAGGCCTTTGAGCTGTGGTTCAAGCAGGTGATGTTCGAATTGCGCAGTGTGATCGACACGTTGAACGTTCCCTACGTGGCAGAGGCGGCCGTGGCCACATGTCATGCCCGTTTGCAGCGCGTGAACAAGATCATGGAACTGGCAACGAATCAGTTCTCCATTCTGGAAACGATGACACCGCCGGACTTCATGGACTTCCGTGCCTTCTTGAATCCTGCCTCCGGTTTTCAAAGTGCACAGTTCCGCGTGCTCGAGATCGCTCTTGGATTGCCCGAGCAGAAGCGTGTGCTCAAGCACTACTCCGATGCCATGGACCCGCGCGATAAGGCCATCATCGAGCAGGCGCGCGAGATGACGTCGCTCTTCACCGTGGTCGAGAAGTGGCTCGAGAAGATGCCGTTCATGGAAGCCAGTGGCTTCACGTTCTGGCAGGCATACCGTCAGGCCGTCGTCGATATGCTCGATCGCGACCGCGCAGAGGTGCGCACACTAGCCGAAGCCGAGCATCGCGATCCCGCCGAGGCACTGGCACAGATCGACGGCATTGAAGACGGCTTCCATGGCCTCTTCGATGAACAACGCTATACGGAGATGCTCACGTCGGGTGTACGCAGATTGTCACAACGCGCCACGCATGCAGTACTCTTCATTGCAACCTATCGCAACGAACCGCTGCTGCAGATCCCCTATCGCTTCATCGATGCCGTCACCGAGCTCGATAAACTCGTCTCGCTGTGGCGCTTCCGTCACACGCTCATGGTCAGTCGCATGATCGGCATGCGCGTGGGCACGGGTGGCTCCAGCGGACATGACTACTTGATGCAAACGGCGATGAAGCAACGCGTCTTCGACGACATCACGGCCATGAACTCCTTCTTGATCCCGGCCATGTACATCCCGTCGCTCCCGCAAGAACTTGCACAGCGACTTCAATTCGTGAACGAAGCAAGGACCTGACGATGATCCTCCCCGGGCTCCGTCGCGTCGTGCAACGGGGTCTGGTGGAGACCCTCCGTGCCGTCGACGACGTTCTCTTTCCGCAACGCTGCCTTCTTTCCGGCACGCCACTTCGCTATGGCACAACGCGCATCATCGGCATCAGCGATGCCGCGATCGATGCGCACCCTCCGGCCCCGCCGCCTTCCATGCTGTTTGCCTTGCTGGCACGACATTTCGATGCCGACGATATCGCGCTCGGTTGTGTGCATGCGCGCTTTGCGATCACGATCGGCTCCACCATCGACCATGCCGTTCACGCACTCAAGTATGAAGGGCGGACACGCTTGGCTCGCGATCTTGGCAAGGAGGTGGGGCGGCATGTGGAATGGATGGACGCGGAGCAGGCACGAGCCTATGCGATGGTGATCCCTGTTCCCATCCATGCGGCACGACGTCGTGAACGCGGCTACAACCAAGCAGATCATATCGCTGCTGGTGTTGCCGACATCCTTCGCATCCCGTGTTGCACGGACGTGCTCGTGCGCACGCGCTACACGATCACCCAAACGCAGCTCGATGCGACGCATCGTGCCGGGAATGTACAGGATGCCTTTTGCGTGATGGACCGTACGGCCATCCACGGTCGGCATCTTCTCCTTGTCGACGACGTCCTCACCACTGGCTCCACCCTGAACGCTTGCGCCACTGCCCTACTCGATGCCGGCGCTCGACGTGTGGATGCGGCCACCATCGCAGCGGCTGTGTGAATGCGTGGACAAGAAGCGGTATTTTGTGGGCATGCACCGTTTCCTCCTTGCCACCCTCCTTGCCCTGTGCACTGTTGCGCCCATGGCCGCGCAGTTTGCGGTGGAGATCCACGATACCGATGGGATCCCGACGGCCACCTATCACATGCGGCGGTTGCGCGTGCTGGAGTCGATGCCGGCGCGCAGTGCGGCCGTGATCCTGGCGGCCGATGTGCGGAACCGACAGAATGACGTTGACTATGAGTTCCGCCAGAGTTCGAACTTCCTGTATCTGACGGGCTTTCCGTATCCCGATGCCGCCCTCGTGCTGCTGCGCGACGGTGTGACGCTGAACGGCAACGTCTATCGCGAGATCCTGTTCGTGCGGGAACGCAAGCGCGAGCGCGAACAGTGGACGGGTGTGGAAATGGGTCCCGACGAGGCCATGTCGATGCTGGGCATCGACACGGCACTGCCCTTCTCGTCGTTGCCGGACCGACTCAAAGAGTGGCTCCCCGAGGTCGACACGCTCTACCTTCCGTCCCTCCCCACAAAGAGCGTTCGCGTTCCCCTGGTGGGCAAGAACCTGTATGTGGATGTCGACCTGAAAAAGCAACTGCAAACACTGCGCACCACGCTTGAATTCAAGATGACGATGCCCATCCTTGCCGCCTTGCGCGAAGTGAAGGATGCCGATGAATTGCGCTTGATGCAGAAGGCCATCGATGTGTCGATGGCCGGACATCGTGCAACGATGCGCGCGGCACGGCCGGGCATGAAAGAGTATGAACTCGAGGCCGTGATGGAGTATGAGTTCAAACGTGGTGGCGCCGAAGACGTCGGCTATCCGTCGATCGTAGGCTCGAAGTACAATGCCTGCATTCTGCATTACACCGCCAACCGACGTCGCACGGCGGCACAGGAATTGGTCCTCGCCGACTGTGGCGCAGAGTATCACGGCTACACCGCCGACATCACGCGCACCTTTCCGATGAGCGGTCGCTTCACCCAAGATCAGCGCACCATCTACTCCATCGTGCTCGAAGCGCAAGACAGCGGCATTGCCGCAGCACGGGTCGGCGCACCGTTCCGCGCAACGCATGAAGCGGCAAAGAATGTGGTGGCGCGACGGTTGATGGAGTTGGGCATCATCTCTGATGTGGCCGACGTGAAGAAGTATTTCATGCATGGCACATCGCACTACCTTGGCCTCGACGTCCACGATGCCGGTACCAGCGGTCCACTGAAAACGAACAGCGTGATCACCGTCGAGCCCGGCGTCTACATCCCCGAAGGAAGTGCCTGCGATAAACGGTGGTGGAACATCGGCGTGCGCATCGAAGACGATATCCTGATCACCGACGAAGGTCCGGTGAACATGTCGGGCTCACTTCCCCGCCGTGCAGAAGACATTGAAGCATTGATGACACAGGAACCATGAGCCTTATTCGATCGATCTCGGGTCTGCGTGCCACGCTTGGCAACAGCCTTACCCCAACAGTTGTGGCCGACCATGCAACGGCCTTCTCCACCTTGCTCCCTCCCGGTCCGATCGTGGTGGGACGCGACGGACGTCCGTCGGGTGTGTGGATCGCCGACGTGGTCGTGGGCGCCCTTCGTGCATGCGGACGTACCGTGCGTGTGCTCGACATGGTGCCAACGCCCACCGTGCAGCTCATCACCGAACACAGCGATGCTGTTGGCGGCATCAGTATCACGGCATCGCATAATCCTGCGGAATGGAACGGCCTGAAGTTCCTTGGTGCAGATGGCGTCTTCCTCGACGCTGAACAGAACACACGTCTGCTCGCCATCGCCGATGCGCGCGCCTTCACGCTGTCATCCGACCAACAACACGGTGCCGTCGAACACGTGAGCAACGCCGCACAACAACACATCGATGCCGTGCTCGGTCTGCAAGGCATTGTGAAGGGCGGCAAGGCAGGCAAGGTCGTGGTTGATGCCGTGAATGCCAGCGGCTCGTTCATCGTGCCGCGCCTCTTGCGTGCACTTGGGTACGACGTCATCGATCTTGCCTGCGATGGAACGGGCATCTTCCCGCATGCGCCAGAGCCAACAACAGAGAACTTGCAGTCACTCGGAGAGGCTGTGCGTGCGAACGGTGCGGACCTTGGTATCGCCGTGGATCCGGATGCGGACCGACTTGTGCTCTTCGATCACAACGGCATGGCCATCGGTGAAGAGAAGACCGTGGCATTGGCCGCCGAGGCCGTCTTCGCCATGGGCGTGCGCGGCATTGCCGTGGTGAACTATTCCACATCGCGTATGATCGACGACATCGCTGCTCCCTTCGGTTCACACGTGTTGCGTGCCGCCGTGGGAGAGATCAACGTGGTGCGTCGAATGCAACAGGAACATGCCGTGATCGGCGGCGAAGGAAGTGGCGGCGTGATCTATCCTGCCTGTCACTTCGGTCGCGACTCCCTCGTCGGCATCGCCCTCATCACATCGCTCATGCGCATGCGTGCGGCGACCCTTGCCGACCTTGCCGCCTCGATGCCCTCCTATCACATGATCAAAACGAAGTTCGCCGTGGCCGATCGTTCGCGCGTGCAGGTGGTGCTCGACCGATGTGTGCATGCCTTTGCGGATGCGCAGATCAGTACTGTCGACGGCGTGCATTGCGCCTGGCAGGACCGGTGGATCCACATTCGTGCATCGAACACGGAGCCCATCATGCGCGTGATCGCCGAGGCTCCGTATCAGCATCATGCTGCAGAACTGATCGCTCGCGTGCAGGCACTGCTGGAGGATCGGTCATGACCTTCGATGCGCATGCATCGGCCCGAGCGCTCATGGTGCAGTGTCTCACCGAGGCGGTGGAGCGAAGCGGACTGAGCATGACCATCGATGAGCCCTCCACGCTAGACGGAACGTTCATTCGGTTACGTCACGCCGATGCAAGCATTCATACCTTGTTCGAAGTGGTCGCACCACATCACCATGCGTACGACGATGTGCTGCGCGAGAAGGCACGCTCGGTGGCCACGCGCATGCAAGCGCCACGCTTTGCCGTGTGCGACCTCCGTCAGTGCGTGGTCTATCGTACCGAGGCTGTGGTCAAGCGCTTGTATGACGAAGAACAGATCGAGGCGGCCTTTCCCTTGTGTTCCGTGTTCTCCGTTGCCGAGGCGCAAACACCGCAACACCGACAGCGCATCGTGGATGTGCTGCGTGCCTATTTGACGCAAGCTCCACCACCGCCGCTCACGGCCGATGAACTGTTGGCCTTGCGCTTGGAGTGGACCACCACGGATCTCATTGCCTGTACACATAGCACCACGGAACAGCGTGCATCGGTGGTGCGCCTCGTCACATCGGTGCTTGCCTACGACCTCTTGCAATTCCGACACGAGGAAACGCTCGATCGACTCACGTTGCCGTACGGACTTCGAAGTCCGCGTCTGTTGCTCGACATCGTTGGCGCCTTCCTGCGTGATGCGCGCGACAAAGGCCATCGCATGTTCCCGTCGCGTGTGTCCGACGTCCACGTCCTCCATGCTCGCGACGAATTCTTCCGCGCATCGCTTGCAGATCTCGTGGCCTTCCTGCAACGCATGGACCTCGTGCGCATTCCCACCGTTGGTATGCATCGCGCCATCGATCGGTATCTGACGTGGAGCTCCAGCATCAAGGAACATCCGACACCGATCCTCGATGTGGTGGACCTTGCCTTGCGCATGACCTCGCGTACAGGACCGGTGCGCTTCCTCGAACTCGGCACCACCACGGGCCTTGCCGCCCTTCGCATGCTTCATCATGCCGATGCTCTCGGTCTCGACGAGCCCACCGTGCGCGTCTATGCACCCACGGCGGATGATGCGCGCATGGTGCAGTTGCGCACAACCGGGCGCCTTGACGAACGGTCACCCGTGACCTTCATCGAACAGCATGAACGTGTGGACCGTCCATGGACCACCGTTAGCATCTCCGGATACGACGTTACTGAACGCCATCGCCTTCGTCTTCTGCTCGAGCGACTCCCGCTCGTTGACGATGGAATGGTCATCCTCTATCTTCCGTCCACTGCGTTGCACGAGCGGCGCTATGCCGGCGTGCGCAACGCCATCATGGCACGCTTCGATATCGAGTGGATCCTCGTCAGCGATGTGCAACCACTCTCCGAACCCGATGTGGCCTTGTGTGTGATCGTGGCACGGATGCGAGGCGGCGAGGAGCACACAGCATCGGCACCGGCAAAGCTCGTGTACGTGCGTGCACCATTCGCCAACTTCTTCCTGCCCTGTGAATCGCCGCGCGAGCGCGATGCCAAACGTCTTGCGTCCATCGATGCATTCCTGCGCTATCTCTCGGCATCGGAACGAGGGAAGAACAACAACGAGGCCGTCGTCCATGTGGTGGCGCAGACCACCTTGCGCACACTTGCCGATACGCCGCACGGATCGTGGTCAGACCTCTTGATCCCGGCCGATGTGCTCTCGCGCATCTTGCTCAAGGCCGAGGGGAAGCTCCGGCCGCTGCGCGACGTGGCCACCGTGGCCAGCGGATTGCGCACCGGTGCCCATGAGTTCTTTGTGCCCGACGTTGAGCAGATCGCCCATGAGGGCATTGAGCCAGAATATTGGCAGCGCACGTTGATGTCGGGCGCCACCGTCGACAACACGGTGATCGTTGCGGCCGACGAGTTCGACTCCATTGCAACCACTCCGTCCACGTCGCACCGACTCCTATTGGTGCATGGCTCGCAACGCGAGATGCAGGGAACGAACATGTTCACGCGCATTCAGGCGGCAGAGCGCGACGGACTGCATACGCGGGCAACACTGCGCGGTCGTGATCGATGGTACGATCTTGGTGATGTGCGTGTGCCGGATATCATCTTCCCACGTCGACACGACGGACGCTGGCTGGCCCATCGGAACACGTCGCATGCTTTCATCACGGACAGTTGTGTGGGCGTGCATCTGCACGACACGTCACATGCCGACGCTGTGGCGCTGTGGATGAATTCAACGGTGGGACTGTTCTTTGCAGAGCTCTTTCGACGCACGCATACCGACATCGATATCACCGTCACCGAACTCTCGCTCTTCCCTGTTCCATCTCAGCAGATCCTGCGCGACACGCAGCCACGGCAGCATCGTGAATTCCAGTCACGTCCCATGACGCCGCTCACGGAGGAACTCGGGACCACAGTGGCCGAGTGTGCACGACCTGATCTTGTGCGCAAGGACCGACGTCGACTCGATGCCTACTACATGGACTCCGTATTGGCGCTCTCACCGGAAGAGCAACGCTGGATGTATCGATGTGTGATGATGTGGTGGGCAGAACCAACGTCGAACCTCCGTCATCTCACCGCTGCCATCATCTACGATCTCGAGGTCCGTCACAAGCTCCGTCCGCTCTCCTCATGGTACACGCAAGAGATCGAGCAACTGCCAACAGATGCGACGCGCACCATCATCGTGCCGGATCACACACAGGCAGAGGTCACGAGCACCATGTTCTCGCATGCCGTGCGATTGCTCCGCGGCAGTCGCACCGAAGAGATCATCGACTGTTCATCCAAGGCAGAGGCAGAGATCATTGCCGTTCTGTGTTCGCTGGGCAAGGCCACCATCGAGATCCCGAAGGACGAGATCATCATCGACATGCTCCTGCCACAGCTCCATCAGTTCCAGCGATCCCTGGAATCGGCTCTGGATGCGGCCTGCACTGTACTGCCTGACGAAGAGATCCGCGAGCTCGTCAAGCGCTCCGTGCGTGCACGGATGACGGCGTTGTAAGCTCCGTCACGATCCGGTCGTTGCACGTCCCCTTCCGCCATGCACACCTCATGGCCCCTTCTCGACATTGTTGCACTCTCTTACGTCCGCTCCTGTTCGGCCGCACAGGTGGTGCTGTATGCGGCCACGCATGCCGATCTTGAATCCGCGCTCGACGACGTACACGATCTCTTCGACAGCAACGATGCACACTCGGCGTCGACCCTGCGTGCGCAAGCAGCCGCATTACTTGAGCAATGTGCGCGATGCGGAGCGCGCATCCTGACGCCGTTCGACGTCGACTTTCCCAGCGGACTCCGCACGGCGCTTCCCATGCCGGCCTTGCTCTTCGTGCGCGGCACGTTGCGCACCGCTCCGTGCATTGGTGTGGTGGGCACACGACGGAGCACCGACGGATACGGTCGCCCCGTGACCGAGTCCTTCGTACGCACATGGGCCGAAGTAGGCGTGACCATCGTGAGCGGCCTTGCAACGGGCATCGATACGTTCGCGCATACGGCCACGCTCGATGCGGGCGGACATACCATTGCCGTGGTCGCTTGTGGCGTCGATCGCGTCACTCCCTCATCAGCACTCTGGCTTGCCGGGCGCATCCTCGATCACGGCGGCGCCGTTGTCAGCGAGTATCGATGCGGACTGAAGGCCATGCCCGGCTACTTCCCCGTGCGCAATCGTGTTATCACGGCACTCAGCGATGCCGTTGTGGTCGTGGAGAGCACGGAGAAAGGCGGTTCCATGATCTCTGCCGAGTTCGCACGGAAACAGGGGCGTCCGTTGTATGCCGTGCCCGGACCCGTCACGTCGACGCGCAGTGCCGGACCCAATGCACTTCTCCGAACGGGGCAGGCCATCTGTCTGCAATCCGCCGAGCAGCTCCTGGACGATCTCGGTCTGCGCCGTCAAGCCATGCTACCCTTCGCCCCTCCCGTGACCTATACACCCGTCGAACTCGACGTCATGCGTGTCTGCGCCGTCGGACCACGCACGGCCGATGCGATCGCAACGGCCACCGGACTGGCCCATGGCGACGTGCTTGCGGCGCTGTTGGGACTTGAGTTTCGCGGACTCGTGCGGCGTCTACCGGGACAGCACTACGAGGCCACCACCTGATCGCTCCCTCGCGCTCATATCATGCACCACAGTCGACGTCCGTATATTCATGGCATGTCCGCCCACAACATCCCATCGCGAAAACAGGAACACGTCAACCTCGTGGCACAGCAGAACGTCGGCTTCGTGGCGAAGACCAATGGTCTTGAGCGCTATGAGTTCGAATACAATGCACTGCCGGAGCTCGACCTTGCCGACGTCGACACGTCGACAACGTTTCTCGACATGCCCATCGAGCTTCCACTTATGATCAGTGGAATGACGGGCGGCTATGCCGATGCCGAGCGCATCAACGCTCAGCTTGCCGATGCGGCCCAAGTGGTGGGCATTCCCATCTGTGTTGGATCGATGCGTCAGGCAATTGCCGATGCATCACTACACGCCACCTACACCGTTGTGCGCCAGCATGCGCCATCGGTTCCCGTCATCGCCAACATCGGAGCCGCACAGATCAAGCGCACGAGTGGTCGTCAAGCTCTGGGCGATGCCTTGCGCATGGTCGACCTCTTACAGGCCGATGCACTCACCGTGCACATCAATGCCCTGCAAGAGCTCATTCAACCGGAGGGTGAACCGTCGTTCGCCGGCGTCCTCAACGGCATTGCCGATCTTGTGGTGGCATGTCCGGTGCCCATCATCGTCAAGGAAGTTGGCGCCGGGATCTCTCCCGCCGTCGCTCAACGACTGCTCGATGTGGGCGTGCGCATCATCGACGTGGCCGGTGCCGGTGGCACGTCGTGGGCTGGCATCGAGATCCTCCGTCACCCCGATGCCGCCTCGGTGCAGCATCTCTGGGATGTGGGCATTCCCACGGCCGACTGTGTGCAAGGGTGCGCATCGCTCATGCAGCACACACCCTTCACGCTCATTGCCAGCGGTGGCATCACGAACGGAACGCATGTGGCGCTCAGCATCGCACTCGGTGCGCATTGTACGGCCGCGGCGCGACCCTTCCTGCTAGCAGTGATGGAAGGCGGCACGGAGGCGGTGATCGCGTTGTTGCGCACCTGGGAACTTCATGTGCGACAGTGGATGTTCTTGTCGGGTTCTCCAACCATCGACGCTCTTCGCACTGCACACCTTCGAAAGACATGATGGCATCCGATCTCGCCTCCTATACCGCTCGCGTTGAACAAGCGCTTCGTGATGAACTTGCAACGTATGTCGACCCCTCTTGGCTCTACGATCCCGTCCGCTACCTGATGGACGGAGGCGGCAAGCGCGTCCGTCCGGTGCTCACGTTGTTGTGTTGCGAGGCGGCAGGGGGCAATGCGGACGATTGCATGCCGGCGGCTGTTGCCGTCGAGCTCTTGCACAACTTCACGCTTGTGCACGACGACATCATGGACCGATCGCTCATGCGTCGCGGACGTGCAACGGTCCACACGCAGTTCGGCGAAAGCGCCGCCATCCTCTCGGGTGATGTGCTCATGGGTGTCAGCATGCGGTTGTTGGAGCGATCTGTCCGCACGGCAACACAACACGTCCACGACCGACGCATCGAAGGCATGGACGTCATCGCCGCCTTCTCCACCGGACTCATCGATGTGTGTGACGGACAAGCGCTCGATCTTGCCTTCATGCAGCGCGCTGACGTGACCATCGACGAGTACTTCACGATGATCACGAAGAAGACGGCGCGACTCCTTGAAATGTCGGCCACCATCGGAGCACGTCTTGCCGGTGCGGACGATACCATCACCGAACATCTTCGCACCTTCGCAGCTGACCTTGGCATTGCCTTTCAACTGCAGGATGATCTGCTCGATCTTGTAGGAACGGCCAGTTTTGGCAAGTCGACCGGTGGCGACATCGTCGAAGGCAAGCGCACGTGGCTCATGCTTGCGGCGCGTGAGCGCACACGCAACGACGCCTCCACATGGCGTATGCTCGTGGATGACTTCTTTGCCCAGAACGGCCTCGACGCATCTCGCATTCCTGAGGTCACCACCATGCTCACAGACCTCGGCGTCATCGACGATGCCCGTGCCCTCGTCGAACACTACAGCAACGAAGCCTTCGCCCACTTGCATGCCATCCCTCCCTCCGCGGCACGCAACCTCCTCGAACAACTCGGTACAGGACTGATGTCGAGAGTACAATGATCACATAATGCATTGATGACCCTATGAAGGCTATGATGCCGTCTGTTGTGCGAGTGCTTCCGATTCCACTTTGCTTGTATCTCTTTCTTGTGTGCGGAGAGATCAAAGCGCAAGAATATCTACGATACCGACAGGTTATCGCATCGAGCGCGAACTCCTATCATGCAGACGAGCTCGTTTCCTGCGACACTGTGGGTGGGGTTATGACGTTCGCTTCACGAACGACTCTCCTCCGAATGTCGATCCCCGAGCGAACTGCAGCCAAGATCGTCACCCCCGGTGAACTTCTTGCCAACGACTACATGTCGGGCACTCCCTATGAAGGTCGATTCTTCGGAATGGTGTGGTCTTTGTCGTTCAAGGCCTTTTCGTGGTCAGCAGATTCCGGAGTGGTCCTCCGTCCGATCCCCAATGCCGCCAGCAGGGCCATCACTTCCGTGAACGGTCCATTTGTCCAGCTCTTTTCAGGATTTCAGTCCTTCGACGGAGGACACACATGGTCCACGCGCAAACAGCAATACAAGGATGCATCCTCGACCGTGATCCCTGGTGCACTGGCCGTAACGGTAACCAATACCGGGAACGATCGGTGGCGATTGTTGTTCCGCAGTACGCCCGACACACTGTACCCTGCATGGACAACGTCGATGAGAATTCGCGCAGCGCGCCGGTACGGAGAGGATTCGCTCCTTTGCATGAGTGCCGCAAGGCTCTTTCGGTCAAGGCTCGGTGACACCACGTTCGTTCCGGTAGACAGTATGCTCGTAGAAGGAACCTATCGTGCGCTCCGACCAAGGTACCTTGAATCGCTCGATGGGGGGGCAGTGTTGTACTGTGATGAAGCCGGATGGTATGGCGTCATTGATCGAATGTCGATCAGAGAATCCGTCGCTCTCGATCTTGGAAGATCACCCGTGTATCCATGGCACACGAGTGACGTTGCCTACTGGCTAGAGTCGGTGCGAGACTCTTTGCGCATCTATAAGATCGGACTGCGGACCACACCGATCGTCAACACACTATCGATACCGGGCGAGTTTGGGATCGCAGACACAAGGAGTGAGTTTCAACCCTCCTGCTTCGGGACGTATGGCCTCACGCTGCAGATCGGTGCTACTCGAGAGTACATCGTTGATCTTCACGACACGACCCCTTCCATTCTCATGCTTGGTTCACTGCTTGCGCCAGTGGTCGACCATCTCCCATTGCGACGGATCATCTTTAGTTGGGTCGATCAAAATGACAGAACGCATGCATTGGATGACATCGGAAATGCGATCCGTGTTGACACAAACATGGCTGGTGTTCTGACCCATCCTCTTGTCGTGTTCAACCAAGGCGATCAAATGATCACGTCGCCTACGTCCGTTCCACCCCAAGGCCGCACCTGGCGCGAAGCGGGCACTCCGTTGCCAACGAAATGGAACTCGACGTTGGTTTTTCCCGGTCCTGTGATCCGGCGCTTCTCACTTGATGGACGCCTCCTTGATACACTGGCACGCGTGCCTGTTTGCTTCGCCTCCACCATTGACGACTCCATTCTGGCCACCGGCAGCAAGGGTGTGGTGCGACTGCAAACGACAACGCGTTTTGATTCAACGCTTCTTTCTTCTGCATCCAACATCGTGGCTGATACGGTCGGCTATCCTTCGTCGATGGCACGAGCACGGGATGGCGCACTGGTGCTGACCGTGCTTGGCACCTCGTTCCTGCATCGCGATTCAGCAGAGGCCACGCAACGTCGCTGGGGTGGCATCCTACGCTCAACGAATGAGGGAACAACGTGGACCACGGTGAGCATTCCGTCGACCGGCTCTTACGTTATGCACTGCATGCGCACCTCGTCTGGCACGCTCATCGCCTCGAGCATGCTCATGGTCGAAGACTCCACCCATACTGTAGACCTGAACGCACCCGAGTCCTACTACACAGCATCGAACATCGAAGTCATGCGCTCCACCGACGATGGTCGTACGTGGTCGATCACCGGTACAGCCTTCTATTCCGGTCCGTTCCAACCCTGCACCGGAAACATCATCGAGACCACACCCGGTGTGCTCTATGCTGCCACCCTAGGCGGCGTCATGTTGAGCACCGATGACGGTCGTACATGGTCAACCGACGAACAACTCCCCCCGACCGCACAGCCGTCGTCGGTGTCGCTCAGTGCGACTGGCATTCTCGTGGCTACCACCCAAGGCGTCTACGAGATCCCCACGGTGACGTCCGTTCGTGAGGATCCGCGCACATCTGAATGTCGGCCCATGGCGTTGACGCGCACCTCCATGCGACTGCTGATGCAGCAGGCAGACATCAGCAGCCTTCTCCTCTGTGATGTCAATGGTCGCACCATCAGTATCACACTCACATCCGACCTTGCCGCCCTGGCAACAGGACTCTATACCGTGCTCGATTGCGATATTGCGGCCGTACCTTCTTCGGTCCTTATCCTCGAGTGAACATGCTTGACCTTCTTCGCTATCGCATCGATAACATCTTTGCGCGTGGGACACGTGCGCTGCTCATGGTGCTGGCACTTGCCCTTGTGGTGCTGACCGGTGTGTTGTGGCTCGTGATGAGCATTGTGCGTGTATCGCCCGGACCCGATGCATCGGCATGGGACACCGTCTGGACGATCTTCGTCTACACCTTCGATCCCACCGGCGTGCCCTACTCCGATGGCACCTGGCAGTATCGATTGATCATGCTGGTGGCCAGTCTTGGCGGCGTCTTCATTCTCTCGTTGCTTGTGGGTATCCTAGCGAATGGCTTTGCAGAATCCATCGAGCGGTTGCGCAAGGGCAAGTCGCTCGTTGTCGAGACCGGTCACACCCTCGTCCTCGGCTGGGGCGAACAAGTGTTCTCCGTCTTGCATGAGCTCATCATTGCCAATGCGAACAAGCGCTCTGCATGCGTGGTGGTGATGGCCGATGAAGACAAGGTGATGATGGAAGATGCCATCCGTGCACGCATTCCGAATACGATGACAACGCGGATCGTATGTCGAAGCGGATCGCCCATCGACGTGACGGATCTGACCATTGTCCGTCCGCACCTTGCCAAGAGCATCATCGTGCTGGAAACGCGCGACGCAGCCAGTGTTGCCGACGATGCCCTCACCATCAAGACCTTGCTTGCCCTGATGCATTTGAGGAAGGAAGGCGGCATGGGGCCCATCGTGGCAACCGTGCAGGAAGAGTCCAGCGTGCATGTTGCCAACCTCGTGGCCGGCAATGCAGCGCGCATACTGCCTAGCGAGCTGATGATCTCGCAGATCATCACGCAGACATGTCGACAGCCCGGTCTCTCCCTCGTCTACACAGAGCTGCTCGACTTTGATGGCGATGAACTCTATGAAGTGAACGAGCCATCCCTTGTGGGCAAGAGTTTTGCCGACGTCTTGCAGGCCTATGAAACATCGAGCGTGGTGGGCGTGAAGTTCGCCGATGGGACCACGAAGGTGAATCCGCCCATGTCGACGATCCTCCAACCGGGCGACAACATCATCGCGCTTTCGGCCGATGACGACACAGTGGTCCTTCGCTCCTCGCTGCCTTCGGCACCTCCGCCGCCACCGATCAACGTCGAGGCGCTGTCGACCACGCCGCCAACGCCAAGTCGACCCGAGTCCATCCTCGTCCTCGGCTGGAATGAACGCGGCCAGTTCATCCTGCAAGAGCTCGACAATTACGTTCCTGCCGGCACGACCATTCACGTGGTGGACAACGTGGACCGGTCCGCCAACGTCCACACCATCGGCGCCACGGCATCCAATTACACCATCTCGTTCACGAAGGGCAACACCGTCACGCGTGCCGTGCTCGATTCGTTGAATGTGCCCTCGTTCACGAGCATCATCATCCTTGCCAACGAGACCATTGGCATTCAGGAAGCAGATGCTGCCACGCTTCTCACGTTGCTGCATGTTCGGGATATCACGCAACGTGCGCAGGCTGACGTCAACGTCGTCACCGAAATACTCGACGGTCGGAACCGCGCTTTGGCCTCGATGGACTCCGTGAACGACTTCATCATCAGCAATACCATCATCTCGCTTCTGCTCACGCAGATCGCCGAGAACCCCGACCTCTATGATGTGTTCCGTGATCTCTTCGATGCCGCCGGGAGTGAGCTCTATCTCCGTCCAGCCGCAGACTACGTACAATTGAACACCCCCGTGACCATGGCCACCGTCGTCCACGCTGCCATTCAAAAGAACGAGATCGCCATTGGGTGCAAGTACAAACGCAACGGACAGTGGCATGTGGAACTGAATGCACCGAAAAGCTCCATCGTGAGCTTTGAAGCGCACGACATGATCGTTGTGGTGGCCGAAGACTGAATCGTTGTTTGAAGAATTCTTCGAGATAGCTATATTGTCCAGTGCTTAGCTAAACGCAGGAGAGCCCCCATGAAGATCGTCAACATGCATGCCGCGAAAACAACCTTATCACAATTGGTGGAGGATGTGTTGAACGGAGAAGAGGTCTTTATCGCCCGCAATGGCTCTCCCGTCGTGCAGCTCAAAGCGGTTGGTTCTAAAACCGAGCGTCCGATCGGTCTTCATCAGATCCCACCGGGTACGGTCACGGATGATAGCTGTCTGTTCGAGCCGATGTCTGAAGAAGAGCTGAACTCGTATCTCGATTCACCCACCGATCCGTTGAACCAAAACCGTGAAACGCTACCTACTTGATACACACACACTTCTGTGGTACGATACCGATCCGGGTCGCCTCGGAAAACAAGCGCTACGCGTACTGCAGAAGAGTGCTAGTCAGATCTTCGTCTCGCCGATCAGTCTGTTCGAGATGCAGCTCAAACTGCGTCGAGGGAAGCTTCCCGAAGCAGCTCCACTTATCGCGGATATTCAAAGAATACTGCAAGCGTATGACTTTCATTCGCTCGATCTCACGATCGATCAAGCCATTCTTGCTGCTGCACTCGAGTGGAAGCACCATGATCCTTTCGATCGAATGATAGCGGCACAGGCTCTTTCAGAAAACCTCGTTCTTCTCTCCAATGACAGGCAGTTCGCCTCCCTCCCCGGTCTCACCACGCTGTGGTAAGTTTGCGGTATGAAGATCACCATCCTTGGAGCCGCGAAGAGCGGACTGGCCGCAGCGGCACTTGCACAGCGTAATGGCGACGTTGTCTTCGTCACCGACAGCAAACCGGCAGAACGATCCGTCGACGCGCAACAGCATCTGCAAGAACTCGACATCGCCCATGAGTTCGGCGAGCATACGGAACGTGCCTTACAGGCCGACCTCATCGTCACCTCACCCGGTGTCCCACCCTCCAACGTCATTCGCATCGCTGCTGCCGAGCGCGGCATTCGTCTCATCAGTGAGCTCGAGTTCGCAGCATCGCAGATCACCAACAAGATCGTTGCCATCACGGGAACGAACGGCAAGACAACAACAACGGCACTCACGGCCTACATTCTCAATCAAGCCGGTCAACGCGCCGTTGCATGTGGAAACATTGGTACTCCCCTTTCCTCCTTGGTAGGAAGCCTTGCCGGTAACGATGTTGTTGTTGCGGAAGTGAGTAGCTATCAACTTGATACGTGCATTGACTTCAAACCAAATGTGAGCGCTTTGCTCAACATCACACCGGATCACTTGAGCTATCACGGCTCTTTTGAACAGTATGTGCGGGCCAAGTGGAAAATTTTCGCCAACCAAGGCCCCGACGATATTGTAATTTTGAATGCCGATGATCCGCATGCAGCTGCGGGTGCGTCGCACACACGAGGGAAGCTGAACTTGTTCAGCATACGCTCAGAAACTGTTGGAGCGTACGTCCGGGGGGACGATGTCTTCCTTCGTGTGTCGGAACAGCATATCGAGGAGGTTCTCATGCCGGCCCGCCGAATCGGGCTGCCTGGAGTACATAACCTGTACAATTCCATGGCAGCCGCTCTCGCAGCTCGTGCGCTAGAAGTGCGCAACGAGGACATACGCGATTCTCTCCAATCCTTTAACGGTGTTGAGCACCGACTCGAGAACGTGCGTACGCTGAATGGCGTTCGCTACGTGAACGATTCGAAGGCCACCAATATCAATGCAGCATGGTATGCGTTGTCGAGCTATGACCGACCGATCGTATGGATCGCGGGCGGACGTGGCGACAACAACGACTACACGCAACTCGACGACCTTGTGTCGACGAACGTGAAGTCCATCGTCTGCATTGGCGAAGAGGCCGACCCCATCTTCAACCACTGGTGCACCGAAAAGCGCTGCATCAAGGCCCTCACCCTGGACGAAGCCGTTCGCGACGCCGCATCACTGGCCGAGCAAGGCGACATCGTCCTCTTCTCTCCGGCCTGCAAGTCGTTCGACATGTTCGCCAACTTCGAAGAGCGTGGAACGGCGTATAAGAGGTCGGTTTCTTCTCTGTAACGCACAGCGAATACGAGCCTCTGGAACCGGTGGGTTACAGAGGAGAGTTCTTGGTAAGGTCCGCACGTTCTGTGTGAAAAGTACGATGCTAGCGCATCGTAGACACGACGATCTGAGAGCCATCGGCTCGAACGCAACGCAAGAACGTTCGTCCTGATGCAGCGTTTCTTGTCCGTGCAAGGTAGTCATGGATGGTGAATCCTTCTGTCGAACCATACGAGCCCACCATTCTTCCTTGCACGTCATACTCCGTGACCGAAACGACGATCGAGTCCGTGCGGGGGGCATCAAAAGCGGGGTCACGCTCAACAACTGAGCTCGTGATCGCAAGACGTCCACGCATCAACACATCCTGATTTCCACCAACGGCGATCGATTCATCACCAACAAACGTTGAAGCGTAGATCGTCCCCGTGTTCTCCGTTGGTGCTGCGACTTCATGAAAACTCTGGCCATTATCTAGTGATAAAAGAAGTGTATTGCCAAGACCACTACAGATGACGCGACCTTTCCCATCGGCCTCGAAGTGGGCCAAAGATTGAATTATTCCAGCTATTTGCTGATCTACTCTAGACTGCCAACTCTGACCAAGGTCATCAGACGTAGAGACACGCAAGCGGCGGTTGCTGCCGTTGACATCGAGTCGTGCGATGAAAAGCCGCCCTGCGCTACTCATGCAGCTATTATGCGGGGTCCAAGGGAGCGGGGTCTGTACGATCTCCCAAGAATCTCCATGATCGAAGGACGTAGAGACACTGCCACGTCCAACAAGTAGGAGAACTCCATCATTCCCGAGAATTGAGTTCACGGATGTCAATGGGATGTTCTTGAGCGAATCGAGCATACCACTCGTCGAGTTGTATCTAAACACATATGGGAGTCCTTCGCAACCGACGAAAACACTCCCATCGGCATCCACGAACGAGGTAGTAACGTGAAGGTCCCAGTTTGGCGCATCGATGATCGAAAATGCTGATTCTTCAGGACCTCGAGTACAAATCCGAAACTTTCGTTTGGTGATCCATCCACTCGCTGTCTCGAACCAACCAATTGTATCCAAGATCATGGTTAAACGCGACCTCTGAATCCACAAAGCTTGAGCCTCTATTCCGTTTGAAGCTGCCACCGTGAACAACGTGTCGACCTTACCGTGATATCTGACCACGCTGATCACAGGTTTTTCTCGAAGAACGTAAATGCTGTCACCCAGGGAACCAATACTCTTGACGTGGTTAATGGGTTGTTCGACAGAAGCAGGAAGGAATCCGCTCAGTCGAAAAGATGCCGTCACGGCCGAGTCCTGCAATCCATAGACAAACGTTCCTCGCTGACCCACCGCGAACAGCCGATCTCTTCTTGTTGAAATGGCGTTGCTGGCTCGAATCAGAAAACCATTGCTCACGCTCCACGTCCGACCGCTGTCCAATGAATAGGCATGTCCCAGGGCATCCTCCATTCCAGTTGCCCACCAGCGTGCACCGTCAACTGAAAGACCGGTGAAAACGAATTGTTTGTCGCTTGGAATGAAGGATGTGTCAACACCATCGATGGAATTCCGCCATGTCACAAATCTCTTGTGTAGAACGAGGCTTCTGTTCCCGTCGTTCACTACCTTCACAATGGGCCAACTCGAAGAAAGACCAGAATCTTCTGCCCATGTGCTGCCGTTGTCTTCACTAACATCAACGCGACCATCCTGGTAGCCAACAGTGATCATGCCGCTTGCGAGCATGGAGACGCCCGCAAGTACCCCATCGACGAGTTTACTCGTCTCGCCTGTCTCAAGAATTCGATACAGGCCTCTATCAGTAGCAGCAATAGAAGCCGTGGATGAAACGACAATGATCTGTTTGATGTTCCCAATCTCTGGATGCTGATTGAATCTCCAGGTCCTTCCAGAATCGGACGAGTATCCAACAAGACCAGAATCACCAGCGCAGACGAATCTCATCTGAGAATCAAATGAAATCGACCGTAGAGCAGGCCGACCAAATTGACCGGCCACTACCGGAAAACTCCCACTTGGTACTCCACGTCGAACCACGCCACTCGCACCGACAGCCAAGACAATGCTGTCATTGACAAACGTACAGTCGTAAAGATCCTGCACGAATGACTGACTGTCTATTTGCTCCCAACGATAGACGTTGGGAGTTTGACTGTGAACGTCAGAGAAGCCAAGAAAAGAGAGGAGCAACGTGAAGAAGAGTTTTCCGGTATGGCGGATCATAGTCGGTGCCTCTATTGAACTATGGATAGATGTATAGGAGATGGTGCTGAACTTGCGCTCCTGACGTGTCTTTGATCCTTGCCTCGCGTTGACTGTCCTGTGCGGATCTCCATCGGATGACTGGTCCACTAACAGTGTGACCTTCCCCTCGTTTATCTTTACGTACGAATATATGCTGGACAACTAACAATGCATATGTTATCGTATGATGTGGTTCCAGCATTCATCTGTCGCAAGCTACGTGGAGTACTTGGTTCGAATTGAGAGGTAGTGATAACCCATCCCGGCACTTAGATGCAAGCACAGCGAACGATTTCCTCCGCTCACACGTTATAGGCCGCATGATGAATGTGATCGAACTTCGCGGCCTGCAAAAACACTATGGGACGTTTCGTGCCGTGGATGGGCTGGACCTGACCGTACGGCAGGGTGACGTGTACGGATTCCTTGGACCGAACGGTGCCGGCAAGAGCACGACGATCCGTATGATGATGTCGCTGATCCGCCCCACGGGCGGCAGCATCTCCATCTTCGGTCAGTCCCTTCGCGAGCATCGCGAGTCGATCCTCCGTCGTATCGGCGCCATCGTCGAACGTCCCGACTTCTACAACTACCTTTCCGCCTTCAAGAACCTTGAATTGGTGGGTCGTCTGAGCGGTGCCGATGTGTCGCGCGCGAACATCATGCGCGTGCTGGGCATGGTGAGCCTGGACGAACGCGCCATGAGCAAGGTGAAGACCTATTCGCATGGCATGAAACAGCGGCTGGGCATTGCGCAAGCGCTGTTGCACGAGCCGGACCTGATCGTGCTGGATGAGCCGACCACCGGACTCGACCCACAGGGGATGAAGGATATGCGCGACCTGATCCTTGCCCTGAGTGCCGATCATAAGAAGACGATCCTCCTCTCGTCCCATATCCTTCCCGAAGTGGAGCTCACGGCAAACCGCATGGTGATCATCAACAAGGGCAAGGCCGTTGTGGAAGGATCCGTGAACGATCTGTTGAATGCCGGGAAAATGAAGGTGACGATCGAGACGGAACGCGGTGAGGATGTGCGTGCAGCGCTGACGTCGACGCCGTGGCTCGGACGGATCACAGGGGTGACGGAACATGCCGTGATCCTGCAACTAGAAAAAGCAGAGATCGCCGCTGTGATCCAGCATCTGAGTGCAGCGTCTGTCACGATCAACTCCGTTGTCCCCGTTCGCAGTCTTGAAGACTACTTCCTCTCCCTTACGTCGGAGGCCGTATGATGCTCGCCGCTCTCCGCGTGGAACTCGCCAAGGTCTTTAGCAAATGGCGAACGTTCATCGGCTTCATCGCCGTTGGAGTTCTCATCCCCATCATCGTACTGGCCATGGGCAAGGAAGGCAATCAGTACTTCTCGTTCGCCACCCAAGCATTGTCGCAGGCCTTCGACTTCAAGGGCAACCTGATGAACGGCTACACCGTGGCCTACATCGTCTTTGGTGCCTTGTACATACACATTCCGTTCCTTGTCACACTCGTCAGTGGCGACATTCTTGCAGGCGAGGCCACGTCGGGCACGTACCGTTTGATCTTCACACGACCCGTGAAGCGCTCCACGGTGATCACGGCCAAGTACCTTGCCTCCATGCTCTACGTGAACATGATGATCCTCTGGATGGCCATCCTTGCCATGGGTCTTGGTGTGGTCTTCCTGGGCACAGGAGAGATCGTGGTGATCCGATCGCAGATCACGATCATCGCCGAGCATGATGCGCTGTGGCGCTTTGCCCTTGCCTATGGTTTCAGCGCACTGTCGATGATGACCGTTGCAAGTATCGCCTTCTTGTGTTCGTCCCTTGTCGAGAATTCCATCGGTCCGATCATGACCACCATGGCCGTCATCATCGTGTTCACGATCATCTCGGCCATCGACCTGCCAATGTTCGACGTGATCCGTCCGATGCTCTTCACGAATCACATGACGGGATGGAAACTGCTGTTCGACGATCCGGTGCCGTGGCCGCGCGTCTTCACAAGTGCCTCCATCCTCTTCGCCCACATGGCAGCCTGCTTCATTGCTGCGCATGTGATCATGCAACGAAAGGACATTCTTACATGAGCCGCCTCGCCACCCTCCCGACTCTTTTCCTTTTGTGGTGCGCCGGCACGACACTCCATGCGCAGGATGATGCACAGCGCTTGATGGAGGCGATCAAGGCAAGGATGCAAGGCGCAAAGGTCTACGATGCCGACATGCGCATCAAGGTGGACGTGTCGTTCATGAAGGTGCCGGAATCGAAGGCCCATGTGCATTTCGAAGCGCCGGACAAGACCACCATCGATGCGCCGGGCTTTGCCATGATCCCCAAGCAGGGCGCCGATCTGACGGCCGCCAAGCTGCTGTCGCAACCCTATGTTGCCGTGAGTGCCGGACGGGAGAAGTTCCAGGGTGTGATGATGCGCAAGGTGACGGTGATCCCGTCGAATGAATCGAGCGACATTGCCGTTGCCACCGTGTGGATCGATACCACGGCAATGACACCCCGCAAGGTCGTGTCGACCACACGCAAGGGCGGCACCATCACGGCCGAACTTGTCTACAACGATGTCCCCGCACGCGCCTACTGTCTGCCGTCCTACGTGAAGCTGCGCTTCGATGTCGGCGCATTCCAGTTGCCCAAGACCATGACGGGCGACTTCGAAACACCGACCACTGATACGCCCAGCAAACCGCAACAGGCCACCGTCGAGATCTGGTATAGTACGTACCGTATTCGATGATCAGAACATGATGTGCGTGGTGAAG
This sequence comes from Kapaibacterium sp. (SeqCode), assembly GCA_044224925.1. Lineage (GTDB taxonomy): Bacteria > Bacteroidota > Ignavibacteria > Kapaibacteriales > Kapaibacteriaceae > Kapaibacterium. Next base: position 39,843 of record JBGAJM010000006.1, read on the forward strand.
TAGAGGCCGTGCGATGTCATGCCTACGTTCGCATTCGCATAGTCGGCATCCCACGAGGTGAAACGCAACATGCGATACTCGATCCGTCCCCATTGACCGTAGAACCCTGCACCCAAGGAATAGTGCGTGATCCAGGCATTTCTGTCCTTGAATTTCCCGGGCTCGATAGCATACTCCTTCGTGAAACCGGAGTCGGCCGTGTACGTCCAATTCAACGGCCGCATAGTGCCCGGAACAACATCCTGTACCGTTGTGGATGGTGGAACATGCACGATAACGTCCTCACGCACTGTAGAACCCGTGATCCACGCACACGATGTGGACAGGCTCAAAACGAGGAAAAGGGCAACCCACTTCATGGGAAAAGATACGGTATTCATGATTCCATCGTCAAACGAGTGCAAGCGGAATAAACTAGTTTTGCAACCATGTCTACTGAAAGCACCCATTGGCATCGAGTTCCGCAGCTTCGAGAGCGAGTGTGGAGATCCTATTGGAACGAGCTCCTATCTGTCGCACTGCGGTTTCTTTTCGTCGTTGTCTTTGTGCTCATCAAGAGTAACTCAGAGCTGGTCGTGTATTCATTCATTGCCGGATATGTCGTTTTCGTTCCGTTATTCGCTTGCGCAGGTCTGTGGTTCAATCTGAAAACGATTCGTGCTCTTGAGCCGATCGGAATTTCCATTGGTACGGACTCAATTGCAGTGGATCGATCGTTGATGACATGCGGCACTGTCTCCAGCAGATTGCAGTCGCTGATATCCACAGCATTGAAATGCGAACGAAGGCACCGCAACGATCTAAGAAGCGCCTGTGGCGAAAGAGTTTTGAGTCACAACTTCGATCTGATCTGGTGATCAATTTTAACGATCGGACACTAAAGGTCGTCCGTAGCTTCTTTCGAGTCCATCCATTGATCCAAGATCTCGATGCGTGTATCCATGAGATCGCCTCACTTCCTACGATGCACCATGTGCTGAATGACGAGAACGTCGATCGACAAACCTGGCTGACGGAATTCGATGCGCACCGCTCTTTTCCCTCTCACGCAAAGACAGTAGATTCGCGCCATGGTCCAACGCCCCCTCCCAGCAGTCCTTCGCTCGCTCCTGACGCAGATCGGCAAACACAATGATCGCGCCTTGCGTATCGCCTTTGCCATTGTCTATGGTTGGTTCGGCATACTGAAGCCGCTCGGACTGAGTCCGGCCACCGGCTTGGTGCAACACACGCTTTCGGTGTTCCCGCACGATGTGATCTCTCCTGCCCTTGGCATCTGGGAAGTGATCATCGGCATCATGTTCTTGATCCCGAAGTACACGCGCATCACCATGGCCATGTTCGCCGTGCACATGGCGGGAACGTTCTTGCCCATGTTCTTTCTGCCGGACCTTGCCTATGCGCAAGCGCCGTTCGTGTTCACGCTGGTCGGACAGTATATCGTGAAGAATCTTGTCTTCGTGGCCGCGGCCGGCTATCTGTGGTCCGCCTATGAGGCTGGCACGCCTAGGGATTGATCACGATCCCGGTCGGACAGTGATCGCTGCCCATCACGTCGGGTAGAATGAACCCGTTCTTCAACGCAGGCCGGAGATCCGGTGTGATCAAATGATAGTCGATGCGCCACCCAACGTTGCGCTCGCGAGCCCGCGTGATCTGATCCCAATACGTGTACTGGTCCGGCTCGTCGGGATGATACTCCCGAAACGCATCGATCCATCCGTTCGCAATGAGCTCGTCGATCTTTGCGCGTTCAATGGGAAGGAAACCGGTGGTCTTGGCATTCTCTTTCGGTCGTGCAAGATCGATCTCTGTATGGGCAATGTTATAGTCCCCCATCACGATCACTCCCCTGCCTTGCTTGCGCAGCGCATCACAATGAGCGAACAGCGCATCATAGAAGCGCATCTTGTACGGAACACGCTTGTGATCTGAGGAACCGTTGGGGAAGTAGACGTTGAAGAGGACGAAGGCACCGTAGTCGAGCTCGAGGATGCGACCTTCCTGATCGAACTCTTCAATGCCGATCTTGTCGTTCACGCGGTCGGGCTTGATACGCGAGAGCACACCAACGCCCGAATAGCCTTTCTTGATCGAACACGGATGGAAGTAGGTGTGGTAGCCGTCAAGGTTGCGCACTTCCGTCGGAACGGAATCAAGATCGGCCTTGATCTCCTGCACGCCGATAATGTCGGCCTTCACGTCGGCGACCCAATCGAGGAAGCCTTTCTTTGTCACAGCGCGGATGCCGTTCACGTTCCAGGTGATGATCTTCATGCGCGCTCATCCGTAGACGGTGCATGCGCTTTGAGTTCGGAGGCGGTGAACAAGGCGTTGAGTTCAAAGCCTGCTTCGCGCAGCTTCTCCCGGCCGCCTTGCTCGCGATCGATCACGCAGACCACATGCGTGATCATCGCACCGATGTCGCGTAGCTCGCTGCCGCTGATGATCACCTGTCCGCCACTCGTGATCACATCTTCTACAATGCAGACGTTCTTGCCGTCGATGGACGGACCTTCGGCGAACTTGCACGTACCGTATTCCTTGGCCTTCTTGCGTACGAACACGCAGGGCAACCCTGTATGCAACGACAATGCCGTTGCAATGGCCAGGCCACCCATTTCAAGTCCGGCCAGCACTTCCGTCCCCGGCGGGATCATTGGAGCAAGCTGCTCTGCAATGGCGGCAAGGAGGCGAGGGTCCGATTCGAACTGATACTTGTCGAAGTAATGGCTCGACGTGATCCCACTCCGTAAAAGGAACGAGCCCGTCAAATGGGCCACGTTGTAGATCGCTGCGCTGAGGTCGGTTCTGTTCATGACCGCAAGATACGGCAACGGCAACATGTCGTGAAAGACATGTTGCCACCTCGCCGATCGTTCACCGAACACCTAGGAGTGGGTCACGAGCGGTAGGAGCAACCGAAGCACACAGAGAACAATGATGAAGAGCACGGTACGGGGTTGAACTCTTTGCATGGATGCCTCATGGTGTTTGGACATTGCAAAGCTATTTTGGCCGTGTAACCCGTCTGTAACGACAGTGTTAAAGAACCACAACGCAACCAACGAAGGCCATCACATGATCTCGATCACTCGCATTCACAACTCCGCACTCATGATCGCCGCTGTGCTCATCATGAGTTGCAGTTCAGCGCAGGTACCGCCGTGCGGCAAGGACATCACGGCAGCAAGCTTCACCATCGAAGTGTCGCGCGGTTCCTGCATGGGCAACTGCCCGAATTACACGGCACGCATCGATGGTGCCGGAACGATCACGGTGGAAGCACGCGCAGCCACACCGTTCGTGGGAACGGGAACAGGAATGATCAGCGGTGAAACGGTATGTCAGCTCGTGGAGCGCGTCGAGCAAGCTGATGTGTTCTCGCGTGACGACAGCTACTTGGCGCCCGTGGCCGATGCCCCGAAGACGACGTTGACCGTGGTGATGCATGGCAAGCGCAAGAAGATCACGTGGGACCTGACACCACCAAAGGAACTGACCGCATTGGCCAAGTACGTCGACGAGATCTCGCTCTACAACAAGGACGTCAAGGTGGTCACCGCGCCGTGATCACACAAGCGACCACGGTGAGGATCATGCAGATCATGTAGAGCAATGCCGTGAGTGCAAGAGAGCGATTGAGTGCGGCACCGGTGGAGCGCCACACACCCTGCACCACCCACACGCCGATCGGGATGGCACACCACGGAAGCAGGAACCACGCGCCTCGCAACTGGAAGAAGGCGAACGGCACCACGACCACAGCGATCACCGTGAAGACGGTGTAGATGATGCGTGCCGGTGTGGCACCAAGGCGTACGGCCATCGTGCGTTTGCCCGCCACCGCATCGGTCTCGATATCTCGAATGTTGTTCACGCCAAGGATGTTGGCGGCGAAAAGTCCCGGCATGCAGGAGAGCAACAAGGCCTCGGCATCCCAGTGCATCGTTTGCACGTAGACGGCACCGACGACGGCGATCACGCCAAAGAAGAGGAAGGCGAACAGATCGCCGAGTCCTTTGTAGGCAAGCGGGAACGGACCTCCGGTGTACATCCACGACATTGTGAGACAGAGCACACCAATGGCCAACACTTCCCACCCTGCCCGCGCCACCAAGGGTAGGCCTAGAAAAAAGGCGGCAAGGATCACACCCACCGATGCGAAGTGCATGGTGCGTGCCGAGATCAGTCCGGAGGCAACAGCGCGTTGCGGACCAAGGCGCGCTGCCGTATCGGCACCACGTCGCGCATCTTCGATCTCGTTGATGAAGTTCGACGCGATCTGAATGAGCACTGCACACAAGAGTGTGAGAGCGAACGTTGACCAGTGGATGGCATGATCGATGCCCACGAGTGCTGTTGCCAAGACGACGGGTGCGATCGAGGCGACCAACGTCTTCGGTCGTAACGCCTGCACCCACACACCGATCATCGCACGACACCAACGTAAAGGAAGGCAATGCCGCCCGTGAGCTCGCGGTAACGCACATCGGCATACCGACCGGTGGCACGCATCAGATCAAGGAAGGCCTCTCTGCATGGGAACGCGGCGGCGGTCGACGGAAGATACTCGTACGCTTCGCGATGTCCGGTGAGCAATCCGCCGATCACGGGGATCACATGCTTGGAATACAACCGATACGTTGTGCCAAGGATGCCGCGAGGCTGACCGAATTCCAGCACCACCACGCGTCCACCGGGCTTGACCACACGTGCCATCTCTGACAGGGCGACCACGGGATCGTCCACGTTTCGAATGCCAAAGGAAATGCTGGCAACATCGAAGGAGGCATCAGCATAGGGCAAGGCCATGGCATCGGCAACTTCCCATGTGATGTCGACGCCGGCCTTGGCCGACTTCGCAGGGGCGAACGACAGCATGTCGGCATTGAAGTCGGTTCCCACCACGCGACCTTGCTTCCCTACCTTCTGCGCGAACGACAGGGCAAGATCTCCCGTGCCGGTTGCACAGTCGAGCACATGCATGCCGGGTGCCGCACCACTTTCGCGCACGGTGATCGAGCGCCAGATATGATGCACTCCAAGAGACAGCACGGAATTCGTGCGATCGTAGTTCGGGGCGATGTTCGAGAACATCGTGTTGACGGCGTCGCTCATAGTGTACAAAGATACGCCGCGTTCCATGCTCCAAGCATCACGGCGGGAGTACCCTGACCCGGGAAGGCCGTGTCTCCTACATGATAGAGTCCGTCGAACGGCGTTCTGTTCGGCGGCATGCGCAACAACGGTGTGCTGATATCATGCGGAAGTCCGCCCACGTAGCCGCGATGTCGACTCGTGTAACGCACCCACGTCGACGGCATGCCACTCTCCACATGCATGCGTTGCATACCGGCGAACTCCGGCATGCTTGCATCGATCACGTCGAGGATGGCCTGCTCCACCATGCGCTTCTGTTCGAGATAAGCGTGCTCCGAGAGTCCTTCCCAATCGGCGGCGCGAGCATGCGTGGACACGGTCACCGTGCAATGTCCGCGCGGCGCCTTCTCGTCGTCATACGCGGGCGACACGGTCACGAACAACGAGTTCGCATGCACGAAGGGCAGCGGTGCATCGAGATGGATCTGATAGTACGTGGTCGGCAATGCCGGCTGTCCATCCAGCGCGAAGTACACCGAAATGGCGCACCATGCATGCGTATAGCGTCGTGCATGATGAGCGAAGTAGCGCTGCATCGGGCCGGACGTGATCTCTGCCATGTTCCACACCGGAATGCTCGAGATCACCTTCTCCGCATGATACTCCGTGCCCCGGTCCGTACGCACGCGATAGCGCGAGCCAATCCGGTCGATGTTCACCACGCGCTCGCGAAACCGCACGGTGCCCCCACGCTGTTGTACGTGGCGCATGAGCTGTAGGGCCGGACGGTACATGCCGCCCACCGGATAGTAGGTCTGCGACGGATACGTCAGTCCCATGGCACCCGTCACCCACGGCGCACGCTCCATGGTACTCTGTGTGCTGATCAGTAACTGCTCGTTCAGAAACGCGATGAAGGCGGCATCCGACAGCACTCCGTACGATGCGGCCAGTGATCGCATCGACGTGATCAGTCCCATTCCCAACGATGCATACTTCCATCCGCGAGGATGCGCAAGACGGAGCCAATCGAGGAGTGAGGAGGGCGGCAAGGATGGGAAGGATCGGATCAGTGGCCAGACGCGTGCCTCGATCTCGTAGAGCTTGTTCCAGAATCCCTGTTGATCTCCTTGCGGGAATACGCTCGAAAGACCTTCGATCCATGCCTCCTTGCCTGCATGACGGACAACGTCCCGCTCGCCCATGCGGATGATCATGCCCGGGTCTTGTTGCACCAAGGCCGGGGTGATGCCAAGCTCACCAAAGACCATGCCGACGGGCTGATCGGCGAGCACGCCCGAGAAGGTGGTCGCCCCCACGTCGTAGGAATACCGTCCCGACCGAAAGAACCCTGCGCAACCGCCCAGTGTTTCATGAGATTCGAGCACGGTCACCTCATGTCCGCGATGGGCAAGCAATGCAGCCGTGGCAAGCCCGCCGTACCCGGCGCCGAGGACAAGGATCATGGAAAAAAAGCGATATTGTGACACATCCGTATCAAAGGCTCCCCTATGAAGACATGGTTCGTTTTGCTTTCGTTCGTCGCCCTTACGTGGACGTCGGCATCTGCGCAATTGCAGTTGGAACAACACGGCGACGATCCGATGGCGCGCTATGACGACATGGCACGTCGACGCGTCCAACCCGGACAGCACCTACCGGCCAACATTCGTGCCAAAGCCATCGAACAAGCTCGCGGAATGGAACGTTCCAAATTCGCAGAGGACATGCTTGTTGCACAACCGGAGTGGAAGCAGTTCGGTCCAACGCAGATCGGTGGTCGCGTCAAGGCCATCATCGTGCATCCGACCGATCCGAACCTCGTCTACATTGGCACAGCTGCCGGTGGCGTATGGAAGACCACCGATGGTGGCGAAACATGGAAGCCCATGATGGATGATGCCAATGCCATTGCGCTTGGCTCGCTGTGCTTTGACCCTACGGATCCCAATATCATCTATGCCGGAACCGGCGAACAGGTATCAGGCTCGGCCGGGAACATCTTCCTTGGTTGCGGTCTGCTTCGCAGTACCGATGCCGGTGAGACGTGGCACGTTGTGGGACTTACGGACGTTGGTTCGTTCTCACGCATCTATGCCCATCCGAAGGATCGCGATCTGCTCATGGCCTCGTGTATGAATGCCGGCAACGGCGTGTACAAGAGCACGGACCGTGGTGCAACGTGGAAGAAGATGTATACCGGATCGGTCTACGACATGTCGATCAATCACTCCGATCAGAACGAATGGTTCATCTGTACGGCCGATGGCGTTCTGCAATCCGTTGATGGTGGCGCTACGTGGGTACCGCGGAATCAAGGGATCGTGGGAACACTTGGTCGGATGAGCATTCAACAATCGCCGAAGAATCCGGACTATTTGTACTGTCTTGCCTCGGTGAACTCTCTTGCCCAGATCCTGCGCAGTACGGACCATGGAGCATCGTGGACAGCAACGTATACGGACTCGCGCGGATGCTTCTTTGCCGGAGCATGTACGCCGGAGGCCAGTCAGGCCTTCTACGACATCTACACAGCGGCCCATCCAACGGATGAGAAGATCTGCCTTGTGGGTGGTATCGATGTGTGGCGCACGGCGAACAACGGCACATCGTGGATGAACACGACCAACTCGTATGCAGGAGGAAGCAACGTCCACCCGGACCAGCATTGCGCCGCCTTCGCACCTTCCGATCCGAAGATCGTCTATATCGGTCACGACGGTGGTATGTGCAGAAGCACGGACGGCGGACAAACGTGGAAGGTGATCAATAATGGTCTTGCCATCACGCAGTTCTATTCGTTCGATATCGATCGCACGGACCGATACAAGACCTATGGTGGCACGCAGGACAACAACACGCTTGCGAACTCGGGCGACAATGATTGGCGCGCCATCGTTGGTGGCGACGGAATGGTGACCGTGCTCGATCACGATCCGAGCACCCTTTATGGCAACCAGCCGAATGGTGCCATGTTCCGTGTCAACCTGAAAACAGGTCAAGGCAAGAGCATCGTCGACGGGATCGACCCTGCCGACGCAGGACTCTGGGTTGCCCCGCTCGAACTTCACCCAACAGAACTCGGCCTGCTCTATCACGGACGTCGCCACGTCTACCTCTCGCTCGATCAAGGCGAGTCGTGGACGATGCTCGCAACACCCTTTGTCAATCAGGTCACCAGCATCGGCATCAATCCTGCGAATCCCGACAATGTGTGGGCCGGTACGCTTGCCGGCGAAGTGGCGGTCTCGGCCGATCAAGGCGAGACGTGGACGAAGGTCAATCAGAACGGCCTTCCCTCCTTGCCCGTTGCCGATATCGTGGGATCTCCCACACAACCGAACACGATGTGGCTCTGTTACTCATCGTATGGCACGCCGAACCTCTTCAAGACCACAGACCTTGGTAAGACGTGGACGTCGATGTGGCAAGGAATGCCGGATGTGCCCGCGAACTGTCTGGTCTTCCATCCGTCGGATGAGAACATCATGTACATCGGAACGGACGTGGGCGTCTTCGCTTCGTTCGACGGTGCAAAGAGTTGGGTGCCCTATGGAAAAGGGCTTCCACGTTCACCTGTCCTTGACCTGAAGATCCACAACACGTACAATGTGCTTCGCGCAGCAACGCATGGTCGTTCTACGTGGGAGGTCTCCATCAGCACCGATAAGATCAGCGATCCAACCATCACGGCACCAACGGGTGGCGACGTGTACGTGAGCTCGCTCTCGACCGTTGTGGCATGGAGCGGATTCACCTCGCCTGTTACGGTTGAGTATAGTGTGGACGACGGCACCACGTGGACGCAGATCGCCCGCGATGTCGTCGGAGATGCACTCATGTGGAAGGTGCCGAACTATCCGACGATCTGGGGTCGTATCCGGATCACGTCGCAGACCACACCAACGCAAACCCGTACAAGTCGCACGTTCACCATCTCGCTCATCGATCAAGGATCTGTGATCGCACGCGGCACCGTGGGCTACGTGCCCTACGGTCTTGCATGGGATGGCAAGAACGGTCTGTGGACGACGAGCTTCTATGAGCGCAAACTCTACAAGGTGAACGCAACCACGTTGCTGCTGGAGAAGTCCATCAACCTTCCTGCAGCTGCGGGCGACAGTCTCTTCACGGATCTCACCATGGATCGCGAGAAGGGACATCTCTACGTGCACAAGATGGGATCGTCGGACGGCTCAGGTGGTGTCGTTCTCGTGTTCGACACGACGGGTGCGATCATCCGCAGCTTCCCATCTCCATCGAAGGCCTATCCGACCGGACTCGAGCTGGTGAACGGCAACCTCGTTGCAGGCGAGCGCGATGGACGTCGTCGTCTCTACACCATGTCAAAAGAAGACGGTCAGCTCATTTCCGAGGTTTCCAACCCGTATCAATACAACTACGGACCACGCTGCCTTGCCACCGACGATAAAGGTCGGCTCTTCCAAACGTGTACCTACTTCCCGACCTCTGGTGGGGCGCTCACGGAATGTTATCTGATCAGCTTCTCCACGTCCGACATGTCAACCGAGAAGCAGCGCATTCCGCTCATCTCCCGTGGTCAGCTCATCAACGCACGTGGCGTTGAGTACGATCGCTCGGATGGCAACTTCTGGATCGCCGACTTTGCCGGCAACCTTTACAAGATCACCGGCTTTGAGTTCGTGCCGCCAACCGTGAGCGGTGTGAACGACGCAGAGCGTGCATCGACCATCGAGCAGATCCGTGTGGCACCGAATCCGGTCCACGGCAGCACGGTGATATCGCTCTCGGCGGTACGTCGCGAGCGCAACGTCGACATCGTTGTTGTCGACGTGCTCGGTCAGACCGTGGCCACCTTGCATCACGGCTATCAATTCGCAGACGAAGACCTTGCCGTTCGCTGGCATGCATCGGGCATTCCGGCCGGCACCTACACCATTCTTGCTCGCGAGGGCAGTACGCTTCTCACGTCCACTCGCGTGAGCATCGTTCCATGATCTATGCAACACATCATTCTTGCACTTGTCACCATGCCGATCATCTGGTTTGCCTGGAAGAATTTCAAACAACTTGGACGACTCAAGATCACACGTCCGGATCTTGCCGACGACGAACTGCAACGTGAGCAGATGCGCATCGTGATGCGTATCGTTGCCTGTCTGTTGTGCTTGGCCATTCTTCCATTTCTCATCACGCTCACGTTATGACGAACGACGATCGGCAGTTTCTCGAAGGACCACATTCCCGTCTCACCGAGTTCTGGTTCGTGGTCCGCGTTTGCAGAGAATTCATTCGCGGCTTTCGCAAGCTGCACTTCGTCGGTCCATGCGTGGCCGTCTTCGGCTCTGCGCGCTTCAAAGAGGACCATCCCTACTACGAGCTTGCGCGACGCATGGGCTATGCGCTTGGCGACATGGGATTCACCGTGATCACCGGTGGTGGTCCGGGAGTGATGGAGGCAGCCAACAAGGGAGCGAAGGAGGCAGGGGCCACGAGCATCGGATGCAACATCGTGCTGCCGAAAGAGCAACACGAGAACCCGTACCTGGATGTGATGATCGAGTTCGATCACTTCTTCGTGCGCAAGGTGATGCTCATCAAGTACTCCTTGGGCTTTGTGGTCTTGCCAGGCGGCATCGGAACACTTGATGAGTTCTTTGAGGCCGTCACGCTCATTCAAACGAAGAAGATCACGAACTTCCCTGTTGTGGTGATGGACAAGGACTATTACAAGGACATCATGGAGCTCTTCGACGTGATGATCGCGCGAGGAACGGTGAGCGAAGACGATCGGAAGCTCATCTTGTTCACGAGTAACGTCGACGAGGCCATTGACCATCTCAAGAAGAACGTCGTCAAACGCTTCGGTCTCAAACAACAGCTCTTCATTCCGCGGAAGTGACCATGCTCCCTCCCTCCCCCATCAACCTTCTTGTGTATTGTGGCTCGCGCAGCGGCACGGATGCACGGTTTCGCAGCGTTGCCGAGAACTTGGCCGATCGCATGGCCGAGGCAGGGATGACGTTGATCTATGGCGGTGGCGGGATCGGCATCATGGGTGCCGTGGCACGTCGGCTCATCGAACATAACGGAACCGTGGTGGGCATCATTCCGGAGTTTCTGAATTCCACCGAGGTCGCACTACCATGGTGCACAGAGCTCATCGAAGTGCATAGCATGCATGAGCGCAAGATGAAGATGCTTGAGCGCTGTCATGCCATCCTTGCGTTGCCGGGTGGTTTTGGGACCATGGATGAGCTCTTCGAGGCCATCACGTGGCGTCAGCTTGGACTGCACAACAAACCCATCGGTCTGTTGAACGTCGACGGATTCTATGATCACCTCGCAAAGCAGATCGACGTGATGCATCACGAAGATCTCATCTCGAAAGAGTCGCGCGGCCATGTGCGCATCGGCACATCGCTCGACGAACTGCTCCCCTGGCTTGAGAGCAGTGCAAGCGTCCTTCCACCGGATCCGCTCCTGCCACGGTGGACGTAAAGCATTTGGCACACCATTTGATTCTTGCTCGGCTGCACTACACCCATTTCTCCGGAGGCCTTATGACGAACTGTATCGTCGATCTCGGAGTGTCGGGAATGCACGCCCTCCGCTGAATCTTCGGCATTGTGGTTCGCGTTCCACGGCACTGTTGGAATACTCTCCTTCATCCATGAACTGCAACCACAACAATGCTCGACATCGTACGACAACTCTTTTTCCTCCGCGCAGCGCCGCTGATCCGCATCGGTCGACATCGACCCTTGCAGGAGTCCGACGCGCTTGAAGCGCACCCGCTTCTGAACCCACGATCGGTGCCCGATGCGTTCGCAACGCTCGACACGTCGTCGTTCCGACCGTTCATTTTGCGTGTCTTCTTCGCCACCGGACGTCCGGCACGGAGGCTGCTCTTCATCATGGTGCTGCGACTGGCCCTGCTGCTCAGCACGCCATTGCTCCTCCATGCCGTCCTTGCCGCCTTGCCCGATGCTGCATTATCAACGTCCATCCCCATTGGCGCCATGCTGCTTGCCGTGGCCCTTGGGACGGCCGGCATGAGCGGTGCGGTCGCCATTCAGCACTGGTACTATCAGACGCTGTTGGCCTTCGGTATCATCACGAACGGCATCAACACGCGTGTGATGACGCAGTCATTGCGGCTGCGCCGCAGTGAGCGTACGCGCATCAACACGGGCGACATGGTGAATCACCTCTCGAGCGATACGGATGCGATCGCCGAAGCGGCCTTCTTCATTCCCGAATTGATGCAGTCGTTCGCCATGATCATCGCCGTGATGGTGATGCTGTCATACTATCTCGGGATCGCCTCGCTCTCGGCGCTCTTCGCGCTCATGGTGATCGCCCCACTTTCCCGTGCCATTGCAAAGCGGTTCCGGTCGCTCGACCATACGCTCATGGAATTGCGCGACGAGCGAGTGACGTTGATGTCGCAGGTCCTGCACGGCATCCGCGTGATCAAGTATCATGCATGGGAGAAGAGCATCCACGACGAAGTGCGCGCCGTCCGGTCGAAGGAAGTGGCCACCAAGGTCAAGATCGTCCGTGCCGATGCGGCGGCCACAGCACTGTATGTGAGCACGACCACGCTGATCGCCGTGGTCGGGTTCGGCACCTATGTGTTGCTCGGCAACACTCTCGATGCACCGAAGGTCTTTGCATGCCTTGCCTTGTTCGGATTGTTAGAAGATCCGTTCGGGGTAATGTCGCACGTGATGGCCAACATTCAGCATGCGCGTGTGGCGACAACGCGACTGCATGGATTCTTCAGCATGGGCACGCATGCCATCGACGAACGTCCGCTCTCGCCGCCTCTCGAACCGCTCGGCATCGAACTTCAGCAAGCAACGTATCGCTATCGCGATGGGTCGGAAGATGCCCTGCATCAGATCGACCTTTCCGTGCGCGCCGGATCGAGCGTTGCCATCATCGGCACCGTGGGATCGGGCAAGAGCACGCTCTTGCGGACGCTTGTTGGTCTGCACGATGTGCGGAGCGGCTCGTTCTCCATCACGGGCACCACGCAACGTCCGCGCATCGCCTACGTGCCGCAAGAGGCCTTCATCCTGAACACCACCGTGGAAGAGAACATCGTCTTCGGTGATGACTCGTTGCGTGCATCGGCAACGTGGCCGTCAACGTTGCGGGACATTCTCTATGCCTCGGCGCTTGAGCCCGACCTCGCCCTGATGTCGGCGGGACTGCAAACGGAGATCGGTGAGCGCGGTGTGAATCTGTCGGGCGGACAGAAGCAACGTGTCTCCATCGCTCGTGCCGTGGCACAGAGACCGGGCCTCGTTCTGCTCGACGATCCACTGTCCGCCGTCGACGTTGCCACGGAGGACATTCTCGTGGAGCGTCTGCTCTTCGGCGTGTGGAAGAACATCACACGTGTAGTGGTCACGCACCGCCTTGCCCACCTCGACAAGTTCGATCATGTGGTCTGGATGGAGCATGGTGCTGTGCGCGCGCAAGGTTCCTATCGCGAGCTCGTGCTCACCAATGCAGCGTTTCGCGACTTCGTGAGCTCGGAACATCATGCCGAACCATCAACGCAAGAAGAACCCCAAAAGTCGGCCGACAGTGTTGACGTCGCCCATACCACCATGGCACAGGGCACGTCGGACACGGAGAGCGGCCGCATCACCGAAGAAGAAGATCGCGAGACCGGCGCCGTCGGGTTGCCCGTGTACCGTCGGTACTTGCGTGCCATGATCGGTCATGGCATTCGCTCGCCTTTCATCCTTCTGCTCATGCTTGCCATGGTCGTGGCCGTCACGGTCATGCCCATTGCGCAAACGTGGTGGTTGGGTGCGTGGACGGATCGTCATTCCGTAGATCCCTTCATGGCCGTCATCATCTACGGTCTGCTTGGTACCACCGTCCTGCTCTTCTCCTTTGGCGAGAAGATGGTATGGCTCGGCCGCACAGCATCCGCCGGCATTCGATTGCACGATGCTGCGTTGCATGGCGTGCTCGGTGCGCCATTGCGGTTCTTCGATTCCACGCCGATGGGACGGATCCTCAACCGATTCGCGCGCGACATGGAAGCGGTCGACGATCACCTGTCGTGGAACTTCGAACAATCGTTCAAGTCCATCGCACAGACCATCGGGTCGCTCGTCCTGATCTTGAGCGTTCTTCCGTTGATCCTTCTCGTTGTCGTACCGGCGCTGTGGTTGTACTATCGTGTGCAACGTGACTACCGTCGTGCCGCACGCGAGGCCAAGCGCATGGAGAGCATTGCGCGGTCGCCACGCTATGCACAGTACAAAGAGGTCGTCACCGGACTCGACGTCATCCATGGCTACGGACGTGAAGAGGCCTTCATGACGTCGTTCTACGACATTCTGTGGAACTACCACCACATGTTCTGGACGTCCATCATGCTGAACCGCTGGTTCAGTGTGCGTGTACCGATGATCGGCGGCATGATCGCCATTGCCACCAGCGTGGGCATTGTGCTGCTCGCTCATCAAGGCCTCATCCATCAAGGGATGGCAGGACTTGTGCTCACCTATGCCTTGAGTTTCTGGGCAAGTCTCAACTGGTGCATTCGTGCGTTCAGCGAAGTGGAGTCGCGCATGACATCGGTCGAGCGACTCAACTACTACGCCACGCTCGAACCGGAACCGAGTCCATCCGTCGAAGGATGGAAGAAGAAGGCAGGGCAGCAAGGATCATCAACGCTTGGCGAGAGCATTGTCTTCGACAATGTATCGGTGCGCTATGCCGACCATCTTCCGCGCGTCTTGCACAACATCACCTTCAGCGTACCGGCCGGTGCCAAGGTCGGCATCGTCGGTCGCACCGGAAGCGGCAAGAGCACGTTGTTCCAAACGCTGTTCCGGTTCGTCACACCGGAAGAGGGTCGTATCCTCATCTCGGGCGTCGACATTGCCACCATTCCCCTTCCCATCCTTCGACGGAGCATTGGCATCATTCCGCAGGACCCAACGCTCTTCCTTGGATCGGTGCGCTCGAACCTCGACCGGTTCCATGAGTGCACGGATGAACAGGTGTGGAGCGCCCTGGAGCGCGTCCAGTTGGCGGACCATCTCCGGTCACTCCCCGGTGGTCTCTCCTCCAACGTGGCAGAGAACGGCGTGAACTTCAGTCAAGGTCAACGTCAACTGCTCTGCATGGCCCGCGCCATCCTCACGCAAGCGCGCATCATCGTGCTCGACGAGGCAACGGCCAGCGTCGACATGCAGACCGACGCCATCATTCAACACACCATCCGCACCGAGTTCGATGGCGTCACCGTCCTCATCATCGCGCACCGCCTCCATACGGTTGCGGAGTGCGATATGATCGTGGAGTTGGCGCAAGGAAGGCGAGTTGAGTGACAAGTGACGAGTGACGAGTGACGAGTTGAGTTACGAGTGACGAGTGACAAGTGCGGCTCCGACCATGATCCTGCATTTTGGCATTCCATGATTGCATTCTGTATTATGTATTCTGTATTGTATCATGTATTCTTGATCCTTGATTCCTCTTCCCATTTCCTCCCCATGCCTCTCCTCCTCCTCCTCCTCGCCTTCCTTCCCATGCATGCGCAGAACACGGACTCGCTGGAGACCGCTGCGTTGAAGCTGCACTATTCCATGAAGTATGCAGAGGCGGCAGAGCTGTATACGAAGGCCATCGATGGCGGGAAGCGGACGTTCAATACGTACTTCAATCGGGGGGCATGTCTGGCGGAGTGTTGCGATCCGATGAAGGCGGCCGAGGACTTCACGCGTGCGATGGAGTTGCAGCAGAGCGACTCGGCCTTGTACATGCGGGCCGTCTGCTATGTGAAGGCGACGGAGCTGATGAAGGGTGTGACGGACCTTACCGTGTTGCTCGAGCGGAACCTGATGTTCCCGCATGCATTGGCATTACGCGGACAGGCCTACTATGCACTGGGTGCGCGGGCCGATGCCTGTGCAGACCTTGCGCGTGCTGCCGCTATGGGCGATGTGCAGGCTGCCGCCTTGGCACAAGAACGATGCGATACAGCCGCGGCCGTCACCGAGGGAGTGGTGATCGATTGGCCGCAAGACAATGGACCGTGGAAGCAGGTGGACTCACGCGACGATAGCACCATGTCGGTCGTCGTTCTGCGTCGCGAACGCGAGATCGGAAAGAACTGGACGGAACTGGGCATGATGACGTCGATGAAACGCGTTTATCGCGCACATCCCGATTCGGCCATGAAGGTGATCCATGCAGAAGCACGCAAACAAGCCGTCGATCCGCGCTTGACGGTGCTCGATCGTGGAGTGACGGACGAACGTCCGTGGGTGATCTTCAGTATCGAATCCGCATCGTGGGGTGCAGATCATCATGCGGAATCGCAGATCTACTACGTGGTGCAAGGCAAGGCCGCCCTCTACATCGTCCACCGCGATGTGCGCCGTGCCACCCTCACTCCTCGCGAGGTCAAGCAATGGGTGAAGGTCTTCCGTACGGCAACCATCAAGCAACGATGATCACCACCGGTTGACCTCTGTTTCCAGCGACACATCGAATCGTTCCCGGACGGAGCGCTCGATCTCGGTGGCAAGCACGCTGATCTCTTCGCCCGTGGCCGCACCGTAGTTGACAAGCACCAAGGCCTGATTGACGTGCACACCAGCATCACCACGACGGTGACCTTTCCAACCACACTGGTCGATCAACCATGCGGCCGGCAACTTCACACGTCCATCCTCTTGCGGATACGATGGCATGGTAGGAAAGGCGGCATGGAGGCGAGCCGCATGATCGGCAGCGATGACGGGATTCTTGAAGAACGATCCAGCATTCCCGATCTGCGACGGATCCGGAAGCTTGCGTGTGCGAATGGTCACCACAGCGCGAAAGATATCGGCAATGGTGGGTTCAGTGATCCCATGCGCATCAAGCTCTTGTCGCACGTCGGCATAGTCGCAATGCACGATCGGTCGCTTCGACAACGTATAGGCCACATGCGTGATCACCACTTGGTCGCGTAGTGCGCGCTTGAACACACTGTCGCGATAGCCAAAGGCACAATCTTCTGCACGATAGGTGTGTGGTTGCAGCGTTGACCGGTCGATGCCGACGCAATGATCGAAGCACCGTTCCTGTTCCACGCCATACGCACCGATGTTCTGCATGGGCGCGGCACCAACCGTACCGGGGATGAGGGCCAGATTCTCGAGTCCGCCATATCCTTGGTCGACGCACCAGGCAACACTGTCATGCCACGACTCTCCGGCACCAAAGCGAATGGTGATGGTGTTCTCGTCTTCGTGGAGCACGTCACGACCCATGATCTCCATCTTGAGGATGACGTCGGACACATCACCGGTGACCAGGATGTTACTGCCTCCACCAAGGATGCGAACGTTGGAGGGTGCTGACCGGAGAACGGCGATCACATCGTCTGTGCTTTGCACGCTCACCACGGTCTCGGCCGTCGCGTGGACGTGAAACGTGGTGAGCTGTGCAAGATCGACGTGATGCTGTGTGTTCATGCTGTGGGGTTTATACCGACGGTCCGAGCATGTCCTCCGGACGTACCCACTTGTCGAATTCTTCTTCGGTGAGCAATTCCAATTCAAGTGCGGCCTGCTTCAACGTGCTCTTCTTCGCATGCGCTGTCTTGGCGATCTTGGCCGCATTGTCGTACCCGATATGCGTGTTCAAGGCCGTTACCAGCATGAGCGTGTTCTGATTGTAATGCTCAAGTCGCTCATAGTTCGCTTCGATGCCGGCTGCACAGTGTTCTTCGAACATCACGCACGTGTCGGCGAGCAACCGCGCGCTTTGAAGGAAGTTATAGATGATCACGGGCTTGAACACGTTGAGTTCGAAGTTGCCCGAGGAGCCACCGATGTTGATGGCAACATCGTTCCCCATCACCTGTGCGGCCACCATCGTCATGGCCTCGCTCTGCGTTGGATTCACCTTGCCCGGCATGATGGATGAACCCGGTTCGTTCTCGGGAATGCTCAGTTCGCCAAGACCGCAACGCGGACCCGATGCCATCCACCGCACATCGTTCGCGATCTTCATCAGCGAGGCGGCAAGGGTCTTCAGGGCACCATGGGCATAGACGAGGGCATCGTGGGCGGCAAGGGCTTCGAACTTGTTCGGTGCCGACACAAAGGGAAGGCCCGTGAGCGAGGCGATCGTTGCCGCACTGCGCACAGCGAACTCTGGATGTGTGTTCAATCCGGTCCCTACCGCCGTGCCGCCCAACGCCAACTCATACAGTCCTTCAAGTCCTTGCTCCAGACGCTTGATATCGTTCGTGAGCTGCTGGACGTAGCCGGAGAATTCCTGACCCAAGGTGATGGGCGTTGCATCCATCAAGTGCGTGCGTCCGCTCTTGATCACATCCTTGAACTCCACGGCCTTTGCATGCAAGGTGTTGCGAAGATGCTCAACGGCGGGAATGAGTCGCGTCTTCACCGAGATGGCGGCCGCAATGTGCATGGCCGTCGGGAAGGTATCGTTCGATGACTGCGACTTGTTCACATCATCATTCGGATGGACCGGCTTCTTGCTTCCGAGCTCTCCCCCGGCCATTTCGATGGCGCGATTGGAGATCACTTCGTTCACGTTCATGTTCGTTTGCGTGCCCGAGCCTGTTTGCCAGATCGACAGCGGGAAGTGGGCCGCAAGCTTGCCGGCGATCACTTCGTCGGCCGCACGCACGATCAGATCGCGCTTGTCGGTGGCCAGCACGCCGAGGTCGGCATTCGTCATCGCCGCCGCCTTCTTCAAGGTGGCCATGGCCGCGATCAGTTCTGCGGGCATGGTCTCTTCGCCAATGCGGAAGTGGATCAGGGAGCGTGCCGTTTGGGCGCCGTAGTAGGCTGTGGACGGGACGCCGATCTCTCCCATCGTGTCGCGTTCAATTCGAGTGCTCATGGTCGTAGGGTAGGTCGTGAGTGGATGTTGTGTCGAACCGCAATTTACGACCCACTACCCACTGAACGATCTTGGGGTTTTAGAAACCACAATGACAACGACGGTACCGCATCGAACGATGAACTGACGGGATCTTCGTCTAAGGGTCGATGCGGTACACACAACCATTCACAACAAAGCACCGGTGATAGGAGCGGCCGTTATCAACTCCTACAATGGTAGTGAGGACATAGAGGCCCTCCATGGAACCGCTCAGATCGACATGGACCATGTGATCGCCAATTCCGGTACGATGGACAAGTTCTTGGCCAAGTACGGTAAGGACCCGTAGAGATTCAAGCATCCCTGAACCTGCAGTGATCGTGAGTACATTCTCTCGATGTTGAACCTCCACTAGATCAGAGGCATCGCGTTGGATGCTCCCACGTTCGTTTCCGTTCTCAACACTTGTCACCGAGGATTGCACAAACTTGATCTGATTGACCGTTCGATATGCCATAACACCGGCTGCATAGAGGTAATCGACGGCTCTTACTTTCTCTCCCGGTCCAAACGACATGCTCCCCATGTCAACAGCTGCTCGAGCGTCATACCAATATGCCTTCGGTTCAGATGTAACGCCAATGACGTTCCCTAGTGTGTCGGACACGACAATGTCAATGTCATCCGGTGCCAGCGTAAATGACTGAATTGTGCCGTTGTCGATGTCATAGTCACCGATTTTCGCCTTATCAGGTCGGTACAGGAAATGCCCGTTTCCATCCTGATCACGATAGTACCGACCCTTAAACTGGTGCGAATAAAAACCAGTCGTCTGCGCCAACTGCGGTACTCTCGTTACCTTCCACGATCCGTTCACGAGTTCTACCCTGACACTTCCATTTGATCCAACAAGGAGAAACAGCGGTCGGTCGGTCAATGCATATGCAGATTTAAGTTGATACTCTGCATAGTCATTGACGAAACGCGCCTGCAGTCGTGCATCCGGAATGCTATACATATAGATCGTGTCTTTTGTAGCGGATATCGCATATGATCGATCACGAGTAAAATCAAACAGATCACACCCCGACGTGTGCTGCATCGCGAGTCGTATCTCCCGTGACGATAACGTCCCCATAGAATCGATCTCTACGGTTGTACTGTTCGAGTTGTACGTGCAGGTAAAACAGTAATTACCGCTTGTGTTTGCATGCGCCACACCGCCGATCGTGTAATTCGAGATATTGTCGTACTTCATATCAAACAGTACCGAGTAAAATCCCTCTTGCAGAAAGACCTTCTCTGACTGGGCGAGGAACCGTATATCCATGAGGTCTAACATTGTGGCAACATCAGTCATCGAATAATCCGACAAACTGACAATTGACACTGCCTCCTTTGTGCCAACGCACATTTGTTCAACGCCAAGTGCATGCGAATACAACGCCCCTTCCGTAAAATTGCTCCATTGCAATTTTGGCGCCGACGTATCAATGCGGTACAGAGACTCGACTGACGTAGCCGTATTTCTGAATATGTACAACCCTTGCGCAACATTGAGAAAAACAAGGCGAACGTTGTCGGGTTCCAGTTCAAAAGGAAGTTTGAGCTTGACAAACTTGTTCTGTCTTCCGTCAAAGACGTCGAGGGTCTTGGAGGCGCCGTCGTATAGTCCTGCTATCACGTTCGATGCATCATCAACAACGACTTGGTCGGCACGAACAGACGACGCAAATGCTGTTGACATCAAGCCACTCCCCAGCTTGACTCGTGACTCAAGGTCGTAGATCGTGTACGAGAAGCCGTCTTTCACAAAGAGAGTGTTGCCCGCTACGATCACACTCGCATCCTTGTCGCGCAGCTTTCCCTTTGAAACCCGGGCGATGTTGCTGCGAGTAGAGGCGACAACGTCAAGGACCGATATCGTGCAACTGTCATCACTCTCAGCACTGTCTACTGCGACAACCTTCATCGACCTCGTTACGCCGATGTACGCGTTTGTGTCAGCGTACTCAGACACCACCTTCTTTTCAGCAATATTGTAAACGAGGAACCCGAGAGGACGTCCAAGGAGATCTGTTCTATACATCAGGATGCTCCTGGCGTTGCTATCTATGCCCAGTACCCAATGAAATTGCTCAGCTTCATTTGGCACAACATAGTCAGCAAGAGTGGCAGACCCGTTCCGATCATAACGTTTGGCGATGAATCCGGAGTACTTTCCGCTATACTGCGCGAACACCACAACGATCTCGTCAGCATGGGACCCTTTTGCGCAAAACACTTGATACACGTTTGTTGGTAAGGACTTTACCTCCGTACCGCCGAACGCTCTCACAGAAAGAACCATCAGCACGATGTTGACAATCAAACCTGATCGAATGAGACTCTTCATTGTGTAGCCAGATCATTTACCTACCAACAAAAACACACCTGCCGACGATCACAGATATGCCATACTTCGACTGTTTGAGAACGTATCAGACGACCAGAACAGCCAAACATGCTTAAGACACCTGAACCTACGTCATGAATGAACTTCCTCAACGTACGTATATGTACCAGTATATTGCAAAGCATTTTTCTGCCACAAGTGCGCGAACAATGAACGCAACAGCGCGGGTTAGCCCTCTTTGATATGCCATCAATTGAGAACGCTGTGCACTCCCTTGGTGCAGCATTGTCCTATTTTCGCCAGATGAACATTCGCCGCCTTCTCGTCGCCGGCCTTGCCGCCCTCCTTCCCTCCCTCGTCCCTGCCCAGCCCTACTATGCCACGACGGTGGCCGGGGACCGGACGGGTACACGGCTGTACACGCTGAACAACGGACTTCGAGTCTACATCAGCGTGAACACCGAGCAGCCGCGCGTGCAGACGCTGACGGCCGTGCGTGCGGGAAGCAAGAACGATCCGCCCGAGGCCACGGGGTTGGCGCACTACCTGGAGCACATGTTGTTCAAGGGCACGTCGACGTTTGGAACGCTGAACTATGCAAAGGAGCGACCGTATCTGGACCGGATCGCCGACATGTTCGAGGAGTACAGAGCGCTCACTGACACGGCAGCACGCAAGGCACTGTATCATCGGATCGATTCTATGTCGGGCGTGGCCGCACAATACGCTATTCCGAACGAGTACGACAAGATCACTCAGTCACTCGGCTGCACGGGCACGAATGCCTTCACCTCCAACGATGCAACGGTCTACGTGAACAATGTGGCGGCCAACCGCCTGAAGACCTTCCTCGCCCTCGAAGGTGAGCGCTTCAAGCAATGCGTTCTTCGACTCTTCCATACCGAGCTCGAGGCCGTGTATGAAGAGAAGAATCTCTCGCTGAACGAAGATGGTTCGTTGGCAGAGGATACGCTCATGCGCGCACTCTTCCCCGATCACACGTATGGAACGCAGAGCACACTGGGCACCGTGGAGCATTTGAAGAATCCATCGATGCGACGGATCCAGGAGTACTTCACGCGACACTACGTGCCCGCCAACATGGCCGTGATCCTCGTGGGCGATCTTGATCCCGACAGTGCCATCGCTTGGGTGGATGCGGCCTTCGGCGATCATCCCTCCGCACCGGTTCCCTACTTTGGTGTGCGTGAGCAACCGCCGATCACGTCGCCCATCGTGAAGAACGTCGTCGGTCCCGATCCCGAATTCGTCACTCTTGCCTTCCGCCTTCCGGGTGCCGCGCACAAGGACATTCCTGCACTGCGTATGTGCGACATGATCTTGGCGAATGCATCGGCCGGACTGATCGATCTGAACCTTGGACAGACACAGAAAGTGCGCGATCCGTATGCGACGTTGCGCATGATGACGGACTTCTCGCTGGAACAACTGGGTGGTTCTCCCATGCCGGGCGAATCGCTTGAAGATGTGACGAAACGTTTGCTCGATCAGATCGAGCTCTTGAAAAAGGGCGCATTCGATGATAAGCTCATGCGATCCATCGTGCAGGATGTGCGCATCCGACAGATGCAGAGCGAGATGGGCAATGAAGGCCGGGCGTATCGCATCCTTCAAGCCTTTGAACATGGTATGCCGTTGGAGTCCGTGGTGCATGATGCCGACGCCCTTGCGTCGGTGACAAAGGCCGACGTGATGCGCATTGCCAAAGAGTACTTCCGTTCGAACTATGTGGTGGTGAACAAGCGCGAAGGAGATCGCACGGACATCAGCAAGGTGGAGAAACCGGCCATCACACCAGTGCCCTTGAACCGCGATACGACGTCAACGTTCGGACGCGCCATCATCTCGGCTCCCGCACGTACGATCGAACCTCGATTCCTCGACTACACCACCGATCTGCAGCGCGCTGCTGTGCGACCGAACATCCCGCTGCTGGCCGTTCGCAACACGATGAACGATCTGTTCGAGCTTCGGTATTACCTCACGATGGGAACGGCGAACGATCGATACCTCAAGGTTGCCCTGGACTATCTCGATCTCATGGGCACGTCGGCCCTCACGAACGAGGCGCTTCAACAACGCATGTACGCACTGGGCATGGACTTTGGCGTGTATGCATCGTCCGACCGATGCTACATCACACTGAACGGCATTCGCAGCAACTTCAAGCAAAGCGTGCAGTTGATGGAGAACATCCTTGCGACATGCGTCGGGAACGAGGCATCGCTTGCAGCCTTCAAGCAACGATTGCTGCAGGAGCGCGAGGATGCACGCAAGGACAAGTCGACGATCTATTATCGTGGACTTCTCTCCTACGCGCGATACGGTCCGCGAAACGCTGTCACCACCGACCTGACCACGACAGAGATCAATGGTCTCACGCATGCGCAATTGGCAACGATCGTCCGCCGACTGCTCTCGTATCCGCATGAAGTGCACTATTGGGGACCGGATGATGCGCCAACCGTTGCGAAGTCGATCGCTGCCGTCCACGGTGCCCCTGCCACCTTCCGAAGCATCCCTGCGGCCATGACGTTCCCTGTGCGTCCCATGGATTCGGCAGAGGTGATCTTCCTCGACCACGAACAGGTGACGGCCGATGTGGCCTTCTTTGCGCGGTCGTTCCCGCGGTTCGACAGTACGTTGAGTCCGCGCATTCGCTTGTTGAACGAGTACTTCGATGGCGGCATGGGAAGCATCGTCTTCCAGACCATTCGCGAGCAGAAGGCATTGGCGTATTCAACGTCGGGCGGACTTGAGAATCCGTATCGGATCGACGAGCCCTATACCGTGATGGCCACGGTTGGAACGCAGGCCGACAAACTGCACGATGCCATCACGTCGATGCAGGAACTGCTCACTACCCTCCCTCGCATCGATCCCGCATTGCAGGCCGCGAAGAGCGCCATCCGTGCGCGACTTGCAACGGAGCGTCGCTCACGCATGGGCATCATCGATTCGTACATGGGTGCTCGGCGCTTCGGTCTGAGCACCGATCAAGCGGCCTATACGTGGAAGCAGTTGCCGCCACTGGCATTCAATGATGTGGCCGAAGTATATGCAACGGGAATGGCGAACCGACCCTATACGCTTGTCGTGATGGGTTCGTCCGCCTCCATCGATGTGCATACCCTTGAGAAGTACGGTCGCGTTCGCACTGTCACCATCAACGATCTCTTCGCACCGTAACGCAGTTACCGAACGATCCGTCCGCTGAGTCGTAAGATCTCTGTTGCCGCAACGGCGATCTCGTACTGGAGGCGTGCCAGTTGCGCACCGATCTCCAATAGCGATTGCTGTGTTTGTCGCACTTCGAGCGAGGTGATCGACCCAAGCCGGAGCTTCTCGACAGCGATGGTCGCATTGCGTTGTGCAGCGGCATACGATTCACGCTCGATGGTGAGCATGGCACGACCTTGCTCATACCGTCGGTAGGCTTGCACCAATCGCGTCTGCAGATCGAGCGATACATCGCGCACCTGCAGTTGCTGACGTTCCTGATCGAGTCGCGCCTTCTCAGATTCCGCTGCATCGTACAGACCGTTGAAGAGATTCATCGAGAGTTGGAGTCCGGCCGTCCAGCCATTCGTCCGATTCTGGAGAATGAACCCTGCATCGGCTTGGTTGTTCACGTACTGATATCCGCCAACGGCCGAGATCCTTGGATAGAAGGCAGCATCCACTTCCTTCACATGGAACGACGCAGCGGCCATGTCGCGCTGTGCTGCAATGAGTTCAGGATTCATCGTGGCAACATCGCGTTGCAAGGTATCCAAGGGTGGAATGGTGGGAAGGCTCATCACCGTGTCGACGTCGAAGGCTTGGTCGACGGGACGTGCCAACAACCGATTGAGCGTGTTCTTCGCATTCGCCACATCCACTTCGCTACGCACCACTTGCAGACGTACGCTGTTGCGATCGACCTCTGCCTGCGCAAGCTCCACGCCCGAACCCGAGCCAACGTCGTGACGGTTCTTCTCGATGACATATCGTTGGTCGACGAGTTCCTGTCCACGTCGATTCGTTGCCAACACATACGAGTTCGCCACCACAGCATAGTACGCCGTGGTCACGTCGGCGATCGACCCTGCCACCTTGCTCCGTGCCATCTCCATGCCCGATCGCTCGAACTCCTTGAGCTTGTCATTCGTGGCGAACATCTTGAGTCCGTCGAACAACGTCCACGTCAACGTTGCATTCGCCGCCACGTTCGTAAAGCCAGCACCGGAGCGATCCGTCACCGCACCACTCAGCGTTCTCTGATAGATGTCGTTCGCACCACGCGTGCCGGCGGCGGCAATGCCAAGCGTTGGTAGGAAGCCCGACGTGCCCTGCTTTGCCGATGCTCGCGCAACAGCAGAGTCCTTCGTGGCGATCTGAATGTTGTAGTTGTTGCGAAGGGCAATGCCCACAGCATCGTCGAGTGTCAGTGTCGTTTGCGCCGTCGCCGTGGTCATCCCCGTGACGAACATCAGCACGACAACGGCTGCCGTGGTCGCATGAATACCGGAGCCGCTCCGCTTGAGTCGCGAGAGCAACACATAGACGCTCGGGATCACAAAGAGCGTGAGTGCCGTCGCAAGGATCATTCCTCCCACGACCACTACGCCCATGCCGATGCGACTTTCCGATGAGGCACCAAGTGACAAGGCAATGGGCAAGGCACCAAGGATGGTGGCGAGCGACGTCATGAGGATCGGTCGGAAGCGGGCCGTGGCCGCCTCGACAACGGCCGTGTGCCAGGCAACACCTGCCTCACGACGTTGATTGGCGAACTCCACGATGAGAATTCCATTCTTCGTGACCAAGCCGATGAGCACAATGGCGCCGATCTCGGAGAAGATGTTGAGCGTTTGATTCGTGAGCCAGAGCGAGAGCACTCCACCGGCCAGGGCCAATGGCACCGTGAGCATGATCGTGAGCGGATCGACAAAGCTCTCGAACTGTGCGGCAAGGATGAGGTAGACGAAGACAAGGGCCAAGGCAAAAGCATAGAGCAGCGACGACGAGCTATCGGCGTAGTCGCGCGACGGACCTGTGAGCGCCGTCGAGAAGCGTTCATCCAGCAGTTGCTGTTTGATCCCGTCCATCACAGCGATCCCGTCGGCAATGGTCTTCCCCGGTGCAAGACCGGCACTGATCGTAGCACTCACATAACGGTTGTATCGATAGAGGGCCGGAGGGGCGGCAAGCTCACGTAGGGACACGAGATCGGCAATCGGAAGCATGCTGCCGTTGTTGGTCTTGACCATGATCATGCGCAGATCGTCCGGCGTGCTCCGTCCGGTACGCTCGATCTCTCCGATCACTTGATACTGTTTTCCATCGCGAATGAAGTAGCCATAGCGCTGACCTGCAAAGCCGGCCTGAAGTACGTCGCCAATGTCCATCACCGACACGCCCACCTCGCGTGCACGCGCACGATCGATGGAGATATCCAGTTCAGGCTTTGTGAACTTCAGATTCACGTCGACGATGTTGAACACCGGACTCTTCTGTGCAAGGTCCATGAATCGCGGCAACACCGAGCGAAGATCTTGCAGATCGTTGGCCTGGATCACATACTGTACGGGCAATGCTGCACGCGCACCGGTGGAGATGGTCTGCTCTTGAGCGAGAATGGTACGCGCTTCCGACAGCGATCGCAGCTTCTGCGTGAGCATGGCCGTGATCTCCATCTGGGAACGCTTACGTTCTTCAGGGTCGACCAACAGCAAGCGGCCCGCGCCGGTGTTGTTGGCACCGGAGAAGAACGTAGGCGATGTGACGGTGATGAGTGCCTTGCGTTCAGGTGCAAGGCGCGCCACGGCCACATTGAGCGTGTCGAGGAAATCGCTCATGCGATTGAACGTATATCCTTCGGGAGCCGTGACGTTCACCGACATGGCACTGCGATCTTCCAGCGGAGCAAGTTCCTGTTTCAGTTGTCGACCTACGACCACGATCAACAATCCGCTCACCACGAACGCCAGCAGCGCCGTGGTCGGCTTGTTCGTGGCCTTCGTCACGCCGCGCTCATAGACGCGATTCATCCATTGGAAGAACGGCTCGGTGACTCGCGTGAGCCAGCTCTGTGTTTCAACATGACGTAGCAAGCGGGTGCTCATCATCGGCGTGAGCGTGAGCGACACGAAGGCACTGATGAGCACGCTCATGGCCACCACCAATCCGAACTCGCGGAACAACCGTCCCGTCAGTCCCGGCATGAAGATGATGGGGATGAACACCACCGATAGTGTGATCGTCGTACTGATGATGGCAAAGTAGATCTCCGTGCTGCCCTTCTCCCCTGCCTCACGCGGCGACATGCCTTCCTCGATCTTCGAGAAGATGTTCTCCATCACCACGATGGCATCGTCCACCACAAGACCCGTTGCCAGGACGATCCCCAAGAGCGTGAGCACGTTGATGGAGAATCCGGCGATCCACATGAAGAAGAACGTCGAGATGAGCGACACGGGAATGGCCACCACAGGGATCACCGTTGCACGCCATGTACGCAGGAAGAGGAAGATGATGAGGACGACCAATCCGAAGGCGATCAACAATGTCTCTTCCACTTCACTCACGGCCTTGCGAATGAACTTCGTGTTATCGAAGGCCACGTCGAGTTTGATGTCCTTGGGTGCAGAGGCTTTGAGGGCGGCAAGGCGCTGATAGAAGATTGTGGCAATGTCCACTTGATTCGCACCCGGCAAGGGCGACACGGCAAGACCAACCATCGGAACGCCGTTCTTCTTCAGCATCGTGCGTTCGTTCTCAGCGCCGAGGTAGACACGTGCCACATCGCGCAGACGTACGATACCGCCACCGGCCGTTGCCGTTGCATCGGTGGTGCCGGCGCGCAAGATCAGGTCTTCGAATTCTTCGGGCGTCGAAAGTCGGCCAACCGTCCGGATCGAAAGTTCCGTGCTTCGCCCTTCGAGTTTTCCTGCAGGAAGTTCAACGTTCTCGCGCTGAATGGCCGTACGCACATCGGATGGTGAGAGACCATAGGCAGAGAGTTTGTTCGGGTCCATCACGATGCGCATGGCGAACTTTCGTTCGCCCCACACCTGGATGGCACCAACGCCCGGAATGGTCTGCAGTCGTTCCTTGAATTGGTTGACGGCAATCTCGGTCAGATCCACAAGGTTCCGATTCGGACTATCCACCGTCATCACGAGAATGGCGTTGCTGTTCGCATCGGCTTTGGCCACAATGGGCAGGTCGGCATCGAGCGGCAGTTTGTTCACGGCACGCGACACGCGATCGCGCACGTCGTTGGCGGCCTTCTCGAGATCTTCGCCGAGTTCGAATTCAACGGTGATGGCCGAGCGGCCATCGGAACTCGTCGACGTGAGGCTCTTGATCCCGTCGATCCCGTTGATCGACTCTTCAAGCGGCTCCGTGATCTGCGATTCGATCACGTCGGCATTGGCACCCGTATAGGTCGACGTGACGGTGATGTTCGGCGGATCGACATCCGGGAACTGACGCACGCCCAAGAAGAGATAGCCCACGACGCCGGTGAGCACGATGATGATGCTCATCACGATGGCGAGCACCGGACGTTTGATGGAAAGTGTGGAGATGTTCATCGGATACGCACCTTCACGGGAAGGTTGGGCTTGACGAGCAGTAGTCCGGTGGTCACCACCGTATCGCCGATGTTGAGTCCGTTCGTGACCCGCACATCGGTCGTCGATCGACCACCTGTTTCCACCTTCGTCTTCTCTGCACGACCATTGCGCACGCGGAAGACGAACGTACCGTTGTTATCAGGGATGATGCACTCAGAAGGAACAAGGAGCGCATCGGTCACCTTGAGCAGAGGCAGTGCCACGTCGGCGAACATTCCTGCAACGATACCCTTTGGCTCCTTGCATCGCGCGCGGATCCGCAGCGAACGTGTTCGATCGTCCATAGCCGGCTCCATCGCATAGATCGTCGCATGTCGGTGCGACGCCGTATCACGTCCACGCACGCGGAACTCCAACGTCATTCCCGGATGCACCACGGCGGCAAAACGTTCAGGTATGGAGCACTCCACGTTCAACGTTTGTTCGTTGGCCAGCGTGGCAATGGTCATCGACGGTGTGAGCACCGTTCCAACGCTCACGTTACGAAGTCCGATGCGTCCACTGAAGGGCGCGACGATCTGCGTGCGCATGAGCTGTGCCTTCAGCACATCGGCCTCGGCCTTGCGGATCTCGACGTTGGACTGTGCATTCTCGAGATCTTCCTGACTCACACCATCCACTGCGCGCAATTGCTGGAAGCGATGCAACCGATCTTGATCCAGCTTGAGTTGTTGTGTGCTCTTCTGCAGTTGTGCGCGCAGGTCGGCATCGAAGAGCTGCACCAACACTTGTCCCTTCTTCACCAGACTTCCCTCTTGAAAGCTGATGGCCGTCACACGTCCGCTGATCTCGCTACGAAGATCGACGCGCTCATCGGCAACGATCGAACCGGTGAGGTTCACCGACTCTTCGAAGGGCTTCGGTGTGATGGTGATGGCATCGATGGTGGGAACGGGAATGGCCGCGCCGCGCGGACCAACGCCCGCACTCGGACCACTTGCCGCCCCGCCACCGTCTTTCCCCGATCGTGCAACGAAGAACCATGCGGCGGCCGCAAGAACGAGAAGAACAAGAACGATACCGGTGATACGAGACATGGAAAGACCTTACTGTTTAACGAATGACCGCAGGTGGCCATTCAATTCGATGACGTAGATACCCGGTAGAAGTCGTGAACAATCGATGGTATGCTCGTTCACGCGGGCTTCCAACGCAAGCGTGCCGTTGGTATTGTAGATGCGTGCACGGTCAGCGTCGACCGCAAGAGAGAGCTCACACAGGTCGACAACGGGATGAGGTGCAATGTCGAACGACACAGGTGCTGCATCGGCATGCACCGACGTGGTGGGCACACGCAAACGTGCCACAAAGACGGCCGCCATCGAGTCGACGAGGGCTGTGTTGTGCAGCTCGTGAGCCGCACCGGGATAGATGATGGTCTCGACGTGATCCGATGGATAGCCACACGTAGCCGTCCGTCGCGCAATGCGTTTCGTGCCATAGAGCACGGGATAGTGATCGCCCACGCCAAGCGGCAATCCCCACAATCCACGTCGTGCATCGCTCGACACCACAGGATCGTTCTCCTGATGATAGGAGAAGACCGGTACATCAGCGGCATCGTCGATCATCGACGTGTCGACCAACGCACCGAAGTAATTCACAACGGCGGCGATGTGCGGTTTTGCAGGAGCAGGTCCCATATCGGGACGCTCACGTTTGTCGAGCAACACCTGGGTTGCCCCGATGGCGCGTGTTGCATCGGGGCGTTCATCGTCGTCCATATAGGCAACGAGGAGCGCCGTGATCCCACCGGCGCTCGTTCCGCCCACGACGATGTGCGACGTGTCGAGCCGCAATGCCGTCGCCTGTTTGTCGGTCACCCATGCAATGGCCGTGCGAACATCGATCGTTGCGCGATAGGCCGCACGAAGCACCTCTGCTTCATCGTAGGCATAGGGGGCGGGTTGTAAGGGCGGCGCGGTGAAGCCAAGGCGGTAGGAAACGGCAACGGCCACATAGCCGCGTGCCGCCCATCGCTCGCACAGGTCGCGCATGTCGGTACGGGCACCCTGCAAAAAGGCACCACCGTGGATCCAGACCACCATCGGTCGGCGTCGCACCCCATCGTCCACCGGCTCGGCAATGTTCATCCGCAGGGTATCGGTGAGGCCGTCAAACCGCGTCGCAACGCCATACTCCTGGTCATTCGTCCACCGCACCGCATACTGCCGACGCACCAGATCCTGCCCCGGTAACACCACGGCAAGTCCCAGGAAGGCGGCAAGGAGGAATGTGTGTTTCAACATTATCCTCTAATTTACGTCAGTATCACTTGTCACTCACGTTGAGGTCATCCATGAAAACTCTCCTGCTTTTCTTCCTTGCTCCCGTCATCATGATGGCAGCTGAGCAAACCGCCACCTTCAAGGTCTCGGGCAACTGCAATTCGTGCAAGAAGACCATCACAAAGGCGGCCAACACCGTTAACGGTGTTCAATCGAGCAATTGGGACAAGAACACGAAGATCGCCACGGTCGTCTATGACGATGCAACGGCCAAGCTGCCCGACATCAAGCAGGCCATCGTGAACGCCGGTTACGATGTGGAAAACATCAAGGCCACGGACGAAGCCTACAACAAGCTGCATTCCTGCTGCAAATACCGCGGCAAGGAGTAAACGCTCTCCATCGAACACAACACGCGAAGGCGGTCGGGATCACACCCTTCCGCCTTCCTTCGTATTTTCGCCTTCTCTTGCTGGTCGCATCACCATCCAATCCCACATCTATGCCCACGCATCCACGCCTCGTCCATGATCGATTCGTTCACCGCCACATTGGACCGAACCCTGCCGAGATCGAGCAGATGTTGCGGACCGTCAATGCCTCGACGCTCGATCAGCTGATCGGCGAAACGGTCCCGTCGAAGATCCGGCTCTCTGCGCCCTTGGATCTGCCGACCGCACAAACAGAAGAAGATTACCTTGAGCATCTCAAGGGCATTGCGGCACAGAACGTTGTCGCGAAGAGCTACATCGGCATGGGCTACTATGACACGTTCACGCCGCCGGTGATCCTGCGCAACGTGGTCGAGAATCCGGGCTGGTACACACAGTACACGCCGTATCAGGCAGAGATCGCCCAGGGACGCCTTGAGTCGCTCCTCAACTTCCAGACCATGGTCATCGATCTGACGGGACTCGAGATCACCAATGCATCGTTGCTCGACGAAGCAACGGCCGCTGCCGAGGCCATGCATCTAATGTATGGTTCGCGCGCGAAGGCGCTGAGCGATGCGGGTGCGAACGTCTTGTTCGTGGACGAGAACGTATTCCCGCAAACGCTCGACGTGTTGCTCACTCGAGCAGAGCCACTCGGCATTCAGATCGAAGTGGGCTCGTGGGAATCGTATGCCTTCACGAACAAGGTCTTTGGCGCCTACATCCAGTATCCGGCCGGTGATGGTTCCGTGCGCGACTATGCTGCGTTCTGCGAACGTGCTCATGCCAACGGTTCGCTCGTCACGGCAGGATGCGACCTCTTGTCGCTCTGTCTGCTCACCCCTCCCGGTGAGTGGGGTGCCGATGTTGCCGTCGGCTCGGCACAACGCTTTGGTGTTCCGCTTGGGTATGGTGGACCGCATGCAGGGTTCATGAGCACACGCGAGGCCTTCAAGCGTTCGATGCCCGGACGGATCATTGGCGTTTCCGTGGATGCGCAGAACAACATCGCCTTCCGGATGGCGCTGCAAACACGCGAGCAACACATCCGTCGCGACAAGGCCACATCGAACATCTGCACGGCGCAGGCACTGCTTGCCAACGTCTCGGCCATGTATGCCGTGTATCACGGACCGAAGGGTCTGCGTGATATCGCAGAGCGCGTGCACATCCTTGCAAGTGCAGCGGCCATGACCTTGCGCGATGCCGGCGTGGTGGTGAACACGACGAGCTTCTTCGACACCTTCACCGTGGCCTGCAACGCAACAGCTGTGCATGCGGCGGCCGAGGCAGCACGGATCAACTTCCGCGCCATCGACGCCAACACGGTGGGCATCTCGCTCGACGAAACAACGTCGCCTTCCGATGTCCTCGCTCTCGTGAACGTCATCCTGCAAGCACAAGGTCTGGCACCGATCGATCGTGCCGCACTCGACACGTCGATCACGGCCACGAAGAGCTCCTTCCCCGAGTCACTCCGTCGCACATCGGCCTATCTCACGCACAGCGTCTTCAATAGCTTCCATGCCGAACACGAGATGTTGCGGTATATCAAGCGACTCGAGAACAAGGACCTGTCATTGGCCCACTCCATGATCCCGTTGGGATCGTGCACGATGAAGCTCAATGCCACGGCAGAGATGATGCCCATCACATGGCCGGAGTTCAATCGCATCCATCCTTTCGCGCCAACGTCGCAAACACAAGGCTATCAGCGCATCTTCCGCGATCTCGAGCAATGGCTCTGTGAGATCACCGGTTTCGATGCCATGTCGCTCCAGCCCAATGCCGGCGCGCAAGGTGAGTATGCAGGTCTGCTCGTGATCCGCGCCTATCATCGCGCACGCAACGAAGCACATCGCGATGTGGTGCTCATTCCCTCGTCCGCTCACGGAACGAATCCTGCCAGTGCCGTCATGGCCGGCATGAAGGTCGTGGTGGTGGCCTGCGACGATCAGGGCAACATCGTAGTCGACGATATGCGCGCCAAGGCCGAGCAACACAGCGCCAACCTTGCCGCCCTCATGGTCACCTACCCTTCCACCCATGGCGTGTTCGAAGAGTCCATCCAGGAAGTTTGTGCCATCATCCATCAGCATGGTGGACGTGTGTACATGGACGGTGCGAACATGAATGCGCAAGTGGGACTTACGAGTCCGCGCAACATCGGTGCCGATGTCTGTCACTTGAACCTGCACAAGACGTTCTGCATTCCGCACGGCGGTGGTGGACCCGGCATGGGCCCCATTGGTGTGGTGGCCGATCTTGCACCGTATCTCCCGGGTCACTCGGTGATCGCCCCCAATGCCAACGCCACCATGCCCACATCGGCTGTCAGCGCGGCTCCGTGGGGCAGTGCCTCCATCCTGCTCATCTCGCATGCCTACATTGCCATGATGGGCGGCGACGGACTTACGCAGGCAACGAAGCTGGCCATTCTGAATGCGAACTATATCAAGACGCGACTCGAGCAAGAGTTCAAGATCCTCTTTGTGGGCACGAACGGTCGCGTGGCGCACGAGATGATCGTCGACATGCGGGACTACAAGCAACGTGGCGGTATCGAAGTAGAGGACATTGCAAAGCGCCTCATGGACTATGGCTATCATGCGCCGACCGTGTCGTTCCCTGTTGCGGGAACGCTCATGATCGAGCCAACGGAGTCGGAAGCAAAGGCAGAGCTCGACCGATTCTGCGATGCACTCATTTCCATCCGTTCAGAGATGGAGGCCATCTGCAATGGTCAGGCCCACGCTACCGACAACGTGCTCAAGAACGCACCGCACACACAATACGTGGCCATCGCCGATGAATGGTCGCACACCTATACACGTCAACAGGCCGTGTATCCATTGCCATGGGTTCGCGACCGCAAGTTCTGGCCAAGTGTTGGTCGTGTGAACAATTCCCACGGCGACCGCGTGCTCGTCTGCACCTGTCCACCAATGGAAGCATACATGTGATGAACGACATTGAGATCGTGAACACCGACGAGCAACTCACCGCCTCCATTCATTTGGTCGTGGGCGGTCCAGACATGCCGAACGTGATGGACGCTGCCATACAGGAGCTCTATGCCACTGTTCTCGGTCAAGGTGCCGAGCCCACGGGTCCGCTCTTCTCCTATCACCACCGCCGTCCCTCCGACACCTTCGACTTCGAGATAGGCGTACCGGTGAACAAGGCCATCGCTCCCACAGGTCGCGTCCAACCAAGCATTCTCCCCGCCGTCACCGTAGCCCGTGCCATCTATCGCGGTCCGTACGAAGGACTCTCAAGCGGATGGCAAGAGATGATGAGCAAGGTGGCCGAAGCCAACCTGGAAACAGCCGATCGATTCTGGGAACGCTACGTAAAAGGTCCGATGGAGGCGCAAGGTCCGGAAGACTATGAAACGGAATTGAACTGGGTGATCACGAAGAACGGATGATCGGAACCTCCAATGGGCAAGCTCGCAAAGGTCAAAACCACGGAGAACACTGAAAGCGTAGAGGACTTTCTCAACGGCATTCAAGACGAGCGGAGACGCGCCGACAGCTTCCTCGTACTCAAGATGATGCAGACGGTTTCGAAGCAAGAACCGAAAATGTGGGGCGGCTCGATCGTTGGCTTCGGAAAGATGATCTATAAAAGTCCAACGACCGGTCGTGAAGTCGAATGGTTCATCATCGGCTTCTCTCCCCGTAAAGCGGCCTTGTCGGTCTACCTGATGAACATTCAAGTTCATGCAGACGCACTGAAGTCGCTGGGCAAACACAAAACGGGAAGCGGTTGCCTCTACATCAACAAACTCGAAGACATCGACATCAAGGTGCTGAAGAAGATCCTCGTTGCGTCGGTGAAGAGTGCGAAGGCGTAGATTGATCTTGTAGATCGTTTTCTTTCCATTCTCAGAACACCCTCTCCGAAAGATG
This sequence comes from Kapaibacterium sp. (SeqCode), assembly GCA_044224925.1. Taxonomy (GTDB): domain Bacteria; phylum Bacteroidota; class Ignavibacteria; order Kapaibacteriales; family Kapaibacteriaceae; genus Kapaibacterium. Next base: position 75,429 of record JBGAJM010000006.1, read on the forward strand.
GCCGACGCCAACCTGGAAACAGCCGTCCGATTCTGGGGACGCTAAAGGCCACCAGAAATCGTGGCCTTTTTCATTTACTTGGGTAGTGTTGGTGTAAAATGAACGGGGCCACCGCATTTGATCTCTATCATCCTGTCATCCCTCCCTTTAAATGCTCGTATCAGGTCGTGTTTGAATGCTGTCCACAAGGAGTTTGCGTGCTCACAATGGATCGTGCAAACGATTAGCTCCTTTTCCCGGATGATGTACAACCTTGGGGTGACTATGAGATGCCGAATAGTATCTCCCCACGCTACCGCATGAAATGGCGCCCAACTGTCGAGAATACTGTCGAGAGCCATAGTACACTTCTCCGCTGAAGAGTATTTGAAGAACCCCAAGTAGAATCGCTGGTGTATCGCTTGGGCGAGGCTGTTCCTCACTAACGACTTTCCCTTTAGGGTAACAATGCTCTTCCATTCAGCATCCGTTTTCTCCTCAAGTACGTAATCATTCTGACCACTTTGGAATCGCTCTGCGCTCTTTGCATACTCAGAACCATACCCCTTGATGAAGGATTCAACTCGAGCTCGAAAGTCAGGATCACTGTACTTCGGCTTGCTGTGAACGACAGAGAACGTGCTCAAGAGGCAGAACAGGAGTGCAAACGATTGGATGTTGAGTTTCATTAGGTCCACGTTCGGCAATTGTGATTCAATGGAGTGCTATGAGCAGGAACACCACACTGAAGTACGCCCACGACAGAGCGAACACAATGTGGATCGACGTCTCGAACCTCTTTCCTCTCCATAATGTGGAGGAGTACCCAAAGAATTGAACGGCAAGTCGCACAAGCCAGAAGATCCCCATACCAAGCGACACACGGCGTCCGAGTTCTGTGTGCACAAGATCTCTCGCCGAGGTCAGACACAGCAGCCCCATGAGCAATAGAACGATGGCGATGAAGACGAAATGAATGACCATCATTTCGCGATTGATCACGCTGAGTCGCGGTAATTCCGTGCTCCAGCGAAAATACCTGGGGAAGCCAACATGTGCCACCGCGAGAACGACGAACATCACGCCGATTATGCTAAGATGTAGTTCCATTGTGCCGTAGAACAAACGTTGTGATGAATGGTGTGATCTTCAGTTCTTGCTCAACACAAAGAGACGCAGCATCGAATGATCTCGTCCATGTACGTTCGGAATGAAAATGCAAAGCGCCGATCGAATACGCCAGACCATTTGCGAGGCCCCGGAGATGCTCAACGACGATCACACGACCTTTTGGCGAAAGTACCCTGTCGAGTTCTCGAAACAATGCATGTCGCTCCTCTGTGTTGCGGATCTCATGTGCGGATAGCAAAAGGAAGGCAACGTCCATGGAAGCATCCGGGAGTGGAAGCGACGTCGACGCTACATGCCGTACGTCTGAGGGCAATGGATATGCAGCCCGTGCCCGACGGATGGACAGCTCGGTGTGTCGTTCAACATCATAGATGTCAAGGTGCACAAAGGTCGACGAAGAGAATCGTTCTTTCAGCAACGTGCTGAACTCGTCAAATCCTGCCGTGATCGACACGATAGTATCGACCTTCTCCAACGTGATACGATCAAGCCACTTGAGTGTGTAGAGATCCGAGAGATCATACACGTACAAGGAAACAGCCATGGATGTGAAGGTGGAGGCTATGGTCAGGATCAACACAATATCGATAACACTGCGAACCACCGGATCCACCTGCTCTCGAATGAGCAAGAGAAGACATGCGCATGCCCCGGCGAACACATAGAAATGCCAATTGAAACGAATGACATTCCTCGATCCCTGAAGTGCCCCTCTTACTTTATCCATCGTTCTTTCTTGCCCCTTTCCCACCGATATGGGATGTTCTCAAGGAAGGTGGCGCTCGCCAATCGCATTTCCGGAATGTGAAGCTGCTCCAACCTTTCAAAAGAATGCTCGATAACGTGAATCGGCGTCGGATCCCATCCGCTCCGCACTCCTTTGACGATCAACACCTCGCCTGAACGATCATCATACGAGAACGTGAACGGCAATGGGCCCTGGTATCGTCGAGCTGTTCGATGATCCTGGAAGGGCGAACCAGGAGGTAGTGGAACGTTGGCGCGATCCGATACATCCGCCACAACATGGATTCCGCCGTCATGAGACGAGATCTCAAGCATTTCACCTTGTTGCTTGACGCTCAGGTCGATCTTCGTGTAAGCGTAGGTTGTGAACACATTACCAAGCGATCGCATCACGGAGCTATCCGTTTCAGATCCCAAGATGTACAAGCCTCGCATGACCCTTCCAGACGTATTCCGATAGCGGACAAAGACCCGATAGCCAACGAGGAAGAAATCACTTCCCAACCACTGCGGGAACCCTCGCGGACGTAGATGCTTGGTCCGAACCATCGCAACAGCCAGAAATGCCCACTCGTTTTCGTAGGTATCAAGGGTGCAGCACGGCGGGATCAGTGGCTGGAGCCGCTGGAACGGTACAGCGTACGTGAGAACGAGGGACGTTTCGAAGAATGCTTCTACCGGGAAAGGGTGCGATCGTAGGAAAGGCGACATCCTAAGAAGTTCTCGGGTGACCTGATCGGAGATGAAAGGCATCGATATAGATCACAACGATCAACAGCAATGCGAACACTGCGTTCATTCCTCCCCAAAGGAGAAGATCTCGCGCGAGGACGAATTCGAGGATATTCATGATCGCGACAACGGACATCTGGAAAACTGCAGTGATCTTCCACGCTTTACCGCGAAGGATCCAAAATGCGAGCCCCATCTCCAGGATCCCGATCATAAGCGTCAACGGTCGCGCAAACTCGTTACCAAGGATGCGTGCAACGATCAGCTCGTGTCGTGGCACGAGACCCAAGACCTTACAGAATAGTCCATTTCCCAACCAAATGGCGAAAAGCAGGAGTGTTATGATCCGATGTGCTCGCCGGATACGCGATCCTCTTCGTTATCGATCGGGGGTAAATGAGTGCGTGATCTCGATCGATCCTACGATGTTCTCATTGAATTCATCAAGTAACTCAGCAGGGATCCACAATTCCGCATGAATCTGGCCTCCCACAACATGCGCTTCGAACCGTCGGATGAACTCAGTTCTCACGGAGAATCGCGCCACGTAACCCGCACCAGAGGCTTTAACATTCCAGTCACGTGCGATCTGGATCGCGTATTCCTCGTTCAGGACGGGATAAAAGATCGGCTGCTCAGGGAGTCGAGGCGGGAATCGCGTCCAACCAGATCGTTCGATGAGTTCCAGTTCGATCGGACCAATAGGTCGATAGAGAGTCGTTGTTGACACTTGAGCTCACTATTCTTCGAATTCATACGACGTTCAGATCCTAATATACCGCCTTCGTGAAAGAACATCCTCTCCGAAAGATGGCCGACTCTCATACCTAATTGAGAGTCGGCCACTTTCTTCTAATCTACTGCCGTTCATAGTTGTGAAAGAGGGGAATGGAACGTACGGGACAACGAACGGCAGCATTGCTGTGTGTACTCCCAGCATTCACTCGCCTACTGATCAATTACCGCCATTTCGATCGACGACGTCTACGTTCACTGCTATACTCAAGTAAGAATCCGTCACAGATCGCATCGCTGTGGTATCTGCGGTTGTGACACTGATCAACTGCGAATTGGTATCGGCGATAGTGTACACAGTAGTTGTGGTATAGGACGACTGTAGATCTACCAGCCCCAGATAGAGCAGTATTGCAAGTAGAAGATCCATGGCCCTCTCCGATCTTTTTCCGACATGTGTTGTACGTTCTGGTACAAACATCTGGAGGACGTATTTCTAACGATGGGTCATTACAGTAGTTTTTCGGACATCCATTTTTTGATAGTTTCGTGGCATGCCTTCTTCACTTCGAGCACTTGCGATCCGTGACCTCACGCAACTCTTGACATCTCGATCAGGAATGGATGTCGCTGCGGTCGATCGCGCATTAGGTATCGATACCAAGATGCGTCGCGCTACAGAGCAGTTGCTTGATGCATTCCAATCGAAGATCCCCACGACGCATGATGAACGAACACTCTCTCGCGTGTTCGATCGATTGCTTTCGGTGAGCCTCGATATCAACGTTGGGCCACCATACGATTCACGGCCATGGACCGATACGTTTCGTTGTCTTCGCGATCTTCTTGCCATGCGCATCCTCATGGCCTATGGGTACAACGGCCCCTCACGGCATGTGACCGTGCGACTGCTTGCGCGTGCTCGAAGATCTCAATTCACGGCCGTCGAGATCATGTGTCTGTTCTACCTCCGTGCGTACATGGGTTTGCAGGGACGGCTTGGACAAGTACGAAAGCTGAACGCCGAGATCAGTGCTCTCGAGCACATCTACTCGCTTGAACTGGAGGCAGAGGGTTGGGAGGATATCTCCAATGCGCTCGTGGTGTCTCGCCGCGTGGCAGATCCGCTCACCATCCGACAGATCGAGGCGATGGGACGCAAGGCTGAGACCTTACGCAAGAACTATGACCGGTGGGTGTTCCACGCAACGGCATTCCGTTTGCGAAGTCGTGCACTGCAGTTGCGAGATGATTGGCATGGAGCCCTTGCTGTGTGTGACGAGGCTGTCCAGTACTATCAAGGTCATGCAGATTTCACTTCTCCGTCGCGCGTTGGTGAGTTCGTCCTCCGATCCATGGTCTGCCTCACGACCTTGAACGATCTGAGAGGCGCAAAGCGACGCGCAGAACGTGCGCGACCGTTGTTGGCCACGAACATTCCCATGTGGAATGTTGTTCTCGAGTACATGTTCACGCTTGGACTTCGCTCGAGCGATCTGGCATACGCATCGGCGATCTGCCACGAAGCGCGATCGTACCAACGTCGTGCGCTAACCCAAGCTCGACGGGACCTATGGAAGCTCCGCGAGGTGTCGCTGCATGTCTTTGCAAGGTTCTTCCCGTCATCACAAGCGACCATACAGGCAACACTTGGTCCGTCCCGCTTCTACATCGCGAATGTGGAGCGCAAGATGGCCGCCGTTACTGCAGACAAACTTGTGACGAATGCGCAGGTGCTCTATCTCAGAGTGCTCTATTACGTCGACATGAAGAAGTACTCCGAGATCGTGGAGCTACGCGAGAGCATCGGACTGTATATCAAGCGGCACCTCCTCGGAGCTTCGACACAGCGCACCGCCACGTTCTTCCGAATGTTGATGCGCCTTCCGTCGCACGACTTCAATGCTGACCGCTGCGAACGCGCTTGTGCACACTTTGTCGAGCGACTCCATTCCATGCCTATCGGTATGGAGTCTGCCGAGCTCATCCCCTACCACGTGCTCTGGCGTGCCGTGCTCGACGTGTTGCGTCGCAATGCCACCGATACCCGTCGCCGTCGATAAATTGCACGATGTCCCTTCCCACCCTTCCCACCTTACCGATCCTTGACGTGGTCGATGTGATCGCCGAGCGGTTGCAGCACCATCACGTTTGCATGGTAGAGGCGCCGCCGGGCGCGGGGAAGACAACTTTGTTACCACTCGTGTTGATGTCGACTGCATGGATGCAAGGCGGCAAGATGCTGATGCTGGAACCACGTCGACTTGCCGCCAAGGCGGCGGCTCGACGGATGGCTGCCTTGCTTGGTGAGCGCGTTGGCGAGACCGTGGGATATCGCATGCGCAACGAGACGGCCGTGAGCGCACGTACGCGCATCGAAGTGGTCACCGAAGGAACATTGCAACGACTTCTCCACGATGATCCCTCGCTGCAGGGCGTGTCGCTCGTGATCTTCGACGAGTTCCATGAACGATCGCTCCAGGCCGATGTTGGGTTGGCGCTGACGTTGATGGTGCGCTCCGTGATGCGTCCCGACCTGAAAGTGCTGGTGATGAGCGCTACACTGCAGCATCTCGAAGGACTGCCCGAAGTACTTGGCACGACGGAGGCCGATATCGTGCGATCGCTTGGCCGGGCCCATTCCGTTGATGTGCACTATGCGACCTCATCGGTCCGACGCGAAGACCTCTTCCCTACCGTGCGCACGACGATCTCCAAAGCACTGCAACACGATGATGGTGATGTGCTGGTCTTTCTGCCGGGTCGGCAGGAGATACGGCGTGTTCGTGAAGGACTCGTCGTCCCGCAAGGCGTAGAGGTCCATGAACTGCACGGACTGCAAACAGCCGAACAACAGGACCTGGCCGTGCGTCCCGCACAGGCAGGCGTACGACGCGTGATCCTGTCGACATCCATTGCCGAGACCTCGCTTACCATTGACGGCGTCCGTTCCGTGATCGACAGTGGTCTGTCGCGCGAACCACGCTTCGATCTGCGCAGCGGGATGACGCGCCTTGTCACCGTGAGCGTTTCACACGACGCGGCCACGCAACGCGCCGGTCGTGCGGGTCGCACGGCCGATGGGGTGTGTTATCGATTGTGGACGCGACCCGAGCACGACCTCTTGCCGACGCGACGCATGCCCGAGATCATCAGTGCCGACCTTGCCTCCCTCGTCCTCGAATGCGCCTCGTGGGGCATTCGATCGATGAACGAGTTGCGTTGGGTGGACGAGCCGCCACGTGCCCACGTTGACCAAGCACGCGAGCTCTTGCGAGATCTCGATGCGATCACCGACGACAATACCATCACGGATCACGGCAAGGTGCTTGCCGCCATGGGCCTTCATCCTCGCATGGCACACATGCTCACGAAGGCCGGCACGATGGGGATCACCGCAACGGCCGTCGACCTCGTGGCATTGCTTGGCGAAAAGGACATCCTGCGAACATCGGCCGATGCCGATCTCCTTCGCAGACTTGCCGTGCTGCGCGGCATGGCCGATGCCGACGCGTCGCGTCATGATGTGCGCGCGGCGCAGCTTCGCGCACAACACCTTCATGCGCGCATGCGCACGCAGCAGCACGGACCTGCCATGAACGATGCAGCCGATGTTGCGCGTTGCATTGCACTTGCCTATCCCGACCGGATCGCACAACGTTCACGCGAGGGCAGTGCACTGTATCAGCTACGACATGGACGGACAGCACGGCTCTTCGGTGATGATGCCCTGCAGCGATCGCCATGGCTTGCGATCGCCGACGTCGACGGGACGTCGAACGATCTCGTGATCCGCGCCGCCGTGGCCGTTTCGGCCGCCGACGTCGAGTCGATCTTTGCCGACCATCTCACCACGAAGATCTCCTGCACCTTCGACGAAGAACGCGAGGCCGTTGTCGCCCGGCGTGTGCGCATGCTCGATGCCCTCACCATCTCCGAACAATCCTTGCGCGATGCACCACAGCACGACATTGCCATGGAGCTGGCTCGCGTGCTTGCACAACGCTCGCTGCGCGATCTGCCGTGGACGTCGCATTGCACGCAGTTCATTGAACGTGTGACGTGTTGCCGATCTATTGGTCAGCTCACCGACCTTCCCGCCATGGACATGCCGTCGCTCATCGCAAGCGTGGATGAATGGCTTGTTCCACATCTCATGGGAGTGCATCGATTGCGCGATGTGCGATCCCTGGACCTTGCCGCCATTCTCCATGGCATGCTCACGTGGGAACAGCGGCAGCAGCTCGATCGCGCATTGCCGACCACCTATCGACTGCCGCGCGGGCGGAATGTGGCCATTGACTACACGGATCCATCGAAGCCTGTTGTGGCTGCGCGTTTGCAAGATCTCTTCGGTGTTGACGGAATTCCGTCCGTCCTCAACGGTCGACTCCCCCTTACCATCCACCTCCTCTCTCCGGCAGGTCGACCACTACAGGTCACGCAGGACCTTGCCGGATTTTGGCGAGGTTCGTACGCCGACGTGCGCAAGGAAATGCGCGGTCGCTATCCGAAACACAAATGGCCTGAACGTCCATGGGAAGAGTATCATGAAGGAACATGACAAGAAACGCTGTGCATGGTGCGGTACCGATCCGCTCTACGTTGCCTATCATGATGAGGAATGGGGTCGCCCGTCGCACGACGACCGACATCTGTTCGAGATGCTCTGTCTCGAAGGGGCGCAGGCAGGCCTGAGCTGGATCACCATCCTGCGCAAGCGCGACCACTATCGCAAGGTCTTCGATGGTTTCGATGCAGAACGCATGATCACCTACACACCGGAACGACTCGACCAGCTCATGCAGGACCCGGGCATCGTGCGGAACCAACTCAAGGTGCACGGCTTCATCAAGAATGCACGCGCCTTCCTGGCTGTGCAGAAAGAGCTCGGCTCCTTCGATGCCTATCTCTGGAGATTCGTGAACAACGTCCCCATCGTGAACCGCCCTGCCTCCCTTCGCAGCATCCCCACCACCTCGGCCGAGAGCGATGCCATGAGCAAGGACCTGAAGAAGCGCGGCTTCACGTTCGTTGGCTCCACCATCTGTTATGCCTTCATGCAGGCCGTTGGAATGGTGGATGATCATGTGAAGGACTGTTGGCGCGCCTGAGCCACCTATCTTTGCGGTATGGCAACTTCAACCGTCACCAAACAACGTTCCACCATGACGCGACAGCGTCTCATGGTGATCGGCATCCTGACGGTGATCGTGGCGCTCTTCGTGCTCTTCTCGTCGTATGGTGTGTTCACGCGCTTCGGACTTGAGTCCGACAAAGGCACGCTGAACGCTCGCATTGCTGCGGAACGTCATATCGAAGATTCGCTGCGTGCCGAAATGCATCGCCTTGCCACGGACACCACAGAGATCGAGCGACTTGCCCGCGAGAAGTACGGCTATGTGCGCACCGGCGAAGAGGTCTTCATCATCAAACGCGATCAACGTCCATGACCATTGGCATCGATATCGGTGGTACACATCTCAAGGCTGCTTGTGTGGATGCACAGGGCGAGCTGTTCGATGTGCGCACCGTTCCGTCGCATGCCGGTGAAGGCGTCGACGCGATGATCGATGGCATTGAGCGTTTGTATCGCGAGTTGGCCGGCACACGGTCACTGCCACTGGGCATCGGATGTCCCGGCGTGGTGGATCAGCACGGCACCGTGCACGATCCGCCCAACATGGTGGGCTGGGGCGTGGTGCCGCTTCGCGACATTCTTGCGCAACGCTTGCAGTGCACCGTCGCCGTCGACAACGATGCGAACGTGGCCGCCATTGCCGAGGCCGATGCGGGCGCTGGTGCCGAAGTGAACTCGTTCCTCTACATCACGCTCGGCACGGGCATCGGCGGGGCCATTGTGATGGGTCGACACATTCTGCGCGGACCCACGGGTGGCGCGGGCGAAGTTGGGCACATCATCATCGACCGACAGGATCGCAGCACCGTCACCGGTCATCAATGGCGCGCAGGCACGGTCGAGGAGTATGCAGGGCGGCAAGGCATTCAAGACCGCTACATCCTGGCCACCGGCATCGAGGCCAGCATCGAAGAGATCGCCGCAGAGGTTGCGTCGCACAATGCAACGGCCATTGCCGTGCTCGACGCCGTTGCCGAAGACATTGCCCTTGCCTTGTGCAGCGCATGCGCACTGCTTGGCATGGGCACCATCATCATTGGCGGCGGCATCGCTGATGCCTTCCCGTCCATCATCGACCGGATCACGACGCATATGCGTCAGCGCGCCATCCCCACGATCGCCGCTGTGCTCGATGTTCGACCCGCCACCTTCCGGAATCATGCCGGCATCATCGGTGCCGCCCTTCTCGTCCGGAGGACTGCATGAACGTCACTCGTCACTTGTCACTTGTAACTCTCTTCCTGTCACTTATAACTCTCTTTTCTTGTACGAATCATATGCAACGAACCATCATCGTCCCCGATGCCCCTGCCGCCATTGGTCCTTACTCTCATGCTGCCCTTTGTTCCGGCACGATGCTGTACACGAGCGGACAGATCGGTCTGCTTGTTGACGGGACCATGGTCCCGGGCGGCGTGAAGGAGCAAACACAACGTGCGCTCGAGAACGTGAAGAACATCCTTGCATCGCAAGGTGCAACGATGAGCGATGTGGTCAAGACCACCGTGTTCTTGAAATCGATGAACGATTTTCAGGTGATGAATGCCGAGTATGCAGCGGCCTTTGGTGATCACAAGCCCGCGCGTTCCGCCGTAGAAGTGGCACGACTGCCCAAGGACGCCCTTGTCGAGATCGAGGTGATCGCTTGTCTGCCCTAAGACGTTCCATCACTGGTGTGCTCTTCGTACTGATGTGCGTTGCTGTGCCGCTATCGGCGCATACCGATGCACCGCAGACCATGGCATCCTACTTTGCCGGTCCCGTTGTCGTTGTTGACACAACAGCGAAGACCACGGGCGTTGCCCTCACGAAGGACCCGACCACGGCCGTGTTATGGTCGTTGCTCTTTCCGGGACTTGGGCAACTCTATGTAGAGAGCTACTGGAAGGTCCCGTTGTTCAGTGGCGTGGCCCTTGGCAGTGCCGGCTTCTTCATTTGGAACAACAACAAGTATCAAGACGCGCAGGACAGGTACGACCAGGCCGTTGCCGATTCGGCCGCGTCGAGTGTGATCTCTTCGTTAAAGCGCGAGAAGGAATACTACCGCGATAACCGCGACCTCTCGGGAGGGATCTTCCTCCTCACGTACATCCTTGCTGCTGTGGACGCCTATGTTGGCGCGCATTTGCACGACTTCAGCGTCGACGACGATCTGACACTCCAGCTCCTCCCCACTCGGCAAGGCGGCGTGGCGGCATGCATGGTCGCTCGATTCTAGAGTGTATTTTCGAAGCCATGCGTACAATCCTCCTGGTCTTCCTTGCCGCCCTGCTCCCTGCCACTGCACAATGGCAAGGCGGAACGCCGCGGGCGACCGAGACATTCGCCATTCGACTCATGGGTGGGATCGTCGCCTCGAATTACACGGCCAACCTGACGCAGACGGGAACGATCGTCGACTGCGGAGCGCTCACCGGCGGAAGCGGCATCGGACCATCCATCTCGGCCATTGCCGAGATCCCGTTCTCGCCCACGCTCGGACTCGGTCTGGGAGCAAGCTATGTAGGGCGAAACGGTACGCTTAAGAACAACGGACAGTTCTTGCTGCGCGATCTTGCCAATAATCGCGACGTTCTCGTGACCACGGAGCATTCCGTTGCGGCAACGTGGTCGTGCATCGAAGTACAGCCCGATCTCCGCATTCCCCTCATTGGTGAAACGCGCACGAGTCCACTCGGCATCGCCATCGGTCCACGCATCTCCTTCCCGCTCAGCGCCACCTACACGCAAACAGAGAGCATCGTCGAGCCCGACAATGCCTACCTCGTTGTTGATGGGCAACGCGTTCAATCGCGAACGGTCTCCAGTGGCGACATCACCACCAAAACCTCCGTGCTCTTCGGTATGAGTGCCGCCGTTGAATCCAAGATCCTCTTGAGTGATGGTTGGGCCATTGCACCGCAGGTCTCCTTCGACTATTTCTTCAATGATATGGTCTCGGATGCATCGTGGAAGACGTGGGGTGTCCGTTTTGAACTCGGCGTTCGCATGGGCAGCATCGAGTATGAAGAACCGCCTCCCCCACCGCCACCTGTGATCGTGGCCGGAGTTGTTCCGGCAGCGCCGTCCATCGACATGAACTTCTCGGGATTCCGGGGTGCCGTGCTCACCGGCAATCAGCTCAAGGCCTCGGTGCCCATCGTGCCGGCCGTGTTCTTCGATTCTGCGTCGGCCGATATTCCGGCGCGGTATATCACATCGGCCGTCGACTCGATCGACAACGACGCCATTGCCGCTCACTATCAGATCCTCCCGCGCATTGCCAAGATCCTGCGCGACAATCCGAATGCAACGGTGGTGATCGACGGCGCAACGAGTGGTTCCACGACCGAACCCGAAGGTCCGGTGCTTGCACGTCGAAGAGCCAACAGCGTGAAGAGCGTGCTCAAGAACCTTGGTGTGGAAGACCGTCGCATCTCCGTGATGGGATCGGTCATGCCGGCCGTTCCGTCCAACCAGGACTTTGCAGAAGGACGTATCGAGAATCGCCGCGCCGACATCACGGTGGTCAACGCACAGGTCCAGGAATGGGTCAGTGCAGAACGATTCGCCCGATTGAAGGGCGATGCCTTGCTGAACGTGCGCACGAACATGAAGACCGGTACGCCGATCGACCTTTCGATCGCCTCGGTCAAGGACACGACCATCAAGTACACCGGACAAACGGTGATCCCGTTCGAGATCCCGGTGGCCACCACGGCTGATACCATGCGGATCACGGCGAAGGCTCAGGGTGGCGGGGCCACCACGCTTATCGACACGTTGCTCGATCTCCGCATGATCGCCCGTCAGCAAGTGGCCCTCGAGGCCGATGGTTTCGAGGCCGTGCTTCGATTCGACTATAACAGCGCAGAGTTGACCGAGGATGTGAAGTCGTTGCTACGACAGTTGCGTGAGCGCTTGCCCGCCAACAGTACCATCATCATCAACGGCAGTGCCGATGTGTTGGGGTCCGATGCACGCAACAAGGCGCTCTCCGAGCAACGCGGTCAGGTGACCGAGAAGTTCATTCAGGGATTGCCGGGGGCTTCGTTCAAGTTCACGACGGGAACGACCACCGAGAAGTTCAGTGATGAAACTCCTCAGGGTCGATTCCTCAATCGTTGTATTCGGATCCGGGTGCAGCCGGCCAAGAATTAACCGAGATCGGCGTGGCGCTTGCCGCCCGCCATCTGCACGATGTGATCGTCGTAGTGATCGGCGATCACGGCCACGCTTGTCACCGCGGCCTCTAGCTCATTCGCATCGATGCTCGTTCCCGGCAGGGAGTACGAGAACACGATCGTTCCGTCGAAGAGCAAACTGAATGCACCAAAGTGGAGCTCAGCGTTCTTGCGCAGCAAGAAGTGCATCACCTCCGGCGTGACGGTGGCTCCCGTCACCACTTGCGAAAGCAGTTCGACCATGGTGTCGGTCTCGGTGTACGGACGGACCATGATCATCACCGACGAAGAACCGTGCGTGATCACATAGGCCCCGTTGTCGAACGGGATGGCATCAGGGAATGCCTTCTGCATGATCGCATCAACACGGCTCTGTGTATGGGCAATGATGGCTTCGGTCGTTGCCATTACTTGCTCCCCGCCATCTCTGCCTTCAGCTTCGCCAACTCGTCGTCGATCTTCTGATCGGTACCCAAGTTCTTGAACTGTGCTTCCAGGTCGGTGTTCTCACCGGCAAGTTCCTCGAAGGCCGACGCTTCTGCCTCGAGCTTCTCGATCTTGCCTTCGTATTTGTCGAACTTGGAGAAGGCGTCGCTGCCAACGCCGCTGAACGATTGTGCAATGGTCTTCTGTGCCTTGGCGGCTTGGGAACGGGCGATCAGCGTGGACTGACGTGCGCGTGCTTCGTCGAGCTTAGACTTGAGCTGTGCAAGTTGCTCGCGCATCTTGGCCGTGGTGGCCGCCGCTTGTGCATGCAATGGCTCGAGATCGGCGATGTTGCGCTCGCAGATCGTCTTCTTTTCGAGGGCGGCGCGTGCCAGATCGTCGCGACCGGCTTGTACGGCTTGCCCGGCGCGCTGCTTCCATTCGGCCGCTTCTTCGTTGTTCTTCTGGATCTTACGTTCCAGTCCCTTTTCGTTCGCAATGGCGTTGGCAATGGCAAGCGTTGCCTTGTTCACGCTTTCTTCCATCTCAAGCACCATTTGCTTGAGCATCTTTTCCGGGTCTTCGGCCTTATCCAACATGTCGTTCAGGTTGGATTTCACGATATCCGAGATGCGATCAAAGATCCCCATGGGGTCCTCACAGTGTAAAAGTGTCACATTGACGGCAGTGGTAAACGGCCACCCTGCAAAAATGTTGCGGCACAACGTGCGAACCAACCCGTAACTTTGACGGTATGCAATTCACAAGCGAATCCATCGAACACGTTGTTGAGCTCCTTTCCACCCTACCAACAATAGGGAAGAAAACGGCACGACGGTTGGCCTTCCATTTGTTACGACAGCCACAGGAGTTCGTCGACCAGTTCGCGTCGGCACTGGTGCAGATGCGAACGGGCGTGCGCGAGTGCAGTGTGTGCTGCACGTTCACAGACCGAGAGGTATGCGCCATTTGCTCGCACGAGAAGCGCGATCGCAGCGTGATCTGTGTGGTCGAGCAACCAAGCGACGTGATGGCCATCGAGAAGACGAATGATTATCGCGGACTCTATCACGTCCTCCACGGCGCACTGAGTCCGCTGGACGGCATCGGGCCGGACGATATTCGATTGCGCGAACTGCTGTCGCGACTGAACGTGCAGGTGCACGAGCTCATCCTTGCCTTGAATCCGAACGTCGAAGGAGAAGTGACCACGCAGTACATCGCCAAAATGGTGTCGCCCCTTGCCATTCCGGTCACCCGGATCGCACGCGGCGTTCCCATGGGAAGCGATCTTGAATTCGCAGACGACGCAACGCTTGCGCGTGCGCTCGAAGGAAGGACTCCCGTATGACGTGGTTCGAATCGTGGTTCGAGTCTCCATGGTATCCCAGACTGTATCATCACCGTACCGAAGAAGAGGCCGCCGAGGCGATCGAACTCGTCCACCACGTCGCCGACCTTCCGCGCGGTGCCCGCATCCTCGATCTGTGTTGCGGATATGGTCGACATGCGTCGGCACTTGCCGAGCATGGCTACGAGGTCACCGGACTGGATGCATCCACATTCCTGATCGAACGCGCAAAGCACTTGTACTCGAACGATCACGTGTCGTTCGTGGTGGGAGATATGCGCGGACCGTATCCGCATGCCCCCTTCGATGCCATTGTGAACTTCTTCACGTCGTTCGGCTATTTCGACGTGCACGCAGAGAACGCCGGTGTGATCAAGACCATGCACGACAGTGTTCGGGAAGGCGGCATGGTGGTGATGGATTTCTTCAACGCACGTCGCGTGCGGGAACATCTTGTCCCCGAGACCGTGTCGATGATCGGTGGCGTGACCATCATTCAGGAACGTCGCATCGACGAGCCGTTCGTGCGCAAGACCATCACGATCAACGAACCATGTCGCGGCGAATACTCTTTTGAAGAACGTGTGTGGTTGTACACCCACGACGAACTCGTGACCATGATGACCGATGCCGGGCTCACCATTCAGCGATCGTGCGGCTCGTATCACGGTGCTCCATTCGACGAGGCCACATCAGAACGATGCATCATTATCGCCAAGCGCTGATCGGCTGTTGTCTGATCCTCCTCTGTTCGGCATGCGCGACCCGCACGCCCGAGGAGCCCGACACAGGCCGTTCCTCCTTTCTCCCTCCCACGGCGCCTTCCACCGTGCTTGCCAACATGCGCAATGCCGTGATCGAGAAGAACACGGAAAACTTCATGTTGTGCTTGGCCGATGCGACCACGCGGAGCAAGTATCCGTATGTGTTCGAACCGAGCGCCGAAGTGCGCGCACGGTATGCCTCGCTCTTCACGGGATGGGGTCTGTCCAGCGAACGCCAGGCATTTCTGTCGCTCATGTCGCGGCTCCCGCAAGGCACGAATCCATCGCTGGAATACGTGAACACCAACACAGCCTTTTCGTCGCCCGATTCCACCGTCTACGTCACCGACTACGTGCTCGTCGCACAACACGGTATCGCCTCGATCCCCACCACGCTCACCGGCACGATGGTGCTCACGATCACGCCGGAATCGTCGGGGCTGTGGAGCATCTCGTCGTGGAAGGATGCCAAGCGCACATCGGATACGGTCGAGGCCACGTGGTCCTTGATCAAGGCGCAACTTTCCAACTAAGGAGCGATCATGGAAGCAGCGGACATCTTGCGGGCGGCGCAAACCATTGCCGTCTACGGTCTTTCGAACACTCCCGGAAAGTCGGCCCACGACATTCCGTTGTTGATGCGTGAAAGCGGATACGACATCGTCGGCATCAATCCGAGTGTGACCTCGGTGGCGGGCATTCCGTGCGTACCGCGGCTGGCGGACGTCGACGTGGACATCGACATCCTCGACGTCTTCCGACCCTCTGACCAATGCGATGCCATCGTGGACGAGGCCATCGAGCACTTCCGTCTGCACGGATCCCCGCGATGCGTATGGCTGCAGGCGGGCATCACTACGGCCCACGGGGCTGAGCGATGCAAGGCGGCAGGGATCCACTACGTGGAAGACTCCTGCATCTATGTGGTGCATCAAGTATATCTGCGCTGATGGATCGGCTCCTCCTTGCTATATTTCCGCATCTTCATGAATAGGATCAACCATGTCTGAACACGCACACGGCGGAGATTCCGCAGCAACACGATTCTTGGGCCTTGTTCTTGGTCTTGTCATCATCGCCATCGGCATTAGCGTTCACTTCTCGTGGCACTGGTCATGGCATGCCGTCGGCATTGGCTACGGCATCATGGCCGTCGTCCTCGGTGCCGGTGGAACATCGGTGCACAGTGAATCACAAGGCTCCATCATGGGCATTGCCGGCGTGACGTTGTTCGTTGCCGGACTCGCATGGTTCTTCGGCCTTGGAAAGATGTTGTTCGGAGCGTGATGCGTTTCGCATCCCTCCGCATCGCCGTTGCAGTGGCGTTGAGCTGCTGCGCCTTCACGGCCTGCACGAATCCGTTCGCCCCTGCTCTCTCCACAGAGCAGGGAACGGCCCCTATCTTGGGCGATCAGCGAACGGTAGAGGGAGTGTTCCAGAATTTCCGATTCGCCTACGTGTTCAAGGACACGGTCACCTACGGTCGTCTTCTCGACCGCAGCTTCTCCTTCGTCTATCGGAATTACGACAAGGCCATCGACGTCACATGGGGTCGTGACGAAGACATGCTCGCCACGCAAGGACTGTTCAATGCCTCGCAGCAACTCGATCTAGTATGGAACGAGATCGTGGTCGCCGACGGTGATTCTCTCGGACAGAACATCTCGCGTGGATTCAATCTCTCGATCACGTTCTCCCCAACCGACGTGATCCGCGCCCAAGGTCGAGTGAACTTGCGCATCGAACGTCCAAGCGCCGACGTTCCCTGGAAGATCGTTCGCTGGCGAGACGAATCGAACTACTTCTAACGCAGCACGGGGCTCTTCATGCAGTTCGTCCAATTTGGGCTTGCCCTTCTCAACGGTGCCTTGTTCTATGCGAACGAAGTGCACTGGCTGGGCATCCCGAATGAAGTGTTCGGCGGCATCCGCCTTGCCATCCTCGCCGTTCTCATCGTCCTTGCCTTCCGATCCAAGTCGCTCACGAACTGGATCCTGCTCAGCATGCTCTTGGGCATCGAGCTTGGTTACGACTTCCCTGCCATTGCCGCCAACATGAACGTGATGAGCAAGGTCTTCCTGAAGCTCATCAAGACCATCGTCGGTCCGCTGCTGTTCGCCACGCTCGTTGTGGGCATTGCCGGACATAGCGATCTCCGTCAGGTGGGACGTCTCGGATGGAAGTCGCTCCTCTACTTCGAAGTGGTGACCACCATTGCCCTGTTCATCGGCCTTGCCGCCATTAACCTTACCCAGGCCGGAGTGGGCGTGGACATGGCGCTCATGCCTGCGGTCGAAGTGCCGAAGGTGGCCGCGCAGACGTGGCAGGACGTGGTGTTGCACATCTTCCCGGACAACATCGCAAAGTCGGTGGCCGAAGGACAGGTCCTCCAGATCGTTGTCTTCTCTGTGCTCTTCGCCATCGGTCTGGCCATGGTGCCCGAGCCGAAACGCGCACCCATGCTGGCCTTCACGGAATCGCTGGCCGAGGTGATGTTCAAGTTCACGAAGGTGGTGATGTACATCGCGCCATTCGGTGTTGGTGCGGCGATCGCCTACACGGTGAGTCACATGGGCATTGGCGTGCTCGTGCATCTCTTTGCCTTGTTGGGCACGCTGTACCTGGCCCTGGTGGTCTTCGTCGTTGGTGTGCTCGGACCGATCGCCGTGTTCTCGCGCGTACCCATCCGAAAGTTCTTGCGGGCCGTTGCCGAGCCCGTCTCGCTGGCCTTTGCCACCACGAGCTCCGAGGCTGCCCTGCCGAAGGCCATGGAGAACATGGAGAAACTGGGCGTGCCGCGGAAGATCGTGGCCTTCGTGCTGCCCACGGGATATTCCTTCAATCTCGACGGGACCACGCTCTACCTATCGCTGGCCACGGTCTTCGTGGCACAGGCGGCCGGCATCCATCTTCCGATCGCGCAACAGATCGTGATCGCCCTCACGCTCATGCTCACAAGCAAAGGTGTGGCGGGCATTCCACGGGCATCCTTGGTGATCCTCATGGGCACGGCCACATCGTTCGGACTCCCCATCGAACCCATCTATCTGATCATCGGCATCGACGAGCTCATGGACATGGCCCGCACTAGCGTGAACGTGCTCGGCAATTGCCTGGCCAGTGTTGTGATGGCCCGTTGGGAGGGCGAGTTTTCGGAGAGCTGACCGGATTGGGGTCACGTTGGGCTAATTCCTTATATTTGTTGGCTTTACTTCAACAGATACCACCCCAACATGGCATTTCACACGAGAACCGACATCCGAAACATCGCAATCATTGCTCACGTTGACCATGGCAAGACCACGCTTGTGGACACCATGCTCCGTCAGAGCGGTACCTTCCGCGACAACCAAGTAGTGGTTGAACGCGTGATGGACTCGAACGACCTTGAGCGCGAAAAAGGTATTACCATCCTTGCCAAGAATGCCTCTGTGCATTGGAAGGGTGTGAAGATCAACATCGTCGACACACCGGGTCACTCCGACTTTGGTGGCGAAGTGGAACGCATTCTGTCGCTCGTGGACGGAGTACTCCTCCTCGTCGACGCCGCAGAAGGTCCCCTTCCGCAGACACGCTTCGTATTGCGCAAGGCGCTCGACATGGGCCTGCAGCCGATCGTGGTCGTGAACAAGATCGATCGCGGCGATGCACGTCCGATGGAAGTGCTCGACGAAGTGATGGAGCTCTTCATCAGCCTTGGTGCATCGTATGAGCAGCTCGACTTCCCAGTGATCTATGCCATCGGCAAGCAGGGCATTTCGAAGACGTCGCTCGACGATCCGAACGAAACGCTGGATCCGCTCTTCAATGCCATCCTCGAACACATCCCACCGCCTGAAGTAGACCGCGAAGCACCGTTCGCCATGATCATCTCTGCGCTCGACTGGAGCGACTACGTTGGTCGTATCGCTGTTGGTCGTATCGCCGACGGACGTGCCAAGATCGGCGACAATGTTGCCTTGATCAAGCCGGACGGAACGCGCGAGACCGCTCGTATCACGAAGATGTACACGTTCGAAGGAACGGGTCGTGCAGAAGTGAACGAAGCAGAGGCCGGCGAGATCATTGCGCTGTCCGGGTTCGAGAACGTCTTCATCGGCGAGACCATTGCCGATGTGTCCCGCACGGAACCGCTTTCCTATGTGAACATCGAAGAGCCAACGATCGCCATGTACTTCATGGTGAACACGTCGCCGCTTGCCGGCCGCGAAGGCAAGTTCGTGACCACACCAAAGCTGCGTGAACGACTCTATCGCGAATTGCGACTCAACGTCTCGCTGCGCGTGACCGACACGGACTCGCCCGATACGTTCAAGGTATCGGCACGTGGTGAATTGCAACTGGCCATTCTGATCGAGACCATGCGTCGCGAAGGGTTCGAGTTCGCCGTATCACGTCCTGAAGTTCTCTTCCGTCGCGACGAGAACGACAAGCTCATCGAACCGATCGAACACGTGACGGTTGACGTATCCGAAGCCCACGTGGGCACGGTGATCGAGATCTTGGGAAGGCGGCGAGGCGAGATGACGGCCATGAATCCCGGCATTGGTCAGGTCCGCACAGAATTCCTTGTTCCCGCTCGCGGTCTGATCGGATTCCGTACGGAGTTCTTGACGGCAACACGCGGAGAAGGTGTGCTCAATCACACATTCGACTCCTTCATGCCCTACAAGGGCGCCATTCCTGGTCGTGCACGTGGTGCACTGGTCTCCATGGAAACAGGCCTTGCCACGGGCTATGCACTCGAAATGGTGCAAGAGCGCGGCGTGCTCTTCGTTGCGCCGGGAACGGCCATCTACGAAGGCATGATCGTTGGCGAGAACGCTCGTGAAGACGATCTGAGCGTGAACGCCTGCCGCAGCAAGCACCTCACGAACATGCGTGCCAGCGGTTCGGACGGTATCATTCGCCTGGAAACGCCACGCAATCTTTCGCTAGAACAATGCATCGAATTCCTGGAAGAAGATGAGCTCTTGGAAGTGACGCCGGTGTCGATCCGTCTTCGCAAGAAGATCCTCGACAGCACCCAGCGTGCTCGTGCAAAGAAGCGCGCGGAATCCATTGGCTGATCTGCCGATCCGATGACCATGAAACAAGGGTACGAGTTGAACGTCTAGGCCGCCCTTATGCATCGTACGATCCTTCTCCTTTGTGTAGGTGTTCTGTGTCCGCTCACTGCAGCGGCACAGATCTATCTGCAGTATCAGCTCGCGCCGCGTTCATCGTATGCGTACGTGAACACGTCGAAGGTCACGCAAGAGATGACCGTGATGGATCAAGACCTTACCACACAGATCAGTGTGGACACGAAGTATCGCATTAACATCACCGACGCTATCATGAAGCAGTACACGCTTTCGTGCGTGTATGATACCGTGCGCATCCGGTCGTCGGTGGCCGGACTTGAGAGCATCGCCCCCCGCAAAGACAGCACCCTTGTCTTCAGCGCTCTTGCCGGAGCTGTCGAAACGGTGACCATTGCCCCCAACGGCACAGTGCTCTCCTCATCGATGTCGATGAGCAAGGAAGCGTCGGCAATGATGGCCTCCATCTCCAACAATGCACTCAGCGGTATGCGACGGTTCCTGATCGTCTATCCGTCCAAGGAGATCGCTCCGGGCGAGACGTGGACCACCTCCACCACCGACACGATGAGCACACGTTCCATGAGCGGTAACGTGATCACGGCCACCAACCTCACGTTGCGCTTCGAGCGATTGGTCGATACCCTCGGATATCATTGCGCTGTGATCTCAAGCACGTCCACGAAGATGTCGGTGCTCGGCACCGTGCAGCAATCGGGCGTTGACATGACCATCGATGGAAGCGGATCGATCAAGGGTGTGGCCTACATGGATGTAACAGATGGGATGCCCGTGTTGTCTTCTGCCACCGTCGACATGGACACACGACTCGCAATGGTAGGCCAAGCTTCAATGATCATCCCTCTTCAAATGCAAACGGTGGCATCGGTACAGCGCGTGGGGTCGAAGTGAGGTTGTTGCTCCGTACACTCCTTCTTCTCCTTGCCGCCCTCCCCCTCTCGGCGCAGATCTATCCTCAGTCCGGGTATCAACCCGCCCCCATCGGAAAAGACACCTTGTGTTTTCGCTATCGCTTCAAGGTTGGCGATACGCTGTTCTATACGGTGCATGCACTCGACAGTGTGAAAGGCGCATCGAAGCCGGTGTTGCAGAAGGACCGCACGGAACGCGTGATGTTGTTCTGCGATTCCGTGGACGCACGTCGCGGCATCTTTCGCCTACGTCAACGATTGCTCTCTGCGAAGAGCGTGGAAACATCGGACACGACGAAGACCACGCGTACCTCTTCGCCATGGGTCGGTCGCACGTCCACGTTGTTCATCGACACACTTGGACGCAGACTTCATGCGACGGTGGACGACACGTCGCGCATTGCCTTGAACACCGGCGGTCCGTTGCAACCGTGGCTCGTTGTCGATCTTGGTCAGTCGTGCGGTCGACAGAATGAATCCTGGCTTCGCGAAGACTCCACGCTCATCCCCGAGAACGGCGCACCTGAGCCGGCCTATCGCTATCAATCGTTGTTCCGCGTGCTCGACAAGACCGACACGCTCGGTCGCTCGTTCGATCAGATCCAGTACGCGCAGTCGGGCGTTGGCGCCTTCGATGTCGACGTGAACGGCATGTCCATGCACTACATGGGCACCGTGAACAGTTACGGCAAACTCACCATGGACCGTGCACTGCACGTTCCCTATCACTTGTTCGCTACGGCAGAGATCGTCTACACCATCACGGTCGGAAGTGGTGGCAAGGAGGAAGGGAAACACTTGATCCTGATGCATTATTCACTCGATGAGCTTCGGTCGAAAGACCCTCGACGTCGGATCCACCTACGTAAGTCATGAAGATGCGGCTCCTTCTCACCCTTTGCTTCGTTGCCATTGGCACTTCGGCAATGGCCCAAGTACGCGGCGATGTACCGGTGTATTCGCTGGATGATTGTTTGCGCCTGACCATCGAGAACAACTACGACATCAAGGTGGCCAGTGCGGCCACAGTGGCAGCATCGGCATCGCTCACGCAGGCCTTCGGGAACTACCTCCCATCGGCCGATATCAATGCATCGTATTCACGTCAGCTCACCAATCTCCGACCGCAGATCTCCTTCATCAATGGTATTCCCGTTGCCGGTAATCCGTTGCCGAACTCATACAGCATGAGCGCCGGTATGAACTGGGTGATCTTCGACGGACTTCGCAGAGAAGCACAGTATGATGCTGCACGCAACAATCTGAACGCCGCCGACAACGATCTCCGCTTCACAAGGCTGGAGGCACAATACAAGGTCACACGACAGTACCTCACTGTTCTGCAGAACATGCAACTGCTGAAGGCACGGCGTGATCAGGTGGACTTGAGCAGATCGACCCTCGATCGCGTCAAGGCCATGTACGATGCAGGCAAGGCACCGATCACGCAACTGTATTCGCAAGAAACGGAAGTGGCGAATCAAGAGTCGGCGCTCATCAAGGCAGAGAACGACGTGGACAATGCCAAGGCCACGCTCTTGCAGCTCATGTGTTTGAATCCGACCATGCCGGCCGAGTTCGCCGAAGCGTCCATTCCAAGCGAAGCGGCCACGGTGGATGTCGAGAGCTTTCGTCGATTCATCGGGACCGAAGAAGTGTCCGTGATGCGTGCGCTTGCATCACGTCCGGACATTGCCGCGGCCGATCAACGCGTGAACTCTGCTGCCGCCGGTATCACCAATGCACGATCCACCTACCTGCCGTCCGTGAATGCGAACGGTGGTTATTCGTGGCGCAACTCCGAGATCTCCGATTTCGACCGTCAGGGACAGATGTTCGTGGGACTCACACTGCGTGTTCCGCTGTTCGATAAGTTCCAGACGAATGCCAACATCGAGTCGGCTACGCTCACACTCACGAGAAATCAGATCGACCGACAGAAGCTTGAACTGCAGATCCGCACCACGGTGAAGAGCAGCTATTTGAATCTGGCCGCATCGGAAAAAGGACTTGGGGTCACCGAGCGTGCGCTCAAGGCCGCCGAGCTGAATTACGAAGCAGCGCGCGAGCGCTTCAATGTTGGCAGTGCAACACTGCTCGACGTACAGACAGCGAACAACCAACTCATCACGGCGCGCATCAATCGCATTGGTGCCGTCTACACGTATTACGATGCACGAACCTTGGTGGAATTTGCCACCGGACTTTTTAGAGAGCGTTGATCATGGCGTCAAAACGATCCCGCAAGGGACTTTGGATAACACTCATCGTTCTTGCCTTCATCGTTGTGGCGGCCGTTGCCGTCTATCTGGTGAACAAGAAGGAACGACCGGTACTCGTGAGCGTGGACCGTGTCGGCAAACGAACGATCACGCAAACCGTGAGCGCCATCGGCAGACTGCAGCCGGAAGTGATGGTCAAGGTCTCATCCGAGGCAAGCGGCGAGATCATCTTCCTTGGCGTACGTGATGGCGACGATGTGAAGAAGGGACAACTGCTTGCACGGATCCAGCCGGATATCGTGAACACGCAGCTCGATCAAACACGCGCCGCCGCAGAGTCGTCGAAACTGCAGATCAGCATCGCTCAAGCAGAAGTACAACGAAGCGAGGCAGATCTGAAGCGGATCACGGAGCTTCATAAAAAGAACTTCGCCTCGAAGGAAGAACTCGATCGGTCGACGGCGGCCTACGAGCAAGCTGCCGGTCGGTATCGTGCCGCACAGGCAGACTATCAGCGATCCATCGGTGCTCTCAAACAAACACAGGCCTCGGCCAGTCGGACAACGATCTTCTCCCCTATCAATGGCACCGTGACCTATCTCGCCGTTGAACAAGGTGAGAAGATGGTGGGAACGGCCACGATGCAGGGCACGGAGATGATGCGCATCTCGGATCTGAACACGATGAATGCATGGGTGGATGTGGATGAGAACGACGTGGCCTTGATCCAGATCGGTGATACGGCACGCATCAAGGTGGATGCCTTGCGCGACGTGGTGTTGCGCGGCGTGGTCTATGAGATCGGCCACAGCGCGAAAGTATCGGCACAAGGAACGCAAGAGGAAGTAGTGAACTTCCAGGTGCGCATTCGCATCCTCGATAAAGAGGTCCGCATGCGTCCCGGCATGTCGTGCAACGTCGAGATCGAGACCGATACCAAGACGAACGTCGTAAGTGTTCCGATCCAGGCCGTGACGGTTCGCGCCGATGCCGCTGTGAGTCAACCGGACGTACGATCCAACGTGCAAGATCGGTCGAGCGAGGCACGTAAGCAGCGCATCCATCCCACCTCGCAAGTGTTCGTGGTGGCGAAGAACAATTCCGTCCACATGCGCACGGTGGAAACGGGGATCAGCGATCAGGGCTTCATCGAAGTGTTGAGTGGACTCAAGGTGGGCGATGTGATCGTGACCGCGCCATATCAGGCCGTGAGCAAGGTGTTGAAGGAAGGATCCAAGATCCAGATCGAAGACGATGCGGCACGTCAGGAACGATTCAAGAAGATGCGTCAATGACGTCCGACGCCATCATCCAGATCGAACACATCTCACGCTCGTATACCATGGGCGACGAGGTCGTACGTGCGTTGCGGGATGTGAGCGTTTCCATCGGCAAGAACGAATACATCGCCATCATGGGTCCGTCCGGCTCCGGAAAGTCAACGTTGATGAACATGCTGGGTTGTCTCGACACCCCTTCCAGTGGTTCGTACTTCTTCAACGGTGTGGATGTGCGCACGTTGAGTGATGATGAACTCGCCGACATCCGCAACAAGGAGATCGGCTTTGTCTTTCAGACGTTCAACCTCCTTCCTCGCGCCTCCGCACTGAAGAATGTGGAGCTGCCGCTCATCTATGCCGGACTATCTGCCGATGCCCGACGTGAACGTGCGATCGAGGCCCTTCGTTCGGTCGGCTTGGAGTCGCGCATGTCGCACAAGCCCAACGAACTGTCGGGCGGTCAGCGCCAACGCGTTGCCATTGCACGCGCCTTGGTCACCCGTCCGTCCATCATCCTTGCCGACGAGCCGACCGGAAACCTCGATTCGAAAACAGGTCAGGAGATCATGGCGTTGTTCCAGCACCTGTGGGAGCAAGGCAACACCGTGATCGTCGTCACCCACGAAGAAGACATTGCCCGTCATACGCATCGCATCGTGCGCCTGCGCGACGGACTCATTGAATCGGACGCACCCAACGATGCCAAGAGCCTCTGAGATAGCTGAATCGTTCCGCATTGCGGTGAGCTCTGTTCGGGCCAACCTGATGCGATCGATCTTGACCACCAGCGGCATCGTGGTCGGTATCTTCTTTGTCGTGCTCATGGGCGTCTTCATCAAGGGTCTCGACTCGGTGTGGGAGAAGACCATCAGCATCATCGGCAAGGACATGCTCTACGTCGACAAATGGGATTGGGCCGGCGGACATTCGTGGCGCAAAGCAGAGTCACGGAAGGACATCACCTTCGAGCAAGCAGAAGCCTTGTGTGCCCGTCTGGAAGCACCGGAACTTGCCATGCCGTTGGCGCGACGTTGGGGCGGCTCGGTGATGGTGGGTAACAAGTCCATGAACTGCTCAGTGATGGGAACCACGTCGCTCTACGGACAGACCCCTGCCGGTGAGATCGAGTCCGGCCGGTTCTTCAATCCCATGGAAGAACAGCAAGGCACGAACGTTGCCGTGATCGGCTATGGCGTCGCGAAAACGTTCTTCCCCGATGGGAATGCTGTTGGACAGACGATCAAGATCAAGGGCTATCCCTTCCGCGTCATCGGCACCATTGCGAAGCGCGGCTTCCTGTTCATGGACTTCATCGACAATCAGACCTTCATCTCCCTCGAAGCCTTCAAGAGCATCTACGGTTTCCAGGACCGGAACTTTGAAGTAGGGATCAAGGCCGGGAATGAGCGCATGCTCGATCTCGTCCGCGACGAGGCCGTGGGTGTGATGCGGCAGATCCGCAATGTTCCGCCCGGAGCGCCCGACGACTTCTCCATCAACGAGATGAAAGCGTTCGACTCGCAAGCTGCCGCCATTCGACTTGGCATCTGGGTCGTGGGTATCGTCCTCACAGCCTTGTCCTTCGTCGTTGGCGCCATCGGTATCATGAACATCATGTTCGTCTCCGTAACGGAACGCACCAAGGAGATCGGCATTCGAAAGGCCATCGGTGCACGTCGTGCATCGATCCTGATGCAGTTCCTCCTCGAGTCATCACTGCTCTGCATTGCCGGCGCACTCATCGCCATCCCACTTGTGCAGATCGTGGTGTTCTCCATCCGATTCTTCCTCTTGAACATCCTCGAAATGGAGGCCATCGAAGCCGTGTCTCCGTTGCTTCCGCTGGATCTTTTGGCCATTGCCATTGGCGTTTCCATTGTCGTCGGATTGCTCGCAGGCTTCTTGCCCGCTCGCAGAGCCGCACTCATGGATCCTGTTGACGCACTTCGTTTTGAGTGACCATGCATATCTCTGAATCGATCGCTCTTGCCGTCGACGCCATCCGTGCCCAAAAGCTTCGGTCGGGACTCACGTTGCTCTCCATCGGTCTTGGCGTCTTCGCCATCATCTCGAGCACCAGCGTGGTCGGTTCGTTGAGCGAGGTGATGTCGACGCAACTAGCCGACCTTGGCGAGCACTCCTTCCTCATCCAACGTACGCCAAGCTTTCAGTTCGGCGGCGGATGGCGGAAGTATCAGAAGCGCAAGAACATCACCTATCAGCAGGCCGTGATGTTCCGCGACAAGATGTCGCTCACGAATCAGATCACCATCAGCAACACCTCACCCGGCGTGGTGATCAAGGCCGGACTTGAGAGCACCGATCCCGATGTCTCGCTCATTGGTGCCGATGCTTTGTACTTCGTGGTGAACACAGCGACCGTTACAACAGGTCGTGCCTTTACCGAGGCCGACGTGGACCTTGGTCGCAATGTTGCCATCATCGGACACGACATCGTCGTGAAGCTCTTTCCCGGCCGTGAACCGGTGGGCCAACGCATTACCGTGAAGAACCAGGAATTCGAAGTGATCGGCGTGCTCGAAGAACGTGGCGGCATGCTGGGACAGAGTCAGGACAACCGCGTGATGATCCCCATCAGTGTCTTCGTGAAGTACTACTCGTCGCCATGGGACAAGAGCGTCGACATCTCCGTGAAGGCCATTGCGCGCGATGCGCTGCAACCAACGATGGACGAGGCCACCGGCATCATGCGCGCTTTGCGTGGCGTGAAACCGTGGGAAGAGAATTCCTTCGAGATGGATACGAACGAAGCGCTCTCGTCGCAGTTCAGCATGCTGAGCAGCTACATCGCCGGCATTGCTGTGGTCTCCGGACTTGGCGCTCTCATCGTGGCCGGCATTGGCATCATGAACATGATGCTCGTTAGCGTCAAGGAACGCACACGCGAGATCGGCGTCCGCAAAGCGCTTGGCGCGCACCGTTCATGGATCGTTCGACAGTTTCTCATTGAAGCCGTGACGTTGAGTCAGATCGGCGGACTCATTGGAATGGCAGGCGGCATGTTCTCTGGCTTTGCTGCTGTGCTCGCCATTCGCAACTTGGGCATGCCCCTTCTCACCTATACGGTGCCGTGGTTCTGGGTGATCTTCTCCGTGATCGCCTGTTCCTTCATTGGCATTGTCTTCGGCCTCTACCCTGCCTACCGCGCCGCCTCGCTCGACCCGATCGAAGCCCTTCGCTACGAGTAACGTTACTCGACCACTACCGGTTGAACAACAACACGCGCGTCGTGCTCATAGCGCACGAACACAACAGACGATGGAAGTCCGCGTGGGAGTTGGAACTGCACACTGCCGTCACCAGGCTCCATGGAGCCGAGCTCACGTCCCAACACATCGAGTATGCTGATCCTGCTATGGGCCACCACTCCATCGATGGTGATCACATCGTGCGCAGGATTCGGTCGCACCGTGAGCAACGCCATCGCATCTTCCTGCACGGAGAGAGGGGCAAGGGGCACGGCGGCACGGAAGAACACGCGAATGGTATCGATGTTCGGGATCACATCGGTGATGATGGCACGCTCATGCGCCACACAACTGTCGGCGAACGCCGCAAGACGTCCACGCAACGTTGTCGCATCACCCGAGTAACACAGCATTGGCGGATAGCGATGATCCTCGGCCAGATGATCGATCGGTGACATGCGGTGTTGCTCAACCGTGTCGGACCCGAAGGCATTCACGAAGAGCGATCGTTCATCACCTGTTGTGCTCTCGATCGTTCGCGACACGTCATACAGCGGTGCTCCCGTTGAGCAAACAGCGCGGACCGTCGACGCATCCACGGCGACCGATCGCAGGAACTCTCCATTCGTGCTGACAAGCAGGGCAAGATGTCCGCCCGCTTCATCACCCAACAAACAGATCCGTCGTCCATCGCCATTGTACCGTCCGATCCGTGCCTTCACCGCAGCGATGGCCTTGGCCACGTCGCGCGCCTGCAGCGGAGCTCGTACGGCAGACGGCGACGTAAGGTCGCAAGGTGGACAGGCAGGAGCGAGTCGATAGTTCAGGCTCACGAACACCCAGGCACTATCGGTAAAGGCCTTGGCAAGCGAGTCGACGTTGGCACGATCGCCACCCTGCCACCCTCCTCCATGGACATACATCACCACCGGAAGTTCGATGCGGCCGCCCTTGGGGACGTAGACATCCATCGACAGGAGCCCCTCATCAACTCCCGAGATCGTGTCGTAGGCAACGTTTTTGTAGGTGAGATAGGTCTGCGCCTGTGTGTTCAGGCAGACCAAAAGGCCAAGGAGGGCGGCAAGGACGGAACGGATCATAGTGCCCCTTTGAGAAGAGATGACGGTAGGCGAACATACGGAAGAGTTATCTTCGCAGTATGTACGGCAAACTCATCGCCCCGGAGATCGAAGAACTCATTGCGCATCGCGACTTCGCGACGATCCGCGATGTCTTCGTGGAGTGGTCCCCGGTGGACCTCGCCGAGCTCGTGAGCGACCTGCGCGAAGAGTCCCGT
Organism: Kapaibacterium sp. (SeqCode); assembly: GCA_044224925.1. GTDB lineage: Bacteria > Bacteroidota > Ignavibacteria > Kapaibacteriales > Kapaibacteriaceae > Kapaibacterium. Next base: position 104,621 of record JBGAJM010000006.1, read on the forward strand.
GCCGTGGTCTTCCGCCTCCTGCCCAAGGACATCGCTGCCGAAACGTTCTCGTATTGCGACCTCGAAACGCAACAGGAACTACTGCACGATATGGCCAAGGAAGAAGTGGCCACGATCCTCAACGACATGTCGCCCGACGACCGTACACAGCTCTTCGAAGACCTACCTGGCAACGTCGTCTCGGAACTGATCAACTCCCTCTCCGCCGAAGAGCGGGCCATTGCGCTCACGCTGCTGAACTACCCGGAGGATTCCGTAGGTCGTCTGATGACGCCGGACTATGTGATCATCAAGCGACATTGGACCGTGCAGCAGGCGCTGGACCACATTCGGAACTATGGCAAAGATTCGGAGACGTTGAATCTGCTGTATGTGACGGAGCATGGCACGCTCATCGACGAGATCCGTATCCGAGAGATCCTCCTTTCGCCGCCCGATGCACTGGTCGAAGATCTCATGGACTTCAAGGCAGAGTCGTTGCTCGTGACCGATGATCAAGAGACCGCCGTGCAGTTGTTCAAGAAGTTGGACCGGTTCGCCATTCCTGTTGTCGATGCCGATCGGAAGTTGCTGGGCATCATCACCATCGACGACGTGCTCGATGTGGCAGAAGAACAAGCCACCGAAGAGATCCAGAAGTTCGGTGGTATGGAAGCGCTCGAAGAGCCGTATACCGCGACGCCATTGCAAGAGGTGATCCGGAAGCGCGCGATCTGGTTGATGGTGCTCTTCATTGGTGAGTTGCTGACGGCCACAGCACTTGGCTTCTTTGAGCATCAGCTGGACAGAGCCGTCATCCTGACCTTGTTCTTGCCTCTGATCATCTCGAGTGGTGGGAACAGTGGCTCTCAGGCCGCAACGCTGATCGTCCGCGCCATGGCCCTGGGAGAGGTTGGATTGCACGAGTGGTGGTTCGTTCTCCGCCGCGAGATCGTGAGCGGTCTGAGTCTTGGTGTGATCCTCGCCGTCCTTGGAGTGATCCGTATCATCGGTTGGAATGCCGTTTTCGGCACATATGGAGATCACTACATTTTGGTCGCACTCACCGTTGGATTCTCGCTCATCGGTGTTGTCATGTTCGGAACCATCACCGGTTCCATGCTCCCCTTCTTGATGAAGCGCTTGGGACTCGACCCCGCCACATCATCCGCTCCCTTTGTTGCGACCCTCGTCGACGTGACCGGTATCGTGATCTACTTCACGATCGCCACGATGCTTCTTACGGGCGTCCTCCTCTAGTTTTTCAAGCGTGTGAAACCTTCACGCGTGCATGCCGTAGCGCCTCGCTCACGTTTTCTTGAGGGCTCGTTATGCTACGCACAATCGTTTGCGTTCTCGGTGTTCTTGCAAGTGTCCTTCCTTCCATTGCCGCTCCGGTGCGCATTCGCGGTCGCGTTGTCGATGCCCGAACCCAACAGCCATTGCCAAGTGCAAGTGTTGCGGTGATCGATCGCGCCTCGGGACGCGTCGATCATGGTGTGATCGCACAGCGAACGGGAACGTTCGAGATCGGATCGGTGCTCATCGGTCAACACACCATTCGCATCACGTACACGGGGTACGACACAACGAGCGTAGACCCCGCCACCTTCACACCCGACCACGATGTGGTCGACCTGAAGGATGTACTACTCTCTCCTACTGAGCATTCCACCGACGAAGTGGCCGTGATCGCAGAGAAGGACCAGATCACCTATGCACCGGGGAAAAAGGTCTTCAACGTCGACAAAACACTGACCACGGCCGGGGGCAATGCGTTGGACGTGCTGCGACAAGTGCCGTCTGTGAGCGTCGACATGAATGGTGCCGTCACCGTTCGCGGATCGGGAGCGGTGAACATTTACGTCGACAACAAACCCATCACCGCCTATGGCGATCCGACGATGGTGCTCAAGAGTCTACCGGCCGCGGCCCTGCAAACCGTCGAGGTGATCTCGAATCCCGGTTCGAAGTATGATGCCGAGGGGCAGGCCGGTATCCTGAACATCGTGCTACGCAAGGAACGAGAGCAGGGTCTAAACGGGACCACGGTGTTGAACATGGGACTCTTCGATAACTACAGCGGACAGCTCAGCGGAAACTATCGTGATGCATCGGTGAACTATCTGGCATCGGTCGACCTTGCAACGGCCAATGGACGTCGATACAAGCGAGCCGAGTCGTGGTTCGACAACGGACTCTCCGTCTATCGCGACGGTGGAAGTCTTGCGCAGAACACATCCGTTGTTGGGAAGGCCGGTGCAGAGATCACACTGTCGCCACACCATCGTATGTCGGTGACCGGCGATCTTCAATATTCCGGTGGCACGTCGTCCGATCCATTCTATAGCACCATCACAGCCTCAACAAGCGCGGTCACGACCGCCACGCTCGATCAACACAGCGAGTCGGCCTTCCTTTCCGGCGGCGCGACCATCGATTATGCCTTTACGGACGACGTGCCCACGAACAAACTCACGGCCATGCTCATGGTGTTTCCGACGACGTTCGATGTCACGAGTACGTCAGAGAATTCATCGCCGCAGTACGGACGTCGTGCACGGACCTATGGCTCATCCATGTACGTTCAAGCGCAATCAGATTATAGCACGACCATCCACGATAGCAGTGTGGTGGAGGCAGGGGCCAAGGCACTCTTGCAGACCATCAATTCCGACTTCTTGTTTTCCAACGAGGATGCCGCAACCGGAGCATGGGTGCCGGACGTCACAACATCGAACGGAGCCTATCACGTCAACAATGTCTATGCGGGATATGTGAACTACGCGAACAAGCTCGGCGACCTCTCGTTTCAGGCAGGTCTGCGGGGTGAATACACCGTCTACGTGTATGAAGGAAGGAACGTCGGCTCGCAGAACTTTGCACGCTCCTATGGCAATCTCTTTCCAAGCGTTGCACTCAGTTACCAGCTCAGCGATGAAGGGAGTTTGAACTGGTCGTATAGTCGACGCATCAACCGACCCGACGACACGCAACTCAATCCCTTCCTCGATCGGTCCGACTCGCTCAATTGGCGCACCGGAAACCCGGCCCTCCTGCCCGAGTTCACCAACTCCTTCGAACTTGGATACTTGCATGCCATGCCGGCGGCCGTGCTCAATGCAGAGGTGTTCTATCGACACACCACCGATCACATCAACCTGAGATTCCGTCAGCAGGTCGGCCCGGCGACCATTCTCGAACGTCCGTACAACTTCGGCTATGCTGACTCTTATGGCGCATCATTGTATGCGAATCTCGAACCCACCGATTGGTTGAAGGTGAACACCGAGGTCAGTTACTACGCACAAGATGTCGTGGGCGATATCTTCGATCAGCACTTTGCCAGTTACGGTCACGGATGGAATGCCAAGGCCTCGGCCATTGCAACGCTGCCCTTCGACATGCGTGGTCAGCTCAACTTCGACTATACCGCACCACAAGTGATCCCGCAAGGATATCGCTATGCGTTCACGTTCATGAGCGTGGCATTGAACAAGCAATTCCTCGACAAAGCACTCACCGTTGGACTGTCGTGGACCGACCCGTTCAACACGGCTCGCTTTGGTGGTGTGGTGAACGGACAAGGATTCTCGACCGAGCTTCTCAATCAGCGCGATTATCCGCTTGTCACACTCAGCGTCACGTATCGTTTGAACAACGCCCGTGCGCAACAACAGCGCGGCGTTCCTGGTGGTGCACTCGTTGGTGGTGCTTCGAGCAAGATCTAACGTCGCAGGATGCGTAACGCTCGCTGCAGTGCGATCATCAACAAGGTCGCACTGCAGAGGACCACTCCGAGCACGAGCACACCTTCCATCACCGTTGTCCCCGGCGTGGCGTTCATCGCTTCACGCATGTACTGCATGCCGAACACACCATGTCCGATCGTCGATGCCGTGGCAAGCGAGAGGATGGCGGGGACGACGATAAGTGGCGTCCATCCCGGACGCACAAGTGCAAGGAGGGCAGGTACGAGAAGGGCCGGACCTGCCATCAGGTAAAAGGCAAAGGAGTTCAGTGTTTCCGGCGAAACCGTCACAGGTGCCGACGTGAGCAAGAGCGAAGCCCAATGCGAAATGCTGATGGCACCACCGGTACCAAAGGCCACCACCACTCCCCACCTCGCCACCTTCCCCGTCACCGATTCCGTGCGAAAGTAGGCGGCGGCACCGAAGACCACGAGCACCGGACCGTAGTATGGGATGTACCAATGCATGAGTGGTGAGCGCAAGAGAACGAGCACTGCGCCCAGAACGCCGATCAGCAGACCAATGTTCATCGTGGGCATGCCGATGGCCCGTGTGAACTCGCGTGCAAGGTCGAGGTTCGGCTTGTCGGATCGAACATCTACAGACGTCATATCATTGTGCGATGGTGAACACAAGCAATGATGCAGTATAGGCAAGAACGAACGTCATCGCAAATGCAATGGCCGGCCATTTCCACGAGCCCGTCTCGCGCTTCATGATGGCCATGGTGCTCACGCATTGCAAGGCATAGACGTAGAAGGCAAGGATGGAAAGTCCGGTGGCAAGGGGAATGGTGGTATGGAGCACGCTGCGCAGTGGCACATCCGACTCGCTCACATCGGCCGCATAGATCTGTCCCATCGCACTCACGAACGTCTCACGCGCCGCATACGAGCTCAACACCCCAAGCGTGATCTTCCAATCAAATCCCAGCGGCGCAAAGAGCGGTTGAATGGCCTTCCCCACCGATGCCGCATACGACCCTTCCATTTGCATCTGCGCTGCTTGCAATGGTGGTGTGTTTGCCGGAACATCAACGCGCGGCAGCGCCGTGAAGACCCACAAGATCACCGAGAACACCACGATCACCGTGCCCGCTGTTTTCAGAAAGTCCTTCGAGCGATTGTAGACCGTGATCCACAAGCTCTTCCACGATGGCATGCGATACGGAGGAAACTCCATGAGGAAGGTGACCACACCACCTTTGAACATCGTGCGCTTGAGCAGTAATGCGATGAGCAGTCCACTCAATGCACCGGCAACGTACAGCGCCGTGAGCACCACACCTTGCACCGAGAGCACACCCCAGAGTTGCGTGGCCGGAATGCAAGCGCTGATGAGCAGTGCATAGACCGGGAGTCGTGCGCTGCACGTCATGAAGGGCGTGGCCATGATCGTGGCCATACGATCGCGGTACGAGGGAATGATGCGCGCCGACATGATGCCGGGGATGGCGCAGGCGAACGAACCGAGCAGCGGGATGAACGATCTGCCTTGCAGACCGAAGAGGCCCATGAATCGGTCGACCAAGAACGCCGCACGCGCCAAGTAGCCGCACTCTTCGAGAATGGTGATGAAGACATTCAAGATGAGGATCTGAGGCAGGAAGACGATCACGCTGCCAACGCCGGCAATGAGTCCGTTGCTGATGAAGGACGACAGCAACGTATCCCCCATCGACGTGGCTATGCTCTCACGCACGGCACTCATGACCGCATCGATACCATCCATGAGGGGAGATGCCCACCAGAAGATCGACTGAAAGAAGAGCACCATGACGACGATGAAGATCACCGATCCGAGGATAGGATGCAGGAGCACTCGGTCGAGCGCCGCAGTGCGCAGATCCTGCTTGCCATGATGCCAGAACCGACGTTCCACATCGCGCGCCCATATGAAGCGCTCTTCGATGGTGGCCTCGGGTGGTACCACCACCGTGGGGACGCGTGCATCGTGCTCGGTCACCAAGGCAGCCTTCACATCGCCGATGCCCAGACCTTTCGAGCCCACAACGGGAAGGATGCGCACACCGAACTCATGATACATGGCAATGTCGTCGAACCCGCCCCCTGCCGCCTTCACCGTATCGATCATGGTGATGCAGACAAGCATGGGAAGGCCCAAGGCGGCAAGCTGCGAGTAGAGCACAAGGCACTTCTCGGGATTGCTTGCATTCATCACGAAGAGGATGGCATTCGGTCGCGGGATCGATGGATGCACTCCGGTGAGCACATCCACGGTCATCTTCTCATCCTCCGATGCCGAGGCCAACGAATACGTTCCGGGAAGGTCGATCAGCGTGACGGATGTACCGTCGTGTGTGACCGTGCCCAGAAGCGGCTCGACCGTGACACCGGGATAGTTGCCAACGTGCTGTTGCAGTCCGGTGAGGACGTTGAAGAGGGTGGATTTTCCGGTGTTCGGGGTGCCGACAACGGCAATGGTGCGATCAGGCCGCATGGAGGAGTTCGACGTAGATCTGCAGGTTGCCGGAGGCACGGAAACCAAGGTGGGTTCGGTTCACGGTCAGCTCCATCGGTCCCCCAAGGAAGCCCTTGCGCACGATGGTGCACGTGGTGCCGGGCGTCATCCCGAGTTCCTGCACGCGCAGAATGGCGCCGGCCTCGCCCTCGAGGCTAACGATCCTGCAGGGAGTGTTGACGGGGGCATCTTCAATGCGGAGCGACATGGGGATCAATTCGCTTGTTTGTACTTAGTCCAAATATAAGGGATATCGGGCTCAGGACGATCGTAATTTGCGGCATGGCACTGCGCGCCCTCTTTGTGGACTTCAATTCCTACTTCGCTTCGGTGGAACAACAGGAGCATGAGGAACTGCGCGGCAAACCTATTGCCGTGGTCCCGGTGATCGCCGACACGACCGTGGCCATTGCCGCTTCGTATGAAGCAAAGAAGTTCGGCGTCACCACCGGCACCGTGATCGCCGAAGCAAAGAAGATGTGTCCGGACCTCATTCTCGTGCATGCCAAGCACGGCAAGTACATCGAATACCATCACCGACTCGTCGAGGCCGTCGAATCCTGTCTGCACGTGCAACGCGTGATGTCCATCGACGAAATGGTCTGCGATCTCACCGGTCGCATGCAGGATCGTGAGCGTGCCGTTGCCGCAGCGCACGAGATCAAACAGAAGATCGCATCAACAGTGGGAACGGAACTGCGATGCTCGATCGGCATCGGACCGAACACATTCATTGCAAAACTTGCAAGCGACATGCAGAAGCCCGACGGACTCACGGTGATCGAACAGGAAGATCTTCCGCAGGCACTGCATCATCTTGAACTGCGAGACATCACCGGTATCGGCAAGCAAATGCATAAGCGCATTTGGAAGCAGGGCATCTATACCGTCGAGATGTTATGTGCCGCAACCAAGGACCAGTTGCGCGCCGCATGGGGAGGGGTCGAGGGTGAACGCATGTGGGCAAGGTTGCGAGGCGAGAATGTGCCCATCACCGAAACACACAAGACCACGGTTGGTCATTCTCACGTCCTCGAGCCATCGCTCCGCACACGCGACGGAGCGGCGGGCGTGATGCATCGTCTGCTCCAGAAAGCGGCCATGCGGTTACGGTCGTATGAATTGCTTGCGGCAAACCTTGCCGTGAAGATCCGATATCGCGACGGACAGAAGTGGAAGGCCGACATGGACATCACGCCAACGCAGGACAGCATTCAGTTCACCGCCGTGTTGAACGCCATGCTCGATGCACGTCCGCACACCGACGCGCAACCCATCAGCGTTGCACTGTCGCTGAACAAGCTCTCCCCCGTTGATGCCATCACCGTTCCGCTCTTCGCTAACACCGGTCCGGCCCGCGAGAAACTCAACGCCGCCCTCGACAAAATGAATTCGAAGTATGGCAAGAACACGCTCTACATCGGAGGCGCTCATGGAGCGTTGAGCAGCGCTCCCATGCGCATCGCCTTCACGCATATTCCGGATATCGAGACGGATGATGATGACGTTTAGAACTACCGTGCCTGCACAATGGCTTGTAGTGCGTCTTCAACGGACTCTCGTTCCGTGTACGTGAACGTCGTGCGAAACAAGGATGCATCCACAACGCAGTGCTGACGTCCATCAAAGTCAGTCGCATCTTCTTGCGATGCATCTACGGAAACAACGCCCTGCCACCCTGCTGCCTTCGCAACCATCTGATGCCATTGCAGTTCTGTGAAGGCCGTTGGTTCGGCGAACACGTACGTGCCGGGGTGTTCCTGTGTGCAGGCAAGACAGATGGCATCGCCGACGTTGTTGACGGAACTGCGCGACATACGAAACGATGCGAATGTTGGAGGAAGATCGATGGTGTCAGTTCCTTCCATCACGTCAAGCAGTGACTGCACACGACGTTGATAATCGTCGATGCCGTAGACGGCAGGAAGTCGAATGACCGTACACGCCGTTCCAACATCGTTGGCATGCTGTCGGAATCGGCGCTCTGCCAGGATCTTGTCGTAGTCATGCAGCGACGCCGGCATACCAGGCACGTTGCGATACGGATAGAGGCGCTCGCGCAACATGGAGGCTTCTGTGATCGGCTCGTTGTTCACCGCAGCGACAATGCGTTTGTTGATCACATCCATCGCATGATACACATCGATGCTGCTGATGGCAACCACATGCGGAATGTGATCGCCGATAGCGGAGCAGACAGCATCGACGTCCGCTTCGCCAAGCGGCATCATGTCGAGCAGGGCATCGTAGCGATCTTCACGCACGATGCGCGATACGGCATCCCGATCCATTCGGTCGGCACGGATCTCGCGCACATGGGCATTCGTGTTCGGCGTATTGCCGCGATGCATAATGGTCACCTGATGACCATCACGCACGAGCGATGCCACGGCTGCCTTGCCGATGAAGCGCGTGCCGCCTAGGACGAGAACTTGCTTGGGTCGAACCATACGTACTTGTAGATGCGCCGATCCATGGCGTTGTTCTGATAGTTGCGCACATAGGGTTGAAGGAACCGATAGTCTTCGTCATACATGATGAGCAGCATCGGTGCTTCGTTGATGGCGATCTGCTCTGCCTGTTGATAGAGCTTCATGCGAGCGGCACGATCGGTGGTCGACAGGGCCGCTTCGAAGAGCGAGTCGAACGTGGCATTCTTGAAGCGAACGGAGTTGATCGGACTCACACCTCCACCCGATGGCACAAGTTTGCCGTAGTAGAGATTCAAGAACGATTCTGGCTCGGGATAGTCGGCGATCCAACCGAGTCGATAGAACGGAGCGCGTCCGGCATCGATGGCATCGAGATGTTGCGCGAACTCCACTTGCGTCAGGTGAATGTCGATGTTCAGATTCTCCTTCAGCATCCCCTGGATCGTTTCGGCGATCGACACGTTGCGTCCCCCGCCGGCATTCAACTGCAACGTCACCTCGGGGAATCCTTTGCCCTCGGGATATCCGGCTTCGGCGAGGAGTTGACGTGCCTTGACGGGATCGTAGGCATAGCCGTGGATCTCGTTCGAGGCATAGCCGGGCATGGCAGGAGGAACGAGGCCGAACACGGCCGGACCCGATGCTTGTCCGCGAAGTACATACTTGATGATGCGGTCCTTATCGATCGCATAGTTGAACGCACGACGGACGCGCGGATCGCGGAAGACCGGATCGGTGTTCAACATGCCATAGTACTGCGTGGAGAGCGCCGTCTTGTGCAGGAGCTGATAGCGTGCATAGGCCCCCTTGGGTTGCTTCTGCGCGTCGACGATATCACCGAAGTACTCGTTGGCGATCCGGAACGACTCTTCGAGATTGCCCGCTTTGAATTCGAGGAGCTGCATCTTGTCGTCGCGCATGAACGAGTATCGAATGCCGTCGAGATACGGAAGTCGGTTGCCATGCTCATCGAACTGCCAGTACTTCGGGTTGCGCGTGAGCACGAGCGATCGGTCGGGCGTCCACGACACGAAGCTGAACGGACCTGTTCCCACCGGATGCTGGAAGAAGTTCTCTCCGTACTTCTCGACCGCTTCGTGCGGATGGATGAACATCTGATTCAAAGCCACGATCTGTTCGAACGGTGCAAACGGCTTCACTAGATGAATGGCGAACGTGGAGTCGTCGATCACCTCAAAGCCCGTGACCCCCTTCACCGCCGGCTCGCCATGTGACTCGAAGACGGCCCGCGTTGCATCGTAATAGGCATCGGCTCCAACGACCTTGGCCTTGAGATAATCGTAGCCCTTGGTGTTCGCGCGGAAATCGCAGACACGCGTGAAGGAGTACTTCACATCGTGCGCCGTCATCCGTCGACCGACGCCGTTCGCAAAGCAGGCATCATTGTGGAAGACCACATCCGTGCGCAGATGATAGGTGTAGACCGTACCGTCGTCGGAGATCTCCCACCGTGTGGCGAGCTCGGGTTGTAGTTGAAGATCGGCATCGAACGTCAACAGATTGTCATAGATGTTCGTGGCGATATGGGCCGACGAGGCATCGTTCACACCGACCGGATCGAGCGAGCGCAGCTCGCCATTCTCATTGTCGCGAAAGATGCCACCATAGTAGATGCCCCCATTGGCGGGACGCATCGTTCCTTCGGGCATGCCGTGCTTGGTACACGATACGCTGATGATGCAGCAAAGAAGAAGGAGGAGAATTCGCATGCTCAAAGATACCGTAACCTTTCAGAAATGCTGTTGTTGTTAGGGCGGGTACACACACACTTTGTAGGAAGCCATCATGGACAGCCGTGATGATGTTTTCGCTCTCGTCAAGTCGTTGACGGCGAGCGAGAAGAGGTTCTTTACTCTTCACGCACGCAGGCACGCTTCCGATCCGCACTACCTGCGGATGTATGAAGTGCTCGACGCCTTGCCGACGTATGATGAAGCAGCCGTGCGACGGGCCTTCGAGGGAACGCCGGCCGTCAAGCACCTTGCCGTCATCCGCCATACGCTGATCGAGGAGATCATCTCGTCGCTCGCAACGTGGTCGCTCGACCGAATGCCGGACGACGTGGTGCAGCGCGAATGCGATGCCGCACGATTTCTGGCGGACAAAGGGTGCCGGAGCTTTGCAGAGCGACATGTACGCAAGGCATTGACCATTGCCGTCGAGAATGAGCTGCCCGTTCGCGTGCTCGAAGTGTGTGCGTTGCAGCGCAGACTGTATCCGGATGAGTCGAAGCACCTTCGTACCATACTGGATCGGGAACTGCTTGCCGTAACGATGATCCACGAACTGCATGCAGCGCAGCGAGCAGTGATGGAAGATGATGTGGTGGAGGTGGACCTTACGACCATTCACTCGCGCGTGGCACACGTGCGGTGGTTACGTCGAGCGATGCATGCTGCGGTGCAGCACGGAACATCATCCGAAGTGCGCAATGCGATGATGGCCATTGTTACGGCGCTCCGTGCGGTGCCGGACCTGTATCGTTCCCATAGTCGAGAGTGGTGCGACACTCTTCAAGATATGATCGTCGAAGCATCGCTTCAGCGGGATCGGGAGACCTTGCGTGATGTGATCGATCTGATCTCTGACATGAGATCGATCTCGCATCCGCTTGCAGTGCGACGTCTCTTAGATACCGTACAGACGGTTGCACAATGTGCCATGGCGCTTCACAATGGAACACCGGAACGGGCCATCGAACTGCATGCCGACGGATCGTGCATTTCGCCAAGCATGCTGGCCGTGTGGGGCGTTCACCGTGCCGCCCTTCACCTTGCGGCCGACCGAGCACAAATGGCCTTGCAGTTGATCAATGAAGTGCTGAACGATCATGCGTTGCGCACGGAACAGCCACGCTGGTACGGTCAAGCACTGATCCTGAACGTGATGATCCACTATGCCATGGGGAACGAAGAGTACGTGCCGTACTGCATTCGATCGGCACAGCGGAAAGGCGAGGCAAAGCACTTCTTCTCGGCCGGTGATGTTGCCCTGCTGCGTACGATCGGACGGATCGTTGAACGAAATGAAGGCAGCACGATGACGCAGGCCACGGCCGCGATCTCCACGTCACCGCTCATTACCGTGATCCGTGCCTGGGCCGTCTCACTTGATCGGCGTATCGAGCTCGATCTGCACCGTACGAGAATAGGAGCGGCCTGACGGGGTGTCGTTCGGATACAACAGTCGGTCCGAACCGATCGGCTCCAGCGACACTTGTCCGGCGGGAAGATCGAGTCGACGTTGCACTTCCACACAACGCTTGCGTGCAAGCTCGCGGTTGTACTCGGGATTTCCGGTCCGGTCTGCGTAGCCAAGGATCCGTACACGCGTCTCCGGTTGGACGCGACTCTTCACGCGCTCCAGAATGGCCTTGTTCTCTTCGTTCAGTTCGGCGCTGTTGTACTCGAACATGATGAGCGAGTACCGCTCGATGAGCTTGCCTTGCTCTGTGGTCGAACGTCCGGTCTTCGCCGTCACCACTTCCACCGGAACGCGAACCTGTGCCGTGCTTTGCTGTCCGGCATCGTTGAACACCGTATACGTTGCCACCACCGGCTGATCGCTGTTCGGCTTCGGATCGACGTCGAGATTCCACGGCGTGCGGTTCGGGACACCATTGCCTTGTTCATCGCGCAGGGCGCGTTGTTGCTGGGTGACGTTGAGTGACCACTTGGAAATATCGTTCGACGACGTCACCGAAGGATCGAAGGTGATCTGCTTTGGCGTAACGGCGCGCTCACGGTCCTTGAACTCGACCGTTTCGAGAATGAGCGGATCGTTCGATTCGATCTCGACGCGCTGATTCTCTTCGCGTCCTTCCACGTATTGGTTGTTGGCAGGACTTGACGGGAGCAAGCGCGCTTCGACCGACATGCGCGCCGGGTCGATGCCCCACACCGTTGACAGATACTCGCGAACAGCTTCTCCGCGTGCACGTGACAAGGCCTTGTTGTTCGCTTCCGGACCGGTATTGCTCGTACATCCGATCAACTTGATCGTTGCCTTCGGATTCGAGCGCATCCGACTACCCACGATGTTCAGCATGTTCTTATACACGTCGAGCTGATCTCGCGTCAGCTCCGTTGCACGGAAATCCTTCGTGTCTTCCGGATCGATGCGTGCAAGCTGCGTGGTCGTGATGTCGCTGCTGTTCTCGGCAAAGAAGATGTGGTGCAACAAGGGGAACGTCTCGATCACATCGGTCTCTTCGATCAGGATCTTGGTGACCGGTACGGGACGACCTTGCGCATCGAGCATCGTTGCCGTCACGGCCAGTCCCGGCGCGAACACACGCGGCACTTCGCGCACATACGACTCGTGGATGGTGATGGTGTGATACTCCACCCAGTCTTCGGTGCGTGATTCGTCCTGCACGTCCGAGCTCTTCAGATAGATCCGCTCCTGCGCGATCGTTGGCTTGGCCACGACGGATGTGTCGCGACGGTACACCGTATCGCGCTTGATGATGGGATCACGCGGACGATACGATCCATAGCGCACCATGGCACCCACTTGGAACTGCGATACTTTCCACTGCACATCGGAGATCTTTGTGATCGGGAACTGGTAGCGCACTTCGGGAAGGAGTTCAAGGGAAGGACCCAAGGGCAGCGAGTAGGCAAGGCCGATGGATGCATGCAGTTGAAGCTTGGAGGCATTCGGGATGGTGCCCGAGATCTCGTTGCGGACGGTGGATCCGTTCGCGGCGAAGACGTAGCCATCGGGCGACACGAGCGTTTCGCGTTGTTCGAAGTTGGACGAGATCAGGTAGCCGGCGCGACCTCCAACGTAGACCCAGAATTTGTCGAAGGGATTGATGCCGACCGTGGGCTCAAGCGTGATGAGCGGCAGCGTTGCATCGAGCGTATGGTTGACGGTGATGGAGCGTCGTTCGCCGACGGGGATCGGACCATCACGGAGGACGGGCTCGTTGCCGATCACTTCATCGGTCTGTAGTGAGCCGCTCAGAGAGGTAAAGCCCAACCGTGTCTGCAACGTGAACATGTCTGCCAACGGTACTTCAAAGAAGACACCCAAGGCCGGCGCAATGGCCGTGGCCCCCGTGTACTCGATGCAGCACGATGGGATCCCGGGAAGCTGTCCGAACGATGTGCTGTGCATCGTGATCGCTGCTCCTGCATAGGCACCGAAGTAGTGCCGCAAGATCAACGTGTCACGCTGAGCGACGAGAGTCCCCGAGCCGAGGCACACAAGGAGAAGTGCCAAGAACATGCGTCGCGCCGAATACCATGGTGTCATACGTTCCGAAGGGTCAGTTGCTTAATGAATGATGTGGAGCGGCGCCGTCCGACGGCGCGTTGGTGTGGTGAGGATCACGTGATAGGCACCGGCCGATACAGACTCCACGTCGAGCGGCATGTGGTAGGGCGCATCGCCCGTGCGATGCATCCATGACGTTGTTGCCACGACCTGTCCCGTCACGTCGACGATGTCGATGCGATGCTCGCCGGGTTCGAACACATCGGCCGAGATGGACACGGTCGACGTGGCCGGATTGGGATCAGCACGGAGGATGAGTCCCCCGACACTGCGTATCAATCGGTCGTCACCCTCACGACAGATCTCGAGCAACAACGATCCGTCGTATCGACGGATGTTGGGCACCGACCCTGCGAGTTGCAGCGTTGCGTCCACCACTTCGAGTGACGTACTGTCCACATCTCCCAACGTCACGTCGCCAATGATGTTGAAGAGCGTGTCGAGCGTTGACGTGAACGATAGTCCCGAAACATCCATATCGAGATACGTGATACCGCCAATGCTCTCGTTGCGCGTGATCACGCCACCTTCGACCGACTTCGCTACGAACGTCGACGTGATGTACTTGATCGACAGCGAGATCTGAATGTTGGTCGCATTCGGTGCGCCCAACACGATGTAGCCCGAAACGGGAATGGCGAAGTTCTTCGCACGCGGATCGGCGATGAGGTCCGGCATGCGGATCTCCACCTGAATGTTCAAGCGACCGCTTCCACGCAACGGAACGATGCGCTCATCTGCGCATGGCTGATCGATGGTGAACACGATGCTGTCGCGATACTGCTGTTCGGCGGCTGGCGAGAAGCTCACGATCACATCATATCCAGTTCCCGGTTGGATCACCACGGGTGCAGAGGCCACGATGGCGAAGGCACCGTTCGACGTGCCCTTGAGCGACACGCCCGTGATACGGATGGGAGCCGATGTGGTGTTGAACAACGTGAGTCGCTGTTGCGACGTCGACGCGATATCGATGGCACCAAACGCAATGGCATTCGGTGCGCCCGGGAGTTCCGTGCGGCGCTCTGCGAACACATCGGTGCGCAGCTCCGTGGGTGCGTTGTTGATCGTTGCGCGAACCACGACCGTGGCGCGCTTCTGTCCGTCAACGGTCTGCTGCGCATCGAAGGCGATCTGCAATGCACGCGACTCTCCCGGAGCAAGTGCCGTGGCCAGGAAGGCCGCTTGATTCAACACTGATACGAGCGACGCGTCCGTTCCCTGCACCGCAACATCGATGAGCGAGATGGGAACGGTACTGGCATTGGTGTACACGATGGAGTCCTGCTTGACAACACAACTCACGTTGCCGAATGTGATGGCCGTTGGTGCAGTCACCACACCGTTCACACCCTGGCCCTGCAAGGACACCATGAAGGAGTCCTTACATGGTGCATCGTAGACGAACCAGAGTTGTGCTGATGTGAGGCCGGACGATGTTGGCGTGTAGGTGATATCGAATTGCTGACTTGCAGCGTCGGCGATGGTGACCGCTTGCGGGGTGACCACAACGTCGGGCGACGTGGAACGAACGGCCACGATGCGAACATCGGCGCCGGACGCATTCGTGTACAATACTTGCGTGAGCAACGGCGTGTTCAACTGCGTGACGCCAACGTCGACAAAGGCCGGACCGGTGATGTTCAGCGGTACTTGCTGCACCGACACGGGCACGTCGATGCTCAGATACGATGGATCGTCGGTGCGAATGCTCACGATGGCGGACTTGACGCCATCCAATGCACCGGACGCATTATACTCGACCACATAGGAGACCGACTCGCCGGGAGCCAACGGCACATCTTGCGTTGGCTGATAGATCATCGTGAACGATGCCGCATCCGGTCCGTTGATGAAGGCCGGATAGAGCACGTTGAACGTGGTCGAACCACTGTTGCGCACCACCACGCTATCGCGCTTGCGTGTGCAGCGTTGGATCACGCCGAGATCGAGACTCGTTGCCGAGAGTTGTACGGCGCTTTGGATACCCTTGCCGGAAAGGACGATGTAGGCCGTGTCGGCACAACTGCGTGCCGTAGGCGTCGACCCGATCGCTAGCACAGCCGAGTCGTCGCCAACCGCTGAAGGCGCATACGAAAGCTGCAGCATCATCGACATGCCGGGCTTGAGCCCTGTTGGTGGAGCCGGTATGGCTTGCATGATGGCGAATGGCGGGGCCACGGATGGCAGCGATGGGATGTCGAGATCGCTCGTGCCCGCATTGCGCACTTCCACCGTCAACGTTTTCGTATCGCCGACGCGCGTGCTTGCGAACTGACCCGTTCCGATCACCGACATGTTCGGGAGCACACCTTCGAATCGCACATAGAGTGTGCGCGGTATCGAACACTCCTCGAGTTGCACGAGGATGGGCACAATGATCGGTCCGAGTTGTTTTGCCGTGCACGTGATGCGCACGTTGCGAACACCGTCGGGTGGAACGAGCACGAATGGCAACGTTCCTGATGCGATCACCACTCCAACGTTCGTTGAGCGGATGCTTTGCAAGGTCGTTGTGATCGTCCCTGTGGTCTTGATCGTGATGTCTTCTGTAAGCCCGGCACCCAAACAGATCGCACCGTAGTCGATCGTGTCCTGTGTGGCAATGCCTCGCCAATAGAATTGCACATCACGTTTTTGCACTTCGGTGTTGAGCGTGATCACCCACGGATCATGTCCGGTGATCGTATCGTTCGTAGGCAAGGACAGTGTTGCAGAAATAGGACCAAGCTGACCTGTCTGTGCGGTGAATTCGACGATGTACGGTTTCTGATCGAAGGCCGCCACCGTATCGGGGAAGACACTCGGCTGCACCAGCGTGAAGCCCGGCGCACCGGTGATCGTTGGCTGCGTGATCTCGAGCGGCGACTCACCGGAGTTGCGGATCCAGATCGTGTCGCGCAACACAGCGTTCGGACATGCAGCCGTATCGAAGAGCACCGTTGATGGTGCGTCGATCACGGGAGGACCGAAGAGACGGATGATGTTCGATGCCGACTGCGACAATACCCATGACGGTTCTGTGACGAACGGAAGGTTGGACGGAGAAGGGATCTGTTGTGCGACCGAGATCAAGAACGTCGAATCCTTGCTTGCGAAGAACACGTCGGCCACCCACGAAGAGCCATAGCCCGAGATCGTGTCCCCTGCCTCCCAGCTTCCATCCTTGCCTCGCCAGAACACAACGATGTCGTTGCCATTGCCATAGCCGAGGAGTTTCATTCTACGCAGTGATGCAGAGAGCGTATCGCTGACGGGTCCGTTGTAGTACTGTGCATCGATCGGCACGTCGCGCACATCATAGCGCCGACGTCCGTCGCCACCATTCAACGTTCCTGCCTGATCTTGCGGAAAGGGTTGTGCACTCACGGCGCCAAAGGCACCATTGGCAAGACGCGAACCGAGAATGATGCCGCCGCCAGAGCCTGCGCCACCGGCCGCACTTTCGCGCGACGTGAAGTGTCCGTACGCATAGGCATCGAAGTTCGAGAGGCGCATGGCATGGATGGACATTGCACCACCGCCACCACCACCGGAGCCCGAGCGATCGAAGCCGCCAGGATTGCCACTTGCACCGCCACTGCCTCCGGCAAGCGGAACCATGGCCATGTTGCCATGGGCCCTGCCGCCTCCCTTTGCACCGGTCTCAGCTTTTCCTGATGTGCCGTATCCGCCACCGGCACCACGTTTGCCTTCTTGATATCCGCTACCTCCGCCATATCCGCCGTCGGGATCGCAGGAGTTCTTGGAAGAACAACCCACACCACCACTGCCGAACGGATGTCCGGTACCGCCGCCTGCGTTCTCATAGCTTGTGAGCGACTCGCCGCCGAGCACACCGCTCAACGCGGCACTGCCGTGCGTATTCGAATTGCCGGAGAGGATCTCTTCGCCGGAGCCAACGCCCGGCTTGCGACGATTGCTGCTTCCAATGGAGTTGTTCGCACCACCGGGTCCACCGCCTGTATATCCATCGCCGCCGTTCGTACCGCCCGCACCGCCGGTGATAAAGTTCTCGAACCCACCACCACCACCACCGCCGCCCGGACCTCCATTGGCCCCATTGGCATCTGCATGGAGTTGTGCGCCATTGAGTCCGCGTACTTGACCCACGGCCAACAACGTGAACGGCAGATAGCCTTGATTGCCCGGCGTGCGCGGATCGCAGTCGGCCGTCGATACGTTGTACGGACTCGGCACATTGTTCACTGAACCGGCCAACACCAAACTGTCGACGAGCATGGCACCCCTGCGTGAGCGCTTGCCCAAACTTCCGCTTCCTAGCACACGCTCACCGTTGTTCGTGATGTCGCCAAGTGGCCATGGCTTCACGATGTAGAACGTATCGGCGTTCGAACGCTGTCCGTTCACTTCGACCACAACGGGAATGCGATAGGCGGGTGCAAGCTTTTCCCAGTCTTCCGAATTCGGGATCACGTCGCGCATCACGAAGACGTGCGTGCTGATCATCCGTCCGTTCCAACTCACCACGCATGGACCGAATTTGATCTTGTTCGTATCGGCATCGTTCGCACAGCGAACACGCACCTTATCGCCCGTGTTGTTCAAGTACAGCGAGTCCGTCCCGAATCCGCCGGGCTTATCGAACGCACCGATGAACTCCACATACGTGGTGAACTTCGTGGTGCCAATGTCAGGGATCATGTATCGCAGTTGGGGCTGCGACGTTGCCTGTACAACAAGGAGGAGGAAGGTGGCAAGGAGGAACGATCGATGCATGAAGGTCAGTCGATGGTTGCGATACACTTGAGCTCCACGGCGATCGGCGTTGGTAAACAGTTCACTTCGACGGTCGTTCTGCATGCTTGGACATGACCGAAGTGTTCGGCATAGATGGCATTGAACGGTTTGAAATCGTCCTTCATGTTCGTGAGGAACACCTGCACGTCGACGATGTTCTCCCACGACGAACCGCAATCCTCCAGGATGAACCGGATGTTGCGGAACACGCTCTGCGTTTGTGCGACGATGTCGTACGAGCGGATGGTCCCATCGGCATTGAGCTCAACGCCGGGGATCTCCGAACGTCCGCGTTCACGTGGACCGATGCCGCTCAGGAACAACAGGTTGCCAACGCGACGCGCATGCGGATAGGCCCCAACGGGCTCGGCCGCTCTGTCAGAATTGAATACAGACATTCTTTGCTTCCGTAAAGAATCGCAATGCTTCCTCTCCGCCTTCCCGCCCTACCCCACTGCTCTTCACCCCACCAAAGGGTGTGCGCAGATCGCGCTCGAGCCACGTGTTCACCCACACGATGCCGCTTTCGAGAAGACGTGCAACGCGGTGCACGCGCGACACGTCGTTCGTCCACACCGATGCTGCAAGTCCATACGTGGTGCTGTTCGCACCGCGAATGGCCTCGTCTTCGGTATCGAAGGGGATGATGGTGGCCACAGGACCGAAGATCTCTTCTTGATTGACACGACATTCCGTTCCAAGTCCCTCGATGAGCGTTGGTGCCACGAAGTATCCATTGGCACAACGACCTTCGAGACGGACACGTTCACCACCACACAATACCGTGCCACCTTCTGCGCGAGCGAGGTCGATGTAGGAGAGCACCTTCTCGAGATGCTGCTCGCTGACCAATGCGCCGTTGCGTGATGTGGTCTCTCGCGGATCTCCCACCGTGATGGTGGCGATCTCGCGAAGCAGCGCTTGCTTGAAGGCGTCGTAGATGGGACGTTGCACGAAGATCCGAGAGCCGCAGAGGCAGATCTCGCCTTGGTTCGTGAACGATGCGCGTGCTACTTTTTTGGCAACGGCGTCGACATCCACATCAGCAAAGACCAA
Organism: Kapaibacterium sp. (SeqCode); assembly: GCA_044224925.1. Lineage (GTDB taxonomy): Bacteria > Bacteroidota > Ignavibacteria > Kapaibacteriales > Kapaibacteriaceae > Kapaibacterium. Next base: position 124,386 of record JBGAJM010000006.1, read on the forward strand.
CGTCGGATTCTTCCCGCCAAGTTCGAGCGACAGTTTCTTGAACATCGGAGCGGCCGTGCGCGCGATATCGGCGCCCGTTACCGTTCCCCCGGTGAATGAGATGGCCTTTGTCTTCGGATGCGCAACGATGGCCTTGCCGCATTCAGCACCGAGGCCGTGCACGATGTTCAACACACCCGGTGGCAACCCTGCATCGATGCAGATCTGCGAGAACAGGAATGCGGTGAGCGGCGTGAGTTCCGAGGGCTTTGCCACCACGCAATTCCCGGCAGCAAGTGCGGGTGCGATCTTCCACGTGAACAAGTAGAGCGGAAGATTCCATGGCGAGATGCATCCCACCACGCCAATGGGTTGACGGAGCGTGTAGTTGATCACCGACGTGTTGGTCTCGAACGCACGTGTATGCGTGTGCAGGATCTCTGTTGCGAAGAACGAGATGTTGTCGACGGCGCGCGGAATGTCCATGGCCTTGGCCAACCACACGGGCTTGCCTTGATCCATGGACTCTGCCTCGGCGAGTTCATCGAAGCGTTCCTTGATGCCGCGTGCAATGGCGAGCATGATCTCGGACCGTTGCGCTGCCGTGAGCGCGCTCCACTTCGGGAAGGCGCGTTCGGCCGCCTCGACGGCTGCCTGCACATCGTCGGCACCGCTGCGCGGAAGTCGCGCATGCACGATCCCGGTGGCAGGTTCCACGCTGTCGAGCCACGCATTCGAGCGCGGTCCAACGAGCGTTCCGTCGATATAGTTGAGGATGTCCATGGTTGTGGTGTAGTTTTGCGTAGGACCTTGCAATATAAGACTTTACCACGTTCTACATGCTGCTTTCGGAGGCCATCACCACGTTCCTTTCCACGCTCGAGACCGAGCGCGATGCCTCTGTGCATACGGTGACGGCCTATCGCATTGCCCTGGAACAATTCATGGTGTTCTGTACGGAGGCATGGGGCACGGAGCCGATGCTCGAGGAGCTCACGGAGAACGATGTGCGGCCGTTCCTGGGGTGGCTGCACGACAGAGAGCTGGCGCGACGATCACTGCGCATGAAGCTCGCCGCCGTGAAGTCCATGTTCAAGTTCTATGTGCGCAGCGGAGAGCTCTCGAAGAATCCTGCGGCCTTGGTGGCCAGTCCGAAGACCGACAAGAAACTGCCCTCCTTCCTGCAACGGTCGGAGATCGATGCATTGTTCCCGTCGTTCGATGTGAGTACACCGGCAGGTGCGCGGAACAAGGCGCTGTGCGAGCTGCTGTATGGTTCGGGACTGCGGATCAGCGAGGCCTTGCAGTTGAACGTTGGCGATATCGATGTTGCAGCGAGCACCGTGCGTGTGCTCGGAAAGCGTTCGAAGCAGCGCATCGTTCCCGTCACCTCGGCCACGATCACGGCTGTGAAGGCGTACACCGCGCTGCGACACCATCTGCATCCCGATCCGTCGGAGACAGCGCTCTTTCTTGGCGATCGTGGTGGTCGCCTCACCTCGGCCTCGGCCTATCGCATCGTCCGTCGCGCCCTCGGACCCATCACCGAGGCCAAGCGCAAGAGTCCGCACGTGCTTCGCCATTCTTTTGCAACGCATTTGCTCGATAACGGGGCCGATCTCAAGGCCGTGAGCGACATGCTCGGTCACAGCTCGCTGTCGACCACACAGGTCTACACGCATGTGAGTGTGGAGCGCTTGAAAGACGCGTACAAGCAGGCCCATCCCAAGGCAAAGAAGTAGTCACGTGGTGTAACGAAGTCGTGCGAGTTAGATTTGTGTCTCACTTCGCAAGGACGTCATGACACGCATCGCCGTTATCGGAACCGGTCACCTTGGTTCCATCCACGCAAAACTTTGGGGACAGCAAGACGGCGCATCACTCGTGGCCGTTGTCGATCCGGACGAGCACAAGGGTCGTGCCGTGGCCGCCGAACACGGCGCCATGTGGTATCCGTCGATCGACGACCTGCCCGACGTTGACGCTGTCACCATTGCAAGCCCTACCTCCCTGCACCATGCCCATGCAACGGCCGCCCTTGAGCGCGGACTGCATTGCTTTATCGAAAAGCCCATCACCTCCACCGTTGCCGAGGCCACCGATCTGTTGCGTCTCGCGGCCGGGTCCGACCGCGTCGTCCAGGTCGGTCACGTCGAGCGCTTCAATCCGGCCATTCAAGCGCTGGCGTCGGTGCAGGTAGCTCCGCGCTTCATCGAGGCACACCGTCTCGCACAATTCAAACCGCGCGCCATCGATGTAAGTGTGATCCACGATCTCATGATCCACGACATCGATCTGATCCTGTGGCTGACGAAGAGTGCCGTTGCCGACGTGCGTGCAACGGGCGTTTCCGTGCTCACCGATACACCCGACATCTGTAATGCACGCATAGAGTTCGAGAACGGATGTGTTGCAAACCTCACGGCATCGCGCATTTCGGCCAAGCCCATGCGCAAGATGCGCGTGTTCCAGGCAGACAGTTATATCTCGTTGGACCTTGCGGCCCCATCGGTGGAACTCTATCGATTGATCGACACTCAGCACTTCGACATGTCGCACCAGGTCCCACTCGGAAACATCAGCACGCAGCACGGAGACCGCATGATCGTCTTCGACACACCTGCCGTTCCGGCGACGAATGCCATCGCCGCCGAACAACGCGCATTCCTGAACAGCATTCGTACAGGTGATGTTGCGGCCGTGACGGCCGATGATGGTGCAGAGGCCGTGCGGATCGCCGAGATCGTTGCGTCGATGATCAAGGGCGCCGCGTGAAGTATTTCCTGTTGCTCGTGTTGGCACTCCCCTGCATGGCGCAGACCGATGCGAGCGATTGGGGTCGTATCGGATTCGGTGCCTTCATCACCAGCACGGCAACAGACTATCAATGTGTTGGCATCAATCCTGCCAATCTCGGATTCGTCCCCACGGAAGACGTGTATCGACTTGCCACTCCCGTCACCACGGGCATCTCGCGCAGTAAACGCAGTTGGGCATTCACCGTTGGCGAATCGAGCGTCAGTGCGACGAGTGATGCCCTTCGTCGCGGCGAACTGTGGGATGCGTTGACGCAGAAGACGGCGGCCAACTTCACCACAGAAGAAAAATCGGCTGCAGCAAAGGCCTTCATCGATAACGGTCTGCGATTCAGTGCCGACGTCATGGCCGTTGGTGCTGCCTATCAATCCGACCATTGGGGCGGCATTGCCATCTCGGTCCGCGAACGCGCAGCGGGAACGTTCACGTTCAACGAAGCGGCGTCGCGACTCATCTTCGAGGGCCGACACTACTCCTACTTCGATTCCCTTGCGCTCGACTACAAGGGCGACACCGTCGGCTACGCCAAGAAACCACTCTACTTCTCGGAGTTGTTCGGCGGCACGCGCTTGCAGATGATCTGGTTTCGCGACGTGGGTCTGTCGTATGGACTCAATGTTGCCACCATCGGAGATATACAGGTCTACCTTGGTGCAAGCGGACGGTACCTGATGGGCTATGCCTACTTGAATGCCTACACGGAGAACGGCGGCCTACGCGCGACCAGTGCGCTCAGTCCGTTCTTCGGCATCAGCTACGGCAAGGCCACAACACCATCGTTCATTCCCGGCAATGCCTTCGAACCCGTGGGAACGGGATGGGGTCTTGATCTTGGGGCGACGGTGACCATCGGCGATGCGATCACGATCTCTGGTTCCGTGGTGGACCTTGGTGCCATCACGTGGAGCGGCAATGTCTTCACAGCGCAAGACACCATTCTGAACGGCCTCACCTCGACGGGCTTCAACAGCTACAACCTTTTCAAGGAAGCACCGAAGATCACCGGTCAGGGAAACTTCTTCAAGTGGGAAGGGCTGCAAGGTTCAAAGGCGGCACTGCCAAGTCGCGTTCGCATTGGCTCATCATATCGATACTCGTCCATCTGGCGCTTCGGCTTCGATGCCGTGTTCCCGTTCAATCAAGAGGCCGGTGCGCTGGGCGAACCGGTGGTAGCGGCGGGCTTCGATGTACGTCCGTATCCGTGGCTCCGCATCTCCAGCGGCTTCGGTGGCGGCGGTAATGCCGGCTACTTCGTCCCGATCTCGATCAACTTCTCGCTCTTCAACGGCATCTGGGAACTCGGTCTCTCATCGCGCGACATCGCCACGTTCGTGTTCGATAAAAGTCCGGTGCTGAGTGTGACGATCGGCGTTGCGCGAATCAGACTTTGATTCTTGATCCTTGATCCTTGATCACTCTTCCGATCTTCTTAGATACATCGTTCCTCTCGGCACTTCCACGCGCATTGCACCGGGCGTGAGCTCTCCGGAATACACTACACCGAGCCACCGACCGAGCACGTCGTAGGCATTGAGTTGCACGCTGATCGTTCGATCGGAACGAATGATGGCATGCGTCATACCGGGAAGATGATCGATCGTCACCGTGCCGCCTTGCAACCCTTCACGCACATCGAGGGCGATAGACTCCAGTGTCCCGCGAGGAGTTAGGTCCTTGCCGACGAAGGCAGGATGGTTGGCGGGATAGCGATCGATCTTGAAGACCGACGTGCCAAGCGGGAGCTGTCCTTGCGTGGCCACGCGGTCCTTGCCCACCGGACTCACATACTTCCACACCACGGTGCTGTCTCGCGTGACCTCGACGAAAACGCCTTGATCGCCGAGGCAAGCAAGGGCATTGCCATTCGGTTGACGGGTCCATCCGCTGACGATCTGGGCCACGAACCGCTCTCCGGGCGGGGCCGCATAGCGCCACACGAGCGAGTCCGGACCGTATGCACCCGTTTCTCCGCGCACATAGGAGCCCGATGCGTCAAGAGGAGGCACGATCTCGTCGAGGGACGAATACGTTCCACCCGGACGTCGCACACCATTGTTGAAGATCGTGATGTTGCCTTCGCCCGGCGTGCCGCGCGGGATCCAGCGGGCATCGTGCTGACCGAAGAGTTGCTGATCTGCACTGGTGCCACGTCCATAGTTCTTGGGATTGCCCCAACGATAGACAATGGCTCCGGTGCTGCGCTTGATCACGATGATCTCGTTGATCCCATGCACGCTCAACATCACTTCGTCGCGTTCGGCATGATAGCGGACGCTGTTCAAATGCAACCAGTCCGGATAGCTTGTTCCTGCATTGATGTCAAGAAGCTCGGGATGTTCCGAGAGCACGCCGTAGTTGGCTCCCAACGGGTCGGCGTTCTGGATCACATGCTCGCGCGCATCCCATTCCCAGACCACCTCGCCACTGTCGGTACCAACAGGCCGCACCTCGATGATACGCTCGAACCATAGTGACGTGTCGCGTTGCGTTGTGTCTCGTCGACCGAGTTTCTTTGCCGAATCAATTGAGATCGAATACCATGCCATGAGCAGGACGTTGCCGTTTGGCATTATTTCGACATCGTGATGGGTCGTGCCGACGAGTTTGTTTGGTCGATACGTCCATCGAACTGAACCATCCCAATTGATGATCTCGATCACACCGCCACCAACAGCACCATTGATGATCGGTCCCGATGTGGCGAGCTTACCCGCGCGAAGGATGGCGCCATCGTCAAGGAGCATCGTCGCAAGACCGCTCTTATACTCACTCGGCCATGTGTGGACGAGTTGACCATCGGTATCGATGAGATACGTTGTCGTCGTGAACGTTGGCGAGAAGAGCGTATAGCCCGGCTGCGTGCGCGACGGGTCATGCGTGAGCACACCTACCGTTTGCGCATGCAAGACGCCAACCGAGGCGATGAGAACGATCAAGCGGATGAAGATCACGGACGTGCCTTTGCAAACAGGATCTGCGTCCCACGCGGAACGCGAACAGTGCGAACACTTTGATCAAGCTCGCCATCGAAGACCACATCAAGCAATCTGCCGAGTACGTCGTAGGCGCAGACCTGAAGGTGCTGCTGCACGTCCACGGAGATCCGGGCCTCCTCAGCGCCGGGCACATGGTCGATGTGCACACCATCGAGCATTGTTGCCTCGAACACGCTCAACGGACCGTCTTCGAGTTTGCCCATGGGAACAAGCGTACGTCCTGCAAGGGCGGGATGGTCAAGTGGTATGCGCGAGATCTTATAAACGTTGGAGTTCATCGGGATCTGTCCCTGCGTGACGATGCCGTTCAGACCCACCGGGCTCACATACTTCCACACAAGATCGCCCTGCATGGTCACTTCGAGGAACGTACCGACCGGTCCAAGGCAGACCACGGCATTGCCGTTGGGTTGGCGTGACCAACCGCTGATGTTCTGGGCATAGAATGTCTCGCCCTGTTGTCCTGCGTATTGCCACACGGCCTCGGTCGGACCGAAGGCCTTTCCGTCTTCGAGCACGTAGTTGCCCGATGCATCGATCGGCGGTACGAGCTCCTCGAGCACGGTGGCGTTGCCACCCGGACGTCCGTTGCCATTGTTGAACACCGTGATATGTCCCGCACCCGGAAGACCGGTCTTGATCCACTTTGTATCGTGCTGACCGAAGAGCTTCTCATCTGCTATGGTGCCTCGACCATAGTTCATCGGATTTCCCCATCGATAGACGATCGCTCCGGTGCTCTTCTTGATCACAATGAACTCGTCGAGTCCATGCAAGCTCGCGATCACTTCATCGCGTTCCGGATTATACGCGATCGCATTCATATGCAACCATCCTTTGTTCTTCCCTCCTGCATTGATATCGATCAGCTCCGGATGCTCGCTGACCACTCCATAGTTGGGCTTCGTGGGATCGACATCTTGAATGAGGTGCTGCTGTGCATCCCACATCCACACGATCTCTCCGCTATCCGCTCCGATCGGACGTAGTTCGATGATGCGTTCGAACCACAACGTGGTGTCGGCGAGCATCGAGTCGATACGACCCAAACCAATGGCCTTTTCGCGCGACACCGGATACCACGCGGTGAACAGCACATTGCCGTTGGGCATGATGTCGAGATCGTGATGCTGACGTCCGCTATCGCTGAAGTAGAGATACGACCACACGCGCTCTCCGTCCCACGTGAACCGGTCCAACGAACCACCGGCACCGCCACCCGCAAGTGGGTCCTTCACACTCGGCGTTCCCGCACGAATGATCGAACCGTCAGAAAGCAAACGCACGGCATGTCCGGTCCGATACCGTCCCGGCCACGTATGCACCACTTGCCCATCTTTGTCGATGAGATACGTCGTGGTCACCTGCTGCGGCGCGAACAAGGTGTACCCAGGAAACATCCGTGCGGAGTCCTGCACAAGCACGCCTACGGTCTGCGCATGGAGGAAAGGCCCTGCAAGGGCAGCAAGGAACAGGGCAAGAAGGATGGCTGTCTTCTTCATTCTTGACTCTTCATTATTCTTCATTGGATTCTGTATTCTTGATTCTGTATTCGTCTTCCCATTTCCCTACCACGCATACGCTTCCGGCGCTTCGCCTCCGGGTCCGGGCCAGATCTCGTCCAACCGCGCCAGTGTTGCTTCATCGAGCACCACGTCGAGCGCCTTTACGTTGGCCTCCAACTGATCCATCGTGCGCGGACCGATGATGGGCGAGGTCACGTCCTTGCGTGACAGCACCCATGCCAATGCAACATCGGCATAGTCCACACCGATCTCGCGACACAATGCTTCGTAGGCTTCCACTTGCGGACGGAGTCGTTCCGCCGATGCGAGCAGAGCCGGTCGTTGACGGCGCACCGTATCGGTCTCCGAGAACACACCGCAGAGCAGACCACCGGCAAGTGGACTCCATGGAATGAGCGCCATTCCGTAGTTCCGGGCTGACGGGATCACTTCAAGTTCGATATGGCGATTGCGCAATGAGTACACGCTTTGCTCAGAAACCAGTCCAAGGAAGTTTCGTTTCATCGCGATCTCATTTGCCTGGGCGATGTTCCATCCGGCAAAGTTGCTCGAGCCCAGATACGTGATCTTCCCCTCGCGCACCAACTGCTCCATGGCCTGATACACTTCCTCCCACGGCGCCTTCTTATCGATGTGATGCATCTGGTAGAGATCGATGTGGTCCGTCTGCAGTCGACGCAGCGAATCTTCACAGGCCTTGCGGATATGATAGGCACTCAGACCGCGGTCGTTCACCGTGTCCGACATGAAGCCGTAGACCTTCGTTGCAAGGACGATCTTCTCTCGCCGCCCTCCACCCTGCTTCATCCACCGACCGATCACTTCCTCCGTGGTCCCGCGTCCTTTTTCGAATCCGTACACGTTGGCCGTATCGAAGAAATTGATCCCGTGCTCCAAGGCCCGGTCCATGATGGAGAAGGAGTCCGCCTCACTTGTCACATGACCGAAGTTCATGGTGCCGAGGCAGAGTTTGGAGACTTGGAGGGCCGTGCGGCCGAGTTGTACGTATTGCATGGATCGCTGTGGAAAGTGAGCCTCGAATATACGCCGTTCGTATCTTACCGACCTTCTGTACCACTGTAAAAACCCCCATGCACGTACCGTTCTCGACGATCGATCCCAAATGGCAACAGTACTGGGCCGACCATCACATCCATCGTGTTGACGACGACCATTCGAAGCCCAAGTATTACGTTCTCGACATGTTCCCCTATCCGTCGGGCGCAGGCCTGCATATCGGACACCCCGAGGGCTATACGGCAACGGATATCGTGGCACGCTTCAAGCGCATGTGCGGGTACAACGTTCTGCATCCGATGGGTTTCGATGCATTCGGTCTGCCCACCGAGCGGTACTCCATGACCACGGGCATTCCGCCCGCCATGGCCACCGAGGCCAACATCGCCACGTTCAAGAAACAGTTGAACATGCTGGGCTTCAATTACGATTGGAGCAGAGAAGTGAACACCACCGTTCCATCGTACTACCGATGGACGCAGTGGATGTTCTTGCTGATCTACAATTCGTGGTTCGATGAAGCGCAACAACGTGCACGTCCCATCGCAGAACTTCCCATCCCTGCCGCCATCACCGACCCGCTTGACCGAGAAGCCTTCATCGATGCACACCGTCTGGCCTTCATCGCCTACTCGCCCGTGAATTGGTGCGAGGCATTGGGCACCGTCCTGGCCAACGAAGAGGTGGATGAATGGAAGGACAAGGGCTATACGGTGGAACGGCGACCGATGCGACAGTGGATGTTGCGCATCACGGCGTATGCAGAGCGATTGTTGAACGACCTCGACGAACTTGATTGGCCGTCGTCCACACTCGAAATGCAACGTCATTGGATCGGCAAAAGCGAAGGCGCGGAAGTCCGCTTCAACGTTGACGGGACGGAGCATGCGATCTCGGTGTTCACGACGCGACCCGACACGATCTTCGGTGCCACGTATCTGGTGCTTGCGCCCGAGCATCCGCTGGTGGAGTGGATCGTGACCGACGAACAGCGCGCCCATGTGGCATCGTATCGAGATGCGGCCTCGATGAAGAGCGATCTCGAGCGAACAGAGTTGGCGAAAGACAAGACCGGTGTGTTCACCGGTGCGTATGCCGTGAATCCGGCAAGCGGTGAGCGTGTTCCGATCTGGGTGGCAGACTATGTGTTGGCGCATTACGGAACGGGGGCCATCATGGCCGTGCCCGGACATGATGTGCGCGACCATGCCTTTGCACGCGAGTTCGGTCTGCCCATCCTCCAAGTGGTGGCACCGGCAGATGGAACCACCGTCGACATTCTGCACGAGGCCTTCACCGATGCCGGTGTGAGCGTGCACTCTGCGAACGAGCACGTTTCATTGAACGGACGTACAACGGCCGACGCAAAGGATGTGATCGGCGCATGGATCGAGGCACAGGGAATCGGTAAGCGACGTGTGCAATACAAACTGCGCGATTGGTTGTTCTCCCGTCAACGCTATTGGGGAGAGCCGATACCGATCATGTTCTTCGACGACGGAACGAAGCGAGCGCTTGATGAAGATGAACTTCCGCTCGTCCTTCCATCCGTGAAGGAATTCAAACCATCCGGCACCGGTGAATCACCGTTGGCCACCGTGCCCGAGTGGGTGAGCTTCACCGATGCGAAAACCGGCAAGCATGCACGGTTCGAAACGAACACCATGCCGCAATGGGCCGGCTCGTGCTGGTATTACTTGCGGTTCTGCGATCCGCACAACAACGATACGTTCTGCGCTCCCGACAAAGAAGCGTATTGGATGGGAGAGACAGGCGTCGACCTGTACATGGGCGGTGGCGAACATGCCGTGCTGCACTTGCTGTATGCACGCTTCTGGCATAAGGTATTGTACGATCATGGTCTGGTGCGTACCACGGAACCGTTCAAGCGCTTGTTCCATCAGGGCCTGATCATGGGCGAGGATGGACGGAAGATGTCGAAGTCCCTTGGCAACGTGGTGAATCCCGATGATGTGGTACGAGAGTATGGTGCGGATGCACTGCGCTTGTATGAGATGTTCCTTGGTCCGCTCGAAGCATCGAAGCCGTGGAACACGAAGGGACTTGACGGGATCTCGCGATTCCTGAATCGTGCATGGCGACTCATCGTGAATGAAGAAGGCACGTTGTCCGAATCGGTACAACCCGTGCCCTGCACACCGGAGCAAGATCTGGTGTTGCACACGACGATCAAGAAGACACGCGTGGACATGGATGCGTTGAGTTTCAATACATCGATCGCACAGTTCATGGTGTTCGTGAACGAGTTCACGCCCGCCACCATCCGTCCGCGTGTGGCCATGGAACAGTTCGTGCAGTGCTTGGCACCATTCGCACCACATGTGGCCGAAGAGCTGTGGTCGGTGCTCGGACATACGACGAGCGTCTTCTTGTCGGCGTATCCCGAGGTCGATGAATCCAAGCTCGTCACGTCGGAAGTGGAGATCGTCTTGCAAGTGAACAGCAAGATCCGCGGCAAGATGATGGTACCGTCCGATGCCGATGCCGCCACCATGGAAGCATTGGCATTTGCGCATCCTGTGCTGGCCGCGGCCATGGAAGGAACAACGCTTCGTAAGAAAGTGATCGTCCCCGGAAAGCTCGTCAATGTCATTGTCAGCTAACGTCATCATCCTGCTGGTGCTCCTTGCCTGTTCGGCACGAGCACAAGGTCCGGCCTTTGCAGGTCCGTTCGAGACCGGACGTCTCTGCTCACCGCCATTGAACGAGGCGTCGGGTCTGGTGATGACCACCGGCCCCACGTCGTTGTTGTGGGCCATCAACGATTCGGGTGACTCGTCGTTCGTGTATGGCTTCATGCAGAACGGCACACTCGTCAAGCGCCTCTACATTCCCAATGCGACCAATCGCGATTGGGAAGACCTTGCCTACGGACCCGGTCCCGATGCCAAGCATCGCTACTTCTACATTGCCGAGATCGGCGATAACAATGCCAAGGCCTCGACGGTGGTGATCTATCGCGTCCCCGTGGACGAAGACCCGATCCCCTCACAGTACTCAGCGGCAACACGCACGTGTGCCTTCACACGCGACACGAGCGAGCCGGCAACACGATTTGAATTCTTCTATCCCGACGGAGCTCGCGATGCCGAAACACTGTTGCTCGATCCGCTCACGTTGGACATCTATATCGTGACGAAGCGTGAACGCGCGTCGCGCGTCTACCGTGCGCCATTCCCGCAACGCAGCAATGGCATCGACACGTTGCAGTTCGTGACCACGCTTCCCTTCTACCTTGCCACCGGCGGAGACGTCTCGCATAACGGACGGGAAGTGCTCATCAAGAACTACACCCACGTCTACCACTGGACGCGCCAAGGGGCTGAGCCGCTTTCGGAGACGTTGCGACGTCAGCCCGAACAGGTCACCTACATGCCCGAGCCGCAAGGCGAGGCCATTGCCTGGAATGCTGACGATACAGGATACTATACGACGAGTGAGCAAGAGGACTCCGCCACCTTTCCGCCTCGCATCTACTTCTACACGCGTGTTGCCTACATGTCGGCCATTGCCGAGATGCGCGACGTGAAACGTCCGCAGATCAGCGTGCTCCCGGTGGATGGCGCCCCACGCAAATTCGTGATCCGGTATTCCATCACCGATCAGGCGAACGTGCACTTGTCGATCCTGAATGCCTTTGTCTTCAAAGTGCGCGATGTTGGACAGGCGTCCACCGAGGGTGGACTCATGGAGCAGGAAGTTGACCTGAGCGATCAGGCACCGGGCACCTACATTGCCGTGCTCGAGGCAGGTCAGTACTACGCTTCCGTACCGTTCACGATCCGCTAGCGCGCAGCGCAGCACGCCAGCGCCACATGGCACCACCGAAGGCAAGGGCGAAGAAGGCGGACGTGACCAACAGTGCCGTGCTCAGTCCGTATCGATCGCCGATCAACCCCACCACCGGTCCCACCACAACGAAGATGGCCCGCACGCCAAGCTGTCGCACCGAGAGCACGGTTGCGCGACGATCGCTCGACACACGTGAATTGATCGTTGATGTGAAGATGGGATTGCTCGTGCCGCGAGCAATGTAGAACACGGCCAGGATCGGCAACACGAAGAGGCTCTGCCAGAGTCCCAGCACACACAGTGCGATCACCACACCACAGCCGAGCAACGTGATCACCGTCATGCTGCCCATGCGTTGTTCCACGGCATGCGCACGCATGGCCGCCACGCCCACAATGGCATTGCAGGCCGCCCACAGCACACCGAACACGGCGATCGGTACGCCCGAGGCCTGCCACCACGGTTGCACGAACCACACCATCGTGAGCGTGGAGCAACCCAGCACCGACGATGTGATCAGCACCCACCGCAAAGTTCGATCGTGCACGGTCACATCGCGCACGATGTGCAACACATCCCGCATCCCCGTTGCACGCGTCTGCGAGACATGCACGGCCGGCTCGACGAGCATCAGCGCCAGTGGCACCATCAGCACGGACACGCATGCCTGCACGTAGAACGGCATCACGAGCGAGATCCCGGCAAGTGCACCGCCGACCACGCTGGCAACGGCCTCGCTGAAGTTCCCGGCCGACAGACGATTCCCCTCGGCCTTCACGCTCTGATGTGCCGAATCGAGCTCGAGCATCGTATCGTACAACATGGCCGAGTCGGTGCCCGACACAAAACTGATCCCAATGGCAAGCAGTGTTTCCGCACCGATGAAGGCCCAGAGCGAGTTCACCCACGGATAGCACCACCAGCCAAGAGCAATGAAGACGCTACCAATGAGCATCGTGCGACGTCTGCCCACCACGTCGGAGAAGTAGCCACTCGGCACTTCGACCAGCACCATCACGGCCGCGAACACGGCCTGCAGCAGCATCACGTCGGCCAGTCCCAGTCCGCGTTGCTGGAAGAACACCACAATGATCGAGATCGTCACCATGAACGACTGCACGATCTGGATGGCACGCAGCAGCCGCATGTTGCGAAGGAGGAGGGTGTGACGGGATGGAATCTTCGAAGACATGGAAGGTGGAATGGAAGAATCATGCCATTTTTGTGGCCGTATCAATCCTGAGGAACGCATGCGTCAAACACTGTTGATCGTTGGCATCATCACGATCTGTTGTTGCAGTGGCATCGAGAGCCGTGCGCAGTTCTTGGCGGGTCCATTGGAGCGTCGTCTCTCCGACGTGTGTTCGTTGTTTGGAGATGATCCGAGTGCCTACGACACGCTCTTCACGACAAGCTTCAAAGCACAGGTCTCCAATGCCCAGCTCACCGCCGGACTCCAGCAGCTCACGGGCATCTGCGGTCCGTGCCTTGGCATCACGATCACGAAACGCACAAACAACTTCGCGGCAACGGCCAATTCTCGCATGAAGAACGGCTATCTGTTGCCCATCTCCATTTCCATCGAAGATGCTCCGCCGCATCGCATCAGTGGACTCTTCTTTCGCAATCCCATTCGTGAAACGTCGAGCATCGATTCGGTGATCGCCGAATTCAAGATGCTGCCGGGGAAGACCTCGCTCTACATCGAAAAGCTTGGCACCGGCAAGCCCATCGTGGAGCACAACGGCGAGATGATGCTTCCCATTGGGTCGAGCTTCAAGCTGTATATCCTCGGAGAGCTCGCACGCAAGCTGGGTTCGGACTCGCTCTCGTGGTCGACGGTGACCACGTTGAAGCCTGCGTTGAAGTCATTCCCGAGCGGACGTTTGCAGGACTGGCCCGATGATGCACCGATCACCTTGCACACACTTGCAAGCTTGATGATCTCGCAGAGCGACAACACGGCGACCGATCATCTGTTGGCCTATGTAGGTCGAGAGAAGGTCGAGCGCATGCAAATGGCCATGGGGCATAGTCAACCGCAACTCAACAAACCTTTCATGAGCACGCGCGAGATGTTCCTGTTGAAGTTCACGGACAATGGTGCGCGGGCACGTCGCTACTACGGTCTGGTCGAAGAACAGCGACGCGCCATGCTCACCACGGAACTGCTCTCCCTGTCGAACGATGACGTGTCGTTCGCCGCCATTCCCATCTGCGCCGATTCGGTGGAATGGTTCGCCAGTACGCACGATCTGACGAAGGCCATGGACTGGATCCGAAACGCCGCCAACAGTACGGCCGGCAAACCATTGCTCGGCATCCTGTCCATCAACCACGGTGTCGAGATCGACGACAAGCAATGGGTGTATGCAGGGTACAAGGGCGGATCGGAGACGGGCGTGATCAACATGACCTATCTGCTGCGCGATTCCAAGGGCGACTGGTATTCGATGAGCGCTTCCTGGTGCAACCCCACAGCTGCCGTCGACGATGCGAAGTTCGCCGCGCTCGTGAGCACGCTTCTCCGAATGATACCGCATTGAGCCTATCTTTGCGTCATGCTCTGTCTCCAATGCGAAACCAATCCCTCTTGGATCTCCGTCGCCAATGCCAATCACGACCTGATCCTGATCGACCATGCCCACTGTGAGAAGAAGGCCGCGGCCTTCGGTCTCTCCATGATCAACCGCTATCCCGGTCATCTCAAATTGGTGCACGAAATGATCGACCTCGTCAAAGAGGAGATCGAACATTTCGAACTGGTCGTCCGCGAACTCGAATCGCGTGGCATCACGCTCACGCGTGACACGGGCAACGACTACGTCAAGGAACTGCATACGCACATGGCCCATAACGAGCCGGAGCGCATGCTCGACCTCCTGATCGTGGGCGCCTTCATCGAAGCGCGTTCCTGCGAGCGGTTCTCGATCCTTGCCGAGCATTGCGACCGTGAAGATCTGCGTACGCTCTATCGTTCCTTGCTTGCCTCGGAGGCCGGACATTACCGCATGTACACCGACATTGCACGCGAGTACTTCCCAGCAGACCGCGTGAAGCAACGTCTGAAGGAATTCGGAGCGATCGAGGCGGCCATCATCCGTGCGCGCACCGACAAGCCCACCATGCATGGCTGAGCGACCAACGATCATCTTCATGGGCACGCCGGAATTTGCCGTGCCCGCTCTGCGAGCCATTCATGCACGCTATGGCGTTCGGGCTGTGGTCACCGTGGCCGACAAGCCCAAAGGGCGCGGCCTAGAACTTCGACCTAGCGATGTGAAGGTGGCGGCGCTCGAGTTGGGCATCGAGACCATCCTCCAACCCACGTCACTCAAAGACCCTGCATTCCAGGCACAGATCCGCGAGCTGCAGCCCGACATTCTGTGTGTGATCGCCTTTCGGATCCTGCCGCGCGAGGTCTACTCCCTGACCCGACTCGGCTCCTTCAACGTCCACGCCTCCCTGCTCCCTGCCTACCGTGGCGCAGCACCGATCAATCACGCTATCATGCAAGGTGATCACGTCACCGGCGTCACGTCGTTCCTGCTCAACGACGTCGTCGACACCGGCACGATCATCACACAACGAACACTTCCCATCGTCGACGGAATGACGGCCGGTGAACTGTATCATGCGCTGATGCCCTTGGCCGCCGAGTGCGCCGTGGAGACCTGCACGTTGCTCATCGAGCAACGCGCGCAACCACAGCCGCAAGACGACCGGCTCGCCTCGCCCGCGCCGAAGGTGTTTCGCGAGACCAGCGTCATCGACTGGCAGCAGGACGTGCATACCGTCAGGAATTTCATCCACGGCCTCTCACCATCGCCCTGTGCATGGACGATGTGGAGTGGCGACGTGCTCAAGATCTATCATGCCTCGCTTGCACCCGAACACCTTGCACCCGGCACGTGGTCCATTGCAGGCGGACGTTTTCTCGCAGGATGTAAAAACGGTAGTTTGCTTCTCGACGAGATCCAAGTACCCGGAAAGAAACGCATGATGGCAACGGACCTTGCCCGTGGATATCGAGGACCAACCGAAGGATCGTTCGCATGATGACGATGCGGGACTTCGTGCGGGCAACACCCTTCTTTGTGATCGCGCATCGCGGTGCCAGCGGTCATGCACCCGAGAATACGCTTGCCGCACTTCGTTTGGCGGTTGCATCGGGTGCACGCATGATCGAACTCGATGTGCAGTTCACCAGCGATCGAAAGCAGATCGTCTTTCACGACCATGTGTTGGGCAGAACGACGAACGGACACGGTCAGGTGAAGAACACCACGTTCGAAACGATCCGCTCGCTCGACGCCGGTGCATGGTTCGATCCATCATTCGCGGGTGAACGCGTTCCATCGCTGGAAGAGGCGTTGGCTCTGCTCCGGGACCACGTCTACCTGAACATCGAACTCAAGCCCATCACGGATCGGCAGACGGCACGCGAGGACATTGCAGACCTCGTTGCAACCATCAAACGCTTCGACTACGAACAGTACATGGTGTTCTCGTCGTTCGATCACGACGCACTGCGCTTGGTGAAGGATGTCGACCCCCAATTGCATACGGTTGCGTTGAATGTCCCGCACGACAATCGACCACCATCCGAAGTGGTCTTCTCCTGTAGTGCCGACGGATTCGGTTGTTCGATCCACGAACTCACGCGTGCACGCATGGCGGACGCCAACGCTCACTTGATCCCTGTTGGAGTCTATACCGTGAACACCATTGAAGATCTCCGCACAGTGATCGACCTCGGCGCACGTGCCGTTGTATCCAACTATCCCGACGTGATCATGGAGGCATACGAGCGTATGCGGTCCGCGTAATGGAAGGACTCACGATCCTCGGCCTTGCTGCCGGCTGTTGCTCCACGTTCGCCCTCCTCCCGCAGGCCATGAAGGTGTGGACCACCGGCAAGGTGGACCAGATCTCCATCGGCATGCTCTCCTTGATGCTCACCGGCGCATGTCTGTGGCTCACGTACGGCCTCCTCAAAATGGACGTCAGCATCATCTGGGCCAACGCCGTCGCCCTCATCTTCATCGTCTACATGTTCACGGTGAAGGTTCGGGATATGCGTAATTTCAACGCATGACGTCAGTCGATCCAACGGAACCCCTCGTCCTTCCCGCCCTGATCTTTCCTTCGTTCGAAACGAAGATCACGACGCGTGATGGCATCGTTCGCATCTACGACGATGTACGAAAGCAGCAGGTGGCGCTTACGCCGGAGGAGTGGGTGCGACAGCATTGCATTCATTGGCTTGTCGACCATAAACGATATCCGCTTGGGCGTTGCTCGGTGGAACGTGTGGTGCGTGGCACGCTGCAACGCTACGACGTGGTGTGGATGGATGAGCATATGCGTCCGTTCCTCTTGGTGGAATGCAAGGCCCCTTCCGTGTCGATCACCGAGGACACCCTCCGTCAAACTGCCTGGTACAACCTGACCCTTCAAGCCCCCATCATCTTTCTCACGAACGGCCGTTCAGCCGTGGTGGCCGCCGTGGATGCCGACGGATCCATGCGACGCCTGGACGACGTTCCCTCGTATCCCGGATCCCAACGATGAAGATCACGCTCAACTCCCCGCTTGACATGCACGTCCACCTCCGTCAGGACGAGATGCTCCGACAGGTTGCGCCACTCAGTGCCGAGCATTTTGCCGGCGGCGTTATCATGCCGAATCTCGTTCCACCGGTGAATTCCGTCGAGCGACTTCTCTGGTACACCGACGAAGTGCGATCGGCCGTTGCGCCGCATACCTTCGAACCATACATGACGTTGTTCTTCCGCGACTACTCGGAAACAGAACTGCTGGCAGCCAAGCCGCACATGCTCGGCATCAAGCTGTATCCGGCCGGTGCCACTACGAACAGCGAGGCCGGTGTGCAGGAGATCACGGCCATGGATCACATGTATTCGATGATGCAGGAGCTCGACATTCCGTTGCTCGTGCATGGCGAGACCCATGGCTTTGTGATGGATCGCGAGCGAGAGTTCTGCGAGATCTATCGGTACCTCGCCGAACGTTATCCGCGTTTGCGTATCACGATGGAACACATCACCACGGCCGAATCCGTGCGTCTGCTCGACGAGTTCGAGAACCTGCATGCAACGGTCACCCTGCACCACTTGGTGATCACGCTCGATGATGTGGTCGGTGGACTGATGGATCCGCATCTCTTCTGCAAGCCCATCGCAAAGCGACCGGAAGATCGGCTGGCATTGCTGGAAGCGGCTCTGAGTGCGCATCCGAAGCTCATGCTCGGCAGTGATTCCGCACCGCATCCCATCGATCGCAAGGAATGTCAGGGCTGCGCCGCCGGCGTCTTCACCGCTCCCATCCTGTTGCCGCTGCTGGCAGAGCTGTACGATCGACATGGTGCGCTCGACAAACTGCAAGCCTTCGTGTCCAACAACGCGCAACGCATCTATCGGATCACACCTCCGCCCAAGTCCGTTGAACTCGAACGCATACCGATGACGATCCCGCAGCGGTATGGCAACGTCGTCCCGATGTGGGCCGGCAAGGAGATCTCGTGGTCGGTGGTCTCCACCTCAGTGCCGTAGCATTTACCTGTCACTCGTCACTCGTCACTCGTCACTCGTCACTCGTCACTTGTCACTTCCCATGCTTCTCCTCCTTGCCGCCTTCCTCCTTGGCCTGATGCCGTTGCAGGCACAGCGCACGTATCACGGCTGTCCGCCCGAGGGCAATGCCAAGCAGACGCGCGCCAAGGAACTCAATGCGAAGAAGAATCGCGCTGATGATGCCGATACCACGGCCATCAATCCGAAGATCACCTTTCACGCGATGATGGCGGCCGATGCAACACCTACCACGTTTCGCGAGGGAGATGTCGGACGCATCACTGCGTATTGCGAAGAAGTGAAGATCGGTGCCATCGAGACGTGCAATTGCAAGGATACCGATCACTGGTATCGCGACACACATATCGAGCTTGTGCTCGATCCGATGGACTCGCTGGACAAGACCAAGATCCTCGTGGTCGAGGTCACGCCACGCTTTCGCGAGAAGATGCGCAAGCGCGGCATCGATTGGTCGCATCGTGCACTGCGCGATGCATTTCTTGGACGGTGGGTGACGGTGACGGGATATGCCTTCTTCGACGCAATGCATGAGGATGAATCGGCACAAAGCGGCAATGCCCATGTGTGGCGCGGAACGGCGTGGGAGCTGCATCCTGTGACGGATATCACGGTGACGAAACGTCCACCGGCGACGGCATCAACTCCACATGCAACCACAGCACCGCAGACCACCGAGGCACGTCGGTGCAAGGCCACAACGGCCTCCGGAAAACGATGTAGCCGCCGGACCACAGATCCAAGCGGCTACTGTTTTCAACATCAACGTCGATAGCGTTACTCTTTCTCGCCGAACATCTGCTTGATCGCTCCGAGCGATCCCATCACGCCGCTTGCTTCGTACGGCATGAAGACCACTTTCTGTCCGTTCGCCGCCATCTCCTTCATCGCCTCGATATAGCGAATGGCCACAAGGTATTGCGCAGGATCGCCCTTGCCTTGTGCTACGGCCGACGAGATCACCTTGATGGCCTCGGCCTCGGCTGTTGCAACGCGCACGCGTGCTTCGGCCTCGCCTTCGGCACGGAGCACTTGCGACCGCTTCTCCCCTTCCGCCTTGTTCACAGAACTCTCGCGTGAACCTTCGGACTCGAGAATGGCGCTGCGCTTGCTTGCTTCTGCTGTGAGAATGGCCGCACGACGGTCGCGCTCTGCACGCATCTGCTTCTCCATGGCCTCTTGAATATCGCGCGGCGGGATCAGGTCCTGCAGCTCCACACGATTCACCTTCACGCCCCACTTGTGCGCTGCCTCGTCGAGGATCACGCGCAGCTTGGTGTTGATCGTATCGCGCGACGTGAGCGTCTCGTCCAACGCAAGTTCTCCGATCACGTTCCGCAATGTTGTTTGCGTGAGCTTCTGAATGGCATCCGGCAGATTGGCGATCTCATACATGGCCTTCATCGGATCGACGAGCTGGAAGTACAGCAGTGCATTGATCTCGATGGCCACGTTATCGGCCGTGATCACGTTCTGACGCGGGAAGTCGTACACGCTTTCGCGCAGATCGATGCGCGGTGTACGCAAGGACACGTAGACGTGCTTTCCGGTGGGATCGGTCTTCACATAGCGCCACTCCATCGAGCGCGGTTTGTCGATGAACGGAATGATCACGGCGATCCCGCTCTCGAGCGTGCGGTGATATCGACCGAGACGTTCGATGATCATGGTCTCGGCCTGCTGGATCACGCGAACACCCTTGACGAGGATCACGAGAACGAAGACAACAAGGACGACAAGGACGACTGGCATGGAGCCTCCGAATTATGAGATCTGTTCTACGATCACTGTGGTGGAATCAACGCGAACGATGCGCACCGTCGAACCGGCAAGGATGGGAGCGCCATGGACGGACATGGCACGCCAGTTATCTCCGTCGATCTGAACACGACCGGCTTCAGGCGCTTGCGGGATGGCATCCGTTACCCGTCCCATCCGTCCGGTAAGCGCATCCACATTCGTCCGCGTATGTTTGGACCCACGCAGCACCGTCCGTCGAAGGATCGGTCGGAGGGTGACGAAGGAGGCAAGGCAGACCACGACGAAGACGATCACCTGGATGGTGAGCGAGGCACCGAGCCAAGCGGCGAGACCAGCGGCAAGACTTGCCACACCGAAGTTCGCCAGCACGAAGCCGGGCGTGATCACTTCAAGAATGAAGAGCACGATGGCCGCGATCAGCCAGAGTTGCACGTCGGTCATTGATATACCTCGTAAGCTTCTGCATTGAGATCATGACGTCGCAGGAACTCTGCGAACATACGCTTGTAGTTCTGTACGGACGGACTGGCGGCGATCGCATCGGCGAAGGCCACGTAGGCATCGTAGATGAGTCCTTGGTCTTCGTAGACCGTTGCCATGATGAGTGAACTCACGCTCGACTCCGGATCGATGAGATCGGATTCCACCTCGTTGAGCACGGCCTCGGTTGCCTGACGTTCAGCACCTGCTAGACGGAACAACCCGTAGTCGTCGGAATGGAAGCTCTTGTCGGATGCACGCTCCACATGCCACTGATGCAGTTGCCCTTCCGCCATGCCACCCTGCCGAAGATCGACCACCATGAAGGTGTCGGTCGTGGTGCGCTCGAACACCGTCTTCTCGTCGCGACCGATGATGCGCACGCGATATTCGGTTGTCTTCGGATCGCGATGCCAGGAGAAGCGAACCGTGTCGCGCAACAGTCGCGTCGTCCGCGGCATCACCACCATGATCGTCGCACTGGACGATACGTTGCCATAGGCCACCACGGCAAGTCGCTGTGCATCTCCCAATCCTCCAACGGCATTGGCAAGCGTATCCATCACGCTCACCTCGTCGCCCGCTGCGCGCTCCACGGCACCGGTCACGCGCATGTTGGCCCGATGCTTGTCCTGGAAGGCGATGGGCTCCTTGGTTTCCGTGAGCTCGTTCACCACATACGAGGCGAACTTCGAGTTCACACTGCCGCTTTTCTTGGTGGCCATCTTGTCGAGGTCGCGTACACCATAGGAGCCGGGTTTGCGGAGCTCAAGGGTACGTCCGTTGGTGTGGACCAATCCCACATAGCCGTCATTACCGACCGTGATCTTATCCGTTAACGCAAGCACGGTTCCGATCGCAAGCTTCGCACCGCGCGTTGACGATACGGTGCCACGCACAGCGATCACCTTCACGGAATTCTCGGCAAGGGCGGAGAAGGTGGAAAGGAGTCCCACAAGCACAAGAAGAAGAGTGGTTCTCATGTTGACCTTTGTTTCGTTGAAAATCGCCGTTTGAGATTGTCACGAGCGCTCAGGAAGAGCTTCTTGATCGAATCGCGATAGAGATCGTGGACCGTACCGACGAGGGCCACACCGAAGAGCGATGGAGTGAGATAGAGTTTGTAGTTGTAGGTGGCAAAGACCGTTACCAACAGATAGAAGATCAGGATCGACTGCCCCACTTGCAGAACCAGAGCGATGGTGTCGTACCAGTTCTCAATATGCGTGAACACGAACGAGAAGACCATCACATTCAGGATGAGCAAGAGCATACCGATGGTGATCCCTGTGGAGACGCTCATCTTGTTGATGTAATCACCGCGCAGGATCATGGAGAGCACGTTGGCATGCACGACGATGCCGTACATGTCGGGATAGCTCCGACCCACGTACTGCGGATTCAGCGGAGTGAAGAACGCATCTTCGAGAGAGCGCTCTGCGAATGTTGGACCGAGATATCCCATGAGAACGATCTTGCCGCGAAGGAAGGAGAGATCTGCCGTGCTGTCGATGGCAAGATCTGCATCTACGGAGTAGAACGACGAAAGATTCCCGCGGTAGTTCACCACTTCGGTCTCGTTCTTGCGATCAAGCGCCACACGATGGGCGCGGTCATCGACCATGCTGGCGATCACGAGTGGGAACGACTCCTCCGTGCCGCCTTGATACCGTTCCGCGAACGTCACTTCCCGACAGGTCATGAATGCCTCTTGTTGGTCGACCACCAGATTCGCAAATCCGTGACGGGCCGCCGACGCGAACATCGGCGCACTGAGTTCGAGCGTATCGAACACCTGCTCCGCACGGTCCTCGTCGTGTTCCTCGTCTGTTTTGTAGGATACTTTGCTGACGAGCACCACGTTCCCTGCCTGACGGAAGGCGTCGGCCAGGAGTGAGTCGCCCGTGGGGTCCTTGGGTGCGCGGAAGAAGGCGTCGATGCCGATGGCGCGCGGTTGATGACGCGAGATGTTGCGCACTTCCTGCGCGATCTCCTCGCGCGAGAGTCGACCGATATTGACGATCACGATGGAGGAATCGAAGAAGGCATGCGAGTCGTCCCGGAATTCGGTGAAGACCATGTCCGTGAGGTCGAGATCGCCCAATGCCTGCGCCACAGGACTCAGGAACGTGAAGTTCTTCGGAAGGACGAAGAGCATTCCCACGGCCACGCAAACCCCTAATGTGACCATGAGGTCGTCGAACGTGAACAGTCGGCGCCATAACGGTTTCATACGGTCCCTCGGTGTGACCACGAAAATGCCACAAGGAAGTGTGACCAGCAACCATTCCTTCTAGGAGAAGGCGCGTATATTGTCGCCTATGACTTCTTCGCGTTCGATCTTCTCCCCCGTCGTCACCCACCTCTCGAACGGCATTGCCGTTGTCTGCGACGTTGTCCCATCCGTCGAATCCTGTGCCGTTGGCATCTGGATCAGCGCCGGAACGCGCGACGAACGTCGCCACGAAGCAGGGGTGGCCCATTTCGTCGAGCACACGTCGTTCCGGGCCACGGCCAACCGGACCACACAGCGCATTGCGCGCGAGTTCGAGAACGTCGGCGCTTATGCCAACGCCTACACCACCAAGGAAGAGACGTGCTACTATGTGCGCACCCTGAGCAAGCACTTACCGCAAGTGTTCCGAACACTGGCCGATGTGGTCTTGCATCCGCTGTTCAAGGACCGCGATGTCGAGAAGGAACGCACCATCATTGCCGAAGAGATCAAGTCATACGAGGACGAACCCGAAGAACTGATCTTCGACGTGGGTGAACAGCAACAGTTCGGCAAGCACGTGTTGGGTGTGCCCATCGTGGGCTCGCTGGAATCGGTGGCAAAGATCACGGCCGACGATGTACGGTCGTTCCATCGCAAGCACTATCATGCCGGCGCCATCACCATCTGTGTGTCGGGCAACGTCGACCCCGAAGCGTTCACCGCCCTCGTCGTCCAACTGTTCGGCGGCGTGCAGCGCAATGCGTCGCGCTACAAGCGCACGACGCCTCCGCACGTGGCCCCGTCGGCCATGACGATCCATCGCAGCACGCAACAGGCGCATGCATTGTGGCATGTGCGCACGCACGGACATCAGGCGGCGGACCGATGGGCGTTGCAGATCTTGAACGTGATCCTTGGCGACGGAATGACGTCACGTCTGAACGTACGACTCCGCGAATCGAAAGGCCTTGCCTATTCCGTGTACTCGCAGTTGCAGCTCTTCGCCGACTGCGGAGTGTTCGCCATTTACTTGGGCGTGGAAGAAGGAAAGCTCCGCAAGGCGCAGGACATGGTGGGTCGCGAACTCCGCGCCCTCTGCGATGCCGGCGTGAAGAAGGCCGAGCTTGCACGTGCCAAGGAACAATTGCGGGCAAGCAAGATCATGTCGCTCGAGTCCCTCACGCAACGCATGACGATGTTGGGCAAGGGCATGCTCGAAGACGGCGAACCCGAAGATCCGTACAAGGTGCTCTCCTTTATCGATGCCGTGCAATTGGACGAGTTGAATCGCGTGGCGGCCTCGATCTGCGCGCCCGACCTGTGGAGCACCTGCACCATCATGCCCACGAATGCCGACGCCGATGCAGTTCACCTCTGAGCAACAGGCAGCGCTCGCACTGGACCGACATCTGGCGGTGACGGCGAATGCCGGGTCCGGCAAGACCAGCGTGCTCACCGAACGCTACATCCGCATCCTCCTCGACAAGAAGACCGAATTGCGCAACGTGGTGGCCATCACCTTTACCACGAAGGCCGCCGCCGAGATGCGACGCAAGATCCGCGAAGAGTTGGTGCGGAGGAAGCAGGCAACGGTGAATGGCGGCGAGGCGGCACGGCTATCCGACCTCATCCGATCGATCGGCGCTGCACGCATCAGCACCATCCATGCGTTCTGTTCATCGCTGTTGCGCACGTATGCCGACGAGGCCGGTATCGATACCGATGTGCGCGACGTGAGTGAACGCGAAGCCGCCATGCTCATGCGCGATGCGGTGACGAAGGCCATCCGCTCCTGGCTGCACGATAATCCGCACCGCCGGGACCAAGCACTGCAGCTCTTCGATGAACTGTCGATCACGGCGGTGGAAGAGATCGTCCAACGCCTCACATCAACAACAGAACGTCGCTTCACGCTGCGCGCCTGGTTCGACAGCGCGGCCAACACGGAAGAATTGGCCGCACGGCAAGTGGACATCATCCGATCGATGATCGCCCGCTACACACTGGACTGCGTGGACGTTGTGGCATCGCTGGCCGACCACTCGTTGCGAGACGTGGCCGATGTCAAGGCACAGACGTATCGCACTGCCATCACCCACCTTCGTACCCAGCTTGCATCCTTCCCGCCCGAACTGGTGTGTTCGCACGTTGACGCTGTCTGCGACGTGCTGAAGACGGCCTATCGGTCCGATGGACATCCGTTGAAGCGGTCAGCGTGGACGCAGCATCTCGACGTGCTCCCTGCTCGCGTTTCCATCAAACAACTCAAGAAGTTCGCATCCTTTGCCATCGACCAGTCCGACGATCGACAACTCCGCTTTGCCCGCACGTTGCTCGAAATGTCGGAACAGGCGGCCACCCTGTATGAGGCGGCGAAACGGGAGCGAGGCGGCATGGACTTCGACGACATGATGGTGCGCACGCGCGATCTGCTGTTGAAGCCGCATATCTGTGCCGACGTGCGGAAGAACATGCACTATCTGATGATCGACGAGTTTCAGGACACGAATCCGTTGCAGTACGAAGTAGTGCGGCTTCTTGTCCCGGACCTCGATCCGACACGCGTCGACGAACACGTACCCAACCTGTTCATCGTTGGCGACGCCAAACAGAGCATCTATGGTTTTCGCGATGCCGATGTGCGACTCTTCAATGTTGCCTGCACCGAGATCGACATTGCGAATGCACGCAGAGGTCTTCCCTCGGGCAGGATCACGCTCCGTCATTCGTTTCGTATGGCGCCACGCCTTGCAACAGCGGTCAACCGTATCTGCGAGGCCTGCTTCACGCAACGCTCCGACTACGACGTGCGCTATGAACCGCTTGTGGCAGGACGTGATGTGGGCGACGCTGTGAACCTTGGCACCATGCACATGCTGTTCACCGATCGCACCGAATCGAAGCATGCGGGTGAGGCCTTGCATATCAGCAACATGATCTGCAACATCATCAACGGAGCGGTCGACCATATCGATGCACGACCTGGTGACATCGCCATCCTCACTCGAACGTCAACGTTCTTCGACGAGCTCGGCACTGCACTCCGCGCGGCCGGTGTTCCGTTCCAGGTCCACGGCGGACGCTCCTTCTTCTCCCGTCCGGAAGTGGCCGACATCCGCGCGTTGCTCACCTTCTCCACCGATCCAACCGACGACCGTGCCCTTGCCACCATCCTTCGCTCACCCCTCTGTGGGTGGTCCGATGCCGAGATCCTGCGCGCCATGCAGGCCTCGACCGGTTCGCTGTGGACGGGCGTTGCAGCGGGACGCACGCGTTCATTGCTCGAGCGTTGCATCGATGATGTTCATGTGCTGCAACCCACAGATTTCATTCGACGTGCACTCGAAGAGGCACAATGGTATGCCAATGTTGCCACCGATCCGCGTCGAGACCAGATCGTGACCAACGTCGAGAAGGTGCTCGACATTCTTCGCGATGAACGTGGTCGCGGCATGCCCACGTTGCGCGATATGATCGCTGCCATCTCGGTGCCGCCATCACGCGATCGAGAGGCGGAAGGAGCCTTCGATGCCGATGCATCGGCGGTGCAGATCATGACGCTGCATGCGGCCAAGGGACTGGAGTTTCCCGTGGTGATCCTTGCAGGGATCAACAATGGCGACGGTCGAAAAGCGCCGGAGTTGTGGACAGACCAACTTGGCATGTCGCTCTCGCTTCCGAAGTACGACTTCGAGCCGACATCACCATTGAAGGCCGTCGCACGGCCGGTGCATTCCGTCCATGTGATGAACACGCTCGTCAATGACGAGAAGGACAGCGCCGAAGACAAACGACTTCTCTATGTGGGACTCACGCGCGCAAAGGATCACTGCATCGTCAGTTTTCCATACACGCGGACAAAGGACGGCATTGGCGCATCGAACGGCATTGGCGAGCTGTTGATGGACATGCTCACCGACAACGGTGTGAGTCTCGCACAGGAACTGCCAACGCAGACCATCATGGGCTCGATCGTTCCGTGGCATGATGACGGCGTGCCGCGAACGGTGCACGTCGAGCCTCCGACACACGACCATGTGATCGCACTCGACGAACGACTGCATGAGCGACCACGCGTCGACATCATCTACGTCACCGACCTGCTCGATCAGCGCGCACTTGAAGATCATGCATCGGACAGTGCGGACGCGGATCGCGGAACAACCTTTGGTACGACCGTCCATGCATTCCTGCAACGAACGTTGCCTCGAAGTGCAGCCCAGCTTGACGTCGACGAAACGTTTCGGATGCTGCGTGCGGATCCGTTGTTGCAGGTGGACCTCGGAGCACATGCCGAACAGGAAGTGCGACGCGTGCTGGCCACAGCTCATCTGCGCACGCATGCCGCCACGCTTGCAGAGGCCTCGTATGAGCAGACCATTGCATCGGAGATCGACGGGATCGTGATCTTGGGAACCATGGATGTGCGCGTGACCACCGGAGCGACGTCGATGGAAGTGTGGGACTGGAAGACCACGTCTGTGGCCACGCCTGCGGACAGGACAGCAGCTGCCAACGCCTATCGCACACAATTGTGCGCCTATGCATGGATGTGCTTTCGGGCCTATCCCGAGGTGACGGAAGTGACCGGGAAGATCCTCTTCACACGCTATGCATCGAATGCCGATGCATCGTGGATCCACACCATTCAGTGGACGCGAGAACAAATGGATGAGATGCGCGAAGAGATCCTGCGGGCCATCGACCGTACGGTGGAGCGTCGTATGCGACGCTCAGGCCTGTTGTAGTGCGGTTCCGGCGGCAACGGCACTTGACCAAGCCCACTGAAAATTATAGCCGCCAAGCCACCCCGTTACGTCCACCACCTCGCCAATGAAATACAGTCCGGGCACCGTGCGCGTCTCCATGGTCTTCCCCGAAAGCGCACGCGTATCCACGCCGCCTCGCGTCACCTCCGCCTTTGCAAACCCTTCCGTACCCGATGGCAAGATCGTCCATGCATGGAGCTGATGCACGATGTCGTCCAGCACGACGCGCGGTGTTTCGTTGACGATGCCCGCAATGCGCTTGTCGGGCCATTGTTGCGCGAAGCGCTTCGTGAGTCGATGTCCCAGCACGGTGGCAATGGTGCGTCGATCGCGTTGATGATCGGCGAACAAGGAATGTCCGGGATCATCAGGCAACACGTCGAGTGTGAACGCTTCGCCTTGCTGAAGATAGGACGAGATCTGCAAGATGGCCGGACCGCTCAGTCCGCGATGCGTGAACAACACGTTCTCGCGAAATGACACACCATGAGCCTGCGCTACGGCGTCGACACTCACGCCGCTCAATGTGCTGAAGTGCTCAACGGTCGCCTCATCAAACGTTAGCGGCACCAAGGCCGGTTCCGGTGTGATGATCGGAAGTTCGAAATGCTTGGCAATGCGATAGCCCAGATCGGAGGCACCGAGCGACGGAATGGAAAGTCCGCCCGTGGCCACGACCACGGCCGCCGATGTGATGTCGCCCGCCGACGTTTGCGTGGTGAACACATCCGATCGTACAACGCCGGTGCACTTGGCGTGCAGCATCGTACGCACGTGCGCCTGCGCACATTCGCGTTGCAGCATGTCGATCACTTGCTGCGCAGAGCCGTCGCAGAACAACTGACCGAGTGTCTTCTCATGCCATGCGATGCCGTAGGCATCGATGAGTTCGATGAAGTCGAGCGGTGTATAGCGAGAGAGTGCCGACCGACAGAAGTCGGGATTCGCAGAGAGGAAGTTCTTCCACGTCACTTCCCTGTTCGTGAAGTTGCACCGACCTCCACCACTGATGCGGATCTTCTTTCCCACGGCCGCATTGTGTTCGACCACCACGACGCTCTTGCCCGTGCGCGCGGCCACAGCAGCGCACATCAGGCCTGCAGCACCACCACCGATCACAACAACGTCTGCGGTGTGCTGCACTTATTTCACAATGATGAGTGACTTCGTTTCGGCATAGATGCCGGCAGAGAGGCGCACATGGTACGAACCGCTTGGCAGTTCCGATGTTTCGAACCGGACCACGTACTCACCGCCGCGCAATGTTGTGGAACCATCGAGCAGCATGCGCACGAGTGTTCCGTTCCCATCGTAAATGGCCGCCGTTACCGGCACCGTTTCCTGCATGCGGAACACCAGTGTTCCAACGTCGCTCACCGGATTCGGCAACACGCTCATGCGCGGTGTTCCAACGGTCGAGAATTCCACAACCGTTAGATCGCACTTCCCGGCGGTGACGAACGGAGTGGTGAGGCCTTGCGGCAACACCGTGAGGAACATCAACGAATCGGTGCTGAAGTTCGAGGCCGTCACCTTCAGATCCGTTTGCGTGAACTCCGGTACGGTCACAAGGAATCGCACGTCAACGAGTCGACCTTGCTGTACCGTATCAGCACCGCGTACCTGGATCTTCAGCGTGTCGTCCACTTGTGTGACCGTCATGTTCGGTTCGACAGGGTTCACAAGCGAGAGGTACTTCAGCGATCGCCTTGCGTACTGCAGGTCGACGTCAAAGTTCAAACCGTTCAACCAATACGTCGTTCCACCATACACAGCCTGGAAGTCCTTCTCCACCATGATCGGCACCGTCACCGTATCGCCAATGGTCCCACCCAGGGAATCAGGGATCCAGAAGGTGCGCATGGCGGCGAAGTTCACATCGAAGTCCGGCGCATATCCAACGCCCGCAATGCGCGTCGTGTCGCGCGTCTCGCACGGAGAAAGGCTCACGGCATAGAAGGAGGAGTCGAAGGAGCTGTCGGCACGTGGACAGAATCGAAGCGTGGCCACAACGGAATCTCCGGGGGCAACGGTGTCCCCTAAGGGCGGCACGGTGGAAAGGATCGTGACGTAGCGCGGCAGATCGAGAAGATCATCCACGGTGTGCTTCACATCGCCGATGTTGTAGATGTTCACCGTACGATCGACGCATTCAAGAATGCGCACACTGTCGAACTGCACATTCGTGCGCAATTCAAGCTCGGACTTCAGGGCGAGGACGGTTGCTTCGTCGTTGCCGGCGATGTTCTTGTACAACAGCACGTCCTCGGTGTCGAAGTTGATACTGTCGACGGTGATGGTACTGTTCACGCGATTGTTCGACACGGTCACAAAGCGCGCCACCACAAAGGGCTCGAGCGAGTCCACCTTACAGAAGTTCTTACAGACCACAGCCGTGCCGCCATACGGCGAGGCAGAGTCCGACAGAGCGGGCGTGTAGGTGATGTCACCGGAATACGAAGTGCACGTTCTGTTCAAGGCCGTCGACGAAATGTCGAGCAATCGGAGTTGTGTGGTGTCGTAGCCAAAGCGGAACATGATGTCGACCACGCTGGCCTGGATCGTCCGCGTTGCATAGACCGGCACAACGAGTGTGTCGCAGGAGATGAAGGCCAACGTATCCGGCGCAACGCGCGTTGGATCGAAGGCGAAGTTCAAGCCGAAGGTGCGAGCATAGCCGGAGCCGGTGACGAGAACGGTGGTGTCCTTGTCCGCACACGGATTGCTCACATGCAAGACCATGCGCGCCTTGTAGGTGCGTGGTGCACGCGGACGGATCTTGACGGTGATCATGGCCGAGTCGCCCGGGTTGATCACAATGGGGAACGGTCTGGTCGGAGGAGAGATCACTTCGAAGACGCGCTCGTCGGGCTCGAACGTAATCGAGTCGATCACGATCTGATCTTGTGCAGGATTCGTGAACACATCAGGGATCTTGATCTTCACCACTTGGGGCGGACTGAGTGTATCGACGGCCGTTGGCGGGAAGCCGGCCACAACAGGCGTAGGCTTGTACGAGATCGATCGCTTTCCTGCCAGGAACGTCTGTGTTTCCTTGGCCCATCCGCTACCTCGCGCCTTCACGTGCATCATGGCCCTACAGTCGATGTACTTGTCTTCGGCCGGGGTGCGCGGACAGAACTTGAGGATGACCGTGTCGCGCGAATCGGGCGGAATGACGAACGGCAGCGTTCCTGTTGGCGAGTACTTCGACGTCCACGTATAGAACTGCGGCGTACCGCCCGGTGTGGCGGCCGAGTCGATCCAGATCGAATCCACCGTCATCGGATGCACGAGCGAGGCATTGAGCAACGGCAGCATACGCTCCGTGCATTCGCACGGACGGATGTAGCCGAAGTTGATGAGACTCAGTGCGTTCTCCAGTTCGATGATCACACCACGCCCGGTCAGCGAACCCATCGACGTGATCTTGCACGGCGAGTTGCTCACGGCCGTGATGTTGCCCGAGTAGGATTGGGATGCCGTTGGTGCGAACTCAACGATGAGCGAGAGGGAATCGCGCGGATTCATCAACAACGGTGTTGCCTTGGACTGACTGATGATGGTGAATCCCGGATCGATCAGGATGGTGTCGAGTTGCACCGGCAACGTCGAAGTGTTCTCCATCACCACCGTCATCTGTTTCCTGTCGCCCACTTCAAGCGTGCCGAAGGCACTGAGCTGCGTGACGAAGATCTTTGGTGTAGCGCTGGTGGCAATGAGCTGCACCTGCCAATCGATCGTCGACGGCGACTTGTAGCGGATGTATCCTCGGTCCGCTCGATCACGCGTGAGATCGTTCGGACGATAGTTGAACTTGAACTTCAGTGAGTCCCGTCCCGGGATCGTGAACGTCGACCATGGCATTGGCGGCTCGACCGCCGTCAACCGTCCACCACTCTGATCGATGAACGTCACATTCGTGATCGTCTGCGGATCGGGCGTGATGTTGACGATGTAGACGGAGTCGTAGGCGTCGCGGCAGGCCACGACGTTCTCGAGTTCCATGACGAGCGGACTGAAGCGGAAGATATCGAGATTGCCCTTGCCCTTGAGTTCGATACAGTCCACCACGTAGCAGTTCAGCTCATAGAGACAGAGCTTGTCGACGTAGTCGAGTGAATCGGTCGGACGGAATGTGAGCGGGATCACAACGCTATCGTTCGGCAAGATCGTGCGCGATGTGCCGGCGAGCAAGGCAAAGGCCTCGCCGCGCTCCACATACAAACTCACGCGCAACGTGTCGACACTGCGATTGTAGGCCGTGACGTTCATGTTCTTTTGCTGACCGACCGTGACGGTGCCGAAGTCGAGACTCTGAATGCTCCACTGCACACGATTGTCCCTTCCCCGCCCTGTCACCTTGATCACCTTCTCAATGGTACAGCCCTGGATCTTGGCGCGGATCACGACGGAGTCGGTCACATTGCCCGGACTGCGCGGACGGAATCGAATGGCGATGGGCTGGTAGCCGGTTGCGGGTTGCAACACGTTCGGCAGTGTGATGCGGTAGTGCGTGAAGTCCGGTGGAACGCCAATGGAATCGATGGTCACGGGTGCCGTCGAAAGATTCTTCCACACATAGTATTGCGGACTGCTGATACCGCCCGGACACGTGGGCTCGAAGTTCATCTGATCGATGCGCTTCGTCCCCGCCGAATTGCGGATCGAGATCACTTCCTGTGTTCGACCCTTGAGCGCTACATAGAGAATGGGATTGCATCGATCATCGGATTCCACCCGAAGCGTGTCGAGATAATCGCCCGATGTGTCCTGCACGTGACTGCGGATCGTTACCGTGATGCAGGAATCGGGTGCGAGCACGATGGGCAACGAAACGCCGATCACCGAGAATCGCTTGGGGAAGACGTTGTAGAGTTTCGAGATCGTCATCGTTCGAGGACTACCAAGTCTGCGGGTGTTGTTGCAGATCCGAATGGTACTGTCCATCGAATTGGTTTCCTTACATCCCACATACAGCGTGTCGTAGGAGATGTTGTTCCGGTCATAGGAAAGCTCCGTGTTCCGCACGAGCTTGAAGGGAACGCGGATCGTGGGTCCGCATCGATCAACGGGATTGATGTCCAGCGTGTCTTGAAATGCGCCGGTATTCGTGCCGTTGTACACCACGGTGATCGTCACCGGCTGACCTGGTGCCGCCGTGATGGTGCCTGTTGGAGTGATCGTGAACCGGTTCGCATCGATACCGCGCATGCGAATGTTGAAGCTGCTTCCGCATACGCCCGTATCGGTAAGCGTCACCGTCCACGTGGCTGTGTTCACACATTGCAGCGAGTCGACGATCACTGTTGGCGACACCTTCACCGGACGAGCTGGAGCACGATCAGATCTCTGATTCGTGATCCCGGAACGCAACAGTCCGCGGAAGTTGTTGCCGGTTGCGTCGCACAGCGGCGACACGTTGTTGTTCACATCCTCGTTGCAACGCCAATACATGCGAATGCCGTTCTCGTTGCCGTTCAGGGAACGGTCCTTCCAGCACTGGATCTCGCTGGGCGATAGGGCGCGCTCCCACAGGATCACTTCGTCCATGTAGCCCTTGAACGTACGATTGCGACCGATGTCGTTGGACAAGGCATTGCACGACCCCACCTGCATCGGAAGGTCCTTGCGCTCAAGTGGTCGGAGGTATTGCGTAGGATAGGTGTTGTTGCGCACCGGTCCGCCGGCAAGTACCCCATCGATGTAGATCGATGCCGTTTGCGATGCACCATCGAACAAGGCGGCAACGTGCTGCCACTGTCCGTAGCTCACGCCGTTCGGCACGCGCACAACGGTATTGTCGGCCGCACCCAGCTTCGTGCCATCGCCACTCACTTCGAAGACGAGATCGTTGTTCACGTCGATATACAACACGAACACATCGTTGTTGTCTTCGGCCGGTCCCCACAGGCCACCGAGATAGACGCGACTCCCCTGCTGCCGTTCCGCCTTGATCCACATCTCGAAGGTGAGGGCTTGTTGTCGGTCCTTGATCGGCTGCGATTCAACGTCAACGTATTGCGCACCACGGCCATCGGTGACCTGGGCGAACAAGGCGTTCCCAATACACGTTTTCTTTGCCCCGGCATCGCATGCAGCGGGGAACTGGGCAGAAAGGGGCAGGGCCGCGGTAAGGGCGGCAAGGAGCAAGGCCGCGAGGCGTGCGTAACGAATGGTCATGGGCATCCAGCTAGGTGGTACGGCAATATCCGCCGACTGCCGCAGAAGTTACGAAATGGGCGGTTTCGGTGTATTTTTTCGTACGTCAAACGCATAGGAATCCGAAATGTCCCGTTCCGTTCTTCTTGCCCTGGTCGGCCTCATCCTTTCCTTCACCGCCACGGCACAGGTCTCTCGCGACCTTGCCGTGCTCGCCTCGGCCACAGTGAGCGAGAGCCCCAAGCCCTCGATCACCGTTCGGTGGAATCAGGACCCGTATGCCAAGTCCTACATGATCTTCCGGAAACTGAAGACGGAGCAGGCCTTCCCGGCGGCAGCGCTCGTGACGTTGGACTCAACGGCCCTGCGCTATACGGACGAGGACGTCAAAGTGGGCACGGGGTATGAGTATCGCATCGTCAAGCACTGTATTCAGCAGGTGGGCATCGACACGACCACGAAGAAACCGATCTACAAGGTCTACGATGCAACGGGCTTCCTGTACTCGGGCATCAAGGTGCCGAGCGTAGATCGAGGTCGGGTGCTGTTGCTTGTTGACACGACCATGGCGACGGCCATTGCCTCGGGCCTTGCCACCCTTCGCACCGACCTTGAAGCGGAAGGATGGATCGTGAGCGTGCGCTATGCACCACGCGCCGAGACGTTCGATTCGGGTGCCGTGCGCCGCGTGCGCGACATCATTCGGGAGGAGTATCGCAAGCCCACGCAAGACCTGACAACGTTGTTCATCATCGGTCATGTGGCCGTTGCCTATTCGGGCATGATCGCACCGGACGGACATCCCGACCACTTGGGTGCATGGCCTGCCGATGTGATCTATGGAGATCCCGAAGGTGTGTACAGCGACAATACCGTGAACAAAACGGGCGTGCGTCCGGCGCAAGTGAATGTGCCCAAGGATGGGAAGTTCGATGCTTCAGGCATTGCCTTTGTACCGAAGCTGGCCGTAGGTCGCGTGGACTTCTTCGACATGCCGGAATTCACGTCAACGGAAGTCGAGCTTCTGAACCAATACCTGAAGAAAGACCACGACTTCCGCACCAATACGTGGAATGTGCGCGCCGGCGGATTTGTCGACGACAACTTTGGCGCCAGCGGATATCCCGAGGCATTCGCGTCGAGTGGCTGGCGTACCATGTCGGTGTTCGGCAGTGATACCAGTGTGAAGGCCGGCGATTTCTTTGGGTCGCTTGGTGGACCGCAGACCTATCTGTGGTCGTATGGTTGCGGTGGCGGCACCGACATCTCGGCCGGTGGCGTGGGAAGCACATCTGACTTTGCCACGAAGCCCGTGAACGCCGTGTTCACGATGCTCTTCGGTAGCTACTTCGGCGATTGGAACACCAAGAACAACTTCCTGCGTGCACCGCTTGCCTCGTCACCACGCGCACTCACGTGTGCATGGTCCGGACGTCCGCACTGGTACACGCACCACATGGCCCTTGGCGAATCCATTGGCTACAGCACGGTGATCTCGCAGTTCAACTCCACCGTCGAGATCAATCGAGTGGGCACCTACTTCCCGCACCTGTACTACACGTCGCAAGGGGCGAGCATGCAGACGAGTGGTGACCAGATGGTGCACATCGCCCTCATGGGCGATCCCACGTTGCGCGCACAGATGTCGGTGATCCCCATGCCGGCACAAGCATCGGCAACAACGCAATACCCCAACATGGTCAAGCTCACATGGCTCGCTCCCGCTGGCGGGTCCGATGGCTACGTGGTGTATCGCATTCGCAAGAACATCACGAGACTGCTCACGAAGCAGCCGATCACCACAACGCAATACGTCGACTCGCTCAGCAACGAGGGAGACCTTACCTACTTGATCCGCAGTTGCAAGCTGCGCAGCACGGCCAGCGGAACGTATTACGATGCCGGCAAGGCAGCTGTGGTCACGGTGACCACAACGGATGTGGCATCGGAAGATGTCGATGCGTCCACCACGATGGACATTGCACCGAACCCTGCATCGAACGACGTCGTCATCACAGCGTCATCGCTCACGCACGGCGACGTGACAGTGAGCGTGCACGATGTTGCCGGACGGACGTTGGCAACATGGCAGCTCGACGATGTGAGTGCAGGCTCGTCCACGATCACGTGGAACACGTCCAACGTTGCAACGGGACGCTACATCGTGCGCATGACGCAGAACGGTCGCGTGATCACGCGGACCATTGCCGTCGTCCACTGACCCGTCAGAACGTGTAGCGGAATGTCGGCACGGGAAAGAAGCCCTGCTGATACTGCGTGACCACCGTGCCGGTACGTTGGTCGTATTGCTGACTGAAGACGTTCTTGTGATTGGTAACGTTCTGCAGATCGATGGCGAACTCCATCGTCGACGCGCCGAGTTCTATACGGTAGGACAGCTTCACATCGAATCGCAGATACGCGCTCTGTCGCTGTGAGTAGGCATTGGCATTATCATAGATGGCATAGCCGGCTTCTTGCGAGGCGGCAAGGTCGATGGGCGTGAGATACCGTCCACCCGTCGTACTGAACTTGATGTTGGCAGCGAACACCCCACGTTCGCTCACACGGAATTCCTTGCCGACGAGCGCATTCACCACATAGTTGGTATTGTAGGCCGTGTTGCGTTCCACACCATCGCTGCCCTTGTAGCGCGAGTCGAAGAGCGAGCTCGTGAGCAGGAAGTAGAAGCCATTGCGGAAGAAGTGCTCGAGCGTGAGCTCAACGCCAACGTTATGTCCGGACCCGCTGTTCACAAGATCGGCCTTGTTCGTCGGACCAAAGTCCGAGCCCGTGTTCACAGCGCTATAGGTCGACGCCATGCGCTCCACCGGAATGTCGAACAGCGATTGGTAGTATCCTTCCAAGCGCAACCGAATATCGTCGCTCATGAACCAGTCATATCCGAGCACGGCATGATGGCTCTTGGTGAAGCCGAGATCTCTGTTCGTGAACGTCACGCTTCCGTCCGCCTGTTCGGTCTGCACATTGTAGACATACACATTCTGTGCTTGTGAGTGCAGGCCATAGCCAACGTTGATCGACATCGTTGGCGAGAGCGAGGCCGTGATCCCCACGCGTGGTTCCACGGCCAAGGCATTGCCGTAGGTATAGTGTTGGGCGTGCAGTCCGCCATTCACCGTAAGATCTTCGGTGAGTCGCATCTTGAGTTGGGCATACACCTGCGACAGCGTGGCGTTGTCCTTGATGTCGACGTACACGCGTTCAGACGGCGTGCCGATGTTATCGCGGTTGTACAGATCGAATGTGGATCGATCGACGATGAAGCCGGCCGTCAACGACGTGCGTGCATCGAACTTGTGTCGGATGTTCGAGAGAGCGGTGAGCTTCACCGTCGTGAAGTTCGCCTCCTGGTCCGGCAACACTGCACGCGTGACCGGTGCAAGACTGTCACCGATATAGTCTTCCTTGGTGGCCGAAGCACCGATCATGGCTTTGAAGAACGTGTTCTCACCCAGCACATCGTCGTACGACAGTCCGGTCCACCCCGTCTTGTACTTCGCATACTGATTGCGATTCTGCTGTCCATAGAGATCCGTCTTCGTCGTATCCATCTCCGTCCCCAACAGATCCACCGAGCTTGCACCACCGGTTCCCAACCAGGTGAGCGTTCCATGCTCACCGATCTTCGTCTTCAACTTGAAGTTGAGATCCTGATAATCGGGCACGGCATTTCCCGTTCCGAAGTTGATGCCGAGTGTTTTGAACACGCCGAGCGTGGAGTATCGATAGTTGACGAGGAAAGAGCTTCCCTCCCACATCGGTCCTTCTGCCCCGCCCTCAAAGCCATTGAAGCCAATTTGACCGAGGAACTCGTACTTCTCGGAGTTCCCGTCGCGCATACGCAGGTCGAACGCGCCGCTGATGGCATTACCGTACATGGATGGGAAGGCACTTGTCATGAAGTCCGATTTGTCGAGCACGTTGTTGTTCAGCATGCTCACAGGTCCGCCCGTACTGGACAGCGATCCGAAGTGATTCGGATTCGGAATGTTCATGCCTTCGAGTTGCCACAGCATGCCCGACGGAGAATTGCCGCGCACCACAATGTCGTTGCGTGCATCGTTCGCGCCCACCACTCCCGCAAAGTTCTGCGCCATCCGCGACGGATCGCCAAGAGCACCGGCATATCGTTTGGTGTCTTCGAGATTGAAGGCTCGCGCACTCACCGTAGTGAACTCGTTGTTCGTGATGGCATCGTCGTTTGAGCGATCGTAGACGACGGCCACTTCGCCCGTGGACGAATACCGCTCGGTGAGTTGCACGTTGAGCACCACTTCCTTACCGGCGGTCACGAGAAGATTGTCGTTGATGTATGGTTCGTAGCCAATGGCCGTGATCCGCAGAACACGTCGACCCAACCGAACATTCTTGATCTTGAACGATCCCGTCTTATCGGTGATCGCCCCTTGCGTTGCCTTCTCGCCCTCCATCACGGCAACCGTCACACCCGGCAACGGTGCATTCGAAACGGCATCCAGCACGGTTCCCCGAACCGTCTGCGAGCGAGTGGTGGTGCTATCTTGAGCTTGTAAGAGAAACGGAATTAGAACGCAGAGTGTAACAGCAATGTACTTCATACATGATTCGAGGTATGTTCAAAGAGGTGCCCACGTACGACCTGCTCAGGGAAAGGTTGCAGGGAGGGAAGGCCTGACCGCACCGATGGCTTCTCACAGACACTAACACAAAGGCCAATGTTACTTG
Source organism: Kapaibacterium sp. (SeqCode) (assembly GCA_044224925.1). Classification (GTDB taxonomy): domain Bacteria; phylum Bacteroidota; class Ignavibacteria; order Kapaibacteriales; family Kapaibacteriaceae; genus Kapaibacterium. Next base: position 163,266 of record JBGAJM010000006.1, read on the forward strand.
TTGGCAAACACTATTTTCTGGATTCTGGCTGAACTCAGAATTGGACGTTTCAGACACAGTACTTTTGATTCAGGCTTATGGAAAACGTACAAGTGTACTGCTTCAGCCTCGTGATACTTCAACTAAGAAATGGACACTCCCTCTTTTCTAGAGCAATACGTAGAAATTGCTTGACAATCCATTTTCAGGACACTATGTTTGAGACGTTCTTGTGCAAAACAACGTATTCACAAATTGTTTCGAGGGGTTGAAATGGGTTGTGGTTGCAATACTCGCCAAGTAGTACGCAGTTGGAACGATTACCTTTGCCAAGTCCCAACTGATCCGCGTGAATTGATCGCGCTGGTCGGTATAGGTGGTGTAGCTGGGAAGTGGTACTTGAGCTCAGACTATAACAAACCTGCTGGAAGCTCGGTTTGGATCAATACTCCAATCGCATACTCAGGAAACTCTGTTCTTACGACGAACGCTTCGGACGAACAGCAACAGGTGTTCGATGCTGCGTCATGGAATTTCGAGAACACTTCTGTAAATGTCTTGGCAACAACAGCACCTCCATTGCGGAAGACCATTTTTCTGCGTGCTGGAATTGGCTGGACGAATTCAATTCCTCTCGCAGTAGGCGCATCGCCACTATTCACTGAGTTTCAACTCAGTTTGCTTGACAATGCAGCAACGAGAGGTGACGCCCAAGGTACAATCCCCGTATTCCGTTGGGCAGGCGGCTCATATTCAGGAGCTCAGACACTCTCTATCGTTCTGAAAACTCCTGGAAGATACTCACTTGGACTCATGGGTATCAACAACAATTCAACTCCAGACTACTCGATGTTTGAGTTGGATATTGTTGCAATGTGATCTAAACTCATTTGGAATGAATCATGCTTGAACCTCGAACATTCTTCATTAGAACGCAGAAAGAACAAGTTGAGCAATCCGTGAGTAATGTATTAGTTGCTCGGCAAACTCCGTCACGAAATTTGTTCGATCGCGAAGCAACGACACCCAAAGTACTGCTTCGTATTGACACAGGGCTTGATGTCGTTACTGCGCTAATGGATAGCGACTTTCAAATTCGAATTGTGACAGATTTGGCGGCCAATCCAATTTCCGAACTGTTCCCTTTAGTAACTGCTTCCTCAATAGGCTCGTTCCTACGTAACTCCTTGTAGTAGTTCGGATTATGTAGCTCGCCCTACCTTCGTATCCTGAAGTCCGTCGGGAGCCGCTTGGAATTGAACGAACTCCGAGGTTTCATGGATCCATGAGGTATGAAGCGGCAATTTGTCATTGGTGATATGGCAGAATGGCAAGGCTGAGCTCTTCAATCTCAATAAATCTGCCAAGAAGGCAGGTTTTCATTTGTGGCACGGGTATTGGGAAATGGTCCTCTTCAATGTGAAAGTCACATTGATTCTCAAACTCTTAACAAAGAGGTGCCTTATGGTTCGCGCTGTTTACTATGTTTCACCCACCACTAACGGGTGGAAGGTCACGAAGGATGGTGTCCTGCTCAGTTCTCATTACACGAAAGAAGTAGCAGTAGAAACTGCGAAGACTAAGGCGAAGGCGAACAAACCTTCCCAAGTAATCGTACAGAAAAAAGACGGAACGTTCGAGACCGAATACACGTATCAAAACGATCCGTATCCGCCACGAGGTTGATCATGGGAAGCAAGTTCAAAGACCCAGAATTTCGTGCGAAAGTACATGCGAAGACCGACGGGAGGTGTCACCTGTGTTGGCAAAAAGTGCGACACGACGTAAGTAATGATCACCCTTTGGCTATGGAAGTCGATCATTCGAAGCCGAGAGCCAAAGGTGGGTCAGACCATAGCAACAACCTCCTTCCTGCATGCAAACGATGCAATCGTCAAAAGGGGTCTAGGTTTTCCACCGGACAGATGCGATCTAAATACGGTAATGACCGATTCAAAAGAGCTCAACAAGATTCTGGCTTGGGTTGGCTCTTAGTTGGCAGCACCGTGGCTGTTGTAGCGATTGTTCTTTCGAGAAAGTAACTGGCCAAAGGGTATTCAAACATTCACCACTCATTTTGCGAGGAGAAAAGTATAGCTCTTTGTTTCTAATTTCGAGAGCGAAGTACGACAGTACTTCGCTCTAATTTTAATCACTTTCGATCAGACTAATCATGTACGAGATTGGACATTTTACTTACGAATTTGCCAGCGCACTGTCAGGATTATTGGGTGTCGAGATAACAATCGTTAACAAAACTCCATTTTCTCCAAGTGGTCTTACGCGGTTTCAAGGTCATCGCGATTGGTTTGACATAGACATCTATGAAGCGCACATCCCGCCTATAACATTGGATGGTCAAACTGCTGTCGTTTACTGTAACAACAACGCTGGTGGCCCTACAACTGCAAACAAACTGAGAATACCTGAAACAGTCTTGAAGGGCGAAGGATTTGACCAAAAGTATTTACGGTTTCACCTTTCCAATACAGCTTTCTTGTTCGACAATCTATCCTGAGGCGACAACGCCACAGGATATCGGCCTAGGGCCAAAGCATTCTGTCAACAAAATAGTTTCCAGATTGCGCTGGCCAAATGAGCCTAGCGAGAAGGGTTGAGCAAAAGCCAGTTGACATCATACATGACTGTTATCCACCTTCTTTATTGATCTCAAGCCTAGCTTTGTATTCTTCCCAAGTTTCCCCATTGATAGCGAATGCAACGGCGTCTTGCAAGTGGCTGATTCCCTTTGGATGATCTGTTGTTGCGATATCAATGGCAACATCGCATTTAGGAATCGGCATCAGACATCTGTTTCCGTCAAACCACACAGTTTCGATTCTCTTGATTGGAATTCCTTGAAAGTAGATCGAGTATGACTGCACCGTCATCGGCGTTGTTTTGTCAGTACTCGATTCCCTGAGCCATGGCCAATGATTTCCTGTTGCAGAGTCCTCGGGTTCTCTCAATGCATCACTTTCAAAAGTCAACCCAATTGTTAGCCTAGGGTCAGAGGGACAAACATACTTCCCTTCGTGGATTACAGGCCATTGCTCCCGATGAGAGCAAATGAAAGTGAGTAGGTCCGAAATAGATGACGGCATGATAGCACTCCAAAGGTTGAATTGTACAAATGTAAAAGAATGACGATGGACGGGAAAGCAACGATGATTGCCACCAAGGATAACTACTCTCCTTCAGAATACATGTTGTCACCGTCCTCTTGCTCGTCAACAAACTCAGGCTCATCTTCCAAAATGAGGTTGTCTTGTTCCGGATCGGACTCAGAATCAGTTTGTTCGTCGGATGTTGCGCCAACATCTGTTGATTCTTCCTCTTCTGGGACACGGCTTGTTTTCTTGCCTTTGTCAATTCTTTTCTTCATCTCAGGATAAAAGGACACAAGACCATAGATAGCACCAACTGCATCTTCCGAGGGAATACGCACGAAGTCCGTAGTATTCTTAGAAAGCGAGATTGATAGTGCTCGAAGACGGAGTTCACCCTTGACCCCATCAAATCGATATCCACCCTTTGTTAGTAGGTCAAAGATGTCTTGAACAGGCATTGCCTTACCCTTTGCCTTCAGGATTTCTTTGACCGCTGTAGCCAAACCTTTCCCAAAAAACTGGTCTGGGGCAATACTATCCGTTCCACGCATCTCCACCCCTTCAATCGTATAAGGAGCCTTCTGCCCCTCAAACTCATGCAACTGGTTGATCATCTTCTTGATTTCATTGACTTGACTCATTGCCATCTCTAGCTTCTTCTCCAGAGCGTCGATTGCCTGCTTCATTTCTGGTGTCATTATCAACCTCATCTGCGATGTGGACAAGTTTTCCTTGACACAATATATGAAATGGTTTTGCTCTTGTCAATACTATTTATTTGAGATGCGTAAGAATCAAAGGATGTTAAGGCTATTATTAATAGGTGTTTAGTGCGCTATTGCCAACGGTAACAAACGCCTTCTGTTTGGACGACAAAGTGTCGCGACAAATGTGGCCGATCTGACTCGCGGTAAGCGTCAGAAAAATAAATGGCGGCTTCTTCTGATATCGCCTTGCACATATCTCGTTGAGTTCGTATATTGCTAGAGATTGAGTGAAAACAAGGACACCCCACACGAAATCAGGTTTCGTTTGGGGTGTCATAAATACCAGAAGGAGGCGTGGCTGAACGGTTAAGGCAGCGGCCTTATAAGCCGTCGAGACCTGTGACGGGTTTTGTGGGTTCGAATCCCACCGCCTCCTCTAGGTTTTTTGTTCGCGTTGCTGGTTCTGGCGCCAGCGCGGAGTTTGTGAACAGACGTTCCGGCACGGTTAAGTGCCATTTTCGTTCACAAACCCAGGAGATTACCCATGAGTCGGGTTATCCTCGTTCGACGTGTTGTCGTGGTCAGAACTACCACGGTTGTCCGCGTCACAGTCAGAATAGTTCGCCGATAAGGCGTCCTATTGCAATGGCTTAGTTCGAGCCAGTCTGTCCGCCAATCCCTCATTGAGTTACCAGCTCATTGGGGGATTTCTGTTACGTAGTTATACTACGTAGTAGGGACGAATTGAGTGCAAATATGTGAATATTGACAGCGCAAAGCAAGTGTAATTACAGACAAACTTGAATTGTCGTAGTCATAGGTAAGTATGACTACATATTTCATCTCGTGACGTTTGCTTTGATTAAGTGCTGTTTTGTTACATAACCTCTTCTGTGTTTCCATGTTTGGTTTCTGGTGCCACTGTCTTTCCTTCATGTTCCCGTATTTCTTCAAGCACTGCCTTCACAATTGTCTCAACTGGTGTTGCAGACTCGATCAACGTACGAATGTTATTGCTTTCCATGTTCTCGTCCTTGGAGTTACTGTATCCCATTATAACTGGCAAGGAAGACACTTTGCCGTGCGGATAGCTCCTGTGTGTTCTTCCCCTTCGCAAACAGTACGAACGAATCAACCTTCAACGCCTTGCTGATCCGTTCCAAGTTTTTCTGGAACTGGCAGGTCATACGGGTAAATACCTCATTTATCGTCACGATTCAGAAATCTCACCGATTTCGTCCAAAACCCAATTCCATATCACCAGAAGATTCGTTCCTATTGGTGCAGCGTACCGTTGAAAACATCTCAGGGCAGAATCTTTGAACGTGAGTAAGAAAGCGAAGTCTTAGGGCTACAGTATTTGGAATGCTATTCCGGAGTAGTATTTCAAATCACAGTCTTAAGGTCTCAGTCTTTCTGTTACGTCGTTCTGCTCTCAGCCACTGGTGTCAACGGTCGTTGAGTAAAACTGTGCCCGAAGGAAAGTTCTTGCTTAAGGATTCCTAAGGGCACAAATTTCAACCAATGTTTTATGGAGAACGTTCTTATGAACCTACTCTCTTTTGCGAGGCTGACAGAAAGTGAAGCCCGCGCCCACGTTGAACAGCTTCTCCTCTGGAGGGACGGCGGTCTCTGCTGCCCTCGTTGCTCCAGCAAAAACGCCTTCGCCCTCAGTGGGAAGGCGGCTGAACGAGGAATCTACCGTTGTCGAGATTGCAAGAAGGACTTCACAGTTAGAACTGGAACGATACTCGCTGGTAGCCACCAGTCGTATGGTAACTGGCTCTACGTCATGAGTCGTATGGCTGGTACGAGTAAGGGTATTTCAGCCAAGCAGGTCGCCAAGGATCTCGGTATAGGGTACCGTTCGGCATGGCACATGTGCCATCGAATACGTGAAGCAATGCGAGCATTGGATGCAACGAAACTGGAAGGGATCGTTGAAGTCGATGAAGCGTACTGCGGTAGTAGACGACGCAAAGACGGTTTCAAGAACAAACGTGGAAGAGGTACAACAATGCAGCCCGTAATTGGAGCGTTGGCTCGTGACGGAAACGTTCGTACGCGTGTTGTGTCTGACGTGACGAAGAAGAGTATCCACAAGTTCGTGCTTGAGACGGTCGACCCCAAAAGCACGTTGATGACCGATGAATTCCAGAGCTACAGCGGTCTCAACGCGAAGTTCGAAGGCGGACACCACGTCGTTCGACACGGAGAGAAAGAGTACGCCCTTCCTGGTGGAATCAACAGCAACACGATTGAGTCGTTCTTCTCAACCATCAAGAAGCCGATTAGAGCAACGTTCCACAGCGTAACACCCAAGCACCTCCAACGATACATGTACGAGTTCGAGTATCGTTGGAATCATCGAAAGCTTGATCCCGTTGACTCGGTCAACAATCTCATCACGCAATGCCCTCGTAAATCCCTAACTTTTCGTTCACTGGTTGCAACCCCAGTTCCTCCACGTTTCGTGAACAGTTATGCAAGAAAGCAACAACGAGAACCCAGAAAAGAACGAGAAGGCGAGTTTCTCTGGACAACAGCCACCCCAATCAAACGAGGACGCAAACCGAGAAGCAAAGAAAACGCTCTTTGAGGTGATCGAAGCTCTTGATGAAGAAACAAGAGCAGAGCTTGACAAGGTTTCTATTGAAGATTTGGTCGACATCATCCGGAAGGACAGAGACAGGCGCAACAAGCTCTCTTGAATGTACTGACATAAGGAGACCCCAATGTGTGAGCATTGGGGTCTTTCTGTTTACTTACTGATGGTGCAGTCGTCGACCTTCGGGAAGAACGTTTTCCCGTCTCCCGTACCGATGAATGTGATGCGCTGGCCTTTCGTAATGGCCGCCGCGTTCACATCGTCCGATAGGCTACAAGTCACCTCTTCCACGAAGTCTCCTGCCTTCAATGATACCTGAACCGTGCCGAGAATCTTCTCGACCTTCTCCACGGTTCCCGTGATTGCAATCAACTTGTCCTTGAACTTCTCGTCTGCTGCAACTTCGTTGCCTTCATACTCTTTGTAATACTCGCTTGCTGTTATGGCAATGGGCTTGGGAGACTCCGCCTTTGCTGGCTCGGTGGCCACCTGACCGCTGCCTGAAGTTGCCGTTGAACCTCTTTCTACGTTTCCGGACTCACCACTCTTGTTCCTGCTCGCCACTGCTGCAACAACGATCACCACGATCAGCCACACCCACCACTTTTTGTACCACGCCTTCTTGGGACGTTCTTCACCACTTGCGTATTCCGATGATATCGGCCACGTATTCCGATTGATGTCGGCCACTTGACGGAGCGGAGCGACGTTGGTGTTGCTATTTACGAAGATGGCCGGAATCGTCCATAGAATCGGTTCGTTTTCGCATGGAGTCACCGGTGAGATTGATGATATGAGCAATGTGAACAAGCCTGTCTAGAATGGCATCAGCCAGTGTTGGATCGGCCATCGTTTTGTGCCATGTTTCAACGGGTAACTGGCTGGTGATCATCGTTGATCGACGGCGATGGCGATCATCGAGCACTTCGAGCATATCTGTCTGTTGTGCATGCGTCATGCGCACAAGGCCCCAATCGTCGATGACGATGAGATCCGTGCGAGCGAGTTTCTTGAGAATGCGGAGATATCGTCCGTCACCGCGTGCCAGTTGTAGTTCTTCAAGAAGTCGTGGCAGCCGATAGTAGAGTGCGGTGTATCCCTCCATACATGCACTATGAGCAAGCGCACACGCAAGGAAACTCTTACCGACACCTGTTGCTCCGGTGATCAAAATATTCTGATGCTGTCGAATCCATTCGCCGCTTGTGAGCGAGAGGATGAGTTGTTTATTGATGCCACGTGCTTTACGGAAATCGATGTCCGGCAGCGATGCCATCTGCCGCAGTCCGGCACGCCTGAGTCGGCCATGTAGTTGTAGGTTGGCGCGTGTGGTGGCTTCCCGGTCCACCATCAGGCCAAGCCTATCATCAAACGATAGTGATGCAACATCGGGCATGTCGTACTGCTCACGCAGTGCGGTGGCCATGCCATGCAGTCGGAGCGCGTCCAAGCGCTCAATGGTTGGATGTGTCAGCATGATTCCTGTCTCCTGATATCGTGGATGAAACGTCGCGTTGGGCAAAGAGTGCCGGACCGCGAATATTGGAATGGTGTACAATGGTGGAATCTTCTTCGTTTACGACCGGTGATGCACGGCGGTCACGGCCTGTCTCGAGGATGGATCGGATGCTGCGCAGGCGAACGGCACCGATCTGGAGCGCCACCGATGCAGCCGCTTCCATCCGCTCGACGGAATAGCTCTTATGCAGACGAATCAAGCCGAGACAGGTGCGGAACCCTTGTTCTGGATGTGCGCGATGCTCCATGATGCGTTCTGCCAGTAGTGCCGTCTCCGGTCCGATCGTGCGCGCCCATTGCAGGATACGCTCGGGTGTCCACTCAGCATACCGACGATGCGACGAGGGCATGTGCTCATCCACCGTCGTGTGCGCACCCTTGTGGCGACTGCGTCGGTGCGACGCAATACGGCGCATGTCGATGTAGCACTCAACGGTGAGTGCTGTCGTACGCACATCGACTTCCGTGCGTGCATACTTGTAGGGTACGCTGTAGTAGTGGCCATCATGGGCAATGTGATAATCGATGTTCACTCGTGCTTTTGACCACTCGGCACAGACGTATGGCATTCGTGGTAGCGGTTGTAATGCAGGCTTGTCGAGTTCTTCGAACCGGCTGCGGCGGTTGCCGGGCAGCTTCTGAAACGGTCGATTGTTCACGACGTCGAGCAACTCCGCGATCGCTTCGTTGAGTGCGTGCAGCGAGAAGAAGGTTCGGTTGCGTAGTGGTGCGAGGATCTCACGCTCGGTGATCTGGACACCTGTTTCCACCTTTGCTTTATCGCGTGGCTTACGCACGCGCGCCGGTAGGATGGCCACGCCATAGTATGCGGCGAACTCCTCGTACGAGCGATTGATGTCCGGGTCGTAACGGCACGGGCGTTTGACGCCACTACGGAGATTGTCATTGATGATGAGTTGTGGTACGCCGCCGATGAAGCGCAAGGCACGTACATGCGAAGCAATCCAGTCATGCACCTGTTGTGTTTCCGTCGCTTCTACATATAACAGATTGCTGCATCCAAGTGTGGCAACAAAGATCTGCACCTGCCTGATGTCACCTGTTTCGGGATCCACCACCGGCATCGTCATGCCCGCATAGTCGACAAACAGTCGCTCGCCCGGTGCATGATGCTGGCGCATAACGACGTCAATGGTGCCTGTCCAGCTTCGATACAATTCGCAGTAGCGACTATAGCCGTAGCCGTCCGCGTACTGCTCTCTGTACTCTTTCCAGAGGAGCTGAAGCGTTACGCCCTTGCGCTGGAGTTCCTTGTGTACATCCGCCCAGTTGGGTAGCGTACGCACCGGCAGGGTCACGACCGGAGTGCTCTCGCCGCGCAGCAACGCACGCACATCCTGCTCACCCAACATTCCCGGCAGGGGCCATGTCCAACCCAGTTCGTGCGCGCGCTTCACGTACGTGGCGACGGTTGAACGTGCGACCCCGACGCTACGGGCGATCTGCCGCTCACTCAGCGACGTGGTCAAAGCCAGACGAAGTACTTCTCGGATGGTACGCATGGATATCGCTCGTGCAGGCATCACTTCTCTCCAGAATACTTAATGATTTCTGGAGGAGGATAACCTCAGTGAACAAATACCCAGCGTCGCTCAGATCATGTCGTCATGAAACGATCGCGCCGTATTCCAATCGATGGCGGCCAACCGTTACGATTCATCAGCCAATGTGGCCGACTTCGGTCGTATTCGGTGGCCAATTTCCGTTGGAATAGGTGGCCGACTTCGTTTGGAATAGGTGGCCGACTTGCGTCGGAATATGCAACCACTCATACCAGCCCTCCGAATGAGATTGTAGAAATCGCATTAGACCCGTGCGGTCTAATGACCTTGGGGCGAATATCCGCAGTTTTTGGCCTATGGGCAACTTAAAACTGTTGGTAGGGCAAAATGTCCGTAAGTGTAGGCTAGCCAATGGGTTGACGCAAGAGCAGCTTGCAGCACGTGCTGAAATGACCAATGACTATATCTCGAGGCTCGAACTTGGGAAGGAGAACCCTTCCTTGGAGACTTTGGAACGGATCAGCAAGGCGTTGAAGGTTGATTCGTTCGTACTGTTTGCGAAGGGGTAAAGCTCACTGGAGGTACCCCTCATAGCAAAAGTGACTCCCTTGACAGTTATAAGGGAATACAGTAACCCCAAGGGCAAGAACATGGAAAAGATTGATATTCGTTCACTGGTTGAGTCTGCAACTCCGGTATCTATGATCGTGAAGGCAGTGCTTGAGGAAAAGCATGTGGAAGTGAATGAGCCCGTCACTGAGAGTGACCAGTTCAATGAGGAACAGAGCCTACAAAATTAAATCTCGATAAATTATCTACTGGGCTAGTATATCAAAATGCATATCCGATACTAAATGTGACGATTGGCAGCATTTCTGCACCACCAATGGAGTAGAAACCACCAAGACAGAATCTTCCAGAAAAGCCACCTTGTTGCCCCTCAAATCTATAACCTGCTCCAAAAGTTGGATTTAATGCTGAATACGCCAAGTGCCGAGTCTGTTCATATCCATCCTTAACCCAAACTGTTTGAAAGCTGCACCCACCATATAGATCAATATGGTGGGTGCCATGGAAGAACACAGTTCGAATCTCTACTGGCAAGAAATTTGCATTCTGCAGTTGTAAACCATAACCTGTTGATACCCTTAGTGACTGAACGATCGACAAACTATCAAATTTTAAAAGTCGTAATTCTGCGTTCAATGACACCAATTGCTTCCCAGATCCCCCAAAACCAATATGCAATGCGAACCGTGGTTGTGAACGCATCGTACTTGTTTGCCCTGATAACAAAGTCAGCAACAAGCACACTATCAGACCGAGTATTCGGCGTCTACTCATGTTCCTAATAGGAAAGATCATAGTATCTGTGCGGTTCATTGTTTACATGGAAGAAATCACCACTGAGTTGTTGATTGGTTTTCATTGGAGAATGGGATTTCAAGGAATCAACTCGCATCATCCTCCCTTAAGCAAATGGTTTTGATGTTTTCACATCGATATTTTTGCAGAAATCACCTGATACTGATTTCGGTGTTCCGTTACAACATGGAAGATCATCAGCCTTCCGCAGTCTAAGCGTTTTCACACCTGGATTAGGACAAAACTTCCAGTGATACACCTCGCACACGTCGCAGTAATACTCGCAGTCGAAGCAGCCCTTTTCTCTATCAGGGCATCTTTTCTTAATCTCAGAAATTGGTGGCATACACGATTCTTGTGTACCAGGGCAACATAGGTTACCATTAGCATTTCCAACGTGTCTATACCCAGTTGCCTTTCCAGTCTCAATATTGTAACTGCATTTCCAAGTACAATGGCTACAATCAGACGCCTTTCCTGCTTCGGCACAAACATCACGACAAGGATTGTCGCAAAGAGCGGTTGGAACATCGCCACCGCATAGACAAGAGTCCTTATTGCGACCTCCGTAGCCAATCAAATCACTGTCATGAATCAAGTTGGCCCATGACGCCACGAAAATCTCAGTTAGAACAAAGAAAACAGCCACTTGTGCTAACAGCTGTGCATAACCACCCCAAATAACGCCGCAAGCAGGGTCAATTTTTGCCAAGCCCTGATCTAGAGTAGCTGCTGCAAAACATGCCACTACCTTCTCATCAGCTCCCATGGCCTCGAGGTTGCTGACGGAACACCACAAATCAATATCATGTTGTTTGCAACACGATAAAGTGTCAATTTCAATCTCTTGGGTTTTAAAGAGAAAGCAATTAATCCACATGTAGAACCGACCGTCCTTTGTAACCAGGTTGGTGGCAGGTTCAGGAAGATTGCATGCATAATCATGGCTAAAATTAAACTTTCCATTGTTTGGATCTCTGTCACCACAAGCAACTTCGTTAATTGATTCACTACGTTTGTCCTTCCTCAAACGATTCCGATTTGCTTTGGCTCTCTCAAACGAATAAAACAGCGTCGGAAAGAACAATGCAATTAGCCCAAGTGAATCATCTGGCAAATGAAACAGCTTGTCACCTCTACTTGATAACACAAGGTTGCGCCCATTTCTCTCAAAGAACATCAATATTGGAACCTTGCTGCCTAATCTCATTCGAAGCGCAACTCCTTTCCCATCGTTTGATTCAACCATTTCAACTGTTGCTCTTTCTGTCGCTCCGAATTGCAAGATAGTAGTGGAAGTTGTTTCATTCAGTGAAACACTAGAAGCGTTGGTTGCGACCCAATTGCCCCCGTTATCACTAAAGCTAAGTTCGTTTGTAACAAAACTCTCTATATGCTTGCGTTTCACAGCATCAATTCGATCAACGTGACGGAGCATTTGATCAAAGATGCTGTTACTACTTTTAGCATTACGGCTGCCCAAATTGCTCAAGGATATCGATGCAAATGGAGCAATACGTGGTTGAAGAATCACCTGTTACTCCTCATTACAAAGCAACAATATCCATTTCAAACATCGAGTAATCCGGTGTTGAGTTGTTGTTTATTCCCATCAAACCCAGAGAGTATCGACCTGGTGTCTTCAACACAATCGACAAAGTCTGAGCTCCCGAGTATGAGCCTCCTGCCCAGCGAAACACAGGAATCGTTCCCTGAGCATCCCCTCTCGTTGCAGCGTTGTCAAGTAAGCTGAGTTGAAACTCTGTAAACAAGGGTGAAGATCCGACTGCAAGAGGGATTGAATTTGTCCAACCAATGCCAGCACGAAGAAATATGGTTTTCCTCAACGGTGGCGCAGTCGTTGCCAAGACATTCACTGACGTATTCTCAAAGTTCCATGAAGCAGCATCAAACACCTGTTGTTGCTCATCAGAGGCGTTTGTTGTTAAGACTGAGTTACCAGAGTAAGCGATTGGTGAGTTAATCCAGACCGAGCTACCAGCGGGCTTGTTGTAATCAGAGCTCAAATACCATTTTCCAGCTACCCCACCTATCCCAACCAACGCGATCAATTCACGCGGATCTGTTGGGACTTGGCAGAGGTAATCGTTCCAACTGCGTACTACTTGGCGAGAATTGCAACCACAGCCCATTTTAACCCCTCGAAACGATTTGTAAAAACGTCGTTTACGCACAAAGACGTCTCAAACATAATGTCCAGAAAATAGATTGTCAAGCAAATTCTACGTTTAGCTCTCGAAAAGAACACAACCATATTTGTACTCTGAAACAGGATCCGTTCAATTCCAAGCGGCTCCCGACGGACTTCAGGATACGAAGGTAGGGCGAGCTACATAATCCGAACTACTACAAGGAGTTACGTAGGAACGTGCCTATTGAGGACATAGTTACTAAAGGGAACAGTTCGGTCCAATTTTAATGACCGCGGTACTACGTGAAGGTGGGACATACGATGTTCAACTTGGCTATAGTTCGAGAGCGATCACACCTATTGTTAATATTCCTAGGAGTGTGCCGTTTCAGAGTGTGGCAGTTGCGGTTTCACTAGTCACGGCACGAACTTCCACTGTCGCTAGCAGTGTTAAGGGAAAGAGAGAGGTGGAGCAAGGAACTTATTGCAACGTGCCGAATGGTACGATAGGTTTTGCTCACGACAACATCTGTTCTTTTGGAAGTTCTAATGGTGTTTGGAAATTTTGGTGGCCTTGCGCTGGAGACTTCGAAGTAAATCTTGACAATTGCTGTAAACTTCACGACCAGAAACTGTTTTGCGCTGAGAATGAAGCAGATAGAATTCTCGTTGACTGGGCATTCTGCCACTGTATCATGACAGAGTTAATTAGGAGAGGTGAAGAAGAAATGTCTTGGTGGTGTGAGTGGCTATTTTTACCCCTTCTTGTAGTTTTTGCAGGATTGGGTCTTGGAACAATTGCTGATGTTGCTTTTTTGATATGGGGCTTCACATACTCTGGTGATTACGTAAACTTCAGTGAAAGAAATCTCTCAAGTTGCCTTTGTGGGGGTGATAAGCCGACATTGATGTGCAACACCGATCCGACAAATCCAAATAACTACCTGTGCGGTTATGACAATTGTTGTCGGCACGCATCAGGTCAGATAATTCATCGAAATGGGAAGCCCTGTTTGAAAGCTGATAGTTTATTACCACCTTGTCCAGATGGTTACGCAGCTACTGATCAGATCAGAAAGTCTAGATAAAACGTGAAGAATATCAATCCCCTTAAATTGTTAAGGATTATGGCCTTTGTCTCTAATTCTTTATTGAACGTCCCCACAGGTGTGGACACTAAAGGTTGTTACCTAGGCACTCTGGGTAATCCACAAAATCTACTGAGATGCGCACCATGATACAAACCGATCATATTATAGAAGTGCTACACGACTTATGTCAATCTTCTTTGTTCAGATTCTTGGCACGTCCTCGAGTTATTACCGCACCTTCTAGCCAATTCAGATGTTTGTTATTTGTGTTGCTATCAGTCGTTGTTCAAAAGGCGGTGTGTTCAGAAGATGCTGCTGACTCGAGAAAGTATAATGTGACGTACGCGGAAATAGGTGGGAATGGTTTATCAGCATTCTCACTTAACATAGAAGCTCCAATTTGGCAGAAGCGATCAAGTGTCTCATCGCAAGTAAGAGCATCAATAGGCATTTCAACAGCGGATATTGCCCCCGGAACAATCCCATTGTTGTTAAAACTATTGTTGTTTGGAGATGAAGATTGGCTAGAACTAGGTTTTGGGGCTAGTATTGTCTACCGATATGCATCGAAGGAACCATTCTATGAGTATTCTCAATCCAAGATTTTCCCTAGCGCAATAGTTGGCTATCGATATCAATCGCAAAATGGTGGATTTGTTTTTCGAGCAGGTTACATTCCTATCTATGATATTGGTAATCGTAAGATCCATTCTTCATTTGGTTTATCAATCGGTTTTGCGTTTTAAGTCGTCTCACTTTCGCCATGATGAACTATCTGTGTAAAGACTGTACTAGCCCCCTATTGTGGCTCTTGCCCCGTAAAGGTGTGTGAGAAAGTCGTGAGTTCAATGAGTATTCTCCATCACTCTCTCGTCTATACCCTCTACCTACATACAGGTACCGGTACAGGAATCTGGTTATGAACACGAGTTCTGATCATGCTCGCGCAACTTCTTCATTGTGACCAGGCACCAGAATCGATCGGTAGCACGAACGATCGATAGCCCTACCCCCTCGCCGCCTTACGACCCCACACATAGTATACCGGCACACCAAGCAGAACGATCACCAGGCCGGGCAAGGAGTACTCTTGCTTGTACATCAACAACGAGACGCAGATGAAGGTAGCGGCAAGGATGTAGAGGGCGGGAAGGACGGGATAGCCGAAGGCTTTGTAGGGACGTGGAGCGTTGGGCTGTGTTTTTCGGAGACGGAAGATGCCGGCAATGGTGGCGATGTAGAAGAGCAGCACGGCCATCACCACGTAGTCGAGCAAGTTGCCGTATGTGCCCGACAAACACAGGGCCGAAGCCCATGCAGCCTGGATCCACAGGGCATTGCGAGGGACCTGTTTCTCGCTGAGTTCACCGGCCTTCTTGAAGAAGAGCTTGTCGAGCGCCATCGCATAGTACGCGCGGGCGCCGGAGAGGATGAGACCGTTGTTGCAACCGAACGTCGAGACCATGATGAGGATGGCCATGATGGTGGCGCCGGGTGGACCGAACATCACCTGTGCCGCAGCCGCACCAACACGGTCCTTCTGCGCCGATGCGATCTCGTTCAACGGCATCAGACACAGATAGGCGATGTTGGCCAACAGATACAACACGGTGACCAACAACACACCGTACAGCAGACTCAAGGGAATGGTCTTCTTCGGGTCCTTCACTTCCGCCGCAGCGAACGTGATGTTGTTCCATGCATCACTACTGAAGATGGAACCGACCATGGCCACGGCCAGCATGGGCAACAGTGCCAACGGTTCCGATGGGACGAGATCCGTCACGCCACTCATGTTCATGTGGAAGGCATCGCTGCCCCATCCGATGATGATGCCCAGAAGGGCTAAGGCCACAACGCTGATGACCTTTGTACTCGTGAACACGTTCTGGATGATCTTGCCCACGCTCACACCACGCGCATTGACGGCGGTGAGGAACAGGATGGTGGCAATGGCAAGGACCTGCGCCCATGAGACGCCCCACGATCCGATCGAGAAGATGCGATGATCTTCTGCGAAGAACGGTTGCAGCAGGCCCGTGTATTTGGCGAAGGCCATAGCAACGGCTGCGATCGTACCGGTCTGGATCACGGTGAAGAGCGTCCAGCCGTAGAGGAAGCCGGCGAGCGGACCGAACGCCTCGCGCAGGTAGACGTACTGTCCACCCGCCTCCGGCATCATCCCTGCAAGCTCACCATAACTGAGGGCGGCCGTGATCGTGATCAGGCCGGTGATCCCCCACACCACCAACAGCAACATGGGCGATGCCGTGATCCGCGCAATGTCCGCGCTCACAATGAAGATGCCCGAGCCGATCATCGATCCGGCCACGAGCATCGTTGCGTCGAATAATCCGAGCGCGCGTTTGAATGACATTACAGCGTTCCCGCATCACTTCGTTTCCGCAGCACGGAGTTGCGCGCGCTGTAGCCGAAGTAGATCAGGAATCCGAGGGCGAGCCAGATCAAGAGTCGCAACCATGTGTCGCCCGGAAGCGAGATCATCATGGCCAAGCAACAGATGATGCCCAGAATGGGAACCAATGGAACAAGCGGCGTCTTGAAGGCGCGCGGAAGATCAGGTTGTGTTTTGCGGAGAACGATGATGCCGGCACAGACAAGACTGAAGGCAAAGAGCGTTCCGATACTCGTCATCTCGCCCACCACACTTCCGGGAACGAAGGCAGCGAAGAGCGACACGAACACACAGAACAACATGTTCGACTTCCACGGTGTACCGAACTTCGCATGTACCTCATGGAAGACCTTTGGCAGGAGACCGTCTTGACTCATGGAGAAGAAGACGCGCGACTGACCCATGAGCATGACCATGATCACCGACGAATAGCCGGCAAGAATGGCGATCATGATGGCCTGCTTCAGCCACTCATACGGCGTGTGCTCGATGGCCACCGCTACCGGTGCAATGCCGTCGTGTCCCTTGAACTCGGTGTAGTTCGCCATGCCCGTCATCACGTGGGCGAAGAGGATGTAGAGGACGGTACAGATCACAAGGGAGGCAAGGATGCCGATGGGCATGTCCTTCTTCGGGTCCTTCGCTTCTTGTGCGGCCGTCGACACGGCGTCAAATCCGATGTAGGCGAAGAAGATCACACCTGCTGCACGAAGGATGCCGCTCCATCCGTATTCGCCGAACACGCCCGTGTTCTCAGGGATGTAAGGCACATAGTTCGAGGGGTTGATGTATCCCCAACCAAGGGCGATGAAGACCAGCACCACGGCCACTTTCAGTCCAACGATGAAGCCGTTCACGAGTGCCGATTCCTGTGTGCCGCGAATGAGCAGCAGCGACATGAGCACGACGATGAGAACAGCCGGCAGGTTCATGATGCCATGGACGGTCTGTCCGTTCACCACGGCTTCCTGGAACGGAGATATGGCCCATTCCATGGGTAACTGCACGCCCGCCTTGGCGAAGATCTTGACGAGATAGGCAGACCAACTGATGGAGACCGTAGCAGCGCCAACGGCGTACTCCAGCACAAGGTCCCAGCCAATGATCCAGGCGACGAATTCACCCATGGTCGCATAGGAATAGGTATACGCGCTTCCGGCCACCGGGATCATCGAGGCGAACTCGGCGTAGCACAGGCCTGCAAAGGCGCAGGCAATGGCCGCGATCACGAAGGAAATGGTCACGGCCGGACCTGCATTGTTGGCAGCGGCACCACCCGTGATCGAGAACAGTCCGGCGCCAATGATGGCCCCGATGCCCAATGCCGTCAGATTCACAGGACCCAGCGTACGCTTCAGCCCATGATGCCCTGCCGCTTCGGCCTGCAACTCATGGATCTTCTTCTTTACGAACAGCATTCGTTCCCCATTACAATTTGATAGCAATCATGCGTGTGGCAAAGATAGCAGAAGGTTCGAAAGTCAGCTAGACCGTATCTTCGCAACCCGTATTCAAGTGTTTTTCACTTGTCACTCGTCACTTGTCACTTGTCACTCGTCACTCATAACTATCCCAAGGATCTTATGGCTCTCTCCGTCGGCACAACCGCTCCTGATTTCGAACTGTTCGATCAGGACAAGAACAAGCTCACGTTGTCTTCCTACCTCGGGAAGAAAGTGGTGCTGGTCTTCTTCCCTGCCGCCTTCACCGGCGTCTGCAAGGCAGAGGTCTGCTCCTTCCAGTCCGCCATTCAGCGCCTGAACGGCATGAATGCTCAAGTGGTGGCCATCTCGCGCGACCAACCGTTCGCCAACAAGGCATTCGCCGTTGCCAATGGCTTGGAATTCCCGATCGGTTCCGACTACTTGTTGAACACCATCACGGCGTACGATGTGCTCTTCGAGAACTTCGCTGGTTTGCCCGGCTATACGTCCTCGTCGCGCGCCACGTTCGTGATCGATTCCACGGGCAAGATCGCCTACGTCCACGTGACGGAAAATCCCGGCGTCGAGCCGAACTACGACGAGATCTATGCTGCTGTCGAAGCCACAGCTTGATCTGAAACGGATCTGACATGGACGAACGGGCCCGCTGCACACTTCGATGAGTGCTGCGGGCCTTTTTTTTATGGGACGATCAGGATGCACCTTTGCCTGTTCCCATTGAGGGCCAGGTGGTAGAGACCGGTCTCGAGTCGATCCGTCATCAGTTGCTGGTCGACCATGGCGATCGGTCCGATCGACCTCCCGCAAACGTCCATGAGCATCACTTCTCCGTTAGCGTTGTCAATACGGAGCGGTTGTCCACGCCGGACGATAACATTCTCGGTTGCTGTTGGCAGATCGGTCGGCCGAGGGATCGACATGAGGGGGTCCCAGACATACATGGAGGTATCGATACTCGTGATCCCGGATGAGAGAGTCGACCCTACGATGCTCACTGGGCGGAAGTACCGGTTCGAATAAGGATTGTGGGCATTGCTGGGCACAATGTACCGCTGCCATACTGCCTGCCCCTGTTGCAGCACAGCGATCGTAGAGGTGGTTGATTCCCCGACGATCACTGCTTCAAGCGTACCATCTTCATAACGATGTGCGGCAAGGATCGTGTCGGATGTTGTGAGCTCCAGAGACGGACTCATTTTCCATGATGCGCCTTCATTCGTTGTCCAATAGACGGTTGTCGAATCTGCGGCGATGATCGTCGTATCATCAGAGAACTTCACTCCTTGCACGAAGGAAGTTGGTGTAGCGATCTCGTGTGAAATTCCCGAGCAGTTTTGAACGTACCATGTCATGCTTCCTGTCTGGCTCTGATACTGCTTGAACAAGCCTTTCCCGAGAACACGCGAATCGAGAACCGGGCCGTAGGCCACGCTATCCCATCCGCAGATGATCGCCATACTCGCGGAATGTGAAATGGAACCAAACTGTGGGAACTTGCTCAATTGCGGTTCGAGTTTGGCGAATGGCGAAAGTGTGTACACCTCTACCCCCCAGGTTGGCATCACTTCTCCCACATTTCCGGCCATCGTCCATGCGAGAGTATCATCGCTCAATCGATACAATTCACCGCAGCAGTACGACGCATCCGTCATGCCACTAGGCCATGTTTCAAACTGACCGTAATACGAGAGCGTATCCAGTATTGCATGCTGCCTCATGGAAGCAAGCATTACGTGGCTTGACTCGAACATCGGGCGACCGTCATAGGTAGGTATAACACGTTTCTGAAGGCTCACGAGGATCGTCCCTTCATCCAATTCAATCGAGCTTGTGGCATGCCATTGCCACGGTAAGGGTGAGAACTGTGCGGTCAAGCTTGACACACACATAACAGTCATGCACATGGCCGTCATCCATTGTATGTATCGGGTGCGTTTCATGGTAGTAACCTAACAGCTTCTTGAGCCCCCCGGCACCTTAGCAATACCTTAGCACATCACATACCTAAACTGAAAAAGGGTCACCTTACGGTGACCCTCTTCCATTTCGCGGCTTTCCTCCCACAAAAAGCTGCGTCTTCCTCTTTATGCTGCATGCCGTGCTGCGGACATGTGCATCTCTTATGACTCGGACCCCTTGTCGGCCTTCCGGGGGCGTCCGTAGCGACGTTCGGACTTCTTCTTCATTCCAAGCGTCGTGATCTCGTCAGAATCATCTCCGTATTGTGCGATCACCTGACGTTTGGCCCCAAGAACAAGCTCGTGGAATCGCCACTCCAGCTCCAACGCCTCTTCTCGGGCGCGGGCAAGGGCCTCGACGGCCTTTGCTTCGGCTGATAGTGCCTTTTCCATCTTCTCTAGTGCTTCCCGCAAGCTGGTCGGCGTGAAATCCGGGTTCGACGGAGCATAATCCTTGAACGTAAGGACGGCAGATGCGATCTGCTTGTCCTTTTTCAGGATCCTCTGAGTTACCCTTGTGGTTTTCCGTTTCGACATTGCTGCGGATTCCCCGAAGCGGTCTGAAGAGAATTATGCTGCATGCCTTGGTCATTAACATCAGCTGTGCATTAACACAAGGGCAAACATAATACATTTTCAGAGCATGCAAAAGTATTTTTTCACCCATGTGTTAAGACTTATCCACCGCAGGTATAGCATACACGAACCAACACAACACTGGTTACCGAATGATGCAAAGACATTCGGTGCTATGGTATGGTCCGCTGACCACATGGACAAGATATATGCCGGGTGGGTATAGAGTACAGTCGATACGGAATGGCATGTCGGCCCTATACGAGCCTACAACGACACCCTGTGTATTGACAATCACCACGTCAGACGGGCTATCGATCACAACATCGACATGATCTCCTGCGGGCTGGGGCCGCAGGCGAACGGTTTCCGAGGCCACGGCCCGCACCCCTGCCGCCGTTCCCCCCTCCATAGCTCCGATGGTCGGCCGAGCGCCCCGGGGGCGACCGTAGATATCTGTGGTCACATAGGATACCGGGGCTCCCGTGCCGTAATCGAAGGTCCCCCGCTGCGGGTCGAGCATATCCACCATTGATGTGTCGAAGACGGGCACCGGCACGTTGATCACACGAGGTGAGGGTCCGCCAAGCGGACAATCGGGCGTTCGGTTCCAAGCATTGTTTGCGAGCTCGATGCGCGGCAGCACAGGCGTCAGATCGTTATCGCCGAATCGACACATCGACGCCCCCGCTGCAGCACTTCCATCGTCCTGCAAGAAGAGGTTGTTGGCAACAAGCATCGACACGTCTCTGATGAGCATGGCAACGTTGATCCATAACAGGGCACTGCGCTGCACCCCGCCACCGCCGATAACGGTGTTATGCGTGAACTCGACGGTGCGGTAACAGTCGATGTTGAACAGTTCGAAGACATCGAGGCCGGCGCCGGAATGCACGATCACGTTGTTGTACACGAAGCAACTGTCGGTCATGCGCACCTTGAAGTCACAACCCAACCCTTGACACAGGTACCTGCAATCTTGTACGCCTGTGTTGAAGGCATCGCAGGCCGTGTTGAACGCGCAATGCAATTCATTGCTGACACCGACACCGGGGGCAGGTGCGTCGGCGGCCCAGTGGGAGCGGTTCGTCGGGTCATAGTAGATGCGATTGTTACGGATGACCGTCACGGATGCCATGTCCAAATACACGCCAATGCCAAAGTTGTCGGTCACCAGACAGTCTTCCACAATGCACCGCTCAACGCGATTCACGCAGATCCCCTCGCCCCAATTATGTTCACTGCGACATCCGCGTACGATGATGTTCGAGCAATACAACAGTTTGATGGCACTACCGAAGGCGCGACCCGGCTTGCCGATGTCCGAACCTGCCGCTTCGCGCGCCCATGAATGCGACATCATGCCGCGGTCGACCTTGTAGAAGTAGAGTCCGTGCGATACGCATGTGTCGATACTCGAACTGTCGATCAGCACATCCGTTGCCGGACCGATCACGGTGATACCGGCGCAGGGTCCGCGCATGGTTTGGATGTTCCGGACAGCGATATGCGATCCGCGCAGCGTGACGATGCCGTCTGTTCCCGAGAACAGAAGTCCTTTGCCGTCCAGGATCACAGTACCAAGGCCGCGCACGCTGATGTTCTTTCGAGCTCGACCGTTCGTGAACTGATCGACCGTCTGCACACACCGCTGACGATACGTGCCCTCCATCATCACGATCTCGGCATAGACATCTCCGGTTTCGGGAAATGGGATGGCCCTAAGGGCCGCATCAAAGGTGCGCAACGGTCGTTGTCGCGTTCCTTCGGCGGAATCGGATCCGGTGGGCGATACATACACGCGGGTCGTGATACGCCACTGCAGTGTATCGATGCGAGGCGTCGGAACGATGCCGATCTGCGCCTGCATGCACGCTGTGGCAATGATGCACGCTATCAACAGAAAGATTGATCTCATGTCGCAAGATAGGAATGGACATGCGTAGATTCGTTGCCATGAACCGTGCCGCCTTTCTCCTTTGCATTCTCCTTCCCGCCACTGCGCTGCATGCCCAATGGCAACGCCTGCATGTGGGTGGAATGGTGAACGACTCGACAACGCTCCCCTTCAACACGCGATGCATGATCACGCGCGGAGATGCGATCTATGTGGGTGGGAATGCCATGGGCGATCGGCCGGGCTTCTATCGGTCGACGAATGCCGGCACCACATGGACCACACCTGCAGGAACGGGAATGGGCATGATGGAGATCGCTGCCTTGGGCGTGGTGCGCGATACGATCCTTGCGGCAAGTGCTGGCAACGATTCCACGGCGGCAGCGTTGTGGGCCAGCGCCGACCAAGGCGCATCGTGGCAACGCCTCACGACGTTGTATTCCGATGCAGCAGCACGCGCGGGCGATTCCATTTGCGTGCCGCGTGATATGCGCTGCACCGATGTCGGATGCACGTTCACGACATCGCAAGGGTCCATCGTATCTGTCGTGCGCGAGAAGGGTGCATGGAAGGTGGCAAGGTCCAAGGACCCGTCGATCAGCACCGTGTCGATGATGGACATGGCCTCGGCAACGTTCATGCGTGGCGATACGACGTATCGATGCACGTCGACGCGCGACAACGACGGTCGTATCTGGGTGGAGCTCACCACCGATCGGTCCACCGTAACGCGACGCACACAAGTGAGCACAACGCAACAAGGAGCATACGTGGTATGCTCCTTGTTGATGGTCGTTCAAGATCGTGTTATTGCGGCGGTGCGGGATCTGACGGACCTTCGAGGTCCGGACCGCATCTATGTGTCGACGTTCAATGGCGGCATGGCCTTCGAGCCGTTGCCTCCGATCACGTCATTGCACTATGGCGCGAAGGCCATTGGTGCGTCGATGGTTGGCGGACATCTTGTGGTGGTCTTCGACGCCATGGGTGGCGTGTGGAAGATCCCCGTCCGCTAAGCATCACTGACCGACAAGTGTCTTGTAGGCTTCGGCGTCCATCAGACCATCGAGTTCTGACATGTCGCTCAGGTTCATCTTCACCAACCAGCCGGCGCCGTACGGATCCTTGTTCACGGACTCCGGTGCATTGTTCACATCACCATTCACTTCGGTGATCGTTCCGCTTACCGGTGCATACAGATCGGCCACGGTCTTCACGGCTTCGATCGTTCCGAACGTGCCACCGCTTGCAACGGTTGCCGATGCATCGGGAATGTCGACGTAGACCACGTCTCCAAGTTCGCCTTGCGCATGGTCGGTCACGCCGATCGTGCCGATCGATCCTTCAACGCGGATCCACTCATGATCCTTGGTGTACTTGAGGTCTGCAGGGAAATTCATGGTCAGGCTTTCCAATCGTGGGTGTCGAGATATTTCGTGTCGAACTCTCCGGCAATGAAGTCGGGGTTCTCCATCATTTTCTTGTGGAACGGGATCGTGGTCTGGATCCCTTCGATGATGAACTCATCGAGACCGCGACGCATCTTGGCAATGGCCTCGTTGCGTGTTGGTGCGAAGGTGATGAGCTTGGCCACCATGGAATCGTAATACGGCGGGATCACATAGCCCTGATAGATATGCGAGTCGACGCGAATACCGGGGCCGCCCGGAAAATTGAGCGACTCGATCCGACCGGGTGACGGACGGAAGTCGTGCATCGGATCTTCCGCATTGATGCGGCATTCGATGGAATGCAGAATGGGATCGCGTTGTGTGAGCGTGAGCTTCTCGCCCGCGGCCACCAACAGTTGTTCCTTGATCAGGTCCACGCCCATCGACTGTTCCGTGACGGGATGTTCCACCTGGATACGGGTGTTCATCTCCATGAAGAAGAAGTTGCGATGCTTGTCCACGAGGAACTCGATCGTACCCGCACCAACGTAGTTCACGCTGGCCGTACCACGCACCGCCGCATCACCCATGGCCTTGCGCAATTCCGGCGTCATGATCGGCGATGGTGATTCTTCGATCAGCTTTTGATGTCGACGTTGGATCGAACACTCGCGCTCGTTCAAATGCACCACGTTTCCGTGGGTATCGGCGAACACCTGGATCTCGATGTGACGTGGTTCTTCGATGAACTTCTCAAGGTAGACGTCGCCATTGCCGAACGAGGCTTCCGCTTCGCCGCGTGCCGTCGTATAGGCGCGCTCGAGCTCCGATGCCTCTTGCACGTAGCGCATCCCTTTTCCCCCGCCACCTGCCACTGCCTTGAGCATGAGCGGATAGCCCACTTCTTCGGCAACACGCTTGGCGTCTTCGAGGGTCTCGACGATACCGTCGGAACCGGGAACAACGGGCACACCGGCGGCCTTCATCGTGTCTTTGGCGATGGACTTGTTGCCCATCGACACGATGGCGTCCGGACGTGGTCCGACGAAGGTGATGTTACAGTCGTGACAGATCTCGGCGAACGTAGCGTTCTCGGCAAGGAAGCCATAGCCGGGATGGATGGCATCGGCGTTGGTGACCTCGGCGGCCGCAACGAGCGATGGAATGTTCAGGTAGGAAAGCTTGCCTTGTGCGGGTCCGATGCACACAGCCTCGTCCGCAAATCGCACATGCAGCGAGGCACGATCTGCCTCCGAATACACGGCCACGGTCTTAATGCCGAGTTCCTTTGCAGCGCGAATGATGCGCAGGGCGATCTCGCCACGGTTGGCAATAAGAAGTTTCTTGATCATCGTGCGCCCGTTCTGATTAGTCCGGCTTGATCACGAACATGGGTTGATTGTACTCTACCGGATGGGCGTTCTCGACCAGAACCTTGACGATCGTTCCGGACATGTCGCTCTCGATCTCGTTCATCAACTTCATTGCCTCGACGATACAGAGCGTATCGCCGGCGTTGACGTGTGAACCTACTTGCACGAAATTATCGGCGTCCGGTGATGGCGCACGGTAGAACGTTCCCACGATCGGAGAATGGACCACGTGTCCGGTTTCGGCGGCGGGAGCCGCCGGTGCTGCCGGCGCGGCGGCCGCTGGTGCGGGCGCTGGGGCCGGTGCGGCTGGTGCCGGGGCTTGCGCCGCGGGTGCACCCATGATGTACGTTGGTTGTTGCATCTGCGGTTGCTCCGTGGTCTTGGCCATGTGCAACGTGATGCCTTCTTCTTCGATGGAGAGTTCCGTTACGGTGCTCTCATCGAAGATCTTCAACAGCTTCTTCAGATAATTCAGATCCATCCTTGCCATCTCCCTGGTGTTGGAAAGGAAATTATTCCTTGACGCGATCGAGGTAGCTGCCCGACGCTACTTCTACGCGGATCAGATCGCCTTCGTTCACGAACAACGGCACCATGACCGTGGCGCCCGTCTCGACAGTGGAAGGCTTGAGGGCGTTCGTTGCCGTATCGCCCTTCATACCAGGCTCCGTACGCTCGACGCGCAGGGTAACGTGGATCGGGAATGCAACGGTCACAACACGATCTTGTTCATCGCGTGCGATCTGGACTTCTTGACCTTCTTTGAGGAATTTGGCGGCATCACCCACTGTGGCCGGATCGACCGGGATCTGCTCGTAATTCTCGGAATCCATGAACACATAACTGTCGCCATCACGGTAGAGATACTGGAAGTTCTTGGTCTCTACCCGAACGAACTCGATGGTCTCTCCCGAACGGAAACGCTCTTCCTTGAGCTTGCCGTTCTTGATCACCCGCATCTTCACTTGATAGAAGGCGCGAAGATTACCCGGGGTTCGGTGGATCGATTCAAGGACAACTGCGAGTTCCCCTTGATACTTGATGACGGCTCCTACTCGGAGATCGGCGGTTGTTGCCATGAAACTCTGGTGCTTATGATTGTGCTGTGAGGTCCCGACCGGATTTGAACCGATGTACGAGCTTTTGCAGAGCTCTGTATAGCCACTCTACCACGGGACCAACTGGGACGACAAAGATACGCCTTCGCGGGTGAAAGGCCAAAGGCGGAAAGGTCAAGGGGCCGGTTTATGGAAGAAATCGGTGATTCTCCACCCATTTTCCTGCGTTGTATCGCCAGAAACCGTCCGAATTGCCAAGAAAGTGGAAATAAACGACATAAGTCGGATCGTATCGGTCGGCACCCTGTCCGCCCCCTGCAACTCGATATCCCGAGTGGCCGTGTCGATGAATTTCCACCGCCGCACCACGGAACTATCGGGATAGGTCCAGATCACGGTACTGTCCAGCCGGAACCGCACCTTGGGCGTCCCGTACGCCGACGTGACGTCGCGCGCCTCCCCGCCCCCTGCCTCCTTCTCCAACACCCGATACACCTCCCATTGCTGCGACGTGAGCACCTCGTAGAGCGTGGACTTGTTCGGGTCGACGAGGGGGATGGGATCTTGGCAAGAGACAAGTGACAAGTGACAAGTGACAAGTGACAAGCAGAGAGTGACGAGTGACAAGTGACGAGTGACGAGTGACGAGTTTGTGCTCATGGGTTGGAGGTGGAACGTGGACGGAAGGGCTCCAGGAGTTGGGCGAAGAAGCCGCGTGGATACAGCTCGATGTGGTCGAAGCCGAGCGGGATGTCACGTCCGCTTGAGGGAAGATAGGCCTGGCCGAACAACCAATCCCAAATACTGAGCGAGATCCCGTAGTTCACGCCCTTGGAGCCGGGCGGAAGGTTCTTGGCATGATGCCAGATGTGCATTTGCGGAGAATTGAACACGTAACGCAACGGACCGATGGGCAGGTTGATGTTGGCATGGTTGAGGTGCCCGATGGCGAGGGCCACGATGTGGACGGCGAAGAAGTCCGTGAGTCCGAATCCGAAGAAGGCCAATGGCAGATACTCGATGGTCCGATAGACGATGGTCTCGCCCCAATGATAGCGCAAGTGGGCGGCGAAGCCCATCTGCTCGACGCTATGATGCACCTTATGCACTTCCCACAAGCGCGGAGATGCATGAAGCAACCGATGCACGTTCCATTGAATGAGATCGCGCACGACGAAGAGGATGAGCAACTGCGACCATCCGGGAAGTCCGCGCACATCGATCCACGAGAGATCCGTGATGCCGGTGAGTGCCGTGAATCCGCCGCGAAGGACATGGACCACCACATCGCTGAGCGCGGCATAGCCAATGAGCGAGAACACGAAGAAGTTGAAGAACATGTACCACGCATCGATCCAGAAGTCGGCGCGGATGACCGGCTGCTCTTTCCGCCACGGCACGAGGATCTCCAACAGCCACACCACGAGCGACAGACCGATGAGCCACCAGAAATAGTTGTGCCAGCCCGGATGCATGATCTCGTGCACGAGGTAGTTCCAATACCCGCTGTAGGCATTGGCGATGATGGTCAGGGTCGTGTCCATAAAAAAGAAGGGGACGCAGTACTGCGTCCCCCATTTTGTGTCACTTGTCACTCGTCACTTGTCACTCGTCACTCTCTTCTTGTCACTTGTCACTAAACTTTGGTGACCACAAGATAGACCGGACCGACATAGCGCTTGCCCTTCGCGCCCTTGCGGATCGGCGGAGGGTTGATCGGATCGGTGGTGCTCACTTGGCGCACCTTGATGCGCTGCTCGCTGACACCGTTCTTCATCAGATATGCCTTCAGTGCTGCTGCACGATCGGCCGTGAGCTTGGAGATGTCGGCGGCCGAACCTTCGAGGTCGGGATAGCAGACGAGCTCAACGCTCACCGATGGATTCATCACGAGCATCTTCGACATGTCGCCCAAGATCTCGTCCGAACCGACCTTCAACGCCGTCTTCTTCAGATCGAACGGTGCCGGTGCGATGGCAATGCTACGGCCTGCCTCCATGGGCTTGACCGTGAAGTCCTTCGAGATCTCGACGTACTTCGATGTCTTCGGGATCTGGATGGCATAGTCTTGACGGAAGTACCGTGGATCTTCGATGCGGATCGTGTAGCTCTCACCCGGACGCAGACCTGTGACCAGGTAGCCATCGATGGCGTTGCTGCGACGTGCAGGTCCGAGTTTCTTTCCGGATGCATCGAGCACGGAATAGTTTGCTTCAACAGGTGTGAGCGAGGTTGCATTCAGCATGCTGCCGGTAAGCGTTACGACGGTCTCGATGGCGCTTTGCGCCGATGCGACCATCGTCCCTGCGGCGAGCAGACCCGCCATCATCATAAGTTTTGCCTTCATCTTACTTCCCTCCCTTCGGTTTTGCACGTCCGCCGCTCTCGGCAGAACTTTCATTCAGCATGCGAACCGTACCATCGGCGCAACCGAGAATGATCTGGCTGGCATTGCTTGTCACATCCAACGACCATACTTCGACACCTGCGTTGAAGTTCAGCAGATTCTCGCCGGTTTGGATGTTCCAGAGCTTGACGGTCTTATCGAGCGATGCCGTGGCCAGTGTCTTGTTGTCTTCGGCGAAGGCAACGTCCTGTACCAGGTCCGAGTGAGCATTGATGCTTCGGACAAGTTCGCCGGTAGGCATTGCCCAGATCTTCACCACACCGTCTTGATCGGATGTGGCAAGGTACTTCGAGTCGAAGCTGAAGAGCGCCGTGAGCACAGGTGCATTGTGTCCCTGCAACGTCATGAGCGGCTCCTTCTTTCCAAGGTCCGTGGACCAGATCTTCACGCTACGGTCATCGCTGCACGAGGCAAGGAACTTTCCGTCGTAGCTGTATCCAACGTTGTTGGTCTGCATGGTATGACCGCGAAGCGTCTTGATCTCGAGACCGGTCGATGCATCCCACAGCTTGACGGTCTTGTCGAAGCTCGTACTTGCGACGAACTGACCTTTTTCGTCAGGACTGTAGTACACGCCGATCACTTCGGCCGTGTGACCGCGCAACACTTGTTCTTGCGTGCCATTGTCGACGTTCCAGATGCGGACCGTACGATCGTTGCTCGCACTGGCAAGATGCTTGTCATCTCGCGAGAACGAGATGTTGTTCACCTGACCCAAGTGTCCCGTGAGTGTGCGGAGTTCTTTGCCATCGGGCAGACTCCACAGTTTGATCGTCTCGTCGAGACTGCACGTCGCGACCTTTGTATTGGCATCGTTAACGAACACTCCCAAGACCTCATCGCTGTGCTTGCCGATGGTCTTCATGGTGTACGAACGTTGTTGTGCCACAGCGGTCTGCGCAATGAGCGCTACCGCCAGCGCTAGGCCGGCACAACTCCGAAGCGAACGCATCATACTACCCCTTCCTTGTTGTGAGATTTTCATGTTACATGGCCTTTCGTCGAAGTGTCGAGGCAATGTCCCGCAATTCCTGGATCACTGCCTGAACACCTTCTGGATCATAGGTTCTACGAGGGTTGATGTCTTCGGTCTGCGGTGCTTCGGCGACGGCCACCTCGCCGCCCTCCATCCGTTGCGTCTCGCGTTCCACCTCGTCAAAGAAATCGTGCTGCTTGAGGTATTCCTTTGCACCGGCCACCGTGTAGCGCTCTTGCCGAAGCAGACGCTTCACGATCCGCAGCACGGCCATGTCGCGCTGCGTGTAGACCCGATTGCCGGCTCTGTTCTTCTGTGGGCGCAATTGCGAGAACTCGCGCTCCCAATAGCGGAGAACATGCTGCTCCTCACCGATCATGCGACTGACCTCGGTGATGGAGTAATAGAGCTTTTGAATGGCAGAATGCTTCACAGGAGTCGATTATACGAAAAATTGGCCTCACCACCCTACGATGTTGGCAACTCTTCGGGGTTGGGGGTGGAACGTCGCTGACCTCGCGGCTTGTAGACACCACTGTGACTGCTGACGTTGAGGAGGACACCCACGGCGATGGCGCTGAAAAAAACGCTGGAACCGCCGTAGGAAATGAAGGGCATGGGAAGGCCCGTGGTGGGAAGGACGCCACAGGTGACTCCAGCGTTCACGAAGGCGTAGACGGCCAGTGTGGTGGTGATGCCGCCGGCGAGGAGCCGACCGAAGGCGTCGGGCGCCTTGCGCGCAACAGCGTAGCCGCGCCATACGATGAGGAGGAAGGCCCCGATGATGAGGCAGACGCCGATGAAGCCGTATTCCTCCCCGACGATGGAGAAGATGAAGTCGCCGTAGGACTCAGGTAGGAACCAGTCCCGCTGCCGACTCTGTCCGGGTCCCACACCAGTGACGCCGCCATTGCCAAAGGCGATGAGGGCTTGGTCGAGCTGATACTTGACGGACTCGTCGGCATTGCTGCTGCCCACGTAGCTGAGAAGTCGACGGAGTCGGTACTCGGCGCTCACGGCATAGACAGCGGCGGCCCCGATGCCGGCCACGACGATGACGGCCAATTGCTTGGCATCCACGTCGGCCATGAACATCATGGTCATCACGATGAAGAAGATGACGCTGGCCGTCGAGAGGTTGGGCTGCAAGGCGATCAGGCCACAGATGGGGATCATCCAGACCATGACGGGCACGATGCTCTTGCGCCAGTCACGAATGAAGACCTTCTTGGCTGCAAGGAGCGAGGCGGTATGGAGGACAAGGGCGAACTTGGCCAATTCGGAGGGTTGGAAGTTGACGGGACCGAAGCGCACCCAGCGCACAGCGCCCTTGGCATGTTCGCCCATGAAGAAGACCGTGATGAGGAAGCCGATGGCGATCATCACGATGGTCTTGCTCTTGTCCTGCCAGAAGTGGTAGTCCACCTTGGCGCAGACGATCATGAGCACAAGTCCGATGAGCACACGAATGGCATGATTCCAGAAGAGCTGTTCGCTCGAGCCGAACTTCACGTCGGCGAACGATGCACTGGCACTGTACACGAAGGCCACACTGAACAACAGAAGGGCCACGATGGGGAGAAGGATGAACCAGTCGATGTGTGTCGTGATACGGTCGGCCATGTGCGAAGATAGGTGGTTCGACCGAGGTTGAGGTCATGCCGTCTCGTATCTTTACGCCATGCCCGAACCACTCCTGCTCTCGATCATCGCGCTCCTCGCCGTCGCGCTCATCCTTGCCATCCGCGCGATGTTGCGGTACCGACGTCGATTCCACGAACGCACGATGGTGGTGCGCGGCGGACGTATTCCGACGGTGGAACCGGAAGCGTTGAGCCCCGCCTTCCGACGGTCCGAACTTGGGTACGGACCCGATGCCGAAGTGTCGATGATCCCCCGCTTCGGCGCGCCCGTCCTTGGAGCCACGTCGGATGAAGAGCAATGGATCCTCTCAGTGCTCGCACGCAATGCTTCGGTGCTGTTCGAGTTCGGCACCTGCACAGGACGGACAGCGTATGCATGGGCACGCAATGCACCCGCCGATGCGCGCGTGTACACGCTCACGTTGCCGCCCGAGATGACGTCGACGTTGCGCGTCGGCGCCGACGATGCGACCGAGGCCATTCGGAACGCCCAGGCTGAGTCGATGATCACCACGTATCTCTACACGGGAACGGATGTGGAGCACAAGATCACGCAACTGTATGCCGATAGCATGACGTTCGACGAAACATCGCT
The DNA here is from genome assembly GCA_044224925.1 of Kapaibacterium sp. (SeqCode). Lineage (GTDB taxonomy): Bacteria > Bacteroidota > Ignavibacteria > Kapaibacteriales > Kapaibacteriaceae > Kapaibacterium. Next base: position 195,054 of record JBGAJM010000006.1, read on the forward strand.
CGTTGGGAAATGTGATGTGATCTTCATTGATGGGGCGCATGCTGACTCCTTCATTCGGAGCGACACGGCCAAGGCCCTGCGGATGCTCAAGCCCGGTGGCGTGATCCTATGGCATGACTATCGCGGAGCACATGGCGATTGCAGAGACGTGTTCACGGTGCTCAACGAGATGGCCGGAACAATGTCACTGAAGCACATTCACGGGACGTCGTTGGTGTTCTTCCGTCACGACGGGAGTTCGATCTGAAACGTCGTTCCCTGTCCGGGAATACTTTCCTTGATGAAGATCTTTCCGTTGTGATAGTCTTCGATGATGCGTCGAGAGAGCGAGAGACCAAGTCCCCAACCGCGCTTCTTCGTCGTATAGCCGGGTTCGAAGACCTTGCTACGCACTTGTGCCGACATGCCCTTGCCGTTATCATGAACGGTGATCACCACGCCGCCTTTCGCCCTCTTCCATAACGTGATCTCGATGGCGCCATCTTGACGTTCGATGGCCTCTGCGGCATTCTTGATAAGGTTCTCGATCACCCATTCGAAGAGGTCGATGCTGATGTCGCAGGTGATGGTGGGATCGAGGTCGCGCTTCAGCACCACCTTGCGACCTAGGTTCGGTAGGCGCGATTCGAAATAGCGTACAACGTTCTCGATCACGTCCGCCACCACCACATGTTCAAGCTTCGGCTTGGAGCCGATCTTGCTGAATCGGTTGGCGATCACGTTCAAGCGTTCAACATCGCGCCCCATCTCGTTGGCCGTGGTCACCACCATCGACGCATCGTTCTGATTCATGCGCAGAATGTCGAGCCACGCCAACATCGACGACAGCGGCGTGCCCAACTGATGCGCCGCCTCTTTGGCCATGCCCACCCAGATGTTCGACTCTTCGTTGCGCTTGATGGTGGAGAAGGCCACATAGCCGATCATGATGAAGGCCGTGACGATCATGATCTCCACATAGGGCATGTACTTGAGTCGCGACACGATGGCACTGTTCGTGTAGAACACCTTCTGCACCACCTTGCCGTTCGGATCGGTGATCTCGAAGGGCGGATACTCCTGCTTCATCTCATGGATCAAGGCGGCAAGGGCATCGCGCTGACGTTGCACGGGGAGCGTGGAGTCGAGGTCCACGTTGAGCATGAACTGCTGATACGGATAGACGGGACGTTCCGAGCGATCGGTGAGGATCACCGGAAAGTGGATGGACGAATAGGTAAGGTCGACGTAGAACAGGATGTCCTCATCCGTCGTTGCCATGTACGAACGCTTCATCAGGTTCGCATAGAGCTCGACGGTACGATGCTCGTTGGCGATGAGCTCATCGACGATGGCCTTCGTGTACAAGAGCACCGAGGCGATGATGCCCAGACCGAACACCGTGAGCACCACCTTGATCTGCCACTTCGTTACCGACGCTCGCCAGATGCGAACACGATCCGGAGATGGTTGCGACATCGTCATGAACGGAGGGAGGGCACGGCGTTGCGGATCGAGAACGGCACGGTGGAAACTTCTTTACGACGATGGAGGACGAGCTCATAGTCGCCATCCGCGGGCATGGGCCAGGTGAGTTCGCCAATGGCCGGACCTGCCGTGGGCTTTGTGTTCTTCGGCAATCCGATACCACCAACATCCACGATGAATGTTCCGTTGTGCACCACGCTTCGATCATTGAGCGTGATCACATAGCCGAACGACGCGAACTCGCGCACGGTCTCCATGTGCAAGTGCAGGAGCGGTTTGCCGGTGGTCTCGCTCACAGAGGCGCGAAACGAGATATTGAATTCACTCGCGGCTTGCAAGGGTGGCCTCGATCTCTGTGTGAGGAACTTCGATCTGGTCGCCGGAATCCATGTGCTTGAGCGACACGGTCCCCTTCTGCAATTCATCATCACCGATCACTGCTACCCATCGTGCGCGTACGCGGTTGGCGTCCTTCATCTGGGACTTCACACTGCGGCGCAACACATCGGTCACCACCGTACGTCCTGCACGTCGCAGGCGCATGGCGATCAGTCCGGCCGGCACGCGCGCCGTATCGCCCATCGTCACGATGTACAGATCGGGCCTTGCCGCCTCGCCCCATCCTCCTGCTTCGACCTCGGAGAGCAAGAGCAATCGTTCGATGCCGAGCGAGAAGCCAACGGCTGGCGTATCGCCACCGCCAAGCATGGAGAAGAGCGGATCGTACCGACCGCCGCCACCGATGGCGTTCTGCGTGCCGAGGGCATCGGTCACGAATTCGAACACAGTGTGACAGTAGTAGTCGAGTCCACGCACCATCACGGGATTGATCGTATAGGGCACGCCGGCTGCATCAAGCAGTGCGAGGACGGCATTGAAGTGTGCCGTGCTCGCTTCGTCGAGATGATCGCGCAAGCGTGGTGCGTTGGCGATCACGGCCTTGTCCTGTTCGACCTTGGAATCGAGCACGCGCAACGGATTCGTGTCGATGCGTCGTTGCGCATCTCCACTCATCTCGGCGCGGTGTGCATTCAGATAGTCGACCAATGCCGCACGATACACGGCACGCGATTCGGACGATCCGAGGGTGTTGATCTCGAGACGGAACTGTGTGAGTCCGATAGCCTTGATCACATCGTAGGCGAGCAGGATCACTTCGGCATCGGCCTCGGGCCAAGGAGAGCCAAGACATTCGGCGCCGTACTGATGGAATTGACGGTAGCGTCCCTTTTGCGGACGTTCGTGACGGAAGAGGGCGGCGTTGTACCAGAGTCGAGTGACGGGCGTATGACGGACCAACGAATGCTCGATGGCCGCCCGCACGACCGGCGCCGTCATCTCCGGACGGAGCGAGAGCGAGTCGCCACTGCGATCGACAAAGGTGTACATCTCTTTGCCAACGATATCGGTCTCTTGTCCGATGCCGCGTTGGAAGAGGTCGGTATGTTCAAGGATCGGTGTTCGAAACTCTTCGTAGCCGAATGCAGCAGAGATCGTTCGGAACACTTCTTCGGCTCGGTGCCATGCTGCGATCTCTGCACCGAAGATGTCGCGCATGCCGCGTACGGTCTGTGCCATGATCAAGCACGCTCCTCTTCGTACGACGAGAACAACTCGAGCACATCGTTCACACTACGCGCGCTCAAGAGCGATGCGCGAAATGCTTCCGAACCGATCATGCGCGAGATGCGGCTGAGCAGACGCAGGTGTTGACCAACGTTGCCCTCCGTGCCCACGAGCATCAGGATGATGGAGACGGGCTTGTCGTCGAGTGAATCGAAGTCGAGAGGGTTCTTCAAGGTGGCAAGGGCGGCAAGGGACGTGTCGACCACGTTCGTCTTTCCATGCGGGAGGGCCACACCACTGCCGATGCCGGTGCTCATCAAGCGCTCGCGTTCAAGGATGACGCGCTTGAGTTCATCCACGTCCTTCACCTTCCCGCTTGCCGCAAGCAGATCCACCATTTGCTGCAGGGCCGATGTCTTATCGGTAGCATCAAGCTGCAGCATCACTGCGGCCGGATCGAGGATATCGCTGATTCGTAGGTCCATGTTAGTTCCCGTCTCTCCATTGTGCGACCAGATGTGCGTATTGATCCATCAACTGTTGTGCCTCTGCTTCATCGCTTGCTTCGGCCGTGACGGTGAATATCGGTCCTTCCTTGTCCGGTACGAGAAGTACCGAAGCATTGCCGAGGAAGATCTTGACGCCATCGATCAATTGTCGTTGTTTGTCTTCGCTGTGTTCCATGGTGCGACGCATCACGGTGCCTTTGGATTCCCACGGACAGTGGACGCCCACCGTACGCTGGAATCGCTTCGGCAGTTTTCGGTCGAGATCGCTGAGCTGATAGCCCGTCTTAGCGAGCATCTCCAGGATCTGACATGCCGAGTACATTCCATCGGCCGCGAACAGGAATCGCGGGAAGATGAAGCCTCCGCGCGTGCCGCCGACGAATTGCACCTTCTCGTCCTTCGTTGCCTCCATCATGGCGCCGTGCGAGTTCTTGATGCGCACCACGTCCACGTTGTACTCTGCGGCGATCTGATCGATCTCCGTCGTGGCCTGCACGGGAACAGCGATGGTGTAGGGTTCGAGGTGACGGTGTGTGTCGAGCCAGAGCTTGGTGACGATGGTGAGCAATCGCAGTCCGGTATACCAGATGCCGCGCTCATCCACCATGGCGATCTTCTCGCTGCTCGGATCGATCTTGAAACCGAGTTCATAGCCAAGTGAACGCATGATGGTTGCCGACTCGTCGAGCACATCGGTGAGCGGGTCGGCGAAGTGCGATGCATCCACATAGTTGTTCATCGACAGCACCTTGCAGTGCAGCTCTCCGAGGATGCTCGGGAAGACCGTCGACGAGAGACCGAAGGAATAATCGGCCAGGAGTTTGAACGATCGATTGGACACGAGGTTCACATCGATCATTTCAAGGAATCGGTTCACGTATTGTTCAATGGAACGCTCAGGGAATCGGAGCTGCCCCACCTCTGCCTGTGGCACGCGCTTGATGTCTTCTCCGTAGAAGAACCGCTCGATGCTCTTCGTCATCGAAAGCGGAATATCGCGTCCATCCTTTGCGAACAGGATGATGTCGGTCTTGTTCGGATCGCGCGGTGAACGACGGATATGGAATCCCGCCACGAACCGTCCGCTCAACATCTCTTGTCGTGTCTGCGGGATCGATGTCTGTTGCAGGTCCGTCACATCGCAGCCCACGCTCATCAGTCCGGCCGTAATGCTTCGCTTCATGATGCGCGACACAGGATCGGCATCGCGCGAGGCAACGAGCATCATGTGCGAGCCCACGGCATTGCCCAAGGCAGCACCCAGCTTCGCTCCGAATTCAGGATTCATATCGATGTTCGCCACGCCCGAGATGCGAGCGTCGGTGAACAGTTCTCTGGACCATCGTTCTTCTTGCACCAGCGACCTCGTGACGGTTGCATGACTTTCCACGTGCTTGCGTGGCCACAGTTTGATGTTCGACAGCAGTCGGGCATGATCACCGATGACGCAATCCTCTGCCACGAACACATTATCGTGGATCACCACATGCGATCCGATGCGCACGGAATTGCAGATCACGGCGTGCGTGATCTCCGCGAACTCACCGATAACGGTGTTGTTCCAGATCACGGAATTGGAGATCACGGACCCATCGCCGATCACGCAGGAATCTCCGACAACGCAGTTCTTCAGGGAAACGTTCGACCCAAGGCGGACGTTGTCGCCAAGCACAACGCCATCGTCATTCACGGACGTGGACACTGCCACCTTGCCGCCCAACACATCATCGTGGGCGAGTTGATACTCGTGCAGATTGCCGATGTCCTTCCAGTATCCTTCGGCGATGAAGCCGTAGAGGGGAAGACCTTTCTTGAGCATCAACGGATAGAGGTCTTTGCTGAAGTCGAATTCGGTTTGTGGCGGAATGAGATCCAGCACGGACGGTTCCAGGATGTAGATCCCGGTGTTGATCGTGTCGCTGAAGACCTCACCCCACGATGGCTTCTCGAGGAATCGCGTGATCCGTCCTTCACGATCGGTCATCACGATCCCATACTGCAGCGGCTCAGGAACCCGCGTGAGCAGGATCGTGGCCATGGCCTTCTTTTCGCGATGGAAGGCAAGGGCCTTGGAGATGTCGAAGTCGGTAAGAACATCGCCGGAGATGATGATGAACGTATCGTCGAGGAATGACTGGGCATTCTTGACAGCGCCGGCCGTTCCGAAGTCCGCCACGGCCGTCGTGTACTCCATGGAGATATCGAAGGCCGAACCGTCGCGGAAGTACGATGTGATCTGTTCGGGGTTGAAGTACAATACCGAGACCACATCGTGGATACCATGCGCCTTGAGAAGCTCGACGATATGACCCATCATGGGTCTGTTCGCGAGGGGTACCATTGGTTTCGGGATCGACATGGTGAGCGGTCGTAACCGCGTCCCAAAGCCTCCCGCCATGATCACAGCTTTACGCATTCGGAGACAAAACTAGGAAAAAGGAAGGGGCCCCGAGGGGCCCCGCATGAAATCTCGCTCTTGTGATCAATCGTTGAGTGTCACCACAAAATTCAGTCGGTTCTGATTTGCCGGATCCGGGTAGTAGGTCGTAAAGGTGACGCTGCTGTACGGCGCGTTGTTCTCGGAGCCGAATCGGAGGTTACGGACGATGTAGCGGCCGGAGTGACCGGACATTCCCATCCACATCGAGTAGATGTTCAGCGTCGCGATGAAGTCCATTTTCACATTGTCCGGCGTGCCGCGCCATTTCTCGAACTGATTCACGGTCATGTTCCACATGCAGAATTGTCGCATGTCGCATTCCCATGGCGTGGGCATGAACGGATCCGGTGCCTCGAACGGATACAGTGTGAACGTCGTCAGGTACAGTTGATCGCGCATACAGTCCACCATCCTCGAACCTTGCGACCCTGCCTTGCTCACAAGATTTCCAACGCCGGCATCTGTGAAGTCGGGTGAAACCGAGCCCGCACGTGAAGAATCGTTGACCGCACAGATCTTTGGACCGGGTAGCTTCGGACCGAGCGGCTCGTGATAGCCCATGATGGCCAGTGCACTGTCGGAACTGATCTCGACCGACTTGATGGTGACGTCCTTCACTTTGGCAAGTTCACCCTTGAACTTCCCTTTCAATGAATCCGTGTACTTCGCCTTGACGCGGAGATCACATTTCTGTGGCGTATGATCTCCCTTACAGTCGAATCCCATGATCAGCACCGTGCCGATCAGGATCGCAACGATCCAACGTGATGTCCTCATGGTACGAACCCCTTCAAACCAAAAGAATGGAACACCGGGAACGATCTTCTATTCGTCGTCACCCGATCTGAGTTTCTCAAGTACGGATAGGTCTTCCAGCGTCGTGGTATCACCACTGATCGCCGCCCCTGCGACCACTTCGCGCAACAGCCTACGCATGATCTTGCCGCTGCGCGTCTTTGGCAGCGCTTCCGTGAAGCGAACCTCGTCCGGCTTTGCGATGTGACCGATCTCCTTGGCCACATGGTCGCGCAGCTCTTCGCGCAAGGCCACAAGATCCGCTCCCCGTGCGGCCTCGGTCTTCAATGTGACAAAGGCCACCAGCACATTCCCCTTGATCTCGTCGGGCCGCGCCACCACGGCCGCCTCCGCAACACTGCGGTGCGACACGAGTGCGCTCTCCACTTCGGCTGTGCCAAGCCGGTGTCCGCTCACATTCACCACATCGTCCACGCGACCGATGATCCAGATGTAGCCGTCCTCATCCCGTCGAGCCCCGTCACCGGTGAAGTACCACCCGGCACACGTGCGCGACTTCGGGAACTCGCTCCAATAGGCCTGTCGGTAGCGCTCATCATTTCCATAGATCGTTCGCAACATCGATGGCCACGGATGCTTCACCACAAGCAGTCCGCCTTCGTTCGGTTTGCACGACGTGCCATCCTTGCGAACAACATCGATATCCATTCCGGGCATGGGGAGCGTTGCCGTTCCGGGCTTCGTTGGTGTTGCCCCTGGCAACGGCGAGATGAGGATGGCCCCGTTCTCTGTTTGCCACCACGTGTCGACGATCGGACATCGCTTGCCGCCTATCACGGTGTGATACCACATCCACGCCTCGGGATTGATCGGTTCTCCCACGGTGCCAAGGAGGCGAAGGGAGGAAAGGTCATGCTTGCGTGGCCACGACTCGCCCCACTTCATGAAGGATCGAATGGCCGTTGGTGCGGTGTAGAAGATCGTCACGCCATGTCGCTCCACGATGCTCCACATACGATCGGGCTCGGGATGATTGGGCGCGCCTTCATACATCACGACGGTGGCGCCGTTGGCGAGCGGACCGTAGACGATGTAGCTATGTCCGGTGATCCACCCGATGTCGGCCGTACAGAAATACACATCATCGTCCTTGAGATCGAAGATCATCTTCGTCGTCGACGCGACCTGCGTGATGTATCCACCCGTTGTGTGCAGGATGCCCTTGGGTTTTCCTGTCGACCCGCTAGTGTAGAGAATGAACATGGGATGCTCACTCGAGAGCTTTGCGGGCGCATGGACGGCCGATGCGGCATCCATGAGCTCGTGCCACCAATGGTCCCTGCCGCCCTTCATCGCCGTGCGCTCATCGGTGCGTTGCACCACCACCACATGCTCGATGGTCGGACATTCCGTGATCGCCGCATCGCTTGCCTTCTTCAGATGCACTTTATCGCCACGTCGATGCGCAGCGTCCTGCGTGATCAGGAGCACGGCCTTCGAATCGTTGATGCGTTCGCGCAATGCTTCCGACGAGAAGCCTCCGAACACCACGTTGTGCGTTGCGCCGATCCGTGCGCAGGCAAGCATGGCGATGACCGCTTCGGGGATCATGCCCATGTAGATGGCCACGACGTCTCCCTGCTTCACGTCGAGCGAGCGGAGCACGTTCGCGAACTTGCAGACCTCGCGATGCAGCTGTGCATAGGTGAGCGTGCGCGTGTCGCCCGGCTCCCCTTCCCAAATGAGTGCGGCCTTGTTCTTGCGCCATGTTGCGCAGTGGCGGTCAAGACAGTTCACCGTGACGTTGATCTTCCCGCCGACGAACCATTGTGCATGCGGATGCTTCCACTGGAGTGTGCGCTTCCACGGGGCGAACCATTCGAGCTCTCGTGCTTGTGAATCCCAGTACGCCTCTGGATCGCGCAGCGCTTTGGCGCGAAGCTTCTTGAGGGCGGCGAAGGATGCGATGTGTGCCGTTGCCGCGAAGGACGCGGGTGGAGGGAAGAGCCGGGTCTCCTTCATCACGCTGGAGATACTGTCGGACGGATCAGAGGGAATGGAGCGTTTCGCGGCCATGGAGCAATGCCTTTAGAGCAATCGGCGCAAGTAGTTCACTTGACCGAGGTGATATCGGAAATGGCCAACGAGTCGCACGAGCACGTCACCCGTGGTGCGGCCTTCGCCGAACGTTGCAAGCGGGAACGGACGAGCCATCGACTCGGCGGTACAGGATCGAAAGGTCGTGCGGATCATCTCTGCCGTTTCCTCGCACTGCCGAAGAAGTTCGGACCGTGAAAGATCGCGCGTGGCGAACTCTGCCTCGCGATCGCGCACATAGCCGGTGTTGCCGATCTGTGCACCAACGAAGTGGTGCAGGTTGCCGATCAGATGCAGAGCGAGTGTTCCCGCAGAGTTCGTCACACCGGGTCGTGTGATCCAGAGCGACGCATCGTCCGGGAACAACCTGATCTCATCCGAGAGTGCAGACAATCCTTCGAGGAAGGATGCCTGTAATGCAGCGATCATGTGCATGGTGTCGACTCCGAGTTCATTTCACAAGTCGAGAGATGGTCTTGAACGTTTCCGTTCCCGATACGCGACAGAGTTCGAACAGGATCGACTCGTAGGTGCTGATCACCGCACCCGCATCGCGCATGCGTTCGACGGCCACCTTCTTGTCGTTGGCCTTGCGCGACGAGATACAGTCTTCGACCACGATCACGGTGTTGCCTTGCGAGAGCAGGTCGATCACACTTTGCAACACACATACATGCGCTTCGATCCCGCATACGATGATGGTGTGTCGACCGCTTCCCATCACAAGTCCTTCGATGGTGCTGTCGCCACAACAGGAGAACGTCATCTTCTCGTACGCAGAGAACTCGCCCAGTGCTTCGGCGATCTGAGGGATCGTGGAACCGAGCCCCTTCACATACTGCTCGGTCACGACGAGCGGGACGGAAAGTGCGCGAAGGCCTTGAATGAGAATGGACGTGCGTTGTGCAAGTCCGTCGTGATCGTAGATATGCGGAAAGAGGCGATCCTGAAGATCGATCACCAGTCCGAGCGAGTGTTGGGGTGTGATACGCATGGGTCGAAACTACACATCCCACGCATATCGTACTAGCCGCGTTGCGTCACGATCACACCCGTGAGGGCAATGGCCCCACCCACCACGAACAGCGGCGTGGGCACCTGCGAGAACAGGAAGAAGGCCAGGATGGTGGTGAGGATGGGCTGGAGGTTGTTGAACACCGATACCTTGGCAGGGTCCCAATGCGTGAGGGCATAGTACCAAAGGCCGAAGCCAAGACCTGAGGTGATCACACCAAGGTAGACGAGCTGGAACCATGTCATCGCCGGGTCCACACCATTCACCACCGAGGTCAGCGCTGTCGTATCGAACGGCAACGGCATGAGCAGGTAGATCGGAATGTAGAGGATCGTGCCGACGAACATCGTGCAGGCCGTCAAGTAGAAGGCGCCGTACTTGATGGCCAGGCGACGACCGAAGACCGTGTAGAACGACCAGGCCAGCGAGGCGGCCAAGACGATGATGTTTCCCAAGAAGAGGTCCGACGAGAGGCGTGCTCCTTTGTCGATCAGGACGAGTGCCGTACCGGCAAAGGCGATCGCAACGCCGATCCGCTTCTTCCACGACGGACGTTCGCGCATGAAGACGGACATGATGACGAGGACGAAGGCCGGCGACAAGGCATAGGCCAACGCCGCATTCGGTGCCGATCCGAGCTGCACACCCCAGACGAAGAGCAACTGATTCAACGGAATGTTCAACAGACCGAGAAGGATGATGGGCAGGCGATCTTCGGCATCAATGCGCTTCACCTGACTCCGCCGAATGATCATCCACGAGCCATAGAAGATGCAGGAGAAGAAGGCGCGAAAGAGCACGACCATCGTGGGGTGCAGGGAATGCGTCACACTCTTCGCAACGATATGGGTACTTGCAGCGATGAGCTGCTGCACGAGCATCAATAGGTACACAGTACGGTCTCTTCCTGTCGCTCGTACGAGAACAGTTTTGCCGCCGCTCGCAGCGACGGAAGGAAATAGTCGCGATCAAGAGCTCGTTCGATGGCGCGGGCGATCGCTTCCGGATCAGGCGGTGCTGCAATGGCCTCGCCCAACCGATAACGTTGGACGAATCGTCGCATCGCCGGCAGATCGGTGATCACCACAGGGATCTGTGCCATGATGTACTCGAAGAGCTTGTTGGGTAAGGCATACTCATAGCTCTTCGAAATGGGCTCGATGATGCACAGTCCTACGTCGGCACTGCACGTCCACGCATGCAGATCATCATACGAGATCGCCCCCAACCAGTGCACACGATCGGCCACTCCCGCCGCCTGTGCTGCGGTTGCGAGCTCGGTACGTGCCGGGCCGTCCCCGATCACGCACAGGTGCATGCGCGGAAGCAGCGGCAACGTGGCGATCATCGGACCGATCCCCCGTCCGTGATGCACCACTCCCTGATACAACAACACCTTCGCATCGATGGGGATGTTGCATGCCTCGCGAAGCTTGCGCGATGGCACCGGCTCTCGGTAGGTTGGCACGTTCAGAATGACGGTCGGAAGGGTGGCAAGGCGATAGCGATCACGAATGATCTCTGCGTCCAGCTCACCGCTCACCGTTACCGTATCGGCACTTCGAATGAGGAGTCGTTCCATGCCGGAGATCAGGCGTTGTTTGAGGCCACGACCTTGTAACGGACCGAGGGCAAAGTAGAACTCGCGTGCATCGTAGATGAGCTTGGCTCGACACCGTTGCTTCCACTGTCGTGCAGCGTACAATGCAAAGAGGTCCATGGCACCGATGGTCGTTGCCTGGATCGGATGTCGACGGAGGGCAAATGCCGTAAAGGATCGCCATCGTGCAAATGCCGAACCACCGGGGTCCGGCCATGAATGCAAGGTGATCGTCCCTCCGGCTGCCGTTGGTGCCGCATCCTCATCACGCAGTGTTCCCGCGGCGATCACATGCACCTGCCGTCCCGCACGTGCCAACGCACGAGCGACGTTCAGTGTTCGCGCGTCGCGATCCACATCTGCCAATGCGAGAAGAAGGGTCAAAGCGTAAGGTGGAATGTCGACCGCAGAATGCCACGCGCGTCGAACCGTTCTTTGAACGTGATCAGGTTGTACGAGGGCGTCATCGGATCGTCGGCCTTTGTGTCTTGACTTACGCCGATGTCCACCCACTCATATCCATTCTCTACGGCCCACCTGCAGGTCTCGTACATCACAAGATAGATGGGTCGCAGGTGCTCGAATTCGTAGCGGAGCATGTTATAGAAACACAACACCACTTTGCGATTGGTCAGGAAGAGCAACGATCCCGCGATCGCCTCTCCATCGCAATAGACGAGATACAACCGAAGCTTGTCGGGCATCAGACGGTGCAACGTGAGCAGATCCTCGAGCGTGTGCGTTGGCGAAACGCCATGTCGCGCCTTGTTCTCGACGAGGATCCGGTGGAACGTTGCATAGTCGTCGCTCTCGGCAATGGTGATCTTCCCTTCGCGCAAGATCTTGCGGATGCTCTTGCGAGCCGTGGGATCGAACGACTGCAGAAAGTCGCGACCATGCTTCAGATCGATGGCATGCGAGATGTAGTGCAACTCGAAATCGGCCTTGCGATAGAGCATGGCGTACTCGAGGTGCTGACTGTAGTTCAGGGTGTAGATGAGTGGCGGCGGGATCAGATAGGCATGCTTGAATCCGGCCTCGCGAGCATAGTCGATGAAGGCATCGACGATGTGCTCGGATCGCTCGTACGACGTGTCCTCGGTGGCAATGGAACCGTACGATGCACCAACCGGTGACCAAAGATCTCCCTGCGCATTCACACCCGCCGGGAGCACACCCACCAACTTCCCCTGTTCTCGGAACATGAGATGGTGGAAGTTCCACTTCCCATTGGGATGGTAGTCAAGGAATCGCTGCAAATGGAACATCGTCCCGTTATTGGAACGCTCCACAAAGGAGTCCCATTCGTCTCGGTCCTGAGGAGTATAGCGGTGGATCGTGATCGACATGCTGTGTCTTGGAAGGAACGGCAAAACTACACACAAAGCTCTTGGCAACGAATGTTCGACATCATTCGTGCACACACTATCTTTGCGCCGTTCACCAATTCGTTTCATTTCACAGCGTGGGGTCTAGTATGAAGAGAAGTATTCTCGTGATCGCAATGGTATTGCTCGGCGTTGGCATGTCGAGTGCCCAGAGCCCTGACAGGGTATTTGGCTTTGGTGTAACGGCAGGTCAATCGCTGGGTGGACACGTCCTGTACGCCATCTCTCCGGCGATCCATGTTGGAACAGGCTTCGGCCTTGCTCTCCAGTCTTCGAATGGCAACAGTTCAAACATGGTGTATCTCGCACCGTATGGTAAATTCCTGCTCTCTGGCACGAAGGAATTCAAGCCATTCATTCTTGGCCAGTTCATCCTCTCATCTGGCCCTTCTGCGACCTCCAGTTCGAACACAACGACAACATCACTGAACTTCGGCGTTGGCGGCGAGTACTTCATAACGCCGCGATTCGGTATCCAGGGCATGTTCCATGTGATCCAAATCGGCTTTGATCCAAGTTCAACAGCATTCGGTCTGCTCACACCGGCCGTTGGTGTTGAATGGTTCCTGGACTAATGTTTCACGACAGTTCTACGGCGCTTCACCACTCGGTGGAGCGCCGTTGTTGTTTATGACCATTGCCATCGTTCGTACAGACAGACTCGGTGACATGATCCTGACGCTTCCGATGATCGGAGCGATCCGGTCTGTGATGCCCGACGCTCGGATCCTCCTCTACACCCGGCGGTATGTGGAACCGATCGTGCGGAGCGTTGCCGGGATCGACAAGATCATCTATTGCGACGATGCCGATGTCGACCTTCGACGATCGTTCCGCGAGCAACGCATCGATGCGATCTTCTTCCCACGTCCACGTCGCTCGGAAGCATGGGCCGCCGTCATGGCGCGCATCCCCCAACGCGTCGGCTCTGCCTACCGATGGTATTCCTTCCTGTTCACCACACGCATCCGCGATCATCGCAGCACGGCAGAACATCACGAAGCAGAATACAATGTGCGCATGATCGAGGCCGCCTTGCACCATGCCACCCTTCCTGTGGCCTTGCCGACCATACGACCATCAACCTCAACACAGGTGCCGGAGCGCCCATACTTCGTCGTCCATCCGGGATCGGGTGGCAGTGCGCGCGATTGGGCACCGGAACGGTTTGGGGAAGCGGCATGCGAGCTCGCTGCGCAGACGGGATGGACACCGGTGATCACGGGTATTGCCTCGGAGCATGGCGTGTGCGACATCGTGCAACGCACGTGTCCGTCTACCATCAACCTGTGTGGTGCGCGATCGTTAGAAGAGATGATGTCGGTGCTTGCATCGGCCGAAGTGCTCATTGCGAATTCGACCGGCGTGTTGCACGTCGCGGCGGCACTTGGAACGGCTGTGGTCGGACTCTATCCGCGAACACCGGCGATGTCGCAGTATCGTTGGGGACCGTATACGGGACGAGCCGTGGTGCTCGAAAGCGATGCTGCCGACGATATGTCGACGATCGACGTTAGTGACGTTGTGAGCGCAGCACGTCGCGCACACGCTCTGCATCCTGCTCCGTATCAACGGCCAGGAACAACTGCTCCGTCTCCACGCACGTAAAGCGCGCGCCCGCCTCCATCAATCGCAATTGCTCCAGCATCTCTGCACGCTCAAGTGGTGAGGGTGGCAAGGAGACATGTCGCTGTAAGGCTGCCAGGGTGTAGGCATAGATGCCGATATGTTTCCAGAACGTGTGTGCCGAATGCCACGTGGCAACATCGGCCTCGTTGCGCAGATACGGGATCGGTGACCGGGAGAAGTAGAGTGCGTTGTTCGAAGCGTCGACGACGACCTTCACCACCGATGCATTTGCCAGCTCGTCGGCGAAGAGGATACGACTCATGGCCGTGGCAACATCGGCACCACTGGTGCGAAGTGCCTGCACAAGATGCGTGATCACATTGGGTGCAAGCAGTGGCTCATCGCCTTGAATGTTCACCACAACGTCGGGACGGAGATGCAACTGTCGGATGAGTGCATCGCACCGGTCGGTGCCACTGGGTAGATCGGCCGATGTGAGATAGGCCTCGGCGCCAAATCGTTGCGCCTCGGCGACGATGCGTTCATCGTCGGTGGCGATCAACACGCGATCCAGGACCGTGCAGGCCGTGGCGGCACGCCATACGCGCTCGATCATGCTTTGACCGCAGAGGTCGATGAGCGGCTTCCCCGGTAGCCTCGTCGAGGCATACCGCGCCGGGATCACACCAACGATCATGAACCAAGCACCTTCGGCACTTTGAAGAACGCCTCGTTCTTCTTTGGTGCATTGGAGAGCGCTTCTTCTGTGGTCAGGCACTCGCCTACCACGTCGGCGCGCATCACGTTGGTCGCATCGTTCACATGGGACATAGGTTCAACGCCGGTCATGTCGACGGCATTGATAGCACCCACATAGGTAACGATGTTCTCGAACTGTTCGCCAAAGGCGACGAGTTCTTCGTCAGAGAATCGCAGGCGTGCAAGCTCTGCGATGCGAGAAAGTTCAGCGGTTGTCATGTGCAAAGATACGTTGTTCCAGAACGGCATGCAGGGTGTGCATGGCCTGTACTTGATCGGCCTTGCTGGCCTCGGTCGGCAGGATGATAGGGGCGTCGACGGTAAGCGACACCGCGCCCGGCGTGATGCGCGTGCCATGGGCAGGCAGCACGGAGGCCGTGCCTACGAGGGTGACCGGGACGATGGGGCGTCCGCTGCGTGCGGCCAGCGAGAACGCACCTCGTTTGAAGGCACCGAGCCGTCCATCCTCGCTACGCGTCCCCTCGGGGAAGACCAGCACACTTGCACCGGTGCTCATCGTGGCAACGGTCTGCTCGATCTTGGCAAAGGCCTCGCGCGAGTCACCACGATCGACGGCAATGAAGGGCGACATGCGCAAACACCATCCGAAGACCGGGATCCGACCCAATTCTTCCTTGTACATGATGCGAACGTTGTCGGGCAAGGAGGCAAGGAGGACAGGAATGTCGAACAGACTGCTGTGATTGGCACAGTACACATAACGCTCGGTGGGTGAGAGGTGCTCAAAACCACTGCATTGCACGCGAACGCCCGCAATACGAAGCAGAAGTCTCGACCAAGCTCGTGCATAGAGGTAATAGACCGAAGTATCTCGGAACAAAACCATATGGAGCATCACTCCAACCGCGAATGCGACCGTAACGATGGCGATGACCAGAATACGCAACCAAGAACGCATAGACCACTTAATCTCTAGGGACCGAACATGAATCGACTTCGCCTTCTTCTCGTCATTCTCCTCTGCAGCGGTTCACTTGCTTCGGCACAATCGTCCGACGGAGTATCAGGCTCACTCGGTCTGCAGGCCGGATTGCTCTCCGGTGCCGGCATCTCGGGCAGGGTCTCGTTCTCCAACCAATTGGTGCTCGAGGCCACGGCCTTCTTCATCTCCTTCGGCAATGTCTGGTACAATATAGGAGGAGAGGTGCAGTATACATTGAACGACTCCCACGACAGTCGCCTGTATGCGCTTGCCGGGGCCGGGTACTACCGGAACGATAATGATTCGGGGATGAACGAGTTCACCTCTCCGACACGCGTTGGCATTGGCGTGGGATATGAATGGATCATCGACAAAAGAATGTCGTTCGGAATTGAACTTCCGTTCACTATGTTCATAGGCGACGCCATTCGCGTCTATCCGATCCCGCAACTCCAATTCATGTATTTCCTGTAATGAGCTCATCGAAGTCCCTGCAAGACCTTGCCGCCCTTCTTGGCACTCCTTCCCCATCTGCATCCGAGCAGAAGACCACAACGAAGAAGAGAGTGGGCTACGATGGCAAGCCCATGCTGATCAAGGTGCGCAAGGAAACGCGACGTGGAAAGACCATCACGTCGATCACGGGATTTCAGAGTCATCCGAAGGATCTGCACACGATGCTGTCGACGTTCAAGTCGAAGTTCGGCACGGGCGGCTCCGTGCTCGACAATGCCATCGAGATCCAGGGCGATCACACCACGAAGGTGATCGAATTCCTGAAGGCCGAAGGATATTCCGTCAAGGGATGAAGGCAAAGGCGGCAGGGTTGAGGCCAACAGCGGCACGCGCCACCACGCTTCCATTCGCATCGATGGCGAAGGCCTCTCCATCGATCACATAGTTGCGCGCATTTCCGATCCACACGTTGTTCGTCGATGCTTGGTAGCCAAGCGCATACCATTGATCGGTCGATGATGATGCATGCGTGAAGAGACGTCGTGGTGCCGATGCGGCATCGTCGATCACATCGACGCCGTACTTGTGCAGCACGTAGCAACGACCGGTGCGCTGATCGACGTCGATCGTGGTGATCCACGTGAACGTCCACCGCGCCACCACAGCGAGCGTTCGCGCATTCACACAGACAACACCACCAAGCGAGTCCTTCTTCGACGGCAGGTCGCGATAGGCCGCCCACACGCGATTCCGCGTTGCATCGGCGCGCAGTGTGCCGACGTTGGGAACATCGCCGATCGTGCCAACAGATGTGAGGTCGGTGGTCGAGAGCACGGAAATGGTGCCGGCACCGGGCTCGGTGGCTCGCAGATCGCCAAAGCCCGAGATGCCAACGAAGAGTCGACCGTTAACGACGGCACATCCGTCGGGTGCAGGACCAACGCGAACGCCGGACGTTGTGACGGTGAGCGATCGCGGATCGAACTCTGTGATGGAGTCGTCGTTCACATTCGTGCAGTACCCAACACTGTCGTTGGCGATCACCACACTGCGCGGTTGTTGCGTCGCGGGAAGTGTGATGCGGCCAAGCCAGGTTCCCGTCGACATGCGCAGGACCTCGATCGAATGCGACGTTGCAACGGCAATGAACATCGTATCACCACGCACGGCAACATCCCCTGCCGTGTCACCAAGACGCTGCATCGGATCGTTGGCCTGTAGGACGTCGCGCACGGCGATCATCTGCGTGGGGTCAACGTAGGAGAGCACACTATTGTCCTGGCGCCAAAGCCCCTCACACACAACATACACGCCGCCCGAACGCGGCTGAACGGCGGCCGGGTCCGGCGGTGCCGACGGGGTCTGCACACAACGCACGAGGAACACACTGGCCACGATCAGAAGCATCGTTCTCATCGCAACACCTTTTCCGTGTGTTGTGTGGACGCGCTGTGCAGACGGACGAACGAACACCCTAGCGGCAACATATCCATGGAGATCGTGAACGATCCCGCACCAAGGTGCTCCTCCCACACAAGCGTACCATCGGTGCGATAGGCTGCAATGCTCGCACCACCGCGCAGTGCATCGGCATCGCTTACGGAAACGAAGAGCAGATGTTCTCGCTCTTCATACGAGAGCGTTGTGTTCATCGCAGACGGAACGGTATGGAGTCCGAGCACGGCATCAAGATCGAATCCTGTGAGCGAAGGGTCGTACAACGGATTCGTCGGATCGTTCATGAGCATCGTCGTCACATCGGTGATGCGCACATATCGAATGCTGTCAACACCAATGCTCGCAAGATCGAAGGCATCTCCCCCACTCACGGCGGGATCCCACGGGTCTTGATCGCCATATGTTGGCGTGATACCCGCACATCCTGCGAATGTGTTCGTATCCATGGGGAAGGACGTCCAATGCACGCCGTCGGTACTCACATCGACACGTGCCGGTTCTGCGAACAATCGTCCGTTGCCATATCGAAACGCATTCTCGAACACCGTGAGATCGGCTCCGGGTCCGTCCACCACCACCGCGCCCTTCCACCCTACCACGATCACACCTCCGAGTCCGATGCTGCACACATCGTTCGGATCGGTGGCCTGTACATCTTCACGAGCAACAAGTGCCGGTGTGCCGAAGATGTTGGCCGGGAAGACGGCGGGACCTTGTCCTGCATTCTGTCCGGTGCCCGGCACGAAGGCAAAGACCGTGTCGATGGTCGCACGTCCCCACTGCGCATGCAGTGGCTGCATGCACAGAATGAACAACACGATGGTACGAAGGATGGTCATAGCGAGATGTTCGTGAGGATGCGCAACATTCGTCCGGGCATTGGATAGCCGCGCACCACCACATAGTCTTCATTCAGGAGATTGTCGACGGAGAGTCGTACATCGATGCGCATGTGTTCCGATCGTGCTTGTGCGCCCACGTAGATGCCGATCACGGTAAAGGGTTGGACAAGCGATGCATACTGTGCTCCGGGAAGTGCATATCGATAGCTCGTGTAGGACCAAGTGCCACCTATCATGAGCACGTCTTCATTCCAGTGCACGCCGCCATTAAAGAGTTCTTGCGGGATGTAGGGAAGCAAGGTTCCGTCGAGACCGGGACGTCCCGTTCGGTCGCGTGCTTCTTGACGCGTATACGATGCATGCAACGTAAGGCGCTCGTCGAACGGCATGGCACGAAGGCCGACCTCGACGCCGGTGGTGGTGGCCTGTCCGACGTTCTGCGCACTCCACGAGACAGGGCTCGTTGGCACGGAGATGATCTGATCGTGCGTGTTGGCATTGAATGCCGAGACATCACAGACCAACCATTCGAGCGGACGGAGCGAGCACCCTGCATCGAGCATCACGGCACGCTCCGGACGGAGGGTGGCCGTCCCATAGTTCAAGTAGTACAACTCTGTGAACGATGGTGGTCGGAAGTTGTAGGATGCCGATGTGCGCACGTCGAGCCACGTCGTTGCACTCCAGCGCGCAGCAAGCAGCGGAGAGACGGCCGTGCCTGCATCGGAGATGGCGTCGGCGCGCAGGCCCCCTTCCACCATCACACCTTCGTCGACATTCCATTGCCAGTGTCCGCTGACGGCCATCTGTCGGCGTTGCACCACCGAGGGTACTTGCGGTTGCAACGTGGCGCCGCGCAGATCGGCATACGATGCATCCACGCGATAGGTCTGCACGATTGCCTCCGTCGCCGAACGGAACGCAACGCCCGTGGCAACATCACGCAAGATGAATCGCTCGTTCAACCCACTTCTGCCAAGGATGGTGGCATCGGGATCCACGTAGCGTTGGTCCCAATAGCGCGTGCCAAGGGTGACCATGAGATCCGAAGTTGTGGAGAGCGGGATGCGACCATTCACGCCGCCGATCACATCGGCATCCGACATGCGTGCGCGTGCATTCGTTGTGCTCCCCTGCACCACCGCTCCCGGCACGCCACGATCGGCGCTGCGTGCAAGGGCGAAGACCGTCCATCGCTCTGTGGGTTGATAGTGCAGCAGTCCATTCAGCGAGCGCACGTCACTGTTCTCGCGGTTCACATCGTACGGCACGCCATCCACCTTCATGTAGTACGGGAATGCGCCACTGGACGTGAGCACATCGATCGAGGCACCGATGGTGCCAATGGATGTTGGTGCAGAGCCATGGGCATTCACATGATGTTCTTCAAAGGATCCCACCGAGGCAAGTCCACCGGCTGTGGCCTTCGACGGCATGGCGATCGACATGTTGACGACGCCCGTCATGGCATTCGCGCCATAGAGTGCCGAAGCGCCACCACGCACCACGTCGACGTGATCGACCATGGCCATCGGCACGGCGCTCAGATCGAACTGTCCGTTCTGCGCACTGCTCAATCGAATACCGTTGATCATCACGAGCGATTGCGCTGCAGAGCCGCCACGCATCGACACCGTCTTCATGCCGCCAACGCCGCCATAGCTACGGATGGCAAGACCCGGCACGTACGACAATGCATCCGATGCTTGCAACGGTGCGATGATTCGCAGGAAGTGCGCATCGAGCGATGTGGCGGCTTGAGCCGACGTGATATCGGCCCGCAGAAAGGCATTGTCGCGCACCACCACTTCCCGCACGCGGGCCCGCATCGTATCCACGGCAACAGAGTCGCCCGCATACAAGGGCTGCAGCATGGCAATGGCAAGGAGGAAGGGTATGAGGGGACGTAGGACCATAGGGGAACACGCAATTTAGCGGGCTTCTCGTTCATGGTCACTTCTTACATTTGCGACGACTCGGGGTTTTACTATCTGTTCGGGGTGAACAATGAAACGTGTTCTCAAATGGGCAGCCATTGTGCTGCTGGTGATCATTGCGGCCGCAGGGGGCTTTGCCGCCTATGTGGCCATTCGCGGCATACCGACCTACGAAGCGAAGGTGGTGGAGTTCAAGGTGGTGTCGACGCCGGAACGTATCGCCCACGGGCGAAACCTGGCAATGATGCTCTGTGTGCACTGCCATACCGATCCGATCACTCGGCAACTCACGGGCACGAAGCTTCTCGATCTGCCGGCGGAGTTCGGAACGGCCTACTCCAAGAACATCACGCAAGACCGTGAGCATGGCATCGGAAATTGGACGAACAGCGAGATCGTCTACCTCTTGCGTACGGGCATTCATCCGAAGACCGGAAAGTTCGTGCCGCCCTGGATGCCGAAGTTCCCGCGTGTTTCCGACGAGGACATGGCCAGCATCATTTCGTTCCTTCGCAGCGACGACCCGCTCGTTGCAGCACAACCCGTTGTGAACAAAGAGGGCGAGCCCAGCTTCCTTGCAAAGATGCTGTGCTATATCGCCTTCAAGCCGCTGGATTATCCGTCGGCTCCCATTCCCGTTCCCGACACCACCGACAAGGTGGCCTATGGAAAGTATCTCGCTGTTGGCGTGCTGGATTGCTGGACATGCCACTCCGGAGATTTCAAGAAGATGGACATGGTGAATCCGGAGAAGTCCTTCGAGTTCTTTGCCGGTGGCAATGTGATGCTCGATGCGAATGGACATGAGGTCCCGACCACCAACATCACGTCCGACAAGCGACACGGGATCGGTGCATGGAAGGAAGCGGACTTCGTGCGCGCCATGCGCACAGGGATCAAGCCGGATGGAACACCAATGCGATTCCCGATGGTTCGCATGCCGCAGTTGAGCGACCATGCGATCTCGTCGATCTATGCCTACCTGCTCACCACACCAGCCATTTCGAAACCACGTCAAGAGCCGCCACCCTATACGATCGCCACCAATGCCTCTGCGGGTATGAAGGCCTATTACAAGTATTCATGTCAGCGTTGCCATGGCGAGTCAGGTCTTGGCATTGCCGACCTGCAGCTTGCGGGCAAGAAGTATGCGGAAGATTCAACGCTCATCGACGTGATGCGGCATCCGTCGAAGTACTGGCCGGACACGTACATGCCCGAGTGGGAGAACAACGTCTCGGACCAGGAGTATGCAGATCTTGCGGTCTACGTTCGTGAGCTTGGAAAGAAGAGCGGACGTTAACGGATCATGATCGGGATCGTCCGCACGCCCTGATCGAGTTGAACAACAACGTAATAGATGCCACGCTGCACTTGTTGGAGCGTGGCATCGACGTTTCTGCCATCCATCGTGTAGATCGCATAGCGGTACTCGCCGCGAAAGACGCGTTGAAGGAGGTTGGGTTCTTCGCCACGTTTGTCGTGCACCGACGTCATCTGTCCGAGATTCAGTCCGCCATTCGGCTCATAGTGCAACAGAAAGGCATCATCCTTTCCGGCGCTGCGTAGGAAGAACTTCGTCATCCCCGGATCGATATCGATCGCATCCACGAAGGAACCGGTCACCCATGCACCGTTGATATCGTCCACGGCAAGACCACGCCCTTCCGTTTCGAATTCCTCTCCGCTCACCTCTGCCCCGAACGATGTGGCCCAACGCACAGCGCCGTCCACAGAGTACTTCGCGATGAAGGCATTGTAGGCACCGTTCACACCACCGGCTTGCAGCGAGAGCACTCCCGAGCCTGGATCGAAATCGGCAACGGTCTGAAAGCCTCCCGTAAGGAAGACACTTCCTTCGGCATCCACACGAAGGCGATCTGCTCGATCATTGCCCGCGCCACCAACATTGAAGGAACGCACGATGGTACTGTCCGGCGCATAGCGCACATAGAACACGTCGTTCTGTCCTTTGCTGATCAAACGCACCACGGCCGGTCCACGGTCGAGATCCACTGAGCCACCGAACACGCCTGAGATCGAGGCTTCGCCGGATGCAGAGACATCAAGGCAGCCCATGCGCACCTGATCATCGGACCCCGCCGAACCAAAAGACGTGGTCCATCGAACGGCCAATGCACTATCGTAGCGCACGATGAAGGCATCCGTGCCGCCATTGGAAACACATTCGTGCACGTTCTCGGACAGGTCCACATCGATGGCCGCGCTGAAACAGCCGGCCACGATCACATCACCATTGTGTACGCGAATACCATGCCCTTCATCCCTTCCGATCCCTCCAACGGCACGGGCCCAACGGAAGGAGCCATCTTCGGCGAACGAGGCGAACCAGACGTCCATGGCCGCTGTGGTCGAAGCAAAGAAGCCATTCACAGGATCGGACAATGGATCGAAGTCGATCTCTCCACTGAACGCACCCGTGAGATAGACGTTGCCGCGTTCGTCGATGTCGCAATCGAAGGCCTCGTCGAATTGGGCATCGGCGGTCGGATCGGTCTCGGCATCTCCGAACGACCAGGCCCACCGATACTGTCCGTCAGACGAATACCGTGCGACGAAGGCATCACGTCCGGCATGACCGAAGAGTGCGCGCACCGTGTCGCTCGGATCGAGGTCGTAGACCGTCCCACCGATGGAACCGGCGATCACCACATCGCCATTCGGAGCGATCCGCAATGCATGGACGACGTCGTAGCCCGGACTTCCGAACGTGATCACCCATTGCAGGGTGAGATCGGCCGAATACTTCAGCACGGCCACATCAACGGCCATGGGGTCGGTGGAATCTCCCAGACTGAAACGGATGTTCTCGGCCGGACCTTTGTCGAAGTCGACATTTCCCTGAAAGGTCATGGCCACATAGACATGCCCCCTGGCATCGGTGGCGATGTCGGTTCCGCGATCGATACTTGCTCCACCGATGGCCGAGAACTGGGCCAGGGCAAGGGTGGGAAGGAAGGCGGCAAGGCAGCAACAAAGGACGTAACGGTTCATGTCCCAAATTACGTCACCCCGCAACCTTTCCACCATACGGCCGTACCCCGCCGCCCCATGACCGACCACCCGTATCGCACCGATTTCCCGGACCTCTCGTGGCTTCGCGCGACGATCGCAGATCGTCGGCAACGCGGTGAAGGGTGGCCGTCGATCATACATCACGTGCATACGCAACCGCAGGTGCGCGACGGGATCGATGGACCGTTCTCCATCTTCTGCAATCTCTCGGGAACGAGCACATGTACCGTCGACGCACGACGGCATGTGGTGAGCGAGCGCTTCTACGCGGTCTCGAATCCACGTCAACTCTACACCCTCGACTACACCTCTCCAACAGAAACGTTCAACCTGCATGTGGCCGATGGTCTGGCCGAGCAACTGTATCAGGCCGGTCGCACCTCCGTTGCCGCATCGTTCGATGCCGACGATGTGGGCAGTGCGCCCGTCCTCGTCCGTCCCACGTCGATGCGCATCAGCAACGAACTGCATTCAGCTCTCGTTCGGGCGCGCGACATCCACGTCCACGCACCGCACGATGTGCTGGCCTGTGAAGAAGCGCGTCTTGCCGTGATCGATCTTGTGCTTCGCGACAACACCGATCTGTTGGAACGTATCCGTACGCTTCCGGCGATCAAGCGATCCACGCGTGACGAGGTCGCACGGCGACTTCTGCGTGTGCGCGAGGCCATGCATGCAGATCATCGCACGTCGGCATCGCTGGACGACTATGCGGCCATAGCGTGTATGTCGAAGTTCCATTTCCTTCGTGCCTTCACGGCCATGTTCGGTCGCACACCCCATCAGTACATCATGGAACTGCGCGTCGACGCAGCACAGCTGCTGCTGCGTTCGTCGTCGGATCCGTTCGCCGACATTGCCGTGCGCCTTGGATGCGAGAGCGTGAGCTCGTTCGCTGCACTCTTCAAGCGGATCACGGGCAGCACACCGGGGGCGTATCGTTCGGAACAAAAAGCGCAATTTTGGAGAGCAACAGCACTTCGAGAGCAGCGTAGGTTCGCATCAAGTATGTTGAACTGATATCCGAGACCCCCATGCACCCCGTCCCGCCCATTGCCAGCTACATCTTCCTTGCCATCGTTGGCATTCTCGTCGTACAGGTGTTCCGCTGGCAGCGCGCCTTGCGCGGCTCCATCGCCATTCCGTTGGCCGTCCTTGGTTGGCTCGCCTTCACTGCCGTGTTGGCACTCAATGGATTCTTCGAGGACTTTTCTACCATACCGCCTCGCGTTGCCCTTGCCGTCGGTCCTCCTTTTCTCGTTGCGATCTTCGCAGCATGGAAGGCACCGAACGCTCTTCTTGCCGCACCGCCGCGCATCTTCGTGACGTATCAAGGATTCCGCGTGCTCATGGAAGTGGTGCTCTTCATGCTCTACTATGTGGGCGTGTTGCCGCAGCAGATGACGTGGGAAGGACGCAACTTCGACGTCATCGTTGGGATCACGGCTCCCGTTGTTGCGTGGATCTGTTTGCGAAGTGGACGTACGATGCGTGGACCGATGATCGCATGGAACGTGGTGTCGATGATCCTGCTTGCGAACATCATGATCGTCGGACTCCTTTCCGCCCCAACACCCTTCCGCGTGTTCACCGAAGGGCCCGCCAACCGCGTCGTCGCCCTTTGGCCATGGATCTGGCTTCCATCCTTCGTGGTGCCGATGGCACTTGCCGGACACCTCTTCTCCCTCCGTCAGTTGCTGCAGATGCGCACGGCGGGATCGACCTCCAAGACCACATCGAACCTACCGCTCACGCACCACTAGTTGGTGCGTGGTGGTGACGCCATCGCTGACCGTTTGCACGTAGTAGGTGCCAGTGGGCCACGCATGCACGTCGACGATGTGCGTTCCATCGACCGATGCCTGATAGACCACGTCGCCCAACAGCGAATAGATGCGCACCATGGACGGTACCGCAACATCGATGCGCGTGGTGGTGGTAGCAGGGTTCGGTGCAATGGTGCAGCGTGAAGGAGCGGAAGCATCGTCAAGCACCGACACGGCAGGTTGCGAGGAGGCAAGCACCAACTGTGACGACGCCGCGAATTGTTTGCCACCGAAGAATCGAGCAGAGCCACGATAGCCCGCCACCGCTTCCACAGCGCTTGATGCACGTGCTCCCCAGACAAGATCGCTATTGGCCTCGCGTACGAAGTAGAAGAGCGACGATGGCGTCGTGCCCTCGCTCTTCTGCACGAGGATGTCCGTGATCACCAGTTGATCGGGTGATGAGAATGCGGACGTGCCGAACGACCGAAGGATGTAGTAACCGCCACGGACATGGTCCACACCAGATGGCACTGGCTGTGGTGAGATGCGAAGGTGGGTTAGGACGATATCGTTCGCAGGCAGCGGTGGTGTGGTCGACCATGAGAACGACATGTTCAGGAGCTCGAGCACCGGCGTACTTGCTGTGGTCACAACGCGTTGCGACTCGCCCGGTCCGACCGGCGCTGTCGACGTGATACGATCTGCTGCATTCGCAAGCATGGCATGGCGCGGTCCAACAGCATCAATGGCCTGTCCGGCCAACTCATTGAACTGATAGTAGGCGATGAGATCCTTCGTGGAAGCATTCGTCAAATGCATCTCGCGCTTGATCTCATCGTCGGTGAGTGCTCGATTGTAGACACGCACTTCATCGATGGCGCCGTTGAAGACTCGGCCTCCCGTTGGGTCTTGTCCGATATACGTCTCGGCCGCGAACGTCTGCAGCGGATGCGTGAAGGCGAAGGCCTCGCTCGCTCCATTACAGTAAAGTCGCGCCGAATCCGGCGTGATGACGAGTGCCACATACGTCCACTGATTATCGGGCACGAAGAGCTTCGTCTTCAACCACCATGCTTCTCCGTTCCAGTGGTAGCGCAGCGTATGATCGGATTCAAGATTCAATCCGGCGATCGTTCCGGCACCTCTGCTCATCACGATGCCGGTGAAGGAATTCTGCTGTCCGTTCCGCTTGATCCATGCAGAGATGGTGGTGTTGATGCCGGTACGGTTCAAGGGCGGAATGGCGGCATAGGCCGAGCGTCCATCGGTCTTCAGCGCGTTGCCGGGCATACTGTCTGGCAAGCATTCGCTGAGCACCGTGATGCAACTGTCCATCGTGATCTTGTCAACGCCATAGGCGTCGGTCACGATCAGCGATGCGGAATACGTGCCCGGTTTCGGATAGACCACGCGAATGTGCGCGTCGGAGAGTGTGGTCACTACACCGCCCGGGAATGACCATTGGCGCTTGATCGTGGACTCGTCGGCCGACGAATGATCGTGGAAGACGATGGTGTCGCGCGTACACATCGACACGTAGCGATCCGCCGCGATCACGGCCATCGGTGGTGCCGTGGTATACAATGGTGCTTCGAAAACGCCGCGATTGGTGGCGGCACGGATCTTCTGTTCACGGTAGCAGATGTCGAAGGTCGTCACCGAAGCAGCAGGCAGACTGTCGCTGTACAACGTCCAGTCCATCATGGACTCGTCGCGATAGTACACACCGATGTCCGTACCGAGGTAGACGCCACGCTTCGTGCCGCGTTGATGAACGAGGGCTCGGGCGGACATGATCGGCAGTGTACCACTGAGGTTTTCCCACGTTGTCCCGCCGTCGGTCGTGTAGATCACTTTCACATCGGTTTGATTTCCGCCAACCGAGATCCACATCACATTGGGCTCTCGTGCGCTGATGGCAACATCGGTCAGACGCCATGCATTGCCGCGCACGAGCGAGGTCGGAGGACTCACGTTCTTGAAGGTGCGTCCGCCATCGGTCGATCGCATCACATTGTAGCTGTCGTAATATCCGTTCTTATGCATGATCACCACGGTGTTCGGATCTCCGTCGCAGATGCGCACGAGACGGACCTTGCTCTTGGGCGTGACGAGAACCGTTGCCCACGAGACGCCGTTGTTCGTTGAACGTGCCAGCACGGAATCCGCACCGACCCATAGTTCTGAACTCCGTCTGGGATGCTGGACCATGGGGCTTGTCGGCTTGATGGCCATGTCGCTGCGCGCAAGATCTTTGGCCGCATTCCCACTGAGCGTTACACGATGCCATGTCTGACCCATGTACGTGTTCGCATAGACCGTACGCGAATCACCGAAGTTCACGAGGCCACCGTCGTTGTCGCCGCCATAGATGTGCAACCATCCATCATACGTATTGCCATCCTTGAGGAGCACGCCATTGTGATACGTGCCACCAAGCATCACATCGCAGTCGCTGAACCCTGCGCCCCACCCCCAGAACTCCGTGCCCTGAATGCCGCGCGACATATCGTCGAAGCTGTTGCCGTTGTTCGTGCTCAGGAACACACCACCATCGGACACCACCCAGATGCGACTGCCGTAGATCTTGATCTCATGGCAATCTGCGTGCACGTATTTGGGCTTCGACGCCGCACCATACGTCCAATGCGCATTGCATCTGAAGATCTTTCCGCCATCGTCCGAGATCCACACGTTGATACCGCAGACGTAGATCCGGTTCGCATCTGTTTCCGAAACGTTCAATCCAAGGTCGTAATAGTATTGGCCGCCGGGTTCAAGCCCCTTCGCATCCCAACACATCATGTTTACATTCACGGAATCGGGCTTGCCTCCCGGTGCGGTACCACAACAACGCATGGAGAAGTTCTCGCCCTCATTCGTTGAGAGATACATTCCAACGGTACCATCGCTGCTATCGATGTTGCCGGGCGCGAACAGGTAGACGTTCTGTGTGGCGGCCGGTGTGACGGCGATCTCCCACCGTCGTGTATGTTCCTTCTTGGCAACATTCGGGACGGGCAATCCTTTGCCCGCCTTCGTGAAGGAAGACCCGGCATTGGTGCTCTTGTAGAATTCACACGAATCGCCGGTGTGCCGCACCACATACATCGTTGGTGCTTTGATCGGATGACGCTCGATCTCGTACACTTCTCCATCGATGACCTTGGAGAACGACGTGCCGGCATTGGTGCTGTAGTAGAGACCGCGATTGGTGGCAACGTGCAGCTTGTTGCGTTCCACGGGATTGAGCGACATGTCCCACACCACGAGACCACTGTAGAACTGGTCGGTGATCCCGGTCGGCTCCCACGACGTTCCGCCATTGGTGGAATGTAGGACTCCCAGGGAACAACCGAAGTAGACGTTGCGCGCATCACGTGGGTCGACAAGGATGCTTCGCACTTCGCGCACCATCATGGTGGACGTCACGTTCGTCCATGTTCTTCCGTTATCGGTGCTCTTCCAGAGGCCGGCTGTTGCCGTGCCCACGTACACGATCGACGTGTCGTTCACACCTTGTGCAACCGTATAGCAGTGTGCCTGTCCCGGTGCATACGAGAGGCCGAGTGCCTGCTTCTCCCACGAGAAGGGACCGATGCTCTTCCACGCCGTGGAGCGTTGCTCGCGTTCTTGTGGACGTGGCGTGAACCGTGCGTTCCAGATCCGTGATTGATCGGCAAGAGAGAGAGCGGGAACGCGGTACACGCCATTGGTGTCCGCGAACTGTTCCATCATGCGCACCCAACGCTTATAGTCTTGCGTCTCCCTGCTCTTCACAAAGGGACGGGTGCTCCAATACTCTTCGTAGGCGCGTGTGACCTCGAACACATTCGGGTTGGGACCATAGAGCAGGTCCACCCAATGTTGGGAGTGAGCGATCTGAACGGTGCATATGAGAATGGCCGCACATGCAAGGAGTCTGGTGGTTTTGCACATGCGGCCAAAGCTATGAAAAGTCGGTCACGCGGGGTTCAGGGATTCTCCTGAACGTTCGCATAGGCGCTGATGACGAAATCGGGGTTCTCATCACTGTTGGTCTTGAACTTCACTTGTCCGTTGAACGGACCCTTGACCTTTGGTGTGGCACTCAGAACAAGCTCGAGCTTGTCGCCTGCCTTGATCGTCTTCGTCCCCGAAACGTTCAGCTTCATGTCGTTGTCCACCTGGAAGTCGGAGAGCACAAGGTCCTTCGTGTCGTTGTTGATCACTTCCAGACGTGCCGTCATCTCCTTGCCCACAAATGGATTCACAAAGGCGAAGTACATCATGGAAAGCTGCACCTTCCGGATGATGTCGGCCTTCAGGAACAGATACTTCGTGGAATCCTGTCCGGGTGTGTTGCTCCGAACGGTGATGTTCTTGATCAACGGACCGGATTGCATCGCCGAGATGCTCAACTTCACGCCCATCGTGCTGATCTCTCCCGGCTTGAGCTCGGTCTTGTCGGGGTCCGTCTTCGTGCAACCGCAACCGGGCTTGACCTCGATCAACTTCAGCACTTCCGTCCCAACATTCTTGATCCGGATGGTCGCCTCGAGGTGACCTTCTTTCGGTGCCGGCACCTTGCCCCAGTCATAGGTATCTCCGCCAACCACTTCGATCTTCGGCTGGGCAAAGGCCGCAGCGGACATCGCGACAAAACAGCTCGCGACGATGAACAATGAACGCATAGGATCACTCCATGTGAAAAAGAAACTTGTTGTCATTCTACGATCAGTCGGCGGACCACATGCTCACCATCCTGTGTGGTTGTGGTGATCAGATACATTCCCGGAGCCACGCCGTTGAGCGGTACCGACACCTCGTGCACACCGGGATCCAGTGTGACAGCCTCGGTCAGGTCTGCAACATACGCACCGGACGTGGTGTAGGCGGCCAGATGGATGGTGGCGCTATACCGCAGGTCGATGGTGCACAGGGCCGTGCCTCGGGCCGGATTGGGCGCGATGGTGATGTCCTTGATCCGCGATGCATCGAGTCGGCACATGTCGAAGTAACTCTGTGCATGCGGTAACGACCGGCATGCTTCCGACGGCGTGATGCATCCGCGCTGCACTTCGGTGAGCAGGTTCAACTCCAGCATGATCGGCACGCGATAGCGTTCCGGCAACAGTGAGATCAGATCTCCCGTGGGCTTGAACCATTCCACCGTTTCCACCTTGCCGTTGGCTGTTTGTTCGACGCGGCGGACAGGAATGTAGAGCGCGCTCATCTGTACATACTCCTCGCCGTTGTCGACCACCGACGAGGCTTGGGCTGTGTGCGTCAGACATTCCAGTGTGCGTTGTTCACGCACTCGACCCGAAGCGTTCGATGTTCTCACACGCTGTGTACGGATCTCGGGCTGGAGCCCTTCCGGCAAGGCCGCGAACTCCGACGCAGAGAGATCCAGGAATGGAAGTCCGGCAATGCGTGCACTTCCCGTTGGCGCCGGTGCTTGCGTCCGCGGTGCGCGCACGACAGAGTGCCGATCGGTGTTGGACGTCGTGTTGACCGGTGGTATCGTACGTTCGATCTCGGTTCGTGCTGGAGCAGTGAGTTGTTGGGTCGATGCAACGGCGGAGCTGGTGGCAGTGACGGGAGAAGGCGGCAAGGAGACGTCGTTCGATCCGCGTTGCAGATACCATGCCGTGATGGCCGCTGCGCCCGTAAGTGCACAGGCCGTTGCGATCCATGCGGGTGAACGGCGAGACGTGATCGTCACCGACGGAGCGCTGTGCATGGCGTCGGCAACATCTGCCTCCGTGAGCAGTGGGGTTGCATGTTGTGCGTTGCGCAAGGCATCGAACAACTCTTCCGTGTTCGGTCTCTTCGATGTGCTCATAACGGAACCTCTTCGAGGATCGGAACGACCGTTGGTGAATATTGCGTGTCGGTGAGCATGGACCTGAGTTTTTTTCGTGCTCGATGTAAGCGGACCTTCACGGCAACGGTGGTGCATCCTTGTGTTGCGGCAATGTCGTTCACCGAAAATCCCATCACTTCGAACAAGATGATGGCCTGACGTTGTTCGTCGGGCAGTGTGGCAATGGCATCGTGCAGCAGACGAACATCGGTGCTGAGCTCGGCCGACGGACCGCCGTCGAAGAGTCGATCGAAGTCGTCCGGCAACGTCGACACCTGTCGAGCCGCATGCGTTCTCTTTGCCTGCCACGTGCGCGAGGCGATCGTGAACAGAAAACTGAGGAATGCCTTGTCATCACGCACCGTATCGAACCGTTCATAGGCCGCTGCGATCGTGTCGGCCACCAGCTCTCGCGCTTCGTATCGACTATGCGTGAGATGCAACGCATACCGTTCGAGCGAAGGCTGAACGGGTCGTAGGATCTGCATGAATCGGTCCTGACGGGAAGGAGTGGCCATGGATGCTGCGTGTGTACGGGCGAGTAAGTGGACGAAGTCGCAGGAAGGTTACCGCAACGACGATAACCGCGCCACATTCATGGATACCACCGTCATGTGCCTGACCCGGTGCGCTCCGTCACCGACCACGCGGCAGCGGCAAGTCGGACCTTGACATAGGTGGCAAAGGCAGCGCCGCCAAGCAAGGTAAGGGTGACCGACACGAGGAGCACCGTTTCCCATAGCGGGTTCTCACGACGGAGTCCGTCCAGCAGCAATCCGGTCTCGAACACCGCAAAGGCAAGATTCGCCGCTATGGACACAGAGATCATGGCATCGAAACTCGGAAGGGTCGCCGAGCTGTACCGTTTCAGTCCATACCATGCGAGGAAAGCGTGGAACGAGACAATGGGCACCTCGAACAAATGGAAGACCAGAACGCATCCAAGGGTGCTTCCGCAGACGGTGCACGACGACCATGGAATGCCAATGAGAAAGGGTACATGGGCGGCACAGATGCCATAGAGAACGGCCACGACCGTGACCCATGAATAGACCCGTACCAAGGTGGTGAGCTTCTCGAGCGAAGCGGTCTGCTGCGTCATATCATAACCCCTCATGTGAAGTGTGGGAAAACTACATAGAATTCCCATTCTTCGTAGTTTTGCATGTCACTCGGTCGTTTAGCTCAGCCGGTTCAGAGCGTTCGCCTCACACGCGAAAGGTCACAAGTTCAAATCTTGTAACGACCACTCGAACATTGCTTCCGCTGGTCTCATGAAGCATGCTGTTCACCTACCATTCCGCATATGCCTGCTGTTCGACCGCTGGTATTGGCCTTGAGCCTCCTTCTCTTGCTCGGCATGCGGTCGGTCACCTCAGCAAAACAAGTGCCCATCCCCGGTCATTTCCGACTCGACACGCTGGCGATCGTTCGCGACACCATTCCGCCATTGCGCGACTCGGCGGACCACCTTTCCATCCTTGCCTTTCCATACTTCTCAGCCTCGCCTGAAAGTGGATTTCTGATCGGCGCTGCAGGGATCGCATCGTTCGAACTGGACAAAAAGTCCACGAAGAACCGGCGCTCCTCGACGATCTCGCTCGGCGGCAATGTTTCCGAACTCGGCCGTGCCTTGCTTGCCACGAACTTCGATCTCTACTTCAACGACGTGGTGAGTCGCATCACCGGACGCATCGGCTACGAGAAGCAACCAACGCGCTACTATGGCATCGGTGCCACGTCGAACCAGGCCGACGAAGTGTGGTACTACCCCACCTTCATGAAGTTCGCCGCCTCCTACATGCATCGTGCCACACAAACCGACGAAGGGCAGGGATTCACGATCGGTGGGCGACTCGAGTATTGGAACACCGTCACGAACACCGACTCGTTGCGCATCGACACGGCGACGTTCGTAGAACCGTTGGGCTGGAATGGCGGACTCACCTTGGGTGGAGGTGTTGTCCTGGCCTATGATACACGCGACAATCCATACTTCCCCACCAAGAACATGTATGCCGAACTGCGATCGATGACGTATGGCAAGTTCATGGCGGCCGACTATGAATACAATCGCTCATGGCTCGATGTGCGTGGGTATCACGGCATTCACATCGATGCACTCGACGAGACGATGGTGATCGCCGGACAAGCGCTCATCGATCTCACGATCGGCAATGCTCCCATCTACGATCTGCCAACCTATGGCGGCGATGCTGTGATGCGCGGAATTCTGCGTGGTCGGTACATCGACCGTGCTTCGGCCGTTGCTCAAGTGGAAGTGCGTTCGCGCCTTTTCTGGGTGTTGGGCCTTGCCGCCTTTGCCGCCGCCGGCGACGTCTTTCCCAACTGGAATGGCATGAGCTTGTCGCATACAAAGGTGGCAGGGGGCTTGGGTCTGCGTATCTACTTGAATCGCGAGGCCGGCATGATCGGCCGCATCGATGTGGCATGGAGTGAATGGGGCACGGCCGGCTACTTCACGTTTGGCGAAGCTTTTTAGGTTCCCTTCCTCCCCGCCTCCATGCTCCCACCTGTCTTTGGATCCCGACCGAATGGTGCGTGCTTCGAACGCTGCGTCGCTTCTGCACAATACACCAATGGTGCGTTTCACAACACCGAGGTCACGCCGCAACTGGTGGCAGCAGAGCCGTGGTGGAAGATCATGTGGATGATGCTCAGCAACTCCACGCAGAGCACGCCGCGCATTGACATCCCGCATGTGATCACCGATGTTCGCGACCCTTCGGCACGTCCGTGGGAGATCGTATGGTTCGGTCATTCGTCGTATCTGATCACGAATGGTGAGCAGCGCATTCTCGTCGACCCGGTGTTCGCGGGACATGCCTCGCCGTTTCGTTTCTTCGGTCGTGCCTTTCGCGGCGCCGATGCGTACAAGGCCCATCACATGCCGGACGTAGATGTGCTCGTGCTCACGCATGATCACTACGATCACCTTTGCATGCATACCGTGCGAGCGCTGGCATCTCGTACGACGCGCATCATCACATCGCTCGGTGTTGGAGCTCACCTTGAACGTTGGAGCATACCACGCACCATGATCACGGAACTTGATTGGTGGGAATCTGCGGAGTTGGGCACGGGCATGTCGATCATGGCGGCCCCGGCACGACATTTTTCCGGTCGTGCCTTCAAGCGTGGTGAAACGTTGTGGTCGTCGTTCTCGCTCGACCTTCCCGGACACCGACTGTTCCTTGGTGCCGACTCCGGCTATGGTGCGCACTTTGCCGAGATCGGTGCGCGTGTTGGCGGATTCGATCTGGCCATCCTCGAAGCCGGTCAATACGGTGCGAACTGGCCTCACATCCACATGTTGCCCGAAGACACAGTGCAAGCCGCGCACGATCTTCGTGCCCGCGTCTTGCTCCCGGTGCACTGGGCAAAGTTCGCGTTGTCCTACCATCCGTGGGACGAGCCCATTCAACGGGTCGTGGCGCACGCACAGCGCACAGGGATGAACCTCACCACACCCATGATCGGCGAGCGCATCGTCTTGCAGGAACAACTTCCGAATGGCCAATGGTGGAAGCGTTGACGGCAACGCCGTAGGAGTACCGCACAACAAGCGTGAAAAGTGTGACAATCGTCATGGTTCGTTCTCTGCTAAGCAACGAAGTTGCGCGCGTCCCCCAGTATGTTCAACATGTGCAGCAGAGGCACATCATGAAAACCCTCGAAAGGAAGAACGCCAATGTTCTTCGCGATCCGTTTGGAGATTTCTTCGATGGAGATCTCTTTGCAATGACGCCCGACCTTCGGAAGCTTCTCCCGTCGTTGGTCAGAACGGCCACGGTCCCTGCCGTGAACGTCAGTGAGACGGCAACGCAATACATGGTCGAGTTCGCAGCACCCGGAATGAAGAAGGAAGACTTCAAGCTGTCGATCGACGACAACATGCTCACGGTGAGTGCGACCACGTCGACAGAGAAGAAGGAAGAGTCGAAGGAGTTCACGCGGCAAGAGTTCAACTACTCGTCGTTCACGCGTTCGTTCACGCTTCCGGACGATGTTCTCCCGGATTCGATCAAGGCCACGTATCTCGACGGAATGTTGAAGATCACCATCGGCAGATCGGGTGATCACAACAATGCGCGGAAGCGCGAGATCACGGTCGATTGATCATCAACGTCGGCTCTCCCCGCCCTGGCTCTGCCGGCGACGTTGAACGATCAGATAGCCGATCAGCAATGCAAGTCCGATCCCGACGCCCTTCAATGCGGCGTCGGGATCGCTAATGAAGATGTTCAACGCCACGAAGGTGCAACTGGCGATCAACACAAGTGGCATGAACGGATAGAGCTTCATACGGTATCCGTTCGGGATGTCGTTACCAACGCCACGTGCGCGAAGGACGAAGATCGTTGCGGCCGATGTGGCGATGCCGATCGTATCCATGAAGATGCTGTAGTTCAGGATCGCATCGAACGTGCTCATCATGCTGAACGTGGCAACGCTCAGGATCATGAAGACCGTCAGCGACACCGTATGCACGCCGGTACGTTGACTTCGTCGTGCGAAGAGGCGAGGGAGTGACCCATCTTCGCTCATGGCTGCCATCACGCGCGGATTCGACAACAGGATAGCATTGATATAGACGAGGACAGCAAGAAAGAGCAAAGCCGAGATCACGTGCGTGCCTGCATCTCCGAGAACGACGCCGGCCATGATGGCGGCGATCGAATGCGATGTCTTCAATTGTTCGAAGCCGATCACGTAGACGTAGGCCATGTTCACGCACAGGTACAGTGTGACGATGATGGCGATGGCCGGGACGATGGCGCGCGGCATAGTGCGAGAGACATCGCGAACATCGCCGCCAAAATTGATCGTCTGCTGATACCCTCCGTAGGTGAACGAGACGGCGATCAATGCGAGACCGAAGGCTTGGGCGATCCCCATCACCGACGTTGGTGCATGCGTCAGCGCGAGGACCGGTGCCTGTGGTGCGACAAAAGCAGCGCTGATCACGAGAAGGACGAGTCCGATCTTCACCACCATCAACACGGACTGTGTGCGTGCACTCACGCGCAGACCGAACAGATTCAATCCATAGAACAGCAGAATGCAGACGATGGCAAAGGTCGACTTTGCAATGGCCGACGTTGCAAGGTCGGGAGCGAAGGCCGTCATCGCATACTCGGCACCGATCAAGGCAACACCTGCGCCGGAGGCGGCATTCGAGATCACGGTGATCCCGTTCACGGCAAATCCGATCGATGGATGATAGGCTTGTGCGAAGACGCGGTAGTAACCGCCCATCACGGGAAGGCGCGAGCCGATCTCGGCATACGTCAATGCTCCACAAACGGCCACGAATCCGCCCACGATCCATGCGGCAAAGAAGATCCATGGCGTACCTGCGCTCATGGCCGCATTCACGGGCGTTCGAAAGATGCCCATGCCGATCACGAAGCTCACCACCATCAACGTGAGATCTGTTCGTCCAAGGGAGTGGGAGGGTGGCGAGGCGGGTTCATCGTGCATAGGGGCACAACATAAAAAAAAGCCCCTCACCGAAACGGCAAGGGGCTTTAAAAATAGACCTGGCGACTACCTACTCTGCCACACCAGTTCAGATGCAGTACCATCGGCGCAACGGGGCTTAACTTCTCTGTTCGGAATGGGAAGAGGTGTGTCCCCC
>JBGAJM010000042.1:0-6502 GCA_044224925.1 Kapaibacterium sp. (SeqCode)
TACCCACGGTACTTCGATGGTGCCGGCGCTCGTGACGACAGACACTGAACCGGAGCCACCATTGCCGCTTGCGACCGTCTTGAAGCACACTTCGACAGCGCCGGCTTTTTCAACGGAGAACGGCAGGGTTGGTGCGTCGTACACAAGAACGCCTTGATCACCCTTGATCTCAGTAGCACTGATCGTGAAGGCGCACGGTGCCGAGGTCGTAAGGGTCACGCACTGCTTGTTCTCCGCATCGGACGTGAACTTGAGCGTGTCCTTGTTCAACGAGAACGGCAAGATCACTGCTGCCTTGATGACCATGGTATCTGCCGAACCACCGCTCGCTGCCGTGGTCACGATCGTTCCCGTGAAGGTGCCGGCCTTGGTAGGACGGAACTGAACGGAATACGAGGAAGATGCACCCGGTGCGATCACGGCCGGAAGAGCGAGGCCCGAGATCGTCAATTCAGAGGAGGTTGTGCTGAGAGTAGCTACTGTGACCGGCGAGCCACCGGAATTCGACACAGTGGTCGAGAACGTCGTATCGGTACAGGTGTAAACGGTACCGAGGTCGAGCGTATCGGAAGCCAATGCCACCTTGCCGGGACCTGATGCGTCTGCGACGGTCACGTTGGCTACCGCGGAAAGCTCATTCCCGCAGCTGTTCGTGACCGTACATGTGTATGGACCGGCATCGGTCTTGGCAACAGAGGCAATGCGTAGCGTTGCCGCAGATCCACCCGGTACCGGTGCGCCACCCTTCTTCCATACGTAGGTGAGGTTGGCACCATCTGCTTTGACGGTCAGGAGGAGCTCATCACCAACCTTGAGCGCTTGTGCCTTGGGTTGCGTGGTGATCTTCGGTGCGATGTTCACGGTGAGTTTGACGGCTGTCGACATAACGGCCGGATCACATGTCCCGCGTACTTCGCACTTGTACATCCCTTCGTCGGCCGTGCTGGTCAGCGTAAGCTTCACCGAAGCTCCCGTCTTCCCGACCATCACTTCGTCGTTCTTGAACCACTGATAGGTGAGTGCGGTTCCTGTCGCCGCAATGCTGAACGATACACTGTCGTTCTCACACACCGTGCGCGCCACAGGCTGCGTGGTGATGGCCGGCTTTGTGTCGATGACGATCACGGCAGGATTCGTTGTCGACGAAAGATTGCATCCGAAGATCACGCAATCATACGAGCCGGCATCGTTAGCCGTGGTAACGGCGATCTGGAATTGCTGATTGGTTCCGCCGGGAATGTCCACGCCATTTTTCCGCCAACGAAATGCTGTGGCACCCGTTGCATTTGCCAGCAGGACCAAACCACGACCAACACAGATGTTCTGGCTGGTTGGATGTGTGGTGATCGCAGGTCCGGCGCTAATGGCGAATGGATTCGATTGTCCTACAGAAACGCCACGTCCGGCATCGACCAGGCGCAGCCGATACGAAGCACCCGCAGCTTGATTCGTCGGGATGTTCCACGTATAGGTGTTCGCTGATGCGCTCACTGAGCCGAGGTTCGTCCAAGTATTGCCGTCGGCAGAGTATTCAACGTTGAACGTCGTCATGCCGGTTTGCGTCCACGTCATGGTGATCGACTGACCGACACAGATCGTCTGTCCGCCAGCCGGAGCCGTGATATCAGCTCCACGCACGGTAAGCGTTGACGTCATTGTGTTCCATACATCGCCGGTGTTGTTTCCATTTCCGTTCACAGCATTACCGGCACCACGGATTGTATACACCCCGTGATTGGCAGGAGCCGTCCACCGAAATGGGAATGGTGCGGAACCGCCCACCATGTTCTTACGAACGATGTGCGTGAGTTCACCGCCGCTGACCTGACTACCATCCAGGGCCTCGAACGTGCCATTGGCACCACCGGCCTTGGTGATCGAGAGGTTGTAACCGGCAGCTGCCTGGGTTGCATGACCAACGATGAACGTAAAGTCCGTCGTCGAACCAGCGTCGACCACCGTTGGTCCTGTGAGACTTAGGTTCGTGGCCACATTTGCAGCCCCGCCATGACATCCCGCACCACCGCAACCATTCGCGGATTGTCCGGTAATACCACCTGGATTCGCCATCAGAATCATTGGAGCGCAACAAAGCGCAAGGAGGAAGCTCAATGACTTCATACAGTATTCCCTCAAGTGTGCAGATCAAGTGTTCGGGGCATAAGGAGTCCGAACTTGGATGAATGTTACAACACAGGTCGGACGTAAGCAATTTTAGGTCGTGTAATTCCGGTACTCGAACGGTCGCACCCCCGTGTACCGTTCGACCCAATCGCGGCACCTGTCCTTGAAGGACCGAGTATTGAAGGACGGATCATATTCGAATTGCCAGTTCATGGCCTTGATCCGCGGGAGCATCACCTGAGGATGCGTGCCGTTGAATCGCTCGAGTGCATCGATGTTGGAATAATCGAACTCTTCCGCCTTCGCAACGTGTTGCTCGACCCATGCATCGTCATGCCAGAGCTTGTTGAAGCTCTCCTGTTTTCGTTGCATGGCGGCAGGGGGCTTCACCCAACCGTAGTGATGGATCCAGGCGTCGAGTGGACGGACGTGCAGTTTCTTGTCGCCCGCCATTCGAAATCCCTGCGCATCACGCCACGAGAAGATGCGCTTATCGTTGCGGATGATCCGCACTTCATTGCGGTACCATGCGCCCGAGGAGCCAACGAAGTCGTAGGAGCCATAGAAATGGCGATAACGGAAGACGAATCCCTGGATCGACGGAACATCGAGGTATTGCTGCATGACCGCTCTGCAGGTCTCGAGCCCGTCTTCATGGAACACTTCATCCCCTTGGATGTAAAAGGCCCAATCGTACTCTGCAGGGATGGCCTGAAAGGCCTTATCAGTTTCGACGGCAAGCACCCTGCCGCCTTCCCGTAGTGAATCATCCCAGATGGTGGGAATGATCACGATCTTCTCGCTGCCGATGCTGCGGATCAGCTCTTCGGTCCCATCGTCTGAATTGCCAACAGCGAGATAGAACATATCGCACAGTGGTAGAATCGAACGGATCGATTCTACCACTGGATAGTCATACTTGACGGCATTTCGTATGAAGGAAAAGCCGGCGACCTTCATTTAGCTGTTCGCATAGAGGTTGACGTCGAGGGCGATCGTCTCACCGACGCTCTTGCCGACCACGCCGGCCTTGCCCACAACATTGAAATCCTTCAGCGCAACGATGAATCGTGCATTCACGAGCACAAGATTGCCCGGTGCACGCTTTGCGGTCTCGGCGCTTGCGGG
Organism: Kapaibacterium sp. (SeqCode); assembly: GCA_044224925.1. Taxonomy (GTDB): domain Bacteria; phylum Bacteroidota; class Ignavibacteria; order Kapaibacteriales; family Kapaibacteriaceae; genus Kapaibacterium. The sequence goes on from JBGAJM010000042.1 coordinate 3,253, forward strand.
AAGATACGTCAACGTGATCTCGGCGGTGATGGGTTTCGTCACACCATGCATGGTGAACTGTCCAACGGCCGTTGCCTTTGCTTGATAGCGACCGTCTGCCATGGCCGCCTTTACATCCTTCAATCCTTCGAGGGAGAAGGCGATCGTCGGGAATTCATCGGCACCGAGCCACGATGCACTGTACATGTGATCGTCGCGCTTCGACATTGCCGTGGTCATCGAACGAACGGCAACTTCGATCTTGCCCTTCGTTGCCTCGAGATTCGACGCGTCCAATGTGAAGGAGCCCGAAACGCCATCGGCCGTTCCCGTGATCTTCTCTGCTGGAGCATCGCTCACAAAGTTCGCAACGCTCTTCCCCACCGCGGCGTTCAGCGCATACTTCTTCGCTCCACCCGGCTGTCCCTGAAATCCTGTTCCTGCCAAAACGGTGCTCGCCATTACCACGGTTGCCGCGATGCCGGTGAAAAGCTTCGTGCGGATCATTGCTCGTCCCAAGTAAATCAGAAAAAATGTGTGTTTAACCACGCATTACACGAACGATGTCGGAAAGTATTGCCACGGCCTTCTCGATTTCGTCGACCGTTGTATCCTTCGACACACTCAATCGCACGGCGGCCCGTGCCTCAGCATCACTTCTGCCCATGGCCTTGAGTACGTGACTCGGCTGCAACGACCCGCTCACACAGGCACTGCCATTGGAAACGGCAAGGCCACGCATGTCGGTGGATTGCAGCAAGGACTCTCCATCGATCTTCTCTGCGTCGAGGAAGGAAAGATTCAAAATGTGCGGAAGCGTTTCATCCATGGGCGTGTTGATCCGCACATTCGGGATCTCGGCCGCGATCAGAGTTCGGGCGCGATCGATGAGCGACCGCATGTGCGAGGCACGTTCGTCAAAGGCCGCCACGGCCTTGCGAGCCGCGACCTGGAATCCGACGATCAAGGCCGTCGGCTCCGTGCCCGCCCGGCGGTTCCGTTCCTGCGCCCCACCCTGCTGATGCGCTTTCAGGTCGAGACCCTTCCGAATGAACATCGCTCCAACACCTTTGGGTCCGTGGATCTTATGCGCCGAGAACGACGCTAGGTCTACGCCGAGCGCCTGGACATCGAAGGACACCTTCCCGAACGATTGCACAGCGTCCGTATGGATGAGCGCCTGCGGCAGAGCCGCCCGCAGAGCCGCTATCGGCTGAAGGACGCCAGTCTCGTTGTTCGCATGCATCACCGTCAACAAGGTGGAAGCATCGTTGAAGGTTACAAGGGAGGCAGGGTCGACACGACCGTCCGTGTCCACAGAACACGTATGTACCTCGCCACCCTGCTGCCGTATCACATCGAGTGGATGGAGGATGGCATGATGCTCGGTCGGCGAATGAACGATGCGACGTACGAGCGCCGACTCATACAGGCAACTCTTGAGGATGGTATTGTTCGCTTCGGTGCCACCGCTCGTGAAGATGAGCTCGGCGGGATGGGCATTCATGAGCGATGCGATCTCCGTTCGCGCGTCCTCGATGGCCACGCGGGCCGTGCGTCCGAGCGCATAGACGGACGAGGCGTTGCCGTATCCATCGCGAAGCCATGGCAGCATGGCCTCGAGCACGTCGTCATCGATACGGGTGGTGGCGGAGTTGTCGAGGTAGATCACGCGCGTCCGAAGCCCTTATAAAGGTCGAACTTCGCGCTGTAGAGCACGATGTTCAGGTTTGTGTCGCGAAGTGTGCCGCCCGACGGAGAAAGGTAAAATGTGCCCACGACCCCTGTGTCGTGCTTGGCCAATCCACCGTTCTCATCCACGTAGAATTCAAGGGTCTTGTAGCCAAGATGTTCCGGTGCCACAGCCGCCTGGGCCAGCAAGTGCTCTGGGGTATAGATCTTCAGGTCTGACAATGAGGTCCCTTTCGCGGTAGAAAGTTGGCGGGGCCGCCAAATTACGATAATTTTGAGGTCTTGTCCGGCGCGTCAAATACGCTTCTCGGGCTTTCGTCAACGCGCCTTTGCCATTTCTCCCTACGAACATGATCAACCTGCTCAAGAAGGTCTTCGGTACGAAACACGACAAGGACGTCAAGGCCTTACTACCGATCGTTGAAGAGATCAACAAGGTGTACGCGACGCTCTCTTCGTTGACGGACGACGAGCTCCGTGCGAAGACGCAAGAATTCCGCGACATCGTACAAGGGTCCGTGGTCCACTTGCAGGAAGAGGAAGAAAAGATCCGCGAACAGCTGATCACGGATGCCGACATGTCGCATACCGATCGATCGAATCTCTATGCTCGATTGAACGACCTCGAAAAGGAACGCTTCTCGACCATCCAAGCAAAGCTTGACGAATTGTTGCCACAGGCATTTGCCGTGGTGAAAGAAGCGGCGCGGAGATTGAGCGGACATCGATATCTCGTGGCCGGACAAGAGTCCGTCTGGGAAATGGTCCACTACGACGTACAGTTGATCGGTGGTGCCGTCCTCCATGCCGGCAAGATCTCGGAGATGACAACGGGTGAAGGAAAGACGCTTGTCGCAACGCTGCCGATGTATCTGAATGCATTGGCCGGACGTGGCGTGCACCTTGTGACCGTGAACGACTACCTGGCACGACGTGACCGTGAGTGGATGAAGCCGCTCTTCGATGCGCTCGATATCACCACAGGCTGTATCCAAAGCAACATGCAACCGCAACAGCGCCTTGCTGAATATGCGGCCGACATCACCTGGGGAACGAACAACGAGTTCGGATTCGATTACCTGCGTGATAACATGGTGGACCGTGCAGAGGACATGGTGCAACGTGGACATTGGTTCGCCATCGTCGACGAAGTGGACTCGGTGCTGATCGACGAAGCACGAACGCCACTGATCATCTCCGGTCCGATCGGCACCGCGAGCGACACGGCATTCAACGACATGAACCCGCGCGTGAAGCGCCTTACCGAGGTGCAGGCACGCTTGGTGAACTCGCTCGTTGCCGATGCCGAGAAGCTCCTACAGTCATCGACCAAAGAAGACAAGACCAAGGCCGGCGTGAATCTGCTCATGGCGTATCGAGCCATGCCGAAGCATTCGCGTCTGAGCAAGATCCTGCAGGATCCCGACAATCTGAAGCTGATGCGTGACACGGAATTGGACCACATGAAGGACCAAGGCCAGGCCATGCATGCCATCGACGACGAGTTGTTCTTCACGGTCGACGAGAAGAACCATTCGATCGATATCAGCGACAAGGGTCGCGAACTGCTGGCCGGTGC
>JBGAJM010000043.1:0-6465 GCA_044224925.1 Kapaibacterium sp. (SeqCode)
GAGCCGGTCTCGGGCCATGACCATAGCTCAGGAAACGCATCGAGCGACGGAGAGGCTTCCTTCATGTTGTGGGTGACCCCCGGCGCACCTATCACACCGGGGGTATATATACACACGCTGGCAGTTAGTGAGCACTAACTGATGATGCGCTGCACCATCACTTCACGCCCAGCTTGCGGAGCCGGTTGCCGATGTTCATTCGCTGCAGGCCGGGATTCAGGTGTGCTAGCTTCGGACGAAGGTCGGCCGGGAGACCCAGCTTGATCGCCAGTTTCCACAGTTCGTCGAGAGTGTCGGCCTGCGCCAGCTTGAAGGCCAAATCGTCCTTCGGCGGCACGATCTTGGTCGGCGTCTTGGCGCGCAACGGTTTGTCGGGGGCCGGGGCCTCGGGCTTCGGCTGGTCGGGCTTGCGTTGCATGCCGGGAACGTACGGCACGAGGCAGTCGACCGGCACCCATTCCTTGACGCAGTCGTCGCGGCGCACGATGCCTTCGAGCATGCCGTACTTGTGGTCGGTGACCAGCGCGCGGAACCCGTTCGTCGAGAGCGTGATCACGTGCCAGATGCTGCCATCCTTCAGGTTCGGCCGCAGGACGCGATCGCCGGAAGTCACGACGTGCGACGTCTTGCGCATCAGCACCGGTATCGGCGGCTCGGCCAGCTGCTTCATCCGCGCGATTTGCGCGTTGTCGGGGTCTTTCTGCGCCGCTTGGGTCTTGGCCATCTCAAACACCTTTCTCGGTTATGTCGGGGTCACTACATCCCGATTATAGCAGAGGCCGACAAACGTGGGAATTACCGTTTGTCGGTCGGTGTGCGGCCAAATAGCGTGCGCGAAAATCGACGTTTGATTCCCCATATCGGGCCTGCCACACTTTCCCTAACGGCTGGGTTAGCAGGCCAACCGACGCAACACATCGAACACAAAAGAAACGGCCCATCAAGATCGATGGGCCGTGGTCCAGACAGGAGAGGCTTCTGGTCAGTCGTTCGGGTCCGGGTCCGGAGTCGCGGCGACGGCTGCAGCGAGCGCATCTCCGGACGCCTTCAGGCGATCGACGAGCGCTTGTAGAGCGACCGGGTCGGTCTTGTGGGCCTCGATGTATTTGGCAAGTTCGCCGATCAGGAGACCAGCCGAAGCTTCGGTGCCTTCGGTGGCCGTGACCTGCGCCTCGATGTCCTCGACGACGCCTTGCGGTTGCTGGAACGGCGTCATCTGTCGTCCGTTGACGATCAACGGGCAGGCGCACGCGAACAGGGCGGCGAGCATGTGGAGCAGCTTTTGATTCTTCATCGGTCGGAATCTCCTACAAAGGGGTCGGATGGGGAATGCCCCCAGAACCCACGTCCGGGGTACACCATTCTACCACAAGCGGCATCGGGCCGCTAGTCGTTCGGGTCCGGGTCGGGGGTCTTGACCAGCACGGACTCCAGCCGCTCCCGGGACGCCTTGAGCCGGGCCGCGAGCGCGGTCAGCTTGGCCGGTTGCTCCGCGATGTCCAGCATGCGGTGCAGCAGGGCGCGGGTCTCGGCGTCGAGGCCGACGACCACTTCGATTCGTTCGGGGATCAGCACGATCTTCACGGAGGTCCTTTCGAAGCCGGGAAGCCCGATTTTACCACAGATAGCCATCGGCCCGCTTGGGATTCAGCGGGCCGATTTGGAGTATTGCCGACGAAGGCCGATTACTCGGCGTTCAGTGCGCCCCGGATGCGGTTGCCGAGGTTCATGCGCTGCATACCCGGGTTCAGGTTCGCATACTTCTCGCGCAGTTCCTTCTGCGTCAGGCCGGTCTTCTCCGACGCGATCTTGTACACGTCGTCGAGTTCCTTGCCGCGCAGCATCGCCGCGACCTTGTCGCCCGTGTCGATCGACTTGCGCCCGGACTTGGTCTTGATGTCCGTCACCGTGTAGGTGCTGAGATCGGCGTTGATCAGGCGGTTGCCGGTGATTGCCTTGGCCTTGCGCGCGGTGGCGCGCTTGGTCGGTTGCTTGCGGGCCTTCGCCTTGCGGGGGGCCTTTTCGTTCTTGATGCGCACTTTCATCTCCTTCCCATTGAAGTTGATGGTCGTCCACGCGCCCTTTTTCGACAGCACCGGGCAGGCGACCCCTTGGTATATCACGGTCTTGCTGGTTTCTTCGGACATCGCTCTTTCCTCTATGTGAATGAAAAACACGGCCAGTTATTGGAACACGAAGGGTATCAGTTCGTCAATACCCCTAGAACACCGACAGCATCAAAGAGATGTTGTGAAGCCAGATCACGGCGTTGAACGCCATCAGCAGAAACGTGACCAGTAGTCTCATGTTCTTCATCTCTCTATCGTCTTTAGAATCTCCAACAACCCCGATTTTACGCCGTTTCGGGCAAAGCGTCAACTACCGTTCGTCGGCCGATCTCGAAAGGGCCAGAGCTTTGTTCTGAGCGGGGGTCACCCACTGAAGATTGACGGCCCGGTTGTCGAGCGGATTCGTGTTTATGTGGTCCACTTCCGTCGCGTCTGCATGCGGCCGGGCAAGGAAAGCGGCCGCGACCAGCCGATGAACGTACCGCTTTTTGCACCGCGCGTGTGCGTACCAGAGCAGGACGCACAGGTACTCGACACCGCGAATGTTGCGGTTCCGCTGGGCTACCTTAACGCGCTTCGTTTTCGCATTGCGGACACGACCGTAGTCCGAGACTTCATAATGGGACAGCTTGTCTTCAGTGACGGCGAGCCATCTTTCCGGCATTGAGCTACAAATATTTGTGTTGAGTTGGCCATTTGAGCGGGGCACGATCCCCACGCTCCGCGAGGAAGTATAGCGCAGCGTTACTCGGCGCATTGAAGCGCGCGTGCGGCGACACGGAGAAACCACCATAGGGCGACTTCGCCATGAACGCGGAGCAGTGACGGACCGCCCACCCGTTTTGTTCGTAGAAGTCCCACAACAGGGTCGGCGAGATGTTGTAAAAGCCATGGTTCATCATCGACAATGGTGGTGAATGGAAGACGAAGCCGCCAGCCGTCACCTGATCGGCCGCGTTCTTCAACGCACCGCCGATGTTGGCGCAATGCTCGATCGTTCCAGCGTCGATCACGATATCGGCCAAGCCAAATGACTTCAGCGCGCCTTCTTCGTTCAAGTCCACGACCACTTCGACTTCGCGTGTCGGGAACAGGTCCACGCACGCCAGCCTACACCCCAGCGCGTGGAATACCTCGCGCGTGTCGCACATTGGAGCTTCACGCTTGTGGTTGTGGCCGTAAGGCGATTCCAGTGTGACGGTCTCACCGATGATCTGCGATGCCTCAGAGGGCGTGGCGAGAATGTCAGGAAAGCCCAGCGTGAGGACCGACTTGTTTCTCAAGATCGGGGCCAGCAACTTCAGGGCGTGCAGAGTCAAAGCCATGGAAGAAAAATGCCCTAGGCTATCGCTAGCCGGGATCGCACAAACATGGGGGGCGATGGCAGGGGAGGAGTGGCCATCTATGTTCGCGATTTTTCGGGCGGTAGCTTTACTCCGTCTTGGTCGGGGGCGGGGGTTGCTGCTGACGTTGCTGGGTCACGCTGACCCCGTAGTAGACACCGCAGATGCCGCCCAGCACGAGGCCGACGACGAGATTGGCGAGTCCCGCCCGGGCATCCGCGCTCCACGCGACACCGAACAGCTTCAGGGGTAGCTGCGCATACCACGGCCAGTCCTGCGGAACGTCGATTCCGCCGACGACCGACGACCCCACGTACCACACCACCATCGGCAGAAGTATGATGCTGATCCAGAACACCGCGCTGGTCTTGTAGAAAGGCTTTTCCTGCTGCTGCGTCACCAGATCGGTCTGCCGTGCGCCCGCGATGCCGCCGCCCACTTCGGTGATCTGCAACGTCGACAACACGGCCGGTTCCGTCACCACGGCCTTTTGCACCGCTTGCTTGACTTCCTGCGAGGCTTCCATCTTCTCGATGGCTTCCTGCATGTTGGCCGCGCCTGTCGTGTCGAGAATCTTGCCGATGATGATCTCCGCCAGCGACAGGTTCCGCTTCGCGACTTCCGATTCCGGCTTCAGGATCGGAGCGATTTGCGGAATCAGGCCGGAAAGCACGGACCCGAAAATCTTGAAGATGGCTGCAGCACCCATGGTCTCACCCTTTCTCTCTGTGGTCGGTTTTTGGTCGGTCGTGGTCTCGCCCGTCGATGTGCCTTCGTTGACGTCGGCCGCGAACCGCCAGCCATCCGACAACGACTTGATCACATACGACGATGCTTCGGCCTTCGTGATGATGCCGTCTTGGTTGACGTCGAGGCCTTTGTTCTGGAAATACGCCTTGGCTCGCAGGTCCGTCTTGTTCATCAGCGGGAAGTCGGGCGACTCGCCCACGGCCGTTGGCATCAGGATCGCCATATACGAATCTTCGAGCGTCCGGATGCGGCCGATGTAGGGCTGGAAGTAGCGACGCACCAAACCCAGCTGTTCGCTGAAGTCCATTTGTCGGATGGCCTCGACAGTGGTGCCTAGCCGGAAAGCGGTGTCTCTGGTGAACTGGATGATGCCAGATGCACCACTCTCGGAGTTCACTGCAGCCGGATCGAGTCGCGATTCGAACCACATGTCGGCCATCAAGAACGATGGATCGAAGCCCAGCACTTCACACAGATCGATCACTTTTTGTCGTTCGGCTGGCGTGATCTTCTGTCCCCACGCTAGTTTTACCATTCAAGCCCCCGGTCTATTTGTCGGATGGGAACGAGCTAGACGCTCGTCCTTCGGCACGGCCTTCCAGAAACGCATCCACACCTGCCAGTACCACCAGCGGAGATCGCTCAAGTTCAGTTCTTCCGGCTTTTTGCCGAGAGCCTGAGCCAGTCTCTGCTGGTGTTGATTCACCTTTTCAGCTTGGCGAGCAGTTCATTCACGCGCATGTCGAGCGCACCGATGTCGCGCTTCAACGTCTGCACCTGATCACGGAGCATCGTTACTTCTTCCTTTGCAGAGTCGCGTTCGGCCTCGACCAGCCGCACGCGCTCGCGCAGGAGCTTGTTTTCCTCACGTAATGAATCTAGGATGTCGATCTCCGCGCGATCTCGCGCGCCTTCAACGCGAGTCTTTCCGAACTGTCTCCACAACAGATTCGCAACATAGGTCAGCAGCGTGATGCCACCGCCCCAGCCGACGATGTTGTCGATTTCCGGATTAATCACGACGCCAGCCCCCTTCAGGGTTGATGTTAGTTCGGATCAAAACCCATGCTGCAGAAAGAGACAGGACGACGTCCACGGCCAGCGCAGCGGGCAGCGGATAAGTCAGCGTCAGATAAATCGAAACCGTGGTGCACCAATAAAGCATCATGCCGAGCGTGTTGACCACGATCGACCACGTGGGCTTTTTCGACGAACTGAACACGCGCCAGAACATCAACCCACTATAGACGGCCCACAGCGCGGCCCAGATGTTTTCAGGTCCGAGCAGGGCCATATAGCGATAGACTGGCCGATTGAACGTGTCGCCGGGGGCGAACAGCAACAGAGACCAGCACGCGCCCGCCAGCCCGAGCATGAATCGCGTCGGTGTGGTATCGCTGTAAGCAATCAACGACCAAAGTCGCCCTAGAACGAGGCCGAACGTCGTGCTATGCCAGCCCATTGCGCGATCGCTCTTTCTGCGATCGGGGCCTGTGTAAGGTGCGGTTGCCATGATGATCCTCCTTTTTTTAACACGCCATAAAGTAGTTTGACAAGTCCTGAACGAGACTGGAGGACGAAGTGCTTTCGAGGATGAAGTTGTTTCCGGGCACCTGTTCCTGTTTCGTGTTATTCATGATGTTGATGAAGGCACCACCAGCGAACCGATTTGACCATGCGCCACCGGGGATTTGGTATTGCGCCTTGTTGACAAGACCAGTGGCCGACACCTTCGGGCAAACGTAAATGGTGTAACTGGCCTTGGCCAAGCACACACGGAGAATAACGAATCCCTTCATCTGCGGCGTGAAAGTCACGGATAACTTTTGCTTGTTCGGGTTGGTCATGCCCGTCGTCGTCCACGACACAGAACTCGAATCTTGATTGGCCGCAGTCGCGATGTAATCGGCGGTTCGATCCGAAATCAAAGTTCCAATCGGCGTAGCGCTAGACCCGAGATACGAGACGTCGATCCAGACCTCGCTGTCCTTCAGGCTGGTCGCAGAGTCGTGGAGAATCTCAATCTCGGCCGTGATGGCGGAGTTCGTGGTGCCGCACCAGAAAACGATGTCGTCGGTGTTGAGCGAGTCTCCGGGGTAGTTCGCGTTGGCGCTCGTGGTCAGCTTCCACGAAATCGGCGTCGTTCCGTCGCTCGCGCCTCCGCTCCGCACAAGCGTTGTCTCGTCGCGGATCGTACCCGCGCGAACTTCAATCCATAGCTTGTAGTTCTGTGTGCCTGCAGAACAGTTGTACATGCAGATACGTTCGAGTCCGGTCGGGGCTAAACGAGCCAAGTTGCCTGA
>JBGAJM010000044.1:0-5564 GCA_044224925.1 Kapaibacterium sp. (SeqCode)
CGCTTCGAGTCGATCGGACAATGCGATCTCACCGGATCGTTGATCACGGCGAACAAGAAGATCGCTGTGTTCAGCGGACATAACTGCGCCTACGTTCCTGCAAAGGTCGAGGCCTGCAACCACCTTGTGGAGCAGCTTCCACCGGTGAGCTCGTGGGGCAAGCACTTCTATTTAGGACAATTGAAAGAACGGTCGAAGTACACGTATCGCGTTGTTGCGTCGGAGAACGGCACACGCGTCTTCGAGAATTCGAAGATGGTGGCACAACTGCGCGCAGGCGAGTTCTATGAGAACATCAACGTGTTCCAACATCTCCAGGTAACGGCAGACAAGCCGGTGCTCGTTGCGCAGTTCGCACAGGGATTCAAGAACGGCGATAGCGTCGGAGATCCGATGATGATCTTCGTCTCGCCAACACAACAGTTCCTGAACGAGTATCGATTCGCCACGCCGATCAATGGGGACTGGCATCACTACATCAATGTGGTTGCTCCAACGAGCAGCATTGCGACCATTCGCCTGAATGGCCGTCGCATCGATTCCACACTCTTCGAAGTGCTCGGAGAGAGTCGGTATTCCATTGCGCAAGTGCCCATTCCATATGGCACACACGTGATCAAGGGCGACGAGAACTTCGGTCTGTATTCCTATGGATTCGGATTCAGAAACGATGCCTATGATGCCTACGGGAACATGGCCGGTCAGTCGTTCTTCGAACTCAACAAGTACGTTGATACGCTTGCACCGATGGCAGACGGAAAGATGGTCCGCGACGATTATCAACTGACGGTGCGCGACGATCGGGTGGCGGACAAAGGACTCAAGAGCGTTCGCATCGTCTATGCCAAGGGCATCGAGACCGTTGTGCCGTCGTTCCAAGAGGGAGCACCACTGATCACGCTCCGTATCTCGGCCTCGAGCGCCGGTAGCGGACGGATGGTCTTCGCGGCCACCGACGTTGCCAACAACAGCATGGAGTTCACACTCTGCAAGATGTGGGACACGCGCACGGAGCGCTACGTCTACATTCTCAGCGAAGGCCCCGACGCCGTCTGTACCGAAGAGAGTTCATGGTTCGCTGGCGCCTTCCTTTCGCTCACGCATGCCTTCCACACACCCAACGTTGGATCGATGAGCGGCCTTACAACACCAGGCACGTTCAATGCATCTGCGCAAGGGAGCGGGGGATGGGGTGGCGTGGTGTTGGGTCGACAGATGACGAAGGAATGGGTGCTCACCGGAAAGCTGATGCTCAATACATTCGGTGGCGAGTTGCTCGCACCGGACAGTGTGCAGAGTGCCATCTATAACGATTCCACCAAGACCTATGTGCCGTATCAAGAAGGCACTGTGATGCGACTCACAGCACCATACCTTTCGCTTGCCGTTGGTGCGGAGTTCTATCCGATGCGTTCCTTCTACATCACAGGTGGACTGCAGGCATCGCTTGCCATGAGCAAGAGCGTGCACGTCGAGCGCCGCATTCTACGTCCGGGCACGGTGACGTTCGCAGATGGGACAACGTCCACACAAGTGGACCCAACATCGCTCGATGCCGTGAACACGCTCAACGTTGGTGTCTATGGAGGAGTTGGCTACACCTATCCGGTGTCCTTCTCCACGTCGGTCTTCCTCGAAGGCACCTACACGTCCATCCTCAACAACATCGTGAGTGATGGAGCATGGGGCCTTCAGTACATCAGTCTTTCTGTCGGTGCGCGATATCGCTGGTAGAAGCACCGTGTAGTGCACTATGGTCTTCCAACACCTGGATCAGGAACTTCTCGGCACTCAGTCCCGATGAGATGTGCAGCAGCGCCTCGATGCGCTCCTTTGCCTTGTACAACATGTTCGTCCGCACTTCAACAGAGTAGGCACTGTTCCGTGTAGCACGTAAAACCTCACGAATGATGGCGATATCATTCTCGGACAACGCTCCAACTTCTTCGAACACGATCGTGTGGCTCCCGTCCGCTGTTGTTTGCAACTGTGAGAGTTGCAACGATGCGCGCTTGACAACCTTCACGACCACCGTCCCTGCTGCCAGATCTCCGACGCGTTGCCTGTTCTTCGTGATCATGATCGAACAGACCGAAATGGCGCCGGTGGAGATGCCGTTCTCCAGAATGCCCAGGAGATAGCGAATGACGAAGTTGCCGAACGTCGCTGCCGTTCCATCCTGGCGAACCACACGAATTCCAATGGCTCGCTTGCCAAGGGTCTGACCGTTCATCGTGGCCTCGGCGATCAACGGATACAAGAACGTAAGAACGAACGCCCCGAATATGCCGATCATGAAGTACTCCGATGATCCACCACCGACATTCCCAGCAGCGCCAAGAACGGACACAACGGTCATGAAGGTTGACAAAAAGGCTCCCATGATGATCGCATCGATGATATATGCGCCAATACGTTCCATGACGCCGGCAAGCTCATACGTGATGGCAACGTTCTGGGTGGTATCGATGGATATGGAGCTCATGTGGACCCTCTCTGTTCTATGCCGCAAGAAAATCGCATTTTCGAAGAATGAGGGAAGTAACATTCGTTCGGCTGCACCAAGATCGTTGGCAGGAATTCGAGAGGATCCTGTCCGACCCGTCAGCTGTTGCACCAGACAAGCTCGCTGAACTGTTCCTCGAGTGCACGGACGACCTGGCATTTGCGCGAGCACAGTATCCCAATTCCGACACTGTGCGATACCTCAATCAACTCGCTGCAACAATACATACGAAGCTCTACAAGAACAAGACGGAACGTCGCGATCGATTGCGACGATTCTGGCTGCATGATGTGCCATTGGCCATGGTGGAGAGTCGAAAGGAACTGCTGCTCTCGTTGGTCGTGCTTCTGCTCCCCACGATGATCGGCTTCTGGTCCGGCATGACCGATGAACGATACACGCGAACGATCATGGGCGATGCCTACGTGAACATGACCATTGACAACATCGCCAACGGCGATCCGATGAGCGTGTACAAGCAACGCGATGGCCTTTCGATGTTCCTTGCCATTGCAATGAACAACAGTATGGTCTCGCTCTATGCCATCGTGATCGGCGTGTGCACAACGCTTGGCCCCATCATCGTGGTGGCACGCAACGGTTTCATGCTCGGCGCCTTTCATTCGCTCTTCCTGCGATATGGATCGTTCGAGCAGTCGCTGCTGACGGTCTACATCCATGGGGCCATGGAGATCTCGGCCATTGTGGTGGCCGGTGCTGCGGGCATGGTCATCGGTAACAGTATCCTGTTTCCCGGTACGTTCACGCGAATGCGATCGTTTCGGAACGGTGTGCGCAAAGGCATCTGCGTCGGCGTCGGCATCCTGCCCTTCATCATCGTTGCGGCGGTGTTCGAGAGTTGGGTCACTCGACTCACCGATATGCCGCTCCTCTTGAACATCGTCATCATCCTTGCCACCTTTACCTCCATTGTTTGGTATGTGGTGGTCTTTCCTCAACAAGTGCTTGCGAGAGAACATGGAACAGAACGTCATCAGGTTGAATAAGGCGCGGTCGTTCACGGACATGCTATCGGCGGTGTTCGAGATCCTGCGGCAGATCGCCCTTCCACTCCTTCGCATTCTGCTTGTGATCGCAGGACCATTCGTGGTACTCGGCGCGTTGCTTGTTGGAATAGGCTCTGTGAACGTGTTCGGAGCGTTGAAGGCGACGACGCTCGAGCCGTCGCTATTCCTAGATGCCATCTTGAGTGCATTCCTCCAGAACATTGTCTATTGGGTGATCGGCATTCCTGTCATCATGATCTCGTTCGTCGTCATCCTTGTGGTCTCTCAGACCTACGTGATCACCTATCAACAACTTGGTCGGATCCCTACCGATGCCGAGGCACGCGAAGGAAGAGCGGGGGCGTGGAGAACTGCTGCTCGCCTCTTCAGCCTATTGTATCTGGCGTATGTCCTCTGCATGGCCGTTATCGCGTTGCCGGCCTTCGCTTCGCCGTTCCTCTTGATAGCCTCGATCCCTATTGGCACCACAATGTTGCTGTGGGCGATGGTGCCGATGTGGATCAGTTTTGCGGCATGTCGTGCAGACGGACTTTCCGCCATACAAGGCATTCGGTACGCATGGGAATTGGTGAAGGGGAATTGGTGGTTCTGCTTTGGAGCGTTCTTCGTGGTCTCGATCGTCCAAGGACTGATCGGAAGTGTGACCAACGTTCTGCAATACGTTGCCATAATCGCTGTCATGGCCGCAGGCGTGGACGACGGTGCATCAAGTACGGCCGGCTCGTATGTCATCGCGGGCTCGTACGGCCTGAACCTCTTTGTGTCGGCCTTCCTTGCTGCCATGGTCCATGTTGCCGCCGTGGTCACGTACTATGATCTCGTCGAACGCAAAGAAGCACGCTCTATGTCCGGCATGATCGATCAGCTTGGACAGCAATGATGCAGGCCGACTCGATGCAGGCCGATGTGCCGATCTCGTGGCTGGACTCGTTGCGCGCGAGTGGACAGTATGATTTTCATCAAGGTCAGGCACATTTGGATCCGTGGGAGTGGTTCAAACGGCTTCTTGCTGAGCTGTTCGGTTCCGCGGTCACCAGCGACGGCGGCATCACCGTTATGAACGTGCTGTTCTATGCTCTTGTCCTTGCCGCCCTCGTGGCCGGCATCTATTGGTTCAGAAAGGGTGGTGCCGAGAACCCATCGGGTCGGGCGTCGCGACATCTGGACCATGGTTCGATCACCGAGGAGAACCTATACGAGATCGACTTCGATCGCAGCATTGGCGAGGCCGTTGCTGCCGGTGATCTTCGACTCGCCGTGCGGTATCTCTATCTCCAGTCGTTACGTCACTTGGAGCAACATGCATGGATCGTGATCAGGTCCGGCAAGACCAATCGCGACTATGAACGCGAAGTGTCGATGAATGCCGTTGGCAATGTGTTCCGCACCGCCCGCCTCGAATATGAGCAGGTGTGGTACGGAAAGCATGATATCGATGCGATGGCCTACGACAGGATCCGTGCTGTCTTCACTGAGCTCCAGATCAAGGCCCGACGCGCATGACACGACGTGAACGACTCGTGATCATCGCCGTTGCCGCACTCACCGGCATCGTCATCCTCCTACAGGTGAACAAACCGGAGCCACGTACATGGCTGCAACGATTCGAGCGTGATGGCAGACAGCCCTTCGATGTGTCGGTGCTGCAGATGTATCTGAAAGACGTTCGCAACCAGGAGGTCGACCTTGTCGACTCCTCCTTCTATGAGCTGGGATCGCTCCACCGACAACCAACAGCGTCGTCCTGGATCACCATCACGAGTTGGCTCGAGATGGACTCGCTCAGTCGACACGCGTTTCTTTCCTACATGCAGAACGGCGGAACGGCCTTCGTGGCAGCCACCGAACTCGATGCCGACCTTGCCGATACGCTCGGGATCGAGACAGAGGACATCGTCAGTATCAGCGATCTCGTGTCGACCGACACCGTGGACCACTTGCCGTATGCACGCATCATCGCGTACGACACGGCGCAGTGCACGGTGCTCGCACGTGCCGACGATACCTCCATCGTTTGCATTCGACAACGC
>JBGAJM010000013.1:0-19084 GCA_044224925.1 Kapaibacterium sp. (SeqCode)
CATTCTTGCGGTTCCCGCAGAGCGCACCACGCTTGCCGGCTGTACCACCGAACGTGCGAAGCAGAAGTATCTGTTCCGGTTCTGGCGCTTGCGCGATCCGGAGCCGTCAACACCCGAGAACGAGCGCCTCGTCCAATTCCGCAAGGACTTTCAACGGGCACAGACCTACTACTCGTCCGGCATGTTCAAAGATGGCTGGCGCTCCGATCGCGGACGTATCATTCTGCGCTACGGATATCCGACGCAGATCGAACAGTTCGTGCAGACCATCGACACCCGTCCGTACGAAACATGGTTCTATCAGAACTTGATGGGCGGATCGCACTTCTACTTTGTCGACATTTCCGGTCTTGGCAATCACAAGCTTGTCCACTCCACCTTGCTCGGTGAGATCCGCGACGAGAAGTGGTTCGACAACTATGCAAAGGTCTCGAACCAGAACCCCGATGCAACGCGCGAACTCACGCAACCAACGTCGCGTTGATGAGTGCGTTCTCCGATAGTGCCGTCACTGCCGGACTGCGTTCGCTGGGACTTGTTTCCCGCCTTCGTTCCGACATCGGTCGCGTACGCCTGGGAAGAACGATCGGTGGCGCCATGATGCGGATCGACGCGCGACGTCGTGCGATCACTGCCGCCAATGTGGCCCATGCATTCCCGGAACGTTCGCAGGCCGAGCGCGACAGCATCGTGCGCGGCTCCTACGACAACCTGGGCATCACGCTTGCAGAACTCCTTGCCTTTCCGTCGATGTCGGCCGAGCACATCATGCGCCACATGCAGATCCCCGGCATCGAGGCCGTACGCGAACGTGCGGAACGCGGCCTCCCCAACGTCTTGATCTCCGGTCACTACGGCAATTGGGAACTCCTTGCGCTGGCCGGTGCTCTGCACGCACGAACACCGTTCGTGATCGTCGCCCATCCGCTCAAGAATCGATCCGCCGATGTCCTGTTGAATTCCTATCGCACACGATTCGGCAATCGCATCGTGCCCATGCACAGTGCCGCGCGCGAACTCGTGCGTGTCCTGCGCGATGGCGGCACGGTGGCATTTCTTGCCGATCAGCATGCCGACGGAGCGCGCGATCCGTGGGTGAACTTCTTCGGTCGGTCCACACCCACCTACGAAGCCCCTGCCGCCCTTGCCCTCAAGTTCAATGCCACCATGTGGTATGCCTTTGCACGACGTCAAGACGACGGATCCTACATCGCACCGCTGGCCGCCGTTCCCATGGACGATCTCACGAGCACCCGCGACGATGTGCGCGAACTCACACGACGTCACGTGGCCATCCTCGAAGATGCCATCCGCGAATCACCGACGATGTGGTCGTGGCAGCACCGACGTTGGAGAGAAGAAACGCCATGACGCACGAGCAACGTTCTGCACTGACCACCGTGACGATCGTACAAACGGCGTTTCTGGGCGACGTGCTGCTCTCGCTTCCCATGGCCGTTGCCCTCAAACAGGCCATGCCATGGGCGCGCATCCGATTGGTCACGACGCCTGCCGCTGCGGCCGTTGTGGACGAGCTTGGTGTGGTGGACGAGGTCATTGCCTTCGACAAGAGAGGGAAGCATGCAGGGTGGCAAGGCATGAAGGACCTTGCACGACAACTGCGCTGCGATGGTCACGCCGTGATCGTTCCACACCGAAGTCTTCGCACGGCACTGTTCGTACGCGAATTGCGACCAACATGGAGCTGCACGTTCCGCACAGCATGGGCGCGGTGGTTCTGCACAGCAGCCGTGCCGTATCCTGCTGTCTTGCACGATGCAGACCGACAGTTGGCGCTTGCGGCCGTGCTCACCGGCGTGCCGCGAACGAAGGAAGAGATCGGACCCATCGCCTTGTCAACACAGCACGATCGGACCGCCGTCCAAGCCCTTCTCGATGAACGTGGCGTCAGGAAGCCGTATGTTGTGGTCGCTCCGGGAAGTGTGTGGCCAACGAAACGCTGGCCAATACGTCATGGAGAGGCGCTTGCGGGCATGATCGCCGAGCGTTCGATGAACGTGGTCGTTGTGGGCGAAGCCTCGCTTGCCGGAACGATCCGTGAGCGCGATGGCGTGGTGGATCTTTGTGGACGGACGACGTTGCGCGAAGCAGTAGCGGTGATCGCGGGTGCATCGGCCGTGGTGTGCAACGATAGCGCACCCTTGCACCTTGCCTCCCTCCAGCACATTCCTGTGGTGGCGGTGTTCGGTCCCACGGTGCCGGCCTTCGGATTCGGTCCGTACGGCACACATGCACGCGTGGTCGAACAGGCAACGCTTGCATGCCGACCGTGCTCGCCGCATGGCACTCGAACATGTCCGCTGGGCACCCATGCCTGCATGGAGAATATTGAACCGATTCGCGTGTTGCATGCGATGAATGAGATCGTGGAGAACGTATGAAAAAGAGAAACACATCGCAGGACCTTCCTGCACAACAACCGGTTCGCTTGAACAGGGCCATTGCCGATGCCGGGATCGCATCCAGGCGCGCAGCGGACGAGCTGATCGCTTCCGGTGCCGTGCGCGTGAATGGGGCCATCATCAAGGAGCTGGGGACGAAGGTGACCATCGACGACTTCGTCACGGTCCACGGCGAACCCATCTCGCGCGACAAGCACCTTACGTATGTGATCTTGAACAAGCCCAAGGATGTGATCACCACGGCAAGCGATGAGCTTGGTCGGAAGACGGTGTTCGACATCGTGCGCATTCACACGCGCTTGTTCACGATCGGTCGGCTCGATCGCAACACCACTGGTGTTCTGATCCTGACGAACGATGGAGAACTCGCACACCGCATGATGCATCCTCGTTATCAGATCCCGCGCGTCTACAAGGCAACGCTCGATGCACCGATCCGCGCTGTGGATGCACGCAAGATCGCGCGTGGTGTGGAGCTGGAGGACGGACCGACGGCGCCGTGCGAAGTGATGGTGGATCCGGTGGATGCGCATCGCATCACACTGATGATCCGCGAAGGCCGGAACCGCGAAGTACGTCGCATCTTCGAGGCCATGGGCTACGAAGTGAAACAGCTCGAACGCAAGTCGTATGCCTTCCTCACGTCGAAGGGACTTACGCGCGGTGACTACCGTCACCTTACCCGTCAAGAAGTTGCCGAACTGCGGAAGCTTGTGAATCTGACATGAACTTCCTGAATCCGTTCGTTCTGATCGGCATGGCGGCGGCGGGCATTCCACTGCTCTTGCATTTGCTCAACCTGCGCAAGCTGCGTGTGGTGGAGTTCAGCACGTTGCAGTTCCTGCACGAGCTTCAGCAGACGCGTGTTCGCAAGATCCGCATCCAGCAGATCCTGCTGCTGATCCTGCGAACGCTCATCATCATCTGTGCCGTGTTTGCCTTTGCACGACCGACGATCCCAAGCACACTACCGCTGCTTGGCATGCAACAACGCACGAGCGTGGTGTTGCTCATCGACAACTCTGCAAGTATGGAAGCGGCCGACCAGCGTGGCGTGCGACTCCGTCAAGCGAAGAGTGCGGCTCTCTCCATTCTCGACGGACTGAAGGATGGCGACGAAGTGGCCGTGCTGCCGCTGGCCGGACCGGACCCAACGCATGCGGTCTCCTTCACACGCACGTTCGCCATTGCACGTGACGAGATCGAACGCCTTGCGCTCTCCGATGCACGCGCCGAACTTCCCGCCGCCCTCCGTCATGCACAACTCCTTCTCGACGATGCCTCTGAAGCACATCGCGAGATCTATGTGATCAGTGATGCGCAAGCTTCGCTCACCGTACGACCGCCTGCCGATACGAGCGTTCTTCTTCGATCGACGGCCACGGTCTTCCTTGTGCGGATCGGGAACGGACAGGATGGTTTGGAACAGAACATTTCCGTGGATTCGCTCCACGTGCTCACCGCACTCTTCCAGCCGGACCGACCGATCGAAGTGGAAACGTTCGTGCGCAACGGAAGCACACGCGATGCGTCGGGTGTGATCGTAACGTTGACCTTCGATGGTGTGCGTGTGGCACAACGTGCCGTTGACATTCCCGCCGGTGCTACTCGTAGCACGGTGATCTCTGCACCTGCTCAACGTCGGGGGATGGTGGCCGTATCGACAGAGGTCGAGAACGATGCCATCGACCGCGACAACACACGCTATGCCGGCGTCCTCATTCCACCGCGCGCTCGCGTGGCCCTTGTTGGTGCACCATCCGATGTGTTGTTCGCACGCACGGCCTTGCGCATGCCCGGCACCGAAGCAGATCAACCAACGCTCGATGTGTATCCGACCCTTGCCGCCGTGCTTCCTTCCCTTGCATCCTTGGATGTGGTGATCGTCTGTGGTGGTGATGCACGCGAGTCCGATGCCGTGGCCATCCGTCAATTCGTGGAAGGTGGCGGGGGGGTGTTGCTGTTCGCATCAAAGGACGAGGCCACATCGCGCATTGCGGCGGCCATGGGAGTGAATGTGACCGAGCCGCAGGCCTCCTTTGTGCGAGAGCCGTGGAAGTTCACGTCGGTGGAGCGCGCACATCCGCTGTTCCAAGGGGTCTTCAAAGGCACGACCGATCCAAAGCGCATCGTCGAGTCACCAACGATCCAAACCATGCGTGCAGCCACGGGTGGACAGGCCTTGATCCAAACCGCGGGCGGTACCTTCCTGATGGAAGTGCTGCGTGGTAATGGTCGCTTCTTGTATTGTGCTGTTCCGCCAACCATGGCGTGGAGTACCTTGCCGACAACAGGACTCTTTCCCACGTTGATGGTGCGCAGTGTGTTGTACTTGATGATGCCGCGCGATCAAGGTGTGCAGGCACTCCTCGGAGAACCGGTGAGTGCGCCGATCCCGCCACGCTATGCAGCGCAGAAGACCTTTCGAGTGGTCGATGCCACGGGTATCATTCAACGCATCGATGCTGTGCCATTGCCATCCGGTGCAGTGGCGCGGATCCCCGGACAGGAGCGAACGGGTGTGATCAAAGTGTCGACGGAAGATTCGAATGCCGTGATGACCGTTGCCGTGAACATGCCAACGGATGAATCGCAGCTCACGTATCTCGAGAACGAAACGTGGAAGACATCGGTGCGCGCCATGGTCAACGCACCCGATCTCGTGGCCGTCGTCGATGCCGGCACGTCGATCCGCGATGAAGTGCAACGCGCTCGCACCGGCTCGGAACTGTGGCCGCTCTTCATTGCACTGGCCTTGCTCTTCGCGCTCACAGAAATGGCCGTCGTACGGTTCGGGGCCGTGGAGAAGGCGGCATGATGGGCGACGCATCGGCTCCGCTGCTGCATCCCGACGTTGTACGTCTGCGTGCATACTGTGCGCAGCTCCGACGGCAGTTGCGCGAGATGGCAGAAGCGTGGCACGACATGTCGACCAACCAACGTCGCACCCTTACCACAACGTACGATCACCACTTCGGTGGACGTGAACGCGAGCTTCAACGCGTGGCCATCGAGGCCGCAGAGATCCACCGTCGTGTCGAGCTGTTGAACACGAAGTTCACGCGCGGCGAGAAGCTCACGCAAGAGGTGATCGATCGGGTGAATCTCATCGTCGACAAAGAGTTCGAGCGCTTTCACAAACGACTGCGCGAGGCCTTCGACATGACGCGTGCCGAGCGCGATCGCGAAATGGCGGCACGTGGAGATCAAGCTGCCGACGGAGAACTCACCACGCTGTATCGATCGCTGGTGAAGAAACTGCATCCCGATGTGAACGAGACCACAGAAGAACAGCATGCTGCATGGCAACGCGTGCAGGACGCGTATCAACAGCGCAACATCAGTCAGCTCCGATCCCTGATCGCCATGCTCGAAGCGGACGATGCCTCCATCGACCACGATGCATCCATCACGGATGTCGACGAACTCACGGCACTTGCGGCAACGCTTGAGAACCGATGCGACGTGGAGCGACGCAAGCTCGAGCGTCTGCAGAGTGAAGAGCCGTTCTGCATTGCAGAGCAACTCACAGACGAAGCGTGGCTGGAGGCGCACCGTGCAGAGCTCGATGCCGGCATCGTTGCGAAGCGACGGGAGATCGCCGACGCGCAAGAGATCTATCGAACACTTACCGGCGGTTCGGTGCCACCGGGGACCGATCTGCTCAAGACCAAGGACGACAAGACCTTCGATCAGGACTTCATGGATTCCACCTATTTCGGAAAACGCTGATGCCGTATTCCATCGAACAACGCGACGAACAACTGCTGAACACGTCGGCCAACATTCTCTACACGCTCGGATTCGAACGGGCGCCGCAACACCTCGTCAGCGTGACCATGCGCGTGCAGGCCATCACCGGTTCGGAGGTTGTGTTGGTGATGCCATCGTGGACGCCGGGCAGTTATAAGATCCGCGACTATGCCGGTCTGCAAGGCAACGTTCGCGCCTACAGTGTTCGTGGCACCACGCGCACACCGGCGGCCTTTCACTGGCGCGACAAAGCATCGCTCGTGGTGCAGACCAATGGGTCCGACACCATCGAAGTGAACTATGTGGTATACGGCTACGAACGTACCGTGCGCACCAATCACATCAATCGTTGGCACGCCTTTGTTGTGCCGGCCGCCACGTGCATGTATGTGGAGGGACGTCAGGACGAGATCCATCACGTGGCCCTTACGCATGCACAGAGCGAGTGGCCTCACGTGTCGACGGCACTCTCGCCCGTACGCAAGGGCGACACAACGTTGCTCGGTGCATTGAACTACGACATCCTTGTCGACTCGCCCCTCGAGATCGGCGATCACATCGTGCGAACCTTCGAAGCAGAAGGCGCGAAGCATGAGCTCGCACTCGTGACGAATCACAACGTCGATGCCGATTGGCTCGTCGAGCAACTCAAGACCATCGTGTCCACCGAAGCGGCCATCTTTGGCGGCGTGCCGTACGACCGATACGTCTTCGTGCTGCATTGCTTCCCGGGTAACGGCGGCGGACTGGAACATGCACGCTCCAGTATCAACGGCACCGATCCGCAAACACTGCTCGACAAGAGCAAGGCCATCGATCTGCTCTCGCTGCTCTGTCATGAGTACTTCCATCTCTGGAATGTGAAGCGCATCCGTCCCGTCGAGCTCGGTCCCTTCGACTACACACGCGAACGCTACACCTCCATGCTCTGGCTGGCCGAAGGCCTCACGTCGTACTACGACGATCTGCTCGCCTATCGCTGCGGCTTCACCACCGAGAAGGCCTACCTCGAAGGCATTGCCAAGGACCACTTCGGAAAACTCGCCCGCGTGCCGGGTCGCGCACAGATGTCGGTGAAGGACTCCAGCTACCTTGCCTGGCTCAAGCTCTACTTCGCCCCGGCCCCCGATGCCTCCAACCGATTCCCATCGTACTACCTCAAGGGCGGCGTGATCTTCCTGCTGCTCGACCTCTACATCATCGATCACACGGATGCGCAACGGTCGCTCGACGACGGACTCCGCGCCATGTGGGAGCAATACCGTACCGATCCTTCGAAGGGCCTCACCGAGCAGGAGTGCATTGCCATCATCGAGCGCGCAACGGGCGTGCAGGTGCGTGAGATGCTACAGGGTTGGCTCGACGGAACCGAGGAGCTCCCGCATGCCGAGATCCTTGCCGCCATGGGCCTTACCCTCGAACTCAAGCCCCCGTCCACCAGCGCAATAACCTTCGGCGAGAATCGTACCTTTGCTTCTGTGCAGGCCGATGTGATGGCCGGGTGGACATGTGCCGACGTCAACGGTCGCATCATCGTTCGCGCCGTCGAAGACGGTGGTCCTGCCCAGCGCGCCGGCATTGGCGTCGACGACGAGATCCTTGCCGTCAACGACAAACGCGTTGCCTCGCCCGCCCATTTGGACAGGCTGATGGCAGAGCAAGGCGGCACGGCGGCACGGATCACAGCGCACTGCGACGGTCGCCTCTACACAACGTCTGTCACGTGCGTGCCAACGGCAACGTTCATGCTCACCGAATCCGCAACACTCACCGAACATCAACTCGCAAATCGGAAACGCTGGCTCCACCGTTGAGATCCTTCCGCACCATCTTCCTCCTTCTTGGCGTTGCATTGTCGCTCACGCATTGTGCGTGGTACGACAACCAGACCACGTATTTCAATACGTACTACAACATGCAGCGCATCATGAACGAAGTGGAGGACGAGTTCTCGTATCAAGACGAGAACAAGCGCATAAAGCCACGCGTGCTCGTCCCCAGTTTCACGGGGATGGAGGTCAAGAAGGATCCCAATGCGCCGAACTCGCCTGCCTTTCTGCGAGAGTTCATCATCGAGCGGAGCAAGCTGCAGCCGGTGAATGTGAAGGTGGACAGTATTCTGATCAAAGGATCGAAGATCCTGGCCAATCACCCGAAGTCGCGCTACGTGGAAGGCACGCTCTTCCTGATGGCCAAGGCCTACTTCTATCGCAACGAGTGGGTGCCGTCACAAGTGAAGTGCGTGGAGATGATCGAGCAGTTCTCCGACGGAGATCTCTCACCCGATGCACACTTGTTGCTGGCCAAGAACTATCTGATCCAGCGCAAGATGTCGCAAGGTCTCACGATGCTCTCGAAGACCGTCGACGTGGCCTGGTACAAGGATCGGTACGACATCCTCTCGCAAGCCTATCGGATCCAGGCAGAGCTGGCCTTGGAGAATGGCGACCTCGAGAAAGCTGTTCAACCGTACAAGCAAGCGGTGGCGCAGTGCGAAGACAACGAACAGAGTGCGCGCTGGCAAGTGGATGTTGCCTCCATCTACTACCGTCGCGGAGCAGATTCACAGGCCATTGCGGCCTTTGAAAAGGTCTTCACGTACACACCCGATGTGTTGGCGCAATTCGAGTCGAAACTGTATACGGCTGCAGCCCACGTGCACCTTGGCCACTACGATCAGGCAGAGCTCATCTTCAAAGAGCTCGAAGACAATCGCAACTTCACAGAGTGGACGTCCTTCATCGTTGCCGAACGCATGGCCATGGACCGCGCGCGCAAAGAGAACGTGAACGACCCGGCGATCCTTGCGCAGGAGAAGAAGGCCGACACGGCCTTTGTGGGCAGACCCGAACTGATGGCGCAGGCGTTCCAGAAGGGGATGAAGCTGTATAAGCAGGGCAAGTATTCAGAAGCCCTTCCGTATTTCGCCAAGGCGAAGGTCGTCCGCACACCGGTGTACGACGTAGCGGCCAAGTACTTCAACCTGATCAAGCAATGGGAAGATGAGCATCGGAAGATCGCCGGCTATGAGCGCATCATCATGGAGCGCGAGACCATGCGCGACACGATCGCCATCATGAAGTCGGCCTCGCGGTTCTCGCTCGGTCGCGTCCACGAGCAAATGGGCAATGCCGATTCTTCCGTCTTCTACTACAAACTGGCCTTCGACAGTACAGCCGTCAGTGACCAGGCACGCAGTCGCTACCTCTACGCCCAGGCACGGATGCTGCGCGAGTCCGATCCCGAAGTGGCCGACTCGCTCTTGGATGTGCTCTCACGTGATTTTCCGAAGTCCGACTTCGGCAAGGAAGCACAGTCAAGTCTTGGCTACGTGGGCGACCTGCAGGCCGACGATGCATCGGAGCTCTATCGCAGTGCGAACAGCTTCCGGGCCATCAAGGACTATGCCTACGCCACGCGGCAGTACATGGCCATCGTGACGAACTTCCCGACCAGTGAGCTCGCTCCGAAGGCACTCTATGCCTTGGGCTACATGCACGAACGCAACCTCGACCAGCCCGACAGTGCGCGGTACTACTATGGATTGCTCGTCGAGAAGTATCCGCGTTCCGAATACGCAAAAGAAGTACGTCCAAGTCTTGAGTTCGCCCTTGCCAAGCTCAACGGAGCAGAGGTGTCGGATTCACTCTTGCTGAACGACCTCGACGCAGAACGTGCCAAGAAGGCCAAGGAGAACGAACTGGATCCGCTCCAGCAGCTCATCAATAACAATAGGGATGCGCTCCAGGTAACAGCGCCGGGCGTCAATGTCCCCGGCATGCCGCCTGGAACCAACGTCAACGACATGTTGAAGGGTCAGTTGGATAAGTTGAAAGGCGGGCTCCCTACTACCCCTGGAGGCCCAGCGATCACGCCTCCAACGCAGCCGGTGCCGAATCCGAGCGATACGACAAGCCCTAAAAAGCCGTAGTTACGAGTGACAAGTGACGAGTGACAAGTCAATACTCCAGCTGCGTATGCAGCGCGATCTCCTCCAAGATCGACGATACCCGTAGGCATTCGATCATCTGGCCTTCAAAGACCGTGCTTTTCCCCACGTAGTGCACTTCGTGCGTGCATTGTTGGGCGTGGGCGGCGCTGCAGTTGGTTGCGCGGACGATCTGGGCGATCACTTCATCGAACGTGTGCCAGTCGTCATTGAACAGGATCACCCGGACCGGCATGGCCAGTTCGGTGAGGACGTCGTCCTCGGAGGATCCCTGTTCCCAGGGGAGATTATTCCATGTGCTCATATCAGGGTGCAAAATTACGAAAACTCCTATCTTTGTTGCTCAAGAACACAAAACCAACTCCCATCATTTTTTAGTAGGGTCCAGACCATGACCACAGAACAGTTCCTCGCGCAACTCGACGCCATCGTGTCCGAGCGACACATGCTGCAACATCCGTTCTATCTGATGTGGAACGAGGGCACGCTTTCGATCGACATGCTTCGCGAATACGCGAAGGAGTACTACCACCAGGTGCACTTCTTCCCAACGTACGTGAGCGCAACGCATGCGAACTGCGACGATATGGAGATCCGCCAGATGCTCCTCGAGAACCTGATGGAAGAAGAGCACGGTCCGGGCAATCACCCCGAGCTGTGGCTGCGCTTTGCAGAGGCACTGGGCTGCTCGCGCGAAGAAGTGCTGAGCCGCAAGTATCTGTCGCACACCCGTGCATCGGTACGCATCCTCAAGGAACTCGCACGTCGCAACAATCCTGCCGAAGGCCTTGCCGCCCTCTATGCCTACGAATCCCAGATCCCCGAGATCTCCACGACGAAGATCGCCGGACTGAAGAAGTTCTACGACATGGACACACCGAACGCGCTGGAGTTCTTTGCCGTGCACGAGCATGCCGACGAGATCCACCGCACGGTAACGCGCGAAGCACTGGTTCGCCTGTGCAAGACCGACGAACAAAAGGAAGCGGCACTCGATGCGGCACGTGAAGCGGCCGATGCCTTCAACCTGCTGCTCGATGGCGTGTACACCACCTGGTGCACCGAAAAGGTCTCCCTGAACTAAGAACCTATGTGCCGTTTCGTTGCCTACATCGGTCCGCCCATCCTGGCAGACGACCTCCTGTTCAAGCCGAAATTCTCGCTTGTAACAGCGCAGAGCGTCAATGCCGGCGAGATGTCCGTGGCCGTCAATGGTGATGGGTTCGGCATTGGCTGGTATGCGCCCGAGCTCGACAACGAGCCATGCGTGTTCCGCAGCATCAAGCCGTCGTGGTCCGACCAGAACCTGAAGCAGATCGCGCGCAAGATCTATGCGCCCTGCATCTTCGCCCATGTTCGTGCGGCATCGCCCGGATTGTCGGTGGAAGAACTGAACTCGCATCCGTTCTGGTGCGGTCAGCTCATGTTCATGCACAACGGCGTCCTTGGCGGATATAAGCAGATCCGTCGGAGCCTCTTGCGCAAGCTGAACGACACGGCCTATGATGCCATTCAAGGGTCAACGGACTCGGAGCATCTCTTCGGACTGTTCCTCAATCACATCGCCGATCCGCATGGCCATGTGACCTGCGAGGAAATGGTCTATGCGATGAACAAGATGTTCGAAGACCTCAGTGCCTTGCTCATCGAGGCCGGTGTGCAACAGCACTCGTATCTGAATCTTTCGGTCACGAACGGCACAAGCCTGATCGTGGTGCGCTACACCACGAATCCAAGCGTTCAGCCGGCATCGTTGTACTACATGTACGGACGCGAATATCACTGTCGCGGTGAAGTGTGCATGATGGAGCCAACCTTCGGACATCCAAGTTCCGTGGTCGTCTCCTCCGAGCCCTTCACAGCAAAACGCTCGGATTGGATGAAGGTGGAACGGAACTGCATGATGATCATCGACGAGACCATGCGTTTCCGGTTCCAGAATGTACAGATGGAAGTAGAGAAGTTCGACTTTGAAACACTTGCTCCGGAGATCGGATGAATTCCGCCGCCCTGATCCCACTGTTCCCGCTTCTTGGCTTTTTGGTGATCGGCCTCTTTGGCAAACAACTGAAGAGTGAACGCCTGATCGGCATCATCGGTAGTGGGGCCATCCTTGCCTCCTTTGCCATTGCCGTCTCCATCTTCTTCTCCTTCCTGGGCATGCCCGGTGAAGAGCGGTCGATGCACGTTCCGGTCTACACATGGATCTCGACGGGCGCCTTCACGGTGAACATCGCCTATCAAGTGGATCAACTGTCGTTGCTGTTCACGCTGATCATCACGGGCATCGGCTTCCTCATCCACGTCTACTCCATTGGCTACATGCATGGCGATAAGAGCTTCTCGAGGTTCTTCGCCTACCTGAACCTGTTCGTCTTCATGATGTTGAATCTGGTCTTGGCCGACAACTTCCTGCTCACCTTCCTTGGCTGGGAGGGCGTGGGTCTGGCCTCGTATCTGCTGATCGGATTCTGGTACGAGCGCAAGTTCGAGGGAACGGGCATCGTCTACACGGGTGACGCTGCGAAGAAGGCCTTCATCGTGAACCGCATTGGCGACTTCGGCGTGCTGATCGCCATGTTCATTCTGTTCAACACCTTCGGCACACTCAGCTATTCCGAGATCGCCGCCCAAGCACCCACGGTGTGGGCACCGGGCACGGCCATGGTCTCGGTGGTCACGCTGCTGCTCTTCCTGGGCTGCACCGGGAAGTCGGCGCAGATCCCGCTCGGTATCTGGCTGCCGGACGCCATGGCGGGTCCAACACCGGTATCGGCCCTGATCCACGCTGCAACGATGGTCACCTCGGGCATCTTCCTGATCGCCCGCAACAACGTGCTCTTTGCCATGTCGCCGTCCACCATGGCCGTCGTCACCGGCATCGGCATCACCACGGCCCTCATTGCCGGTACCATCGGCATCGTGCAGAACGACATCAAGAAGGTTCTCGCGTATTCGACCGTTTCGCAACTCGGCTTCATGTTCACCGCCCTCGGCGTTGGTGCCTTCACGGCCGGCGTCTTCCATGTGATGACGCATGCCTTCTTCAAGGCCTTGCTCTTCCTTGGTTCGGGTTCGGTGATCCATGGTATGCACGAAGAGCAGGACATTCAAAAGATGGGCGGCTTGAAGAAGTACATGCCCACCACCTACAAGACATTCTTGATCGGAACGCTGGCCATCAGCGGTATTCCGTTCTTCTCGGGCTTCTTCTCGAAGGACGAGATCCTGTGGATGGGCTTCCTCAATGGTAGTCCGATCCTCTGGGGTGTTGGCGCTGTTGCGGCCTTCACCACGGCCTTCTACATGTGGCGCTTGACCACGCTCACGTTCCTTGGCGAAGAGCGCTTCGATCATCATCACGTCCACCCGCACGAATCACCGGCAACGATGACGATACCATTGATCGTCCTTGCCGTCCTTTCCGCCTTCGGTGGCTTCCTTGGCGTACCACACGTGATCGGTCATGCACTGCACATCCCCAACCTTCTCGAAGGCTGGCTCGACCCCATCTTCGAGCGCGGCATGAGCTTCTTGCCGAAGCACGTTGGCGATCATGCCATGCTGGAGTGGGGACTCATGGGCGCCTCCACGGTGATCGCCATTGCCGGCATCATGCTTGCGAAGAGCATCTACAGCAAGGGCACGGAGCGGGCAGAGGGTATGGCGGCAAGGATGAAGGGCATCTATACGCTGCTGTGGAACAAGTACTACGTCGACGAGGTGTACAACTTCGCCGTTGTAGGACCGATCCTTGCCGTGTCGCGCGATTTCCTGTGGAAGATCTTCGACGTGAAGATCATCGACGGTATCGTGAACGGCTCTGCCACGAGCGTTGGCGCCGGTGCAGCAGCACTGCGCAAGATCCAGTCCGGCGTTGCCCAGAACTATGCTCTGCTCATGATGGTCGGCATCATTGCCTTCCTTGCATGGGTAACGCTCGGTCGGTAAGGAGGATGTGAAGCACCGTGTGCTTCACTGTTTCCATCTACGCCACCACGCATGTGATCGAAACCAGCCTTGGCGCGGTCTTCGATGACGAAGCGGCGTATCAGCCGCATTTCAAGATCACGGGCTTTGTCCACCCATCGCTTCCCATTGTGGCGAACGACGATCCGTCGCATATCCGCATGATGGAGTGGGGACTTATTCCTCGGTGGACGAAGGATCGTGCAAAGGCCGATGAGCTTCGCAACATGACGCTCAATGCGCGCTGCGAGACGATCTTCGAAAAGCCATCCTTTCGCGATGCCATCACCAAACGTCGCGCCCTCTTGCCTGTGAACGGATTCGTGGAGTGGCGCCACGAAGGCAAGCTCAAGATCCCTCATTATGTGCACATGCACGACGCGTCGCTGTTCACGCTTGGATGCATCTGGGAAGAGTGGACGGATAAGGAGTCGGGCGAACACAGCACCACGTTCTCGATCGTGACGACAGAAGCCAACGAACTCATGTCGTATGTGCACAATACCAAACAACGCATGCCACTCATCATCGAGCCGCACGTGCGCTCGCATTGGCTTGCCACCGACGACCGCGAAGAACTCACACGCCTCATGCGTCCGCTTGGTGAGGGACAGTTAGAAGCGGACGTGTTGACGTAACACTTGTAAGGATCCGCGTATTGAAGATCGAAGATTTCCTTCTAGTGATCGTGCTCGCACTTGTCGCACTTGTTGCACTGGCGTTGATATCGCTTCCCTCTTTCCTGGCATTCGTTGTCTATCGATCCGTGAAACACAAGGGACAGGCCGCAAAGATCGCTGGTATGGCATTGGTCTCGTTGACAGTTCTTGCAACACTCTACGGTTTGTTTCAGATACTCTTCGGTCCCAGCGGTTTTGGACCCGACTATGACACGGCCGAGATCAAACAGAACATCGGTGGGACGTTGATCTGCAGCTCTGTGCATACGGCAGACCTTCAAGAGTTCCAGCATGATGTTTCGTACGTTTACAAACCGGCAGACTCATCTCGTGCCGTACACATCGGGACGGGAACATATTGGAAACGATCGTGGGACAAAGACGAACAGCTCATTCGATATCGAAACTGGATGATCCTAAAGACCGGAGGAGCGGGTGACTTTGACAGGGTCATCATTGGAGACGTGAGATCGAACCAGTGGAAGCAGTACGACCTCTCCGAAGAGACCATCGTGAGTGATCCGTTATGGAAACGAATGAATCCTCAGCCGCGCTCTGAGAAATGTTGCTCCGAGTGTTTCGTGACCAAGATCGAGAATGGATCGATCCATGTCCACTACAAATTCAGAACCGACGGACTGTGGCCGAAATCGTATGGTCATAGCGATATTGTCTACGCCATTGACGAGCAAACGGGGCAGCCGATCATGACGGATGTCCGATGATGCGGTCGCGGTCGACAGAACGGAGACGTGAAGGCCGCATTGCTCAGTCTGGGTGCGTGTCGAGATTGTGAACTCATTGGGCAGGTCACATGGTTCTTGAGTTGCTTACACAACGGACGACAAGAACTGGTGAAGACTCTCTTTCGGACGGAGTCGGAACTTCTTCCTCAAACGGAATCGATGTAGTTCAACAGACCTCTGGGTTATATACAGTGCGTCAGCGATCTCTTTTGTTGAAAATCCGAGATGGATCAGAATACAGACCTCGATCTCTTGGCTGCTCAACGACGGCTCGCATAGCACGAGTCGCCGCTCGAAGCCCGGATCCCTTCGATCCATGTACGCTTTAACGTACTCGAGCCTAGAAGGAATGTTGACGTGTGAAGAAGTGATTGGAAGGTCGCTGACCGCGAGCTGTACTGATGCAAGCTCCGCTGCCATCCTGGTGCATTCCGCTTCACTATGCTCAATCATGCCAAGCAGACGTTCTACAGCCGTATTCGCTTCCCATGCGTTCTTTAGCATTTGCTTGCGCAATGCCTCTGCTCCTTTCAGAGCGTCGTCGTCTACCTTTGCCAGATCGATCAGCAAAACAACCCATAATGGAGCACTCTTCCCAAAGTCGTCGATCACGTGGTCCTGTAGAAAGCGCCGGGCGCGCTCCGACTGCTGAGAGGCTGTAAGATAAATCACGACTGCCCTCGAGTACAGTTTGCGCATGTCATAGTCTGCCAATTGCGTGCGAGTACCTTTTAACAGCAGAGCCTCTATCGAATCTGTGCTCGTGGTATTGCTTAGAGCATTGATCGTTGCTTCCAATATCTGAAACACCATTCTCAAACTAGTGCGTTCGACGATTGTCTCATGTGCATGTTCAGCGAGGAGTTCTTTGGCATCGGCGAAGCGGTTGCATTCGATCATGTTCAATGCCCGCCAGGCAACAGAATCGAGAACTACAGAGCGTAGTCCGACCGAGTCGGCCATGGATTGAGTGGTGCGAAATCGAGACTCAGCGTCAGTGGGGTCGCCAGTTAGCATGCTGCACTGGGCAAGGCCAAGCATGCATTTGGTCTTATACACCATACAGCCAACGTTGCGAGCACCGTTCGCACATCTATGAAAGAACTCAGTTGATTCGTGAGTGTATCCCAAATCGAGTGACGCGACAGCCAGCCAATACTCTGCTTCGTATGCTTGGATCTCTCTCTCTGGCGAGGTGTCCTGCTCGAGAATAGCCAACAGCCGTGCACGCCCATCGCCGGTCAAACCGGAAGCAATCTGGACGGCTACCCGATAAATGGATGCCTTGAATCGAATGCGCGGTTCATTGGCGGAGGAGGCGAGTTGCCCTGCTACTTCGAAGTCCAGATCCGCACTTCCCAGCTGATGTAGATTGAAGTAGGCGCATCCTCGAAACAGACGACAGTATGCACGCACACTATCAGAGAGTGACGGGGCCGCCAACACGCTCGTGAACAACTCGATCGATTCTCTGGGGTTGGTAGCTAGTAACCTCGCCGCCTTGCGACGCAATGCGTCAGGATTCATGGTGATCTGCTCGTTTGTGAACGTGACAACTGGCAATAGATGGAATTGCCACTTTGTTTATTGTTTAGGGGTTCTAGATGACCGGATCAGACTTGTGATCGCATTCATTCAGATCGATCAGTGTAGGTATCAGATCTAGAGCGTGAGTGTACGGGTCTCAAGGCGATGAAAGAATGTATGTAGCGCTTGTGTCGTTCCCTCCTCACAATTTTCCAAACGGAAAACGTCGTACCTAGCTGTCATTCGTCAAGGATTCCTGATGCTACAACTGAAACAACTTTGCCTGTCAGTGTTAGTTGGCACGATAGCAGTCTCCTGTTCAGATGCCTCGCGACCTGCTCCCATTCCTGATGAGCTGCCAGATCATGCGATCCTGTATGGGCTGCTGTACCAGCAAGGAGACACTATCAGTGCACAGATTGGAGAAGAGACCGATCCCGCCATTCCGAAAACCGTGGCGGGGGTTGTTTCCTGTGACACGGCTGTCTTTGGAGACGTAGTGGTACGGTACGTATCTGCACCACCAGCGTTTGATGAAGAGTACTCAGGAACGGGATCAGAGTTGTTTGTTGGACGCGCGCCGAACATGGTATGTGTTTTGAATGTGGCTTGGAAGTTAGATGCGAAGGTCGAGGCTGGCCTCCGCAGAATTCCTGGCTCCGTACGAATGGCTCGAGTTTACTCGACACCTGTAAGCAAAGACACCACGGTGAACATAAGTGGACGGCCTCATCATTGCTGGGTCATTGCTGAAGAGTTTATGGATATAGGTACAGGATCATTGCTTGCTACCGCATATTCATTGTACTCGACAGCAGTTGGTCCTGTTCATGTAACGTTGATGCCGAAAGACAGCAATGTCCTTCCGTACAACTATGAACTACTCTCATACAATAGTAAGAGATGATCACATGAACAATCTAGCGAACACTCTCTTCGTACTGTTCGCAATCGCCGTCGCAATTGGTGGCTGTGTGAAGGACCCGGTGTCACCATCGAAGCAGGCAGTTGTGGATGTCCTACGGGAGCATGATACGTTGGTGTATGAGGTGCGGTTCTACACAACGAACCAACAAGGAAGTGTCCAGCACGTTGCTCTTCCGGTATCACGTCGCGTCATTGATGGGGACTCAGTTTGGTGGACCGGTCTCCCATGGGCACCGGGTTTCCGCTATAGAGATGATACCATTGCATTGTATCAGAGCATCGATACAGTAAGCGGTACGGCTGGCTCTCTCCAGCGTTACCCGCTATCTCCAAGTGCTCCCCATGAACAATCGCACTTCAATGTTAAGGGACCGAACGGACAGCTTTGTAAGGTCTCGGTTACATTCACGATAAGACAAGAATCGCCCTCCAGCGCTTACGGCACCGCGCCTGTATCAGTGTACCGAGTAGCGTGGATTGATGGTAATGGAGAAGGTGTCCTTTCGTATTCAGGGTACTATGTGTTCAGTCCACAAACTGGACTTGTTGAGTATCTACTCGTCAACCAAAGCACCGCAGACACACTTGAAGAGTGCAGACTGATTCGACATGGTCGTAGATAGCACGCCGTCACAGTGTACCCTAGCCGCACCCCTCGCTCCTGTGGGTTAACGCTCTAGTGTCCTTTATAGGTTGGGAACAGTAAGCGGAGGTGCGAGGGCATGACATACTGCTTGTTGTTCGGAAAAACTAGGAACGGAACATAGTGCCGAACAACGAGCATTCTGTCAGGTAGGTGTTTGACCATGTTCTATTCTCTGCTCTGCTCTCAAAGTCAACTCCACTACGCGCTCGTCTAGTACATTAACATTCGACCTCCCCTCCCCGCCGTACACTTCATCTTGTGTAGAAGTTCGTGCAGAGTTCGCGACGCAGACAGCGGTAGAAACCCTGCTCCTGCAAGAATACACGACCGTGCGACCCAAGAACTATGGGCGCGATCACCGAACTACACGTAGAGGCATGGTTGCACCGTAAGCCCCACAATTGACTTGAACATACACAAGTCCTGGAGGAAGACTCTCCGTGTTTACTGTAACGGTGGCGAAA
>JBGAJM010000013.1:19102-41428 GCA_044224925.1 Kapaibacterium sp. (SeqCode)
AACCAATTGGAACATCCTCAACATGTGACGAAAGGAGAGCGCCAGTCAGGGATACAACTCGAACGAGTGCCACGGTGTTAGGTGCCAGAAACCGAACTGTTGCAGAACCCATGGTCGGATTGGGGAAGATGGAGGCCGAGACTGTACCATTGTCACTGGACAACGCTACACCTGTAGTGAGAGTTGTTAAGGTGAAGTCCGAAAGGAGCTGACTTTTGGTAGGCGATAGCTCTATGTACTGAGTAGATGGTGTGTACCCTATCCGGTCTGCTGTAATGGACACTTTCCCAACTGGCAGGTGCGTGAGGAGAAAGCTACCATTTGCGTCACAGATCGAATGGTCTATCACGTTGCCTTCTTCATTGCGCGCAACAACCAGTGCACCGCCAATTGCATCGATCTCTTGTGGATGGGTATCATGTTCCTTTCGAACTACGCCGCCATTCTTGCGCGCAACTGTTCCGCGCACGCGGCCCCTGCCGAAAACATCCTTGGAAGGCGCAACAGACACGTTGTACTGAAGTGTGTCCCATGCCTCCGTGACAGTGATCCTGCCAGCATCTTGCCACGATGAAGACGTCGTGCCGTTCGATGTAACCCATCCGGGTACGATGCGCCTGTCCAATGGAATGCAGAAAACGGCATAAACACCGGGCTGGATCCTACGACACGTGAAGGTATAGTCAAACTTTGTCTGTACTGAGATGGCGTTCCTCGAAACCACGGAGTCGTTTGAGCCGTTCGCCCCATCTTGCAGGGGGTATGCGATCAGAAATGCGTCTTCACCTAAACCCGTTGTGCTATTGGTAACAGTTCCTCCAAACCCGTTCTGAACGCTAGGCCTGCTCTCCAGGACAAAGTCAATGCCTCCGGTGTTCTTGCTGAACGTGAGCGTGGTCGCATTGGCTACATCATGCTGATTCTCCCAACACTCGCCGTAGTAATCGTCGCCAATGCCGTAGCGTTGTTGAGCCGAGGCAACAGCCGCATACTCTACTCCGGCTTGAAGCGTAACCTCATAAAAGGGTGTAGAGTTCACGGTGGCGTGGACAGTTCTTAGGTTAGGGTGGATCGAGTCGTTGAGCATATCACGTGCACGGAAGGAAACACCGCCGATGAGTCCTGTCTGTCCGTCCTCACCCACAATGCGACCTGAAACTTTCACGGTTCGAGGATTGATCCTACGAGATACCAAGAAGTTGGTGGCAACGTGTTCTCCGCATTCGATTGATACGGCCTCGGCGCTGTCCTGGTCTGCTTCGTTACTGTACCATTCTGGTAACAAGTTCAAACCCTCTACTCGGATCTTATACACCCCTGCTGGTACAGCAATGGAGAATGCCCCACGATCCAAACGGACGCTGTAGAG
The DNA here is from genome assembly GCA_044224925.1 of Kapaibacterium sp. (SeqCode). Classification (GTDB taxonomy): domain Bacteria; phylum Bacteroidota; class Ignavibacteria; order Kapaibacteriales; family Kapaibacteriaceae; genus Kapaibacterium. The sequence continues at coordinate 20,472 of JBGAJM010000013.1, forward strand.
AGATTCAGCAACTGTATCAATGGTTCCTGCGGTATCGGCTGCGACTCTCCATAGATAAGCGTAGCCCTCTGGAGTATCGCTGACGTTGGTCTCAAACTCCACAATGCCGCTAAGAACTGCGCAGTGACGAGGGTCTCGGTTTACCTCAAGTCGAAATGTTTGTAGCGCGGAGAGTTTCTTGTTGTCCACATCAACAGAAACACGAATACTAACTCTGTGGCTGCCATACACAGGGTTGTTCCATAAGATGGTACCGGACACCGAATCGATCGCCATTCCTTGTGGGTTGTCATCCAACGAAAACACCAGTGGCGCACTGGCGTTTGACTGGGCCCGAACATGATATTGATACTCTGTTCGTTCCCAGGCTACGGTATCTGGTGTAGAAACGAATACGGGCCTCAATGCTTCTAACACCGAATCTATCGGACAGATTGTAATGATACTTGAATTCGTTCCTTCTTCTGCATTCCACCGACCCCGTACCATGAAGGAGTTCGTATCGGTGCTACGACAAACCACGGTATGCGTGTAAACGCCGCCTTTAACGGGAAGGCTTGGATCGAAAAGTACTGTCGCAACAGAGTCAAATGTTGACAGGACTGCGTTAGGACTTATGGAGTGATACACAGTAAACGATGTAGGAGGGTTTCCAGTTTGTGGCGCCCACCAACTCAAAGTAACATGCAGTGTCGTGTCGTCGTTCGAATGTTGTGTTGACGTGAACTCGATGGGTGACGGCAGCTGACCCAGGGCATCAATAGCTAGAACGAGAGCCGCAACAAACACAACAATGTATTGTACGATCGATGAGTGAAACACGCGTGTCTCCTAAAATGGGTAGTGCAGATGTAATAGGTGTCACAAGCACCCAGAAAGTTGCTCGATGATGCGGAGATTCCCCAAAGGGGACTAGACCCTAGGAGGCGATTCAATTTACAAGGCGGGATGATAATTCAACAGCTGTTCTAACACCTCCTGAAAATCCATGCACCGTTTCGTGTGGACGTGATCGAAGTAGGCGATGAAGAGAAGACCGTCGACCTCTTCGTTCAGATGGGTAAAGATGCCAAGGTCCATTGTCCAGCCTGCGGATGTGTCTGCGCCCGGTACGTTCATCTCGCCAAAGCATGGCGGCATCTGAACCTCTTCGAGTATAGAGCGATGATCAACTGTGGTGTGCCGCGTATCAATTGCCCGGAGCATGAAGTGCTCACATCGCAATTGTTCTGGCACATGGCCTGACGGGCTTCGCCATGAGGTTTGAGTCGTGGGCGATCGACCGGCATTCAGAGAAGACGATGTCCGCAATGGCACGGCAACTCGGGCTCAGTCGCAAGACCGTGGCCGTCCTTACGTAGCGTGCTGTGGCACGCGGGTTGACGTGTCGTCAAGCTGTTGATCTCACAACACTCAGCGTGACCGTCATCAGTGATCCTGTCACGGCGGCGCTCTGTAGATGCACTCGACAAGATCCGTAAGGCCCAGATCAGACAGTTGCGAGAGGAAACATCGAACGTCCTGACGGGCACGAAGCTCAGATGGCTCTCCAATCTCGAGAACATGTAACACGCTCGTAGACTCGCCTTTGCTGCTGTTCACGACAGCATTCATAGAACACCACGTGCATGGAGTATCAAAGGGGCTGTATCACACTTGTTGAGCCATGCAACCAGAACATGGGTGATCAAGCGTGTCGCCATGACCATCAGAGAGCATCTTTGGGCTGTCGTCAATGCCAATGTTCATAATTGCACTCATGGATTCGCTGGGAGCATCGTGAGCAAGATCCAACCCGTCAAGTCAGGAGCCGCAATCCAGAGCAGTCGGACTGTGGCCTAGTTCGCAAGGACATAGCGATAGTGTCCATGCCCTCGACGAGCATAGGGGGCAGCAGATCATGACAGACATTCAATGAGCAAGCCGTTGGTTGTCCGATGGCCCACGCGCTGTTTGCTGCGGATCCGCTCCATCGGTAGTGTACACAAAACGTAACTTATGAGCACTTGCGAACATCCAACTACATATGTACGAGTTCAACGATAAGGCAATGGTGATACTGCGTTCCGCAATACTGATCCTCATGATCCTCGCATCGAGTGCCTTCGGGCAGGACAACGGGGGCTTGTATCCGATCCCCAAGGGAGATCTGTGGGGCTATATCGATACGACCGGAGCGACGGTCATTGCACCGCGGTTTCATGCAGCGGGGCGATTCTCGGAAGGACTTGCACCGGTTCGCTTGAACGGCACCTACGGTTACATCGACAGGACAGGTGCCTTCGTCATCGCTCCGAAGTATGACCTGGCTCTTTCGTTTGAATTTGGCCAAGCACAAGTGTTCATCGACGGCAAGCCCTATTTCATCGACAGGCATGGGAACATCACCTTCCAGCATACCTTCGAGAGCATTTCTTCCTTCGGTGCCCATTCATATGCGATCGCCATGACGCGGTCGCACAAGTATGGCCTCATCAATAGATCGGGCCAGCTCATAGCGGATACGGTGTTTGGTCAAATCAAACCGTTCGATGACGGACTTGCAGTTGTTGAAGGGCTGATCCACTTCCCCTTCAGAACAGATTCCACGGATGTTGCGAAGTATGCTGTTGGTGTCATGGACACTACAGGAAAACAGATCGTACCGTACGGCCGGTACAAGGACATCCGCAGTTATCTAAATGGTTACGCACTCGCTGAATTACTTGATACTGCGGAGAATCGACGCGGTCGGGAGAGAGCACGCGCCATCATTGATAACCAGGGCAAACAGAGATTTGTCATACCAGAAGACAAATTCATTCTCGATTACGACTATCAAGGGTATTCCGATGGCGTTGCAATAGTGACCAATCAACTCGATGACCGAGTTTGGCGCAAAGGCGTAATGAACTCATACGGTGAGATCGTTCTCCTTGACTCAAGTTGGAGGGGTCTCTCTCGGTTCTCATACAACAGAGCGTTTGCCAGAGACGCAGGCTGGAAGGTGAGAATGATAGATAAGAGTGGCAAACAGGTTGGTGAATCTGTGTTTGACGATGTGGTCTATGAAACCCAGCACTCCAGAGCACTGTGCAACCCATTTGTCAATGGCACTGCATTTGTGAAGCTTCCTGGTGGATGGTGTAGTGTTGATACAACAGGCAAGGTATTGACAGAGCCTAGAATGTTCGGCACGAGACGCGGTGCAGTCCCAATGATGAGAGTTGGGAACACGCTGATCTTTATGAAGGACGTGAGTGAAACGACTCCACAGCGTCCGTTTAGGTATGGATTCATCAATGCGACGAGCAATGATTTTGTTGAACCGGTGTACGATGACATTGACATCGATAATATTGAAGATGATCTGATCTCCGTTGCGATAGATGGTGTCAGATGCTATATCACAAAGGCAGGGAGTGTCATATGGAAGGAGGAAAGGGATACAACAGGGATCGCTCTTAACGTACACTACATGAATCGCGGCTACTGCTATGCATCATCGAAGTTCAAGAAGGAACTTGCGGGTCTTGATGGTTGGGGAGGTACAGAAGACCAGCGACTCCAAGTCGTGATCGACCCAAGCAAGAAGACCACGTGGTCTGGTCGATATGTCGGAGTAACGTTGCTGGTAGCGAATGCTTCAAAGGATACGCTGTACTTTCCCGCACAAGACAGCCGACTCAAATTGAAAATGCAAGCGCGAGACAAGAACGGAGAATGGAAAGACATTGAGTATCTGCCGAGCAGTTGGTGTGGTAATAGCTATCACACTCTGTCTCTAGAACCGAACGAATTCTGGAAGTTCAGCGCTCCAGTGTATCACGGAGAGTTCAAGACAAAACTGCGTGCTCAGCTTACGTACAAGCGAAGGGTCGGACAGGAGGCAGGCGACGTCGTCTACAGCAATGAGATCGACGGCTTCGTCAATCCGGGACAGTTCTGGTACAAGCGCGAGTATCACCCTCGAGGATTGATGGACCCTTACAATGACTAAAAGTGGGTAGCTACGCTAGGAATGAGTGCTACTGCTCAACCCATCACGTTCCCAGTGAACCCAAACATTTACGACATGAAAAGCACAATTACCATCGTACTTCTGATACTTCTGTTGACGGGATGTTCCGAAGGATACCCAGATCTTGGTGGTGGATATCAGATAGAAGGAGAAGGTGGATACGCGACGTTCATAGTAGATTCTGTAAATAACGTCTTCATCACGAATTATATCTTGGACTGGGCGGTGGACTCATCCTTCATACTTGTTTCGCAGTCTCCACCAGACAGTCTGCCTAGGATGAAACGATTCATATACACTGAGAGTGACAGAAGGGAAATCGCCTACAACAAAGGCATTTTTCGACAGTATTGGATAATCGAAAAGAAAGCAGGTCCAATATTCTCATTTGATTCTGTCGAGCGCGTAGGCCGATACTCAAATGTTCACGGACCCTACAATAAGGATCAGTACATTGAACAAAAGGCCAAATTGCATGTTCCGCAGCAACTCAGACAAATGAGTGAGTAGTCAAGTAGGACTTTGCGGATACACATTCACTCATCGACATGCCATTGAACACCTACGTCGCAAAACTGCGGCACATCCTTCCGACATACTTCGTCATCGCGTTGTGCACTATCTGTGGTCCGCTCCTTCTTCGATGGCTTGTTGACATTGAGCTTGACCTCATCGACCTGCCGGACGACACGTGGAATATACGGTTGCCACTGGCGCTTCCTTGGCTGCCGATCTTGTATTGGTTCCGACCCCGCCTGCTAGTGTTGACGTTCAAATGGGATTATAACGGCAGAAGTAAAGGGCTGATGATCCTCGTCGCTGGGTTTACGATCGTTGCCAGTTCGGTCTGCTCCCAGGAGTTTATAACGTCAGTAACAAGCGAACAGCGATGGTTGCACTCGTATGATCCGATCTATGCGCTTCTATGGGCATTGGGCTCATTCTGCATTGGGCTTGGTCTGCTGTTGTTGATCCTCACCCTGCCCCGCTATAATGAGACGGAGCGGAATAGATTCGTAGCGGGCGTTAAGCCACAAGACGACCCCTTCGCCGATGTCATGCGTTTTCTTGTTCCACGCGGTGACCACTATGCGAGTTCGGTCGTGATCGACATCGTCATTCTGATCTTCGTGTGTATGGTGCTGATGGGTGTGAACTTGATCTCTCCGAGTGGAGATGACCTGCTTCACTGGGGCGCGATCAGGTGGACTGAGATCGCTCACGGGGAATGGTGGCGACTCGGTACAAGCATGTTCTTGACGAATGGCCTGTTGCACACGGCCCTTACGATCTCGGGGCTTGTGCTTGCCGCCAAACTTCTGGAGCCGGTGGTTGGCAGGATGAAGTACTTCATCGTGTATGGTATCTCCGGATTGTGCGGGAGTATTGCAAGCATCGTTTGGTATTCCAACACCGTAAGTGTTGGGGCGTCAGGTGCCGTACTCGGGTTGTTTGGTGCAGCGCTTGGGTTGTACTTCGCGAAGGCACTTCCGAACAATGGCAGCAAACGCATGCTCATCGTTATCATGGCGATAGGATACGTATACGCGAATCTCACGTGGGGATTGGTCGGTGACCTAGACAATGCCGCACATATCGGAGGTTTGATAAGTGGACTGTTGATCGGGATCGTTTTGGCAAAGCTTGACCCTTTGATAGGGCGAACCCCTACCTAACAACGTGCATGTTCGTGGTGCGCGTGCCGGAGGCAGTGGAGATCACCACAACGTAGAGACCATCGGCGAGGTGGGAGGCGTCGAAGCGGATGGTGTGACGTCCGCGGGTGAGGGCTGTGGCAACGAGAGGGGTGGCGATCTTTCGGCCGCCGATGTCGGTGATGGTGACGTCGGTGGTTTCGTCGGCAAGGACATCGAAGGAGATCGTGACCATGTCGCGTGCGGGGTTGGGGTCGACGCGAAGCTCGGCGTCGACGGCATCGTCCGTGGCGATGATCTGTGCGACCTTGCGAATGATCATCATGCCGGAGAGATCGCACGAGGCCAATATCTTACCGTCCGTACTGACGGCCACACCACTTACATGACCATGATGATCCGCAAGGGTGGCCATGCAGCGACCGCTCTTCACGTCCCACAGACGTACAGTGCGGTCGGCTCCGGCGGTGACGATGGTGTTGCCGTTGGGCAGATAGGTGAGGGACGTGATCGGTCCGCGATGACCGCTCAAGATCGACGTCGGCACGGTGGACGCGGGCTCCCAAATGGAACACGAAGATGTTGCCGTGTTTTCGGCGACGGCAATGTCGGCCGTAGTGGGGGAGAAGGCCGCCGCATAGGCATGTCCGCATGAATGCTCGGCCGGAACGGAACGCACGATCTGTCCGCTGCGCACGTTCCATACGTGGACGGTCCCGTCGGTGGCGCACGACAGCAATTGTGTCCCATCGGCACTGAACCGCACACTGGTCACGCTCATGGTATGTCCGCGCAGCACGGCCTCTGCCGCACCCGTTGCGGCATTCCACAACCGGATCGTTCCGTCGGAGGAGCCCGAGGCGATCTGTGTGCCGAGCGGACTCACATCAACGCTCAACACCTGTCCGCGATGCCCCACCAACACCTGCACGCCAGCGCCCGTTCGTACGTCCCATACACGTACGGTACTGTCGAAACCGCCGCTCACCAAGCGCGGACGGAGCGGATCGAAGGCCACGGTGTAGACGTGTCCGCGATGTCCTTCGCAGACCTGCAGTGTTGTACCCGTGGCCACGTCGACTATCTTTGCATGACCGTCTCCACCGGCAGTAGCTAGCAACCTGCCATCTGCAGAGAATCGCAGACCGTGCAGAAAGCTCGTTTGAGCACACACGACCAATGAACACGCCATGAAGGCGGCAGCAAGGAGCATGGGGCGAAGGATCGTTCTCATGTTCCAATGATACGAAAACTCATGAACAGACCTATCCGCATCGTAACGGTGCTTTGTTGTCTCGGCGTTCTCGCCCATGCCGGCGTGCCCCAAGTGGGCCTCGACGAGCTGGAGCGCCGCTGGAAGAACGGCGGCGATACCACCTTCGTGGTGAATTTTTGGGCCACCTGGTGCAAACCATGCGTTGCAGAATTGCCCGCCTTTGATAAGTTGCATCGATCGACGACCGGGAAGGTAAAGGTCCTGCTCGTTTCCCTGGATTCTCCTGCGGACCGCACGACCACCGTTCAAACATTCGTGACGCGCCGTAACCTTTCCGCCGAAGTGTGCTTACTGAACGAACCGCGACCTCATACATGGATCGATCGTATCGATCCCGACTGGAGCGGCGCCATTCCCTGTACGCTCATCCTGAACGCCAAGCATAACAAGCGTGCGTTCTACGAACGAGACTTTACCGAAGCGGAACTCCACCGTACTGTTGAAGAATTTCTGAGAACATGCAAATGAACGTCTTCGTCCGCCTCCTTGCCGCCCTTGTCCTTACCATGGTCCTTCCCTCGCTGCCAACATCTGCTGCCGATCTGCCGGATGGCGTGAAGGTGGGCGATGTGGCGCCGGACTTCTCGCTGTTGAATGTGGACGGGAAGCAACTGGTGCTGCATGAGCAGACCACGGTGAAAGGACTGATCGTGGTGTTCACCTGCAATCACTGTCCGTACTCTGTGAAGTATGAAGACCGCATCAATGCACTCGATGCGAAGTATCGCGAGATGGGCTATGCCGTGATCGCCATCAATCCGAACGACACGGTGGCCGTGCCCGAAGACGCGTATTCGAAGATGATCGAGCGTGCACGCACGAAGAAGTTCACGTTCCCGTACTTGATCGATGCAACGCAGAACATTGCCAAGGCCTATGGTGCACGACGCACGCCACATGTGTACGTGCTCTCGCGCCAGAAGAACAATTTTCGAGTGGAATACATCGGCGCCATCGACGATGCAGCAGAAGGAACGATCGGTGAGAAGTTCGTCGAGAATGCAATCGACCAACTGATCGCGGGCAAGGCGCCACAGACCACGTTCACCAAGGCCGTGGGATGTACGATCAAATGGAAGAAGGACTAAAGCGGATTTGGCGTATCTTTACGCCACGTCCCTCCCCTATACTATGACGTCGAGCGGAACGCTCCTCATCGTATCCACGCCCATCGGCAATGCAGACGACATTACACTGAGAGCTATCAAGGCGCTGAGTGCTGTAGACCTGATCGTGTGCGAGGAGGAAACAGAAGGCATCGTCCTTCTACAATCGATCGATATTGAAAAACCACTGCTCGAACTGAACAACGAGACCATGTCCGAAGATCTGGACGTTGTGCTCGGCATCCTTCAGAACGATCAACAAGTGGCCTACGTCCACGGCAGCGGTACACCATTGCCAACGGGAGCCGGACTTGCGCTCGTTCAGCGCTGTCTGGACGAGGGCATCGGGATCGAAGTTGTCCCGGGTGCGTCCTCACTGCTCACGGCGGTCGTCCGCAGCGGATTCGATGGTTCGGCGTTCCTCTACGCCGGAGCACTGCCCACGGGATCCGACACCGAACGAACGGACTTCCTCGAACAACTGTCCCTTGAGCCACGCACGATCGTCCTTCTCGAAACAGAGGACCAACTTCGTCGAACACTTGAAGATCTCGCACAGATCATACCGGAGCGACAGGCCTATGTGGGATGCAATCTCACACGACCGTCAGAAACACACCACTACGCACGACTAGATGAACTCGCCCAGAAGTTCACAGAGAAACAGTTCACCGGCGATGCCGTGATCTGCCTTGAAGGCAGCATGGCCGCCTCACGATCATCCTTAGAAGAGGATATGGCATACAATAACAGCAACAACAACAGACGTGGTGCACCACGCAAACGTCGGGACGATGATTCCGACGGCGAGCGCTCCACGCAACCCATCAGCAACGAGTCGCGCCTTGGTGGCTACGGCGGCGTTCCGGGATCCAGTAGTACGAATGCACGTCCGGCCGGACAGCAACGCAGCGACCGCGCTCGGGGCGGTGCAGGGCAAGGCCGACGTCAGGAAGGCGGCGGGGGCAGACCGTATCAGGGTGGCGGCAGTGGCCGTCCGCAAGGCGGTGGTCGACCACAAGGTGGCGGACGTCCGCAAGGACCACGTCAGGGCGGACCCGCACAGGGCCGACCGTATGGTGAAGGCCGACCTCCTCGCGCGGAAGGCAGACCCTACGGCGAAGGCCGTCCACCACGCGCAGAAGGCAGACCGTATGGCGAAGGACGTCCGCCCCGTGGCGAAGGTCGTCCGCAAGGTCAGGGCGGCAATCGTCCTCCGTTCCGCGATGGAGGCCGCCCGCAAGGCGAAGGCCGTCCGCCGCGTGCAGAGGGCAGACCGTATCAAGGTGGCGGCGAAGGCCGTCCGCAAGGAGAAGGACGTCCGCCCCAACGCGGTGCACGTCCCCAAGGCGGAGGTCGTCCACCACAACGTGGTGGTCGTCCGCAAAGTGGAGGCCGACCGCAAGGTGGGGGCCGACCACAAGGTGGCGGCAGACCATATGGCGCAGAACAACGCGGCAATCGCCCATCCCGTCCATCGGCTCCGCAACGTCCGCCCGTCGACGACGATTCATGGCAACCGATGACGAACGAAAGTGCATTCCTCAAGCAAGTGTCCAGCACGCGTGGCGCAGGGAATCGGTATGGTGGCGGGGCAGGCGGACAGCAACGTCGGCGCAACAGCCCACCACGTCCGGGTGGCGCACAACGTCCCGGCTTCAAGCGCAACGCTCCACAACCGTTCAACACGGGCGGTCCTCGTCCGAAGCGCGCAAGCGAGGATGCCAAGCGCGGTAAAGTGTTCACACGCGACGGTTATATTAGCAACGACTTCACGGAGGAAAAGAAACCTACCGAGAAGAAGATGCGATCACGTCGAAAGAAAACAGATTCACCCGAGGATTAAGATCATGTTCGTGCGCCTTGCCACCCTTCCACTCTTCCTTGTTGTTCTCTGTGTCACGTCGGTGCACGCACAGAAGACATTGCCACCACCGAAGATCGATTGGTCGGATTCGTCGGATGTGTTCGACATGGACACGCCGTCGTGGATGACGCTGTCGAAATCGAATCCGCAGATGGAGTTGTGGGGTGGACCGTCCACGTTGCGTCGCGATGGCGCCGCGAAGATCGAAGACAACCTGTCGTTCGGTCTTACGCTCGGCACGGTGCGCACACGTGAGCGCGAAGAGAAGACCGTATACACGTCGAGCGATGGTGTCTACGTTTGGTATGCAATGGCAAAGGATCAACCGCAACCACCCGTCACACAAACGGCAGATATCTGGCGGTTCGGATTCAACAGCACCAAGGGCTATGGATATCAGATCGGCGAGACGATGGGCGTGAACTTCTATGCGGGAAGCAGCGTGCTGTCGTGGAGTGTTGTCAATCCGAAGTCGACCGTGGCCGACTCGTTGCAGAACCTTGCTCTTCAGGAATTCGATGGCTCGGTCCGCTTCGGTGCAGCCGCCCAAGCAGGTCTTGGTCTGCAGCTCACGAAGAACATCGAACTGCGCGGATCCTATGATTGGTCGCAGATCTACTCGCGGCACTTGTTCTGGTTCTGGGCAGGGTCGGGTGTGATCGAGGGTGTGGCCGACGGGATCGCAACGGCATTCGTGAAGGCCGTCGGTCGTTCATCGCCCGCCGCTGCACCGATCATGTACTTCGTGTTGAAGAACGCCGTGAGCATGGGCTTTGCCGGACTCCGTCAGCACCAGATGAACTGGCCGTTCGAAACGGTCGCACCCTTGAACATTCAAACCTGGCGTGTCTCCGCTGTGATCACGTTCTAACGAACGATCACAACTCCACATCCACCTGATTGCGAAGCAGGTCGTCCATCGTCTCGCGTGTGCGGATGACGTGGGCCTTGCCGTTGTGCACGAGCACTTCGGCCGGACGGAATCGCGAGTTGTAGTTGCTCGCCATCGTAAAGCCATAGGCGCCTGCATTCAAGAAAGCGAGCACATCGCCTTCGCGCACTTCATGCAGTTTGCGATCCCATCCGAACGTGTCGGTCTCGCAGATGTATCCCACCACCGTATAGATGCGAGGCGTTCCTTCGGGATTGCTTGCATTCACAATGTGATGATACGATCCGTACAGCATGGGTCGGATCAAGTGGTTCAGTCCTGAGTCGACCCCTGCGAACACCGTGGCCGTTGTCTGCTTGATCACGTTCACGGTGGCGAGGAACGTTCCCGATTCGCTCACGATGAACTTGCCGGGCTCGAACCATACTTCGATGGGCGTGCTGCGCGTAGCATTGAACTCATCGATGCGCAATGAAAGCTGTGTGCCCAACTCTTCGATATCCGTTGCGATATCATCGGGCTTGTACGGCACTTTGAAACCACTTCCGAAATCGAGAAACTCCAGATCGGGGAAGGTGGCGGCCGCATCGAACAGGATCTCGGCACCTTGCAAGAACACGCCGGCATCAAGGATGTCGCTACCGGTGTGCATGTGCAAGCCGTTCACGTGCACCTTGTTCGTGGCCACGATACGCTGTACGTGACGGAGCTGATAGATGGAGATGCCGAACTTCGAATCGATATGTCCGGTGCTGATGCGCTCGTTGCCGCCGGCCATGATGTGCGGATTCAGACGGATGCAGACGGGGACCGTATTGCCGAACTCGTGACCGAATTGTTCGAGGATGGAGATGTTGTCGATGTTGATCCTCACGCCACGTTCAACGGCCATGCGGATCTCGTCCATGCTCACACAGTTCGGCGTGTACATGATCTCATGCGGCAGGAAGCCGGCATGCAGACCGAGGTCGACCTCTTGGATCGACACCGTGTCGAGTCCCACACCCAACGACCGAAGATACTTCAGCACAGCGATGTTGTTCAGGGCCTTGCAGGCATACTTGATGCGAAGGGGAATGGTGGGGAAGGCGGAACGGAGGCGTTCCACTTGACGACGCATGATGGCCGTGTCGTACACGTACACCGGCATGCCGGCAAGTGCGCAGATATCCATCACGTCCACGCCACCGATCTGATAGCGACCGTTCACGAGTTCCATAGCTGATCCGAAATTAGAGGGGAGTTGGGAGGATGTGCGCCGTATAGCGCTCGATCTCATGGGCCAGTCGTTTGACCACCCAGCTGATCACCAACGTATCGTCGATATAGCCAACGACCGGAATGAAGTCCGGTGTGATATCCGTTGGAAGGAGGAAGTAGACAAGTCCGCCCAGGACCAATGCCTTGGTCGGCCATGCCAGCGAGAACGTCTCATCGCGCATCATGCGGAAAAGCAACCGTACGTTCAGGAGCAGGGTACGGAAGGCATGCACATGCACATCGTTGTGCAGCTTGGCCTCGGTGCGTGCAAGAATGTCGGCCTCGTCTTCAGGTCGCACGTTCTTAGCCAGTTCCTCGGTCTGCGATATGGACCGCGATCGCGACGTCATGCGTCCTTCGACGAGCCCGATGCCATGATGGCCCAGGGGATCACCACGCAGAAGCCGATGATCAACACCACAGGAGCCACATCCACGGCCAGAACATTATCCCAGCCACCGCCGATACCCGTCATCATCAGCGCATAGCCAACGAGGATCACCACGATGCCCACACCAAGGTAGGCGTAGTTCGCCTTCGTCCACGGGTTGTTCCACTGAACCTTCGATGCCATACGAGTTCTCTCCAAAATTGAAGGACAAAAGTACGAAATGTGAGCCTCACCACAGGCCTTAGCGAAGACGCCCCGCATGCATGATGCCGTTGTGGTCCGTGATCAGCGACGACACGTCGAAGGTGATGCAGGCAAAGGATCCAAGGGCAAAACCAACGTTGAAGAAGCCCTGGTTGACGTTCTGGGACCAGTCTCGTCCAAAACCCGCAATGGCAACCACATAGATGGGTAGATCATGAACGATCCGCTCCGGACTGAAATTGTAGCGCACATCGATTCCCGCTACAGTCTGATTGGTCTTTCTATCTGCCAATTGGTATGCTCCGGAGCTCACAGAGCCGATCAACGTGGTCTTCCATCTCCCTGGATTCATCCAAGGTTCCCACTGACCATTGAGCATGATCGATGAATATCCGAACATCGTTGAATCCACGCCACGATGTATTCCGATGTACACTGCAAAAGCGAGACGAATGGCCTCCCGTTGATAGAAATTGACGCCAATGGCCATTTGTGCAGTAGAAACGTACCGAGATCCCGCAATACCTCCAATGACCATGGCATCCGGGAAGTACATCAGCTCACGCACGTTTCTGTGAGACGTGATCGTTGTGTCCGATGAGTCGCGTTGCATCGAGCCGCCCGTCTCTTGGGCGGAGGATACGGTCGCGACAGATAGGAGAAGAAACAGCGCTACAAGCAGGTATTGTGCCATGGGGAACCTCATGGAGAACAACATACAAAAATGATCGAGGACCGTATCTTCGTTCATGGAAACACGCCTGCTCTATCTTCAGAACGCTTCCTGCACATGGTGCTGGGAATTCGGTCCGGTCCTCCAACGCATTGCCGACACCTATGGCGATGCCATCCCCATCGATGTGTACGCAGGCGAATCGCTCACGGCAGGTCGCTCCGCCGTGGCACTCATGACGATGAAGGTCCTCGATGCATCCCAGGCACTGGCCTTTGCATGTCGACTCCAAGCCGCCCACTTCCGAGACAAGCTCGACCTCGACGCCGACGCCACCTATGAGGCTCTTGCACTGGAATTCGGTCAAGACCCCATGCTCTTCATCAACCTCATGCAGCACGAACAGATCCTCGACGCCGTTCAGGCCGAGTACGAATTCGTTGTCTCCATGGGTGCCACCGGTTTCCCCACCGTCATCATGACGCACGGCGAAACCGGCATGGTCCTGCTCGAAGGCAGCACGACGTTTGAGGACATGGAGTTGAGGGTGGAGTTGGGGAGGAAAGCGTTAGTTGAGTGATAAGTGACAAGTGACGAGTGACGAGTTGAGTTACGAGTGACAAGTGACGCGTGACGAGTTGCACGTCATGGTACTTGTCACTTGTCACTCGTAACTTGTCACTTGCTTGCTAGTGTTTGACTGCGCGAAGCGCAGTGAGCCTTCCTACCCCGCTCACCGTCATAATGTTTGAGCCTTCCGGGTCTGGCGTGCTTGTATAGTACCCAATGGGCGCGCCAACGGCGGCGCATGCAAAGAGGGTGCTCGCATCGTACATGGGTTGCACGAAATGGAGGTCAGTGGCGATGAGCGTTCGCCCGTCGCAGTATTGCGCGCGCGCAACTGTAAGCGTGTTTAGGGTTGCGCACCACTTCTTTACACGAAATGCGTCGGACTCAGCTTTATCAAAGAAGAACACTGTGACAAATGGATAGGAGGGCGGCACGGTGGCATGCACGCGATACCACATTGTATTGTTGTGCATCGAGTCTACGTCGATACGAAAGTTGGAAACGGTGTCCATGATCGTGTGGCTCATTGGAACTATTCTGCGCACGCCTTTTTGCTTCGCATCTATACGCGAGATCTCAACATAGGCGCTGTCGTAGTCTTGCTTCGTGCACCAGAATCCTTGCGACTCCGGAGGATCATCTACCGTAATCGACCAATCACCAAAATAGTCCGAGGTTGCTGAACGGGCGCCATCGGAAGTAGCAACGTGAACAGATTCAAACGGATGGAAGTCTACCATCAAGGTGTCGTAGTAAACGCGTTCCATCGTCACGCCATTGTAGGTTATAGGCGCTTCCCACAAGACGATAGGATTGGAGCAACCAGAGAAAGTGACGAGGAGAGTTACGAGTGACAAGTGACAAGTGACAAGTTTTCCACGAAGTGTCGCACTCCGTGTCCCACCCCGTGTCTTCTCAAAACACATACGACACCCCAATGATCGGTGAGAACAGCAGGTGGGCGATCTCATCATACCGATTGACCTGTGCGATGGTCGTGACTTCGGCGAGCACCGAGAACTCACTCGTGATCATGTAGTGCGTGCCAAGGTTGAGGATCGCGCCCCATCCATTCTTGTCGGTCTCCGAATAGTTCCAGCCAACTGCCGGGCCGATCCCCGCGTAGGGTCGAAAGGAGTCGACGGAGGGCAGCCAGGAGGCAAGGACAAGGGATGCACCTTGTCCCTCTACATAGTAGTTGTCGCCCGATGACTTCCCAACCGTCCAACCGAAGCTGGGTACGATGGAGAAGCGCCACCCTTCCTCCTTGCCATCCAAACGAATGTGTACCGACGTGGAGTATCCCCTGGCGACGCCCTCATCATAGGCAGCGTCGGCGATCCAATAGCGACCCTGAAGTGTAAGCCATGAAAAGGGTGCGAAACGAATGGTTCCGCTGCCGCCAATGGAGAGCGCTTGCTGTGCGGCTTCCGGTCGCGTCTGCGGTAAGAACCCACCCGCCACTTGCACTTGCCCCTGCATCGATCCCAGTGGCTTGCCAGGCAACGTCAACGAGGCATCGTAGACGTTGGAAGTGGAGCAAGAACACAAGAGTGCGACGCTAAGACGCGCGACGCTAAGACGCGCGACACTCAGGGAACTTCGTGCGACGCTAGAACGCGCGAAGATAGATCGAATCATGTAACCTCCTCATAACACCACAAGATACGTGACGAGTGACAAGTGACGAGTGACAAGTTACACTCCGTGTCGCACGCCAGTGTCGCACTCCGTGTCGCACTCCGTGTCGCACTCCGTGTCCCACGCCGAAGGCGTTCTCTCCTGTCGCACGAAGTTTCGTAGTTTCCACGACATGCCTGAACAAGACATCCTGACCACGCAACGAGTAGAACGGCTGATCGCCGGAGATCGAAGCGTGATGGCCGAACTGTACGATGCCTATTCGGCGGCGTTGTTCGGTGTGGTGATGCGCATCGTGAAGGTGCAGGCGGTGGCGGAGGACATTTTGCAGGAGACGTTCATGCGCGTGTGGACGAAGCGCGCCTCCTATGCAGATGCGAAGGGGACGTTGTTCACGTGGATGTTGAATATCGCACGCAACATGGCCATCGATCATCTTCGAAGCGCTGCCGTTCGTACAACGGAGATCCAGGATGAGGCGTCGACCGTAGGTATGGAAGAGGTCGGCAGCGATGGTTCCTTGATGATGGAGACCGTCGACCTTGCCTCCTTTGTCGAGCGCCTCCCCAACGAACAGCAAGAGATCATCGATCTCGTCTTTTTCAAAGGGTTCACGCATCAAGAGATCGCGGACGAGCGCGGAATACCGCTCGGCACCGTGAAGTCGCGACTGCGGCTGGCCATGAATTCGTTACGCACTATCTATGGGGTCTCGTTGTGACGCACGACGAACTTCGACAGTCAGGTCTTCTTGAGCTTTACGTGGCCAATGCATGTACGGCCGAAGAGCGTCTGATGGTAGAGCGGGCGGCCAAGAGCGATCCACAGATCCAACGCGAACTCGACGAGATCGCTCTCTCCATCGAAGCCTATGCGCAGGAGCGCGCCATCGCGCCCCCCGCCGCCCTTCGCACATCATTCCTTGAACACTTCGACAATGCAGCGCCGGCTGAGCAACCGAAGTCCGCAGCGCCGGTCGTAGGACGCATTGCGACGGCCACCTATCTGCGCGCAGCCTCGATCGGCATCATCATTGGTTTGCTGCCCTCGCTGTATCTGTATTACGAGCGTGCAGACCTTGTTCGCGAACGCGATGCTGCACAAACGCAGCTCGCCGCAGCACAGGAACGCACGTCGGTCATCGCCCAACGTGCATCGGATCTGAAGACGTCGTTCGATAAAGTGGTGAGCGAGAACTTCAAGCGTATCACGCTTCCCGCTGTTGCGAAGAACGACGTTGCTTCGGCCACGGTCTTCTGGAATGCGTCGACGAAAGAAGTGCTCATCGATGCACGCAACCTCCCGCACCTCCCAACGGCGAACGATTATCAACTGTGGGCCATCGTTGATGGTGCACCCGTCGACCTCGGCGTGATCGACATCTCCAATTCAGATGCCGTTCTCCATGCCATGAAGTTGATCGACAGCCCTGCCATGTTCGCCATCACCGTCGAACCCAAGGGCGGCAGCGTGTCGCCAACATTGTCGGCGATGAAAGTTGCGGGAAAAGTAGGTTGAGTGCAATTCAAAAATGAAGCGACTACTACTACTTTCGGCACTTATCGTCTTCACCGGATGTGATTTCAGATCATCCGAAGATTATCATAGGGAAGCGAATGCGTTGGAGGAACAGGAGAAGTTCAGAGAGGCTATCGCACTCCTTGACAAGGCAATTGAGAAGAACAAATACAATCTTCGAGCTATGCTTGACAGGGCAATAGATAGGTCGATCGTCAACGACTACAGAGGATCGATCGAAGACTATTCAAAGGTCATCGAAATAGACCCCAGCAACACATTGGCATATTTCAATCGCGGGAAGAACAAGATGAGGATCGAGGATCTTCAGGGCGCGATTGTGGATTTCAACAAGGCGATCTCGACAAAAGGTGGAGAGCACGTCTACTTGGAAAAGGTCCCGAACTCGTTCATTGATACAGGGTTTGAGTTTGATGTCAGAATGGAGATGATCCTGTTCGAACGGGGGACGGCATGGTATACTCTCGACAGCATGAAGTTGGCTTTTAACGACTTCAGTGTTGCAATACAGAAGCACTATATGATGCCCGATAGCTACTATTGGAGAGGCTTGATCTACCTGCGATTCAACATGAAACAGGAAGCGTGTAACGACTTCAAGGTCGCAAAGAACTTCGGACATCCGGATGCACAGGTGATGTTAGTCAAGTACTGCGAGTGAATGCACTAGAGATCCTTGATCCTTGATTCCTCTTCCCATTCTCCTAAAACCTTCCTTCCACTCCCACCCTCACCGACACCGGCGTTCCCGGCGTGAAGTGGATCTCTGATACGCTGGACGACTCACCTTGAAGTCTGCTGGTGGTGTCGAATTGTGCTTCGCGCCATGAGGCGTTGAGGAGGTTCTCGCATTGCAATGTGATGGTGAGCATCGACGTGAGTGGGGCTTTGAACGTGACGTCCAGTAAGGTGTAGCCGGTTGCGATGACGGTGTTCGTCTCGTTGGCCGGACGGGATCCGATGTGACGGAGTCGGAGCGATGCGGTCCAAGCGTCGACGGCAACGGATGCAAAGGAGGTGAGGGTGAACGAAGGGGCAAGGGCGATACGGTCCGCTCCGATGGGGGCATCCACAAGTCTGCCGCGCGAGAGGGTGGCGTTGGTCCCGAGCGTGAGCCACGACGTAGGCTGGAAGCGCCCTTCGAGGTCGATGCCGAGGCGACGTGAGCGACCGGCCTCTTCGGTGGTGCCTTCGTCGCCGACCCAAATGAATTCCCGCTCGAGATCAAGTAGCCACGCCGCCATGGAGAACGTGGTCGAACCCTCTGTCCAACGCGCTCCAAGCTCTGCACCAAGTGCGCGCGGAATGGTGGTTCCGCGAGGTGCCATCACCGCCACACGCGCATCGTTCGAATGAAAGCCGAGACCGGTGTTGACGAAGAGCGTTGTGTTGTCGTCCGCTGTGTACGTGATGGTGGCCTTGGGAGAGGCGACCACGGCGTTCGTTGTCGATGTCGAAGGGGAGGCAACCGAGACTGTGCGATCGGTCACCGCGAAGTCGAAGTGGTCTGCACGAAGACCGAATACCATACGGGTCCGGTCGACGTCGATCGACTGCTCTACAAAGAGAGCGAGATCGGTCTGCGCAATGGTGGCATCGCGAGTGGTAGACAGGCGTGTCCGTGCTTGATCGTGATACAGAGCTGCACGAATATCATCGTGTCGTGCACTTACGCCGAGCTGCGTGGTGAGACCAACAGAGCCGACGATGAAGGTGTGCGACCGTGTGGCCGCAATGGAGTACACCCGCCGATCATCCGTCTGTTCGATCATGTCGCCATGCACAGGATCGTTGGCGTAGAAGGTGAAGTTGCTGAAGAGCTGAAAGCGATAGTCGACGTATGACGCCTGCACATGCAGCGGATCGTTGCCGTGATCATCGAGCGAAAGCATGAGCGTGGTGCGCGACGTGTTGCCTCCTTCATTCGGATCGATACTGCCAAATGGTGAGATCCGGCCATCGGACACGGCGCGCTCGGGGATCTGTCCGCTGGCATTCCACGCCGATGTGAAGTGCATCGCCGATGCGGTGACGGCAAGCTTGGATGTGAGCGGTGTATACGAGCGTGCGATAAGATTCATGCGCTTGAACTGTTGCGGAGCATCGAAGTAGCCTTGCATCGACGTGTACTCCCCGCCGCCATACAACCGCGTGGTACCAAGTGTTGTGTGCGTAAGGCCGAGTCCGCGGAGCAGACCGAACATGCCGCCTTCGATCTTGACGATATGTTGCGTCAGCGTATCCGCCGTACGCAACGTGATCGCTCCGGCTGTGGTGAGGTCGCCGTATTGCGCTGCGTACGGACCTTTGATCACGTCGATGCGCTCGACCAATTCGGGGATCACAAAGTGCAGATCGGCATACCCTTGTCCGTGTCCATGCGAGACCATGTTCACCGGTGCACCATCAACGCTGAGGTTCACATCCGTGCCATGATCTGCATCGAAGCCACGCAGAAAGATCTGCTCTGCCTTGCCGCCTCCCGCATGTTGTGCGATCACCACACCGGGCACAATGCGCAAGAGGTCTTGCGTTGACGTGCGCGGGAGCAGTTCGAGATCGCGAGCGCGAAAGGACTCGTCGGATGCGGCGGTGACGACGCGACTTGCTTCGACGACAACGGCCTTGGCAGCCACAACGGTGGTGTCTTGCGCATGCAGACGTCCGACCAGACAGGCAAGACACAATGCAATACCACCGCACCAACGTTTCATCGTTGTGCTCCACTTGCACGTTGGACCATGGCCAATGCCTGCTGTGCGGTCTTGTTCTTTGGTCGCGTTGCATACTCTTGTTCGGCATGACGTCGTGCATCGTCGAGCTTGTAGCCATGGCGTGCATAGATCATGGCTCGCTCGGCATCGTTCTTATGTCCGGCGGCCTCGTCTTCATCGAGCATGCGCTCGATCTGTGCAAGCAATGACATCTCTTCTGCCTTGTTCCCCTGATCGGCCGCGATCCCTGCCTTCTCCTCCATGAACGAGACCTCGGGGATCATGGCGATGGCTGTATCGAGCAATGCACGTGCGGCATCGTAGTTGTGCGAGGCTCTGCGAAGGCGGGCGAGGCCGGCAAGGGCAAAGGGATAGTTGTAGCGCTCGAGACGTGCAAGCTGGAACTGTTCCTCTGCTTCGGCATGCTTGCCCATGGCGAAGAGCAAGGAGCCATACGTGGTACGTGTCCATGCGGCTTCGTCCGTACCCGGCATACCGGCTTGCACGGCCATCTTCATGGCTTCGAGTGCGCCGAGCGTGTCGCCGTGGATCTCGCGCAAATGCGAGACGCGCGCATAGGATTCAAGTCCCGGTCGGATCGACATCATTTTGTCCGCCGCACGTATGGCCTGATCGTAGTAGCCAAGCTCCACGTTCGCATCGACGAGCATGCCGTACACGGGAGCCGCATTGGGTGCGCGCGTGATGAGGTCGGTGGCAAGGGCACGCGCCTCGGCGAAGTGATGCAACGAAAGCAGTACCGATGTTTTGAGCATCAAGAGCTCTTCGTCGTGCGCATGCTGCATCAGGCCATGATCGATGGCATTCAACGCAACAGGATAGTAGTACGGATGCTCGCCGGTGATGCGTGCCTCGGTCATGTAGATCGTTGCAAGAGCAGCGTACGCTTTCACATCGGACGGGCGCTCCTCGAGCATGGCAACGGCGGCCGCATACTTCCGTTGTTGCGCACGAAAGTCCTGCTCGTAAAGTCCGCTCTTGCGCGCATGCAGTGGTGCCGGCGTATACGTGTCGACAAACGGAAGCTTCGAACATCCGATGGATGCAATGGCAAGGAAGGAGAGAAGAAGGAACTTCATGATGATCTTTCAGATAGTGATAGCTCCCTCCCGCCGCGAAGGGGTACGGGCGGGAAGGACCGATCAGCA
>JBGAJM010000045.1:0-4848 GCA_044224925.1 Kapaibacterium sp. (SeqCode)
AAGTTCTCGACCAAGGCCATTCACGTAGGCCAAGAGCCGGAATCCGTTACCGGAGCCGTGACCGTTCCCCTGTTCCAAACGAGCACCTATGCTCAGATCGAGATCGGCAAGCACACGGGCTTCGAATATGCCCGCACGCAGAATCCCACGCGATTCGCATGGGAAGAGAACCTTGCCGCCCTTGAAGAAGGCATCGCCGCCTTTGCCTTTGGAAGCGGTACGGCCGCCGTCGACACAGTGATGCGCCTGCTGAATGCGGGCGATCACGTGATCATGGCAGAGGACATGTATGGAGGCACGTATCGCTTGGCCACCAAGGTGCTCGAGCGCTTCGGACTGACGTTCTCCTTTGTCGACATGCGGGACCCTGCGAACGTGGCCAAGGCCGTGACCGATCGTACGGCCATGATCTATACCGAGACACCGACGAATCCGATGATGACACTCACCGATCTTGCCGAGGTTGCCAAGGTGGCACGGCAGCATGGTGTGTTGATGGTGGTGGACAATACGTTCGCATCGCCGTACTTCCAACGTCCGCTCACCCTTGGGGCCGATATCGTGGTGCATAGTGCCACGAAGTATCTGGGCGGACATAGCGATCTCGTGAGCGGGATCGTGGCGACGAACCGTGAGGATATCGCCGAGCGTCTCAAGTTCCTGCAGAACGCCGTTGGTGCGGTTCCCGGACCGTTCGAATGTTGGCTGCTGCTGCGTTCCAGCAAGACGCTGGCCGTACGCATGGACCGACATCAATCCAATGCCATGCAGATCGCAGCCTATTGTGCCACGCACCCACGTGTGCAGGTCACGCACTATCCCGGACTTCCATCGCATCCGCAACATGCGCTTGCCCAACGTCAGATGTCGGGCTTTGGTGGCATGATCTCCATCGAGCTCGGTTCGCTTGCGGCCGCCACGGCCTTCACCAAGGCGCTGAAGGTGTTCACGCTGGCAGAATCGCTCGGAGGGGTGGAATCACTCGTCTGCCATCCGGTGTCCATGACGCATGGCAGCATTCCCAAAGAACAACGCGACCGTCTTGGCGTCACAGAAGGTCTTGTGCGCCTGAGTGTAGGAATTGAAGACGTCGAAGACCTTCTTGCAGACCTTGAACAAGCATTTCAACACATCTAACGAAGAGGGTCATCATGGAATACTTCATGCGCTACTTTGTTGAGAGCGACGCCGTTCCAACAATGGGCGATCTCGCATTGATCTGGGCCACGTTCGGCGAAGGATATACGCTTCTCGATGGCGAGATGCGCATCGGCGAGAACATCATTGGCGCTCTCGATATCTACACGCGCGGCGATGGCGACTTCGAAGAAGAGGTCGAAGAGTTCGAAGAGTATCTGAAGGAATCCGACGACGAAGAGGGCGTTGCCCGCGTCAAGGAATGTCTGGAGTTGGCCAAGATGTCCATCGGCATCGAAGTGAACTTCGATCCCGAAGATCCCGAAGGAACGATGGACCTTCTGATGCCGCTCTGGGACTGGCTCTTCATCCATCACCCTGGCTTGCTGCAGGCCGATATGGCCGGCTTCTACAATGCCACGGAGATGGTCCTCGAATTAGCCTAAGACCTCTCTTAGGCCTGCTTCCGCACACCAACAACATTGTACCGATTGGTCACGAACGACCAATCGGCGAATGTTGCATTGCCGGCCGGATTGCAACCTGCTCCATGGAAGTCGCTAAAGGCGGCGCTCTGATTCACCCACACGTAGCTGTTGAAGTTGAAGGCCACCGGTGCGCCGGCGCGCACGATCACGTCTTCGGCATGCTGCTGCTTTGCCGGATCCGTGGTGTAGACGATCGTGGTGAGCGCACCATGCGTGCGAATGCTACGGTCGACCAAGGCCAGAGCGTCCTCGAACGACTCTGTGGTGATCACGAACGAGATCGGACCGAACCACTCTTGCTCGAACACCGTGTCCTGCGTGCGATCTGCACGGAGGATCAATGGCGAAACGCTGCGTGCCGCATCGAATCCGGGTTGGGCCAGTGGACCCGATGGACGGACCGCCTCAAGACCTAATGCCTCGGCCGCACGCACACGATCAAGCGTGCGCTCGTTCTGCACTGCACCGATCGTCGATGGCCCCACCTTTTCGTTGTGCGCCAATGCATCCACCTTTTCGCGGAGCTTTGCGGCCACATCGTCCACCGACACGATGTCATTCCCCACACGCACACCCGTCTGCGGAATGAAGATGTTCTGCGGTGCCGTGCACATCTGTCCGCCATACAGCGAAAGCGAGAAGGCCAGATTATCGAGGGCCGAATCCAGATCGTCGACACTTTCAAGAATAGCGCAGTTCACGCCGGCCTTCTCCGTGTAGACCACCTTCCCTGCCGCCATTCCTTCCTTCTCCACCAATGAGCCGAAGGTAGGTCCGCCCGTGTAATCGATGATGCGCACGGAAGGGTGCAGGACAAGGTCCATGGTGGAAGGGTGCGCCACCGTGTCCACAGCAAGCTGCACCACGTGCGGATCGAGTCCACAGTCAGCAAGCGTCTGTTGCAGATGCGCCACAACGATGGCGATCGGATAGATAGCGCCGGGATGCGGCTTGACGATCACGGAGTTTCCGGTGACCAGACCGGCGAACATACCCGGAACACTGTTCCAGACGGGGAACGTTGAGCATCCGATCACAAGATCGATGCCCTTGGGGACGATGCGATAGGATTTTTCGATGGTGACGGACATCTTGCCCATCGGCTTGGACCATGTGACGTTCTCGACGAAGCCCGACTGTGCCGAATAGCCCATGGCCACTGCTTCAAGCGCACGGTCGAAGGCATGAGGTCCGGATGCCTGGAACGACATCACGAAGCCTTGTCCGGTGGTATGCATGGTGGAATAGCCGATCTCGAAGAAGTGCTTCGATGCACGCTCGAGTGCTTCGATCAAGACCACGGCCCGCTCTTGCGGCGTGAGTGTCCGCCAGGCGATCTCGGCCGCCGTTGCGCGCGAGATGAGCGTGTCGACACTTGACGCTGGATACGTGATCCCAAGCGGGAATCCGTAGGGCGAGGTCTCTTCACCCACCCACGTCCCATCACCCTGCTGCAGAAGCCGTGTGAACGGCGTGTTCAACTGGCCTTTGAATGCAGTCTCACCGTCTGCATTTGCTGTCTCACCGTAGATCTTCCCGCTTGGCGCTTCGGGCCAATGCGCGTAGAACGTACGAGCAACATTCGCTGCTACAGCTTCTGTGAGGGTCGATTCGTGGGCGGAGAGAAGAGAGTTGAGCATAGTTACGAGTGACGAGTGACAAGTGACGAGTTGAGTGACGAGTTACGAGTCGCAAAAATACACTTAGCTCACTTCACTTGTCACTTGTCACTTGTAACTCGTCACTTTAGTTGTAACTCGTCACTTGTAACTTGTCACTTCATTCGCGTTCTTTCAACGCCCGTTGCACCGCATACGCTCCGATGGCATTGCCTTGCGTCACGCCGACCTCACAGTCCGTTCGGACGTGAATGCGGCTGTACACGCGGGAGTCGGCGGCTTCCTTGGCCATGGCCGAGTACGATGCTGCCTTGGACGGGAAGAAGTGGCCAAGGACCGTGGCGGCGGCGGCGGAGTAGTTGCTGTGACCGGAGGTGTAGCCCGGGAAGTTGGGTAGACCGGCCGACATGGTGATCGATGGATCGATCTGTCGTGGACGTGGCGTGACGTACGTGTACTTCGTGTCCCAACACGAAACAGCGGCATCGTGCTCGGCAGAGTTCATATAGGCGAGCACACGTGCAGCGCGGACCGTCGAGAACTTTGCAGCACGAATGTCATTGCAGGCGATCAGATTCCAGTGGCCGGGTGGACAGTACGTGCCACCACCATCTTCCCAGAAGTTCGCAATGCGAACTTGCTCGCGTGTGCGATTCTTCGTGAGGTCGCGCATCTCGTCCATGTCCTTGTTCCATTGCGCCGAACCGAACTCCGGCGGAGGTCCTGGACGCACGGCTTCGACATTCGGTACGTTCCACATCTTCACTTCGCCGAAGAATGGCAGCATGGGCGGACGGTACGGTGTTTCTTGCGAGGCCCATTTCGGATACGTCGTCGTGATCGTGGCTTCCTTCGTCTTCCAACGCGCCTGATCGTTCGCCTTCGACATTCCGTCCGTCTTCGCATAGGCAATGGCCAACAGCGCTACGGCATGACCGAGACTATCTCCGGCAGCGATGTCACTCGGAAGATTGGCACCGGCCCAAATACGCGCGTCCATCGACTCTTTTGCCTTCTGCGCCAGATAGTCCTTTTCGAGCGGGAACAAGAACGTGAGCAGATCACGTGCCGATGCGGAGATCACGGCGTCTTCGCTTGGGTATGATGGCAACGTCGACTTTGCCACGGCGGGTGAGATCGTTGGATCGAGCGTATACGGTGCTGCTCGATTGTACTTGAACTTCACTTGCCATGCCTTGATCAAGGCATCGTAGTTCGCAATGCTCAACAACGCATACAGTCGCGACGCATAGGGCGGATTCGTGAATGGCTTGTTCGGATCGGTGAGGAACTTACCGGTGAAACTCCCATCGGCATTCCGTTCCGCAGGCGGCGCAACATTGTACTTGGCAACGAGCGCACAAGCGATCTCGTTCCAACGCATCAACGCACTTGAGCTCCAATAGGTAATGGCCGCATTCTGCTCTGATGTTCTGCCCGCAACAGCAGCCTTGACGGTGGCCAGTTCAGCGGTCACATCAGCCGGCGGTGCCGGCACGACAAGGGCATTCGTATCCGCAAGGAATGGAGCCCAGGCTGTTGCCAATTCGTCGTTGGCAGATGGGATGTACTCGCCAGGTTGCGTGACGTCGATGGTCTTGTCA
>JBGAJM010000046.1:0-4595 GCA_044224925.1 Kapaibacterium sp. (SeqCode)
GGAGTGTGTTCGCAAGGAACAGAAGAACAAGACCGAGGCCGCATGAAAGAAGTGCGCGCGTCATGATACCCTCCTCAAGGTGAAGCGTGAACATACGAAATTGACAATTGTCATTGTCGCCTCCGGCCCTCACGCCTAGTTTCACTGCATGAAAACGATCATCATTGGCGGAGTAGCGGGCGGAGCCTCGTGTGCGGCACGTCTGCGCAGACTCGACGAATCGGCAGAGATCCTGATGGTGGAGCGCGGACCGTATGTGTCGTACGCCAACTGCGGTCTTCCGTACCATATCGGTGGCGTGATCGAGCGCGAGTCCAGTCTGCTCGTGGCGAACGAGCGCACCTTTCGCGATCAGTTCGCCATTGATGTGCGCACGAACTGCGAGGCCATCGGCATTTCGGCCGCAGAGCGCACCGTGACGCTGCGGAACACACAAACGGGAGCGACGGAGACGTGTTCGTACGACCACCTCGTGCTCGCACCGGGCGCGGCATCCGTGCATCCGCCCATCCCGGGCATCGACCTGCCGGGCATCTTTCATGTGCGCACCGTGCCGGACGCACGCGCCGTGCGTGAGTGGATCGACCATGGCAATCCCTTCCTTGCCGGCATGCATCGCTACTCCGGTTTTCAGGCACGGCGACGGAAACGCAAGGCCGTTGTCGTCGGTGGTGGGTTCATCGGTCTTGAAGTGATCGAGAATCTCGTCCGCGTAGGATTCGAAGTGACGTTGATCGAGCGACTCGATCAAGTGTTGCCACCGCTCGACACCGAGCATGCACGCGTGATCGAAGACCACTTGCGCAAACATGGCGTCCACGTTGTGCTGAGCGATGCCGTGGCCGAGTTCGCACCCTCGGAGACCGAGGCGATACGGGTGACGACGATGAGTGGTGCCGTCCATCTCGCAGATCTCGTCATTCTGGCCATGGGTGTACGTCCCGACGTGACGCTTGCCCGCATGGCGGGCATCGAGATCGGAGCGCTTGGCGGCATTCGTGTGGATGAGCACATGCGAACGAGCGATCCCAACATCTTCGCGGTCGGGGATGCCGTGGAGGTGCGCGACCATGTGACGGGTGTGTGGAGCTTGATGGCATTGGCAGGTCCGGCGAACCGACAAGGTCGCATCGCGGCCGACGTGATCGCCGGTCGCAACGCGAGATTCCGTGGTACACAGGGCACATCCATCATCGGACTGTTCGGTGCTGTGATCGCGTGGACCGGCGTGAGTGAGCGCACACTGTTACGGTTGGGCGACACGGACCATGAGAAGATCTACATCTATCCCAACGACCATGCAGGGTATTATCCGGGCGCCAAGCCCATTGCGATGAAGGTGATCTTCCGTCGGTCCGACGGACGCTTGCTCGGCGCACAGGCACTTGGCAGTGAGAGCGTCGACAAGCGCATGAGCGTCCTTGCCGCCATGATCCAGATGCATGCCACCGTGTATGACCTTGAAGAGGCAGAGCTCTGCTATGCTCCGCAGTTCGGCAGTGCCAAGGATCCGGTGAACTTTGCAGGAATGGTGGCCGCCGATGTGCTCCGTGGTGATATGCCCATCCGACATTGGGATGTGAACACGCATGAGTTCATGCTCGACGTGCGCGAGCCCATCGAGATCGCCGTCGAGAGTATCCCCGATGCCGTGAACATCCCGCTTGGTCAGCTTCGTGCACGTCTCGATGAATTGCCGCGCGATCGAACGATCCATGTGTTCTGCAGATCGGGTCAGCGTGCGTATTATGCAACACGCATTCTGCTTCAGCATGGCTTCCGTGCCTTGAACATCTCCGGCGGCATGCTCTCGTTCGCACACAATCATCTTCTCGACGACGAACGCACTACCACTGAACTCACATGATCAAACTCTTCCAGGTTGTCATTCGAGAAGCGCGCAAGCTCCTACCCGTCACCGCCTACTTTCTCTTTTCGAACGAACTCCTTGCACTCACACAGCAAGTGATCGCCGGAGAGTATGGCATCTCCGTCACCTCGTACTTCAAGGGATTGGTGATGGCCCTCGTGATCGCCAAGGTAGTGTTGGTGGTCGACCTGTTGCCGTTCATGAACATCTTCAAGCACTAGGCCGCCATCTGGAACACGGTATGGTCGGCCGCCATCTACACTTTTGCTTCACTGCTGTTCAGAGTTGCCGAGGGTACCATCTCGGGCTGGTCGGCAACGGGAGATCTCTCGGCAGGGTTCACCCATTTCACGGCCGAGACGCAGTGGCCGCGCTTCTGGCTTGTGCAGACCTGGATCTTCTTCTTGCTTGTGAACTACTGCCTCTTCCAAGAGGTGAGTTGGCGCATTGCGCCGCGAGGATTGTTCGACGTGGTGTTCCGGGATCCCGCTCCGGATCAGATGCGGAATCGGTAGTTCAGGTTCAGCAACACAGACCAGCGTCCGATCAGCCCGAACTCCGACCGGATGGCCCATTCCTTGTTGATCTCCCATTGTGTTCCGAGCAACAAGTTCGTCGGATAGGCAAGTGCCTTCTGCATGGAATAGTTCACCACGGTGTTCCGCAGATCTGATGCCTGCATCTGAGCGATCACCTTATCGACGGCCATCTGTTGCCACTTTTCGAGCGCTTGATATCGCTCGGATTCCTGATACGTCTCATAGAAGTTGTCGATCGACGCCAGTACATCCGGCGGCAATGCATCTGCAACGGGCAAACTTCCCTTGGTCTCGACGGCCAATTGTGCGTTCATGACGCCGACCCATGCGGCGAGCTTCATTCCATCGTCGGTCAGCGGGAACGTATGACCAAGACGTATCCCCACGATACGCGTGAGCACCGGTCTGTCGAGTAGCTCAAGATCTGACCACGTCCAGTTCACGTCCACCGATGCCCAATGTCCATTGAATCCGAAGGCCGACGTGAGTCCGACGCCATAGTACTTCCCCGTTTGATCCACACTCGATGTGAACTTGACCGGTGCTTCGAGGGTGACCTGTGTGTTCGTGCTTGCCAGACCATACAGTCCGTATACATTGAGAAACGGGAACAGCCACAGATCCAGACGCGTGTTCAGGCTGGCAACGGTGCTCTTCGCATCTCCGAATTGCACGAGCGGGAATGGCGTGGTAGGAACATCCTGTCCGAAGCTCAATTGAAAGTCGTTCATCGTGATCGGCTGCGTGATGCCAATGCCGATCAGGTTCACTCCCACGGGATACGGCACATCGAATCCGCGCGCCACCACTTCCTTTCCGAAGATCGGAAATATGTACGGGTAGGCGACCTTCTTCGCTTCGTCGTCGGTGGTATCGCGTTTGAGCGACGTGTTGAACTGTGCAGACGCTGCAAGGGAAGATGCAAGGAAAAGGGCGGCAAGGAGAACCGTACGATGCAGTGTCATGGCGTGCTTTCGTGAGGTGCAGGACTTCCGCCGATCGGGATGCCGATGGTGGTATAGAATCCGTTGTTGACCTGTGTGCCACTCACGTTCGCAACAGCATCGAGGAAGCCGTGATAGTAACGGAGTCCGATACGAACGGAATGCAGTCCGAGCGACGGCGTCGTCAGGTACTCAATGCCAACGTGGATCCCCACGTCCCAACGATTGATCCTTCCGAAGGCGCTCTTCTCAATGGTCAGGCGCTCGCCGTTCGGACCGGTTGCCGTCACGTTATCGGTGGCCTCCATCAGGTAGCCCACCTGCGGTCCGGCGAACACGCCAAGATGTCCGGTGGTATAACGCATCAGCAGCGGAATGGAGAAGTACGAAAGTGCGGTCCACTCCGAACGATCGCTAAGGATCGTATCGATCGCCGGTTCATCCTTCCACAGTCCTTGCATCCCTGCCGCCCCTGTTGGCGTCTTAAAGGTCACCTCGGGTGCGAAGTGCCAGTGCTCACTGATCTGCCAATTCAGGTAGGTGCCGAACATCCAGTTCAATCGGTAGGAGGCATCCGGATAGCCGTTCAGCGTGGTATATCCCATGCCACCATTGACCCCTCCCACAAACGTTGGCGTGGCGATCTTGTCGCCGAACACCAGCATGATCAATGGCTGTCCGTGCGCGACGGCAGCGGAGAACACGAGGACGATGCAAGCGATGAAGGTCTTGATGGCGACTCCCGTTGTACGATGAGCGCAACATACTGAATGGTCGCCTTCAATGCATGGACGGCCGTGATCACGGCTTGTAGTGCGAGCGTTGCGCCCACGGACCGATGGCATCGCGGAGTGAGGCAGAAAGCACGCGCAGGATCTGCATCGTGTGCGTGAGATCGTGTCGGAGATACACGGCAAGGAGTTCGCGAAGGGTCACCGTGCCCAAGGACGGGTGGATGGCCGTGCGATCGAGTTGGTTCTCGGACAGATCCAGGCCGCGCAACCATCGCATGTTCTCTGCGCGCAGCTGTGCGAACACGTGCAGCAATTCCGGCGTCGATGAACGGAGTCCTTCCGCGTGGTGTGCAGTACGATCTACTGGAGCAAACACACGATCACCTGTACCATGCAGAACGCACGTGAGTCGGTCGACCCACACCACACGCTCACAATGCACGAGATGCGCCACCACCTCATGTGGGCTCCATGTATCGGGACCCTCGTTCAATTGCGTCCACTCCTC
>JBGAJM010000047.1:0-4533 GCA_044224925.1 Kapaibacterium sp. (SeqCode)
TATATGTTGCGATACCCCCGGACCATGCGTGCAGCGCGCGACAACACCGGGGGGAGGATATATACACACGACAACAACTGGGCCAGAGACCGCGTCGGACGGGGCCTCTGGGCGTGTATATATACCCTCGGGGCACCCACAACGCCCACAACACGTGAAAACTGGTGGGAACCCTGAAATCATCGTCCTCGGGAATCGCCCCGGGGGTCTTACGCGTGCGTATTTGGGGGCGGTGACAAAGCGTCGTTGCAGGCGGTCCGCTGGCCGTGGTATGATCGGGTCAGAGCAGCAGCATAGATAGTCAATAAAGGTCGGATTCGTTGATGGGCATCAATCGATCGGGGCGCAATGGACTCGCAAGTCAAAAGGTTCATGACTGTCTTTCGCGGGAACAATCGGTCAGTCGGCCGGTGGTATCCGAAGGCAGACAAAAAGAAACAAATCGACACTGAAAAGGGAGCATACACAGAAGAACACTTCCGCAAGCATCTGGATGGCGAGATCGGAATCGGCATCGTGCCGATCCGTGATGACGGCACCTGCTACTGGGGCGCGATCGACATCGACAACCACGGGTCTGACAAAGACCTAGACATCGCCGCCATTGAAATGAAGGTGCACGAGCGCGGGTTACCACTGATCCCGTGTCGATCAAAGTCAGGCGGAGTGCACCTGTTCCTGTTCGGCTCCGAGCCGTTGCGTGCCGATCTCGTCAAGCAACTGCTCACACGCTGGGCAACCGAGATGGGGATCGACGGCACCGACTGCATCTTTCCCAAGCAACCCCGGCTGACGATCAACGACGAAGGGCAACGCGCGTTAGGCAACTGGATCAATCTTCCGTATTTCAACGGTGACGCCACGAACAGGTACGCCGTCGAGAACGGAAAGCCGGTCACGCTCGATGCGTTCCTGACATCGGCCGAAGCCAAGGCGATTGCACCAGCCGAACTCACGAAGCTATTCGGCAGCGAGCATTCGGAAGCGCCCCCGTGCCTGCAGGCGCGGCTGAAAGCGGGCGGATTCTCGGCCGGTGAGCGCAATCACGGCGTGTATTTGGTGGCGATCTACTGCCGCAAGCGCGACCCCGAGACCGCGCGCGAGGCAGCGCACGACCTGTCCGTCGAGATGATGGGCGAGAATCCACTGCAGTTCAAGGAACGCGACAAGACGATCAAAAGCGCTCTCGGCAAGCGTTACAACTACCAATGCGAATACTGGCGGGACGTCTGCGACAAGGAAGCGTGCAGAAAACGAAAGTTCGGGATCAGCGAAACCGAGTACGAATCGATGCAGCTGCGTGCGTCGATGCCGATCTTCACCGAACTCGTGCAGTACCACAACACGGACCCGCCCATTTATGAACTCACGCTGGGTGAGGGCGAAGCCAAGAACAAGATCACGAGGCTGACGGTCGAGAAGTTAAGTGACTTTAGCTTGTTCCGGCGCGAGGTTATGAATCAGGCCAAGGTCGTGTTGCCCCGGCTCAAGGTGCAGGAGTGGGATGCCAAGTTACGGGAACTGTTCGACCAAGTACGCATCGAAGAGATACCGGAGGATTCGACGGTCGAGGGCGTCCTGAACCTGCGCTTGCAGGAGTTCATTCGAAAGGCCGACCTGAAGTCGGATGGTGACGAGACCAAGGACCGACAGGCCCTGCTGCGCGGCGCTCCATGCGTGCAGATTTTCAAGGGCCAACGCGTCGTGATGTTTCGCCATGTCGATTTTCAGGCGTACTTAATGCGCACCAAGACAGACGTCGGCAAGGACCTTTGGTTCAGAGTCAGCAACAAGCTAGGTGTGCAGCACGATCGCGTGAGAGTAGGAAAAACAGTTGTCGGCATCTGGTATCTGCCGATCGAAGACGATAGAGGACAGGAGCAGCAGCCACATGACTTCACCCCCGAGTTCTAACAAAGCACAAGTCTCGTTCGACGAGAAGACCGGCCGGTTTCACATCGCCTGTCCGTTCTGGATGAACGGGATCGCGAAGGGATTGCCGAACCGGCGATGGGACTCCAAGCGCAAGGTGTGGACGGCACCCGCGATCCGGTCCAACATCGAGTACATGACAAAGATGTACTCGCCCGAACACATCACGTGGACGGACGAAGCCAAACTGCGGCTGGAGAACGGAGCCAAGCGGCTGTCGACGAAGCCGCAGTCGTTCCCCGCGTCCTACGCGTTCCGGCTCGATCCGTGGAAGTGTCAGCGCGAGGCATTGAGCCAGATTTACGGCATGCCTGCTGCCGCCCTGTTCATGGACATGCGGACGGGCAAGACGCGCGTCATCATCGATGAAGTGTCGGCGTTGAACGTCGAGGGCAAGGTTAATCGCGCGCTGATCGTGTGCCCGATGTCAGTTCGCAAGTCGTGGCAGCGGCAGTTCGCGCAGATCGCCACGGTGCCGTACGACCTGATCCTGATGTCGACCAGCAATAAAGGCAAATCATTCTTGGAATGGAACACGCAACCACATGACCTGAAAGTGGCCGTGGTCGCGGTGGAATCGCTGAGTACCGGCAACGCAGCCAACCTGTGCAAAAAGTTCCTGTCGCTCAGCACCAAGACCTACATCGCTGTCGACGAGTCACACAACATCAAGACGCACAACGCGACGCGGTCCGAGACAGCCGTCGAACTGGCACGGATGGCCGAGATGCGGCGGATCGCAACGGGCACGATGCTCACCAAGCACCCGCTCGATCTGTTTATGCAGTTCGAGTTCCTTGACCCGAACATCTTCGGCATCGGAGATTTCTACTCGTTCCGCAACCGTTACGCCATCATGGGCGGGTACGAGGCCGAGACCAAATCTGGGAAGAAAGTGGCCGTGGAAGTCGTCGGCTACGACAACATGGACGAGCTGATCGACATCGTGACGCCGTTCGTGTATCAGGTGCGCCAGAAGGACGTGCCGGAACTGGAACTGCTGCCCAAGATTTCGCTCGTGCGCGAAGTGCGGATGAACAAGAATCAAGGGCAGCTGTACAAGCAATTGATCGACAACCAGCAATTGATGAACGATGACGGCGCGATCGAAATCCAGAACACGCTGGAACTG
This sequence comes from Kapaibacterium sp. (SeqCode), assembly GCA_044224925.1. Classification (GTDB taxonomy): domain Bacteria; phylum Bacteroidota; class Ignavibacteria; order Kapaibacteriales; family Kapaibacteriaceae; genus Kapaibacterium. The sequence goes on from JBGAJM010000047.1 coordinate 3,065, forward strand.
ATGCTCCGGCTGCAGGAGATCACTGGTGGATTCGTCGCATACGAGAACATCACGGACCCGGACTACATCGGGAAGCAAGACAAGTTCCGACGCGTGCAGATCGAGGGCACCAACCCGAAAATCGAAGAGCTTCTGAAGATCACGGAAGAGTATGACGGGCCGACGCTCGTGTGGTGCCGGTTCCTGCCCGAGATCGACATCGTGTGCAAGGCATTGCGCGAAGTCTACGGCAATGATCAGGTGCTGGAATTGCGCGGAAACGTCGACGAGGAACTGCGCGACGAGTACGTGCAGCGATTCCAGAACCGGCGCGCACGGTTCATCGTCGGCAATCAGGCAACCGGTGGTGTCGGCATCACCATGAGCGAAGCGCTGGTCAACGTCTACTACAGCAACGACCACAACTTCGCGAATCGTGAGCAGTCGAGCGAGCGATCGACCGGCATCAAGAAAAAGCAAGCTGTCGTCGAGATCGACATCGTTTGTGAAGGTAGCGTGGACGAAACGATCTTGAAGTCCCACGCCGAGAAAAAGAACGTCAGCGAGTACGTGAAAGCGGCTATCAAGGCGGGTCGTGCACAACTCCTGTTGACGGGAGACGCGGGACGTGGTACCCTAGACCCTGTAGAGCCATAGGCGAAAAAGGAAGCAAGATGCCGAAAGTATTCGTAACGCAAGAGAATCAGGGCCTCGACTATACCCCTGCAGAGGAGTATGGTGATGTTCAGTTCATGACTCGCAAAGAGTGGTCCCCGATCAAGGGATCGCTGATGAATCAGGACATCTTGCGCGAAATCAAACACGCCCTGAACGACTTCAATCCGGCCGAGGATTTCCTCGTCGTGTCCGGTTCACCCACGGTTGCGGCGCTGGTGTTCCTGCATCTGGGACAAATGCGCCATCCGGCGTTGAAGCTGCTGCGATGGAGCAATCGTGACCGTGTCTACCAGCTTGTAACCCTTGAGGTTTGACATGCCAAAGTTCTTGATCGACACCGACGCACTGACCATCACTCCGATGAACACGGGCGGACCCGAGCCGAGACCGCCGATCGCATCCTACACGCCGGATGGCGCGGTCCTTCTCGGCTACACCGGCCATCGCGTTGCAAAGGCCATTCCCGGCGAAGGGCTGGGCTACTACTACGAGCGCGTCGCGGCATCGATCGGCGCAAATCCGCAGAACTCCGGCGCGCTGATTGCCGGGGGCGCGGACTACTACAACGTGGGCCGCACGGGCGACGCGATTCTCGACATCGCGGTACAGGTCGACGCCTTCGCACACCCGGAAGCGTATGGCCTCGGCTCAGCTGGTGCGCCCCCGGTGGCCGCTGGCCCCAGCCCGAATCCGACGCCGACGACCCCGGCCCCGATCGAAACCGGCATGACGATCTCCGACACTCTGGAATCGGCCGTGTCGAAGGTCAAGAGAATCGGCGTCGGGGCATCGGTCGCGTTCAAGGTCGAACT
>JBGAJM010000048.1:0-4165 GCA_044224925.1 Kapaibacterium sp. (SeqCode)
GGCCACGGATTTCGACGTCGACACAATGGTCGTGAAAACCCTGTGCTCTGAATTCAAGATCCCGATCACGGGTATCGCTGTGCAGCCACGCATCCGCATCGACGACTTCCGCGCCGGCATCCTTGGTGTAGGAGAGCAACGTTGCAAGACTGGTGGACTTCTCATCTCCAACCCAGGTACGGACGCACTCGTGATCACGTCGTTCCGCAACGTCGGATCGAACTTCACGATGTCCTCGCCTACCAATCCTCCCCTTCCGATCACTGTGAAGCCTCGCGACAGTGTGTATGTAACGGAAGTGTGCTATTCGCGCCCTGACATCGGCAAGGACTCGATCGACATTTCGTGCGAGACGAACGATGCCGTGGGTGACAGCGTGTCCACCTGGACCGGAGAAGTACAAGCACCTGGGCCATTTATCACAGACCACGACTGGCTCAAGCGTCGTGTGAACACCGTGAAGGCCGCTTCGATCCGACTTACGAACAGCGGTCAAGAAGTGATCACCGTGACGGACGTCAACTTCGTCACGGGTGGTAAGTACTTCCCGAACGGCACGAACGACAACAACTACATCTTCAAGATCACGGGCTATTCACTGAATGGCACTCCGGTCACGGGTGATGTCGACATCAAGGGTAACGGTACGAGCGCCACTGACACCATCGTCATCGATCTTGAGTTCCGTCCAGGCGCAGAGCAGACCTATGCGGCTCTCGTCGTCCCGACATTCAAGAAGACCACCGTCACAGCCCCCAATGGCCGCTTGGACGGCGTTGGTATCCTTCCGAAGATCCAGACAACAGGTAATTCCTGGACGTGCGCTGAGTCGCCCGAAGGAACGCCTGTGGTCAAGGATATCGTGATCGTGAACCCAAGCACGACGGAAGATCTGATCATTACGAACATGGCCTTTGCGGCCGGTACGGATCCGGCCTTTGCCTTCGCAGGCGGACCTCCGAACACGCCGATCACGGTTCCAATGAACAATGGTCGTCAAACGATCGGCATTCAATTCACTCGCCCTGCAGGTGGACAAGGCACGTACAATGCCAGCATCAACATCACGCACAATGGCAAGCAAGGCAACTTCCCAACGGTGAAGGCCGAAGCTCCAGTACCGCCGGACACACTGTCGGTGGAAAGCGTGAGCGTTGGTGGTTGCTCCGGTCCCGACATTGCGGTCACGAACATCGACTACGGTCGGAAGCTCGCCAACTGCGATGTGCCCGAGGCAGAGTTCACCATCACGAACACCGGTGCAGGACTGAAGCCACTGCGCATCGAGTCGATCACTCCGGTCGATGCCGATGCCGCTGCCTTCACGATCGTTTCGATCTTCAACGGTGGTGGAACGGCCGTCACACCGCCACTCCTGATCACACCGGGCGAGACGTATCGCGTCCGCGTTCGCTTCACGCCAACGGAACCGAATGCAGCTCCTTGGGCAGACCGTCCATACGCTGCACGCTTCCACATCGTGAACTACGTTGATGGCGATGCGACGGAGCTCAAGCCGAACACCTATGCATCGGTGATCGGAACCGGCTTTGTGGTCCCCGTCTCCATGTCGATCAGCAACACCACCACGGCCGGTCAAACGATCAAGCCGGGTGAAGGCATCGATCTGAGCGTTTCGGGTAACAGCAACAGCTGGAACCTTGCAGGCCTCACCTCCTTCACGGCCACGATGCTGTACGATCAGCGTACCATGGCCTACACGGATGGTTCGATCATCGTTGGTGCACAGGCACCGGGATGGACGGTTGGCACACCAACCTTTACGGCAGTGAACGACTCCACCGCTCGTCTCACCTTCGTCGCAACGGGTGGTGCTCCGCTGGCCGCCAATGGTGAGCTGTTCCGCTTCCGCGCAATGTCGCTGCTCTCGGCGAACTTCACGTTCTATCAGAACCTGGAAGTGGTCTACCCACGCGCCTGTGTGATCCCATCGACAACGGGCGACAGCACGACCATCTTCAACTGCGCCCTTACCAAGCGCGTTGTGACGCTCGGATCGAAGACGTTCAACATCGGCGAGATCTCACCGAATCCATCGCAAGGTGGCGAGGTGGCCCTTGACGTGTCGATCGGCTTCAACACGGTCACGACCATCGAACTGATGAATCAGCTCGGTCAGGTCGTCCGCACCCTGCACAACGAAATGACGGATGGTGGCGCCTACACGCTCCGCTTCTCCACGCATGATCTCGGTACCGGTCTCTACTTCGTCCGGATGCGTTCGGCCGATTACCAAGAAACACGCCGCCTGATCATCAGCAACTAACATCCCTCAGCGACCGTACAACGGCGACCTTCCACCCGGAAGGTCGCCGTTTTCTTTTTCAGCATTTGTGGCATGGGAATTCCTTTCCTCTTTCGTACGTTTGTTGTAGCACCCATTCGTACGATCCGATCATGAAGATCTCTGTCCATATCGCCCGCCTACTTGGCCCCACCACCTTGGTCCTTACCATGGTCGCGGTTGGCGTATTGGTCCCTTCGATCGCTCGTGCCGACAAGACGAAGAAGACCACGTCGACCTCCTCCATCAGCATCAACGATCTGCGGACGCTGTCGGCCCTTCGGTATGGCATGCCGTTCTACGGTGCCATGGAGACATCCATGCTGGCACTGGGAACCACGAAGCAGGCGGGACAGCCAGCTGCACGGACGACCTCCACGACCACGCAAGGGAAGACACAGGTTCGCGAGGCCGATACGGTTCGCGCCAGTCGCATCGTCTTCGTCCGGGCCACGTCCGACGTGTTCAATGCACGGATCGAGCTCGTGCAGGACGAGTCGACCCTGGACCTCGGCATCTACAACATGCTCGGGAAAAAAGTGATGGACGTGTATCGCGGTTCCGAACGGAAGGGTGAGCACGACTATTCGCTGTCCATCTCCGAACTGCCCGAAGGTGTCTACATCTGCATCTTGCAAGGTTCCAACTACCGCCGCGCAGAAAAGTTCTATATCTCGCGATAAGAACTCCCCCACTCGATCGCTCTCGACGCCGCTCTATGCGGCGTTTTTTCTTGCCACTTCTTCGTCGACGTTGCCATCATGAAGTTCTCGACCAAGGCCATTCACGTAGGCCAAGAGCCGGAATCCGTTACCGGAGCCGTGACCGTTCCCCTGTTCCAAACGAGCACCTATGCTCAGATCGAGATCGGCAAGCACACGGGCTTCGAGTATGCCCGCACGCAGAATCCCACGCGATTCGCATGGGAAGAGAACCTTGCCGCCCTTGAAGAAGGCATTGCCGCCTTTGCCTTTGGAAGTGGCACGGCCGCCGTCGACACGGTGATGCGCCTGCTGAATGCGGGTGATCACGTGATCATGGCAGAGGACATGTATGGAGGCACCTATCGCTTGGCTACCAAGGTGCTCGAGCGCTTCGGACTGACATTCTCCTTCGTCGACATGCGGGACCCGGCGAATGTGGCCAAGGCCGTGACCGATCGGACGGCCATGATCTATACCGAGACGCCGACGAATCCGATGATGACGCTCACCGACCTGGCCGAGGTGGCCAAGGTGGCACGGCAGCATGGTGTGTTGATGGTGGTCGACAATACGTTCGCATCGCCCTACTTCCAACGTCCGCTTACCCTTGGGGCCGATATCGTGGTGCATAGCGCCACAAAGTACCTAGGCGGTCATAGCGATCTTGTCAGTGGGATCGTGGCGACGAATCGTGAGGATATCGCCGAGCGTCTCAAGTTCCTGCAGAACGCCGTTGGTGCGGTTCCCGGTCCGTTCGAATGTTGGCTCCTGCTGCGTTCGAGCAAGACGCTGGCCGTACGCATGGACCGTCATCAGTCCAATGCCATGCAGATAGCAGCCTATTGTTCCACGCACCCACGCGTGCAGGTGACGCACTACCCCGGACTTCCGACCCATCCACAGCATGCGCTTGCCCAACGTCAGATGTCGGGCTTTGGCGGCATGATCTCGATCGAGCTCGGTTCGCTTGCTGCCGCCACGGCCTTCACCAAGGCGCTGAAGTTGTTCACGCTGGCAGAATCACTCGGAGGGGTGGAATCACTCGTCTGCCATCCGGTGTCCATGACGCATGGCAGCATTCCCAAAGAACAACGCGACCGTCTTGGCGTCACAGAAGGTCTTGTGCGCCTAAGTGTAGGAATTGAAGACGTCGAAG
>JBGAJM010000049.1:0-4017 GCA_044224925.1 Kapaibacterium sp. (SeqCode)
ACGACGTGACCGCGAGTGGATGAAGCCGCTCTTCGATGCGCTCGATATCACCACGGGCTGTATCCAAAGCAACATGCAACCGCAACAGCGCCTTGCTGAATATGCGGCGGACATTACCTGGGGAACGAACAACGAGTTCGGATTCGATTACCTGCGTGATAACATGGTGGACCGCGCAGAGGACATGGTGCAACGCGGACATTGGTTCGCCATCGTCGACGAAGTGGACTCGGTGCTGATCGACGAAGCACGAACACCGCTGATCATCTCCGGTCCGATCGGCACCGCAAGCGATACGGCCTTCAACGACATGAATCCCCGCGTGAAGCGCCTTACCGAGGTGCAGGCGCGTTTGGTGAACTCGCTCGTTGCCGATGCCGAGAAGCTCCTGCAGTCATCGGCGAAAGAAGACAAGACCAAGGCCGGCGTGAATCTGCTCATGGCCTATCGTGCCATGCCGAAGCATTCGCGTCTGAGCAAGATCCTGCAAGATCCCGACAATCTGAAGCTGATGCGTGACACGGAATTGGACCACATGAAGGACCAAGGTCAGGCCATGCATGCCATCGACGACGAGTTGTTCTTCACGGTCGACGAGAAGAACCATTCGATCGATATCAGCGACAAGGGTCGCGAACTGCTGGCCGGTGCACAAGAGGATCCCGAGATGTTCGTGATCCCGGACATCGCATCGCAGATGAGCGCACTCGAGGGCGACCCCACGATCCAGGGCGAAGAGAAGCAGCTGAAGAAAGACGAGTACATGCGCGTCTTCTCCGAACGCTCGGATCGTATCCACATCATCAATCAACTTCTTCGTGCGTACACGCTGTACGTCCGCGACGATGAATACGTGGTGCAGGACGGCAAGATCAAGATCGTCGATGAGTTCACCGGCCGCATCCTCGAAGGCCGTCGGTACTCCGACGGACTGCACCAGGCCATCGAAGCAAAGGAAGCCGTGGTCGTCGAACAAGACACACAGACCTTTGCGACCGTCACGTTGCAGAACTACTTCCGCCTGTATCACAAGCTTGCCGGGATGACCGGTACGGCGGAAACCGAAGCCGCCGAGTTCTACGAGATCTACAAACTCGACGTGGTCGTGATCCCCACCAATCGTCCGATCCAGCGCAAGGACATCGACGATTTCATCTATCGCACGAAGCGCGAGAAGTACAACGCCGTTACCGAAGCCGTTGCTGAGTACATCAAGAACGGTCGTGCCGTGCTGATCGGTACCACAAGCGTTGAGGTCTCCGAGATCCTGAGCAAGATGTTCAAGCGCGCCAACATCCAGCACAATGTGTTGAATGCGAAGCAGCACCAGCGCGAGGCCGAGATCGTGCAAGGAGCAGGGCGGAAAGGTGCCGTGACGATCGCAACGAACATGGCCGGTCGGGGTACCGACATCAAGCTCGATCCGGACGTGAAGGCAAATGGCGGTCTGGCCATCATTGGTACGGAGCGACATGAAGCACGACGTATCGACCGGCAGTTGCGCGGTCGCGCAGGTCGTCAGGGAGATCCGGGTTCTTCACAGTTCTTCATCTCGCTCGAAGACGACCTCATGCGGTTGTTCGGTGGCGAGCGGATCGCATCCGTGATGCAACGCTTGAAAGTACCGGACGGAGAGCCCATCCAAAGTCCGCTCGTGACCAAGTCCGTCGAGAACGCCCAGAAGAAGGTCGAGACGAACAACTTCGGCATTCGGAAGCGATTGCTCGAATACGACAACGTGATGAATCAGCAGCGCGAAGTGATCTATGATCGCCGCCGTCATGCCCTCATGGGTGAGCGACTCAAGGGAGATCTCTTCGAATACGCCACAGAGATGGCGCAGGATTGGTACGAAGAATTCCACAAGGATCGCGATCTCGAGGGACTGAAGAATGCTGTTCGCACGACGCTGTTGTGTGAGGCGGAGATCTCCGAGAAGGAATTCGATTCGATGAAACAAGAAGAGGTCACCGACCGGATCGTTGCCGCTGCAATGGACTTCTTCGAGCGGAAGGAAGGACTTCTTGGTTCGCAGTTCATGGCTGCCATTGAGCGGTGGGCCGCACTGCGTACCATCGACGATCGTTGGCGCGAACACCTTCGCGGCATGGACGATCTCAAGGAAGGGATCTATCTGCGCGCCTACGGACAGAAGGACCCGATCCTCGAGTACAAGCAAGAGGCGTACAAGATCTTCCTGGAGTTGATCAAGGACATCAACAAGGACACTGTCCACTTGGCCTTCAAGTACTTCCCCGAAGAACAGGTCCGCCAAGAACCCGTCCGTCGCAAGCCCGTGGAGACCGCAGAGGCACCGGCAGACGCACAGACCGCGGTGGCCACCGCCATTCCAAGTTTGCGCACAAGTGTGACCACATCGCGTGCACTTCAATTCTCGCACCCGTCTGCATCAACCGCCTACGGCACGGCATCGGATGAGGGTGAGCAGCATGCGACCTCCACTGTTCGGAATGTTGGACACGTCATGGGTCGCAACGAACCATGTCCGTTCGATGCTAACAAGAAGTTCAAGAACTGTTGCGGTGCCGCCGGACACAAGACCTGTGTTCGCACCACACCATGATCATTGAAGCGTAACGGAATTTCCATCCTCTAGTTTTTCTGGGGGGTGGAGGACCACTTCTGTTCCTTCGTCCAGCCCACGTAGCACTTCGGCTGCCAAGGCGGACCGATGGCCGATCTCCACCGTGCGACGATGGGCCTTGCCACCTTCGATCACATAGACCATCCATGCCTCCCCTTGTCGCATGAGCGCTCCAAGTGGAACGGTGAGCACGTTCGATCCTTCCCAGAGGACGATCTTTGCGTCGGCCTTGTAGGCATCCCCTAAGCGCGGCGGAGCACTATCGATGGTGGCGATCACGTAGACGCGCTTTTCTTCGACACCAAGTGCAGACACCTTCACGCGTGCTGCCGGTTCGATCTTGTCAACACGCGCGCGTAATGGCGCATCCCCTCCCCATCCTTCCAACAGCACACTCATGCCAGGCCGCACCTGAACCGCCTCTGCACTGAGAACATCGATCACGGCCTCCATGCATTCTGCGCTGCCAACTTCAACGACGGGAGATCCGGCCGGCAAGAGTCGTTCGAATTCCTCGAAGCGCCGCAGGACCACACCACGGAGTGGCGAAGTGATGGGCACTCTTGATCCAGGAGCAGCGCCAATGGCGGCGCGAGCGGCATCGATCTCATACTCGGCGGTGCGAATGCGAAGTTCAGCAGCCGCCACTTGTTTGGTGAGTTGGTCGTAGGCATCCCGTGCATTCTCTGCCTGCTCCTTGGGAACCGCACCCTCGGCAAGCAATCGTGCGAATCGCTCTGCTCTGCGTTGCGCCTGTTCGACCATCGGACTCATTGCCTTGCGCTGCTCTTGTGCCTCTTGCTTCATGGTGCGTGCGGCATCGAGTCGCGAGGTTGCCTGCGAACGCTGGCGTTCATCAAGGGCCGGTGGTGTGTACCATGCGATCACTTCCCCGACCTGCACGGAATCGCCCGGTTCTTTCGCAACGTGACTCACCGTACCGGTGATCGGAATGTTGATCACGTAGTGCTCCACGTACCGGATCCGTCCCTCGGCATCGATGGTCTGGCGCAGCACTTGTTTGGTGGCCGTACCCCGCTCCACAAGGATCGGCTTCGGGAGAAGAGCGAAGATGATCATGGCAAGGAGGATCACTCCCGATACGATCCATCCAAGATGTTTTGGTCGTCGTAGTTTCATCGTTATTCTCTCGATTTCAGTACAGCCACAAGGTCCAGTGTGTTCAGTCGCCGACGGATCAGCGATCCGGTCACGATCGTCACCGAAAAGATCACCACCACAGCAAGGCCAACGTTACGCAGAGTAAAGGAAAATGGAATGCGGAAAATGTCAGTCTCGAATGCCGTAGGCAACCACGCACACAATGCATAGCCCATGGCCACCCCAACGGGGATCCCAGCCATGGTCAACGCCACCTGCTCTCCGAGCAGGATGATGGTGATCTCACCACG
>JBGAJM010000050.1:0-3853 GCA_044224925.1 Kapaibacterium sp. (SeqCode)
CCTCGTCCCTATGGAAGAATTGCACCAGCTCGATGAGTCAGGGAAATCTGCTGTGAAATTGGCTGGTTCCCCGGTGAGCAGAACTGGACGACTCAGCTTGGCACGGAACATTCGGTGCGGAAAGTAGGCAGGAGTGTACGGAAACTGCCGGCGGCGAGCGTGCCACGAGCTCGGCTTGACAGATCCCGGATGCTCAGTTGTTATCGGTTAGCATTCTTCCGGTGCGGCTGTTCCGCCACTTCGCGGTAAGGCCGGCAGGCGTGTGCGGCACAGGTGTGTATGGAAAGACCCTACGAACCAGGTTCCACGGGAGTTCGGAACGAGCCCATTCATGACCCGCCTCCCAATCCGAAGGGCGGGCGGACGCTGATCGTCGATGCTCGCGACCCTCACGCATACATTCGGCCGAGCGCGGCGCTGAAGGAGGCCGAAGAGACCGATCAGATTTTCATCCGTCCCGGTGTGTACGAGGACAAAGTGTTCGTGGCCGACCGGCCTGTGCTGCTCATCGGCGCCGGGCGTGACCATGTCCAGATCTACAGCCGCCGCGGAGGACCGTTGTATTTACAGCGAGTCCCCAGCGGACTGATTACGGGGATCACGTTTCGGTACGTGGGGAGCGATCAGCATTCGGCGATGAATCTGCTGGACTCTGTGTGCACGGTGACGCAATGTCGGGCGACCGAAGGCGTGTTGTCGGGCGTCGTGATTTATGGTCCGGAAGCCCGCGCGACGTTTGTCGACAACGAAGTCTGTTACAACCGGGAATCCGGCATCTTTGTCTTTGCCGGTGCTCAGCCGCGCGTGGCAGGCAATCAGTGCTTCGGAAACCATCATTTCGGGCTGGCGGTGCGAGATCCGGGAAGCCATCCGGAATGTGTGCGTAATGTGTGCCATGCCAACATGCTCAGCGGCATCCTCCTATTTCATCACGCAGAGGCGCTGTTGTTGAGCAATACCTGTCGTGACAATCAGCACTGGGGACTCGTCATGACGCCGGATACGCATCCGACGCCTTCGCACGAGGAGTTGGTGACGGCGAATGTATTTTTGCCTAATCCCCGCGGATCGCTCGTGGTGACGGAGCAGCCCCTCGCCGATATCGGGCGGTAGGGCGGAGGAGTCTGTGGTGCGTGGCGGGAAGCGGGGGCTACGTCTACGAGAGGGAAGCGGGTGTGCTCGATGGTGAGCGCCCGGCTGGTGCATGAAAATGAAACCGTCCCCCGCCTTGCTGCTTGGCGGCATACATGGCCTTATCCGCATGCCTGAGCAGTTCGTCGATGTTGTCGTCATCGGCCGGGTATAGCGTGATGCCGATGCTCACGCCGATCGAGATGCGATGGGGCCCGATCTGAAACGGAGTGCCGATCGATTCCACGATCCGTTTCGCGACGACCAGGACATCCTCTTCGCCTGAAATGCCTTCCAGGATCGCGGTGAACTCATCGCCGCCCATGCGGGCGACGGTATCGACTTCGCGGACGGATTCCAGCAATCGCGCCGCGACCTCTTTCAGCAGCTGATCCCCGACATCGTGGCCGAGTGTGTCATTGACGCCCTTGAAGCGATCGAGGTCGAGCAGCATGATTGCGAGAGGTTGATCCTTTCGTTTGCTGCGCGCCATCGCGTGGATGAGGCGGTCACGAAACAGGGGGCGGTTGATCAATCCAGTGAGTTGATCGTGTTGTGCCAGATACGTCAGACGCTCCTGCGCTTTCTTGCGTTCGATCGCATACAGAATCGAACGCGCAAGAAACTCCGTTCCACCATCCCCCTTGACCAGGTAATCCTGCGCACCGTGCTGCAGGGCTTGCAGCGCCAACGGATGGTCATCGTGTCCGCTGAGGACGACGACCGGCACGTCGGGACTCGTGGCCAACACCTGGGTGACCGTGCTGAGACCATGGGTGTCGGGAAGCGAAAGATCAAGAAGGACAGCGTCGAACCGGCCACGACTCAGCTTGGCGAGCCCATCCGACAGCATGGAGGCATGGGTGATCTCGAACTGATTGAGGGACCATTCGGCCAGAAGATCTTGCGTGAGTTGAGCATCGACCGCGTTGTCTTCGACCAGCAGCAGTTTGATCATGAGGCGGTGCCCATACCCCGGCAGAATGCGAACACGGTGGTCCTGCCGGGAGTGACGCAGGGTTCTGTGGCCAGGGGGGTGATTCGTATGCAGAGGCAAGTCGTCATCGTAGGTGGAGGCTGTCTTGCCGGCACGTGGGATGGCTGCTCTGGTTGCGCACTCCATCTTGGTGGTGACTGAGCTGAGGCGATTCTAGCACGTCGGTTTCAACGTTCAAACAAGAGCCTGTTTCCGCGTGGCGGTTCTCATTCGGCCAATCTATGAGGCAGGCCCGGTCTCGCTCGTCAACAGGAGAAGGTTTGCGCTCCGCAACGGATAGCAATGAGCGAACGGCCAAAATTCGGCGGCGCTGTGACCAAAAATCGCTCGTTTCGTTGGCCCGTCCGTCCCGAGGCTGTCCAGAGGGATAGGTGCTAACCGTTTGAAGTGCATGGGGCTGGGCGCTTTTGTACACCATGCGACGGTGGCACAAGATCTGCGGGTGTAAGGATGGTTTGCGAGGTACGCGAGACCCTGCACTCTATGCGGCGGGAGAAATGGGAGGGAGTATGGCCCATGAACGATGTGTCCGGAACAAGCTGGACTCCACGTTTCCTGAAGATCGCGAAGCCGGAGAGCGGACCGCTCTTGTCTGGGCCCTTCCTCTGGCGATTGCGAGTGCGCTGGTCGTTGGAGAGTCGGCGTCTGCAGAGAGTGACATGTATGGATATGTCGGTGCGAACGGCCTATTTGAAATGACAAATGTTCCCACCGATCAGCGGTTTCGTCCGGCTGATCCCCAGGCGCGCCGATTGGCACATCGGGTATCGGTGAAAGAAGTGGAAGACGCGGTCGAACGATATGCCTGGCAGTTCCAGTTGCACCCCGCCCTGCTGCTAGCCGTAATCAAGGCTGAGTCGGACTTCAATCCCACGGTGATTTCGCGCGCGGGTGCGGTGGGGCTGATGCAATTGATTCCTGAAACGGCGATTCGCCACGGGGTGCACAATCTGTATGATACCGGCGACAACATTCGCGGCGGCGCGCGGCACCTGCGCTATTTGTTGGATCGGTTTAATGGCAACGTACGGCTGGCGGTGGCCGCGTACAATGCGGGTGAACGACGAGTCGAGCGATATCGTGCGATTCCGCCCTATCAAGAAACCCGCGACTATGTGCGAAAGGTGATGATCTATTACAAAGAGTTTCGCGGCGATTATCAAGCCACTCCTGGGAAGGCGGTGTTGCTGGCCATGCACCACAAGCCGTTGCAGTTGGAGCCACGGCCGCTCACTCTGGCGGTGCGCCACTCACGGCTTGGGGCCGGGAAGTAGCGCGGTCCGATCTCGCAGCCTGTCTTCTGTGACGATCTCAAGAAGCCTACACGAGAAAGAGGCTGAGCGTTCGTATGGCCGGTACCGTGCACACAGGGGACACCGGCGTCGATCTGTGAGGTGTGTCGTGGAAGACGTTACTGCAGATCATTGGGAGGGAGGGCGTTCAGAATGAGTGCCTCCGGCGTCGTACAGAGATCTCAGACCACCGTATCCAGCGCGGTATGGCTGTATGCGTGCGCCGCGAACGCCTCTCGCTCCACAAGATACGGATTGAGCCGGGAACGTGTTTCGCTGATGTAGCGTGACGAATGGGAGAAGAGCCCATGTCGCAAGGCGTCACCGGGCAAGGTGTCCGCATGATAGTGGTAGATGCCGTTAGGATCTGGATGGGCCTGAAGGAATTCTTCTAATCGCTACGCTGAACCCTAAAGCGTCGTGACGTCTCTCT
>JBGAJM010000051.1:0-3821 GCA_044224925.1 Kapaibacterium sp. (SeqCode)
CACGAACACAATGTCGCCGTAATAGGCCACGGCCTGCTCCAACGTGTTGTCCGTGTCGGTCATAATGGCCACACCGTTGATCGCCGGAGGCTCCTCGCCGAAGGCACGCGTATAGTCTTCATACACATTGCGCTCTTCTTCGACCCAGGAACCGACGTGGCGAGAGCCGCTTTGCACGACGATCATTTTGGCGAAGCCGGTGTAGGCGTTGTCTACCATCGTCCCCACCGGACTCTTTCCATCCCAGATGTAGTTGAGCGCGCCGATGGGAATCTCGCCGAACAGGACCTGCCCGGCCTTATACTGCAATTTCTTCCCGAAGCTCACCTTGTCCGGTTCATACGCAAAAGTGATGTAAAGCCGCGCCGGATAATCATCGCCGTCCTTGCGGGCCACATCACTCCGCTCCAGCACATGGTCGATCTTCCAGCGCCAGCGAACGATCGGATACTCACGCGGACTGATCGTCACGGCTCTTGTCAGTCCCGAGGCGGAGGCGTCGCTCACCGCCTTCACAACGGACACTGCCCCATCCTTCACCACTTCGTAGCGCGTGTGCCGTGAGATCTTCTTGAACGTGAGCGGGTTCCACCCCTCCGGTAGACTGTCCCCTGGGGCCGCGAGCGAAAAGGCCCCCACGACCAGCTTGGCCGGATCATTCGCAAGCCCTACCGACGCTGAGCCCAGCAACAAGAGCACCAGCATGCCACGCTGCACTGCAGATAGACTCATCGCCGCAACCAAGCAAAGAGACGGGCCAGGATTGCCTTGGTCCGCGGTGTGAAGTGCGCTTTGCGCCAAAGATTGGCGGTCTTCTTGATGATCTCGGCCCGGGTGGGATAGGGATGGATCGTTGCCGCAATGGTCTTCACACCAACATCTGCCTTCATCGCGACCGACACTTCGCTGATCAGGTCTCCCGCATGGGACGACACAATCGTTGCACCAAGAATCTTGTCGGTCCCTTTCTGAATGTGCAGACGGGCGAACCCTTCCTCGTCCCCATCAAGAATGGCTCGATCGACCTCCGTGAAGGGATAGGTATAGGTTTCGACCTCCACCCCTTTCTGCTTGGCGTCGGCTTCGTAGAGGCCGACGTGGGCGATCTCCGGAGTGGTATAGGTGCACCAGGGCATGTTCAGTGAGTCCGTACTCGCATACCCCAGGCCAAAGGGATGCGGGAACAGGGCGTTTTGAATGACGATCTGCGCCATCGCATCCGCCGCGTGGGTAAATTTGTAGCGTGAGCAGATGTCGCCAGCGGCATAGATCTGCGGATTCGTCGTTTGAAGTCGTTCGTTCACCGTCACCCCGGCCTTGTCGAATGCGACCCCGACCGTCTCCAGTCCCAGTCCCTGGACATTCGGCGAGCGACCCGTCCCCACGACAATCTCATCGACGATCACTTCATGGCGCTGGCCATGGGACTCCACGACTAGACGCTTTCCGTTGGAGATGGTCTCAACCCTCACATCCTTTCCGCAACAGTGCAGCGTGACCCCATCCTTGGCCATCACCCGTTGAACAATCTCCGCCGCATCCCGATCCTCGTTCGGCATGATGCCGTGCATAGCTTCAAACAGCGAAACGCGGCTGCCGAATCGCGCAAATGCCTGCGCTAATTCACATCCAATCGGTCCCGCACCGATCACCGCCATCCGCCGAGGCAGCTCCGTCAGCGAAAACACCGTATCGTTCGTGAGGTACCCTGCTTCCTCCAGCCCGGGAATGGGAGGGGCCGAGGCGCTCGCGCCCGTGCAGACCGCTGCTTTGACGAACGACAAGATCCGATCTCCCGACGGCCCCTCCACCACCACACGGTCCTGGCCGGCAAATCGGCCCTGGCCGATGTAGACATCCACGCCCAGCGAGGCGTATCGATGTGCGGAGTCCATATGGCTGATTCTGGCACGCACCTGCCTCATCCTGGACATCGCCACACCAAAGTCATACGTCGCCGCAGAACCCATCTGCGCACCAAACGCAGAAAGATTGCGCAACTGCGCCCACGCATTGGCCGCACGAATGAGGGCTTTGGACGGCACACAGCCGACATTCAAACAGTCCCCCCCCATCAGATGTCGTTCGATCAAGGCCACTTTCGCGCCCAAACCTGCCGCAACCACCGCGGTGATCAACCCTGCCGTGCCCGCCCCCAGGACAACGATGTTGTATCGCCCTGTGGGTTCAGGGTTCACCCATGCGGGTGGATGAACGTTCTCCACGAGCGTGCGGTTGAATTCGTCATCCGGCAACACCATCTGCTGCGCCGGAGTTGCCATAGCAGCAGAGACATCTCTCGCGTCACGCGACATCATCGCAACCTTTCTCCCTGCGCCCATGAGAGATCATCCTGCATGCGTTCGCTTGCTACACCGCCCTGCCGGCGATTTTTTTGTAGAGGATGGGGACCAGTGCCAGTAGCCCTAACAACATAAAGGCCATCAAGACATTCGGCGAGACAATTTCCTTGAGCGAATTGATCGTGCCCAGCTGACGCCCCGCATAGGCGAAGACGAAACTGCCTGGAATGATCCCTAACGACGTGGCGACCACATAGGTTCCAATGGACACGCGAGTCAATCCCGACACCATATTGACCAGGAAAAATGGAAACAGCGGAATCAGACGCAGGGTCATGAGATAACTGAACGCGTTCTTGGCAAACCCCTCTTGAATGGCACCCAAGCGGCTCCCGAACTTGCGTTCCACCCAATCCCGCAACAGATAGCGCGCCACCAGAAACGCCAGGGTCGCCCCCACAGTCGCTCCGACGTTGACATACAGGGTCCCTAAGACACTGCCGAACAAAAATCCTCCGGCCAGGGTCATGATCGCCCCACCGGGCAATGACAACCCGACCACGGCACAGTATGCGCCGATGAACAGGGCCACGGCGGTCGAATAGTGGGCGTCGGTAAAGTCCATCAGGTGGTCGCGGTTGGCTTTCAGCCCGTCCAACGAGAGGTACCGCCCAAGGTCAAAATAAAAAAACGCCGCAACCGCAAGTACGACAGACAGTCCGAGCATCAGTTTGCCGAAGTTGGAGCCGGTGGGTTGCGAGGATGCGTCTGCAGAAGTGGTCATCGTAGTCCTATTCTCCCTGGCGGTATCATCGTGTCTCCTTATGCATGTGTCAATTGCGCCCTCACCGTATTGAGCGGCGGGACAGTCCGCCATAGCGCTTGCCGCCACGCCGCACACACACGTCCTCACTCCCGCAAGGGAATGTCGGACCCGTCGCCTACCGAACCCATTGGTCGAATCTGTCACCGACTTTTTCGTCGGACCACTCAAGTACGGAACACAGCCCTCCGAAAGATCTCTTGAAGCTCGGGTGTCAGAGGAGGTAATGTCATGCTCTCGATACTGATTGATCTCCTGGATCCTGCTATGCCGACAACACATTCGGTTTCACAGCAGACTCGTACCTCGCACCCCAGTTATGACACCGCTTCACACGTGTGGATGCGCCCCTGTCCGCACTGCAGTTCACGCCTGAGAAAAACTTCTCCTGAAGAATCATGGCGTTGCAGTTGCGGCTGGCGCTCGGAGTGACGTGGTACAATTGCATCATAGCAGGGGGGTGATGTCATGGGACCGCTCTCGGTGCACGATATGAAAGGTGGCTTCTTTCTCATCGCAAGCTTCGTTCTCTTGGCGACGATTTGTGCCATCGCCGCGCTGGGAACGTTGATGCGCCCGCAACGCTGGTGTGAACGAGAGACCAGGCTCCACGCCTAATCTCTCTTCCTTCTGCAGCCACGCGGCATGATGGCCTTCCGTAGCCACGCGCGAGCTTCCGTCTAAACTGTCCATCC
>JBGAJM010000052.1:0-3755 GCA_044224925.1 Kapaibacterium sp. (SeqCode)
CCATACCCCAACGCGAGCCCAAGGACGATGCCACCGACCGCTTCCTGCAGCAACAACCACCCCATCGCCTCCGGCGTGACTCGTCCGGATTCCGCCATGGCCAGGAGCACCAGAAACACCGCGACCCCAACGCCGTCGTTGAAGAGCGATTCTCCGGTGATCTTGATTTCCAAGCGCTTCGGCGCGTTCGCATTCTTCAGAATTCCCAGCACGGCGATCGGATCGGTCGGTGAGATCAGCGCCCCGAACAGGAAGGCGGCAATGAGCGGAATCGGATGTCCCAGCCACTCCAACCCCAGATAGGTGAGCGAACCAACGATCGCCGAGGAAACGAGCACCCCTCCGCACGCTAACGTCCCGATGAACCACTTTTGATCGAGCAAATCGTCGAGATTGACGTGAAGCGCCCCGGCGAACAGCAGAAAACTGAGCATGCCATGCAGAAGCGCTTCGCCGAAGTCGATGCGCTGGACGAAACTCCTCGCCTGGCTCTCGATGCCATACCCCAACTTGCCCAGACACAGCAGCACGAGCGACATGGCCAATGCCATGGCCATCAGACCGATCGCGACCGGCAATTTGATGTAGCGGTGATTGAGGTAGCTGAAGCCGGCCGAGAGACAGACCAGAATCGTGACCGTGTGCATCAAGGTCATCGCGACACAGCAGGCCTTGGAGCGCGCCTCCGGCTCGACTTCCGACACTCACGATGCGGAGGACCTTCTCCCTCCATGGTCAACTCCAAGCCTGGTCCGAGACGATGTGACGGGCGAGATTCGTCATGCGCAGGCTGTCTTCCCGGTCCTCTGCGGGGTCCGCCTCGTGTCAGCACCCTGCGCACCACCGAACCGTTCACCGCACCTGCCCTGTCGATCGCAGACATGACGGTCTTCGCCAAGAAAACGAGGACGACGGCGAACAGTCCACGCAACCACACGCGCATGTGTGCCGGCATACGACCCGATGGTCCGCGCACGACATCGCAAGTCTACCGATAACACACAGGCACGGCCCTCACAAGCCGTACCTGCTCCCGAGAATATTACGGATTGATTACGTGTTTGACCTCGAGTACAGTGCTCGACCGCAATGCTCCTCACAACCCCAGCCACGGTGACATGAACTCCACGCACGAATCCGTAGAACACACTCCATGGAGGCCAATCATGAAGTCCTGCTTGGGACGGTGCCTGTTTCTGTGTTGCCTGCTCTTCTTCCCGAGCGTGTCTCTTGCGCAAGTATCAGCACCTCTTCCGCACTTTTCCATGGACACCTCGGCGCGACAGATCCACGAGGCGCCAGTGGTCTACCTTGGAGAAACCCTCTTCGTTTTATATGAGAAAGTCGGCTCCTTCACGCCGCAGCAACGTGCGCAAGCCATTCAGGTGCGACTCGAACACATCGCGAACAACCCGTTCAGCAACTTCAATGCGATCACCATTGTTGAAACCGAACACGGAACCGATATCGTCCTAGACGGTCTCGTGTTGTTAACGGTAACCGATGGAGACGCCAAGCCTTCGGGTCGAACTCGCCAAGACCTGGCGCAGGAGTACACGGGTAGGCTACGGAACGTGCTGAGCAGGGCGCAACAAGAGCTGAGCACGGAGATGTTGCTCAAAGATGCCGCGCTGGCGGGGGCAGCCACCGCCATCTTTATCGCAATCTTGCTCGTGCTGCATAAGATCTTTCCGAAGCTCTACCGCCACATCGAGCAATGGCAAGGCACGCACATTAAGGCGATCAAGATCCAGCGAGTCGAAGTCTTCTCCGCCCATACACTGACCCAGCAGGCCATCGCCGTCACCAAAATCCTGCGATTCCTGCTGACGATCATGATCCTCTATTTGTACCTCACCACCGTGCTGGGGCTGTTCCCCTGACGATCATGATCCTCTATTTGTACCTCACCACCGTGCTGGGGCTGTTCCCCTGGACGCGGCAGCTCGCCACGACCCTCATACAAGCTGTGGTGGCGACACTCTCCACCATCGCCGAAACCTTCCTGATCGCGCTGCCCAACCTTGCGGCCATTGTCGTCATCATCCTGGTGACGCGATACATCATCAAGTTGTTCAAAATGATGTTCAACGGAATCCAGCGCGGCGCGATCACTTTCACCGGCTTCCATCGCGACTGGGCCAATCCAACGTTCAAGATCGTCCGTTTTCTGATCATCGCCTTCGCAGCCATGGCCATCTTTCCCTACATCCCTGGCTCACAATCGGAAGCGTTCCGAGGCGTCTCGGTGTTTCTCGGAGTCTTGTTCTCTCTCGGCTCTGCAGGCGCCGTCAGCAATGCGATCGCCGGTGTTATCCTGACGTACATGCGTCCCTTCCAACTCAGCGACCGAGTAAAAATCGCCGATACCGTCGGCGACGTGACGGAAAAGACCCTGCTGGTGACCCGAATTCGAACCATCAAGAATGTCGACATCACGATCCCCAATTCCCTCATTCTTGGCGCACACATCATCAATTATAGTTCCACGTCGTTGACGGCGCCTCCGCTGATCCTGAACACCTCCGTAACCCTCGGCTACGATGCCCCGTGGCGAACCGTCCATGAGCTGCTCAAGAAATCAGCGCTGGCCACGAGAAACATCCTCTCGGACCCGGAGCCGTTCGTACTGCAGACGGCGCTCAACGACTTTTATGTCGTCTATGAGTTGAATGCGTATACGGGTGCCCCGAACAAGATGGCCGGCACCTACTCCGACCTCCACCAGAACATTCAGGATACCTTCAATGAAGCCGGAGTAGAAATCATGTCCCCGCACTATGCCCAAGTGCGCGACGGCAATAAAACCACGATCCCAGAGTCGTACTTACCTCCCAACTACCACGCGCCGGCGTTTCGCATCGAACCGCTGGATAGCCTCCTGGGCAAGCCCGCACCTGGCGGGCCTCCACCAACATCCCCGAGACCATGAACGAACCAGAAGACACAGCGGAGGGGTCTCGACATCCGTCAGCACGCAGCACACCTTCCGAGCGTGCTGCGCGGCAACAACGAGCGCGGCGCGCACTCATCGCCGCGCTGCGGCTGGGGGCATGCCTGATCGGGTGCCTTCCGCACATCGCGGCGGCGGCCGCTTCCTCGCCTGATGCCTCAGATTGGCACTATGGCGCAGTTCTCGACTTGAGCTACGCGCTCGATGTCAACTTTCCGGAAAACCATCTCTGGCGAAGCAAGAGCACTACTCCGAGAGTCAATGAATTGGCTCCGAACATGACGCTCGGCTATGTGCGCAAGGATGCGACGACCTCATCACGCTGGGGGATGGAGTTGGGCTTGCAAGCCGGATATGACACCGACGCCCTGGTGCCTTCTTCGAATCCCGGGCGCGACAAACCGGTAGACGGGGCGGATACACTCCGCCACATTTCGCGGGCCAACGTCTCATATCTGGCGCCGATCGGGAACGGACTCACCATCACGGCCGGCCTGTTCAACAGCTACATCGGGTATCAGTCGATTTACGCGCGCAACAACTTCAACTACACGCGAAGTTATATGGCCGACAATGCTCCGTATTTCATGTTTGGCTTGGCGGCCCAATACCCGGTCACCGATCGCTTGCAACTCAATCTGTACGCCATCAACGGCTACAATTACCTTTCCCATCCGAACAATCAATTGAGCTATGGCACCCAGGTCGCCTACCGGTTGGATAGCGAATGGACCTTCACGGAAAACCTGTACTACGGACCGGACCAGTCCAATACCTCCTTGCAATACTGGCGGTTTTTTTC
>JBGAJM010000053.1:0-3711 GCA_044224925.1 Kapaibacterium sp. (SeqCode)
ATCGTTGACGTGAACCGTCGATCCGGTCGCGGCCGACTTGCCAACGGTGGTGGCGGTGGCGCAAATCACAATGCCGGCGGAGGAGGCGGTGCCAATGGTGGTCAAGGTGGAAATGGCGGCGCGGAGTATGGCGTGTGCGGCGTGCACCTTGTGGGCGGACTTGGTGGAAGTCCATGTACCATCGACCCTCGCCTCCCTCGCTTGTTCTTTGGTGGCGGAGGAGGTGGTTCGCATCAGAACGAAGGGAATAGCTCTCCGGGCGGACGTGGCGGTGGCATCATTGTGCTGATCGCACCAACGATCGTGTCGTCGAAGGTTGAGAACGTTCTGGAAAGTAATGGTGTCGATGCGCGACAAAGCTCACATGAAGGCTCGAGTGGCGGCGGTGCCGGTGGAACCATTTTCCTTGCAGCGCAGGATATTGGTCCACAACTCAGGGCTGTTGCGATGGGTGGACAAGGTGGCAACGTATCTGCAGTCTACCTGCAACCGCACGGTCCGGGCGGCGGTGGCGGTGGCGGTCTGATCTTATTGACGGCTGCACAAGTCGGTCCGTCCGTCGCGCTGGGAGTGCGCGGAGGATCGAACGGCATCAACCAAGACTATCCCACAGGGGTGAGGCACGCTTGGTATGCGATGTCCGGTGATAGCGGTCAGATCGTGACGTCGTGCTCGTTCTCGGCAACGCCGCAGAATACCCGACTTCAACAGGTCACTCCCGACGATCTTGGTACCGGCATCGAAGGACGCACCGATACCGTCACCATACGATATGCGAATGTGGGGACGACGGTCATCCTGCTCGATCGACTTGTTCCGTCAAGTGGAATGCTCACCATCCTTGGCTCTACACCGAGCGTTCCGGCGACGTTGGTGTCGGGCGATACGCTTTCGGTGCGCGCAGAGATCCGTCGACCATCAGCAGGCCTGTTTCGCGACACGATCAACATGCATGTCTCCGGCATCGATGGCTGTGCCGATACGATCTCCTTCCCGAACTACTGGACGGCCGTTGTGCAAGGCGACACCTGTCAGCTGTCCGCAACGATCTCCGGCGGCACCATACGCACCGGCGGAACATTGCGCGTCGCCGTGCGATGCAACCCTCCCGTTGCCGTGCAGCTCCCGGCGACCTATGTGTGCACCATGAGCTATCCCATGCGCGATCTCTACGTCGAGCCGGCAACATCACCGCAACGACGGTGGACGGAGCCTTCGGGAGATCGCACCATCCTTCATGTGGAGGGAGGATGGTGGCAAGGCGATACGGTGTTCACCATAGATGTTGTTGGCTTGCTCTCATCCGCCTTCACCACAGAGCTTCGACTCGATGGCATGACCATCACGAGTGCCGTGGAGGTCTGCACAACGGGCACGTCGACGGCAACGATCATGTACGACTCGGTGTGTTCGTCGCGACCGATGCGCAATGTGCTCTTTGGAGGGTCGCAGCGTACCGTCACCGTCAGCTACGGACATATCAACATCACGTCGACCACATCCGCGATTACTCCACGCGTCAACTCGGCTGCGACCTACACCATCTGGACCACGCTCGGTGCTGAGTACCGCTCGGGTGATCTCGAACCGGGCACAACAACCATTCCCGTCCCTTCCGGCCTGTACATCGTGGCGATCAACGATGCCACGTCGGCGCCAAATGTCAACGTTGTGATGGTGGTGGAGTAGGTGACGAATACAAACATCACTTGGCACCGCGCGCCGTGGTCGACACGGGATCGTGTGATGATGATCGGGCCGCGTATTGTATGGGCTATGGTACTGTCCGTCCCGTTTATGATGGGCCTTATTGGACCATTGTTCATCGACGAGATCCATTGGCAGACCGTTGTGATCTGCCTTGTTGTTGTGCTGATCATCGCAGGGATCACCTACGGTCAGCTGAAGGTGCGGCTGACAACCATCCGCAACCTGCTTCCGCTCGGGATCGGCATGGATGCCGAGAACGTGTATCTCGACAAGTCGTTGTGGCGCTATGGACAGCGTGTGTCGCAATTTCCTCGTAGTGATCTTCGACGCCTGAATCTGACCCGAGCACCAAAGCTGTATGCATCGAAGACCCCGTCGTGGTTCAGAGCTGTCGGACGTGTTGTGAACGCCGGAGTGACGTGTATCCAACTGGAGTATCAGGATCGGAAGATGAAGGTACTCTACCAACCCATTGGCATTGTTACATCCATGAACGACCTCCATACATTGCTCGAGGAACTGGCGTCGCACCCTGGTCTCACATTCCGGATCGAGGGCGACAACGCCACCCGCGAAGACTGGCTACGGGCAGCGTTTCGGACGTTGCTCGAGGTGGAGGACAAGTATACACATCGACAACTGTGGTGGATGAATTCATGAGCGCGCATTCGTTTCTTCTCGTTTGGTTCAAATGGCTGTCGAACGCAGCAATGCAATGCAAAGGCGAGACGAGCGATTCTACACTTGTGCAAGTTGACAGCACGGAGCCCCATCGGAAGGGCATACCTGTAGAGCATATTGACCCCACGCCATCACAGCAACAGCGACGTGAACGATCGGAAGCGATTTGTGTGTCGAAGCATATTCCCTTGTATACGAATCCAAATGCATTGTTTGTGGACACTGACGAACAGATCGAGATCCGAACGAAGGACGATGTCGTGAATCGGTCGTTGGCACTATGTTACTACGCATTGAAAGTTATCGGAACGATGCCCGCAAGTAGAGAACATCTGCGTGGAACTTATCGAGCCGAACAGTATCTCACGCCAAATGAAAAGCGTTTGGTTGCTGCAGATCAGCCGACGCCACAGCAACGTAACGAAGCGGATTGGTCATTCGAGAGTCTCCACGTCTTGCTTTGGGCTTTGGGAATTATCGAATCGTAGCAATAACCAGATGCGTTGTGTCCTGTGTAGCAAGACATCGCCAACATTTTGAAACGCGACGACAGAACACTTCGCAAACAGGTGCACATGAGAAGGAAAAGCGAGATCCTCGATCAAGCCGATCTCATACTCCGGTTCCATTGGGCTTGTCGAGAAGCGCAGATCAATGGGGAGCAGACTCCTGGTGGCCTGAATGACGACGTTGTGATAGAGCGCCATCGTGCATTGAACTGGCTCATTCGGTACATGGATCGTGATTGGGACGATGTCACAACAGACACGTGAAGTTGTCTACGACGAAAGGAATCACATGAAATTCGTGATCATTGCCTCGCTGATCTGCATGATGATGGGTTGCAAGCCTGCTGAGGACGATACCCAGAGTACGCAGCTGACGCTCCACGAGGGAGACGTTGTCGCCACGCGAAATGCGGGAAGGTGGAGCGTGAAGAAGATCCTCAAGATCGACGAGGAGTTCTCCATCCTTCATGTTACGCTGTATCACTCCGTGTACTTGAGGCCAACGCTTGAGGACGTTCGACAAATGGAACCGTTTGTCATGCACGTTCCGCTTGCCTTGACCCCTGAAAACACCGAGGGTGTTTTGATTGGGAACGTCCCGATCACCGAGGCAGACCTCGAAGGGTACCGTTGGTACGAAGAGGAGATGCAACGAGCATCAACCGTCACGGACTCTACCGGATCCAAGAGCACTGGCCCTCCGCGACGATCCATGTTTCGATAACTGGACTACTCTCGACCGGCGCGCCTGGGATGGTCCAGAGCGTTCTCGCCCTGGTGTTGGAGTACTCGGAGATGTATAAGCGACGTC
>JBGAJM010000054.1:0-3384 GCA_044224925.1 Kapaibacterium sp. (SeqCode)
ATCTCATCAAGAAACAAGGTGCCGCCGTTGGCAGCTTCAAACAATCCTCCCTTGGATCCCACGGCTCCCGTAAACGCCCCCTTTTCATATCCGAACATTTCAGACTCAAGCAGGTGATCAGGCAATGCCCCGCAGTTCACCGGAATGAATGGCTTATCACGACGCGGGCTGTTGAGATGCACCGCCCGCGCAATCAATTCCTTCCCGGTTCCGCTTTCCCCCTCGATCAGCACCGTACTGCGCCCATCGGACACACGAGCCACGAGCTTGTACACCTCCAACATGGCCGGACTGCTGCCCACCAAGTGCGACCAGGGTTCGCGGGCTCGCGCCTCGTCGCGAAAACGGGCGTTCTCCCGCACGAGCCGGCAATGTTCCAAACTCCGCTGTACGACCAGGCGAATATCATCTCGCTTGAAGGGTTTGGCCAGGTAGTCATACGCGCCCTGCTTAATCGCCTCGATCGCGCCCTCCAACGAACCAAACGCGGTCAGCAACACGATGGACGTATCCGGACTAAACCGTTTGAATTCCTTCAGCACCAGGAATCCGTCACCCTGCTCCATTCGAATGTCGGTCAAGACCACGTCCGGCTGGGCTTGCCGTCCACGTTCTACCGCAGCCTGACCGCTGGCAAACGCTTCGACCTCGTACCCTTCCTTCGCCAGCGCTTCGGCCAATAAGGTCCGCGCCGCCTCATCGTCGTCGACCACAAACAGTTTTGCCTGGCTCATCAGCGTTCTGCTCCTACGTTGCCACCGACTCCGACGGCATGCCGGGAAGCACCACCGTCACCGCCGTCCCCGTTCCCAATTCACTCTCCAGCGTCAGATCTCCGCCATGGGCAACGACCGCCTCGCGACTCAGGAACAGCCCCAAGCCCGTTCCCTTCCCGATCGCTTTAGTCGTAAAAAAGGGCTGAAAGGCACGCTCCACGTCGTCCCGTGGCATTCCACAGCCGGAATCGGACACGACGAGCGTCACCACGGTCTCGAGATCGGATCGGCCTGTGCATGCGGCGCGCTCGCGTTCATCCCCCGAAGCCGGTCGTATGGCTGCAGTCACCGTCACCTGCCCGTCTGTCCCGGTCGCGGCTAACGCATTGGTGAGGAGATTGACCAACACTTGATGGATCTTCTCGGGATCGGCCCAAACCAACAGCGACGGGGACACCTTCGAGTGAAGCACCACCCCCTTGGCATGATATCCCGGTTCCATCAATGCCATGACCGGCTCAATCAGGCGTTCAGCCGGATACCAGGTCGGCTCCGGCCTGCGCTGCCTGGTGGAGGAGAGAAGATCTTGAATGATCCGCACCACACGATTCAACTGTTCCTCGATGATGCCGATACGCTTGTGCATCTCCGGAGTGACGCCCGACTCCTCCGCCAACGCTTCGACATGCCAGGCGATAGAATGCAACGGCGTTCCGACCTCGTGCGCCACCGAGGCCACCAACTGCCCCACCGTGGCCAACCTCTCCGACCGCGCGAGTTTGTCCTTGATCTCTACCAGCTGGGTGTTCGCCCGCAGGAGGTGTTCCGTCTGCGTGGCCAAGGCAGCCTGGGCTGCCTCCTCGCGGGCCTTGCGCTCCTCCCACGTCACGCCGATATAGGCGACGCCGGTTAGGACGCATACCACCATGATGCGATTGAACACGACCGTCGTGAACCGTTCCTTTTTCTTGGCCGGTTGGAAGAGACCGACGAACGTCACGAGGATGCACAGGGCCAGGGTCACGATCATGAGTCCACGATTGCGCACCGTGGCCACCAACAGAATCGGCAGCACAAATCCGAATGCCCCCACGACATTCAACGGGAACATCCACTCCATCACCGTGACGAGCAAAAACAGCAACGCCGCGATGACCAGCACCACCTGATTCCGACTCTTCATGCCCCCTCCGCGCCGAGCCGCGTGCAGGGCGCTGCGGGTCGAGTACGACGCATCACATGATTTCTGTGGGTAGGGACGGCACTGGCTGGAAGGCAACAGGCATGAGTGATCGCGAGCAGGTCGGTGCGCGACGGCCCAGCGCATGAACGGAAACGCGTGCCTGGCCTACTCGCTCGCTCCGGCAGGAGGCCGAAGCGTTCGCACAGCGGCAGCGAGAGCTTGTACACGCTCATCCCGTTGGAGGTCCTCCAGCGACAGCGACAATTTACGCGACCAGTTGGGATAGGCATCTACCGTTCCGGGGAGATTCATTTGTGTCACTTCGCCGATCACGTCGTCAAGATTCGCCATCACGACCCACGCCGGGGACATCGCCAAATAGACGTGTATCGCCCGGCAGAGATCCGGCGTCATGACCGGAACATGCTCCGGTTGCTCACTGGTTCCGGCCGGCAAGACGCCCACCCCATTCAGCGCGGCGAGGATATGCCGCTTATCCCGGGCGCGTTCCTCGAATGCCTGCTGCACGGCCTGTTCATGCGCATACATGCCAAGTCTGGCACGCAGCCGAATATCTTCACCGATCCAATAGCCGGTCAACGTGGGCAGATCGTGAGTAGTGACGACCGCAAGGGACTGATCGGGGTAGGCTGACGGATGCTTGTAGGAGCCATCCCAGGTTCGCTCAAAGTATAAGACCCGGTAGGAGAGCACCTTGTAGCGCGCCAACTGCTCACGTACGTAATCCGGCACGGTCCCTAAATCTTCTCCGATCACCAACGTCTGTGCGCGTGTACTCTCCAGCGCCAGAATCCGCAACAAGTCTTCCGCCGGGTACTGCACATAGGCTCCCGCCGCGGCGGTCATCCCCCGCGGCACCCAGAACAAGCGAAACAGCGTCATCACATGATCGATCCGGATGGCTCTCCCTTGCTGGAACGTTTTCCGCAGCAGTTCGATGAACGATCGATATGCAGTCGCCTTCAGACGCAGCGGATTGAACGGTGCAAATCCCCAGTTCTGCCCCTGAGGCGCGAAGGCATCCGGCGGTGCGCCGCAATCCGTGCCCAGGGCCAGGACATCCTGCAGCATCCACGCTTCTGCTCCATTGCGGTCGCTGCCTAGCGCCAAATCAGGGTACAGCCCAACCGACATGTGCACCTGCTCGGCACGCGCATTGGCCGCCCGAAGCTGATCGGCGGCGACCCATTGGATGTATTGGAAGAAGCGAACACGCTTGCGATGGCGTCGAGCAAACTCACGCAATGCCGGTGAATCGGCCGTGCGATACTGTGACGGCCACTCAGGCCACAACGTTTGCGTTTGTTCGACCAGACGCCGATCCTCATCCACGGCCTGGAACAGCGCAAATCGTTCCAGCGACTCGCCCTCATCGCGAATGAACCGCTCCAGCAGCCACCCACGCGCACTCGTGGGTTGGAGAGAGGGTTCGGTTCCCGTGTAATTGTCGATGAGGAACTGGCG
>JBGAJM010000055.1:0-3320 GCA_044224925.1 Kapaibacterium sp. (SeqCode)
ACTCTGCAGAGCACCACAAAACAAAACCACCCACAAGACAGCAAGGTTCAAGTGGGTGGCAAGAAGCATCGAATCTATCGTCCTACTAGAAATACAAGTCAACGACTTTAGGGAATGATGAACACCCTTGATTCCCCTCTGAATTTATCACCCCACGACCCGGCCTGACCTGTAAATACAGGTGTTTACCAGCGAGCGAAGACCCATACAGCTGCCGTAATTTCTCGCACGCTTGTGCGAGGTCAGCCTTCTGCAGTGTGCCAGTCGAGTTGCCGTAGTACCCAGATACTAGAGCTTCATCACAGGTTGCATCAGCAGTCTCAGCAATTCGATAATCAAACGAACTTAGGTCTGCACAAACAGAAACAACAGAGGTTTTCAAATGAAACACTGAGTCAGAATATCGTGGCACGCCTTCGTACATGACAACATCATATGTCCAATACATGCTGTCTACTGTTGCAGAAACAAATGGACTTTCTGGCAGCCATGCTGAAAGCCCCAACCCCATACGTGGGTCATAGAGTCCAGAGCCTACATATTGAACATTTGTAATTGTGTTGCTGGTCATGGTTCCACGTTGAGCTGTAATCGTGTAAACACCTGCAGGTGGATTAGGAATGCTCCAAACCCCGTCTGAACTTGTAGTGTCACTACCTGTCCAACTTCCATTCGTCGCAGTAACAATAATGTCAGCAACGTATGGATCAGACTTTCCACATTCATTACGGTAAACAACCTTGCCGTGAATATCATTCACAACAACGGTTGTTACAATAGGCGAGTTAGGTGTTGTTGTACATCCTATCATCATGCCGATGCAAAGGAATAACGACAAAGCAAAAGAACGTTGAGCTCGCATTTCAGTGCCTTTCAAGAGTGTTACGGACTAACTCTCAGTTGATGAATAATGAACTCTGTCGTGCCGTTCTCAATGCGATCCTTGGCAATGATACGTTGTTTACTAGCACGTGCACTACCGCTGCGATCGTCCATCAGCTACTGATGTAACCTTGCACATGTGCGGTGCCGCTTGCTACGCCCAATACATTCGGTGGCTACCTACTTACACCCGCATGATAGAAGCAACCACCACTTCCCTTTTACTTCCTGTTTACTTCTCTTTTACTTCGTGTTTACTTCTTTTTCCTTCTCTTTTACTTCTCTTTTACCTCATCTTCCAAACTGCCTCAGATGATGATCAAAATGTATATACGCCATCCGCGCCCACACTTCATTTGTGACCGGACCGAAGAACGGATGCATGGCATCGCGGGCGTTGGGGTTGCGGGAGCCGAATTGGCGGACGAGGTGGAGGAGGACCTGCTTGTCGCGTTCGAAGTCGGAGGGTTGTCGTCCTTCACCCTTGGCCGTGGCCCAGCCTTTGGCGGTGCGTGCATTCTTTGGAATGGTGGACATGCGAAGGATCAGCGGTTTGAGCAGACGGAGGATGAACGTCACCGGACGGGGAAAGACCTCGATCTTCACTGAGCCATTGGCTGTTTGCATGTACTCCGTCATGTGACAGATCATCTCGTGGGCCGACATGGTTCCCCACATGCGTTGCTGTCCTTCTTCGATCCCATCGATCCGTGTAAGGATCTCAAGCAACGTTGCCGGCTGCAGCAAATGCTTCATGCGAGTTCTTCCGGAGTGAGTGCGCGTGCGGCTGATGCGCACACGTCGGCGAGGATGGAGCTGGACGTGTCGGGATAGGCCTCTGCAACAAGCTCTCCCACCATCGTGCGCAACGATGCATTCTGCCACAACGAGCCGTAGAGCACAAGGTTGGGTTCTACAGTGGGAACGGTTGCGCGCACGGCAAGGACCAAGGCGGCAAGGTGGTCGGCAGCGCGACGTCGGATATCGATGGCCACGGCATCGCCCTCGTCGGCATACGACAGTACGGCCTGTGCCAACCGAGCACATCGGTCGATGGATGTTGCGCGAAGTTTGTTCTGAAGAGAGATCACATCGTCGGGATCGGCCACGAGAAAGGCTGCGACAGGACGGATGAGCAACGTCGATGGACCACGTCCGTCGAGCATCTGCGCTACCGAGCGCAATGCTTCTCGACCGATCCAAAATCCACTACCCGCATCGTCGATGCGAGGTCCCCATCCTCCACACCGACGTTGCACTCCAAGTCGGTCCACGCTCAACGCGATCGATCCGGTACCGGCGATGAGCACAATGCCCGAGCCGCCTTGTAGTGCTGCGAGTTGGACGAGTTCCACATCACTGATCACGCTGGTGCGTGGAAGGAGGTCGCCGATGTAGTGCGACCACGACGAGTCGAAGTCCATCAGATAGGAACGACGTTCCTCGACCGACCAAATGCCGGACATACCGATCAGGATAAGCGTCGATTCTGTGAGGGCACATCGTGTGGTGACCAACCATGTGCCGAGATGCCGACAGAGCTCGTCTGTTTGCATGCTCTCGGCCGTTGGTCTGACCGAAGGAAAGGAAGACCGACCGATCTCACGCGTGCCATCGAAGGCAGCGACGTCGGTGGTCGACCCGCCACCATCGATGATGATGAGCGAGGCTCTCATCCGGCCTTGGGTGGCTGCCAGTTCGCACGCTTCCACTGCATGAGTTCGATCAAAGCATTGCCAACATATACCTTCATCTTGGCCTTGATCGGCACACGTGCTTCGTCGTCGCTGAACCAACCTTCAAATGTTCCGGTGATCCCATAGATACCGGTCCAGTTGGCCTCTCCGGAGAAGTAGATGCACTTCACCGGATAGTTCACGGCATCGATCTCTGCCGCTTCCTGTTTGCCACCGAAGTTGATCACCGTGTTCACGGTGTCATCCATGATCGTGGTCGGGATGCGCAGCGACTTCTTCGCATACAACAATCGGCGAGCAGCGAATAGGATCGAGCTTCCGTCGTTGTACTTCTTCTTGATGTCGAAATTCTTCGTCGCGGACTTTTCCTTGCCCTTGTATTTCTCCATCACGAGCTTCCCGGCATCGTAGTCGAAGATGTACTGATCGAAGTCCCACGTGCCCGCATCGTTCTGCGTATTGGCATTGAACTTCATCGAATACATCATGTTCTCATCCATCCAACTTTCGTAGATGGAATGCAGCGACACGAAGGGAATGCTCGGATGCGAGTTGATGTAGACCTTGACCTTCGTGCTCTTCTTCCCATCCAAGGTGGTGAACGGCTCGATCACGGTCTTGATCGTTCCGAGCGTGATGCCCAGATACGAAACGCGATAGGTGAGCTCTTCGCCCGGTTGAATGAGGCCCTGTGCTTGTATTGTTGTTGTTCCAATGCCCACAATGCAGACCAGAAGGACT
>JBGAJM010000056.1:0-3642 GCA_044224925.1 Kapaibacterium sp. (SeqCode)
TGCCCTCGGCATAGTCCTGATCAAGCACAATCGAGCCCAGGTTATCGAGACGGGGCGGCATCCCATCCAGCGTGTCTACAAATACGAGGCCCCGATGGTCTCCCGGTCCCCGTGAAGCGAACACCTCCGATGCAGGTCGTCCCAATCCAGGTTGAACCACACCACCCGGATACAACAGGCCCTCCCGATCGATCCCATACACTTGGCCAAACTGCATGGCCACTCGCTTTAACGATGCATAGTCCCACTGATCCACCTTCACACCGGGAATGGGTTCTTGATGCGCGTGGATATTCAGCGGGACATCAGGCCATGCTTCGAGAGGAAGGGTGGCAAAAAACGCTTCTCCCCCGATCCTGATCGTGAGCCAGCGATCAGCACGTGGCCCCATCTCGTCATAGGCCTGCCCCGTCACCGGCGCGAGAGCGCTTTGCACCGGCATCTCGCTTGGTTTTGGAAAATGAGCCGATCCACGAACGATCACCTCCCCCCAGTGGGCAGACACAACTCCGGGGTTCGGTTCGACAGGCTGATGACCAACTGCACCGCTCTGCAAAGCGGCATGCAGGGCCGGTACCGCATAGGCGCCGAACTCTACGGACACCGTCTTCGTCACCCGGGAAGCCTGGCCAGCCCCGGCGGTCACCTCAACCGTACAAAGCAAACCGGGGCGTGTCGCTCCGTACACTCGCAGCTTGAGAATCTTCGCCAGCCCCTTGAGAGACTTGAACCATCCTGTTTGAGGATCGTTCAGTATCCGGTCGTGTTGAGGATTGGCTGCATCGAAGAGCATGTCGGGCTGTGCCTCCGTTCCCACAAATTGCGCACGCCCCTGCGCATCAAAATAGGAAGGATCGCCCTGCGCGTTGACGAATCGCTTCGTGAACCATCGTGTGCCGACCTCCTGTGGCACAAGCGAAGGATCGTGGAACCAGCCCATCACGACATCAACGGCCGATTCCGCGGCGTGATGAGCAAGACGCTCTTCCTGCAGGACACTTGCACCGACAAGCTCCTGCCCTGCTAGATGCATGGAAGTCATCCCCAACAACGTCAGCAAAAACACCACCATCAGCACCGCCAATAATGCGATACCCCGTTCATCCTGTCGCATGCCCATACTGCGCCGCGCGTTCCTCGTGTTCATCTTCCTCTTCTCTCTTCCTAATTATGTCCGAATCGCGATATCCCTCGAGAGCGTCAATCTTTGCATTCCCATCTCGATGGTCACATGTACCCGCACCACCTCCCGCGCATCTTCCGTCTCACGTCCACGCCTATCGAAATACCGCAGCTGAAAGCCACGGACGTCGCTCAACAGCGTACTCACTCCGCCATCCACTTCACGCATCAACCGGCCCGTTCCATCCCCTTGGGGCTTGAGGTAATAGCGCACGCGATTCAGTAGGAACACCGCACTCCGAGCCTGGAACTGTTCCGCAGGAGGCGTTGCCAGCGTCAGCGTGTGCTTCCGACCGTCAGCCGCCAATTGATTCCAGGCACAGTGCGCCGCTGAACACATCACGACCTGCTTTCCCCGTGGCCAATCCGTCCCATCTTCTACCACCACATCCTGCCGACCGGGGTCTGCATTCTGGGTCAGGATGGTCGCGGAACTGCTCAGGTTGGCAAAGAACTCGGCTTCTTCGACGTCGGCTTTGAGAAACGGGGCCTCGCCACCCAACAGCCCGCTCGCCGCCAGGCGCAGCTCACTACACAACACGTCCATCCCGAGCCGCAGCTCCTGATTTGTGATCATCGTGCCATGTTGCGAACTCAATCGAAGACCATAGACCGAGAAGGCCTGAATCGCCGCAGAGATCGCGACACTGCTGATCGCCAAAGCAATCAGCAGTTCGATCAGACTTCCCCCGGTCGAGCCGAGCCTCGGATTCACGGCCCCACGCACGGATACGCTCGGCCGTGCCATCGTAGAATCCCTCATGAGAGCCCCGACAGACCGACATAGCGAGGATTGGCGCGAATCGTACGAACCCGCACTTCCCGGTCATGCCCGCTCAACGTCCGAAAGAGCGCACGTGCTTCGATCGTCGCCAGACTCGCGGTGCCAGGTTGCGTGCCACGATTGAACTCCACCGTCCACACCAGCCGAATATTCGAGCGCGTCATACTTCCGGTAAAAATCCCGTCTCCATTCACTGTGTCTTCCTGCGACCCGTCATCACGCATGACCGACTCCGCCCTGCCGTCTTGATCGAGATCATCTGTGAGCAACTGTTCCCACGGCAGGCTACGCTTCTCCTCCACCCTCGATTCCGCCAAGGCTAACGCCGTCGTCGTCAACGCCCCACGCTGAAGACCCTGTTGCGCCCACTCGCACATCGCGATCGTCCCGATAACCCCGATGGAGAGCACCACCAGCGCCACCATACTCTCGATCAGCGTAAATCCGTCCGCTTGCGTCACCAACGCTCGCGCCCTCGTCGTCCCGACAGTCACGTCGTTCATGACACGACCACCCGTCCCGTGAGACTCACCGTCACTTGATGCCTCGCTCGCGAGTGCATCAACACCATGGTCGTCGCTGTTGCCGAACGACCACTGGGCTGAAAGACAATTTCAGGCTGCGTACTCATCGAGTCGACCACAGTGCCTGTTCGCCCGAACTCATAACGACGCAGTGCGCTCCGTTCACAGTCCATGCATTTCCGTACGCAATTCGGACTGCTCGGCATTCACCACCACTCGAACACGCTCGTGCCGCGCCATCGCCAACTGCCTGGCTATGCGCAATTCAGACGCAATTTCCGCAATCGTCGCGCGCTGCCAGTGTTTGCCACCAACGTCGCCCGCGGCACGCTGAAGGCCCCATCACAACAGCCACGACCGACAGCACGACACACAACTCCACAAGGCTCACACCACGTTCACGCATACCCACTCCTTTCGTCGAGCGCGTAGAGCGATTCCAATTTCCATGCCGTTGTGGCCTCACGCCTCCCACGAGGGACAGTCGGCAGGGGCTTACGCTCAAAACCACACGGAAATATGTCAGGATTTCCAGAAACGACTCAGTCGAAGGGGATCGTCAACACCAAACTACACGGCGGCTGGCGGGTAGGTACAATTGTGAACTGTCCCAAATCAGATACAGTCCCACATCTGTTCGGATACAGAACAGCAGCGTCACAAATGCCTGGAACATGGCACTGACAGCCAGTTTGCTGGCCTTACTGAGGAATGGCGATCAAGGACCAATACCAGTCAAGCAGCGGCTGATGAAACAGCAGCGCGAGCAATGAGCCGGCGGCGAGGAAGGGACCGAAGGGGATATATTGATCACGACGCATGATTCCGACGGCGATCAGCCCAACACCGACAACGGAGCCAAGAAACGATCCGATCATAATGGCCAACAACACCGGCTGCCATCCGATGAATGCGCCGACCATGGCCATCAGCTTGATATCTCCTCCCCCCATGCCTTCTTTTCCAAAGACATAAGGACTGGCCCAAGCCAAGATCCAGAGGAGCCCTCCGCCCAGGGCGACACCAAGCAGGGAGTCCATCACGCCGATGGGCAGGATCACAACGGCACAGACCAGGCCGATGACTATGCCCGGTATCGTCACCACATCGGGAATCATCGTGTGCGACAGATCAGTGCCCGTAATGACGATC
>JBGAJM010000057.1:0-3282 GCA_044224925.1 Kapaibacterium sp. (SeqCode)
GATCCGCAACGCAACGGAGCGCCTCCCATTGCAGGCTGCACCTACACCTCGTGGGACAGTGCCGGCTTTCGCACCGGTGCCACCACCGGAGCGATGGCAGAGATGGTGATGCAGACCGCCGCAACATGGGTGATGATCTGCGTCACCGAATACCACAATGCCACTACCGATGCGATCGCACCCGACGCACAGGGAACCAGTACGGAGGAAGACCTTCGCGCTGCCATTGCTGAAGCGCATGGGCGTGGACTGAAGGTGTTGCTCACGCCGCACGTCGACACGTACACGGGCGCATGGCGCGCCAGCATGAACCCCACCAATGCATGGTTCCGTTCGTACGAGCAATTCATTCGGAAGTATGCGCAGTTGGCACGCTCCACGCAGTGCGAGATGTTCTGCATCGGCACCGAGCTCGTACGCGCAACACAGCCGAACTACGATGCACGATGGCGCGCGATCATCGCGGCCATTCGCGCGGACTACAACGGACCGTTGACGTATGCGGCGAACTGGAACGGCTACCCGCAGTACGGCATCATGCTCGACGAATACGAGCAGATCACGTTCTGGTCGGCGCTCGACTACATCGGTATCGACTGGTATGCACCCTACGGCGCCTTCACCGATCGGTACAACCGCATCCATGCGCTCAGCACGGCCACCGGCGTTCCGGTGCTGCTTACGGAGACCGGATGTCCGAGCGTCGAAGGGGCCCTCGATCGGCCATGGGACTACACCTCGCTCATCACGGCGGGCAACGCCGCAAGCGAGTCGACCCAACGCACGTACTACGATGCCGTGATCCATTCGTTTGGCAAGGCGGAATGGTGCAAGG
This sequence comes from Kapaibacterium sp. (SeqCode), assembly GCA_044224925.1. Taxonomy (GTDB): domain Bacteria; phylum Bacteroidota; class Ignavibacteria; order Kapaibacteriales; family Kapaibacteriaceae; genus Kapaibacterium. Next base: position 836 of record JBGAJM010000057.1, read on the forward strand.
GTCTGTTCTGGTGGAATTGGGAAAGCATCCCGTCGGCCCTCGAGTCCAAGCAGTACACACCGCGGAACAAGTCGGCGGCCCCTCTTGTTAAGGCCTTCTATCAAGGAGCCGTGTAAACGTATCTTTGCACACTGAATTTTTCACGGAGAATAGCATGCAACTGTACGTCGACAGCGCCAACCTCACCGAGATCCGCCACGCCGCCTCGCTTGGCTTCATCAGCGGAGTGACCACGAATCCTTCGTTGCTGGCAAAGGAAGATCCATCCCTCGATATCAAGACGCTGATTCTGGACATTCACAAAAGTGTTGGCGGACATACGTCCGTGGAAGTTGTCAGCACGGACACGGATGGAATGCTGCGCGAGGCCGACGAGATCCTTTCGTGGTTCCCGGAAGCAACGATCAAGATCCCGTTCATCCCTGCAGGCCTTGCCGCCGTACGTGCCCTTGAACGTCAGGACGTGCCCACGAACGTGACGCTGCTCTTCACGCCCAACCAAGCGCTCATCGCAGCGAATGCCGGTGCAACGTACGTGAGCTTGTTCTTGGGTCGACTCGACGACGTGTCCACCGACGGACTTCAAGCCGTGCGCGACACCGTCGAGATCTGGGACATGCACGAGCTCGAATCGTTCATCATCGCTGCTTCGATCCGCACGCCCATCCATGTGCTCGAATGCGCCAAGGCCGGTGCTCACATCGCAACCGTGCCGTACAAGGTGTTGATGCAGAGCATGAAGCATCCGCTCACCGATGCAGGTCTGGCCGCCTTCCTTGCCGACAACGAGAAGATGAACGCTGCAAAGGCCTCGCTTGCGTAAGTGGTCGTTCATTCTGGTGATGGCCATGGTGCTTCTCGCAAGCACCACGCGCGCACTCGGACCCGATGTCAAGGCCATCGGGAAGAAGGCCATTCCATTCATGCTCGAAGATCAGTTCGGTCGGTCGTGGAAATGGGATCAACACTGGAAGGGCAAGCCCACGGTGTTGATCCTTGCAGACCGAACTGGGAGCGAGTACACGAAGAATTGGACAGACCAACTCACCGTCCGCTATAAGGACAAGATCCAGTTCGTTGCCTTCGCCGATGTATCGCTTGCACCGAGCTTCATCAAGAACTACATCAAGGAGCGTTTTCGCGAGGCGTTCTCCTACAGCATTCTCATGGATTGGGATGGCGATGTGTTCGAGTACTATCACGTGCAAGAGGGATTGCCGAACGTGATCTTCATTGATGAGACGGAGACGGTACGACTGCACACGTGGGGTACCGGAAAGGCGGAGCACGTGCAACAACTCACGAATGCCATCGATCGTTTACTGTCGCGATAACCACCATGCCCGTACTCGTCGATCGATCCGCCAAACGTGCCGACATCATCCAGCATGCTGCCGAGGTGTTCTCGCGCACGGGCTATCACGAATCGAAGATGCAGGACATTGCCACGCATGCCGAGATCGGCAAGGGCACGATCTATGAGTACTTCCGCACGAAGGAAGAGCTCTTCCTTGCCGTCTATGATTCGTGGATGACGTCGTTCGAAGATCTCGTGAAAATGCGCGTCGATGCCGCCACCGATGCCATGAGCAAGGTGGATGCCATTCGCGACTCTGCTGTGGAATTCTATTCATCACGCGCCGAGCAAGCACCGCTCCTGCTCGAGTTCTGGGCGCACGCCCTTCGCGCTGAGAATCCCAAGTTCCTCGAGCGTATTCAATCCACACGCTCGTTCTTGAATGACCTCGGCAAAGGACTCACACAGCAACTCGTCGACGCAGGCTGGTTCACCGCCGTCGACGCCGAAGCCTTCGCTCTTCTCGAAAGCGGCATGTCCGACGGCATCTTCCTCGCCTGGGTCCTCGGCGGCCGCACCTTCCCGCTCGACAAAGCCTACACCTTCCGCCAAAGCGTCATCGGTCTCGGCCTGCTCACGCCCATGGGCCGCACGGTACTGGAGGAGAGGTTGAGGTTGAAGTTGAAGAAAGGATTTTGAGTTGAGTTACAAGTGACAAGTGACAAGTGACGAGTTGAGTTACGAGTGACAAGTGACGAGTTGAGTTACGAGTGACGAGTGACAAGTGACGAGTGCCACTCAGAGACTTCGTGCGACACGATGACGCGCACTTCTTGATCATCTACTCCACGCTACGTTGTCTCAAGCGATCTGTCGATCACCCAGGGAATGGAGGTATCGAACTCTACTTGAACTAAGCCAGCCTTGTCTGTGAAGAGTGTCAAGTCATTAGCGTAAGCAAATCCGATAGAAAAATTGTCCGCAACCTTGGTCAGATGTCTTATGAACCCAGTATTGCCGGGAAATGGAAGCCTGTATTCTTCGCCACTGACAATTCGTCCCTTGAAGTGAAACCAACCACCAATGCGATGAAGTCCGTCTGGCGATGTCCAAATGGGTGTGATCTCAACTTCCTTTGTATAGTCAACTC
>JBGAJM010000058.1:0-4053 GCA_044224925.1 Kapaibacterium sp. (SeqCode)
GGTGGCGCAAGGTCTTGACCACACCGTTCTCCGGCAGACCGGCAATGCCGCTGTACATGACCACGTTCAGTTCCACGCTGCGCGACGGCTGACGTGAGCGGCCGGGGAGGGCGTGCCGCGCGGTGCGTGTAAAGACGTCGGCAATCAGTTGGGGAATGTCGGCCACGTCGCCCAACGTTTCGCGGATGGTCTCCAGCGTCTCCTTGAAGTCGAAGATCAGTTTGTAGGCGACGAAGAGCAGGACGAGCAACGTCTTGAGATCGAACAGGATCTGCTTGAAGACGAAGAAAAAGAGATACCAGAACAGCTCCCAGAGAAATTTGCCCGGATCGTTGGTGAGCTTCGCCTTTTCGATCGCACGGTCGAGGATGGAGCCGGTGATGATGAGGCCGATCTCGTGGTAGTTCATCGAGGTGCCGTCGAGGTTCGCGCTTCCCACGGTTGCCCACACGTCGTCAATGATGGCCGATTTGCTGTGCACGTACACCGGCATCACGTCGTAGCGTCGCGGATTCCCCGCGCCGCCGCTGCCTGCTTTTTCCGATCGGCTCCAGAGGGTGTAAACGCCAAGGTGATGTCCACCAGTCTTGGCGGCGAGACGGAGTTGGTTGACGTTGTCGATCTGGCGATCCGGGTAGCCCGGCAGGTCGGGGCGCAGGTTCAGGACCAGAATGATCTGCAGGCGCGGCTTGGTCTTGTCCTTCATCCTCGCGATGAGTGCATCGACGATTTCGGGTGAGGTGAAATATTGGTTCTCGATGTAGATGTAGCGCTGGGCGTTGGCGATGGCCCGTTCGTAGGCTTCGAGGATGCCGGTTTCGCCGTACGGCAGGTCTTCATCGCTGGGGTGGATGCGTTTGATCGAGCCGCCCGGTAGCGTGCGCAATACTTGCACCGAGGCCACGTCGCCGTCGGGTGTGACCGGCAGGTCGGGAAAGGTCTTCGGCGGAGGGATGAGCATCGGTTTGCCGGTCGCATTCCAGATGCTCGCGAACGTCTTTTCGATGTGGGACACCGCCGGGCCCTTGAGGTCGGTGTTGACGTCGTGCATGAGCGAGCCCTTGTGGCGCGCGTCGCGGATGGCATGGCTGGTGTCGCTGAAGTAGTACTGTTTGAGCGGTGACCCCATGAGGATGGCGTGGTCCCCATCCACCACGATGGCCTTGGCATGCAGCAGGGCGAAGCCCTTGTTGAAGGCATTGGTGCGTACACCCGGCGTCTGCCCGAAGAACTCCGCCACTTCGGTCACGGTGTCCTCCGCGGACAACGGCAGGTTCGTGACCAGAATGTTGACCGGTTTCCCGCCCTTATTCTTGAGTACCTCTTCGAGTGTGGTCTCCGCCGCCTGTTTGCAGCCGGTGGTTGGAGGATTGAGCGGGTTGAAGCTGCTTTTGAACTTGGTGAGGAAGCCGTTGTCGACGTCGAAAAACAGCGTCATCAGATTGATGGATTCAGTGGCGCCCTCGGCGGCATCCGTCACCGCGGGAACATCTTGGCTCCGTCGATCAGGTGGGTGATGCGATTGTGGTGATAAAGCGCGACCGGGTTTCCGACGGAGGTTCAACGTGGTGTGGGTGACAAGCCAGCCCTCGATGTTGTTGCGGTGGATGGTGATGGTGCCGACTTCGTGGTTCGAGTCGGTGACATCTGTCGCTTCCTTGGTTTCGTGCAGGAGGCGCGTGCCGACGAGCGCCGGGTCCGTGTGGATGGGGCCGAATATCTGGGCAACGAGGTCGGGATTCCGATCGGCTTTCCAGGTGCGGTAGGCGTCCGGCGAGTAGGAAATGAAGGGTGCCGTCGCCTTCTGTCTTGCCGACGCCCAGCACGTCGTCTTCGTTGAAGAAAGGATCGAAGTCGAGCGCGCGAACGGTCAAGCCGGCGATGCCGGCGCCCCGATCATCGATGACGCGTCCATGGATGCTGATGTTGGCCATAGGTTCCGTCAGGTGACCGAAACCTACGCCGCTCGTGCGAACCTGTCAACCGTCGAGGCACGTGGCAATACGTGTATTTAGGCGGGTGGATACGGGTTGTCTGTCAGGTTGAGGCATCGGTGCAATGAACAGGACCTCGCCTGCGCAGGAGGTGTGAACAGCGCGCCTCCCGGGACACCGGAATCGCAATCACTTACTTGGCGGGGAAGGGCATGCCGTAGCCTTTCGTCCAGGCCAAATCGACGACCAGCTTGGCCGATTGGGATGGCGCTAATTGCTGGTCGAAGAGCGCGGGATAGGAACCGATCATCGTCGCCTGAAAATCTGTCCAGCGGTCTGCGGAGACGCCCGTGAGACTGGCTAACGACGCCAAATATTCTCCCTGGCCTCGGGCGATGTCTGTGCGCAAGTTGTCGTGCGTCTGTGTCGCAAAAATAGTGGCCTTTTTCTTGGCTCTCAACATCCGTCCATCCGTCAAGGCGCCCGGCGTCGTGCTGGACGTGAATTCGGTCGTGGGGTCGAGAAATTCCTTGGTCGCGCCAGAGGTGCCGTCGGTGAGTTGTGTCGTGGCGTCGAAGGGCGCCTTGGTCAACTCGACGGTGGCGTCTGTCATACAGCCGCCGAGGATGAGGAGCAATCCAGGAATGAGTGTAACGCGTGTGGTGATCATATGAAGCCTCCTCGGTTCGACCAGAGTGTGCAGGTGGTGAATACCACATTGCGAGCCATGGCCGACCCTAGGAGGAGCCCTAGTTGTGCGGCAAGTTCTAGTGGTTCTGACCGGTGGATGTATACGAAGAATGCGTGGATGCCGTTTACGACTCTCATTTCCCAAAACCTACACTGCTCACACGACCTTGCCTGCCGTCCGGACATAGGGAAATACGTGTATTAATTATGTAGCGTAAAATTTCTGATTGCCACAGGCTACGTAGTTAACTAAGATGCGCTCGAGTGAAAGACATGTAAGCGATCGACACCAACGTAGCGAAACAGGAAATGCCAGGCCGGGCAGCTGCACTCGCCAAGCTTACGCCTCCCAGGCTCCACGCCGTCACACGCCGTGAGCGCCTCTTCGCCATACTCAGAGAGCACCATCGTCATCATGCATTGATTTGGGTTGCCGGGCCTCCCGGAGCCGGTAAGACGTCTCTCGTGGCCAGTTACCTGGCTGAGCACAGGCCGCGGACGCTGTGGTACCACGTGGATCCCGGCGACGCCGATCTCGCCACATTTTTCCATTACCTCGCGCAGGCCGCTCAGGCCGCAGCCGGTCGGAAGAAACTTCGCTTGCCCGCGTTGACTCCGGAATTCATGGCGGATGTGCCGGGATTCACAAGAAGATTCATGCGGGAGCTTTGGGCCAAAGTGCCTGTTCCCGCCACGGTAGTCTTCGACAACTATCAAGATCTTCCGGCTGGGGCCACGCTCCATGCAGTGCTGCCGATTGCACTCGCCGAGTTTCCTGTTGAGGCGACACTCGCGGTGATCAGTCGTGGGGAACCTCCCTCAACCTTCGCGAGAGAACTGACACACAATATGGTGGGACACATTCGGTGGGAGAACCTACGACTCACCCTCGAAGAGACACGTTCTCTCGCCTCATCCGTTCCAGGCCTCGATCACTCGACGATCGCGTCACTCCATAAATCGACGAACGGCTGGATGGCCGGCACTATCCTGATGCTGGAAAAGTTGAAGGCGAATGGAATCCTAAGCTTATCGGCTGCGCCAGAAACAATGGCCGAAGTCTTTCAGTACTTTGATGAACACATATTTGCGCGTGCCGATCTCAGCACACGAGAGGTGTTGATGCGCACGGCGCTTCTGCCATGGGTGACGGGGGCTATTGCCGAAGCAGTCAGCGACCATCCCGTGGCTGCACAGATCATTCGTGACCTATATCAGCGTGGTTTATTTGTCGATCGCCGGGCCGACGAGCAAGTACGGTATCAGTATCATGATCTGTTCCGAGAGTTCCTGCTAGATCGATGTTATGTGCATTATGAGAGGGAGGAACTGTCCAGCCTCAAGCGCACTGCGGCAAAAGTGGCGGAAAAATATCGGCAAGTAGATACCGCTGTTGACCTCTACGCAGAGACACAGGCCTGGGACGAGT
>JBGAJM010000059.1:0-3227 GCA_044224925.1 Kapaibacterium sp. (SeqCode)
GGCTTGGGTGGCTGCGAGATCGGCATACACCGCTTGAAAATAGCGGGTCTCCCCGATCTTCATAAAGCCGGTGTGAGGGCGATTCGGTTGCGTCAAGATGGTTCCGAGCCCGGCCTTCTCCAGTTCGTTCGCCGCCACATTGCGCTTGTTGATCGGCCACAGACTGATCAGTCGATACTGGATGCCCAGGCCCTTCTTGGCGATGTACCGTCCCGACTCCATCAGGAACTGAGCCGGTAGCGGCAAGGTATTCTTCTGCTCCCAGTTCTCCGATGCTACGACCACACCCTTGGTCTGCAAGCGCTCGACGACATGCCTGGTATACACATCCCGGTCTGCTTCAATCACGGCGTGGATGTAATTGGCCACCGTCTCAATCGGGAGACTGATCGGTGCGTTCTCAGGTATGGCGTGAGTTGGCCACAACAGCGTCGCGCTTCCTAATGCGAATCCCATCAGGGTCGCGGCACGCAGCAGTGTGTTGGAGGATGTCATAGAAACCTCCTTGGTTGTGCGCGCGGATGTGCCGGCATGAGCAGATCACACCCGGCGAGTGGATGACGTGTGTGAAGGATTGGACGGCGAGTCTTTTGGGCGAGAGTGAACTTCCCGAATGAAATGTCAAATCGGCGAGTGGAAGGTGATGCGACGAGAAGGTGGACAGCCGTGTGTGTCGGGATCAGCAGAGCGGTGCCACGCGTAGCCTCCTGGAGGAGGAACCGGTCGTGGGAAGGTACCGAAGACATCGTCCCAGTCCCCTACCTGTACGAGCCAGCGTGCCCATCAGATCATACGGTCACTCATCATAGTACGCTTCGATCCATGCGCTGTCTAATGATCTTCTGGCGAGGGTGCGACACAATTGGCGCCCACTGGGGAAATACGTCCATTTCATTGGCCGTCATCCTGCCGCATAGACTCCAATGACTGGGGGCGTGATGTGAAGCGCGACTTCGGTGCGCACGAGAGCAGGGTAACCTGGGCGAGTGGCGTGGGTGAGCGCGACGTGCCATCGGGACACAGATAGTCGGCCGGTGGCCGGGCTAGCCTAGAATCGTGAGCCAGATTTATGATGCTGGATTGCCGTGGTCGTGAGGGGATGAGCGGGTGCCTTTCGGCACAGACTCCAGTAGACGATCCACCCATGAGGCGGGAAGCTTTTCCACCGAATCGGCAATGCGCGATTGCCACCAGGAAGAAATCTCCGCAAGGTCCTCTTTGTGAAAGCGATGCTCGAAAATGTCGAACGTATCGTGCCGGTACAGCACAACATCGAGCGGATACTCGACGCTGGTGGAACTCGTGCGTGTAGCATCGAAGGCGAGGAAGCCGACCTTCAGTGCGAGATCCAAGCTGGAGTTGTACCGAAGCACCCGATCCAGGAGCGGCTTCCCGTAGCCGGATTCGCCGATGATACAGTAGGGGGTGCCTTCACTGACTTCAACCCAATTGCCCTGGGGGTAGATCAAGTAGAGTTTGTGCGCGAGGTCGTTTTCCAGTTGTCCGCCCACGAGGGCGTGGAGATTGAACGTCAGTCCGGCATTCTGCAACGCGTGTTTATCTTCTTCGGCCACACGGCGGATCTGTGCGGCAAACACGTTGACCGCTTTGAACAGTTTATCGAACGTTTGGTCGCTTTCGCTGATGGCCTCATCAAAATAGGTGACGGCTTTGTCTCGAACCGATCGTAACCCCGATGTCATGAGAAACATCGAGTGGCGGCCATGTTGATGGATGGATACCTTTCCCGCAGTGATGCATTCCGCCCCTGTCGTCACCCGGGTGTCGGCAATCCCGACCAACCCCTCCTCCACCTTCATCCCCAAGCAAAACGTCATTGTTCCTCCGTGACGGACCTTATGTGTTGAACTCGGCGAGGCGCAAAGAACGTTTCAGAAATAGCCTCGCCTACTTGATTGAGCCGTGCTTGAAAGTGGTCCACGAATTCATGCAGGCCCCTTGTGACGCAGTCTTCAATGTCGACGAAGTCGAGTTCGGCGCGCAGGCGTCCTAATCGCTTTTCAGCCACATTGTGATACGATCCTCGTTCGGATCCGCTAATCGCGTGCAGAGAGTCTTCCGCTTTAATGAGGCAATAGCGGATGGCTCGGGGGAACGTGGGGTCAAGGATGAGGAACGCGGCCACGTCATCCGGAGCGATGCGTCCATAGCGTTTGTAATACATCTCCAAGGCGCTCGCGGATTTCAATAAGTCCGACCATTGGATGATGTCGAACGGAGTGCCGACCTCATCGGCGGTCGGCAAGAGGATGAAATATTTGACATCGAGAATGCGAGAGGTTTTGTCCGCTCGTTCAAGAAGGCGGCCGAGGCGCGCAAAGTGCCAGCCCTCCCCATGGGACATGGTGGCATCGGTGATACCCCACAGCAGATGACTCGCGGATTTCACGTCGGCCAAAAAGGCGTGGAGGTCATGGTGCGACATCCCGCGTGTGACGGCGTCCCTGACCAACAGGTAAAAGCGGTTGACCTGCTCCCACATGTCACTGGAGATGATCTCCTTGACCGAGCGTGCGTTCTCCCGCGCGCACAAGAGGCAGGATACGATAGAATTCGGGTTCTCGGCATCCGCCACAAGAAAATGCAGCACGGTTTCCTTCGTCGCCTTTCCATAGCGCGCAACAAACATTTCATGATCGCCTGTCGTGGCGACCAGCGGCTCCCATTGCTCGATCGTGTCGCGGGGTAGATCGAGAGATAAATTCAGATTGACCTCAATGAACCGCGCATAGTTTTCCGCACGTTCGATGTAGCGGTTGACCCAATAGATGGAGCTGGCCACTCGACTCAGCATCGCCGGGTCCGATCATGGTGCGTGAGGAGTCGTTGGCTCACCGATCCACAAGAAGCTCGTGCGCGCGCAAGACTCATGACAACACCCACGTATCTTTGTTGCCGCCACCCTGGGACGAATTGACGACCAGCGACCCTTTTCTCAAAGCCACGCGAGTCATGCCGCCAGGCAACACATAGAGCCCTTTCCCCTGTAAGACGTAGGGACGCAGATCGACATGTCGCCCCTCGATATGGTCTTCCACCAAAGTTGGCGATCGAGAGAGCGCGAGGGTGGGCTGGGCGATGTAGTTGCGAGGGTCGGCCTGGATGCGACGGGCGCAGTCCTCTCGCTCTTGTTGAGAAGCTCGTGGTCCGATCATCATGCCGTATCCACCGGCTTCGTTTGTCGCTTTGACCACCAACTGATCGAG
>JBGAJM010000060.1:0-3139 GCA_044224925.1 Kapaibacterium sp. (SeqCode)
CACAAGGTGCTGGTCACCCTGTCGGACTCTATACGGCAAAGTTCTGCGCAGAGATCATCGATCCGTATCCAGATGAGAACAACTTCAACGACTGCTTGCCACGCGCAATTCAGCCAGCATACCAATTCGAGATCCAGTTCCTCGAAGAGCCAGCAGTGTTCGCTGTCAACACACCATCTGCTACACAGGTGATGTATGCGAACCGTTCGCTTCGTCCGGAAGCAGTGTTCTCGAACAACGGTATCCAGGATCTTTCGAACGTACCGGTGAACTGCACGATCTATCGACTTCCAGGCCGTCAGATCGTCTATAATCAGGACGGTATCGTACCTGACATCGGCGCTGGTCAGTTCAATAAGTCTGTCTATACCTTCCCGGCCTTTACGCCAGTTGAAGCAGGTCAATATGACTTCTGCTTCACGGTGAAGTATCCTGGCGATCCTGTGACAGCGAACAATCAATTGTGCGTCACACGCACGATCGATGCCAACCTCAATGGCATCTATACCATCGGAACAACGCAACCTGGTCCACGCAACTACCTGACGATCGATGCAGCTCTGAACGATCTGTATCTCAAGGGTGTGAGCGGACCGGTAACGTTCGAGTTCACAGATGCCGATTATACGGTGACCCGCACAGGTCCAGTGACCCCAGGTATTGACCTTTCCTCGCGTATCCTTGGTGTCGGTGCATCGAATCCGGTATTGTTCAAGCCAGCACTCAACCGTTCGCTTTCGCGCGCTTCGGTGAACATTCGTATCGAAACAGAGTCCGGAATCGGAGTTCTGTTCGGTCAGAATGGTGGCCCATCGAATCCGAACGCCATTCAGAATCAACCATACTTCAATACTGCAGCGAACGCACGTTCGGCCGGCTATATTGAATTCAATGGTGGTTCGCAGCGTTCGCTTCGCTTCCAGATCGCAAAGCGCGTCACCTCGACAACGAACACCTTCAATGCAGGCTTCTACCTGACACAAGGTTCCGTGAACCACACGATCGCGAACACGATCATCGAAGTGGCTCCGGACGTGACGCCGATGTACAACAACTCACTGCCGATCGTGCGATACAACGCTGGTTCGAACGCATTCCGCTTCGATCCTGACGTTCGCGCCGGCAATGTGTCGTACACCGCAGGTATCGTGAGCCGTGACACGATCAACCCGGACAATCGTGGTAACCTCGATACGATCCCAAGTGTGAACAATAAGTTCATCGGCAACGAGATCAATGGCTTCGGCTACGGTATCGTTTCCATGGGTATCGGTGCTCTTATCAAGGGCAACAACTTCCAAAGCTTCTACAACACAGGCACCGAGATCTCGAACAACACCATCTATAATGTTGCTCGTGCAGGTGTGTTCGTTGGATATGAAGACGGTCCGAAGATCACGGGCAACCGTATCTACAATGTTGGTTCTGTTGCAACGGGCACAAGCGTGAACGATGCTGCCGGTATCATTGCCGGTGGTGAAACACGCTATAACAACGTCGACCTGCTGATCACACGAAATGAGATCAGCGGTGTTGTCGGTAACACCAATTCACGCGGTATCGTTGTAGAACAAGATCGCAACGATTATCAGTCGGTCCTTGCATCTGGTGGTATCGTTTCGTTCCCGAACCGTGCTGAGCACACGATGCTCAACAGTAACGTTGTTTGGGGTCTCCGTCGCGGTACAGCAAACGGTACGATGGCCGGTATCCACCTGTACACGTTGCGTGCAACGTCGACCGATCCGGTAACGGCGCTTCTTACGCCTTCGATCACGACGTACTTCACGCAGAAGGACACGGTCGCCAACAACACGATCCTCATGCAGAACGATAACACGGTTGGCACAGGTGCCATCGTTGGTATCGGCACGCAAAATGGAAACGGTACGGTGATCATGAACAATGCGATCGCCGTGCTTGGCAATGCCAATGCAGCCACCCTCGCACAAACAGCCATCCTGTACGAAGGAACACTGTTCCGTAACGGTCGCTTCAATGCAGGATACCTTCCACCAACAGCGCCGGCAGCTCTTATCTCGAATAAGAACGCCTTCTGGACACCGAATGCAAGCATCGTTCGCTTTGTCGAGATCTCGCACACGAGCCAGATCGTTTCGGCAGGCACCAATGATGAGTTCCTAAACCTGGCACAATGGCGCAACTGGACATCGCAAGATCAGAACTCGATCTACGGCGACTGGACGGCTGACATGGTCTTCAATGGAATCGCTCCAAATCAGCAGCTTCGTGTGAATCTGTTGCCAACTCCTCCTAAGGGTTCGATCCTGAACAACCGTGGTGAGCGTATCCTTGCCATCAAGACGGACATTGACGGAAACGCACGTGGTGGCGCAGGCCTCGGCTACGACATCGGTGCAAGTGAGTTCAATGGTCAGATGTATGTGAACGACAACGAAGTGGTCTCGATCCTGTCGCCAAGCGCTTATCGCCGCATCACAGGTGCCACGTCGGATGCCGAATACATCATGACAAAGGCTCCTGTTGACGTGAAGGCACAAGTACAGAACAACGGATCGCTTCCGAACTCGAACACCAAGGTTCGCGTTCAGATCTTCCTTGAGTCTGCAGCTTCGAACAACGCCGGCATGTCGCCAGCACAGTTCAATGCATCGGCAGTTGTCGATCGCACGGTAACGGTCAGCATGAACTCCGGCGATATCAAGACGGTCACGTTCAACATCCCGAACTGGACACCACAGGTGTATGCAGGTATGGGTGGCTACACGGTACCAGCTCGCTTCAGCAACATGACATACAATGTCACACCGCTCTATCGCATCGATGTATCGCTGCAGTCGGACGAGAACAATGCGAACAACCTCTCATCGAAGACCGTTCGCTTCTACTTGCAACGTTCGCAAATGAGTGTTGTGCTTTCAGCACGTAGCTCGAATGTCGACATCCTGACGGGCACTCCAACAGCAACGGCCATTGCAGGTCGTTTGAATGCCGATACGGCCCTCAAGGCCTTCGGCTATATCGGTTGGGTGAACGATCCATCCACGAACAACTATGCCTATGATGTGTTCGATCGTGGATCATGGGAAGATCGCGCTGTGGATTACACCACATACCGCACGATGTTCTGGGCACACGACAACACCGCCTTCACACG
>JBGAJM010000014.1:0-26065 GCA_044224925.1 Kapaibacterium sp. (SeqCode)
GCGGTGTTAGACTTCAAATATAGGGAAAAATGTTGGATCCACAAGCAGAGCGTGCAAATACGTGTGCGCGTCAGGGCGTGACTGCAAGGTGGTGATCGGTCAGGATTGGAGATGAGAGCACTCGCGCGGTTACGCCATTGCATGACCCCGGATCGGCCGTTTCACTTCTCATTTCCTTCTCTTTTCCTTCTCATTTCCTTCTCATTTCCTTCTTTTTTCCTTCACTTTTCCTTCTCATCCACTCGTCACTCGTCACTTGTCACTTGTCACTTTCTTTGTGTATAACTACCCCGTACGCAACCCCCTTAGCCAAAGTATATTTGCCTGTTGTTATTGAATCAGAAATCTCAATGAAGATCTCCCATCGTTGGTTGACGGAATTTGTGGCCTTGGACGCCTCGTGGACGCCGGAGCGGGTGAGTGATACGCTTACCGATCTGGGGATCGAGGTGGAGCATATCGAGAACCAGGCGGCTGCCCTGAAGGGCTTCGTCACGGGTCATGTGCTCACGTGCGAGAAGCATCCGAAGGCGGACAAACTGCACGTGTGTTCCGTGGATGTTGGCGATGGGACGAACCGGACGATCGTGTGCGGAGCGCCGAATGTGGCGGCCGGACAAACAGTGTGTGTGGCCCTCGAAGGGGCCATCGTTCCGAACGGTGGCTATGCCATCGAACGGCGCGCACTGCGCGGCATCGAGTCGCAAGGCATGCTGTGCTCGCTCGTTGAACTGAACCTGGGTGACGATCACTCGGGCATTCATGTCCTTGCTCCCTCCCTCCCTGCCGGAATGCCCCTTGCCCAAGCCCTGGGTGTGGATGATGTGATCTATGAGATCGCCGTGACGCCGAACCGTGCCGACGCCGTGAGTCACCTAGGCGTGGCACGCGAGCTGGCCGCGAAAGGCGCGCCACGACTGGATCGCACGCCTCCTGTCACGTTTCCGCCGACCGCAGGCCCTCTTACAGTGGATGTTCGCGACGCTGACCTTTGTCCGCGCTACATGGCACGTCGGATCACGGACGTGACGATCGGTCCGTCGCCGGCATGGTTGCAAGACCGACTGACGTCGATCGGACTCCGTCCACGCAACGTGGTGGTGGACATCACCAACTACGTGCTGATGGAATGCGGTCAACCGCTCCACGCCTTCGATGGAGATAAACTCACCAACAATGCGATCGTTGTGCGTCGGGCGACGGAAGGCGAGTCCTTCGTGACGCTCGATTCCAAGCAACGCACACTGTCCGCCACCGACATCATGATCTGTGATGCCGTCCGCCCCATTGCCATTGCCGGCGTGATGGGCGGCGAGAACTCCGAGATCGATGATCACACGCGCACCGTCGTGCTCGAAAGCGCTACCTTCCATCCCTCGTCCATTCGCAAGACGGCCAAGCGACTTGGTCTCAACACCGATGCCTCGTATCGCTTCGAGCGAGGCGTTGACGTGAACAACCTGGTCTACGCCCTCGACCGTGCAACGCAGATGATCTGTGAGTTGGCAGGGGGCAAGGCGGCGGAACGCATCGACGTGTATCCGAACCCGCAACCGCCCATCACCATCTCCGTCCGCTATGCGGCCGTGCGCTCCCTTGTGGGCATGGACGTGGCGGATGCGGAACAACGCGAGCGCATGCGTTCGATCGGATGCGATGTTGAGGAGATCGATGCGCATTCGTATCGCGTGACGGTGCCATCGTGGCGTGTCGACATGGCGCTTGAATGCGACGTGGCGGAAGAAGTGGCTCGTCTTGTTGGCTATGACGCTATCCTACCTGCAACGCATGCCCGTGTGTCGCTGTTGGGTGCGGCACTGCCGGCCCACCTGCGTGCTCCCGAGCATCGGGCTCGTGTGCGCACGTTCCTGGTGGACCAAGGATTCCATGAATGCTATACGGCCGTGCAGACCTCTCCGGAGCGCGCGGCCTTGAACGATGAACGGACGGTGGTGTTGAAGAATCCGTTGGGACTTGAGAACTCGCAGTTCCGCACGTCCATCATTCCGTCGCTCTGCACGGTGGCAGGACTCAATCTGCGCAACGGACAGGATGTGGTGCGGGTGTTCGAATGCGGCAAGACCTTCCGTCGAGCCGACGCACCGCAAGACAATGGCTTCTCCATCATCGAACGCGAACATGTGACGGCCCTCATCACGGGTCAGGCCGATGCCCATTGGAGTGCTCCGAAGGCACGTCCGGTGGACCTCTACGACATGCGCGGTACGGCGCAGGCCATGCTGCATGCATGTGGTATCCGGTCGGCAGAATTCCGCATGGTGCCCGATGCACAGGACACGACGTTGTTCACGCAGAACCGACTCGATGTGATGCTCGGCGCAACGCGCATCGGCACGGTTGGTGAAGTGTTGCCGACGGTGGCGGCCATGGCCGACATCGAGAAGGCCGTCTATGCCTTCGAGTTCGACCTTCGCAGCATGCGTTCCGAGCAGGCCGTCTTCGCGGCCGTGGGAGCCTATCCCACGGTACGTCGTGATGTGGCCTTCGTGGTGGACGAGAACACGACAGCCGCCGATCTTCTTGGCGCCATTCGAACCGTGCCGGCTCCGCTGATGCGATCCGCCGATGTGTTCGATGTGTATCGCGATCAGCATCTTGGTGCTGGTAAGAAGAGCATCGGCATTGCCATGACATTTCGAAGTGACGAGCGCACGCTCGTCGATGCAGAAGTTGATGATGTGGTCCGATCGGTGATCAATGCGGCCGCTTCCGCCACGGGAGCAACGGTACGGGGGACAACAGTATGAGCAGCGGCACTCCAAAGCCAGAGGCACAGCCACTCTTCCACGAAGAGGTCAGTGCCGAGATGCGTGTACAACCGGAGCTCGAAGCAACGTTGCTTCGATTCTGGGACATGGTGCGGAAAAGCGCCGATGTGATCGTGACGCTCCGACAGGAGAACGCATCGCTTCAGGCCAAGCTGCAGCAAGCGCGTGCTGTGACCGAACAGCCGACCGAGGAACTGCAACAGTTGCGCGACGCGCTCACGGATTCCGAGTCGCAAGTGCACGCACTGCGCGAAGACCTTGCCGCCTTGCCCACCCTTCGTGACGAAGTGGACGAGCTGCGGACGCTTACCGTGACCATGTCGGCCGAGATCGCCCGACTGGAAAAACTCGAAACCGTGATCGAAGAGCTCCGCACCAGCGAGCAGGATCTGGTGGGCAAGCTCACCGATGCCCATGCAGAGCTCGAGGAGATGCGGAGGGCGATCGATAGGACGGAAGACCATCAGAAAGTGACGAGTGACGAGTTACAAGTGACGAGTGATGCCGCTACGCAGGAAGAAGTGGCGGAGTTGACATCGCAACTCATGCAGATGCGGGTGGAGCTAGAGTCGCGGACCGAGGCACTGCAGGAGCTGCGCGTGGTGATGCTCACGGAGCAGCATGCACGTCAGTCCGCGCCGGCGGAATCGCAGGCCGACATCGAGCAGGTGATCCTGGAGCGCGAGGCCTTGCGGGCGCGGGTGGACGAGCTCGACGTGGTGGCGCAGCGGTATGCCGAGGCGCAGGAGCGCATTGCCGAATTGGAAGAATCGCATGGTGAGCTGCGGGCCGAGCTCGAGCGGACCATGGCCGTGGTGAACAAGTACCGTGCGGCCGGCGTGGCCTACCTCGAAGACCCCTCCATGGAGGGTCAGGTACCGCTCTTCGGCATGGAGGCAAGGAGCACGGCGGTCACACCGTATATGACGGAAGAAGAGGCCAAGGCACTGGCAGATCGCATCGATCTGGTAGCGCAAAAGCTGGCCGAACTTTTGTAAATTGACGGAAACAAGTCATCGACAACGCTGAGCGGCCCCAATGTCGAAAGCGATACGAGTACATATCGGTGGAAAGGATCTTACCCTTCGTGGAGACAACGAAGAGAAGATCAAAAGGTCTGTCCGGGAAGTGAATCTCCAGATTCAGCAGCTTCAGCAGACGTTGCGCGAGCAATCGACGCCAACGCTTGCTTTGTTGGCTGCATTGAACATTGCCGAACGCTATCACGACGTACAAGAGCAGAATTCAAAAGACCTGCAATACGTAACAGAGGAACTGGACAAAATGGGACAGTACCTTGAGCGTGCCTGGAAGCAGCCGTTACCGTGACACCTTTCCACCTTCACTCATCGCATTCGTTCATTGAGTCGTCCAGCTACAACTACAGCCGCATTCTGCTATCGTTGTCGCACGCTTGATAAAGAACCTTACAAATTGATCTTTACAGGGTTTCAGGCTCTGGTTAGCAATGGCAGGCCTTACTCTTCGCAAGAGGAGAATCCGAGGTCGGAGCCCGGTGCCGACTGAACCGGATCATTGGAAGTCAGCGCTAGGCAGGATGATTCCCACCGTGCGTAAAACCTAGGTTCTTTTAGAGACCGTTCACGGGGTAACTCCCGGGCGATAGTGGGATGCGGCTCCTTTTAACAAGGAGTAGAGACAATGGACCCAATGATCCTCGCAGTGGTGGTCGGAGCAGCGATAGCTGTGATCGGCTTCCTCGTTACCTACATGAGTGGCAAGAAGCTCGCAGCGGCAACGCTTGCCGAAGCAGAGGCCAAGGCGAAATCGCTCGCCGACGAAGCTTCCAAAGAAGCCAACTCCATCAAAAAAGAAAAGCTCCTCGAGGCCAAGGAAGAGGCACAGAAGATCCGTCGCCAAACAGAGGCCGAACTCGACACGAAGATGGCCAAGCTGAAGACCTTCGAAAAGGAGATCAAGAAGCGCGAAGAAGGTCTGGAGCAAAAGTTCGAGGTGATCGCCAAGAAGGAAAAGCAACTGGCCACCGTCGAAGGGGAGCTCGCAAAGAAGGCCTCCACGGTAGAGGTCAAAGTAAAAGAGATCGACCTGCTTGTTGAAGAGCAGAACGTCCGTCTCGAGCGCATCACGGGGATGAGTCGCGACGATGCGCGCACGTTCCTCATGGACAACATGGTGAACGAGGCCAAGGCCGCTGCCGCACAACTCGTCAAGGACGTCCGTGACGAAGCCAAGCTCAACGCCCGCAAGGAAGCACAACGCATCGTGCTGCAGGCCATTCAGCGCACAGCCTCGGACCACTCGGTGGAGAACACCGTGTCGGTGGTCAATCTGCAATCCGAAGAAATGAAGGGTCGGATCATCGGTCGCGAAGGCCGCAACATCCGCGCCTTCGAAGCCGCAACGGGTATCGACCTCATCATCGACGATACACCGGAGGCCGTGGTGATCTCGGGCTTCGATGCCTTCCGTCGCGAAGTGGCTCGCGTCTCCCTGGAGCGCCTCATGGGCGATGGCCGGATCCACCCGGCACGTATCGAAGAGGTGGTGGAGAAGGTGAAGAAGGAGCTCGAAGAGGAGATCATCCGTGTGGGCGAGAACGCCCTGATGGAGCTCGGCATTCACAACGTGCACCCCGAACTGATCCGCTATGTGGGTCGCATGAAGTATCGTTCGTCGTACGGACAGAACCTGCTGAACCACAGTATCGAAGTGGGCTATCTGGCCGGTATCATGGCCAACGAATTGGGTCTGGACGTGAACCTGGCCAAGCGCGCAGGACTGCTGCACGATATCGGCAAGTGTGTGGATCGCGACATTGAAGGACCGCACGCCTTGCTCGGTATGGAGCTGGCGAAGAAGTACAAGGAGCATCCGCTCATCGTGAACGCCATTGGCGCCCACCACGACGATATCGAAATGGAATCGCCGATCGCCGTGCTCGTGCAATCTGCCGACTCGATCAGCGGTGCACGTCCGGGCGCACGCCGCGAATCCCTTGAGAACTATATCAAGCGTCTGCAAAAGCTCGAAGAGATCGCCACATCGTATGATGGCGTGCTGAAGACCTTCGCCATTCAGGCTGGTCGCGAGATCCGCGTGATGATCGAGCCGGATCGTATCGACGATCTGCGCGCCGATCAACTTGCGAACGACATTGCCGTGCGCATCGAGAACGAAATGGAGTATCCGGGCCAGATCAAGGTGACGGTGATCCGCGAGCGTCGGAGCACGGCGATCGCGAAGTAATTGAAGAGGAATACAGAATCAAGAATACAGAATCCAATCACTGAATTCTGTAATTCAGAATCCCACGAAGTGTCCCACGAAGTGTCCCACGAAGTGTCCCACGAAGTGTCCCACAACGTGTCCCACGAAGTGTCCCACGAAGTGTCCCACAACGTGTCCCACGAAGTGATCTTCGCCAATGGATAAATCAGCCGCTGAATACATCGACGAGGTTCGTGCACTGCTCACTTCCGTGGGCGTGCCCGAGATCCTGGACGAGCCCGAGGCGATGGCCTCGTTCGACGAGGCCACGTCGGCAAGGCTTCTTACGGCACGAGACCTTGCGGTAGAGGCGGCAGAGCGATTTCCTGAGAATTCCGACGTGGTGGACCAATTGTACATGGCCCACATGACGTACACCACGTCGCGCTATCTCCATGCCGTGCTCAATGCCGGCACTCCGATGGAGGTCCCGACGGTGGGCGACATCCAGCGCATCTGGCAGGGCGAGGTACTACGAGCGTACGACAAGGCCAACGTACGCGAGCTCATGATCCCGTCGACAAGTGCCGACGTGCTCACCAAACTCGGACTACCCGAAGAAGCAGAACCCTTCCTGTCGTTCGACAGCGCCATTCAACGGCTTGTGGAGGCGGAAGGGCTTGTGGACTCTGCGGACGATGAAGAATACGTCCGCTACTTCAATGCCTATTGGCGCATCGGTGCCACCGAAGATGACAATGTGATCTGCATCGACGAACGTGCCGACGGCGTGGTCGTGGTGCTCGATCGTGATTGGGGATTCTTCTCCATGCAGTACATGAACAGCAGCGTCGGCCATTTACTGCTCTGCATGCAAGCCTACATGGATATGCTCTCTACCGTCGATCCCGAAACAATGGCCGAGCAATGGCCCAACCTAGTGATCTCCGACGAAGCCAAGAACACGTTCCGCACCATGGTCGAAGCTATCGATCCGGGAGCGATGTGTGAAGGAGCTTTCTGGAGAGTGACAAGTGACGAGTGACGAGTGACGAGTGACAAGTGACAACCCGTTCACCCCTTCCCACCCCACACCAGCATCAACACCCCGATCACGGCGATCACGGCGCCAAGGAGCACTTGGAGTTGGAGGCGTTCGCGGTAGATGACGGCGGTGATGCCGATCACAACGAAGGGGACGAGTGAGAAGATCGTCTGGGCCGTGCCGACGGGGATGTTCTGTGCGGCGATGAGGGACGAGGTGACGCCGATCACCGGACCGAAGAGCACACCAAGAAGCATGTTGCGGACGCCGACCTTGTCGCGGAAGGCATCGCGCATGTTGCTGTGCACGTTGCGACTGAACAGGTCCGTGATCACCAGTGCACCAAAGCCTGCCGACATGCGCATGAACGTTGCTTGGAACGGAGAGAGCGTCGGTGCATCCGGAGCATGGAGGCCGAGCTTAGCGAGGACGAGTCCGAGGCCCTGACAGAATGCGCCGCCAAGCGCGAACAACACACCTTTGGTGAACGATCCGTATCCGTCGCGTTGTACGGCATTGCGCTCTTGCACGCTGGCCATGGACCACATCACACCACCCACACTGATCATCATGCCCAGCACGCCGATCACCGACATTGATTCGTCGAGCAGCGCCCAGCCACTCAGCATGGCCACGGCGGGGGAGATGGTGCCCACGATCGACTGACGTCGTGCGCCGAGAATACGAAGTCCGGTGAATCCGAAATAGTCACCAAGCGACAACCCAACGAATCCCGACAATCCGAGCCAGAGCCATTGCGTGAGCGACGCACCGAGGACCACCTCCCATGGCCACATGCCCGTGGTAACGCATGCCAGTGTTGCACTGGCCACCACGGCAAGGGCTAGACGCGTCTTGTTCAGCAGCGCCGGATGGATCCGTCGAGCCGCTTGCAAGAAGACCATCGTTCCGACGCTCCATGAGCAGAGGGTCACGAGTGCCGCGATGAATCCGATGGTCATAGGCGAAGGGTCGAGTTAGCTGAAGGAGATCGGAAAGGTGAGCATCCAGCCCACTGCACCAAGGAGCAAGGCCGTGCTGACGAGGACGATGGCGCGCTTGGTGGACAGACTCTTGATGTTGCTGCAGATACCGCCGAAGAACATCACCGAGGCGAAGAGCACAGTGAGCAGAACATAGTTGTCGGAGTTCCCGTTCGAGTCGTTGGCCTGGATCATGCTGGCCTCGTAGACGCGATCGAGACTGTCGGCACTCTTCAGATCTGCACGCACGTATTCCTTCATCCCAAAAGGATGCATCGGTGCATTCGTGTCGTGAAACGGATCCGTTGCCAACCATGCATGCATGGCACTGCGCAGACGGGGCGGCATGCGATGCAGATAGAACGATGCAACGGAGTCGTGACCGAGAATGGTCGCGTCGACGTACTCCGAAAAGAGCTGCACGTCCATCGACGCCTGTTGATTCGCTTCCATGCGATAGAACGCCGCTTGTCGACTGATGCCGGAGGCGTTATGCAGTTCGAATTCCTGTACACCGCTCCAAATGTTCGACTGGAAGGCGCACCATGCTGTTGCCACCGTTGCGACGGTGATCAGGACCGTGGCCATGGTCTCGAGAAGTGAGTGTTGTTGTTCGGGGGTTCTCATGACATCACCTAAGGGAAAAAAGAACGGGCGCCCATATGGGGCGCCCGGTAAGACTTACTTCTTCTTCTTGTGACGGTTCTTACGCAAGCGCTTCTTCCGCTTGTGCGTGGCCATCTTATGGCGCTTCCGCTTCTTTCCACATGGCATGGTAACCTCGCTAGTGTTGTTTGGAAATTATGATGAATGCTGCAATGTCTCGATGACGGCTGCGGCGCGCTTTCCGACGTCCGACGACGGATCCGCTTTCTGACAGCGCTTCATCCACTCAAGTGCCGACTCCGGCTTGTTGGATCGAATGTGCATGATCCCAAGATTGTAGAGTGCCGTTTGATTCTTCGGCTGACTCTTGACCACCCCTTCCACCTTCGCAATGCCTTCATCCACCTTTCCAAGTTGAAAGAGAACGAAGCCATAGTCGATGGTGACCTGGGCATTCTTCGGATCGATCTTCTCAAGGAACGTCTTGTAGTATCGTTCGGCTTTCTCAAAGTCGCCCAGGTCGTAGGCGAGATTGGCTGCCGAGATCACCAGCATGCTGTCGGTTGGCGTTGACCGCAGCTTCACCTCGACCGTGTCGAGCAAGTTCGAGAGCTGCTTGCGGCGGGCTTCGACCTGTGGGTCTTCTACCGGCGCCGACGCTGCATGTTGTGCGGCCGCGATACTATCGGCCTTTGGTTTTCCTGCTTCTACTGCCTGTTGCACCAACCATCGGTTGATGCCAAAGGACGTGCCTGCGATCAGAAGTACGCCAACCGTGGCCCACAGGGCAATGGATGTGGTACCTCTCATGATCAAACGACGGAGGTCTTCGGCTGAGCTGATGCATCGCCACGCAACGTGGTGTGCACCTTCTCCTGAAATTCGGACGAGACCTTGAACGTAGGGATGAAGCGCTCTTCCAACGGAACCGGATCGCCCGTACGCGGATTGCGCGCCATGCGTGGCTTGCGGCTCTTCACGCTGAACACACCGAAGCCGCGAAGCTCGATGCGTTTCCCGTCCGCAAGGGCTTCGATGATACTCAACAAGAGTCCATCGACGACGGCCTTGGTCTCCAGCTTCGTGAGGCCGGTCTCGTTGGCGATCTTGTCTACGATATCTGCTTTTGTTACGTTCAAGTGGTCCTCGATCAGCGTTGTGACCGTACAATCTTTTCGTCGTACTCGCGTAGGTATCCCTCTTGGTCACCGAACGCGAGGTGCGAAGGGCAAACATACGAAACCCTATGCACAAAACAAACTTAGCGCGACGGTCGACTGTCAAACCACCCCATCTCCGTACATTTGCAGGTTCAAAAAGCATGCTAGGAGGACGAGTGACCTGGGCTGAAGAGCAACTTCAACCTGACGATCGATCGATTCAATCGACCCTACGTTCCACGGGCCGAGTACCCCGCCATATCGCCGTGATCATGGACGGGAATGGCCGTTGGGCCCAAGAGCGCGGACGACCGCGCGTCGAGGGTCATAAAGAGGGTATGGAGTCGGTTCGCGACATCGTGAAGGTCTCGTCGCAATTGGGCGTCAAATTCTTGACGCTGTATGCCTTTTCCCTCGAGAATTGGAAACGTCCGGCCACCGAGGTGGCCTTCCTGATGCGTCTGCTCGAATCGTATCTCACGAAGGAGATCGATGAGCTCCATGCCAACAATGTTCGCATCTGCACCATCGGCAAAACGAATGCGCTGACGAAGTCGGTGCAAAAGGTGCTGCGTACGGCCATGGACCGCACGAAGAACAACGACGGCCTTACGTTGACGCTGGCCCTGAGCTATGGCTCGCGCTGGGACATGGCCCGCGCCATGCAGCTCATTGCCCTTGATGTGCGCCGCGGCAAAGTGTCGCCCGAAGACCTTACCGAAGAAACGATGTCGAAATATCTCATGACGTCGTTCATGCCGGACCCCGATCTGCTCATTCGCACGAGCGGTGAGTTCCGGATCAGCAACTTCCTCTTGTGGGAAGTGGCCTACACCGAGATCTATGTGACCGATCGGTCGTGGCCCGACTTCCGTCGCCACGATCTCTACAAGGCCCTCCTCGACTATTTGCGTCGCGAACGTCGATTCGGCATGACGTCGCAACAAGTGCAAGCGGCATCGGATGAAGATCCGAGCGAACATCTCACCACGCTCCGTCAGATCCTCAATGCGTTCAAATAGGATAACGCTCCTCTTGGTTGTCCTGTGTTGCTCCTGTACGTTCGCGTGGACGCAACAGGCGCCGCGCTATTCGGTGATCGCAGGGATCACGGTGGCAGGGGAGTCGGGGGCTGTAGACGAGGAAACGGTGGTCACGCTGTCCGGTCTGCGTGTTGGTGAAGAGGCCCGTCCCGACAATCTGGTGATGGCCGTGCGCAATCTGTGGAACCGTCACTTGTGGAAGGATGTGCGCATCGAGAAGGACCGTGAAACGGCGCTCGGTGTCTTCATCGTGATCCGCCTCGAAGAGTTTCCGCGCCTGCGCAGTGTGATCATCGCGGGGAACGATGATGTGTCCGAGATGGAGATCCGGAAGGCCATTCAAAAACTCAGTGGCGAGCCGTTCTCGCAGTACGACACGTATCTGATCCGCACGCGCATCAAGAAGCTCTACGACAAAGAAGGAATGATGTTCGCCAAAGTGGATGTGCGAGCCGAGAAGTCGGATTCGGCGAACACGGTGGACATGTACATCGACATCAAGGAAGGCGCTGAGTTCCACGTGCGATCGATCACCGTGGAAGGGAACGACTTCTTCCCGGAATCGGAAGTGGTCGGTGCGTTGGAAGACACCAAAACGAAGTCGTGGTACGAGTTCTGGAAGTCGAACAAGTTCGACGCCAGCAAGTACAAAGAGGATAAGGACAAGCTCAAGAAGTTCTTTCTCTCGCGTGGTTTTCTCGACGCAGAACTCGTCAGTGATTCGGTGTCGTATGATGAAGTGTTCGAAGTCGTCGACATTCATCTGACCATCAAGGAAGGACGTCAGTCCTACCTTCGGTCCGTGACCTTCACCGGCAACACGGCCTATCCAAGCGATGTCTTGATCGGTCGACTACGCATTGAACCGGGCGAAGTGTTCGATCAGGAAAAGTTCGATCGGAACCTCGAGATCAATGAAGATCAGTCCGATGCCAAGTCCATGTATTCGGACAATGGCTATCTCCAGGCGCGCTTTGTCCCCGAGATCACTCGACCAACGCCGGACTCGGTGGACGTGGTCGTGCGGGTCTTTGAAGGAGAGCGCTATACCATTCGACGCATTGAACTCGTCGGCAACACGAAGACGCGCGACAAGGTGATCCGCCGGGAACTCTACACCCGTCCGGGCGACTACTTCAACCGGAGCGCCATCATCCGCACCGTGCGCGCCCTTGGCGTGCTCAACTACTTCAACCCCGAAGCGTTGAAGCCCGATGTGATGCCCGTGGATGCAACGCACGTGGACCTGCAGTACAAAGTGGAAGAGCGCAGCACCGATACATTCAACGCTTCCGTTGGTTTTGCCGGAGCGTTCGGCTTGACGGGGTCGGTGGGCGTGACGTTGAACAACTTCGATATCACGCAGCCGCTCAAGGGTGGAGGCGGACAGATCATGTCGTTCCAGTGGGAATTCGGTCAGGCCTCCCGCCTTCAGACCTTCCAACTTTCCTTTACCGAACCGTGGTTGTTCAATCAACCGACGACGGTCGGTTTCAACGTCTACGACACGAAGCAGAACTTCAACATCTCGGTCGAGCGGACGGGTGCACAGATCAACGTCGGACGTCGGTTCCGCTTCCCTGATGATTACTTCCGTGGTGATTTCTCGCTTGGCTATGAGCGCATCGTGTCGAACACCGCATCGATCTTCAGCAGAGCCGGAACGAACACCGCGCTCACGCTGGGTGCAACGATCTCGCGTACGTCGCTCGACAACATGGTCTTCCCGACAAGCGGTTCCAAGTTCGTGGTGTCCACACGTACCACGACCGGCTTCATGGGCATCGGTACCACCGACTTCTTCAAGCTCGGTATCACCATGGACATGGTGAATCCGCTCGTCAACATCAATGGCAATCCTCGTCTTGTGATGTTCATGGGTGCAGATCTCGGCTATGTCGACGGGATCCAACGCGATACGACCATTCCTCCGGGCGAGCTCTTCTACATGGGTGGAAACGGACTTGGTGGCTTCGCCATCACGCCGTTGCGCGGGTATCGCGACAACTCCATCGGTCCGCTGTCCGCCTCTGGTCAGGCCCTTGGCGGTCGCGCCCAAGCGCGCTTCCTGCTCGAGCTACGCTTTGCCCTGAGTCTCAATCCGTTCCCGATCTATTTACTTAGTTTTGCCGAGGCAGGGAACGTGTGGGCCAACATTCGCAGTGTCGACCCATTCGGATTGAAGCGTGCGGCCGGATTTGGCGTACGTCTCATGCTCCAGCCGATCGGTCTGCTTGGATTCGATATGGGATACGGATTCGACATGGACCCGTTCACGAATGAACGGTCCGGATGGCGATTCCACTTCCAGTTCGGCAGGTAGACCTTCCAGTTCATTGTTTCTTCCATTGCTCATTCTATCATTCAGGTGAATTGTATGACGAAGGTTGTTGTAAGCGCATTCGTGGCGCTTTTGGTGATGGCCCCATCACTGTCCGCTCAAACGAAGTACGGTGTTGTGAACACCGAGACCATCCTCAAGGAACTCCCCGCCGCTATCGAATCCAGCAAGAAGCTCGAAGCATTTGCAACGGCCGCTCAAGACACCTTGCGCATGATGCAGAAGGATTTCGAGCAGCGCATTGAACAGTATCAGAAGCAGCAAGCGCTGATGAGTGCCGAAGCAAAGAAGAAGGAAGAAGAGTCACTGCAAGGATTGCGCATGCGCTTCCTCCAGTACCAAGAAGAGAAGCTCGGTGCACAAGGCGAAGTATCGCGTCTTCGTGAGTCGTACCTGAAGCCGATCCGCGACAAGGTGGCCGAAGCCATTGCCTTCGTGGCCAAGGAAGAAAAGGTCAACCTCGTGCTCGATAAGGTTTCGGGTGTGGTACTCTTCTCTGAAGACAAGGCCGACCTGACCTACAAAGTGCTCGATCGTATGAAGCGCGGTGACAAGTAAGGAACGTATGACCATTGATACACCAGTTGTTCCATCGACAAGGAGCGGCATCATGACCATGATGCGGTGTATCGCTGTCTGCGCTCTGTTCTTCCTTGCCTCCCTTCACCTTGCCGCACAAAAGATCGGCTATGTGAGCACGGATGCCATTCGTGAGAAGTTCGAACTGAACATCCTCGCACAACAGCGGCTTGCCGCCTTTGTGGATGAGTGGAAGAACGAACTAAGTCAGCGACAGAAACATATCGACGATCTCGAACTCGAGATCAAGAAGAACCGATTGATCTGGAGCGATCAGGAACGTACGGTCAAGGAGAAGGAACTCGAAGACAAAAAGCGCGAACGCGAAACGTATGCGCGCGAGAAGTTCGCTCCGGGTGGTGAACACGACAAGGCCGCCGAGAACCTGTTCAAGGGCATCTGGACCAAGATGTACATTGCCATTCAGAAGGTGTCGGCCGCCGAGGGATACGACATCGTATGGGACAAGAGTGCGCAGCCATTGGTCTATGTGAATGCGAAGTACGACATCACCGTGAAGGTGATGAAGGAGCTTGGCATCGATGCATCGGACCTCGACCGTCAGCAGCAGAACGTGATCGATAGTGATCCGCGGAACAAGAAGCCCGACGATACGCGCAAGCGGAAGTCGCGCCGTGCCACATCGTCCGAGCCGGACCCGACCACGACGACCACACCAACGCCAACGCCTCCGTCGCAGCAGGACACGACGAAGACGCCCGTGGTCCCTTCTGCCTTGCCAACGGATACCACGAAACCAAAAGAGCAGGACATTCCGCGATGAGCACGACGCAGGCACCAACGACACAGTTCACCGTTCAGGAGCTTGCCGCTCTTGTGGGCGGAACGGTGCATGGTGCCGCCGACACCGTGATCACATCGCTCAATCGCATCGAGTACGCCCAACAGGGTGAGCTCACGTTCTTGTCGAATGAGAAGTACGTGAAGTTCCTCGAGCTCACGAAGGCCTCGTGTGTGCTGATCTCGGCCTCGTTCAACGAAGTGCCGACGGATGGCCGCACATACATCGTCACCGACGATGCCTATCGGTCCTTCGTTCTCATCATGCAACGCTTCTTCCCGCCCGTGTCCATGGAGCGTAGCTCCCGACACGCATCGGCCATCATACATCCATCAGCGACGATCGCCCCGACAGCCGCCATCGGTCCGGGCTGCGTGATCGGCGAGAACTGCACCATCGGAGACGATGTACAATTGTATGCGAACGTCGTGCTCTATGCGAACGTCAGCGTTGGCAACGGCACGGTGATGCATGCGAACGTGGTGTGTTGCAATGGTGTGCGCATCGGACAGCGCAACGTGATCCACGCTGGTGCCGTGATCGGCAGTGATGGCTTTGGCTTCCTTGAGAATCCTGACGGGTCGTATGAGAAGGTCCCGCAAGTGGGCATCGTGATCACGGGTGATGATGTGGAGATCGGCGCGAATACCACCATCGATCGTGCGGCCGTTGGTGCCACACGCATCGGCAATGGTGTGAAGCTCGACAACCTTGTGCAGATCGGCCACAACGTGGAGATCGGCGAGAACACGGCGATCGCATCACAGGCCGGCATTGCCGGCAGCGCAAAACTTGGAAAGAGAATGAGGGTGGCAGGGCAGGTGGGCATCATCGGACATATCACCATCGGAGACGATGTGGTGATCTTCCCGCAGTCCGGTGTGTCGAAGGCCCTTGCCGGACCAGGACATTATTTTGGATCGCCCGCAAAGGAACACGCAACGGCATTGCGGATGGAAGCTGCGTTGCGACAACTTCCGACGCTCCTTCAGGAGTTTCGGGAACTGCAGCGCCAACTTGAAGAATTGAAACGAGCATGAGCAGAAAACAACGCACGGTGGCAACGGATGTGTCGATGTCCGGCGTGGGTCTCCACACCGGCAACACGTCGACGATCACCTTCAAACCGGCCCCCGAGCACTACGGATATCGATTCGTTCGCATGGACGTGGAGGGGAGTCCTGAGATCCCTGCTATTGTCGATCATGTGGTCGACATAGCGCGTGGCACCACGATCGCCATCGGCGATGTGCGCGTGCATACCGTAGAACATGTCCTCGCCGCCCTCGTGGGCATGGGCGTCGACAACTGTCGTATCGAACTCACGGCCAACGAGCCACCGGTTGGTGACGGGTCCTCAATGCCCTTCGTAGAGATGATCCAGCGTGCCGGCATTCAAGAGCAGACCGCGGATCGAGAGTATCTCGTGCTCGAAGCACCGATCCGCTATCTGGATGAAGAACGCGGTACCGAGATCGTGGCCTTGCCGAACGATGACTATCGCGTGACGGTGCTGGTGGACTACAACAATCCCGCACTGGGAAGTCAACACACGGGACTCTTCGATCTCGAACGTGAATTCGTCACTGAGTTCGCTTCGGCTCGCACGTTCTGCTTCTTGAATGAAGTGGAGATGCTGCATGAACAAGGACTGATCAAAGGCGGGAACCTCGACAATGCCATTGTGATCGTCGACAAGGAAATGTCGGACGATGAACTCGCCGCTGTGCTCGCAAAGCTGGGCGTGAGCGGCAATGCCGTGCTTGGTACCAATGGTATCCTCAACAACAACAAGCTTCGCTTCAAGAACGAACCGGCACGACACAAGCTGCTGGACATGCTCGGAGATCTTGCGCTGATCGGCGTACCGCTGCAGGCACAAGTGTTGGCAGCGCGTCCAGGACATTCGGCCAACATCGAGTTCGCACGGAAGGTGCGACAGTTGTATCTCCAGAAGCGTTCAGTGAAAAAGGTACAACGTCTTCCGATCGACACCACGGTCTTCGATATCCAGCAGATCCTGAAGATCATGCCGCATCGCTATCCGTTCCTGTTGGTGGATCGGATCACAGAGTTCGATCAAGAGAACAAGCGCATCATCGGATTCAAGAACATCACGTTCAACGAGCCGTGCTTTACCGGACATTTCCCGGATCGGCCGATCTTTCCTGGCGTGTTGATCCTCGAGGCCATGGCACAGACGGGCTGCATGCTCTTGCTTGCCAGTGGCGTCGAAGTGGAGAAGAAGCTTGTCTTCTTCATGTCCATCAACAATGCGAAGTTCAGAAAACCGGTTGTGCCGGGAGATCGATTGGTGATGGACCTCTCCATGGTCCGCTTCCGCATGAACACCGCACAACTCATTGGCAAAGCCTACGTGGGCGATACGCTCGTGGCCGAAGCAGAACTCTCTGCGGCCGTCGTTGATAAGGAGGCCACATGAGCTCCGTTGCGACGCGTATCCATCCATCGGCCATTGTCTCTCCCAACGCACGGATCGCCGAGAACGTGACGATCGGAGCGTTCTCTCTGATCGAAGACGATGTCGAGATCGGGAGTGGAACACAGGTGATGTCGCACGTGGTGATCGCCAATGGCGCACGCATCGGTTCCGATGTGGTCATTCATCCCGGCGCTGTTATCAGCACGGCTCCACAAGACCTGAAGTATAAGGGCGAACCAACGAATGCCTTTGTGGGCGATCGCACGGTCATTCGTGAGTGCGTGACCATCAATCGTGGTACGTCGTATAGCAAGCAGGCTCGCGTTGGGAGCGACTGTCTGCTCATGGCCTACAGTCACGTTGCCCACGACTGTGTCGTTGGCGATCACGTGATCCTTGCCAACTCCGTGCAATTGGGCGGTCATGTGGAAGTGGGCGACTGGGCCATCATTGGCGGACTCACCGGAGTGCACCAGTTCTGTCGGATCGGTGCGCACTGCATGATCGCCGCTGCTGTGATGGTGGTGAAAGATGTCGCACCCTATGTGCTTGCAGGGAGAACACCACTGAACATCGAAGGTCTCAACGCTGTCGGCCTTCGCAGACGTGGATTCGATGCTTCGACCATATCGGCGATCGACGAATTCTACGATATCCTACTACGCTCCGGTTTCAACGTTACGATGGGCCTGCGCCATTACGAATCCACGCACGACACGATCATCCCGGAAGTGCAGCAATGCATCGATTTCATCCGCTCTTCAAAGCGTGGTATCACACTCTGATCGGCCTCGCGGCCACCACCGTCCTCACCGCCGAAACAGGAACTCCGTTCCCCGCACCCGTGGCGAATCCGCTCGAGGGGCGTATTGGCGTAATGGTGCAGGTGGATGATGAGCGACTTCGGTTGGACATTGGCGCTTCGCTCGATCTGAGCGAGATCTGGAACGACAGCAGTCGCGGTAAACTTCGCCTCGGTGCCGACTTCTTCACGTTCACACGCCTTCGGTCCGACGGGAACTTCAAGTTCCCGGTCGAGACAACGGACTTCTACTTCGGTCTGAATTCCACCTATGCCGTGCCCGACTCCACATGGCAACTACGATTGCGCGTTGCCCATATCTCGTCGCACACCTGGTGGACGGAATGGCGAACGACTCCGGCGTCTTCGTCACGCAAAAGCCCTACGTCTACAGTCGTGAGTTCGTCGAGGCCCTCGTTGGTTATTCCTTTGGCAGCATCCGTCCCTATGCCGGTCTTACGTATGCATGGTCACATCTTCCGCGGTCGACCGAACCGATCATTCCAGAATGCGGCGTGGATGTGAACGTGCCGCTTGGCGGCGCATTCCATCTACGGGGCGGGTACGACTTCAAGCTCTACGGCGTCGACGGCGTCTACGCGGGCGAGAATGCCGCGCAACTGGGTGTATGGATAGACATGTGGCGCGGTCGTGGTCTGATGCTCAGCGTCTACGGCTACGATGGTCGCAGCATGCACGGACTCTTCATCGCCCAACACGACACGTACATCGGCATCGGCATGCAAGTGATCTACTGATCACTGCACCACGCAGCGGAACTGCCATACGTTCGATGCCGAGGTGGCAACGATCGAATACATGCCCGGCGGAACCGACGGGATTCGCACGCCAAGCCCTTCGGCACTCGGTACCATGCTTGATGCACTCAACACCGTCTGGCGGCCCACCACATCCATCAGCACCACCGTCACGGGTTCGCTTCCCTGCAATGGTAGCATAACGAACGCGCCGGCTTGCACAGGATTCGGTGAGAGGTCGTTCGACGTGATCACCGTCTCCGTCACCGACGTCGACGTGGTATCGGCAACCGTACGTCGTCCGTACGCGAACCGTGTGGCGATCGGGCCTTCAATGGTCTCACCATTTCGCAGTACCAAGCGAGAGACGCTTCCGATGGTGAAGATAGGGACAGCCGACGTGGACTCATACCACGATGCCGAGAGCGTGACCGTCCGGATCACAAACGTCGTTGGCGTTGGACCAGGCACCTTCAGGGTATCGATCACGCTCTGTTGTGCCGTGATCCGTCCAACATTTGGGAACGTATTGCCGCGAAGCTTCAAGGTTCCATAGCCATCGTAGATCAAATTCACAGACCCGGTCTCTTGCAACGGCACAGGACTGCCGACAACGTTGGTAACGGCATTGTACGAGTCGTTGAACGGCTTGTTGAACGTGATGTCGGCCGGCCGTGTATCGAACGGATTCGTCGTGGCCACCACGGTGTTGATCTTCGGTGTCTCCGTGCCATGCTGGCGGAACACCGTTGGCGTATTCTGATACGCGCGGAAGGTCGTGTCTTCTACCACGGCCAATTGAGCATTCGGAAAGAGTGTGCGCTGCTTCGTGGTGAACTCCGTTGGTCCGATCACGCGGACGAGGACGGAATCGGTACGCATGGCCAGCGTCGAGAAATCCCACACCACATCGGCGCCACCTGGACCCGGGTTGAAGCTCGTGGTATCGTAGCCCACCTTCGCATAGCGCAATCCAACCGTCGGCAAGGTGGCCACGCCCATCGACGGCTGCGCGAAGGCGCACAGGGCATTCCCCAACATCAGGAGGATGAAGGCGGCGAGGCGGCAAGTTGCTCGGATCATGCGACGTACTTTCGAGAAGTGCAGAAGAACTGTAGCAAATCTAAGAGGATGGTCGATTCGTAGCACCTTGCATCCACCTTAGCAGAACCTTAGCAAATGGAGTGCGATGTGTAGATTGGCGTTCGAAGGAGTCCGCCATGACCGAAGAACTACAACGACAGCTTCGCGCCACGCGCGATCCCGCCAAGAAGGTCGAGATCTACATCCAGGCCTGCCGCGAGATCCAGTACACCGATCCTGAAGCGGCCTTGGTCCACGCTCGCGCGGCACGCAAGGCGGCACGAGCGGCAAAGCTCGTCGACAAGGACATCCATGCCCAGCGTATGGAAGGCATCTGCCGCTACGTCCAGTACCGGTACGACGATGCCATCGAGATCTTCACGCAGGCGTTGAAGCGGGCGGAGAAGATGAAGGACCGGTCGGTGGTCGCTCGCACGCATCAGAACATCGGCCTCTGCTTGCGTGCCCTGGGTCGCGTCGAGGAAGCCCTGCAATCCTACCGCTTGAGTGAGCAGATCTTGCGGGAGTTACATGACGACGACGTGCTCAAGCTCGTCCTCACCAACATTGGTACGGTGTACAGTCTGCTCCGTCAACCCTCTGCCGCCTTGCAGGCCTATTCAGAGTGCTTGGCCATAGCCCAGCGCACGTCAGACCAGTACACGCGTGCACAGGCCATGGTGAACATCGCCAATGTCTACATCGATCTCGACGATAACGAGCGCGGTATGGAGTGGTCGAAGCGCGCTCTCGAGATCCAGCGCGAGATCGGACAGACCGAAGGCGTGATCATTTCGCTCATGAACATCGGTCGCATTCATCACGCGGCGCACGATCACAATGCGGCCTTGGCCTATTACACAGAGTGCATGTCCGTGGCCACCGATGCCAATGATGCCGAGGGCATCACTCGGTCGCTGTTCTATTTGAGTCAGCTCTATCTGGATCGCAAGCAGTTCGCCCAGGCGAAGGACTTCGCCGAGCAGGCGCGAGCACGATCGGTGGAGATGAGCAATGTCGACCGAGAAGCACGCTCACTGATGACGCTTGGTCTGATCGACGTGGAGCTCCGACAATTCAAGCATGCATCGACCTTGTACGATCGTGCCTTGGAATGCGCGTTGCGCACATCGAACTCGTCGTTGCATATCGACATCCTCCGTCGCCAAGCAGACCTGGCCATTGCCACGAAGCAACCGGGCGTTGCCATCAAGCTCCTGACCACCATTCTGAGCGTGGCCACGGAGCACGAGAACCTTCTGCATCAAGCCGAAGCGCACAAACTTTTATCCGAACTCATGGCCGCGGCCAAGAAGCACGCCGATGCCTATCGACATCTGCAGGCATCGTTCGATCTGCATCGCAAGGCCGATGCCCAGATCCATGCGAAGCACAGTCAGGCCCTGCAATGGAGATTGGAAATGGAACGCGCCGAGCGCGAGCGCGCGGTGGTGCAACTCCAGAACGACCATCTCTCGTTCCAGCTCGAGAGCAAGCAACGTGAACTCAATGGCAGTGCCATCTCGCTTGCACAGAAGAATGAACTGCTCACGTCCATCCTCCAAGAGATCCAGGCCATCTCCCAACTCGACCTCAAGGAGCGTGGCTCGGCACTGCGTGCACTCTCGCGTCAGATCGAGCAGCATTTGCGCAGTGGGGAAGACTGGAAGAATCTCTCGGATCAGTTGCGCGATGTGCACGACGACTTCCTCAAAGCCGTGACGGATCGGTGTCCGACCATCACGCCGGCAGAGCTGAAGATCGTAAGTCTGCTCAAGCTGAATCTAGCGACGAAGGAGATGGCCGACATCCTGACGATGTCCGTGAAGAGCGTCGAGATCTACCGTCACCGCATCCGCAAGAAGCTTGGTATCCCTGCCTCCACGGCCCTTTCCGCCTACTTCCAGACCTTGACACCGTAGGGCAGCTGTTAAGGTATTGCTAAGGTGCGCTGCAGGTCGCTGCGCCATAGGTTGCTTCCGGTTCGAACAACACACATCTGTTCACTGGAGGATCTATGACAACGCGACTTTCGATCTGTATCGCACTGCTTCTTGCCTGTGTGGCCAATGCCACCGCAAGCGGCGTGCTCTTTGTGCGGCCACTGCGCAGCACGACCACCTATCAATCGATGCTGATCAAGAACTACGATGCTTCGGTGAGCATCCAGGATCACATCGCCACCACGCATGTGGACCAAACGTTCACCAACACGATGAACGCCCAGGTCGAGTCGACGATGCTCTTCCCGTTGCCCGAAGGCGCCGTGATCACCGAGATGATCTACTGGTTCAACGGCAAACGCTATGTGGCGAGCATTCGCGAGAAGAAGGAGGCACAGGCCGCCTACGATGCGAACCTGCGCAAGTACATGGATCCTGCGCTGCTGCAGGAGACCGGCGACAATGTGTTCAAGCTGAACATCGCTCCCATCGAACCGCTCACCGACGTCCGCGTCGAGATCACCTATACAGAGATCCTTCCGTACTCCTCGGGCAAGCTCACGTACACGCACCTGCTGCGGACCACGGGTGCTTCGCCACAGCCACTACAACGTGTATCGGTGCGCGTTGAAGCCCGCACGCAGGCCGCATGGACGTCGTGCACGACGCCCGGATTCGAGAACACCACGGCGAATCAGATCGTGATGGAGAACGAGCATCTATGCCGGACGACCTTTGGAGACGAGAAGTACACCGCAACGCGCGACTATCGCGTTGTGCTCACGCAACGGCACGATGCGCTCGACATGGGCGTGCTCACGTATCAGCCCGTACCGGCCGATTCGTTCGGCGTTGACGGATTCTTTGCCGCCTGGGCACTGCCACCCGATACCGAGACGGCCATGCTCACACGGAACATCGTCTTCGTGGCCGACGTGTCGTCGTCCATGGAAGGAACGCGCATGGAACAACTGAAGCTTGCACTGCAAACGTTCCTGCAGAACCTTCGTCCTTCCGACAACTTCAACATCGTCACCTTCAGCACGAACGTGCAACGACTTGCGCCTGATGTGATCCCGGCCAGTGCCGAGAACATCGCCGCCGCCGCTGCCTTCGTGCGTGAACAAACAGCGCTTGGTCTTACCAACATCTCCAGCGCACTCGATGCGGCCTTGCACATGTCGTATCAGGATTCGACGGCCAACATCATTGTCTTCCTCACGGATGGACTTGCATCGTGGGGTGTGTTGGACGAGAATGCCATCATCGATTCCGTGGTGAAGAGGAACCCGAATGCATCCGTGCGTATGTATCCCATTGGCGTTGGACCGGAGCCCAGCAAGTCGTTCCTGAACAGACTTGCCACGCGGAATGGTGGGTTCACCACCTACATCACGCAGGACGATAGCATTGCCGTGCTCGTTGCCGATCACTTGCGTCGCATCTCCATGCCCTTCATGACGTCGCTCAAGCTCACGTATGGCGCGTTGCAAGCCTCGGACATCCTTCCCAAGACGCTGCCCGACCTGACGGTAGGAAGTCGCGTGATGCAGTTCGGTCGGTATCTCACGGGCGGTCTGCAACCCGTGACGCTCACCGGCAAGATCCGACAGAAGGAGTTTTCGCTCTCGAAAGATGTGTTCTTCGGTGATACGGCCTTGAACAACCGGGCTGTTGCACGTTTGTGGGCACGCTTCAAGATCAACGCCCTGCTCGACGAGATCGCTACAGTGGGTGAACGTAAGGAACTCGTCGACGCTGTGATCGACCTCAGCAAGCGCTTCGGCATCCTGACCAAGTACACGGCGTTGTACGCCGATCCGAACGATCCGAAGAACCCTACGGATGTTGCCGACGACAATGCCGAAGCACGTCCGATCGAAGCATCCAACGTCCAGCTCACTCCGAATCCTGTGCGCGACCACGCCGCCATTGATCTGCGCCTGCCGTTGCGTACATCGGCATCCACCCTCAAGGTGTCGCTCGTTGACGGACTAGGCAGACTCATGATGGTCCTGCACGATGCACCGAGCTACGGTGGTGACGTCACCATTGCATGGTCCCTTTCCGACGCTGGCCTTGCCTCCTTGCCAAACGGCCTCTACTATGTGGTCGTCCAGCTGGGCGATCAGATCGTCAGTGTTCCCTGTTCGGTCATTCGCTAGGTAGACGACCAACGATCAACGCATGCAATTCCCGAGAGCGACACCCAGTAGGACCCACCGAGTGCAATGGGATGGTAGGGGGGCGGAATGTCGTATTTTTGTCGGCTATGGGAATTGCATGCGGAATCGTTGGACTGCCGAACGTCGGCAAGTCGACTCTCTTTAACGCGCTCACCTCCAACGAGGCCGAGGCCGCCAACTATCC
The DNA here is from genome assembly GCA_044224925.1 of Kapaibacterium sp. (SeqCode). Lineage (GTDB taxonomy): Bacteria > Bacteroidota > Ignavibacteria > Kapaibacteriales > Kapaibacteriaceae > Kapaibacterium. The sequence goes on from JBGAJM010000014.1 coordinate 23,937, forward strand.
GTTCTGTACGATCGATCCGAACGTGGGCGTTGTGCCCGTGCCGGACCCTCGGTTGGCAGATCTGGTTCGGATCTATGAAACGGATCGCGAAGTGCCGACGACGGTGGAATTCGTCGACATCGCCGGACTGGTGAAGGGCGCGTCGAAGGGAGAAGGACTCGGCAACCAGTTCCTTGGCAACATCCGCGCCTGCGATGCCGTGGCCCACGTGGTGCGCTGCTTTGCAGATGATAATGTGGTCCACGTCCACGGTGGAGTGAACCCATTACATGACATCGACATCATCGAAACGGAACTCATCCTCAAGGATGTGGAATCCGTCGAAAAGCAGATGCAGGCCGTGCACAAACGCGTGCGCTCCCACGACAAGGATGCCGTGCAGGAGTATGAGTGGTTCACGGCCTTGCGCGACCATCTCGACAGCGGCAAGCCTGCACGTACGTTCCCGCATGACGATCAAAGTGTGCCCTACTTCCGCACGTTGCAACTCCTCACGGACAAGCCTGTGATGTACGTGGCCAACACCGACGAAGAGGGGATGAAGCATGGGAACGAGCACATCGAGGCCGTTCGCAAGCGCGCGGCTGAAGAAGGTGCAGTGGTCGTTGCGATCTGTGCGAAGATCGAAGCAGAGATCGCCTTGCTGGATGCGGAAGACCGTGAGCTGTTCCTTGCCGATCTCGGTATGGAAGAACCCGGACTGGATCGCGTGATCCGCGAGGCGTATCGTCTGCTGGGACTCATCACGTACTTCACGGCCGGGAAGAAGGAATGTCGGGCATGGACCGTACGTGCCGGTGCCACGGCACCGAATGCGGCCGGCGTGATCCACACCGACTTCGAGAAGGGCTTCATTCGCGCCGAAGTGATGTCGTATGCAGACTGGGAGCGCCTTGGCTCCGAGCAGGCCGTCAAGGATGCAGGTCTGTACAGGGTGGAAGGGAAGGACTACATCGTCAAGGATGGCGACATCATGTACTTCCGCTTCAACGTCAGGATGCAGATCATCAGGAGTGGAAGGGAAGGACTACATCGTCGGGATGGCGACATCATGTACTTCCGCTTCAACTCCCAAGCGCTACGGTATGTACCGTGGCGCTCGACGTACTCCAGGAATCCTCGATAGAACGGATGCGCTCCGATGGTCGCACTGTCACCGATCACCACGAGCTTCTTGCGTGCACGTGTCATGGCCACGTTCATGCGTCGGATGTCCTGCAGGAAGCCGATCTCAGCATCATCGTTGGACCGCACGAGCGAGATGATGATCACATCGCACTCCGACCCTTGGAACGAATCGACGGTGTTCACGTCGAGATCGTCGAACCACGTTGCCGACTCCACCGGTAGCCTGTCCTGCAGTTCGCGCACCTGCCCTCGATAGGGAGAGATCACACCCACGGTGATGTCTGGCGCCTGTGCCAATTCACGAAGCACCATCAACGCCACCTCTGCTTCTCCGATGTTGCGGAGCGACTCCGTGTTATCTCCCGCCTCCTCATTCCATCCGCGTCCTGCTGTGTCGATCATCACCAATGATTCTGCCAACGGGCGGTCTGCCGGATGCGTGCGTTCCTCGACGCTCGGATGAGCGATCACCTCATCATGATAGAAGACCTTGTTCGAATAACCCATGATCACGCGATTCATGCGGTATTGCTCGTTCAAGAGCGTTACGGCCTCCGGTTGCGCTGCAATGGCGCGCTCGAGCAACGTTGTGCTCAGTCCGGCCTTCATAGCCTGTTGGGACATGATCGTTGGAGGAAGTTGATGCGGATCTCCGGCCAACACCACCATATCGGCACGCGAGATCGGGATCCACATGGCAGGATCGAGCGCCTGGCCGGCCTCATCGATCACCACGGCAGAGAATTGCATGGAGCGGATCTCGTGATTTCGACCCCACAAGGGTGGCTACGATGCTCCGCTGACGACAAGAATTCGCTCTGTGACCTTCATTCGAGCCGAGGGCATCGCCCATCACCTTCTTCGCCTCCTGGAGCAACAGCTTGCGTTGTTCCATTTCTGAGCGCCCGAAGGAACGTTTATACTTCATGGCCAGTCTGCGGTATTCTTCGCTTTGCTTCCGGTACCGTTTGATCTCGTCGGCAAGCGGATGTGACTTCCAA
>JBGAJM010000061.1:0-3013 GCA_044224925.1 Kapaibacterium sp. (SeqCode)
GGTTTGGTGCACAACCATCAATGCGTGTGGGACCCGTGAAGTACTTCTCTCCGCGTGCACCTGTGATGGGCGAAGGGTTGGCATCCCAGTCGCTCTTCGTGGCGTTGAACGTTACCGTGAACGTCTTGCGTCTCCGTGCGGGGATCGTGACGGTGCCTTGCGGTTGCACTGCGAAGTATGGACTGTTCGGAGTGACCGTGACGGTGATCGCACAAGCGCCCGGGTTGATGATGGAGAACGTGTCTTGCGATGACGAATCCGAGTAGACGCACTTCTGCAGCGTGTCGGTCGTGAACCGCGACACCGCACACTGTCCGGTGATCACAGAAATGAAGAGATCTACATTGAATCGTTCCGAACACACCGTCTCCACACCCGTGGAGCGTTTGCGTGTGCGGATCTCATACACCAGCTTGGTATCGATGGGAGCGGTACTGACCGGCTCCACGTCGACCTCGAGGGACGGGAAGATCTGCTTGCTTTGCACCACGAAGGACGAACCCGAAGGAAGAGCAAGGCCGGAAGGCAGCGAGGAGATCAGTCTGAACTCCGTCTCGCAATCAGTTGATGATGCAATGGGTGCAACGAGCTTGTCGAGTGGGACCGTGATGGTGGTTGTCGTGCCAAGGCAGACTGTGTCTGCTGTGTAGGCGATCGGTGGAACGGTCGGACACGGACAGACATCGCACGTGGTTCGTCCGATCACCACCAGGTTGATGCGTACGAGTGCAGGTCCTGTCCCTGCCGCCCTACCCTCGATGGCTGTTGTGAACGATTCCGTCGTGCCAGAAGGTGTGGATGATGCAGGCCGATACGATGCGCACACTTGCGCCATCGATGTGGTCTGTCCGCTCGACGCGAGTTCGATCGAGATCGCGCCCGCACTTGAATCGGTTGCTGTGAAGACCAGTCCTCCGGCGCACGACGTTGGATAGTACCGACACTGGCGGCCTCCGGAGGGAGACGTTGTTGGACATGCATCCACCGAGATCGTGTCGACAATGGTGATCGTGCCGCATGGAACGGTCGGCGTGAAGTTCACCGTGATGGTCGTGTCGGAACACACGGCCGTTGTGAAGTTGAACGGTCCGACGGAGGCAAAGGGCGATGAAGGCGGCATGGTCACCACCATACGAACGCTATCGCGAACGGTGGAGACGTTCGGCACCACGAAGCGTGCATATCCATCGGCACCGGTGGTGGCCATCGAGCCGATCGGCGCACTCGGTCCGGTGATCTTCGTCCAATCAATGGTAGCGTCGGCAATGGGCTCGTTCTTCGACGAGCGCACGCTCAACGTCATGGTGCGATCTGCCGAAAGATCGGTCGGCTGCGTGGCGTTCTGGCATGATGCGAACAACAAGACGGCGGCAATGGCGAAGAGAACAGTTCGTACGGATCGCGTCATGTTCACCACCCCCAATGCAAGAAGATCCGAAGAACAACGGCGTGAACATTGTTGGTGTTCACTTGATACACGTCTTGACAATCCACGCATGGTGTGCGAAGATTCAGGCGAGCATAGCGATAGGCAAGTTGGGCGTGCAGCCACGAGAGCACCGGGATCCCCGCACCGGCACCAAGCACGAACTGTCCGTAATCATCGGGGTTGATGGAGGGTCGCGCCCCGGCACCATCGAACGAACCGTTCAACACCGGTCCGCCTTCAACGAAGACGTAGGGCGCATGCTGCGGATACTCAAGCACGGTCTCGCGGACGAGAATGGCAGAGCGATCGACGGAGTCGGAACCGGGTCGACGTACAGCACCATCCGGCGCTGCAACGGTATCACGTAGTGGTTCGCACTGAAAGCTGCAGGCGCTGGGGACGTAGCGTGCGCGTTGCACACGGTCGGCCGAGGAGAAGGAGAATCGAAGGTGGGCCAGAAGCGGGAAGCGCATCCGTCCGCCCTCCATGAGCACTCCCCCACCAACGGCGAGCGCCGTGTTCGAACCGAGGAGATCGCCGAACGGAGCAACGAGCGCCTCGGCACCATAGTAGAATCCGTTGAAGCCGATCTTCGGCGTCACGGAAGAGTCGCTACCGCCATAGGCGAGCATGCCACCGATCTCGGCAAAGGATGTGGTGGGATGTGGCTCGCGAACAACGTTGTACTCGGCCACCGGTCGCAGTGGGACGTAGAGTGGTGGCGTTTTTCCGAGGGTGTTGCCGAGCACGATGGACTCGGTGTGATCGGCGAGGAGGAGTGTGTCGGCACATCGACCATTGATCATTGCCGAGCATCGATAGGCTTGGACGAGCTCACCGCCGATGCGAATGGTATCGCGAATGATGTGCGTGTAGCCTTGCAACGGGTCGACACGTCCACCTGTAAGGCGAACGGTGAACATCTCGTCGCTTGCACGTTTGCACGGGACCACGCACGACCCGCACGTATCTGCACCACGCGCGGCCGCATGCTCCGTGCACATGCCCAGCACGATGATCACCCACCAACAAAACCTCTTCATGATCCCCCTACTTTGATAAAGCGGACAAGCACATCGCGTCCACTTGGACGCGCAAGATAGAATCCGCACGGCAAAGTCGACACATCGATACTTCCATGCATTGCATCCATGCGATACACATTGCCATGTACATCGATACATTCAATGAGACCCTCAACATCGCCCACCGAAACGCGCTCGCGAACGACATACGATGCGATCGACGATGCATCAGCATGTGATGCGTCGTCTGCAACGTCCGTCACGTAGCGCGGGCCCACGTAGATGATCATGCGTGGTGCGCCATTGCGGCGCGTCACGGCTGAAGGATCGCCACCCTTTAGTCCGATCGATGTTGGCCTTCCCCACCGCCCTTCCCCTTCATACGTTGCCCTCCAGAGTGTTGGGCCGCTACCATAGAACTGCATCGCATCGTTCTCGTCGACAAGGAGATTACCCGTCCAGTTGTGTTGGTTATCAGACGCGATATCGGCGATGCGTGTGAACACACGTCCATCCATGCTCGTTGCTTGGTATGCGCCTTCTTGCGGCGCACCGATAG
>JBGAJM010000015.1:0-25534 GCA_044224925.1 Kapaibacterium sp. (SeqCode)
CACCTATGTGAACTTCACATTCTGGGGTGGTGTCACTGAATACTGGTGCGATGACGAGTCGTTCCTCAAGATCATCATTCCCAAACCGTAGACGCCGATCCGCTCGATCTGCTGAACGATGTGATGTGGTTCGTCACTCCGCAACGATCACAGGTACTGTCCACCACCGTCCGTCTTGCGCCACACGGAGCGTGTAGCTGCCGGAGTAGACCGTGCGCACATCGAGATAGCACATCGTGCTGCCTTGCTGGATCATTGCTGTGCGTACGGTGGTACCGGCGAGGTCGATGAGTTCGATCGTAGCAGACGTTGTCATGGGCTTGGTGACCTGCACCACGAGAACATCATGCGCGGGATTCGGGAAGACCGTTACGTCAAGTGGTCGCACGTCCTCGTTCACGGACACTGTGGTGTCGGGCACGATCGTGAGCGTGAACGACTGAACTGCCTTCGTCGTATCACCATTCACCTGCGCCACGATGGAGATGGGATAGGTACCGATCACGGGCGATGTCCACGAAACCGCACCAGTGCTCTGCACGATGGTCATGCCGACGGCAGAGTCGCGAAGCGCATACCGAAGTCGTTTCGATGTATCCGATACGGTTGCATGGGCAAGGTAGGTGTATGGTCTGCCGACCGTACCCTTGTCCACGGGTGTTGACGTGAACGTGATCGTCAGTGGTGCCGTGCTCGTGATCACCAGCGCATAGCTCTGCGTTGCCGAATGATCCTTGCCGCCTTGCGTGATCGTTGCCTGTATGCTCACAGCATGTGTGCCGGCAACCGGTTGTGCCCACGAGACCTGTCCCGTGGTGGCGTCGATCGTCATCCCCGATGGCGACGACGTGAGCGAGTACACGATTGGTGCGCCAACGTTGTTCTGTGCCGTTGCGCGATACGAGTACGCCGTGCCGGTCTTGCCGGTGGTCACGGGCGTCGACGTGAACGTCACCGTCGGCGTGGTGCTGTTCGGCACATACGTCGTCACCGATTCATTCACCACCACTTGCGTTGGCGATGTTGCGCTGGGACCTTGTCGAGGGAAGTTCTCCGTAGTGACCACGCCGTAATACGTTGGTCCGATCATATACGGGAATGCAGAGTTGCCGTTGGCGTCGATCGTTGCGAAGTAGGCATACGTGCCTTGGGGATATTCGGGAGTGACGCAGAACCGTCCGTTGTGCACGTCGAGGTCACCCGAATTGGGCACGAACACGAAGTCCTCGGCATAGGCACCGAGCGGTTGTGTTGAAAGTGATGGCCCCACCTGTGCGCCCGTGAGCACCGTTCCATCGGGGAGTGTTGTACGGTCGGTGATCGCGCGCAACTGATAGCTCGGCACCATGCGCTTCACAACGTTCGTTCCATTCACGTTCACCCAACCATAGGCTCCGTAGATCGGGAACCCGTCGAAGGCATAGCCGATCAGTGGACCGTGCGTTGTACTGTCGGGAACGTAGAGTCCATCCGCCAGATACATATCGCACACATCGGAGAGCACCACCTTGGAGATGTTGAACGCCGACGGATCTTGGTGGTGATGATACTGTCCGGGCGTTGTTCCACCCGACGGAGGTCCCATCGAGATCGGCGCCGGATGACCCTTCGCGCAATCGAATCCTGCCCGCTCGAAGTGAATGGCGTTCTGATGCCACACGCCACCGTTGTTGTAGGAACGCGCATCGGCATAGTTGTAGACGGGTACACCATTGATCAGCACACCGATGTGTCCCAGCCCCACAGCGGTCTTCGTCCCCGTGTTCTCGCGCGGTGCGAGCGGCAGCTTGAACAGATACTTCCGCCCCACGGCCGTGGAGGGATTTCCGTCGAGGTACGGACCGATCACATACGCCGGGATCCCGTTGGCATCGATGTAGACGTTGTTGTCCGAATACCGCACCAGCATCACATTCGCCAGCATCGTGTCTTGCACAGGCGTGGCCGAACCCTTCACGTAGTGACGTCCCTTCACATTCGTGGTATTGATCAACCACGACGTGATGACGGGATTCGTTTGGGCAAGGGAGGCGGTCGAGGCGGCAAGGAACAGAAGGATCGACAGAGGGCGAAGCAACGGGTGCATGAAGGCTCCGGTGATGATTGGGCAACACACATAGATACGACTTCTTCGCCAGAGGTTTAATAGGTCGGTCCGTGTATATTCGAACACCTTCCACTTCAGCGATCAACCGTGACCGACCTCGACGCACTTCTCGATCGAGCTGTCCTGTTCTGGGAAGAACGGGCTCGCATGCAATTGATCGAGCTGTGGCCGACCCTCCCGGATCGTGCATCCCTTGCGTCCGCCGAATACCTGTACGACGCCCTCTGCCTCTATGCAGAGCGCGATCACGACAAGGTGATATCGCTGTTGACCGATGCTCTCCTTGATGACCAACGGCCCTATGCCGCTCATGCTGCGCTCGTCCTAGCGCGTTCCTTGGGCATTCGACAGCGGTGGCGTGATGCCATCGTGATGATCAAGTGTACGCTTGAGTCGATCAATGACGTGACATCGAGCGAACGCATGGCGCTGCTCCATCGTCTTGGTGTTGTGCTCCTTTACGAGGGTGAGTATCAAGAGTCGATGAAAGTGCTCATGAAGGCACATGCACTTTCGATCGAGCTTGGGCTCACCGCAATGGAACCGCAGATCTATAACGACATGGCCACGGTCACGCTCCGCACCGGTGATTCCGCAAAGGCCATTGGCATGTATGAAAGGGCTCTTCTTACGCTGGTGCATCAGCAGGGCTTTCAGACCGAGTGTGATCGCATGCGCATCAATCTCGCATCAGTGCTTCAGCATGTAGGCCGCATGCGGGATGCGCTCGACATCTACGAGGGGTTGCTGCTTCGTTCCGCCATTGCAGAGAACGCCCAGCTCGTCATGCCGATCCGATTGAACATGGCCATTGCCTACAAGAGTCTTGACCAGTACGACGCTTCAGCTGCGTGTTACGCGATCGCCTTGGACGTAGCCCGTGCGAACTCGCACGTCGAGTTTCAAATGCGCGCACTGATGGGTATGGCCGACCTCCACTTGTTGCGCTCGCAACGTGAGCAGGCGTATGCCTCCATCGACGAGGCCATCACCCTTGCGCAACAACGAGAACACACACCGCTCTATGCCGAGCTTCAGGCAACGAAGGCATCGATCGAAGCGGCCAGTGATCAAATGCCCACTGCCATCGAACGGCTGAAGAGTGCTTTCGATCTCATGCTTGGAGTGCATGATAGTAAGAGCGCCATCCTGTACGGTTCAGAATTGACAACGTGGTTGGCGAAGAGCGATCGGTATGAAGAAGCCTATGAGATCCAGATGAAATGTTCGCAGTTGGAGCGATCCATCTACGAGAAGGAGATCGAGCGAACCACAGAACTCTCGGCCGTGCGCACTACACTGGAGATGGAACGTGCGGCCATTCTTCAACGAGATGAGGAGCGCAATCGGATCCTCCATGCCGTGATGCCCGAGAGCATTGCGGAGCGGATGATGTCAGGCGAGACGCGCATTGCCGATCATCTCGAGAGCGTGACGATCATGTTCGCCGACATTGTCGGATTCACGAGCATGGCGTCGGCCATGGACCCACGGTCATTGGTCACCATGCTCGAATCGTTGTTCACGTCGTTCGATGCCGTGGCCGAGACCTTCGGCTGCGAACGATTGAAGACCATTGGCGATTCGTACATGGCCATTTGTGGTTCGACCGACCACGTGATGCGGATGTGCAACATGGCATTGGCCATCATGAACGGTTCGACCGAGCGACCGATCTCTTCTACGCAGCTCCGCATCGGACTTCATACCGGCCATGTGATCGCCGGCGTGATGCGTGGCACGAGACTGTCGTATGATATCTGGGGTGATGCCGTGAACGTGGCGGCACGTATGGAGGAGAATTCGCGACCGGGTCAGATCCTATGCTCTGATGCCGTGGCTGCGGCACTCCGGAACGCGAATGAGTTCAGCCTAGAACAAAGAGAGCCCCTCGACATTCAAGGCAAGGGGCTCATGACAACCTACTGGCTTACTTCGGCGTCGGAACTGTCGTCGTATCGTTTGTCGTGACCTGCACGGCCTGATCGGTGATCCCGCTTGGTGGTATCGACCCAGGCCATTGCTGCGATCTGATCGTTTGTGTAGGGATCCATGTGATGCTCGAGATCTGAACGATCGTGGCGTTCGGGATCGTACCCGAATTCGGTGCCGTTCCCTTGACGATCCATTGATTCAGATCGATCTTGTTCGCTTTTGTATCGGTGGGATACGAGATCGTTCCCACTTGTTGAAAGGTAGTATAGCTGGCCTGATCACCACCGCCTATACTATCAACGACCGCTCCTCCGGTCTTTACCTCTTCTGCGGGCTTCTGGCCACCGCAACCAACCATCAACATCACACATATGCTCGTCGCCCCAAGAACGGCGACAAGTCGCTTGTAGAGAGACTTCATGCGTAGAACCCCTTCGATGATGAGAGAACACAACCCGTTGCGCCGAACATAGCGAATTCCAATCAACCGCATGTGTTAGATTGGCGGCCATGGCACCTGCTCTGATCGACCTACTCGAACGCGCTACCCTTTTCGATGAATTGTGGGCGCGCAAAGCCCTCGTGGAGAAACATACGACAACGCCCGGGATCGTGGAAGAGCCGCGCGCAAAGCCCTCGTGGAGAAACATACGACAACGCCCGGGATCGTGGAAGAGCCCGGTCTTGAACCCATTATGGCGGCGCTGTCCCTCCTGCTCGAGAACAACGTCGACGGGGCCATCGAGGCCCTCACAGCGGCTCTCTCCGCCGCAGAATCCGACGCACCCACGGCCTACCGGACCCATGCCACCATGCTCCTTGCCAAATGCCTGTTCCGCGCTCGACGCGACGACGAGGCGGAGCGTCTCATCGACGGGATGCGCATGGAGATCGCGGACAGAGCCGACGTGGAACGTATGTCCATCCATTGGACGGCAGGCAAGTCGCACATTCAACGACGTCGGTACCCGGAAGCGCTCTCCGAGCTGCATGCGGCGCTGGCACTGGCCGAGGATGCGGAGCGTGCCGTGTGTGCCGCACGCATCTCCGCAGACATTGCAACGGCCACGTCGGCAACGGGCGACGTGGTGCGGTCGATCGCTCTGTACGAGCATTCGCTGCTCACGCTGCATGCGGCGCAGGGGTACGAGACCGATTGTATGGTGATCCGCATCAATCTTGCATCGCTGTATCAGGGCATCGATCGGAATGCCGATGCACTGCGGGAGTACGATGCCCTGCTCGGTCTCGACATGGTACGCACCACACCATCGTATGCATTACCCATCGGCTTGAACAGGGCCATTGCCCTCAAGCGACTCGACCGATGGGATGAAGCGCTCGAGGCCTATCGTGCCGTGGAACGACTGGCCGAGTCCGATGCTTCCACCGTCGTGCACATTCGCGCCTTGCTCGGACTGTCGGACCTATGGTTGAAACGCAACGCACACGACAACGCCCGTGCAGCCGCTATCGAGGCCGTGGAGCTTGCACAACGTCATGATGTTCGCTCGCTTGTGGCAGAGACCCGATCGGCCATTGCCGCCGTCGATCATGCAGAGGGAAAGATCGACGAGGCCATCGAAGGACTGCGGGCGGCGTTCGAGTGGACGTTGGAGATCGCCGACAACAGCAGTGCCGTCAACTTCGGTACCGAGCTCGTGCAGTGGCTTGCCGAAGCGCATCGCTTTCAAGAGGCCTACACCGTGCAACGTCGATGTGCAGAGCTCCAACGTGCCGTGTATGAGAAGGAGATCGAGCGGACGGTTGAACTCACGTCGGTTCGATCCCGGCTCGACGTCGAGCGCGAGACCATTCGACATCGCGACGAGGAACGCAACAAGATCCTGCATGCCGTGTTGCCGCAGCATATCGCCGAGCGTCTGATGTCGGGCGAATCACATATCGCCGATACGATCGACGATGTGACCATTCTCTTTGCCGACATCGTGGGCTTCACACGTCTTGCTTCGCAGATGGATGCAGAGTCGCTTGTCTCTTTACTTGAAGAACTCTTCTCCAAGCTCGACGAGATCGCGCACCGTCATGGGTGTGAGCGACTCAAGACCATTGGAGATTCCTACATGGCCATCTGTGGAGCAACGGGATCTGTAGCAGATCATACGGTGCGGATGACGCGTGCTGCACTGGAGATGATGAGCGGCGCAGCGGATCTGCCTCTTGCCACCTCGCAATTGCGCATTGGCATCCATCGAGGTCCGGTGGTCGCCGGCGTGATGAGCGGCGCACGACTTTCGTATGATATCTGGGGCGATGCGGTGAATGTTGCGGCGCGAATGGAACAACGGTCCGTACCCGGACAGATCCATTGCACCGACGATGTGGCCATGGTACTCCGTCACCACGAAGAGTTCGAGCTCGAAGCGCGCGAGCCCATCAACATTCACGGCAAAGGGTTGATGCAAACGTACTGGGTACGTCCTAGTTGCTCATGATCACCACTTGGATCGGCTGATCGGCAATGCCCGGCGCAGGGAGCGGGCCTTGGAAGGGTGGGAAGGTACCATAGGGTGTGACCTTCATCATCATCATCGTTGCACCGGAGTCGATCACAATGCCGGTGATCTTCGTCGACATCACCGTGCCTTCGATCCGATACTTCATCAGGCTGATCTTCGTCGACGAATCGGCGTTCACCTTCACCGTCACAAAGCCTGGTTTCTGCACCGTCTTTACATTGACGGTCGTTGTGGTGTCTGTCTTCGGAACGGCATCCTGTCCAGTTGTCGGCACAGCCTGGTGCATACTTGCCAACATCACGATCCCCACGATCGCAACGCCCATGCCGAGTCGACCAATGAATGTCCTCATTTCACTGCCCCTTGCCTGTTGATGTGCTCACCCCTAGATTCACGCCAAAATACTATGAAACGCCCATGTCCCTTCCCACCCTCATCGACACGTTGCAACTCCTTCCGCACCCTGAAGGAGGCCACTATCGCGAGTACTTCCGCACCGATGCCGTCACCTCCATCTGGTTTCTGCTCACGAGCGCAGACGTCTCGCATTTCCATCGGCTCGCCAAGGACGAGATCTGGTATTGGCATGAGGGCGGCGTGGCGGTGATGCACATGATCGATGCTGATGGCGTGTACTCTACAACGAGGGTAGGGCCGCCCGGCCTCGCCGACTCCTACGTATGTGTTCTCCCTGCCGGCACATGGTTCGGTGCCACGTGCGAGGGTGATCACGTCCTCGTCAGTGCCATGGTGGCACCTGCATTCACATTCGCTGATTTCGAGCTTGCTCGGCGCGAGTCACTTCTCGAAGCGTATCCGCAGCATGCGGAGATCATCTCTAGACTAACGTGATCAGGCTATCCACCAGTTAGTGTGTTGTACCACGATTCAATAACAAGCAATAGAATACAAAAAGCAATGATCGCAGCGAACGCAAACCATTGCGCACGCGTGTTCTTTGCGAGTGCTGTCGTAAGAAAGAGAACGATGAGTATCACTTGCTCGATGTCCAAGAGTATCGCTATTTCAGGGTTACGAATGAGCACACCCTCAGCAGCAAGAAACTGGTGAGGATGCATAATTGTCTCACACGCATCCTTGGCTAGCTGCCACGCGATGAACAGCCCAAACAGTGAAGTGAAGACCTTCAACAAGCTGTTTCCTATCGATTGTTGACATTGATCATTGATCGCTTTTTCGCTTGGACAATCGCACCAGTACGAAGGATGCAAGAAGTACATTGAGAAGACCGTACCATAGTAGTATACTTTTCGCGCCTGTTGATGATACTTGGAACAATACTAATGCAGCATTAAACAGAATCGCTAGGTACAACAACACCCGTAGGTTTGGCCTTTGTTCTTTGATCTCGCTGGTCATGCTTTGATTTCTCATTTTCATGAACAAACCCCTTCGTGCCCCAACTGCGCTTCCACTCAGAATGCTACTCGCGCGATTGGAGCACTCCTTGAACTGTAAGGTACAAACGGTACAGAGAAAGGAGTATCACAGGGACTGCTACAGGAACAATGGCGATCGCGTAAAGACTGTTGCCATACGCCGGCAGCCTCCACAATAGAGGCACAGACACAATGAACAACAGAGTATCAAACGCTCCGACAACGATGAAGAACCGCCGATCCTGAGGATTGTTCACTATCATCGCTTCGATGAGACGAATCATGTCATCATAGACACCTTTCCAAAACACCACTCCCAACATAAGAACGAAGAGTAGCATTGCTGAAGGATCGGAATCAACGTCTACGATATATGAGAGTGCCTGACCGATAATACAAACGCCCGTCATCACCCTCGTGCCGAGTGTGTACTCAAGGATCGACTCTCCGCTGGAGCGTCGGACGGTTGTCAGTTCATGTAGTCGCCATAGTCTCATGTGTTGCTCGTCCGTTCGTCAATTGATAATGCTCGTTTCACATCGACACACGAGTGGCTCAATCTTCGTTCCAGTAGTGAGACTCATTTGAAGACACGCCAATCTCGCTTTGGTGTCTGATCGTTCCTAACCTCGTATCAGTACGAATACCCGATAAACAACTGCGGCAAACAAGGGAATGAACCCGACAAGTGAGGCATAAAGTAAGTCGTGGAGATCAATGCTGGGTCTGTGATTTCTGGCGGTCAGGAACAAGCTAACCACCATACTAAGTTCAAGTAGAACGAGGATCCATTGTCTTACTCGACTATCAATCACTCTCAGGTAATAGAGCTGCCATAACGACACGCATTCGTTCAACGCAAGCGAGAGGGCGATTCCGAAGATGACCGCACTCAGACGCAGAAAGCGAATATCGTCATCCTCAAGGGCATAGTAGAACAGCATCCCTGAACTCGTGAGAATTGACCCGGCGAATGCAAATATATAGTTGAGTTTCATCGCTCGTCGTAGGTGAACTGTGCGTTATGTGTGACGTTGGTTATTGAATACAAGGCATTCGGTAGTTGTCGTGTGCTCGGTCGTTGTTTACCGCTGCCGTGTGAATATGTTCTGTCGGTACGGCCGGTGTGATCCTTCGTGCAATTGCTAACAACATCATAAGTATACGTATTCGCCATTTAAGAAGCTCCTACATCAGGTGATGGAGTGCGGGCGGTATGGCAGTGATGCACATGATCGATACTGACGGATGCTACACAAGCACGCGCATCGGTCCGCCCGTTCGCGCAGACTCCTACGTATGCGTTCTTCCTGCCGACGCATGGTTCGGTGCCACGTGCGAAGGTGATCACGTCCTCGTCAGTGCCATGATGGCACCTGCATTCACATTCGCTGATTATGAACTCGCTGATCGCGAGTCACTACTCGCCGCGTATCCGGAGCATGCGGAGATCATTAGAATGTTGACATTAGGTGAAAGCGATGATCACATTGTTGTTTGTCGTGGTCACTCGCAGTGCAGTTCCCTGTATCCCCTTTGAGTGATCTCTAGAAGCACCTTGTCTCCCGTTGCATTCTGTACGAGCAAGATCCCATTAATCGTGATATCGTGAAAGTACCGAGAATGAAAGGTGTGAGTGGAATACTTTAACTGCATAGTACCTTCCTGAGGGTACAATAACTGCGCCATTATCATCCAGCACACAGATCGAGCTATCATGAGGCTCGCTGCACAGATGAATGCCGTAGGAAGCCGGTTCTACGGAATCCAATGGTTTTGTATTGATCTGCCTGCCCGCATAATCAACGAACGCTACTTCACCTCTATTTCTCCATATGGCGATCCGATTATGATTGTAGCGTAAGATGATCTGACCTTCTCCCGACCGAAAAAGCACATTTCCTAGAGAATCCAGCAGTACAGTTCGCTTCGACACCGTTCCAAGCATATGATCCCCTTCAACATCAATTGTATCATATCGTAGTGTCATTCTCCTTTCCGTAGGAAGATGTACTAATTGCCACTGGTGCAGCTCAAGATCTTGTGTTGTGCGGTACAATACCGATTCAACGCCTACGAATCTCGCATCGAGGACATTCTTCAACAGGACGCGTTCGTCTTGATAGTTCACTATCATGCGCTCGTTGTCCAACACGACATCGGCGTAGGGCCAGACCGCATCATTCAATGAGTCACATCTGATCTCGTGTGTCTCGCCTCTCGGTGTTAGTATTGACCACTTCGAAGCAATTCGACCGATCATGGACTTTCCCATATCTGACACATACATTTCTGAGAATGGCATCTCTTTATATCCGGAATCCATATCATACCAATGATCCGAACTGCCAATCCGAAGATTGAAGTAGTGTGAGAACTGTTCGGCGTAGACAGATTGAGGGTACTTGGATGGGCTTACAGTCAAGACGTGGTACATACTATCGTCTCGAACATGATACCATTCCTCATTCACCTTTGCGATGTAGGTCCCATGACCGATCGGAACAATCGTATCACATCTTGTCACTCTGGATTTGCAGGTCATGCAAAACCCCGACTTGTCGACGCCTGGCAAGCATTGGCCAAAACAGAGATTGAAGCTGAACAACAACGCTACGACAACACTTTGTACATACCTCATTTCTTCTGTTCCTTTCTCTCGGCATTGTACTATTTCTGTACAACAAACCTGAACTGTGCGTTATGTGCTGCATTTGTCACGGAGTACGGTGCATTTTGTTCTGTACCACTGCTGTGGCTGTTCGTGGCGATTGCCGCCAGACCGTCAGTGTTCATATTCGTTTCAGTTGAACAATGGTGCTATTGTTGACGCACCGCGAGATACTCGATGCTATCTGGCATTCTCGATGAAAGCGGCAAATAGACAAAGAATTCCATTGTGTATGGGGGAATATCCTTCGACAGTAACAAGGACAAATATCCGATGCTGCCCTGACGAAGTATTTGTGGTCGAATCGGTCCGTCGTAATCTGGATCGCGGACCCGTATGAACATCCATTGCTTTACATCTTTCTCAATGAGTGTACCTACGTCGTTCAGTGCCACGCTGTACGCAGAATCGAATACGTTCTCTCCGTCAGAGACAATTGGAGTCGTGCGGAGTTTATGCACAGATCCTGAACGAGAGATCGAAGCCTCAACTCTCCACAATGCGTACCGAAGAAATGATGGATCTGCCGAGCGCTTTCGCTCTCGTAGTAGTCTTCTTCCCAGACTATCGGGAACATGGATATCATTACCAGATCGCAGCAAGCGTTGATAGCGTCGGGCCTCAGAAGGAACATTTGATCGAGGTCCATTCACGGAAAGAGAGGTCTTAGCACCAACATACTCGTATGGGAACCGAAGGCCGTCTGCACCGATCTCTACAACGACAAGAATCGTACTGACAGTGACACTCGATTTGGCAATGTTGTTGACCCCCACATCCGGATGTGTAGCCGTTATCTCGTCTATCCGTGCCATGTTCACTGGTCCACAATAGTCGTCGTCGGTCGGTTTTCTGAACTCCCAATGTCGAACTGCCGTCTCGATCTCTTGCTGAAGCCGCCAGTATGTTCCGAAGTCCCTGGCGATCTGCCGTCCATTGTACATTGTTGGTAAGAACGTCGTATGCACGGCATTGACCGCTCCACTACCCGCGATATCGATCTCACAGAGATAGGCGACCGTACTGGGCCCTCCATCATCGATGTATGTATCGTCAAAATGCGATTTCAAAGCTGCAACGGTTTCCGTTGATAGCGTTGGCTGCTCGAAGACACGTAACAGTCGCGCCAGAGCATGGGGTCCGCACCCCACTATCTTGGTTTTGTAGGGATCGTTCACTGATGGATGGTCTTGCCCAATGGAGTACCCATGGACACCGTACAACAACAATAGTGCGGCAAGGGCAAGTGTGGTCACTCGATCACCTGGTCTGTATACACTCATGTTCACTCTCGTTTTGTTTCGTTCCAAGGATGTGACGGTGACCTTGAACAGTTCGGCATGCTACACTTGATCACCGCACCAAATGGCGGTGTACAGTTTTCGGATCGATAGGAGCAACACCGGCAGGCCGACCGGCACCATCAAAAAGCAGTAGTATCGGAATCCGTCCTCCGGCAGTCGCAGTACAAAGGGCACGGAAGCAAGGAGTAGTCCTGCATCGACGTATAACGCAAGCTTGTAATAATGCGTGTCTCCGTCACTGCGCAACACTCGAGCGCAGATCAGATGTATCACATCAGAGTAGACGCCCAGCCATACGACAACACTGAACGGTACCACGATGAATATCATCATGGACAAATAATCTTCGACATTTATCAAATAGGTAAGAATGAAGCCGGCAACACAGACCACCGACATAACCCTCGTGGTCAAGGTGTACTCCATAAGTGACTCGCCCTTTGAGTTGCGAGATTCCAGCAGGTTCATCATCATGTGCCGTCGCCCTTATGCATCGTTTCACCTTTCAACAATCGTTCGCCCTCGTCTCTATCTCACCTGCAGCAGTGCTCCTGTGACCTCGTGGGAAGGCCCACTAATACGCACAATGTAGCTTCCACGCGTTAGCACTCCGGCGATCGCCACGCTTCCATCGAGGTCCGTTTGTCCCTCTTGCACGACTGCTCCGAGCATCGACACGATCTCGTACCGAATGCCTGCAATGGGATATGGTGCACGGATCGTGAAGTGATCATCGACCGGGTTGGGAACGATCATAAACGAAGGCGAGGCCGTGGATTCGCGAACTGAAGTAAGTGGATCGCCCATACGCACAAGAAAGCTCGGCTCAACAAACGCGATCAATTGCGTATTCGACAACACGGCAAGATCAAGCAGGGCAGCACCGAACGATAGTGTGATCTGTCGTTCGCCAGTTTCATAGAACGATCTGTCGACCGATGAACGATTTCTGAATCGAAACACTGTCGGATTTGTAGGGATCGTGTCTCCGCGATATACACCACCTAGGGCCGTCGATCCGTCAGTACCAACAACGATCTTCAGCAAGATCAACTCCGGATCAGATCCGTATGTGAACGGGATCGAAACGAAGTCAAGTTGGGCACCGGTTCGAGTGTCAAAGTACCAAAGGGCGTACTCACTTGATTCCGGGAAGGCCCCCGGCGCGTATTCTCTCACGAGTAGCACGAGCGTCGTATCGTCGTAGAGGTCAAAGTTCTCCGTGAAGGCATCTCCCTCAAGATGACGCCAACGCACGCTACCGTACGAGCCGAAGGTGGTATCGATGAGTCCCTTTGCATCCAGCTTGACGATCGTCCGGCCTGAGGCAAGAAACTGTTCTCCGTGGTGATACACCAAGAAGCGATCACAGCGAGAGGAGATATAAGGTTCGTACGAGACGATGCCACGATCGGATACGTGGACCAGCACGCATCTTGTTGTCGTGTCGTCGATGACCTTGGAGCATGCGATCGAGACGTTGTGACCGTTGGCGACCCCATTCTCCTTGCCACATGTGAATGTCGGGTCGAGCCTGACAAAACCGTTCGTTCCATACGTCGAGTCCAGCCTTCCATTGGCAAGAACACGTGCAAAGAACGGCGTCGGGCCTACGTTGGCGACCACGACGATGGCTCCCATCGAATCCACGAACACTCCATGCAGACGGTCGTGCTTCACAGAACCGAAGGGGATCACGGCAACGCCCTCGTCACCAAACGATGGGTCGTGTTCACCGTTGGGTAGGACCCTCTCCAACACGATCGAGAAAACGGAGTCAGGTACGCGTCTGCCCAATCGCACAGCCACGATCCGATCGAAACGATCGACAATAACGCGCGTTGAATAGATCGAGCGACCCTCATCCACAACGTCTTTGTAGGATCGTAATGTCAATTGCACCTGTCCATTCGCATCCCACTGTGCACACAGGGGCATGAGCATGGAGAGAAACAACAAGGTCAATACTGTACAGTAGCGCATAGGCCGACAATATACCAGAAGCTCCTATCGTGCGATCACGAGTTGCTGGGCCACGCAATGGTGAGAGCTTTGTTGAAGGATGGTATAGACACCATTGCCAAGGTCCGACGTGGAGATGGTCGTGCGTTCGCACAGTGGACCACTACTCACGGTGCGTCCCGCAGCATCGACGATGCGATAGGTGGTGATGTCCGACCGACAAGGAGCGAGCGTGACCTCGTTGGTTGCCGGGTTTGGCCACACGTGTGTGTCGGTCGTGACCGCCGCTGCATCAGGCACTGACGTGATGCTCTGGCACCGACGTTTGAACGCAAACGCTGAATCGAGCTGGTTGCGGTCGATACCGATCCCACTCGGCAATGCATTGGCATTCGCCGGAAAGATGTTCCGGCTCTGCGTTGCATAGTTGGTGTAGAACGACGGATCTCCGGCAACAAGAGCATTGTTGTCGAATCGCTTGTTCGCATCGGTGATGTCGGCGAAGTAGTAGGCCAGCGTGCCGTTGCCTTCTGTCTTGCCCGGACCGTAGATACCGCGGTATCCACCGGCCGACCGCGTACAGTTCGCAACATTGTTCGTGAACACGAAGCCGTTCATCGGCTTGTAGGCCCACGTGATCGCACCGCTCTGCGAGATGCTGTTGTGATCGACGATCACATTCTCGGGATCGCCGATCTTGAGGAACGTCCCGACATTCGGTCCGGCATCGTTGCCGTCGCCATACGTGGACCCGTCGATGTCGATGAACCTATTGTTCACGATGTGAATGCGCGATGTGCGCATGCTTGGCGTATCGTCCGTGCCTGACAGCGTGATGCCCGCACCAACACGTTGCACAACGTTGTTGGAGATCGTCACGTCGCTCACCTCGGCCTGCGGAGCCTTGCCGCCTTCATTCCGTACCGTGAGCAGGATGGCATATCCGCTTTGACCGATGGGAAGATCGGCCCAGCAGTTCTCGAGCGTGTTGCCGTCGAAGAGCACACGTCGACCTGTTTTGAGCTCGAAGTGATTCTTGATGGTCCAGTGCTTACCCGCATAGGTCTTATGTCCTTCGCGCCACGAGAACGGCTTGAACAGTACGTTCCTGCGGATCTCAATGTCGCTCGGCACAAGTCCTGCAATGGCCGGAGCAGCACCACCGAACATGATGTTCTCGCCCGATGCCGCGAGATAGTTGTGCATGATCTTGAACGGACCCGGTCCGTTCACCCCTGCAATGGCCTGTGCATCGAAGCCAATGCTGTGAAAGTCTGCGAAGTACGAATCGAGAACGGCGGCGTTCGCACAATCGAGTCGCACGCCGAACTTCATGATGGTGCCTTCGTCATGTCCGTGCACATAGCAGTGGTCGATCACGAGATGGTGCGGCACCACGTCGAGCGTGGATTGCGCCGCACTGGCATCGCCAAAGAACATCAGACCATAACTCTCCTGCACCGTTGTTGCGGCCGTGATCTCAAGCCCGACCAATCGGTAATGATGTGCACGAGCACGGGTATAGAAGGCGGGAAGGCCAGAGGTGTTCGTTGTGATGATGCGAGGCATGAGGGCGGCATGGTCCGGTGTAACGTAGGTGTTGATGGGTGGCAATTCGGCAGCACGCGACGTTGTGATGATGATCCACCCGGAGCCGACGGTCTTCTCGGGTAAGGAGAACGATCCCGCGAATTCTGCGCCTGCATCAAGGATGATGACGGTACCGAGCGTGGCCGCATCGATGGCCGCTTGCAGATCGGTGTGATCGCGACCCACGGGACCGACCGTGATGCGACGGTATCCGGTGGTGTCGGGCGGACATGTTTCCACGGACTCTGTGCGTGGAAGCGCAGGGAGTGGCACTTGCGCCGTGAGCAACGGCGACGTGACCATGAGTGCCACAACAACGTGAAAAAGACGATCCATCATCACATCAATCCCCCCAGTACACGAACATCAGAATGGCTGCCGCCGACATGATACAAAGTGTTGCAATTCCTACCACATTGCTCACGGTCTTGTTCGTGTACTCGCCCATGATGTCCGCACGATTGCAGATGTGCAGCACAAGACCGATCAGCACCGGCGCCGTCACGCCATACAGGATGGCCGTATAGATCAGGGCCGTGATCGGACTCACATCGGTGAGGTCGATGGCAAGACCGATACAGAGCGAGATGATCATCGTGATGTAGAAACCCGGGGCCATCTGGAACTTCTGATCCAGTCCCTCTTGCCAATCGAACACTTCCGACATCATATAGCTCAGTGCTCCCGCCAGCACCGGAATGGCGATAAGACCTGTCCCGATCACACCAATGGCGAAGAGCGCATAGGCCATGTTCCCTGCCAACGGTCGAAGGCTCTTGGCGGCGTCTTCCACGGTGACGATGCTCGTGATCCCGGCAGAATGCAGAACTGTGCCGGCCGTGAGCACGATGAAGAAGAAGACGAGTGTAGTGTAGAACATCCCGCTTCGAACGTCGGTGGTCATCGAAGAGATCACGGCCTTGTCAACAACGATGTTCTTCGTTGCACCCTCTTCTACTTCCATGGATGTTTGCCAGAAGAACAGATACGGAGAGATCGTTGTGCCGAGGATGCCGACGAGGATCATGAAATAGGACCGATCGAAGACGATCGTTGGGAGTACGGTGCTCTTTGCGACCTGCCACCAGTCCGTGTCCACAAGGAAGGGGATGACGAGATACGACAGCAACGAAAGACACAACCACTTCAACACCGAAGCGATCTTCCGATAGGGCCATGCGATGATCGAATACATCAGGATCACCGTGAAGGCCGCAGAGAACACGGAGGAAGGGATGGATGGAAAGACCAGGTTGCCGACAGCGCCCATGCCGGCAATGTCGGCGCCGATGTTCAAGACGATGGCAGGAAAGCTCAGGCCGACGATCAGCCAGAGCACCGGACGTGGATAGTGTTGCTTGATGGTGGCCGTGAGTCCACGTCGGGTGACGATGCCGATCCGTGCGCACATCTCCTGGATCACCACCATGAGCGGATACGTGAAGATGGCCGTCCACAAGAGATGCAGACCGAACTGTGCGCCCGCAGCAGAGTACGTGGCAATGCCCGAGGGATCGTCATCGCTCGACCCTGTGACGAGTCCCGGACCGATGGTCTTCCAGTATGCTTTGAGGCGGGATGGTATGGGCTTGGATACGAGTGGCATGCGGCTCCAAATTACACCGCCCGCCGTCGTATTGTTCACGGCATTCCCGCATGTGGCCTATATTGAGTCCTCTTCTTTTTCCGTTGATAGGAGGTCCGCATGCGTTTTCTCTTCCTCGTGCTCGTCGCTTTGATAGTAGGAATTCCAACGGGCCTGCTACAGGCTGACAGCGGACCGAATGCTCCCTATTATGTGCGCTCCTTGCACGGCTTCGGTCCGTTTCAACGTGGCACGCTCGACAGTCTCCTTCTCGACGTGGGCAGTACGACGAAGACGCCGGGCAAGGCTGTTATCAAGGTAACAGGAGACTCAGCGGTGCCCTTCGAGACCACCGTTGCCTTCGACAGTTCCGTGGTGGTGCCAATTGACATACGTCAGCTGCAGCGTTCCGATAATGCGGCCGTCTCCATCGAGTTTCTGCACACCAACGGCACCAAGGTCACCACGGCACAGCGGGATCTTTCGTTTGTGTGGGGTAACGTTGGCGTACGGCTCGATTCTGTATCCAGCCTTTCCTTCGAGGTGGGAAGCCCACGCCGCATCACGATCCTCTTCTCAAAGCCACACCTCACGTTGCCCATCGACTCTCTTGTGATCTCGCTCGTGTCGGCCGACACAATGCAGTACACCACACTGTTTCGGGGCGTATCTATCCCGGAATCGTTCTCTTTCGATCTTCCCACAGACACCACTGCGGCCCTGGGTACGATGGTCTCGGTGATCACAAGCTTCAATGCTGATGATGAGCCGTTCTTCGAAACCTTGCTGCCGTTGCCCATCGAGCCGCAGCCATTGAAGATCAAGACACAGAGGGCGCTCATCGACCTCGTGACGAACAACTACGGTACGCATCGGTCGGTCCATGCCGTTATCGTTCCTGAACAGCTCGATACCATGACCATTGAACCACTGCCTCCGCATACTGTTCGCGTGGTGCTTTCGTCGGAACTCGCGGACGGGAGTGTGCTCCCGTTCGATACTGTGTCCGCGACCACGGGGACGCAACTGCCAACGGTGCTGAACATTCCACTGCGTACAACGAACCTGCGTGTCGAAACCGTTGCGATCCGTGCAAGTGTTTTCGTGCGCTCGCTCCCGACCTCATTTGACATCCTCAGGAATGTGACCTTCGATCTCAATCATCCCAAGGTCCAGGAGCAAGCGCCCAATGGTAGCAAGGGAGCGCTGACGTTGCGTAGATGGAATCCGCATAACGATAACACGTCAACGATGGTACCCGATACGGCGCATGTGATCACTTTGCAGTGGCCCGTCTCGGGTATCGATTCCGTGCTCGTGATGTATGTGTCGGCCACTGGGCAATCGCTCTACAACACGACCGTTCACTCGAATGCCGACAAGGCATCGTGCACGTTCACCATGTCTGTGCAAACGACACCTGCAGGCGCCGTTGGCATCAGCGCTGTGGCATACTGCCCGTTCCTCTCTACGGGGGCCGTTCGGTGGGACTCTGCGATCTCAGTGTTACCACCCTATCCTGCGCTTCTGTTCACATCACATAACGAGCAGACATCAAGCGGTGTCGAAGATGTGAGCGACGTGCTGACGATCGCCGACCTACCTCCGGACGTTACGGCGGTACGGCTGAAGATGGTAGATGCGGAGACCAACAACGTCTATCTGGATACAATGGCGACCACTCCATCGGTTCCATATAGTGGAGACGTCATATTCTCGTCCCGTGCCACACTCCCCATACCTATGCTTGTAGGAGCAGACACGATTCGCACCGTTGGATTCTTCGTGCGCTCGTTCCAACCGGCAGCATTCACACTACTTCGGTGGCAACACGCTCAGGATGATCTTGTGGCGTCCGTCATGAACGATGGTACGATACGACTGTCTCTCGGCACCGATAGTCTCATCTCTTCCACTGTGATCCGCGATGGATCGTGGAAGCATGTTGGCATTGTTGTTCGTGATACCGGTATCGCCCTGTTCGTCGATGCGGCATTGCAAGGAGTGATCCGCACTCCGTTGTGGAGTGCAGGGGTGTCGACCGCTTCGCGCATCGTTATTGGCGATACTTTGAACACATTCGACAGTCTTTTTGCGATGGCTGGGCTGCAAGGGTGGAAAGGACAGTTCGGATTCCGAGATCTTCAGCGCATTCGATCGCAGAATGGACGTCAGTCCGGTGCGGTGGTATCGTATCCAATGAACGACGCAGTGATAGATGCTGCATCCGTCTCTGTGCGCGATGAGGTCTCAGGTGCAACTGCGAGCATTGAGCCTGCATCAAAGAATGATGCCGACCCCTTTGCATACTCCATGTTCTATCTGCGGAACATCGGTATGTGGCACGTCTCGTTCGGTTTGACGGTATTGCGTTCGCGTGGTGTAAATGCCATTGTCACGACAGAGCGTAGGGGTGGAACCCACGTAGATACGATCCCTGGACTCGTGCAGATACAAACGGCTGCGCTCACACCAAATCCATCGTGTGCCACCTCTGGTACAGTGAACTCGCGGCTAATGAGTTCCGAGGGATGGGGCCCGTTCAATGCACTCGAACCGGTCGGAACGATCATCACGTACTATGGTGGCTACACATGGGGTGATGTTGAGGCATCTCCTGCCATTCGCAGCGGGAAGGACTTTGATGTCACGTTCGCATTGGTGACGGAGCGAGATGGTAGTTTCATTCAAGATGTTGTTGTCAAGCTCAAGCCGAGTTTCGTGAAATCCCAAAACATGAGCGATGAAGTCGTGCTTCAATGTCCGCAACCGATCCGTGTGGACTTGATCAACGATAGCAGCTTCTATATATCCGTTCTTCTTGCTCAGTCCGTTCGTGGTATCAATGCAGAGTGTCTGGAGGTCGATGCTCGAATCTCGTTCTCGCCACCGGCACCATTGACAGTATCCTACACAAACGTTGGGCCCTTCCGTCAGTCGAAGATCTGGCAAGGTGACCACAAATGGAACACGTTCACGGCCTATACGGATGATGTTGTGGAATCGTCAGTGAACTTCGT
Organism: Kapaibacterium sp. (SeqCode); assembly: GCA_044224925.1. Lineage (GTDB taxonomy): Bacteria > Bacteroidota > Ignavibacteria > Kapaibacteriales > Kapaibacteriaceae > Kapaibacterium. The sequence continues at coordinate 20,055 of JBGAJM010000015.1, forward strand.
CGTCCGCAACGACAGTGGCCAGGTGATCCATACCATTCCCGCGAAACGCGTTGGTGTTGGACGTTGGTCTGCACCGATCGACATGGCCGATTGCGATCCTCCACTTGCGATCATCACAGCAGAGTCCTTCGACGGCTCGGCCTTCAAGCGTCAGTCGCGACCACAGTACTTCGCGATCACGGCAAACCGTCCGTCGTGGTTGGCGCAGAAAGAGAATGTTCGCTGGAGCAAGGCAGAGCAGCGTAATGGCAAGTCGTATGCCACGGCACGTGTTTGTGTTGGTACATATCTCGAGTCGACGGTGTTGCCAAAGATCCCATTCTTTGGCGGACTCAACATCCTTGCCTTACCGTCCGTGGTGACCACGCGTCTCGGTTGGGATCCTGTGTCGAACAAACTCACGCTTGACGCCGATTCCAGTTCCATTACCACATTGTATGGTACGAGCACCACAGCTGTCTTCGCGTTGAATCTCGGGGCGACCATCGCCAACAACGGACTTGCCGTTGCCATGTCGGCCTACGACATAGCGAAGACCGTTCTCGAGGCCCAGTGGCAGAACATCGGTTCGGTGAACTTCAACGTGCAAAGTGCGAGCTCGTCTTCGATCGTTCTCGATCGCTTCGAGAACCTCAATGTCCTATCGCAGGTGTCGCAAACGACAGAACTGTATTGGGGGATGGGAAAGGACGTGGTGGCGCCGATCCTCGAGAAGGTACTTGAGCAAGCTGAGGCTGTAGGCGAAGGACCGGGATCGTTCTTCGTAGAGCTGACGTTCGGACCAACATTCGAAGCCTCTGCTCGGTTCCTTGTGCGGAACAACATCGGTACGGACTCCACGGGTGGATGGAGACCTCAGGGAACGTTCCCAGTCTACATGGGGGATACGACCGGACCTTCGTTGATCGGAGCCGGACTTTCCCTTGGCGCAGGAGTGTCCGTTTCGTTCCAAATGCTGAAAGGTGCGGCTGCGATCACAGCATACTTCACGCTCGATGGTGATTATGCGCGTGCCACGGCCTATACATGCGATCCGATGATACCGCAGATCTTCTATCCCTATCCCCAGTATGCCCATCTCTCTTCCGTGGGATTCTCCGGACAGTTCCTGTTGCAGTCGTCGGAAGTATGGGGTGCCATCCAGCAAACATTGTACGGACCCGTTACCTTCTTCAAGTTGGACCTCTCCGGTGACGATCTTCGCGATCTGTATCCACGCATAGGTCCGCCGAACGGCGACGCCGGTGGAACGAAGCCCATGGAAGCTGAACAGGCCACCGAACGAGTTCCACGCGCTCAATACTCTTTGCATGCTCTTGCCTCGGCTGCATCGCCCTCTCCGCATACAGCACAGACACGAAGCAAAACGTACACAACCTGGATCGATCAGGATCACCGAACCGGTGTTGGCACGTTGAATCTTGGTGTTCGTACGCACGGACATGATGAAGTCGAGAGTATCATTCGCGTCGAAACAAACGCACGCAGCATGGTAACCCCTCACGTCTGTGCATTAGCAGATTCAATGGCGCTCGTTGTATGGAAGGAACTTGACATCGAACGCGCAGATGTGACGCCGACCACATCGCGTTTGTACATGTATGCAACATCCGACATTCGGTGGGCCGTTGTGAACGTACTCCGAGGAGTCGTTCTCTCGTCTGGCAAGATCAAGAGCAGCGACCATACCGATACGACCCTTCGCGCTCTGATGGTGGAAGGGTGTCCAACTGCCACGGTTGTGAACGACACAATGGCCATGGTCGCCTGGATCGCTACAGACACGGTAGGTGCCGAAGCGGCGATCTATGCAACGTCATTGCATGGTGAGGATGGAATGCTCGTGGCCTCTGCAACTCAGGTGGTCGATCGGAGTTCGATGGATCATAGGACACCGCATCTCACTTCATTAGACGATGGTCGTACCCTCTGCACTTGGATCTCGTCGGACACGAGCGAGAGCATCATCGCACAACGGACGTTCAATGGAACAACATGGTCGCCAACGACCACGCTTGACATTCCATCGTTCCGCGTGAATCACTTGGATGTGGACGACCATGGTCGTGCTGCAGTTGTCACTGGCTTCCAGAGTAATGCGAACGATGGATATGAGCGTGCCTTCGTTGTGCAGCGTGGACTAAATGGCTTGTGGGACCCCGCAACGATCATTCCGCTTCGGGCATTCGATCGTCAGAGTATCATCCAACATCCGAAGATCTCCGTACGCGGCGACAGTGCATTCGTCATCATGCGCTCGTACGCACATACGAGAGGCCTTGTTGGTGTCCCCGTGCATCGCTTCCCTTCCGCCGTCGTTGACCTTCGCACGAAAAGCGTTGGCACGGGCCTCTGGTCGCCCACCGACTCTCTATCGATGGTACATGATCTTGACATTCAGTGGGAGCCCGAGGGCATCCACGTGATCGCACAAGAACATCTGCCGTATGCCGGCCTGCACGCGAACGGTACGTTGAAGAATCCCGTTGGTGCTCCGATGATGAACCTTGGCATGCATACCATGCGCATTGCGGATGTGATCACCAGTGTGCCAAAGACACAGGCCGACGGTTTCGCTACCACATCAGCTCTGACACTTGCCCCATCACCGACCACGTCGCGTGTAACGCTTACAGCACAACAGCCGTTCAATACCGTTACGATCATGTCGCTTGCGGGAGAGATCGTATCGCAACCGTATGTCGGCGATGCATTGGCCTCGACCACATTCTCTGTTGATGCACTTGCACCAGGCACGTATCTATTGGTGGCACAGGCCTATACCTCTGCACCGGTCGTTACGCTGTTGCGTGTAGCTCCTCGGTGATCCACATGCGTTGTCGCGATCGACAACGCATGTGGGTCAGGGGAGACAAGGCCATTCGGATCGGGCATGTATTCCATGACGGTGATATCGCCTTTGAGACCGAGGGTGAAGCCGGCACCGAATCGAGTGAGCCACGGCATGGCCGGATCGGCTGCGCCACCGCGAGCGCGGTAGATCACATCGTGGGTTATGCTCGTGAACATCGGTCCGGTGGGATCCATCACACGCATGTCGATGATATCTCCCACTTGTGTTCCCGGCGTTGTGATCAGCATGATGGACGCAATGCCATATGCCTCAACAGACGACGTTGGGTCACTCAGAAGATCCTCTGCCGTCAGCGGCTCAAGATCTTCGAAGGCGAATCGCAGATCGGGCGCAAGCTTCGTGATAGATCCAACACGCATCGTACCATCCGCACGGTGCCACACGATCGCTACTCGTGCACTCTCGAGTCCTTCAAGTGGCGACAGTGAGTCTTGCACCACTACTCCATTGATCGATCCGGTGGTCACGACGGTATCTCCGCCCCCGCCACCATTACCACCTCCACCACCATTGCCGCCACCATCAGGTGGAAGAATGATATCGTCGCAGGCCACAAGTCCGCCGCACAGCACTACAATGGCCATCGCTCGCATCAAGATCGAACGCATACAAACACTCCTAACAGTTAAAGATGAAATCCAATGCCAACCAGCATTCCAACACGAGAGGCCGCATTCCATGTGCCGCTGTTCTGATAGAACAACGTCATCATGTTCGCACCGGCGGAGATGGTGAACTGGTTGACGTGTAGTTGAAGTCCAAGGGTTGGTTGCGCAACGACACCGCGGGATGAACCGCCAAGGTTGAGTTGCGCAAAGGGTTGAAGGCCGAGGGGCATGTTCCACTGCGGCGTGTATCGATACGATGCACCGCCCCAGAGCATGGCATACTGTTGTTGCACCGTGCCATCGGAGGAGACCACACCAACAGGGAAGACGTCGTTGTGCAGGATGGCACCCACTGCATGTTCACGATCGAGTGCATACTCTGCTTCAAGACCAAGGTTGGGCGCCGATGTCAGGTCGGCATGCGTTGCATACATGTGATACGTGAGCGGCGTTTGCGTGACGCGGAGCTGCAATGTTGAAGCTTTCGACAATGGTTGCAGCGGATCCGACTCTTCAAGTGTGGAGGCCATCGTTGATGTGGTCGTGGAGGTCGACGGAACAACCGGTGCCACATCGACAGCAAGCATGGGTGACATGCCGATCGTTTCGGCAGGCGCTTCCATCGCACGTTGCTCCACATGTTCGCGTTGTGCGACGTGCTCGTGTTGTTCTGCAGCCTGCACGACTGGTACCGTCATCATCTGCTGTTGTGGCGCGGATGGGAGCGTGGCCGTGGTCGCAACAGGAGTGACAGGGATGGAAGGCGGCATGGAGATCAGCAGTGCCGTGCCCATGGTGGCCACAACGGCTGTGGTGGCCGTTGCAAGGGCCATCACCGATCGCACCACCCACTCGGTGGCAAGGCTGGCAGCGCCCACCAACGGGATCGGCAGAAGGGATGCTTGTTGGGCGGACTCGACAATGGAGGCATAGAGATCGGGAGGGATGACCGTTGCCGACACGTCGTTGTCCATGGCCGCGCGCACTTGTGACTGCGCTTGGAATTCTGTGCTCAGCTCTTCGTCGCGTAGCAGCGTCGAGAACAGTTCGCGCTCTTCGTCCGGCGTTGTTGCACGGTCGAGGTAGCGGTCCATGATGTCGAAGATCTCAGTGTTGTTGTTCATAGTGGTCGTTCCCGGCGATCAAGGTCGAAGGATCGGAATCAATGCTGCTCGCAGCCGTTGTTTGGCGCGCGCGATGTGATGACGCACCGATGGAAGAGAATCACCGGTGACCTCGCAGATCTCTGCATAGCTCAGGCCGCCATACATCTGCAGCAGCAGGGCCTCGCGGTATTGTTCGGGCAGTTCTTGGAGTGCTGCATTCACCAGTCGCTGGATCTCGATGGTCTCGTAGGGCACGTCGTGCGACGTTAGTCCGAGGTCTTCGATCTCCATCAAGGTCTCGCGGTGATCGCGCTTCATGTTCAAGCAGCCGTTGCGAGCGATGCGCATCAGATAGGCACCAACATTGTCCAGCTGTTCGCCCTTGCGAATGGCGAGCAGGAGTTTCATGAAGGCATCTTGCACGATGTCGCGCGCCTGTTGCTGGCCGCCCATCACCTTGGTGCAATAGGCCAGCAGGCGTCGGATATGTCGGTCGTACAGTACACGGAAGGCCGGCTCTGCAGCAGTGCTACCGAGCCGGATATGTTCCAGCAACTGTCGGTCTGAATCTGATCGTAGTTCGTTCATCTCAAGCAAGGACACGGGAGTTTGCGATTTGTCCCACTTGAACGAACTGACCGTCGGTCAGTTACTTACGGACCGACATTTTTGGTGGTAATTTCACTCCATGAACAGAGTTGATCGGCTCTTTGGCCTTCTCGTTTTCCTGCAATCGAAGCGGTATGTGACCGCAGAGGATATCTCCGAGCGGTTCGAGATCAGTGTGCGCACGGTGTATCGCGATGTGCGTGCACTGTCGGAGCAGGGCATTCCCGTGGTGTTCGAGCAGCACAAGGGGTATCGCATCATGCAGGGCTTCTTTCTGCCGCC
>JBGAJM010000062.1:0-2913 GCA_044224925.1 Kapaibacterium sp. (SeqCode)
TGTTCTGGTCGCTGGTCGGGGGCGGTTGCTGCGGGGTGCTGTATATGCTGGCAGACTGGTGGCAGAGATGAGTGACTTAGAAGAACGAGCGTGGCTGCTTGGCAAGAAGGCTGCATACGAGCGGATGCTCAACGAATGCTTGCTACACCTTGGCCCCGCAGGCCAGAACAAGCATAGTTGGGCATCGGAGCGGACTGAAGCAATCGCAGTATTGCGTCAACTGTGCGCTGAGTACGGTGACAACGACTGGGAGGACGGCTTGCACGTCGCAGACATTATCACGAAACATCTGGGCCGATACTTGGAGCAGAGATGAGTGACTTCACTTTCAGTCGCGAAGACGTTGAGTTACTACGAAGCCTTGGCAAGATCGGCGACCCGACTGTTCGTATCGGTGCGATGATCAAACGCCTCGCCACCCGGCACGAAGTCACCATCATCGTGCGCGACCGGGACCAGACAAAGAGCGTGGGCATCGTGCCGGAGCACATTGACCGACTCGAGCCGCTGCTGAAGGTGCTGGTTGAATGGAGTGAGAAACAGTTAACGAGATCGGGGTCATCTTGAAGGACACGTGCTATAATCCGAGCGGAGTCGCAAGCTGCGGAAACAGCGAGCGACCCCTGACCATGAGAATCTCGGATAAGGAGACTCGATCAATGGCTAGTCGAAAGATTACCATAGACAAGCCCTGCGAGGCGTGTGGTGGCGTAATTACGGTTGATTTCAACCAACGAAATAAGCGGCGCCGTTTCTGTAGTCCTGTGTGTAGTCGGCTTCCTCGACACACAACTGAGAGTAAATTCTTGGAATCCTTTATGGCCGGTGAGCCAAGCGAGTGTTGGGTATGGCAAGGAGCGATGACAGGTGGTGGCTATGGTCAAATCTACACGGCAGAGTCGGTGTGGGTGAAGGCGCATCGTTTCTCGTACGAACACTTCGTGGGGCCAATTCCTGCCGGATTACAGATTGATCATTTGTGCAGGAACAGACGGTGCGTCAACCCGCACCATTTAGAACCTGTACCTCAGCGTATCAACATACTTCGCGGGGTGAGTATCGTGGCACAGAATGCACGCAAGACGCACTGTCCACAAGGGCACGCATATGACGCCCTGAACACCTACCATAATCCGGCTTCAGGGGGACGGATCTGTCGCGAGTGCGGTCGCGAGTATGAACGAAGGTACTATCGCCACAAGCGTCGAATCAAGCGAGAGGAATCATGACGAACGACCTTAACTTATTGCTGCACTCGAATGGCATCTATCTGTTTATACAGAGATATGTGGATGGCCCAGAAACACTTGTAATAATTCATGACCAGGAACTCAACAACTCCCAGATCGCACGCCACCGGCACGAGATCCCGCTTGAGGAAGGTGTGACGATCGAAGACGCGCTGACCCAGGCTGCCGAGCTCGTCGTCGCCGAGATGGCGAAGCTGAAGGAGTCGCCGCCGCCGAAGCCGGAGGAGCGACGGATAATTTTGAATTGAGGTACAACCATGAAAGTCATCCCGTTCACCGCAATCGAACTCATCTCATCGGACTTCCAGTTCTACCCGCTCGAAGGCGACGGCGAGATCCTGCTTGCCGCGGAACTCGAGCGACTGTCACGTTCACCCGAGCCGGTCATCCTCGATGCCGGCGAGACGGTCCTCGTTACGCATCTCTGGCCGTGCGATGCCGGTCTGGTTCACCCGGCCTACTCGCTCGCAACCTATGCGGTCCCGGTATGAGACGGCGGCCCCGTCGACCGTGACCAATCCCGACGCCGTTGCCGCAGCCCGTGGGCGAGGGACTCCTAGACTCTCACCAAGCAGCCCCCGGATGATGTGGAAGTGCATTCGTGGCCCACGGCGCCGGGATCGATATTGACAATCGCCCGCACACATGACCGTGTCGGATTCCGGTACAGGTGACGGGCAGACGTGGGCGGTCGGCGTTGTCGATACAACGCCGAACTCAGTGCTACGAAAGGGCGCCGGCCGCCTGCGTCCGATTTTGGAGAGGAGATGAGAGATGGCGTACCTTATTCCGACCGCAATCCGTATCGACCGAACACCTCTCAGCGTGTTCTACGAGAGCGGCGAAGTGACGATCCGCTCGACCGACAATGCAATGGTCTCGTTCGATGTCTCACTCATTGAGCCGCTATGCGACATGCTTAACTACGTGAACAACGAGATTGTTCGTAATGCACGATGGAACGCTGAACGCGAAGCGACCAACGTGCCAGTGGGGACACCGTGACCCCCCACCACACCTGGAAGTCTGCGGCCCGACGCCTCGGCATTCCATACGACGAGTACGAGCGCGAGATGCTCGCCGGCAACCGGACGTGCTCCGGTGTCGAGGGCCGGCGTCACTGGGTGCGCGCCGAGGAGAAATCGACCAACGGCAAATGCCTGCCGTGCGAGCGGGAGACACAACGACTGGCGCGAAAGAAGGCGACCGAACGGCGGCAGATGCTCAAACGATGTGTGTACTAACGGAGGCGCTATGAAACGACTTGGCAGATGGCATATCAACATCGCGAGCAACGGTGAGTTCTACGCCGTGCTCAAATCGGGCAACGGCAAGGTGATCGTCGTCACCGAGACCGAGAAGCAACGACGCTCGGTCCTCAAGACCATCGAGTCGGTTCGGCACAACGCGGCCGGGGAAGTGATGGACAATACGCGATGAGTAAGTGGCTTACCCGCACCCGGTGCGAAGCGGCGCAGTCACGGTCACTCAGCGAGCGGCTACAGCTCGCGACTCGTGATGCGGTACAAGAACACGTCCTGCCGTCCTTCCGCGAGCGTAGCACGCTGTTCACCTACTTCGACCGCATCATACAAGACCAGCGACAACGTGAAGAGTACCGGAGGTCGATGCGTGGGTGACAATTGTAAGTTTTCAGTTGACG
>JBGAJM010000063.1:0-2718 GCA_044224925.1 Kapaibacterium sp. (SeqCode)
AACCAAGTGATGGCAGCACGAGTGACAAGCAACGGAACGTTGTTAGGCGCATGTTCAGATGGTCGTGTGTATGAGTTTTCAGGTTCGACTTGGATTCGCCGAACTGATTCATGTCCAGAGTTGTTGAATGGCATCACTGCGGACGAGCATGGGACCATTTATGGCGTCTCACACAATCGCCTTTATCGGTGGACGGTTGCTGAAAAGACGTGGGCAGTTCTGCAGTATTCGATCGCTCCGCATTGGTACACCGGAATCGAGCAAGCGCCCGACGGTCGAGTCTATCTCTGCACAACTTCGGGATTGCACATCTACGACACCACTTCGCAGACAGGTGCACCAATTGGGTACCCCATGACGAATGTCACGATGTCTGCGATCGCCTTCATCGACGCAACTCACATCGTGGCCGCGGGATGGGGCCGATTGTTCTATACCAGCAACAACGGTCAGTCTTGGAAGAACGCCACTGATGATCTGCCGGTTCGGTACATCAATTCGATCGCCGTTACGAGTGATGGGCGTATTACCATTGGCACGAACGGAGGCATGTACACAAGAACGTTAACGGATCTTGCAACATCCGTCGACGACGAGCCGGTAGCGAACGACGACAATGTGTATCCGAATCCGGTCTCGCGATCGGCCGTGGTGCACGTATCGGTGTCAACCTCCACGATCGACGCTGTGCGCATCGTCGACATGAACGGCCAGTTCGTACGCGACGTAACACCCATCCTCACACCTGCCCATCAACTTCTCGTGAACACAGACGGACTGTCGGCCGGCGCGTACGTTGTGATCATCCAGAGCGGCTCATCCGTCGAGCATCGTCGTATTACGGTCTACTAGGTGTCGCATTCTCTCCGATCGCTGCAAGCGAACAAGGCCACGACATTGAGGCTTTGCGCTCAAGAGTATCTCGCATACGTCATCGCAATGGTTTTGTTCACGACGCTGACGTTGCGCGGGGGTACCAACGAAGATCGGGCCTTCTCGTCGGTCACGACGATGGTTGATAGTTCATGCGTGGTACAGAGGATGTATACGATCGCCCGAGAAAGTTCCGTACAAACATCCGTCCAGTACTGGAAGAAGTCACTGCCTGGCTATGGGAAGCAATACCTTGTTGTTGCGGTAGGGTATTCTACCGATGAGAGATTGGTTTGCACGTATATGTTCATCTACCATCTTCGATCGCGGCAATTATGGTACTACGACACGGTCGACGACGTGAAGCGTCCGTGGAAGGAATGGCTTCGTGAACAATGTGGCAAATGATAGTTAGCGAACTCAGAATCGCGCTACGACCATGCTCGGTCTTCGCGCACACCGATCCCCGTTATGAACATTACAACACCGTACGCACTTCCCTCCAACGACCTTGCCTTCCTTGCACGTTCATGGCAGAGCTGCATGCACGGCCTTGGCTTCGATGCAGATGGTCCAGGGTCTCAACTGGCGTATCAACGATGTCTTCAAGCGTATCAGGAACCTCAGCGCTCCTATCATACGCTTCAGCATCTTGTCGAGTGCCTGCATCTGTTTGAGGCAAACAGGGCGTTGGCGCAGCGACCGCACGACGTGTGTTATGCCTTGTGGTATCATGATGTGGTCTATGACGTGCATGCCCACGACAATGAACAGCGATCGGCGGAGGTGGCCGTGGAGTTCCTTCGTGAGCAAGGATGTCCAGTAGAGGAACAGCGGAACATCCACCAACTGATACTCGCCACGCAACACAATGGCGTCGTCTCTGCACCCGACGAACTCCTCCTCTGCGATATCGATCTCGCCATCCTTGGCGCGTCCACGTCGCGCTACAACGAGTACGCGCGGCAGGTGCGCGAGGAGTATGCATTCGTCCCTGCCGCCTTGTTCGCCTCAAAGCGTATCGAGCTCTTAGAACGTTTTCTCGGACGGCAACATCTGTACAGTACACGGTACTTCATCGAGCTGTTTGAACAGCAAGCGAGAGCGAACATTGCTGCCGAGATCAGCGATCTGATATCTGGTCTAGTGTAGGAGTGACAGCGATATGCTCGCAACCAAATGGAAGAGGTGACGGCCACCTCTTCCATTGTACTTTTCATGTTGACCAGCGGAAGATGAGCCCCTTACTTCTTCTCGCACAACTTCTGACATGCCAGCGACTCTTCGAGATGGGCGCGTAGCGATGGAAGAGCATTCGTGGCCCAAGCCTTGACCTCGACATCCTTCGAATCGGCTGATGTCTTCTCGAACATGGCGATCGCATCCTTGTGGGCGCTTACGGTCATGTCGGCGTATTCCATGTCAAAGTTCTTGGCCGCAATATCCGTGAGCTTCCTGAACGCGTCGGTGCCGCTGTCGGTCGATGCCGTAGGCAAGGAAATGGTCTTTGCCTTGGCCAACGCTGTGATCGCGATGAGCGCAGCTTCGTGTTCGGCTTCCATCCTCTTTCCGAGGTCCCTCACGTGTCGCGTCTTGCCACGCTGTTGCGCGAGCTGACCAAGGCTGATCTGTTCCCGGCTCATTTCGGCCGCATTGACGAGCGCTTGTGCGTCGTGCTCAGGGCCACTGTTATCGAACTTTTGTTCATTCAGATCTTCAGCTACTTCCTTGGTATCGGGCTTCTTTTCCTCGGCGCACGAGGTACCGACAAGAAGGAGCGAGGTGGCAAGGGCAGCAGACAGGGTAAGCGACGCAATAGAACGCATGAGCGATACTCCAGAGGAT
>JBGAJM010000064.1:0-2630 GCA_044224925.1 Kapaibacterium sp. (SeqCode)
GCTGCGCCTGCGGGCGATGAACGTGCATGATGGAACGTCGGCACATTCCTGCTCTCCGGCGGCAACTCTGCCGGCCACGGCTCGGCCTGACGTCCGTTCGGGGCATGTGGACCCATGTAGCGAAGTCCAAGCGCCGCCATGCGTTCGAAGATCGTATCGTACCGACGCTTCCAGTACAGACTTCCCTCTTCTCCGTAGCCATGCAGGATGTTCAGATCTCCGGCGGCGATGATGCGATGTCCGCGTTCCGTGCCAATGAACTCCGACAGCTCCGAGATCAATCGATGTACGCTGGCATCGGCATAGTTCCACGAACTCTGCGTGGACGCATGCGGCTTCTTCCATTGGCCATACATGCTCATCACCAGGATCGGCTCCTTGCCCGGCTCCGTCACGTGCGCAATGTGCGGTCGCACCCACTCCACCTGTACCCGCTCCGACGTGCGCACCACGGCGCTCTTCCACACCACATCCGGCGTCCCCTGCACATCGTTCCACGGGTCGCCCAACACGCCGATGCGCTGCGCCACATCAGCGGGAGGTCGCGAGATCTCTTGCAGTAGGGCCACTTCCACCCCACTCTCCACGATCAAGTGCCATGGAGCGTTGCGAGAGGCGATGTTGTAGGAGAGGAGGTGCATAGGGGAAGAAGGTTACGGGGTTACAAGGAAGCGGAGATGCAATTTCACTTCGAGAGAGTAAGACTTCGGGAGTCTCGCGTACTAGCTCAAAGCAGCTAGCGGATAGGGATATTCTTCAGTGTGTCTTGCCACTTTTGCTTCATAGCATAATCCGATATCCAAGCTGCTGGATGGGGAAGATAAGTAGGCTTTTTACCGCAAAGCTCAACGGCATACTCGGCAATTCTGCCAAGTGCAAGAATCAAGTCCGGCTGAATCAAGTCTATCTCTTGCAGTAGAATCTTCGGAGCAATCAGTTTCAGATGTTTTCTGAAAATCGAACCCGACATGCCACCGGCCTTGATATATGGAAATGCATTTGTAACGTAAACGTTTTTGCGCTCTAGGCACAGACAATCAGATAGCAGCCGTTTTAATGTCTTATTCGTGTCAAGGTCCTTGTGGTATCCGTGTCTGTCTAATTCAGAGCAATGCGTATCTAAGTTTTTACTCAACCAATCCTGTGAAGCCCAATCCTGGAGCACAACCATCACCCTCGCTCCATTTTCCTTCGGCTCATATTCTCTCCCAGTTGGCGTCACATACTTACTCGCGCACGGTAGGTACTTACGATACGTTTCGTCTGCACTGAGATCCTTATAGAGTTCATCTTTGAATGGAACTGTCTTGTTCAACTCAAGAAAAAGGTCCGCTCGGCATTTTGCAATTCGCGCGAGCTTCTGACGAAAGTCGAGATCCATGCTCTGCTTTTTCATATTCTGCCCTGCATTAGACTGACAAACAATGCCCATTCTCCGGCCTTAATTTGAATATTAACATACAAATCTCAACCATTCAGCGACACCACACGTCGCTGTAACTCCGACGTTGCATGTATTCATTACACAAAATGGAGAGAGAGACCATGTCGCATCGCTCATTGGCTGGCCGCCTCCTTGAGCTAGGCAAGACAATTGCCGTAAGTGAGTATGTGTTAGAGGTGGAGTTTGATGGTCAGAGCTTTGACAAGCTCGACATTGTGCACAGCATCGTAGACGATTTGAACCCATTGGAGATCACGCAAAGCGAGGCAATCATCGTTTCTGTTGCTTGGGCTGAGGCCTATGCAAGGAATCGATACAACCCAGGAATAGAAGGTCGAACGTTGATGCTTGCAACGTTTGAAATGGAGTATGCCCTTCGAAACGAAGCACTGCTAGATAGCCTGGTGGAGAAGTCGGTCTTGACGAGAACGTCAACACCATTCTCATCTGATGGGACTGACGAATACCGGTTCACTCGGGAATTCGAAGAAGCGATCAAGCACTTCGATGACTTCGATGTCTATGGATATGTCTCGAAACCAAGGACCTTCCTCTCCGTGGAAGAACAGCGCGACGAGTTCATTTCAATAGGCGATCGTTGTCGCACCGATGAGGATCTCATGGGAAGTGGTGCGAAACAGAATGGGCTCATGAATCGATACATGGCAATTGAGCGAAGATCGCCAAGTACAGCACTCACGAAGCTTCTTGCCAGACACTCACTGAAAGAGCCTGAATATGTCGCAATCGCCATACTGGCTTCTGCCGAACGCGACACAACAATGATGTCGTGTACTGATCTTCGGATCACGATGGGTGGACAGAGGATTCGCGGTGCAAACCGTGGTGATAACCCAACGGAAGCATTACTGTTAAGCAAGGGACTCATTCGCCAGATCAATGATGAGTTCATGCGAATGACCGATCCGGCCGTCATCCTTACCGATGAGATTCGCACGGTGCTAGGACTCGTTGCCAACAGCAATGAGTCGCAAGAACTCTCCGAATTCGTGAAGGAAGGACAGTACTTCACACTCATTTATCCCAATGCAGGGCTAGATGCAGTTGTCACGAACTCCGATACGAGACGCCTTCTTAAGCTTAGCACGGATCGTTTCATTCGCAACGCCGCAGCCACTCTACGCGAATGGGGTATTCAGGATTTTGGGTACGGGAATGCCGACAT
>JBGAJM010000016.1:0-22744 GCA_044224925.1 Kapaibacterium sp. (SeqCode)
GGAAAGAAGACCCAGCGAACGCAGTCCGGCAGTGACGGCACTATCGGCGAACGCACCCATCAGCGCGAAACTGGTTGCGTGAGTTCGCGCGTTGCATCGGGAGTCTGGTTCGAGACCTTCGCATAGTTGTCGAACCACTTCTCATCTCGGATCTCTCCGAGCAAGGTGGAGTGGACGAGTTTGTGATTGCCAAGACCGGACGTGTCCACAAAATAGAAGTAGGACCCGCCCATCAAGTTTTGATAGAACCATGTTTCGTACGGACGGGTGTCGATGGTCTGCACGAACTGTTCGATCTGCGTCGGATACCCATAGCGCAGGATGATACGTCCGCGATCGGAGCGCCAGCCATCCCTGAACATAGCTGATGAGTAATAGGTCTGTGCCCGTTGAAAGTCCTTGCGGAATTGCACGAGGCGCTCGTTCTCGGGTGTTGACGGCTCCGGATCGCGCAAGCGCCAGAACCGGAACAGGTACTTCTGCTTCGCACGTTCGGTGGTACAGCCGGCTAGCGTGGTGCGCTCGGCGGGAACGGCAAGAATGTCGGAGAGCTCGAGCTCGAGGGCCAGTTGTTTTCCGGTGATCGTCGACCATTCGGATTGCAAGAAGATCTCGTCCTCCGAGAGCATGGCCTGCGCTTGGGGCGCCAGCTCGGGATTGAGGATATAGAACTGCTTCGTCGACGTTGCATACGTGGTGGTATGTTCTTTGTCCATCACGCTCATCTGCATTTGATAGACGCCACTCGGAAGGACACCGGCGGGAACGTCCACGCGTTCCACAAGACCATCTGCATTTCCTGTGCGTTGCACATAGCTCGTCATGACCTCGTGCTTGACCGCATCGACCACCCTGTATTCGATCGCGAACGTATCGATGCCGTTCCGCTTCATGTTGTACACTTCGGCATAGATCGGGATCGAGGGATCCGTACCAATGCACTCGTGACGTGGATTGGGGATCGTTTGCACGCCGTTGCGATTGAAGCGCGGATCTTCGAGACCCACGCTGCGCAATGGCTGTGTGAGCATGATGTCGGAAAGAGCGGGCGCTGTGCCAACGCCTCTGATCACGATCGCACCGGTCTTTTCAAAGCTCCGCGTGCTATCGTGCAGGTCGCGACCGATGATGCGAACCTTGTACTGTCCGTGCTTGAGCTCGAACAACCGAACGCCCATCAAGTACTGCTTGTGCGCGAATCGTGATGTGGCAGAGTTCGACGAGGCGATCCAGTCCTGTACGATGGTATCACGCAATGCCGTGGTTACCTCGACGCGCAGGTACAGCTCGCCAAGATATCCGCCTTTGGGATCTTTCACATAGGTGACGGCCGTATCGGGATAGGCGTAATGCATCTCCCAACGCGTGGTGACGCTATCAATGCGAAACTGCATGAAGTCTGCCACGAATTCGATCGTCGACGCATGGAGCGCAGAGGTCATCGCAAAGGTGGCAAGGAGAACGAGAAGGCGGAGTCGCATATCGCTATGTCCTCTACAGAAAAAAGAATGCCGTCGGACGAGTGGTCCGACGGCATTGAGCATTCAAGACATGTCGGCTTAGTTGAACCGCATCGTGACCCCAATTCGGTTCACGAGGCCAAGGTTCACTGTTGGATTGATCGAATAGTCGACCGATCCTTGGAAGTCGCCGCTGTCGTACTTCAGACCAATACCGCCGGCCAGTCCGAATTGGTCGTGACCGATCCGATATCCGGCACGGAAGCTGACGAATTCGCGGAAGGTGTATTCTGTTCCGATGGCGAATTGTTCCGGCACGTCGGAGTAGGTTTCGAAGTCACCAGAAACAAGCCACTTGTGGATCACCGTACCGTCTTCGTCCACTTCGGGCTTATCGGACAGTGTTCCATTGAACATGTCGAGGCCAAGACCGGCGCGGAAGACGAGCGGAAGGTTGAAGGACGAGGTGAGCATGTTCATGTCGAGCGGACTCACGGGCAGACCGGAGATCGGCTGATGCTGTTGCGTGACAGCGGCACCGTCGTACGACTGCTTGGAACCAAGACCGCTGATGGCAAAGCCGAGGAGCAATCCGTTGAATCCGGTATTGTAGCGCGTACCAACGTCGAACACGATACCACCGGCTGTCATGGTCGTAAAGGCATGCTGAACGAACTTGGCCGTCACACCGAACGAGAACTGCTCCGTAAGGTATCCTGCGAACGACAATCCGATGGAAATATCGTTCACGTTATAGATACCACCCGTGCCATCGGGCCTATCGGTAGAGGTCACATTGATATCGCCCGACGAGAAGCTCGTGAAGCTCACTGCTGCACGGAACTTGTCGGAGATCGGAAGGACCATACCGGCAAAGTTGTGGTTCATGCCGGCGAAGTAGAACGTCGTGGTCAGGTCTGCGGCATAGTTCTTCACGTCGGCAAGGCCGGCGGGATTCCAATACACAGAGGTCACGTCGTTCGACAGGGCACTGAAGGCGCCAGCCATCCCTGTTCCGCGTGCACCGACACCGATCTTCAGGAACTGTCCGCCCGACAAGCCCACCTTGGTGAACTGTCCGGCCGTGACCGAAATGACCTGTGCCGACGCGATCGTTGACGTGGCAGCGAGCAGGAGACCGGCGAGAAGTGTACGCATCATTGGTTTCATCGTGATGTTCATAGTTGTTCTCCTTACTCCGAATCGCCGATGATACGAGCTGGTCCTACGACGATCGTGAACTTCCGGGTGACGCTTGCACCATCCGGAGTTTCGATCTTCGCGATCAACAACTGGCTCGCTGCACGTTGGCGGTTAGAGGAAAGAAGATCCCATACATCGGCACCATATTGACTTGGTGCAGATGCGTCTGTTTCTGTGTGCGTGAACTTCCGCAGCAAGCTACCTGTCGAGGTGAAGATGCTGATCGTGCATTCGCGTGGGAGGCGTGTGAAGTAGATCTTGGCCTCATACGGCGAGCGCATACCTTCGTGCGTGACGATGAACGGATTCGGTACCACCGAGATCTGTTCAAGTTGCTCATCCGTATACGAGCCACCACGCTTGATCGGATCGGGCTGTGCTACGCGTGCATACACACGCGTACTGTCCATCGGGAATCCGAAGGCGCCACCGAACGTCGAGAGACGTACCACATCGCCGGCCTTGAAGTCTTCCTTCGGAAGATTCTCAGGTGTTGGCGTTGGTGTCATGCTCGTTGAACGCAGGCGGTTCGTATAGCGACCGCTCTTCCACGACCAGTCGAGCATGAGCTCAGCGCCGCCAACGGTCATCACGTGACAGAAGTCAAGTGTATCCGTGCCGGTGGTCGAGAGATTACGCGAGATGTAGTAGCGACCCTGACGCACCGGAGCACCACGATCGGTACCGGCTGTCTGATACTGACGGCGGATCTGCGAGTCGTCCCATGTTCCGTTCGCAGCAAGCTTGCGCGAGTTCCGCCATCCGTATGCACCGAAGTTGAATTCATCCAACTTCAACACTTCCGGATCCGGGAAGACCGTGAACTTTGCAACGGTATCAGAGATCGGCATGGTCACGTGCTTCAGATCGAACTGATATCCAACCGGGACCTGCGTTGTCGCACCATTCACCACTTGATCGCGGTTGAACGAATACACGTTTTTCACGGTCATGTTCAGATACGGTACGTTCTCGAAGGTCATGGTCGAGTCCTTACCGGTATCGTCCCTCGTATCAAGCTTGAACTTCGTGGTGATGCTCTCCGTGCCGCCTTCCGAGAATGTGATCTCGTAGACGCCGGGGCCATTGTTGAAGCTACGCTCGTACTGACCTTGGAATCCTTCATACGGGATCTCGACAAAAGCCGGAGGAACATCGCTCACCGTGAGCGTACGCGCCTTCGTCTGTGTTCTACCCGCATAGATGTCCTTCGGTCCCTTCACAACTTCACCGGTATCGTTGCGATACTCGCCACCCCATTGTTCAATGGCGTAGTCGAAGGCAACACCAACGGTGCTCAGTGCATACTTGTTCGCGCCAAAGCATGGGGCATCCGACGTATACGTACCGTAGCGGATCAGCTTGTCGCGGTTCGTCGGCACACCGAACGATACTGTATCGTACGTTGGTGGTTCCGTTGGGATCGTGTCGATACGAACACCGTTCGTATCCACCCATGTTCGAGCATTCTCGGTAAAGAATCCGGGAGCGCCGCCCTTGTTCGTGAACTGGGCACCGGAGGCGCAGAGTTCGGGAGGAAGCAAGGAGAAGAAGCTGCCAATGGTCTGCTTGGTGGATGAGTCGCGAAGGAACATCAGCACACTATAGAGACCGTTGGACACCGGTGGCGTCGTACCTGGTACGTCGACACCTACCCACGAACGGAAGAACTCAAGTTCAAGCGTGCGACCACCGAACATCTGATTGAATCGCTGCGGATCGGCAACCAGGAATCGGATGTTATAGATACCACCAAGCTTGGCTTGCTCGCTTGGAGGGATCGATACAGAGATACTTGGTGCATCGCCAACGCGTGCGGCCAATGGCATGGTCTTGGCAACGTTGGGCAGACCGGGAGCACCGTCGTTGAGCTTGGCCGGCGTTGGCAACAGATAGTCACCTTCGTCATAGGCCAGCACACGATAATAGTAGTCCATGTTGTTGATGAGCTTCTCGCTCTTGTTCGGATTCGTCGAGTACAGGATCGTCCCGTCTCCGTTATCGTCTCCGTCGTCGAAGAACACGCGACCTTGTGACTGCTGACGCATGAACGACGCAATCGGGCCACGACGGCACTCGTTCGTCTCTTCATACGGACGCTTCACGTTTTGCACCTGCAGCGTACCGTTCGCATCGGGAACCATGTTCGTGTCGTTGAACATGAATGGTTCGATCTTGATCTTGCGCGCAAGGATCAACTTGATCAAACTGTCCTTTGCTCGCGCTGCTTGTGTACTATCGAGGACCAACACAGCACCACCACATGCAGGGATGTTGCCTGCACGGCGGCTTACTGTTGGGAGGGTCTCGAACTGCGAAGTGAACCACATGAAGCTAATGGAGTCAACGCGATCGAGCTTTGAAATGTCAAGTGTGGAGTCGGCCTTTGGCTTGTAGTACAAGCACTGATAGTCCGGAGCTCGCTTATTGTAGATCGGCATGAAGACAGCGCCCCATGGACCTGAGATCGTCGGTCTGCGTGCAACGAGGAATCGCTTTTGACCGGGCTTGATCACATCGATGATGTCGAACTCGTCAATGAAGGTGCCTGGTGCTGCAGCGGTGGTCGATTTGATGAACGGGCTCACCATCTGGAAGCGAGCGAGTTCCTTCCAGCCGAGTGGACCCTTGCGCTTCGATTGGATCTCATCCACATCGAACGTGTCGAGATCCGTACGACGTGCACGGTAGACGCGATAGCCGAAGAAGTCGAGGCCGCGCTCAAGCGTGTCCACCGACAATTCCGCCGTCGAGTCCCACTGAATGGCCACGGCATTGTTCAGAGGCATCCATCCTTCTTTTGGGAAGGTGAATCCGTTCGAGCCGGGAATGCCCATGATCACAGAACGCTTTGGAGGTTCCGGTGCACGGAAGGAGTTGTTGTACACGGCCTGTGCAAATCGAACCTTGCGGACGAGTTCGGCCATATCCTCTGTGGTACCGGTTGCATCATTTCCTGTGGCTGTTGCTGCAAGGATGACACCGACCACGATACGTGCGGAGTCGCCCGGACGGATGTTGAACGGACCTGTACACATGAGCAGACGACGGTCACCAGGACCATCATCTCCATCACGCTGACCGCTTGCCATGAAGTTGTATCGCTCTTCATTCAATTGCGGATCGTATTGGATCGGCCAGTTGCGCATCGTGCGAAGTCCGAGCTGCTCTTGAACCGGGAACTTGCGCTTGTCCTTGCGGATAAAGCCGTTCGCGTCGACAGCCGGGCTCTCAAGGAAGTTGAAGCCAAGGTAGCCGAAGCCACGGCCTGCTTCACCACGATCGCCATTCGACCATTGTACGGAGAGGTTCAAGGAATCTTCTTCTGTGTAATAGCGAGCACGGTCGTTCTGTGCACCGAGGTTCGGATTCGTCGACAAGGTGATGTCAACATCCATCACAGCACCCATCCAGCACTGATACAATGTATCCGTGTAGGAGGTCGGGTGGATGAACATGTACTTGTTGAAGGCAAGGTCGCGGTAGTCACCGAAGCCCCAGGTGTAGATCGTCTGTTCGATCTGGAAGCCAAACGGGAAACCTTCTGCGCGGCGCTTGGCAGAACCGTCGTCGTACCGACTCAGGTCCGTGTCCTTGAACACCGCGAACACATCTTCACCCGAGATGAAGGCCGGTCCCTTCGGATAGGTTGCCTTGGTACGCTGCGCCACATCGCTCACGTAATTACCGAAGTAATTATTGAAGCGAACGGTGTCGTCAGCATTGGTGTCCCAGATTGGCCACGATGGCTGTGTTGCATCGGCATACGAGGTACCGTCGTTCGGATTCACATCCGTCGAGAAGTACACGCGATACTTTTGCTGCGACGCTGCGTCTGCCAGCACTGTTGGACCATCGTCGATGGTTCCCGGCACCATCCATGAACGGCCGTTGTTCGGATTGTACGTCACCATCACGCGCTTGCGCAATTGCGTATCCGATGGCGGGATCTTCTGTGCAGCGAACCAGGCTCCGCCGGCGAAGATGTATTGATTCTGTGAACCGCGTGGCCAACGTCCGCCACCGATCTGGTTACGCACGTCATATCCGAAGATCCCGTAGTTCGTCGTGTAGAACTCGATGCTCGACACAACGTTCTTTTGGAGATCGTAGATACCTGCGGGATCGCGCTGAACGTCCTCTTGGTTCTTGTCCCGTGTTCTGGCCTTATCGGAGATGTGGGCAACGGCCGACACGGCTCCAAGACAGCTCAGAATGGACAGAAGGAGTACAACCCGTTTGAAACCTAGGCTGTTCATACCTACCCCGTGTTTGATGTTCTTGTTCATTTCGTTCGTTCTCATCTTGATTAGAACCGGAATGTGACGCCGAAGTACACTTGTCGTGGATACTGATAGTTGCCACGGCGAGAGATCACCGTGTCCACATATCGCAGGTATCCGGCATACGTCTCATCCGGTGTTTGCAATCCGTCATTATTGATGTCGGCTGATGCGTTATAAAGACGCTGACCGACACGATCGTACTGAGCAGAGCTGAAGGTCTCTTTCCGGTTCGGATCACCGTCCTTGAAGAACGTTGTCGATGGGAAGTCACCGGGGATCCGGTTGAGGGCGGCTCCGTCATAGTCGGGGCTTCCAGTCCGCGTGTAGTAGCTGACGGGCGCGGTAAGGTTGAGGAGGTTGGTCACATCCATGAAGAGTTCGACAGACGTGTTGCCTCCCAAGATGTCTTCGAGTGGGAATCGACGCGAGATACGCATTTCCGAACCCCATGTGGACGGGAAGCGTGCGGAGTTGATCTCGCCGATGGCCTGACCTTGTCCGTTCACCGGCGTATATGGCAGACCCGAGTTGTAGACACCCGAAATGTTGATCGTGAAGAACTGCAGGAAGCGTACGCCCGAAATGGCAGGACCTTCGTCCTTGTTCCATTGCAGGGTGAAGTTCGCATTCACACGGTGACGGCGGTCGTTGTCCAATGGGAAGTCCGTTACCGGATACGCCGGATTTCCTGTGTATGGATCCAAGGCGACGGCAACACCCGAGCTCACGGCCGTTCCTTGTGCCGATGCCAACACGTAGTTGAACGTCAGCGCCCAGTTGTCGACCATACGCTTCTGGAACGTGAACTCGATACCGCGGTTGTTCCCGTAATCGGCAAGAACCTGCTGGTAGTACGGATCCGGCACGGCACGCACGAAGGCAAGACCACTCTGGTTGTAGATGTCCTTGTAGTACCCCGTAATCGTGATCGCGAGGTTGTCGTTGAGCTGGTGATTGTACGACACTTCGTACTGATTCGTCCGCTGCATTTCCATGTTCGGATTACCGAGCGCTTGGCCACGAAGCAAGATCGAGTTGAAGCCGTCGTAGAAGTCGTTCCAGGGTGGAGCTTGGTAATAGATACCGTACGAGAGGCGGACATTCTGACGATCCGAGATCGGATAGGCGATACTGATACGTGGACTGATGTAGAGCTTTGCCTTCGTATCTGCAAATCCTTCCGTCGAACCGAATGGAACGAACGGAACGAACTGCGTCCGATACATAGCGTCGGCATTCAAGTAGTCGAGACGCAGACCTGGTGTGAACACCAGTCCCTTGAACACGATCTGATCCTGCACAAAGGCGCCGGCTGTCGTTGGTGTGTACGGTATTTCCGATTGCGCCTTGATCGTCGAAGCCGGAATACCTTGAACATCGTCGGCGTAGAGATTGCCGCCAAAGTCCGGACCGTAGACGTCGTAGAATGGCAGACCGTCCCACGGATTCGAGTTCGAGTGGCGCGTGAAGCGGAACAAGCGAAGTTCGGCTCCGGCCTTGATCACGTGCTTCGTCTCGCCCACTTCGATGCTGTTCGTGATGCTTCCATCGAACTGCCAGAATTTCTGACTGCGGAAGTCCACGCCGCCTTCATTTCCCTGCGCGACGAAGTAGTTCTGAAGACCATACGGATTCGTGGTCGAGAATGCATCGGCCTGACCTTCGACGTAGCCCGTCATTGGGTTCCGAACGCTCTGCTCATAGCGAGCGAGGTAGTCGGACGTATAACGGATCGGACGAACGATCCCCCATGCATCAAGAATACGGTCGGCTCCGGCAACGAACTTGTCGCCCTCGATCTTCAGGTTGTCTTCCGGCTGATAGAGGTCGAAGCCAGTGAGAATACCAGGAGCATCTCCGTTCTTGCGCTTGCTGATCTCTGTTGTCTTGTTATTGATCGAAACACGGAACTCGTAGAATGCCGTTTGGCTGAGTGTGTGGTTGATCTGTGCAAAGGCATTGTTCGAATATTCTTGAATGGCAAGCTGCTTTGCAGCGCGCTCAGGAATACCATTGTACTGCACTTGACCATTTCCGTCAAGGATGGGATTGCCGTTCTCATCGACCTTCTGACCTTGTCCATTTGCATACAGCCAACCCCAACCGGAACGCTCGAAGCTACCCATGCCGTACATACCGCCAACGAGCAAGAAGATCTTGTCAGAGATGCCGAATTTCAATCGACCGGTAAGGTTGCGGCTCCATGTGCGGTTGTCGGGCAGCTGGCCTAGGTTGTTCCCAATGGGATCGAGTACCTGCAAACCGAAGTTGCGATAGTTCTGATACTGATTGCGAACAGCGACGAAGAAGGTAGAGTTGGAGAGTCCCAATGGACCGCCCAACGTTACGTCGACGATGGTCTGTTGTGGCGACCCGGCCTTGATCCCGTTTCCTGCTGTTCCCCAGAGGAACGGAACGTCGGCGGCAACACGGACGAGTCCTTCGAATCGGTCGGTACGACCGGTCTTGACCACCGTGTTCACGATACCACCGATGGCATTCCCATACTCGGCACCGAAACCACCGGTCTGCGTTTGAACTTCTTCCGTAGCGAATGGCGATGGCATTGCAGTGGAGAACGCACCACCGGTATTTCCAAGTCCACCCGTGAACTGGTCCGTCACCGTCAATCCGTCAACGAGCACTTGCGTTTCCGTTGAACGCGAACCGCGGATCACGAAGCCGCCGTCTTTGCTTTCAACACCGGCTTGACGTCCGACAATGCTCGCAACATCATTGATGGCCATGTTCTGCAGCGTCGCACTATTCACCTTCTGCGTCGTTCCGATGGTCTCTTTCCGCACCATCTCACGCTCGCCGGTGATGTCGACGGTCTTCATGAGCACTCCACCGCCCTGTGTGAGCGTGAAGTTGAGCGTGACCGTTTCATCTGCACCGATCTCGACCTTCGGCTGGATCACGGTATCATAGCCCACGGCGGTGACGCGAACGTCCCACTTTCCGGAGTTGATGTTCACGATGGTATACTTTCCATCGAGCTTCGTGAATCCGCCTCGGCTCGTGCCCAAGATGCGAATGGAGGCGCCGGACACCGGCTTCTTATCCTTATCCAGGACCTTCCCGGTGAGTGTACCGTAGATGCCTGCGTATGCGGTCGTGCTAACCATACCAAGGACAGCGACGACAACGAGTAGCCTACGCGTCATGCAAGTTCTCCTGAAGAATGCGTTCTCTGATTCTGTGTGTTCGATGGACCGACTCTTAGTGCAAGACCGACAGTGAGCGCGTGGTGCGCAAACCATTTTGTTCGATCATGCAGAAGTAGGTTCCTGATGCCAACTGTTGCGTGGGGATCGATACCGTCCAAGATCCGCCGTTCATCTGATTGCTTGAGCTCATCACCGTCTCTCCAAGCGTTGTAACAATGGACACGGTCACGTTTCCATTCGTTACACCGTCGATGGTGAGCATCGCAACATCGTTGGCTGGGTTCGGCACCACGTCGATGGATGCCTTCAATTCATTGTCTTCCGATACAGAGCTGATCACATTCAACGAGCTCGTCGGGAAGTTGTAGAAGTAGATGTCTGTCGTATCAACAGCTGTTTCGACGTTAGTAACGCGATCTCCGGGCGTTGGGCTTGCACCGTAACCAATGGAGATGTAGCCGTTCATCACAGTATCCATCACCGATGCGAACTGACAGTTCAGTCCTGCGGGTGTGATATCAAGCGGCTGCGACCATCGCTGGTAGTTCTTGAGCTTGTGTGTGAGATAGATGTGGCCATAGAGCGCATCGAGCGTCACGAGCGTATCAGGCTCTGTTTGCGACCATGTACCGGTAGTATCAACTTGCATCGACTTCACATCACCATTCTTCACGGAACCATAGGCTAGGTAGACGTTGTCATCCTTGTCCAAACCAAGCTGTGGCCAACGGCTCACGCCGGAGAAGATGCGCCGGTTGATCACCCAGCCGTTCCCATCCCACGACCCGCCCGCAGGTTGGGCAAGGAAGGTCAAGACCGTATCACCTTCGCGAAAATGCATCATGCCCATGTCCTTCAGCCACTCGTTGCGCTCTAGCGTGTAGATCGTTCCACGGCGAGGATTCGAAGCGTCGGGGGTCTTGGGTCCCTTTTGAATCACGTACGAAAGAAGGTTGCCGAACACGTAGTGTGCCAGACCTTCGGAGTCGATGATCACGTCGACGTGTGACGATGGTCCGACCACCGTGTCCGATTGGACCGTGATACTATCGATACCGCCGTTGGTATAGACCGTCGAGTCGATCCAGTTGGTATTGGCCTCGAAGATGATCCTGAAGTTCGCGTTGTCCCATGTTGCACCGGCATCCGTCGACTTTCGTGAGAGCATTCGCAACGATCCGTCCATATACGTGATCACCACGTTCTTGCCGCGAGCGGTCACGTGATACGTGTCACCACCGATGCCGCCAGGAAGACCGTTGGCGGCACCCAGTGCCGTTGGTCCGGTGAGCAACATTTCCGGCTCCCACGTTTCGCCACCATCGCGCGAACGGCGATAGGCGATCTGATCGGTCGACGTAATTCCCGACGCGACGCGACGGTTATAGATCATGTGAAGGTTGCCGTCACCATCGATCGCAACTCGTGGCCAGAAGGCACTGTCGGCCTCGGTCGCCACGGTGGATGTGCTGATGAAGCCATCCGAGCCCAGACCGTCGTTGCGCCAGAACTTCACAGGTGAGTGCGTGCAGTAGCCCACACCTCCATCGCTGAATTGAACGAGGTTCGGCCATCCCGTGCGCTCGGTCTCGGCGGCGATCTTTTTCCAGTCCGTTGCCTGTACCGTCGGCGCACTTGGATTCGAAAGCTCAAGGTAGGAGTAATGGGTGCCGCGCGACGTGTTGAAGCCCGGCGTGCGGGTTGCCGCATCACGCGTGGCGTCCTTTGCCGCCATCCACACCATTTGTACATATGGTGTTCCCCCATCGTCCACCGTTTGAAGGCGGTTCATCATGCAGGCATTCGTCTGGAAATCATAGAACGTATAGCCGACCTTGACGCCTGGTGGCGTTTCCTGCAGGTCTTCTGCGACCAACACCTTCGGAATGCCGCCAGGAGCGACGATCGATGACCCTGCCACCTTCCAGCCCTCGAAATTCTCGGGCGTGACGCTGGTGTTCACCAGGCCGCGGACCGGAGCGAGCGGACTCGTGCGTGGTGCGAGGATCGTGGAGTTGTCGCGTGTTGCCACTTGTTGGGCAAACGCGGTCGTAGCTGCGAACGCAGCAATGGCTATAAGGCTGTATGTACGGTACAGCGAGTAAAAACGTCCCATGTTCATCCCGTTAATGCGAATCGAAATTCCCCTTCAGAGGACGCGCAATATAACACAAAAACAATACTGCGTTCGGCCAAGAAGGGCGTGTTACAAGCTCAATTGAATGCCGTAGACCATGGAGAGGAAGCCACCGTAGGACTGGCCACTCTGCTGACCCGATACGGCGCCCGTACGCATGGGCGCATACCGTGCCTCGGCTCCCATGGTCACCGAAAGAATGGGCAGGATGCGATACTCTGCCTGGAGCCGACCATAGGCCAGCATTCCGTCCATACCGGCGCCGAGTCCGACCCGACCCAACATTGCCATCGCTCCCGTGCTCACAATAGGGCGCTGATAGAAGGCAGCTCCCCAGGCGACACTTTGCTGGTCGGTGATCCGCGTCGATTCCTGCCGGAACGATCCTGTGGGCGTTGACGTGGGCGATAGCTTCCCGCCACTTGCCGATGCAGGCCGAATCACGGTCTCCCGCATGGCAACATCCGATCCTCCGTCGGCTCGCACCGTTGTCTGCATCACCCGGTCCACCGTGTACTGCATGGCCCCGACCTCCAAGCCTACATAGCTTTCCTCGCTCAAGCCATAGCCGATGCTCTGCGAGATCTGCGAAATGGCCGAGACGGACTCCAGCGAACCCTGCACCGACGTGGTGTAGAAGGTGGTAAGGAGGAGAGGGACCTCTTCACTTTGTGCGACACTAGGTGGGACACTAGGTGGGACACTAGGTGGGACACTTTGTGGGACACTTTGTGGGACACGGAGTGCGACACTTTGTGGGACACTTTGTGGGACACTGCGTGCGGGAGACTCAGAGAGGGCTTGGGCTACGTCGAGGGCGGCGAAGGCCTGAAGCGGAACACTAGGTGCGACACTGGGTGCGACACGGAGTGTGACACGTTGTGGGACACTGCGTGGGACACTGCGTGGGACACTCTGTGATTGTGCGATTCCCTGATTGGATTCTGTATTCTTGATCCTGTATTCTCTTCCGATCTCCCATCTCAGCTCCTCGATCGGCAGCACCAGCACCAGCAACAGCGCAAGCACGGCGGTCACGCTGCGGATGCGGCGGGCGGCGCTCTTGGGGGCTGCGTTCTTGGAGGCCGGACGTGCGGCGGGAAGGGCATCGATCTTGTCGAAGATCAGGTTCCGAGTATCCTGGACGAGGTCGGCGGGGACGTCCACTTCGGGATCTTCACACCGCATGGCGATATGGAGCAGGACGGCCTGGTCGAAGGTCTCACGTGCCTCGGGGTCGGAGCTCGTGATGGAACGAAGCTCGCGATCCTCCGCTTCGGTGAGTTCGCTGTCGAGATAGTGCGATATGAGCAGGTCGAGGATCATCGTTCGTGCTCCAGGATCGGAGCAAGGATCTTTCGCATCATGAGACGGGCACGGTACACACGGACCTTTGCAAGGGAGAGGTCGATCCCTACCGTGTCGGCGATCTCCTGATAGGTGTACCCTTCGAATTCACGCAGGACCAACGATTCGCGAAGTGCCACGGGCAATTGTGCCAAGGCCTTGTCGATCTGTTGCCGCAGGACCACGTCGTGCTCTTCCGCATCGTCCATGGCGTGGAAGGTCTCGTCGAAGGATTCATGTCCGGCACGTTTGCCACGGATGAGGTTGAGGCAGACGCGGCGGGCGATGCTGAAGAGCCATGACCGAACATTCACGCCGCGCAGCGATGCACGATGCTCGAACATCCGAATGAAGGTCTCTTGGAAGGCATCCTTGGCAATGGCCTCGTCGTCCACCATGCGCAAACAGAAGCGGTACACACGCGCATAGTAGGCGTCGTACAGAATGCGGAAGGCATCACGGTCGCCGTCACGGAATGCAAGCACCACGGCATCGATGTTCTCATCGGTGAGTGGTTGTGCAATATGCCGTGGCGTTGGTTTCACTGTCAGCCCTTGTGCGTGTTCTGCAGGGATGACAATGCCGTTTTCGAAATGGTTACAGTCCGTAGAAGAGAAATCCGTTGAACGACAGAAGTCCCATGGCCAGGACGACCACTGCCCAGACGATGGGGCCGACAACGATGCCATAGCGCGGATGCAGGTCCGAAGCCTGCGCCATGGCAGAGGCGATCACCACATAGCGCCACAACGAGAGCGGCGCGAGGTTCTGAAGGAAGAGAAAGAGGAATCCGTGTGCGGTCGGATCGACGAACACACCGGCATGCAGTCCGGCCCGATTGGTCCCCATCGCAATATGCAAGGCCGTGTTCAAGAGGAGTTCCACGCACATGATGGACGTGCCGGCAGAGACGATGCTGAGCGCCACACCGTATCGAAGCGGCGCATTCGTCATGAAGCGCACGAGCGACAAGAACACGCCTGCCACCACCAAGAGCGGCATGATGTTCTTGATCAACGCGCCACCCAGGATGGCCGTAAACGTGCGGGCGGGTGGTGTGAGATCGACGGCCGGGGATCCGGGCGCTGTGGCTGTGGTATCGTGCGCGGTCGACATTCGCTCGAAGGCCGAATTCTCCGCCCGCAGTGCCGGCTGCGCGTCTTCGAGATACGACGCACCAAGCGAGACCATGGTAGAAACAACAACGGCGACGGCAAAGAATGCCGTCACCGGTGTTGAAAGTGTTTCGACGATCCTCCGTGGTGCCACCAGAGCGAACCACATGGAGCGCAGTACTTCGATGAACTGCATTGCGTGTTACTTCGTTGCCGGAACGAACGTTGCATCATCCATGACAACGTTCCCCGTATAGGTGTTCTTCATCGTGATCGAATAGATCGGATTCTGCACCTTCATCACCTTCGGGAACATCACGCCTTCGACCGGTGCATAGTCCTCATAGCGCTCAACGATAGTGATCGGACCTTGAGGAGTGTTCTCGATCTTTTCCATGCGATCGAGCAGGAACGTGGTCGCATTGAAGTAGTACGTCTCACCTCTGCCCGATGGCGCCGTGGTCTCCACCACGATCATGCCACCTTGCTTCCCTTTCACCGTTGACTTCTGTTCCTTGAGCGAGAGTACGGGGAAGAGGCGGGCATCAAGAAGAAGCTGCTTGGTCTCGTCGGCCTCTGCGGGCGCTGCAGGTCCGTTCATCATGCTTGTCCATGCCGCCGTGCCGTTCACCCACTGCGTTTGCACCATCACCTTGAGATCGAAGTTCGCATACTCCATGTTCGGTGCCTTTTGCTTGCGCGTATAGGTACCGCTCATGGTATTGCCCTGCATGAGCATCGATGTTTCTGCCGTCGTGGTAAGGGTCTTGAGGGCGGCAATGGCGGCAGGGCCACCGATGGCTTGCTCATACTTGGAAACGATGTCGGTCACCGACATCGAGACCGGTTCGAAGGCATCGGCAGGTGCCGGCTGAATGTCGGTGTTGAAGTCCACCACTTGACCGAATTGTTCGAGCTTGGAGCGGACGTCGGGATTGCCCACGACGACAAGGCGAAGGTTGAACATGTTGAGGTACTTCTCGGTGGCCTCTTGCACGTTCGATCCGGATACGCCTTCGATGCGCTTGTCCTCTTCCTCGATCTCGCTATACGGGATGTCGTTCATCCATGCGTTCTGCAGCAACGATGCTACGACGGACGGATTCTCGAAGAGGCGACGGTAGTTCCCAACTTCATACTTCTTGCGGCGGTCGAGGGCTTGCTCGTTCGGACCTTCGAAGCCAAGCTTCTTGATCTCTCGCAACATCACCACAATGGCGGAATCGGTGACGGCAGAACGAACTTCTGCACCAACGGCGATGCGATTGTAGCGACGTCCGCGCGACACGAAGCCGAATGGTGAATACGTGTAGGAATACGTTTCGCGAAGCGTGTTGAAGAACAAGCTTCCAAAGCCCGATCCGATGAATCCGCCCATGAGCTCAACGGCATGATAGTCCGGAGCGTTCATCGCAGGTGCCGCAGCACTGACGATGATGGAGGATTGTACCGAACCCTTGCGGGGGATGAAGTAGACCGCCGATGGCATCACCTCTTGTGGTGGGAAGGTGATGGTCGGTACGTCGGCCTTCTTCCACGCGCCAAGCGTCTTCTCGAGCAGCGACTTCGCTTCGCTCGTCGTGATGTCGCCAACAATAGCGATCGATGCCGCATTCGGACGCATCCATGTGGAGTGGAACGACACGAGATCGGCAACCTCGACGGCGGCAACGCTCTTCTCGGTCTTCCGACGTGCGTAGGGACTGTTCACACCATAGATCACCTTGCGTGCAAGGGCCTGGGCAAGTTCCATTGGACGGGAGCGTTCATAGGCCACCCCTGCCGCCATCTGTTCCTTGAGCTTGTCGAATTCATCTTGCGGGAACGTGGGTGTCACAAGGATCTCGCTGAGCGTTTGCAGCAGCAACGGTGCATGTTTCTTTAGCGACGAACCGCTGAAGTTGATGGCCTCTGTACCGGCAGTGGCCTTGAGCGACGCGCCAACACCATCGAGTGCTTGGGCGATCTGCGCAGCCGTGTGTTGCCTGGTGCCCTTGAAGAGCATGTCGGCTGTCATCGATACGGCCCCTTCTTTTCCAACGGGGTCCGATGCTTCTCCACCGCGGATCGAGAGGTTGATCGTGATCAGCGGTTGATCGTGATTCTCGATCACGAAGACGTGGAGTCCGTTCGACAGCGTGATCTCTTCGTACGTCGGGAACGTGAAGGCCGTGGATGCCAACGGCTTCGGCATCACATCGAGCGATGGCTTGTCCGATGGCGGTGCAGGCGCCTCTTGCGACGGCGCCTTCGACATGGCCGTGGCCTTCTTCTTTGTTGCGGGCTTCTTCTTCATTGCCTGCGACCAAGCGCTGGTCGAGAACAGGAAGAGCGATGCGATGGCGAGAACGAGAACGTGTCGTGTCATGCGTGGTTGTGTGATCATGTGCTTACCCCTTCACCGGAATGTAGGTAACAACAACACGATCGTTCGTTTGGAAGAGTCGTTTTGCAACGCGCTGAATGTCGGCCTTCGTCACCTTCAGGTACTTGGCCAGTTCTTCGTTGATCTCGTTGGTCGAGCCGAAGTATCGATAGGCATTGGAGAGCGAGAGCGCGATCTGATAGGCACCCTGACGTGACTGAATGAACTCTGTCTCCGTTTGGTTCTTGGCCTTCGTGAGCTCTTCATCCGTCACGCCGCCTTCCGCCACCTTTGCCACCTGTGCGAGCAGGGCCTGCTCGACCGGGGCGATATCCTTGCCTGGAGCTGCAACGCCGATGAGCAGCAGCAGTCCGCCGTATTCACGACCGATCACGCTCAGATCTGCATTCACGCTGATCTGCGCACTGTCGACGAGGGCCTTGTACAATCGTGAGCTCTCACCGTTCGACATGATCTTGGCCAACAGGTCTGCGGCATAGGAATCAGGGTCCTTCATACCTACACCACGCATGCCAATGAACACGGCCGGCAATTGCGCACGCGGATCGTTGATGGTCTCCTTCGTTTCGCCGTTCATGGGCTGCAGGCCGGCAAACACCGGACGTGCAGGCTCGGCCGCCTTTGGATAACCACCGAAGTAGGCATCGATGGTCTCGCGGATCACCGCTTCGTCAAAGTCACCCGCCACCACGAGAATGGCGTTGTTCGGCTGATAGAACTTGTCGTAGAAATCCTTGAACTCGGAGATGGCCGCAGAGTCGATGTGCTGGGCAGAGCCGATCGTCGACCATGAGTATGGCGTTCCACGGAACGTCCCGGCCATGAGCTTATCGAGCATACCGCCGTAGGGCGCATTGTCGTATCGATTCTTGCGCTCTTCCTTCACCACACCACGCTGTGTTTCCACGCCGATCTTGTCGATGTGCAGCTTGCGCATGCGTTGCGCTTCGATCCACAACGCAAGACGTACTTCGTTGCTTGGGACGACGAAGTGATAGACCGTTTGATCTTGCGATGTGAAGGCGTTCAGCTCTCCACCGGCGCCATTGACCAACTTGTCGATCGTCCCACGTGTGATCTTGTCGGTGCTTTCGAACATCAAGTGCTCGAAGAAGTGCGCGAACCCGGTACGTGCAGGATCTTCGTCACGGGAGCCTACTTTGTATTGCACAACGGTGGCCACCACGGGCGCGGAGTGATCCTCATGCAAGATCACGTGCATGCCATTGGCAAGATCGTATTCTTTGAATTGGACGGGTTTGTATTGGGCCTGGGATCGCATGCCACCCACAACAAGTGTGAGGAGCAGCAGTGCCATCCGAAGGCCAAGGTGTTGTCGTAGCATGGCTTGGCGAGTGTCAGTGAGTAGCAGAGAACCGCAGTTTACGAAGAAGGGCCGGAATTCGTGTAAGGACGAAGGCGGCAAGGGTGATGATGAGAGCGATGACCGACAACACATTTCCCCACCGAACAAAGGGCGTGATCTCGGTGTTGGCCGTGATCATTCCCGAGAGTGCACCCTCTCGAAGGGGTGCAAGTGTCGTAGAGGATCCATCGGGTCGAAGAATGGACGTGATGCCCGAATTCGCGCAGCGAACGATGCTGCGTCGGGTCTCAATGGCACGCATGGCCGCAATACGCTCGTGCTGCCACGGACCCGGTGTACCGTTGAACCAGGCATCGTTCGTGATCACACTGAGCACGTCGGCGCCGTTCCGCACAAGGTCGTTGGACACTTCGGGGTAGATGGACTCGATGCAGATGATGGCGCCAACGCGATGCTGGTCACCACGTGCCGTGCGAAACGCAAGCGGGATGCGCGTTTGTCCTTTGCCCCAGCCCGAAATACCGACACCCCATTGGAACCACGACATGGCGAACGTGAGGTTGTCGGCAAAGGGTAGGCGTTCTGCGAACGGTGTGAGCATCGACTTCCGGTGCACGGCGATCGTGTCCGTGCCACCCTGAATGAGCATGGCGGCATTGAAGGCATCGTATCGGATCGATGGATCGATCTGCGATATGCGCGCAGATGGGGGTGCGGCATGTGGTGCATAGACCATCACGTCAGAATAGCCCGTCAACAGGGCGATCTGCGACGTGTCCACCCACGTTCGCAGCTGCTCCCAATTGGTGGCGAAGATAGGCTGACGTATGGTGTACGGTATGGCCGTTTCGCTCCACACCACAAGGTCGGGTCGAATGCCGCTCCGTCGGAGCGAGTCAACGATCCGCACATGACGTGCAACTTGTGACTCAGGAGACGTCCATTTATCCCAGGGATCTTCGTTCGGCTGGATCGCGGCCACGGCAATGGACGCTTGGTTTGTCGGCGTTGCGACTTGCCGCTCACGGATACCTCCATACACGCCCCAGAGCACGAGTGCCGTTGTCAGCGCGGCCACCTGGATGCCGCGACGACGACGAGACCCTTCTGCACTCGAAGTATGCATGGCCATGTGAACGATCACGGCATTCACCGCAACGATCATCACCGAGAGACCATAGACACCGACGACATCGGCCGCTTGCCCGAACACCGTTGACGTAAGATCATATCCCGTGGACAGCCACGGATACGAGGCGTCCGACTGTCCGTGTAGCCATTCCATCCCGCCAAGGGCGAACGGCGCACACCACAACATGACGTTGGCATTGGTCCTCGTCCGGATCGATGCTAACAGATAGAAGGGCACGCTCAAGAAGATCGGATGCCCGATCCACAAGGCGATCCCACTTGCAAAGAGGTATGGATCGGCATGTTCTTGCCACGAGCTCACCCACCAGTTCGCGATCCCGTGATAGACAAAGAAGCAGGCGTACGTAAGACCGAAGATCTTCCATCGCGACAACGATGCCGCACGATCTGCCCACAGCATCAGCAGCGGCACGTAGGCCACGAAGGAGATCAGACCAAATGCCGATGGTGGGAAGGCCACGCCAAGCAGCAGACCGGTTGTGAGGGCGTAGAGGAGTGCGCGCATAATGGAAAGTGGAGCCATATAAAACGACCGCTCCTGCATCAAGCGATACAGGAGCGGTCGATGTTTGTCG
This sequence comes from Kapaibacterium sp. (SeqCode), assembly GCA_044224925.1. Classification (GTDB taxonomy): domain Bacteria; phylum Bacteroidota; class Ignavibacteria; order Kapaibacteriales; family Kapaibacteriaceae; genus Kapaibacterium. Next base: position 20,159 of record JBGAJM010000016.1, read on the forward strand.
TGTGACCTTGTGTGTTACTTCACAACGGTCACGGTCTTCGTTGCCATGTTGTCACCAGCGCGAAGGACGAGGCGATACGAACCGGCTGGCAGGTTAGCTGCAGACATGTTCACATCATGACGTCCGGCGCTCATGTCACCATTGACGATCGTGAGGACTTCCGTACCGGAGACGTTGAACAACTTGAGTTCAACATTACCGGACGTTGGGATCACGAAGGAGATCGATGCGTCGTTGGATACTGGGTTCGGGCTTACGTCCGACATCCAGAGTGCATTCGTGCCATCAACGATCGTTACTTGTACTTCATCCGATTGCGTCGAGCTACCATCCATGTCCACCGACGTGAGGCGATAGAGATAGGTGCCAGGTGCGACATTCTCGTCTGTGTGACGATAGTCGATGTGCTTCGTCGAGGTACCAGCAGCAGATACTGTGGCAACCGTCGTGAAGGCATTGCCCGAAGCGATACCGGCTGTTCCGATCGGTGCACGCTCCACGGTGAAGTGGTCCGTGTTCTTTTCAGAGGCCGTCGACCAGAAGACGTCTACGTTGTTTCCGCGAGCCTTCGCATCGAAGAGCGAAAGTTCAACCGGTACAACAGTTCCGCCGTTGGTCACGAAGAAGTCGATCGTTCCGCGAAGTGCACGCTCGATACCCGTACGTGTTACCGTGCGACCGAAGTGACGCCAGTCAACAGCGAGGTAGACAACGTTCGATGTCAGCGATGCCGTTGCAACACCCATGATCGAGTCCGTTGTCGTGCGATCGCTCTTACGATACGCATATGCATTGTTGGCGATACCGGACGTTGTTGCGTCAGAGTATACTCGAACAAGACCTGGGATCGGCTCCTCATCGTTCAGGAAGCCCGTACGAACGATGAGTTCCGAAGAGTTCCGTGCAATGGCCATACCGTTGACGTACTTACCGGAGTAGTTCGCACCAACAGGCGGTGCTGGAGTTGGCGTACCAGGGTTCACGTTCGTAGCGCGAAGGATGTTGCGGACGAATGCTTCGTCGTTCACAGGGTCGAGACCGATGTGACGGCGAGCTGGCTCTTGTGAATACAGGGCCATGTTCTTCTTCGACGATGTTGTACCGGCGCCAATGAAGTTGCGGATATCGTCGCGCTCACCACGTGTGAAGGCGGTGTTGTCGTGTGCCCAGAACATCGTGCGGTATGTGGTGTAATCCACAGCGCGATCTTCCCATGATCCACGATCGAACACATCATAGGCATAGTTGTTCGTGGATGGATCGTTCACCCAACCGATATAACCGAAGGCCTTGAGAGCCGTATCGGCATTCAAACGACCGGCAATGGCCGTTGCTGTTGGAGTGCCCGTCAGGATGTCGACATTTGAGCCACGTGCAGAGAGCACGACGCTCATTTGCGAACGTTGCAGATAGAAGCGAACGGTCTTCGATGCGAGGTTGTTCGCATTGTTCTCGTCCGACTGCAGCGATACATCGATGCGATAGAGCGGCGTGACGTTGTACGTCATGTTGCTGAAGCGAGCTGGTACCGTGTAGCCACCCATACCTGCATACACTTGTGGTGTCCAGTTCGGGATGTTGAACGTGACCGTCTTGATGTCACCGGAGTTCATGCTTACCGTGACCGTGCGATCGACAACTGCCGATGCATTGAACTGCGCAGGAGACATGCCGGCGTTGTTCGAAGCTGCAGACTCAAGGAAGATCTGAACGCGAACCTTTGTGTTCGAGCTTGGAAGTGATCCGTTGTTCTGTACTTGTGCCTTCACGTCAACCGGAGCCTTTGTCATGATGTACTCGGCATCCGACGTGGCACCTGTGATGCGGCGATAGGCGCTTGGCGACAGGATCGAGACCACTTCGTTGTCGTTCACATACATCTGTCCATTGAACTCACTTGCGCCGATATCGTAGCCGAGACCTGCGCCACCGCGGGCATTGCCGTCGATGTCGGTCTTGATGGCCGCGATGCGCTCACCACGATTGTTCAAAATGGATCCAACAGGAGGTGTTGGGAGCAGTCTCACGCGAAGCTGCTGATTTGGTGCGATACCATTGAAGACCATATCAGCTGTCCAGTCACCGTAGATCGAGTTCTGATCTTGCGATGTCCAGTTGCGCCATTGTGCCAAGTTCAGGAACTCATCATTGGCGCCTGCCGAAACGATCTGGCTCGTGTGCGAGATCTCGACAAAGCGAACGATGCTTGCATTCGGCGTCCAGAAGGCGTTCTTATTCGAGATAAGAGCTGCCGGAGCGGTTGTTGGAAGATATCCTGCATTGAAGCGACCGTTGCGGAACAGTGTTCCTTCATACAAGATAGCTGTCTGTGCGAGCGTGGCGGCGTTGGCATTGCCAAGCACGGCGATCGCATTGTTCATGATCACTGTACCGTTTCCATTCTGCGTACCGATACCAACGATGGCACCTGTGCCAACCGTGTTATCGTTCTGCATGAGGATCGTGTTGTTGGCGACCGTGTCCTTCTGCGTGAAGTATGTCGTGATCGAAGGCGTAAGAAGCGCCGTTACAGGATCGGTCGACGTTACACGAAGCGTGTACAGATGGATACCCGCCATTGTGCCG
>JBGAJM010000017.1:0-22174 GCA_044224925.1 Kapaibacterium sp. (SeqCode)
CGAGGGCAGCTCCTCGATCTCGACGTTGATCATCTTCGTTACGCGCAAGGAATCGGAACTGACGGCGATCACCGATGGCGTGACGATGGAGAGTTGATAGGCACCAACGTTGATGTCGGGTACACGACATGTTGCGTGGACAGTTCCATCCACCGATGCCGTGGTCGTGACGAGAGTTGACGACCCTACCACCTTCAAGACCACTTCCTCCTTTGGCAAGCATCCGGCAACAGCAACGGGGAACGTGCTTCCGGCACGGAGCGGACGTTCGGGTGCGGGATCGAGGCGACGGAAGATGGGCGCGCGGACCACGGTGAGCGGTGCGCGCCATGCTTCTCCGTTGTAGCGAAGCTCATGGTCACCCGCAGACGTCGATCCCGGGATCACAAGCGTGGTGTCGATGAAGCGCCGACCATGAATGGGCACGTTGGCAAGTTGTGTTGCATCCAGCGTGAAGCGAGCGATGCTCTGCGTAGGGTCCGTGTTGAAGCGCACACGCAGCGGCGCGCCGGCACGCACGGTGTCGCAGCCGATGTCGAACTGTTGATGACGGAGATAGTAGAGCACCACGATGCGCGGAGCATTGGGGAAGTCGTCCTTGCAGCCATGACCGAATGTGGCGCGGAACGACGTGTTGAAGGGCACGGCATCGAGAACGTTGTAGCGATACAATGTGCTGAAGCGGATCGGACATCCGGCGAACGGCAGCGCAAATGCTCCCTGCGGAAAGAACCAACCGCCGTTATAGTAGTCTTCGATGCCCCAGTACTGCAGCTTTGCGTAAGGGTTGTTGTCGGTGTACATGAACACATCGCCCTCCAACCAGCTTGGGGAGCGCAAGAGTTGACGTGTGGCGAAGTGCGTGCCGATGAATCGACCTTGTCCGCGGATCGTTGCGGCAACGTGTGTCTTGAAATGCGATGTGCGCTTGGACTCCGTGAACTGCGCATGGAAATGTCCGGCCGTCGGATCGATCGGTCCTTGCTTCCATGCCACCTTCACCACTGCCTTTACAGACTCGTTGCATGTGGACGTGATGGTGATGCGTGCATGATCGCGGAAGGGCATCGGGAAGGCAAGGCGGAAGAAGCCGCTGCGCGGTGCCGATGTGAAGTAGGTGGAGTCGTTGTAGCAGCCCGCACCGGCATTGAAGAGATCGCCGAAGGGCACGTCCACGGCAGGATGGATGTCGTTGTTCCACGTGATGCGCACGCGCAAGGAATCGAGCGTGAGCGTGTCGCGCTTGTCGAGATCGACGTACAAACGGTAGATGGTGCCGGGACCGTCGAGCTCGGCAATGGTCGTTGTTGTCTGCGGTGCAAGGTCGAAGGCGGCTTGCGTGGTGTCGAGCGTTGTGGACGGAAGCACAGGGTCCTTCGACGTGGCGCGTTGATGCACGGTGCCGATCGTTGATGCCATGGGCTCTTCTGCTGCCGATTTCCAGGATGGGAGCACGGATGACGGAAGTTGACGGAACATCACGGCCCAGAACGTATCCGGATTCGGCACGGTGTTCTTGATGCGCTGCGAGATGCGGAACATGGTGTGATAGGGGATCTGCAGATCGATCCGCCATGCGCCCGATGTGCGATAGGCGAGCACGTTGGACATCAGGTCGCAGCCGCCATTGAAGAGCTCCTTGGCAGTGCCACGACAGACGATCTTCTCGTCGATCTTGAAGACCAGTTCGAACGTTGAATCCTGAAAGGGATCTCCGTTGGGCGCATACCACATGTGCGAGAATACACCCGAGCCATAGGCCGCGAAGAGTTCGTCGAAGCCGGGCATCGACTTGTCTTCGTAGTAGTTGAGATTGTAGCCGGTCTTGTAGAGGATGGGACTCAATGCCAACGTATCAAGCAGGGCAATGCCATCGTGTCGCAGCAGATCGCGATACAGGATGCTCGGATCCTGCGCCACGGCCGAGCGCGGCGTGATCAGCGAGAGACCTGCAACAAAGATCAGTGTGATCGTGGCAAGGATGCGATCAGCGGAGTTCGCGCGCAGAGATCGACCTCGTCCATACTTCTGTACCGTTGGCATCGTGCACCGTTATCGTGAGCGTTCTGTCTTTTTCCGGACCACTCAGCGTGGCAATGCCAAAGTTATGGAGTCCGTACTCGGTTCCCGCCACACGATATGCGTTGCTTTGATCTTTGATGCCCTTGTTAGAGCCGGCCGTGAGTGAGGAACAGGTGAACTCATAGAGGGGATACGTTCCCGGTCGGTCCAGCTTCGAAAGCTCTGTGGCATGAATGTCGCCCGTGAGAAAGATCACGCCGGAGATCCTGTTGGTGGTGATCTCGTTGATGATGCGTTGCCGTTCTTCGGGCATGCGCGAGAAGCACTCTTTGCGAAGATTATCGGTCAGGAACTGCGAACCCACACAAACGAACTTGAACGTGGCCGTGCTCGTGGAGAGCGCATCGATCAACCACTGGATCTGATGTTCGCCCAAGATGGTGCGCTCGCCATCGGTGCGGTCGTTCGGCGCACGATAGTATCGATCGTCCAGCAGGAAGAACTGTGCATCGGCGATCTCGAACGACGTGGTGATGCCGGGCTTGTCCATCACACCGGCTGAAGGATTGGCCCAGAAGGCCTTGAAGATCTCGAGCGACATGCTCTTGCCCCAGAAGCCGCGGTCGCTGTCGTTCGGACCGTAGTCGTGATCGTCCCAAATGGCGTAGTTGGCCGTGCGTGCGAGCAGCGGTTGTAGCTCCGGCAGCGATCGTGTATGCGTGTAGCGATGCAGGAATCCGGTGCGCGAATTCCAGTCGGCCTCGCGCGTGTAGGTGTTATCGCCCAGCCACACCATCACATCCGGCTTTGCGGCGGCGATCGACGTGAAGATCCCGTAGTCGCTTCCATACGGTGTTCCCGGCCGATCGAAGCGCTCCTCGTTCACATACGTGCACGAGCCCATGGCAATGCGCACGGTGGGCGGACCTGCCGGACGCCAGCGCCACACCGCTTGCGTGCGGAACTGTGTGGGATAGGGCAGTGCGTGTTTCACGTCGTTCACATACACGTCGTACAGATACGTGGTGGCAGGCTCGACGCTATCGAGCTTGATCGTCACCGTGTTGGCAATGGCATCGTTCGTGCGTGCGCTGGCCGACGTGTAGCTGCGCGTCGGCGCGGCGCTATCGCGATACACGATGCGCACATTGGCCGGCTGCGTGGTCTGCAGCCAGATGTTGGCCTCGCGTTGGTCCACGTGTCCCACCATGGGGCCGGACCGAATGAGCGAGGGCTGCGCTACGGCAGTAGTGAAGAAGGCAATGGCAAGGAGGCAGGGAAGCAAGGTTGTATGCATGACCGCAACATGGTGGATTTCCGCAGATCCGCAAAGTTGGTTTGTGGTAACCATGTAGTTTTGTCGCCATGAAGAAGGGATGGCTCACACGGTTGTTCGCTTGGGACGGCGAACAGTTGCCGGATGTGGCGTGGCGCGTTGGGAAGACGGATCAGTACATGATGCCGCATGTCTTCCTGCCCACACTGCTTTGGGAACAGCCCGATCGGTATCGGGAACTTCTTGGTCCGGATGCAATGAACGTGGTGCACCAATGGTGGCATCATGTGCAACGCATTGGTGGTATGCCAAGCACGCAACGACAAGGATCGGTCTCGGTGTACTGCACCGATGCCGGCAGCGTTGCCGTGCGCATCGACATGCCCGAGCCGCATGACGTGCCCTTGGCCCATGCAGCCATCGTGATCTTGCATCCAGAGCGACGGTGCTTTGTGCTGGAAAAGGCCACGGCCGCGCATGTGCGCAGAGTACGTCCGGCACAATGGTCATGGATCAGCTCGGAACCGCGCGCACCGGAGCCGGTGGATGTGCCGTTGGCGTACCTGGCAGAATGGTGTTCGGATGGCGATCGATTCAACTACGGACTGATCGAGATCCACGCGGGGATACCGGCAGGCATTGCCGAGAAGACGTCGGTCTGCGGACCGTGGCACGAGATCTCCGGTGCCGACGCGATCGCCTTGCTCCCTTCCTCCCTACGAGATACTCCTCTCCGCCCTGCACCGGTGCCCATTCCAACGTCGGTGTTGGCCGAGGCCACGACGTTGATCGATGCGGCGACCACGGCCAAGCAACGTGAGTTGGCCATCATCGAGGCCATCGAACGCTACGGCACGATGTATTCAGAGATCTCGATCCGCATTGCCGATGTGATGCGAGAACTTGTTGCGCAGAATGAGCTCGATGAAGCTGCGCGCATCGTGCAGACGTGGTTGACGTTCTGTCATGCCCACCGTGGCAATCGTGCTCCGGAAACGCGCATTGCCTTTACCTGGGATGCACGCGTGCGACTGCGGCGTGAGGACGATGCGCAGGAGCGCGCCACCATTGCACGACAGCGCGTGGTGTTCCGCGATCAGATGTTCGGCGGTGTGCGTACGGACATGGTCGGCGAGGATCACCCGGATGTGAGCATCAGTGCCGACGAGTTGTTGAGTGAGCTCGAGCGCTACTCTTCGTAACGGAAGTGCTTGATCTCTTCACCCTTGATACCAAGCTGCGACATGGCCTCGATGCCAATGGTCAAATGCAGGTCTGTGTACTGTGCGTTCACACGCTTGTCGGACTCTTCCGTTTTCACGCCCTCGGGAACAATGGGCACGTCGCTCACGAGTAGCAATGCTCCGCGCGGGATCTGGTTCTTGTGACCGACGATGAAGATGGTGGCCGTTTCCATATCGATGGCCAAGCACGAGAGGTCCTGTAAGTGCTGACGGAAGGCTGCATCCCATTCCCACATCCGTCGGTTCGTGGTATAGACCACGCCGGTGCGATACTCGCTCTCGTGTTCGAGGATCTTATCGGACACGAACTTGTGGAGTTTGAACGACGGAAGGGCTGGCACCACCTTCGGGAAGTAGTCGTCGCTCGTTCCCTCTCCGCGAATGGCGGCGATGGGGAGGATGAAGTGACCGATCTCGGTCGAGTCTTTGAGTCCGCCGCACTTCCCGAGGAACAGCACACCCTTTGGTTTGCGTGCCACGAGGAGGTCCATGATCAATGCTGCGTTCGGCGAGCCGATGCCATAGTTGATGATGGACAGGCCGTCGTTGTTCGTGGCCGTTTGCATCGGATGGTGTTGTCCGCGCATCGGCACATGGAACCGCTCCGCGAAGCGCTCGACGTAGACGCGGAAGTTCGTGAGGAGAATATAGTCGCCCAGTTCGGCGATCTCTGTACCGGTGTAGCGCGGAAGCCAGTTCTGCGCAATGTCGAGCTTGGTCTTCATGGGAACGAATATAGCGCCGTATCTTTGTTCCATGCGCACGAACCTCCTGACCCTTGCCGCCATGCTCTGCATGGTCTGCGTTCCGCTTCACGCACAAAGTCTGTTCGAACTTGGTGTGAAGGCGGGCGTGAATCACTCCTTCCCCAACAGCCTCTCGAGCGGCCTGAGCAGTGAATCCGGAGTTGGATTCCAGGTGGGTGGCTTTGTGCAACTGGGTCTGTTCGACCTGGTGGCATTGGCAGGGGAGCTTACGGTTGACCGACGTTCGTTCTCGATCATCGATGGACCAACGAAGCTCGATGCATCGATGACAACACTGAACATTCCCGTGCTCTTGCGCATCGGTCTTCCGTTGAAGATGATGCTGGAGTTGGGTCCGCAGTATTCGCACATCCTCAGCTCTGATGGCGCCACCACCACCGACGGGATCGGCTACTCGGTGTTCGGCGTGATCTGGAAGCCGGCCTTCAGCTTGCAATTCGGTCTGCGATACATGCGCGCCCTCACATCGATCTCCACGGCCATGGACTCCGACGTGAACACGAACGTGACGCAGTTCTCCGTTGGATACGCCTTCTAACGATGACCACGATCGAGCTCCTCGCACGTCTCGACCACACCCTTCGCAAGAGCATCCCCGCGCTTCCTGCCGCCCTCGGCGTGCAGATCTTCTCGCGCGGACGTACGGCGTTCGCACAACGATTCGCGAACGACACGTCGATCGATGCGCGCGCGTTCGACCGTGACGTGCTTGCCACCTATGGCACCAAGCTGTGGGACCTCGCGTTCCGACTTCCGTTGATGAATGCGGCCGGTATGTTCAAGTCGGGCGAGGGCTATGCTGTTGTGGCCAACCAAGGAGCAGGGGGTTATGTGGCGGGCACGACCACGGCCACACCACGTGCCGGCAATACAAAGCATGGCGTGCAATGGCCGGCGGTGAGCTACCCGCGATCGCATGCGGCGAGCAACTGGATGGGCTTACCGAACAAAGGACATGCCGCTGTGGCTCGCATCCTTGCCGCCCTTCCCCGTGTTGCCGGATGTCCGCTTGGAGCCAGTGTGAGTGCGGATCCGGGCATGGAGGAGACGCTTGCCTTGCAGGGGCTTGTGGACGGAATGCGGGCCTATGCGCAAGCTGGGGTGGACTATCTCGAGGTGAATGAGAGTTGTCCGAATGTCCCGGGGCATCACGACGGACCGCAGATCGATGACGGACTGATCCGTCGACTGGAGTTCATTGCACAACATGTGCTGTCAACACGAACACGACGTCTGCCTGTTGTTGTGAAGTTCTCGAACGACACGGCCATGGAGCAGATCGACGATCTCGTGTCGATCGTGATCCAGCTTGGCTACGATGGTATCATCCTCGGCAATACGAGCACACAGTATGCTGCACGTCGCGCGATGATCGACCGTGCAGAGACACGGTTGTACGATCACTTCACGCAGACGTTCGGTGGTGGACTCAGTGGTCGCGTCCTGAAGCACGACTCGCTCGCGCTCTGCATACGTGCGAAGCAAGCGGCTGAGCGCTGTGCGCCACGTCAGGAGTTCCATGTGATCCGCTGTGGCGGCGTGGAAACGTTGGCCGATGTGGACGCGTCGCGCGCCAACGGCATTGCCTTGAATCAGTGGTATACGGGATACTTCGATGCCTTCGGCATGCATGGTCACGACGTTTACTTGCGTCTCTTCAACTCCGCGGCCACACTATCCATGAGCGCTCGATAACGATCCGGATCGTCGGATATCGTTCGAAGCGTTGTTTCAAATTCCTGCACCGATGTTCCATGCGCTCGAAGCGAATCGCGCACGGCCTGTTGTGCCTCTGTGGAGTCGTTGAACGACTCGCGCGTGATCAGCACCGTGGCATAGGTGCGCACGAAGACAGGGTCGGGCGTGACGCTCGGTTTGCAGGCACCAAGCAGCAGTGCCGCACAGATCAGTCCTGTGTGTATTCTCTGACGATCCATATGAGTTCATTCAAGATCATGGCAGTGGCGCCCCAGAGATGCACCTGGTGGTGGACATCCCAATAGGGAACGGAAACGGTGGTGCCATTCAGCGTGCGTGGTGCACTGCGGACGTGGCCTGGTTCGATGAAGTATGTCAACGGAACGGTGAAGACCTCTTGGACCTCGGCTTCGCTGATCACATAGTTCTCAGGTTCTCGGATCAGTGCAACGTAGGGCATGATGGCGGAGTTCGACGGAGGGACGTAGAGATCGGTGAGTGCGCCGAGGATGGCAACGTCGTGTCCCGGAACGCCGACCTCTTCTTCAAGCTCGCGAATGGCCGCCGCGCGCGGGTCTTCCATCTCGTCCACCCGTCCGCCCGGGAACGAGATCTGTCCCTTGTGACTGTTCAACGTTTCGCTTCGCACCGTCAGCAGCACGTCGGGAAGCGCCGCATTGAGGCGACGCAGCAACGGCACCATCACTGCACTCCGTCGCGCCGTAGCGGGTGGCGGACTCAGTCGCACGCGCGTATCGGCATAGTCGGGCACGAACTCCGCATGCGCCGCTCTGCCCGGCAGCGGACCGCGCAGACGTTCTTCAAGGAAGGAAAAGAGATCCATTGCTTTCATCGTAACGCAAAAATATCTATTTACGCAGCGGAGGGGTTCATGTCAATTCGTTCGATCCACATCGCAGCGCTCCTGCTCACGCTTTCTGTTCACGCGTCGGCAGGTGTCTTCGGCGAACACAAAAAGATGGGAGACCAGGCGTTCCGGCGCTTTCTGGCCTCCGAGCCGCTTGCGCGCGGCATGCTGGACAGCATCCTTGGATGCGCACCCTTTACGGGTGCCAATGCATCGCTGATCCCCATCACCACCACCACGAATTCGTTCCTCAACGTGCGGGACTACGACTCGCTGCTGATGCTTTTCCAAAAGGATGGCATGGGCATCACGTATGGAGATCTCACCGGCATGTCGGGCGATCACAGCGTGGATGGATTTGCCCTCTTCGATGCCTTCAGCACATCGTGGCGGTACGGTACCGACAAGATCGATCTGAACCAGGAACTCAACGAGCACTTCTTCACGAATCTGCGTCTGCACATGCAGGCCATCAACGATGGTGCGCGTGCGGCCAACCCGTTCGATCTTTCCTACATCCTGCTTGCGTTCGAGGACCAGAGCCACTTCCATGCCATCGATCAGACGGTGCGTCGTGAGCTTGAGGACATCGATCCGCTCTTGTTGCGGCAGGTGTTCGAAGACATGGCCGTGAGCGTGGGGTCGAGTCGGCGCGACGTTGTCGAACGTCTCTTCCACACCAACGCTGCTGCGAAGTATGCCATGCTGCATACGCTCGGACTGCACATGGCCTCGATCGCGGGTAACCTTCTTCGTGCGTATCGCGATCAGGGCGCGGCGGACTTCGCCGAGAGCAAGACGGCCGTGGCGTCGATGCTCCGACTCGGCCTGCTCATGCAAGCATTTGGTGACCACTACCTGCAGGACATGTTCGCGGCCGGACATTTGGTCACGCACAATCAGCATGCCTTTGTGTTGTACGGTCTCGACATGAAGGCCATTCACGATCACTACAATCGCGTGGGCGTTGACGTGGTGATCCCTGCCACTGGACGGGCCTTGCATCTGCTCGGTGACGACTTCATGGGCACGTCCACCATCGATGCCGGCGTCGACGCCGTGCATGCATCGCTGCGTGAATTCTGGAATGCCTTCACGTCGAAGCTCACAACACCAGAGCCGTTCGACGGAGGCACGTGGTTGCAAGACCACATCGATGCACGTGCCGAACCCGCTTCCTACCTTGCCGCCTTCCGATACGTGCCGCAACCACCGGTGGGTGAGCATCGCGATAGCACGATCACGTTCCTGTATCCGCGAAGCGGCCCGTACTGCGGTCTGGGAGCCGGCGTGCAGTTGCAGAACAATGTGGCTAGCGGTTGGGTGGAAGGCTTCTATGGTTTGGGCTTTCCAATTGTGGTCCCTTCCGACGACTCGCCGCGCGAGCAGATCCTTGGTGGCGGCTTCCAACTCAACGCCGGCTATGCAACGGGCTTCAACATGGGCAGCACCATGGCGGGCTTCGATCTGTGGTTGCTCGATCAGTTCCATGTGCAGGCACTTGCAGGGGCGGTGGTGCAGGAAGGGTGGCATGGCGCAGGGAGGATCGGCATTGGATACGACTATCATCCGTTCGACGGAATGCTTGGACTACGCTGTATGGTCGGCATGCAGGCCATCAGCACCATGCAACCGATGATCGGCATCATGTTCACCATTCTTCGGTATTGAAAGGTTCTTCATGGCAACAGTTCAGGTCAAGGCGATCACGATGGGCACATTCACGTGGAATGTGGACCAACCTGCAATGGTAACGGCAAACCAACGCATCGGCTCGGTGACGAGTTATGGCGTCATCATGCCGATATGGGCTCCCAGTGCGGGTTCCATCACATTCCGACAACCATCGCCGGTGGTGCGAGCGGGAGACATTCTGTTCATCATCGACACGTCCGCCACAGCACCGATCGCATGAGGAACCTTGCCGCCATCGTTGCCTGCGCCATGACCGTGATGAGCTGCTCCACGGTGAAGTTCAGTGTGTCCATCGACGTCGCACCGAAGCAAGCCACGCCGTCGGCATCGTTCGTGGCAGGAGCCGCGTCCACCGATCTCACGTTGCCGCCCGGCTATCCCATGATGGGCTATAGCATTGCCGGACAGTACAGTCGCGGATCGTGGGTGCCGATCACATGCAATACGGTCTTCATGCAGGACACGGCAGGCACGCCGTACTTCATCGTATCCACAGACCTGTGGGCCATGCCCGGGGGCCTTGCATCGCGCGCCGTGGAGATCATGCATCTGATCGATCCGTCATCGCGCAGTATCGGACTCGAGAATGTGATGTGCACAGCGTTGCACATCCATCATTGCGGCGGGAATTTCGCCACGTGTGCCTCGTACAACACGGCAGCATCCTTTGGACTGGGGTTCGATCAAGCGCTCTTCAACTACCTCGCCCAAAAGATCGCCCATTCCATGGTGGAGGCGCGATCCAAGGCCACGCCGGTGACGGTGCGGTACTCCGAAAAGGTGTTGAGCGGTCTGTCGCGCAATCGAAGTTTCGAGGCCTTTTTGCAGAACGACAGCACGGACCGCGCAAAGCTCTTTGTCGAAAATCGTGGTGTGGACACGGCGTCGATCTCTGCGTGGCCTGCCGAACTCTCTTCGCGCATCACGGCCATGGCCGTCGATCCAATGTTGCGCCTCGTGCAGTTCCGTTCCGTGAGCACGGGCAAGAACATTGCCGTGGTGCCCATCTATGCCATTCATGCCACGGCTACCGGTGGCGCTACCGAAGTGTACTCGTCCGACGTGTATGGCGTGGCGCGCGAAGTGCTGCGTATGGAACTGTTGAAGGACACATCGGTGGTGGTGGCCTTCTTGAATGGATCGGAAGGCGATGTCGAGCCCAACTATCTACGACACGACCGATCCGATGCCATGCGCATTGGACGCCAGCTTGCCGTCGGCGTCAACACGCTCATCGATGCCAACACCTTCGACGAGCTCACCGGTACGCTCACGCCGTACTACATGGATCAGCGCATCGGTGGACAGACCTTTCCGTTCGACCAGCGTGATGGCGATTGCTACTGCACGTATCCCTCCGAGTTGCAAACGGATGAGAACTCGATGATCGGCACGGCCATGTTCGGTGGCGCGCTCGATGGTCGCACCATTCTCTACAGTCTGGGATGTCGCGATGGCATGATCGCCGATGCATGCGATCCAATTCAAGGGGTGAAGTTGCCGGCATTGACCACCGTGGTGGACCTCATGGTGAGCAAGGGTATTGCGCGCACGGTCGCCTCGTCGCTCGTTGGCATGGTGAGCGAGAATGCTCCGGAACATGCACCTGTGTCGATGCTGGCCATCAAAGATCTTTTGCTCGTGGGCATGCCCGGAGAGTTCACGACGATGATGGGCAAGTTCATTCGCGATACGCTGCAGAAGCTCAGCGGAAAACGACACGTTGCCATGGTGGGCTTTGCGAACGAGTATGCATCCTACATCACAACACCGTGCGAGTATCGTGCGCAGTTCTATGAAGGTGCGTCAACGCTCTTCGGACAAGCATCGGGTCCGTGGTTCAAGTACCTTGCGATACAGACCTTGCAAGCCGGACCGGCCAAGCCAACGTCGCGCACCTTGCAGTACGATGCGGGATCGGCCAACACGTTCGGTGTGCGATCCGATCATACCGATCCGTGGTGGAATGCGGCCTACGACCTGAGCAATCTCTTGGTGGATGAGCGGGACGGACGACCGTTACATGTGCTCCGCATCATCGAACCGCCCACCGTGCCGCTTCCAAGTACGTCGGCGTTGCAGTACTCCTTCACCGATACAACGGTGGCCCTGCGACCATGGCTGGACCACAGCACGCAGGCGGCCGACACGGTGCATTATCTTCCCACGGTCTCCATCGTCACCGTCGACGGACGTCAGCCCGCACTGCGGTCCATGAGCACGGAGATCATCGTCACGCTCGACAAGATGACGCAGGGCACGGCACAATGGAGTGTCTACTTCATGGGCATGGAGCGGATGAAGGGACGCACGGTGTTGCTCACGATCGACACGCCGGGCAAGCGCACGATCCCCGTGATGTTCGACATCCAGTAGGTCATCGGTCGTACATTTGTGCATGCCCAACTTCCTTGCCCTCCTTCGCCACCTTCCCAATGTAGAGGTCCATGGCGACCCTGATGTGATGGTGCTCGACGTTGCCAGTGATTCGCGCGAAGTACAACCGGGTTGGCTGTTCGTTGCGATCCGTGGTGAGCAGTTCGACGGACATGATGCGATCGCCGATGCGATCGGCAGTGGTGCGACCGTTGTGATCGGAGATCTTCCGCTCGACAAGGTCCGCTTCAAAGGACCGCAACTCGCTACCTATGTGCGGGTCGACGATACTCGCTTGGCCCTTGCACGCATCGTCCATGCCATCCTTGATGAACCGTCGCGCGGTCTGCGCATCTATGGTGTGACAGGAACGAACGGCAAGACCACGTGTGCCACGATCCTTGAGCAGTTGTTCACGTCGGTGGGACTGCAGGCCGGCTTCATCGGCACCACGGGGATCCGCTACGACGGTCGGTCCATCGAGGCCACGCATACCACGCCGCATGCACGCGCACTCTGCGAATTCTTCTCGGACATGAAAGCCCATCGCATCGATGTCGTGTCGATGGAAGTTTCATCACATGCCCTCGATCAATACCGCGTGGGCGGCATCGATTTCGCCGGTGCCATCTTCACCAATCTCACACATGATCATCTCGACTATCACGGCACCATGGAGCGATATGCCGATGCGAAGAAGAAGCTCTTCGATGGGTTGAGTCCATCGGCCGTTGCTGTGGTCTGGGGCGATGATGTACATGCCGCCCACATGCTGCGCAACTGTAAGGCGCGACGCATCATTCGAGTAGGTGAGCAGGAGCACAACAACGTGCGCGTATGCGACGTGGAGATCGGCGCGCATGGTACGCGATTCACGCTGGTGTTACCCGGAAAGCATGTGCGTGATGGCGACATGGAAGTGCACCTTGCAACGCCGCTCATCGGTCGGTTCAACGTGGCAAATGCCGCGCTCTGCGCCGTGATGGCCATGCAGGAAGGTGTGAGGGCGGCAGATGTGAAGGTGGCCATGCAGACCGTGCGCGGTCCGGCCGGACGCATGGAACGCTATGCACTGATCAATAGTGCTGTTGCCGTGGTCGACTATGCGCACACGCCCGATGCATTGCAAAAGGCGCTCGATGTGTTGCGGGAGATCCTGCCGTCAGGAGCACGACTTCACGTGGTCTTTGGATGTGGTGGCGACAGGGATGCGGCCAAGCGGCCGGTGATGGGCGCCATTGCCGCCAGGCTGGCGGACGAGGTCTGGGTCACGTCCGATAACCCCAGAACAGAAGATCCCGGTACCATCATTGATGATATCGGGATCGGTATTGCGCAAGAGTTGAAGGGGGCGAAGGCGGAACGGATCCACACGATCTCCGATCGACGGGCCGCCATTGCGGCAGCGCTCGATCATGCTCGACCGCACGACATTGTTCTCATTGCCGGGAAAGGCCACGAAACAGTGCAGGTAGTGGGTGCGGAGCGCCGACATCATAGTGATGTCGAAGAGGTCGCGCGTTGGAATCAATCCAAGCGAACGTGACCTATTCTGCTTCCATTTGCTGGCGGTGCTGACGGCGAGCTGCCTTCAGACGCGACATACGGCGCTCTACACTTGGCTTGACGAAGAATGCGCGCTTCTTGAATTCACGCAACACGCCAGAGCGCTCATATTTCTTCTTGAAGCGACGCAGTGCGCGGTCGATCGATTCGTTTGTCTGGATGGTAACACCGATCACAGGAGATCCTCGAAAAAAAGGTTACTTGATATTCTCGACGAGACGTTTTTCCTTGCTCTTCTCGAAGTGGACGACGAGAGCGGCATTGCCGTTGCTCATCACTTCCTTCGACCGTACCAGGCCAACATCATCCCACGTCTTGTGGTAGATAACGTCGCCCACCTGATACTCGTTCTTTGGCGAATACTCTTTGGAATCTTCGCGGGACAAGCGGATGGTGGCCGTGTTCTTGTCCGACTGCGATGCAAGCGCATCGAGATTCACGAGCTGTGAGTGATGGCTCACGGAGCATCGTGCCCACTGTTGACGACCGTTCTCGGACTCGATCGGCTCGCCGATCAGTTCATGCTTCGTCTCCTTCATCAAGAAGGGCGAATACAGAACGATGTATTTTGCCTTACGCTTAGGGCGCTTGGTTGCGTCAGAAGACACTGCTTTCGCTTTGGCCATGGATGCTCTCCGTGGTTCTACAAAGAAACCGGACTACAAAGATAGCTGGTTCCTGTGGAAAAACCTACTTCTGAGCGATGAAGGCCTTCAGGGACATGATCACGGGCACCGGACTGGGGTCGACGGCATTGAGCGCTGCCATGTGGTAACTCACCCAGTCTCCCAGGTAAATAGCTGTGAACATTCGACTTAGCAGGCTTTTGCCCGTTCCTTCCACCGTGTGGATGCCCTTGACGTTCTTCTTGATGATGTCTGCTAATGCCGTAAAGCGGATCTGGACGCGCTTGTGGTCGTCCACGTCGCGCAGGAGCACCACGGAGAACTGCTTCGTAAGTCCCTTCGGATGCTGCCATCCATTGATCTCGTTATGGTTCATTTCCGGGAGCACGTGACCGAAGGCCACCTGCTTGGCATTCTCCTGGATCTGGCCGCGCCAGCGCAGGTTCACCGCATCCATACGCTCTGAGGCGCTATAGATCACGGGAGCAGTGCCGTGCAGCTTCTTGGCCAGGGCAAAGGCAGGATTCTTGGCCGACGTGCTCGCATACAGATCGCGCACGTCCTCGATATTGCGCTCGAGTTCCACGATGGCCTTGGCATTCGCACGCACAGCGGCCTCCGTAAAGGTCCCACTCCGTCCGAGCACCGTCAGCAAGGGGAAGAAGGAATAGGCCAGCGCACAGCGTGGTTGATAGCCTTTGGGGATGGTGATCACCGGCAGACCGGCCTTCGTGGCCTTGGCACCCAACTTCCCACCCGTGGTGATGCACATGATGTTCGACGTGCGCTTGCGCACAAGGTCGTAGGCGCTCAGGGTCTCTTCCGTGTCGCCCGAATAGCTCGAGCAGATCACATTCGTCGTCTCGTTCACGAAGCCGGGCACCGTATAACCGCGATGCACGCTCATGTCCACGTGGTCCGCCCCCGGCGTTGCTGCCGTATAGCTCCGCAACAGATCCCCACCGATCGCCGATCCACCCAACCCGAAGATGGCGAACCGATCGTTCTTCGCGAACGCCGGCACAATGGCCGCCGCATCACCGATCGCCACCGCTTCCCGGATCTGATCCGGCACGTTGTACAAGACGTCGAACATGTTCGATCTGTCGAGGGAGGAGGGAGGCATGGAGGACCTTGAGGATGATCAAGAAGAGAAATACAAAATACAGAATCAAGAATTCTAATCAAGGATCAAGAAATGCAGGATCCACGCAGTGCAACTCGTCACTTGTCACTCGTCACTTGTCACTCAATTTCCGTCTCATTCTGATATTCAACATCTCCACACTTATCGAAAATGCCATGGCGGCATAGATGTATCCCTTGGGGACGTGGACGTGGAAGCCTTCGACGACGAGGACGAAGCCCACCATGATCAGAAACGCAAGGGCCAGCACCTTGATGGTGGGGTGGCCTTCGATGAAGTGCGAGATGGACTTGGCGCTGATCTGCATGACGATGACGGCAACGACGACGGCGATCACCATGATGAGGAGATCCTGCGAGAGGCCGATGGCCGTGATCACCGAGTCGATACTGAACACAAGGTCGAGAATGATGATCTGCAAGACCATGATCGCGAACGAGCGCGATGATCTGCTGGCCTGCTCCTCTTCTTCCTTTCCTTCGAGCTTGCTGTGCAGTTCCGTTGTGGCCTTGGCGATCAGGAAGAGTCCGCCGCCGAACATGATCACGTCGCGACCGGTGATGCCATGCGAGAACACGACAAGGAATGGCTCTGTGAGCGTGGCCAGGTAGACCGCGCCGAAGAGAAACACAATGCGAAGGATGACGGCAAGCGAGAGACCGATGGTGCGCGCGCGCTGCGCTTGCTCCGGCGGAAGCTTGCCAACGAGAATGGAAATGAAAATGATGTTGTCGATGCCAAGGACGATCTCAAGAATAGTGAGCGTCAGCAAGGCAACAATGCCTTCGGGAGAGAGGAGGTGCGTCATGCAGGATGTGTAGTGGTAGAAACGGAACCGCAATTTACGGAGCTGCGGCACCACAACGGTAAAATCCGCAGATTTGTTCCTATGTACTTCACCTCGATCGACCCCGCTTCCGAAAAGACACTTGCATCCTACTCACACATGGATGCAACACACGTAGAACGCACCATAGCGCAATGTGTGCGTGCGCAGCAGGCGTGGGCGCAGAGGCCGATCGCAGAACGCGCCGACGTGCTCCGTCGCCTTGCCGCCGTGCTCCTTGCCCAAGCTCCCCGCGTTGCCAGCATGATCACGGCAGAGATGGGCAAGCCGCTGTCGCAGGCCCGCGCCGAAGTGGAGAAATGTGCAACGGCATGCACCTACTATGCGGATCGAGCCGAGGAGTTGTTAGCGCCGCGTCACGTCGACGTGCCACAGGCCACCGCCACGATCCATGCCGAAGCGCTTGGCATCGTGCTTTGCATCATGCCATGGAACTTCCCGCTGTGGCAGTTCATTCGCTTTGCCGCACCGGCATTGATGGCAGGGAACGGCATTCTGTTGAAACATGCACCAACAACCTGGGGAAGCGCTTTCGAGGCAGTGAGGATGTGTAGGGAGGCAGGGGTGCCGGAGGAACTCGTGGCCTGCTTGGTGATCGATGTGGCCGATGTGGCCACGGTGATCGGCGATGCGCGCGTGCGTGCGGTGACCTTCACGGGATCGACACGCGGAGGTGCGGCTGTGGCCGCACTGGCCGGTGCGAACGTGAAGAAGTCCGTGCTCGAGCTCGGCGGCAGCGATGCCTATGTGGTGCTCGACGATGCGAACGTGGAAGAGGCTGCGAGGATCTGCGTGGAGAGTCGGTGCACGAATTCCGGACAATCATGCATTGCTGCAAAACGATTCATCGTGCAACGTGGCGTGATCGATGCGTTCACCGATGCGGCCATGCAGCATCTGCGAACGATGCAAGTTGGCGATCCGCTAGATGAGGCCACGCGCATCGGTCCGCTCGCTCGACGGGATCTGCGCGATGGTCTGCTTGATCAAGTACGGCGTGCCGTTGAGGGTGGTGCCGTGGCGCAGAGCTGGCACGACGTGCCGGACGTTGGCTTCTATGTGGCGCCGACGCTGCTGACGAATGTGGACGTGGACAATGTGGCGTTCACGGAAGAACTCTTCGGTCCGGTGGCGGCCATCATTGAAGCGCATGATGATGCCGATGCACTTGCGCTGGCGAATGCCTCGCGCTATGGACTTGGTGGAGCGGTGTTCACCACCGATACGGAACGCGCGCTGTGGTTCGCGCATCGTCTTGAATGCGGAACGGTGGCCGTGAACGATATGGTGCGCAGCGATGCGCGATTGCCATTCGGTGGTGTGAAGGATTCGGGATACGGCCGCGAGCTCGGCCCGCACGGCATCATGGAATTCGTCAATGTGCGATCGGTGGTCGTGCGCGCATAGACGCACGCACGGTCACTCCGACAGTGTTGCCTGCATCTGTTCGATGCGCTTGTCGCGTCGTTGCTTGGCAAGAGCGCGCAGATCTTCGAAGGAGTCGGCCTCGTCCACGATCTCCACGCCGAGCATGGTCTCGATCACATCTTCCATGGTGATCAACCCTTCCACCCCTCCATACTCATCCACCACCATGAACAAGTGCTGCTTGTTCTGCAGGAATTGCTCGAGTGCTTTGTCGAGCGAGACGTTCTCGGGAATGAACTGCACTTCGCGTTGAAGTTTGCTCAGAGGAATGGTGGTGCGGCCGGCAAGGGCGGCGCGGAGCACGTCCTTCGTCATCACGTAGCCGCTCACGTCGTCGAGCGACTCATCGGCATAGACCGGGAATCGCGAATAGATCTGCAGCTCTGGCATCTTGATCGCATCGGCCACCGGCGTTTCGAAGTGCACGCCAAAGACAACGGTGCGTGGCGTCATCACATCGCCCACCTCTACACTACTGAAGCGCATGATGCTCGTCAGAATGCGGTATTCGCCGGCATCGAGGGCACCTTCTTCACGGGCGGTCTCTACGAGTGCCTCGAGATCTTCGCGCACTTCCTCTTCTTCGTTCACCGGTTTGGCAAGACGCATGAAGCTTCGATAGACGATCACGAAGGGACGGGCGAGCAACAGCGTTGCGGTGAACAGGATGCTTGTGAGTCGGAGTGAACGATCGGCGAAGCGCGAACCAAGAAAGGCAGCGAAGGATTTGAGGATGGCAACGGCAATGATCAGCGCAATGATCTCGATCACCACGCGGTCCGCTTCGCCAATGGCGAGTGCGATCAACGTCATCGATGTTGCCGTCATCACAAGGAAGAAGGCGTCGACAACGCTCACACTGAGACGTGCCTCTTCGGGCTCGTCAAGGGCAGAACGAAGGCGTTCACCAACGGATGATCCTTCGTCGGCCAGCGACGTGATCACGGTGGACGGCATGCTGAAGAGCGCCGCGTTCAGGAACTCGCACACGGCGCTGAAGAGAGCGCCGATCGTGAGTAGGAGGTATTCCATTATCCGCTGAACGACTTGTCGATAATGGTCAACCGGCTCGGATACTTCATTGCACCGATCGGCGTGGACACGGTTGGCTGTGCGTCGAGCTTGACGCGGGCCGCGCTGCCTTGCTTCCCTCCAAGGGCCAGGGCAAGATTGAGGAGACCATCATAGCCCTTGTCGCCAAAGAACGAATACATGTCCAGTTGCATTCCCAATGGAATGTTCGTGGTCTTGCCGCCGCCCGGAAGCGTGATGGGGCTTTGAATGTCGCCCGCAATGGTGGGCTTATCGTCGATGATCAGGCGCCAGTCGAGACCGGTGAGCGTGGCCGATCCGTTGCTCGTGGCCGATGGTGCGTTGGGGTTCTTCGCATCGATGTTGAGCGTGAACCCCACGGGCACTTGCTTGCGCGCAAAGGCAGAGGTAAGGGCGAGGGCATCGCCGATGGAGATGTCGGACGGACTTGCAACACGGGCAACATCCACACCCGCTACGCGGAAGCCGGTGATGTTGTTGAGTTTGAACTGCACGTTCGCAAGGTTATTGAGCGTATTCGTGATGTCCTTGATCTGAGCGCAGCCAACAACAAGGAGAAGGAGGGGAAAGAGGAGTCGTTTCATAGGGGTGTCGACGTTGAGATGAGATCGCTGGCAAGCATGCCGGAAATAGTGACAAGTGGTACGCCTCCACCGGGGTGCGCACTCCCGCCAACATACCAAAGATTTCGCACTCGTGTGGAACGGATGCGCGGACGGAGGAAGGCGCTGAACATGGAATTCGACGACGAACCATAGAGTGCGCCATGGTACGACATGGTGTTGCGCTCGATATCGGACGGCGTCATGATCTCCATCTGTCGAACATGCGGATCGATGCCGAACGTACGCAAGCGCGCGAGCACCTGGTCTGCATACTGCTCCGGTGGCGGTTCAGATGTTGCCGGTGCATTCATCAACAGGAACCAGTTCTCGCGTCCGGCAACGGCCTGCGATGGATCTGTGTGCGAGGAACGGGACAGATAGATGGTCATGTCGGCCGGATGCACACGTTTCGAAAAGATATCGTCGAACTCGCGACGATAATCGTCGCTGAAGAACACGTTGTGATGCTTCAGTGCATGGTCCGCTGCATCAACGCTCATCATCATCACATACCCGCTGCACGATCGGTCGGTCGGTGCTGTGCGTGGCTCATCCAGCAGCATCGTCCGTGTGAGGTATTCATCGCAATTCGAGATCACGTGATCGGCCTCGACGATGGTCCCGTCTGCCAGGGCCACGCCCGTCACGCAACGGTCGCGATGGAGGATGCGCTGCACGCCGGTGGAGCAATGGATGCGAACGCCATGACGTCGTGCTACGCGCTCATAGGCCTCGGCAACGGTGTACATGCCACCCATGGGATACCATGCACCGAAGGCGAACTCCACATGCGGGATCACCATGAGCGTTGCCGGTGCGAGATAGGGCGACGAGCCGTTATACGTGGCGAATCGGTCGAAGAGTTGAACGATGCGCGGATCGCGGAACGTGGATGCATGCAGGTCGTGCAAGCGTTGCGTGAAGCGCATCGATCGAAGATGACGGAGCAATGGAAGGTTGCGCCATTTGAAGAACTCGCCAATTCCTGCAAAGTCGTTGAAGATGAAGACGTCCTTCGTGGCCTCGTAGACGCGTGCCGCCTGTTCCAGATACGAACGAACGGCTCTACCGTCTGCGGCATCGATCGCGGAGATCGACGCGGAAAGGGCATCGATGGAATCGTGAGCGTTGAGCGTGGAGCCGTCCGACCAATGGTATCGACATTGCGGATCGATGCGCGTAAGCGTCAGCTCTTCGGCAAGCGATGTGCCCACGCTGGTGAAGAACGACTCGAAGACGAACGGCATGGTGAGCAGCGACGGACCGGTGTCGAAGGTGCAACCATCGAACATTCGTCGGGACATCTTCCCGCCGAGCGTGGGGTGTTGTTCGAAGAGGTCGACCGAGAAGCCGCGCGCGGCTAGTCGAGTTGCGGCTGTGAGTCCGCCGATCCCGCCGCCGATCACGACAACGCGATGGCGTGCGCTCATGTGTGGATCGACGAGCGAAGGGCGTTAAGTTCTGCAGTGAGTTCTTCGTTGCGACGTCGTTCCTGACCCAGCGACGTGAGCATGCGGGCCTTGGCGATCAGCAACTTCTCTTCGATGGGCTTCGTGAGGAAATCGTCGGCACCGGCTTCCACAGCGCGCACTTGCGTGGCCATGTCGTTCAATGCAGTGACGATGGCAACAGGAATGTGCTGTGTGCGAGGATCGGCCTTCAGTCGAGACACGGTCTCGAATCCGTCCATGCGTGGCATCATCACATCGAGAATGATGGCATCCGGTAGATGCTGCGCCACTTTTTCAAGGCATTCAACGCCGTCGCCGGCATCGTCAGAATCGAATTCTCCACCATCGAGAAATCGACGCATGAGTTTGGTAGTGATCTTGTTGTCGTCGACAACAAGAACGTAGGGCTTTCGCATAACGGTCCGTTGGTCAGCCGATAATGGAGTGTGTCGTACGTTCCAATGCGCACACTTCTTCAACAATGCTACGAAGTTTTTCGTTTCCGAGACGTGACATCCATGTTGCCAGGGCGATCACCCGCTCTTGGGGTCCGTCGTTGGGCCATACCATCACGGCAATGGCGCGGTGCCGGTCCATGGCCTCGGCATGCACGCGCTTGAGCGCACTGCGCATCTTTCCCTGCAGGGCATCCATGCTCTTGCGTATGGCCGCCTCGGCAGACTCCACAGAACCTGTCAGCGTGACATCGATGGATGCGGCAGCATGGCGATACGGATCGAGGAGGGCGGCAAGGTGCGCGGCCGTGGAGGATGCATCGGGGATGAGGCCATCGTCCATGGATGCGACGATGTCGCGCTCCACCTCTTGCCATGGCCGCATGTAGAAGGAGGCATCGCGACCGACCTTCTGGAGAAGCCGTTCGGTCTTGGCGTCGATGATGGTCGCAGTATGTCGGAGTACGATGTCGGGCATCGACACACCAAACCAATGATAGACCTCGTGCAACTGCGCGTGGTAGGCGATCTCGGCCGCACCCAACACACTGGCAACGGTCGGCAGAATGGCATCCTGAACGATGGGACGCGCAAGCACTCCCGGCGAGAACGTTGCATCGAGCGGCGGTTGCGATTCGATACGGTGCCGTTCTCCGTTGCGATGCACGAAGAAGCTGTATTCGTTGGCCGTTGCCTGCGCATGATATCCGTGTGTGCGGAGATCGTCGGAGGCAATGTCGACAAGCGAACGTACCACACCGGGGTGATGGATGTCGCGATCGACGATGGGCATGTGCATGCCGCTTTCGATCACGTTGGAGGCGCGCACAACGAGGACGCCCCATTCAGCAAGAAACGGCTGAAGGATGTCGAGGAAGGCATCGTTCCACGGTCTGCCTTCGGTGTAGATCGACGCAAGTGTCGCGCGTGTCTCGTCGGCATACTGTCCGCTTAACGCCTGCAGCCCGTTCGTGATCGTGGCGATCTCGTCGGCCGTGAACGCACGCGCACTCACGGGGACGCGCGTTGGTTGGTCGACGATGGAGGTGG
>JBGAJM010000018.1:0-22310 GCA_044224925.1 Kapaibacterium sp. (SeqCode)
GGAGCGAAAACGCTTGCTCTTCTGCTCCAGAATGGTATTATTGACCGTCGGGGACCAACTACGGACCGCAAACAAACACTTTTCATCGGAGGATGACCATGACGAAGCAAGAGTTGTACGAAGAAATGGTGAAGCTCATGAACGAGTTTCAGGCACAACACAACACCACCACCAAGAAGGGCGCCGCATCTGCTCGCAAGGCCGCCGGCGCACTCAAGAAGCTCATCACGCCCTATAACCAAGCCTCCATCGCTGCCGACAAGACCAAGTAAGGCGGCAAGGACGGAACGAACGATACACAGATCCGCCAACTGATCACCCCCGCGGTGATCGATTGGCGGATCGTTCATATTGGAGGGGCCTCGTAGAGCCAATTGTGATGGAAGTTCTCCTTCTACGAAGGAGAGATCAGAGCGATTCCTTCGACCGGATGCGACTCAGCGTTTCCTCGGACATGTTCAGATATGAGGCCAAGATCCGACCCGTTACCCGTTCGGAGATGTGCGGTTGCTCTTGCATCACGTCGCGATACCGCTGTGTTGCATCCTTGGTGAGCAAGCTCAAGAGGCGACGGGTGTTGTTGATGTAGGCGTCTTGCAGATAGTGTTCGAAGAAGGCATGCCAGCCGGGAATCGACGTGCGAGCGTGAAGGAAGCGCGCATAGGGGAGCACAAGGAGGGTCGAGTCGTGCACGGCTTGTGTGATCTCCGCACATGGCGTGCGAGACAGAAAGCTCTCGAGCGATGTGGCGAACTCGCCATCAAAGGCAAGTAATCGCGTGCACTCCTGCTCGTGCATCGGCAGATAGATGCGCACGCATCCGTTGGCAACGAAGACGATCCTGTCGCACACTGCACCATCCCACAGCAGCACCTCTCCGCGATCCACGTGCATCGTCTGGAACAGGTCGCAGATCGCCTGCACCGATGCCACATCCATTCCCGGACATGCGGCCACGTACGCGGCAAGTGTTTCAACAGGTGGAGGCAAGGTCATCAATGGTCACCATGGGAAATGCATGGAGTGTTGCGAAGCGTTCGAGCGTTGCGCCGCGCATCATCGTTCCGTCGTCGTTCATCAATTCGCACAGGACGGCAGAGGGAGGAAGGGCGGCACGGCGCATCAGGTCGATGCTCCCTTCGGTATGTCCACGTCGACCCCGCACCCCATCTGCATGCGCAACGATCGGGAACACATGGCCAGGACGTGCAAGACGGTCCGGACTCGAGCTCGGATCGATGGCCACGCGGATCGTCTGCACACGATCGGCTGCAGACACGCCCGTCGTCACACCGTCGCGCGCCTCGATCGAGACCGTGAACGCTGTGCGAAAGCGACTGGTGTTCTCCGACACCATCGGCTCGAGCGCAAGCGCTGCGGCTCGCTCGGGCGTAAGACACAGACAGACGATGCCGCTGCAATGTCGGATCATGAAGGCCATGTTCGGCACCGAGATCATCGAGGCAGCGAAGATCAGATCGCCCTCGTTCTCTCGGTCGTCGTCGTCACACAGCACAATACCCTTGCCGCCTTGCAATGCCTCGATCGCGCGTTGAACGCGCAGGTGTGAAGTGGTCATGTGCAAACCTACGTCGGCACACGAATGCGATGCATTGATGTAGGTCAAGACGGCAGCCTGAGCAATTCACTGCCGATACAAGGAAAATTCCTGAACTTGTATGCATGCAGAATTCTACAGGAACGGTGCATGTCCTTGTCGCGCTTCTTCGTTGCCTATTCGTCGTCGCAATGATTGTGTTCACGAACTTGACGTTGCGCGGCGGTACCGACGAAGATCGGGCCTTCTCGTCAGTCACGGCGATGGTCGATACTTCATGCGTTGTGCAGAGGATGTATGCGATCGCGAGAGAAAGTTCCGTACAAACGTCCGTCCAGTACTGGAAGAAGTCACTGCCTGGCTATGGGAAGCAATACCTTGTTGTTGCGGTAGGGTATTCCACCGAAGAGAGGTTGGTTTGCACGTATATGTTCATCTACCATTTTCGGTCGCGGAAGTTGTGGTATTACGACACGGTCGACGACGTGAAGCGTCCGTGGAAGGAATGGCTTCGTGAACAATGTGATAAGTGATTAGAGCAGCAGGCGAGGGCGAACATTGCTGCCGAGATCGGGGATCTGAAAGCCGGTCTAGCGTAGAGTGACAACGATATGCTCCCAACCAAATGGAAGAGGTGACGGCCACCTCTCCCATTTGTATTCGTTATAATGATCAGCAGAGGATCCGCCCCTTACTTGTTCTCACACATCTTTTGGCATGCCAGTGCCTCTTCGAGATGGGCGCGAAGCGATGGCAGGGCATTGGTGGCCCAAGCCTTGACCTCGACATCCTTTGAATCGGCCGATGTCTTCTCGAACATGGCGATCGCGTCTTTGTGGGCGCTAACGGTCATATTGGCGTATTCCAGATCAAAGCTCTTGGCGGCAATGTCCGTGAGCTTCCTGAACGCATCCGTGCCGCTGTCGGTCGATGCCGTGGGCAGGGAAACGGTCTTTGCCTTGGCCAGCGCCGTGATCTCAATGAGCGCAGCTTCGTGTTCAGCTTCCATCTTCTTTCCAAGGTCACGCACGTGTCGCGTCTTGCCACGCTGTTGCGCGAGCTGACCAAGGCTGATCTGTTCCCGGCTCATCTCGGCCGCATTGACGAGCGCTTGTGCGTCGTGCTCAGGGCCACTGTTATCGAACTTCTGTTCATTCAGATCTTCAGCTACTTCCTTGGTATCCGGCTTCTTTTCCTCGGCGCACGAGGTGCCGACGAGAAGGAGCGAGGTGGCAAGGGCAGCAGACAAGGTAAGCGACGCAATAGAACGCATGAGCGATACTCCAGAGGATGAAAGAACATGATCCCGAGCTGAAGCGACTCGCTCTCAGGCGGTAGGGTAGACGACTGGCAGACCTACTGTGACCGCTCCCGTTAAGTTCCACTCTGAGGAGGTTGGACTTTCGATACCCAGATAACAAAGCCAAGCGCAGGCTTTTTACGTCGGGTTTGCCGCGAGTGTCCTCGACCGCTATATTGAACCGAGGTTGGTTCTCATATCGGTGTACCGTAGTCGTAGCATGTCAATTGCGCGCGAATACGAATTCTAAAGCTTCGATCACACATCACATCAGAATTCTCCACAAGGAATAACACAATGCGTGCAACAGTACTCTCGTTCGCCGTCCTGGCCACACTGCTCACGGTGCTTTCCGGCTGCACGAAGGACGCTCCGACCACACCGGACACAACACCGAAGAAGTATGCGGTGAAAGGTACCGTCACACCGAAGGCAGCAGAGGCCGTGGACGGCGTTGCCATCACGATGGGCACGCGTACGGCCACGACGACTGCCACGGGAACATATTCATTTAGCGATGTCGACACAGGCAGCTACGTTTTGACACCATCAAAGGCCGGCATTACCTTCACTCCTGCAACCAAGAGCATTAAGGTCAGCACCGCCGACGTGACCGGCGTCGACTTCGTCGCCACCGGCGCCGTGATCCCAACTCATATCGTACCCGAGATGATCGCCATTGAGCCGGGGACGTTCATGCTCGGTAGTAAAGGGACTCAACCAGGAGGAGATGCGTCATTGCCACAGCATTCTGTTACGCTTACTCAGGGATTCTGGATTGGTAAAACCGAGATCACGCAGGCCCAGTATGCCAGTGTTATAGGCTCAAACCCCGCACACTGGGTTGGTGAAAGTAATCCCGTGGAGAATGTTAGTGCTTTTGATGCTATGGCATACTGTAATGAGCTGTCAAAGAAGGAAGGACTCAAACCTTGTTACACAATCAACGGTACAACCTTCACGTGGGACAGAACGGCCAATGGCTACAGGTTACCGACAAATGCGGAGTGGGAGTATGCGGCGCGAGCTGGTACGACCGATAACACTTATGCCGGACTCAATAATGGTAAGAATCCCAACCCAATGGTTGACAGTATCGCCTGGTACATGTACAATACGCAACCAGGCCCTCCATATGATGGAAGCACAGCAAGTACGCGCCCCGTTGGTCTGAAGAAGCCAAATGCCTGGGGGCTTTATGACGTACTCGGAAACTTGTCTGAGCTCGTTTATGGCAACCGGTCGCCATATACAGCCGAATCTAAAGTTGACCCAATTGATACTCCGTCCGAGAATGACATCATTGTCAGAGGTGGATGTTGTAAGAATAAGTCAGATGGAATTCTGATTACTGAACGAATTGATGGGTCCATGACGCAACGAGGCAACTCGTTTGGCTTCCGCATTGCACGAAACCGGTAAAAACATACGTGGGAAGTATTGCCTTGTGCAAGCCACGGATGCGACATGTACGAACGCGCAATGAAGAACCGTTACGTTCAGTCAACGAATGGAAGGTCCGTTCGAAGTAGTGAGTTCGTTTGGATGCGTCCCAGACCATGGTGTTTGATCTTCTCTGCAGTATCCGCTGTCCTCTGCCTGGTGGGATGTGCTGGGGGTAGACAATTCCTTTCCCAAGAGGATGTCTCTACAGACCTACGTCTTGTGAACGGTAAGATCATCTGTTCGTTCTGTAACAGTGCAGAGAGTGCACGCATTGCTTCCATCGGGTACTTTCAGCGATGAGGTGACACCGTCATTTCGATGTGGATCACGACGCTACACGACACGATGTTCGTTGATCTGTCGATCAATGCGAGCTATGGGATCCATGGAAGTGGTTCGCCCTCCGATGGACTATTACTAGATGTGCAAGAACCGGACAAACTCAATGTGATCGAGATAGCGCCTGGAGACTGTCTCTATGTACCCACGTCATTCCCGGATCCCATTAGCGTGCTGAGAAACATTCATTCTGTGGTGTTCGTGGTTGATACAGCGACGGTGCTTAGAGTACCGATCAGAAAGAGATGACCTGCAGTGTCTAGAAGCGATGCAGCGCCGTCCGTTGGTGCACTTCCGATACTGCCACGAAGCGTTTGGTCTCGAGCTCTTCGACCAGAACATGTTCGAGTGGTGTCAGTGAAGTTAGAGTGCTCGCGCAGTGATTCGCAAGGCAGGCGGGAAAGACCGTGAGTTCAGACAACTTCATGCCGTATATCTATGACCACGCCGTGATATCTGCATTTGTGTAGTAATGTCCATGTTCGAATTGTGGTTGCTACTTCATACATTCCGTATTCTGATTTAGAAGTTCCGCGTGTCGAAGTGGTCTCGTTGCACGGAATCTCCAGCAGTGAAGGTGTTTGTGAACAGAGCGAAATGCGTAGATGAAGAGGAACCATGGCAACAGATCCGAACGAAAGGCGAGCATGAGGAAGCAGATTCCGCCTGCGATCAATTGTTTTCTGGTAGCGATGCTCATCGGCATGCTTTTGCTCGTCACTGCTGGTGAAGACGCTATAGCGATGAGCGATGGACGCGTGAGTGTGTGGATAGAAATGGGCTATCGTGATTGTCTTCTAACGTCACTGCCTTGCGCGTGTACCGCCGACCTATCCGCTGTTCTGATCGTCATAGATACCGCAGATCACTTGGAAACGATCGTTGATGCCGCGGAGTTTGCATCCTTTCGCGTTCATTCGTCGGTAGAGGGAAACGTACACCACCTGAAGCGCGATGAGGACACGGCGAGCGAGAATGAGCAATGGTACAGCGGAGATACGTTGTATTCTCGGGACGAGAATGGAACAAAGGTGTTCCTTCGGATCACTACGCCAAGCGGTGACAACGAGCACGGCCGACTGTTGGAGTACGTGAATGCATCCTACCTCAGAGCGATGCTATCGAATCGTGGGTTCAATCCGGACGCGATCTTCGGTATGCAGATCGTTGGTCTGGAGTGTAGCAATGATCTGGGAGCAAGAAACCAACTCATTTTGCGTAACCCTGCGGATTGTCCACGTGTCTTGGAAGACCAGGGAAATGCACTCGTTGTCTATGAGATGCTCGGCAACTGTGAGGTGAAGACGATCCCAAGTATGATCCACTGGCGCGAGATCTTGCGAGTAACGAAGTGAACCAGTTCGGTACTACGATGCTTTGCTGCTCGCTCGCCAAGGGAGGCCTGACGAAGTATGGAGATAAAGCGAGCTCAGATCAGTTTATTCTACTCAAAGATGGCCACGATGTGATACCGGGCTTGTGTCGTAGCGTATAGAATCGTATTGTACTACATCGCTAGAGATCATCGTCGGATGGAGCTATCGGTTCGAAGTGAAGTATTCTCATTGCGTGGAATCTCAGACCAGCATCCGTGCGAGAGTTTATCCGAATGGAGCAGGATCATGTTGTTGATAGTCATTAGCGGGTCAACATTGAACCGGCTGTTTGTACAGCTAGCGGTAGGGCTCGTTGTTCTCGGTTGTTCTGTGCGAGCAGTATCAGCAAGGCCAATGCATGCTAACGAAGGAATTGTTGCCATTGCTGCTGATTCAACAGTTTTGACCTATAAGGCATTTCTAGGAACGTGTTCCACCTGTCCAATAGCGAATCATAGGTGCATTCCCTGTCTTGCAGCCTTCGACAACGGTGCCTTGGCGGTCGTAACCTCCAAGGATACCATCACGATATTATCAAGTGAAATGAACGTTATCGAGAAGGTGCAAATACCATTCGGCCGGCCAATTGCAATGATGTGTGAAGGAGGTGGGACCGTGCTGTCGTGCCTTGTCGCACGTAGCCAAAACTCACTGGTCGAGTACAAGAAAGAAATGAACGGAGGCGGCTGGTCCCAAGCGCATACCTTCCCAACTATCTATGCCTACTATCGTTTTAAGGCGCGCGATTCAAAGGGCAGCTCTCATGTTCCGGCTCTCACAAAACGCATGATAGCTACAAGCAAACTCCATGCAGATTACCCTCATGGTGTTTCGCAATCGCTCGTATTTGCAAGCGATAGTGTCTCAGTTTGGAGGTACGTTGACAGCAAAGCGCCTTTCCTGTACCACTTCACACGATCGAATTGTAGTGTGGCTGATACAAACGTCACGCGGATGTTCAGCAATGGTGTCGCGACATCAATCAACCCGAATGCTCCAACGCCTGTTGCATGTTTCTTCTATGACGAAGACCGACGTTGGGCTGCGCCCAAGCGCGTCTTCTTTGCTGTTTCGGTTAGTGAGCACCTACAAACGGCCTATTTGGCGAGTGTGCGCGAAGAGGGTCTCTATCTATATAGCGTCGATATCAAGACGCTGCAAGCAAAGTGCAACAAGTAGCATGTCTTGGGTGGAGACTGGGCGAATCGTGGAGAATCAGCGCGCGTTGAACACCCCATTGCGCACGCCAGTGTCCCACGCTAGTGTCCCACGCTAGTGTCCCACGAAGTGTCGCACTCCTGTGTCGCACGAAGTTCTCTTTGTAGTCCCGAGCAGATTCGAACTGCTGACCTTCAGCTTCGGAGGCTGACGTTCTATCCAGCTGAACTACGGGACCAGCGGATCACAAAGTTAGGGATTTTCACGACGTCGCATACGCGCCATGAAGAGACCGTCCGTGCCGTGATGGTAGGGATCGGCCTGGAACATGTAGGCGTCTGCGCCGAGACCCGCAACGTGAACGCCCATGCGAGCCATGGCAGGGACCAGCGGATCGGGTGTGAATTCGCCGTGTTTTGAGAGGAAGTGGGTGACGACCTGCTCGTTCTCGTCCGGTAGGATGGAGCACGTGGCATAGACCAACACCCCGCCCGGCTTCACATACCGCGCATAGTCTTCGAGCACACGGATCTGCTTGCGAGCATGTCGCTCGGCAAGCTCTTCGGTGAGACGCCACTTCACCATGGGCAGACGTCGGATGGTGCCGCTGCCGCTACACGGTGCATCGACCAACACAACATCGAAACCGTCGCGAGGAAAATCCGTGTAGCGCCGGCCGCCTTCGGCAACGGAAGTGGATGCGTCCTGTTTCTTGGGCCACAAGTGCGCTACGATGTTGCGCAGACCGGCACGACGTGCTCTCGTACCCACTTCCTTGAGACGCATGCCTTCGATGTCGGCCGCAACGATGCGTCCACGGTCCGACCGCATGTCGGCCAAATGCAACGTCTTCCCACCCGCACCCGCACAGGCATCGAGCACAACATCCTCATCGCGCGGTGCACAGGCAAAGCCGATGAGCTGACTTCCTTCGTCCTGGATCTCGACGAGTCCGTTCTGATACAAGGCATGCTGGACGAGATTCACACGCTCGTGGATGAGAATGGCCGCAGGCGAATGCACACCTATTGTGTGTGCAACGTTCATGGCCGTGAGCTCGCGACAGACCTCGTCGCGCGTGATGAGTCGCAGATTCACCCGCAAACAGAGCGGCGCTGGAACGAGGAAGGACCGCATGACGTGCACGACATCTTCTTGCGACCATCGCAATGCACAACGCTGCATGATCCATGCTTGCGCACAGGCCCATGTTGCATCGTCGCAGACGGCACGCGCGGCCTCTGCCGTTGCAAGATGCTCGGCACACCAGACGACCGCTGCTTCCATATCTGCTTCGAGGCCGCTTCCCTCCTTGATCCCTGCCGCCTTCCGCATCACGACATCGAGAGGGAGGGGAATGACGCCGGAGAGCGAAAGAGCGAGCGCGCCATGCACCACGTCGGGCAAGGCGCAGCGCTCTTGAACGAGTGTTGCCAGCGATAGCGTGCGCTGAGCGTGGAAGACAAGTTCACTGATGAATCGGCGTTCGGTGCTGCCGATGTACTTCTTCGAGCGGACGTAGTCGGTGAGGATGCCGTCGGCCGGTTGTGCGCTTTTGCGAATGATGCGGAGGACTTCTGCGGCGTGACCCAACAGGGACGTTAGTTGCATGAGATGACGATCTTTCCGAGCTGTTCGCTCTGCTTCATTCGGTCGAAGGCCTGCTCTGCTTGAGCAAGCGTGTACACACTGTCGACAACAGGTCGGAGTTGATGTTGTTGCACCACATCGAGCATGGCGCGAAAATCTTCGGGCGTGCCCATGGTGGAGCCCACAAGATGCAATTGCTTCCAGTAAATGCGATGCAGGTTCAACGAAGGGACGGAGCCACGCGATGTGCCGTAGAAGACAATTCGTCCGCCGGCACGCGCAAGACCGGTGAGGTCGTTCACGAGGTCACCGCCAACACTGTCGACGATGCAGTCGAATCCCGACACTGCATTGGCAAGGTCCGCTGTCCACGTGGCCACATGATAGTTGGCCCCACCCCTCGCCCCCAATTCGCGCGCCCGCTCGAGCTTGGCATCCGATCCGCTCGTCACCCATACCGTGGCACCTGCTGCCAAGGCGAACTGCATGGCCATCGTTGCCACGCCGCCTCCAATGCCGGTCACCAACACCACATCGCCTTGCTTCACCGCTCCCTGCACCATGATGGCCCGATAGGCCGTGAGTCCGGCAAGCGGCAACGCCGCAGCTTCTTCGTTGGTAAGGTGGGAAGGGGCAAGGTGCACGTTCTGCCAGGGAACGCAGACGTATTCTGCGAACGTGCCCTGACGGGGCATGCCGAGGATGCTGAAGTGCGGACCTTGTGCGGCAGGGTTCGTGCCCCAGTCGAAGGAGGGATCGATCACCACGCGCTGACCCAACAGATGGGAGGCTTCATCGGGTGCCATGTCGACCACGCCGCAGCCGTCGGACCCCAACACGCATGGCAACTGGATCTTGGCATACTTCCCGTCGCGGATGTACTGATCGCGGTGATTCAAGGCCGCCGCCGAAAGGGCAATGCGCACCTCGCCGGCAGCCGGTGTGGGTGTGGGGACGTCCGAAATGGTAAATCCCGATTGCTCGAGGACGAGAGCGCGCATTTCACAGAGTTGAGAGTGAGTGATACCTGACAATCGCTGATACTTGCTAATTTATGAGTTGATGAACGGAACACACCATAGAAGTCGATATCTGTCCGTCGCCCAACATGCGTTGGCCTGTCTGATGTTGATGTGCTTCGCCCTTGTCCTAGGGACGTCTGCCTTGCATTGGCATGACAGCTCCCACGACGGGGTCGAGGTGACGTGCGGCACGAGTGCCAGTGAGACCGTCCATCAGGATTGTTCGCTTTGTCATGGCATCGTCCTGCATACCGACGATGCACTTCGACGTTCGCATGTGGTCTCACTTGTGGTTGTCGACCGGATCTTCGATCCAGCAACCGAAACTTGGTGCATAGATTGGGCAGATAGCCCGTCAGGAAGAGACCCGCCGTCTCAAGAGAACTTCGTAGCCGCGTAACAGTTCTCTTTCTCCACATCCGGTGTCATCTTGCACTATCGCAATGTTCTTGCGTTGTTGGCCCTCGTCGTATCTGGGCCATACGCTCTTTCTGCCGACATCCATCTGCACGGCATCGTACGCGACAGCGTTGACAGGACTCCTGTGAGCGGTGTCTCCGTGCATGTTGTCGGAACGTTGAATGGGACGTTCACGAATCGCGAAGGCATGTTCCACCTGCACAACGTCGATACATCTGCCTACGAGCTCGACGTGAAGATGGTGGGATATCGTCGTGCACGCGTGCGCATCGATCGAGCAGCGATGCTGCGCGGAGCGGATGTGCATCTCGACGTGGCGTTGGTGCGCGATACCGTGCAAGCGCACGAGGTTGTCGTGCAAGACCATCGATCGGCGCAGACCGGGCTCGTAACACAGAATGTCTACACACTGGATGAAGAAGAGATCGCGAATCGACGCGGACAGACCTTTAGCGAAGTGTTGACGGTGGTGCCGGGCGTGACGTTGATGTCCACCGGACCCAGCATCACCAAGCCTGTGATCCACGGCATGAGTTCGCAACGTCTTGTCGTCATGAACGCCGGTGTGGCGCAAGAAGGACAACAATGGGGTGCCGAGCATGGACCCGAGATCGATCCGTTCACACCTTCCACGATCTCCGTTGTGCGAGGTCCGGCCTCCGTTGTCTACGGCATGGGCGCCATGGGTGGCGTGGTGAACGTGGAGCCACGCAAGCTCCCTTCCACCTCTGTCCTTCGCGGCGAAGCCTCCTTGAACGGATTCTCGAATGCATGGCAAGGAGCGATGGCGGCCTCGGTCGAACAAGGCCGACTCTTCGATGCACCGCTTGCCATCCGCGTGCAAGGCAGTGTGCGTAGAGCGGGTGATGCGCGCACGCCCGACTATGCGCTCACCAATACAGGCTTCAAGGAGATCGACGGATCGATGTCGATGGGCTATGAAGAAGACTCCGCAGGCGTGGTCGCAACGGTCAGTCTTGTCACCTCCACACTCGGCATCTACTCCGGTTCGCACATCGGCAATCCAACGGATATGCAGCGCGTGATCGAGCGAGGCGGACCCGATGTGACGTACCCCTTCTCCTACACCATCGATGCACCCAAGCAACAGATCTATCATCTGCTCACGTCGGTGCGTGCGTACATGACCCTTCCATCCGTGGGAACATTGAAGGCCACCTACGGATGGCAGCAGAACAACCGACAAGAGTACGACGCGCACTATGCGCATACGACGGGTCCGGCCATGGAGCTCTTGCTCAACACGTACACAGGCGACGTGTCCCTTGCCCATGAACTTCTCCCGTCCATGCAGGGCACGGTGGGTATCAACGTCCGTCGACAAGTGAACTCGCGCGGTGGCACCGTCTACCTGATCCCCGACTACCTTGCATGGAATGTGGGTGCCTATCTGCTGGAATCGTATGTGCTGCGATCGTGGACGTTCAGTGCAGGCGTGCGCTACGATGCACAGTCGCTCGATGCAACGCTCGTGGACCGAATCTCTCGCGTTGGTACGCATCGCGTGACGGACTATGCAAGCGCCACGGCCTCGGCAGGTGCACTGCTGGCCGTTGCGGACGGGATCACGCTTGGCGCGAACGTGGGCATGGGCTGGCGTCCGCCCACCGTGAACGAACTCTACAGCAACGACGTGCACCATGGTGTTGCGCAATACGAGATCGGAGATCCGAATCTTGTGCCGGAGCGCAACACCGAGGCCGACCTCACGCTCACACTCGCACGCAACGGATGGAACCTCGAAGCGTCGGTCTATGCGAATGCCTTTCGGCATTACATCTACGCCGTTCCCGATCCGGACAATCCAACGGTGACCGTGCGCGGCACCTTCCCAACGTTTCGCTACACCCAGAATGCGGCCACCATTGCGGGCGCCGATGTGCGCGCTTCGTATCAATGCACCGATGTGTGGCAAGTGTACACCACGGCATCGATGGTGCGTGGCACGGATCAGGATCAGAACGTGCCGCTCATCTTCATGCCGGCGGACCGCATGCGCCTGGGTGTGCATGCCCACGTGGGCGACGTGATCGGACTCCACGATGTGTCGGCCGATGTGAGCGTGCTCGGTGTTCGCACGCAAGACCGCTATGTTGC
Source organism: Kapaibacterium sp. (SeqCode) (assembly GCA_044224925.1). GTDB lineage: Bacteria > Bacteroidota > Ignavibacteria > Kapaibacteriales > Kapaibacteriaceae > Kapaibacterium. Next base: position 12,328 of record JBGAJM010000018.1, read on the forward strand.
AGGTGCGGACTATGCGCCACCACCACCCGGCTACGTACTCACCGACGTGACCCTTGCGTCGGAGGTCAACGTGGGCGGTACGGCACTGCACTGTTCGCTCACCTGCAAGAACCTGTTCAATGTTGCCTATCGCGACTATCTGAGCAGGTATCGTTACTTCGCCCTTGATGCCGGTCGTGATGTTATTCTTCGATTGACCATACCATTTGGAGGTTCTTGATGATCCGAGTTGTTGTTGCCCTGCTCGTTGTTGCAGTAGGGATGCAAGGTTGCAAGGAAAGTGCCACGTCGAACGGACAGAACGTCGACCACGACGGTGTGACCACGGTGACGCTCACGCTTACCAACACGGCCACACTGTCGACGCAGGCGTTCGTGTGGGAAGACATCGACGGCGTTGGCGGTGCCGCACCGAATCGTATCGATACGATCATCGTTGCAGCGGACTCCACCTATAAGGGTTCGCTCGCTTTCGAGAATCGCAAAGCGTCGCCGCCCGTGAACGTCACCATCGACATTCTCAACGAGCGCAACAATCACCAGGTGTTCTACAACCTGTCCGGCGCCATGGCCACGATCACCACCACCGATCTCGACGGACGGAATCTTCCGCTTGGCTTGAAGACGAATTGGACGAGCTTGAAGAAGAGCCTGGGATCGCTCACGATGTCGCTCTCCCACTACCCGGACTCCACCACGAAGAAGGGAACGAATCCCAGCACGGAGACCGATGTGAATGTGGTGATGCCACTTACCATTCGATGATGCATTCATGATCGACCTCACACTTCCGATCGACGATGTTCGCTTTGCCGTGGTCGACTGCGAGACCACCGGTGGAACGAGTGGCGAGCATCGTATCATGGAGATCGGTGTGTGCGTGGTGGAAGATGGCATGATCATGCAGCGCCATTCCTCCCTGATCAATCCTCATCAGACCATTCCCGACTTCATCCAGCTCATGACGGGCATCACCACGGCCATGGTGGCCGATGCGCCCGAAGAAGATGAAGCCTTGGCGCCGCTCACGCAGATCTTTGCCGACGAGCGCACGGTGTTCGTGGCCCATAATGTTGGCTTCGATTGGAAGTTTGTGTCAGCCTCGATGCAACGCATTGGCGAACCACTCGGAGATGTCGCACAACTCTGTACGTGCAAGCTCTCGAGGCGCATCAGCAGCGGATTGAAGCGGCACGACCTTGGGTCGGTGGCCGATCACTACGGTGTGAACATCACGGAGCGACATCGCGCACTGGGCGATGCCGAAGCCACGGCCCAGGCATTGTTGGGCATGATCGAGATCGCGCGCAACGAGCACGAAGCGCAGACCCTTGGTGATCTGATCGCCTTGCAGTATGCGCCACGCACGAAGCCCGGGAAAGAGACGAAGGCGCGCACGTTGCTCGAACCGTATCTGCGCGAGCTTCCCGACGAACCTGGGGTGTACTACTTCCTGGGGGCGAAGAAGAACTTGTTGTATGTGGGCAAGGCGAAGTCGTTGCAGCGTCGCGTGAATTCCTACTTCAATGCTGCGCCGCTGCATGGACGGAAGGTGACGCGCATGATCCGCTACATCAAGCACATCACATGGGAGACCACGGGCACGGAGCTTGGGGCCATGTTGCTGGAGTCGCGCGAGATCAAGACACGTCGACCTTCCTACAACTCAGCAGGCACGGAGTATCACGCTCCGACATTTCTGCGTCTCACGAACGACACGTATCCGGTGCTCGAACTTGTCGATCGCATCGTCGACGACGGGTCCGAATACTACGGTCCGTTCCGCAGCGAACGCATGGCCGAGCGCATCATGACGATGATGGTGCGCGAGCATAAGCTTCGCACATGTGACGGGCCGATCCGTCCGCATCCCGACACGAAACCCTGTTTCCAATATCACATCAAGCGGTGCGAAGCGCCGTGTGCGGCCCTGCAAACGCGTGCAGATTATCTCGATGCGGTGCAGCGTGCGCAGGAGTTCCTTGGCAACGTTGAGCGCGGGGCCATTGGCAAACTGCGTGAACAAATGGAAGTGCATGCAGAGGCGCTCGACTTCGAGCGCGCTGCCACATTGCGCGACGGGATCCGCGAGATCGAGCGTGTGACGTTGCATGCAGGGGACCGACCGTTGGCCGTGATGGAAACGAACGTCATCATCGTCATCCCAACGTCGGACCGATACAAGACCGTCGAAGTGTTCTTCCTACGTGCAGGTCGATTGCGCTTCCAACGTGTTGTTGGCACACGTGCGCGTCTCGATGTGCTCTATGCCGCCGTCAACGAGATCTACTTCGCACCCTTCGAGCAGCAGCGATTCACCGATCGCGAGATCGACGAGCTCAAGATCATCACGTCGTGGCTCTATCAACGTCGTGAGAAGGCCACCGTTGTCGCCATTCGCGATCATCAACGCGAAGTGGTGCACGACCTCCTTGCAAAGGCCATTCGCGACTGTGCGCCGCCGGTGGAAGATGAAGCGCCATCCGAGTATTCGCAGATCCCCATCTTTGACGAGAGCGCGCCATCGTGACCGTGCACTACCATGCCGAGCTTGCCACCACACACGTCATCATCGATGTGCGCTCGCCCGCGGAGTTCACGGCCGGACACATTCCGGGCGCCGTGAACATGCCGTTGTTCTCGAATGAAGAACGCGCCGATGTGGGAACACTCTATGTGCAGGTGGGGCGGGAAGCGGCCATCGAACGCGGATTGCAGTACGTCGGTCCAAAGCTTGCCACACTCGTGCACGATGCACGTGAGCGCGCTGCGGGCAAGCCCATCATTGTCTACTGCTGGCGCGGCGGAATGCGCTCGCAGTCCGTGGCTTGGCTCTTGCACACGGCCGGCATGGACGTGCACACGTTGCACCGCGGCTATAAAGGTTTCCGCTCCGTGGTCCTTGCCACCCTAGCCCTTCCCTGGAACTTTTGCGTCGTCGTCGGACCCACGGGTTCGGGCAAGACCACGCTGCTACACGAGAAGGCAGCGCGCGGAGAACAGGTGCTCGACCTCGAGGCCATTGCCCGACATAAAGGGTCGGCCTTTGGCGCCTTGGGCGAGGGGCCGCAGCCAAGCACGGAGCAGGCCATGAACCTGATCTATGAAGTGCTTGCGGGGTTCGATCTGCAGCGGACCGTGTGGGTGGAAGACGAGAGCAGGATGATCGGCACGGTCTGTCTTCCCGACAGCATCTACGACGCCATGCAACGGGCACACTATGAAGTGCTCTTCGTGTCGCGTGAGCACCGCATCGACAACCTTGTACGCGACTATGGCGCGTTCACGACCGACGAGCTCATTGCATCGTTCGATCGGATCCGAAAGAAACTTGGCGGTGAACGCTATGCCGCTGCCGTGGCCGCGCTGCGCGCCAACGATATCCGCGCCGCCGTCGAACTCGCCCTTGAATACTACGACCGTACCTACGACCACTGTCTGCGGCAACGGGCCATCCTTACCGAACACGACCAAAAAACACCATGAAAATCGGAAGTCAGAGTTCCGATTTTCATGGTATATTTGAACATGGTCCAGCGCGAAACACATCAAATCGCCATTTCAAAAGCCCTGGAACGGAGTCCGGTCGTCCTTCTCTCCGGTCCACGGCAATGCGGTAAGACCACGCTCGCACGCACCTATGTGGATGTTCGCTCGGTGAACTACTTCGACGTGGAGGATCCGAGAAGTGCGGCCCGCCTCGATGAGCCAATGACGGCCCTTGCGGGATTGCACGGCATTGTTGTGATCGACGAGATCCAGCGTTGTCCCGACCTTTTCCCGGTGCTTCGCGTCCTCGCCGACAGAGAAGATCGACCTGCCACGTTTCTTGTCCTTGGCAGCGCCTCCGGAGACCTTTTGCGACAGACGTCGGAAAGTCTTGCCGGACGTCTGGAGGTGATCCAGCTACAAGGTTTCACTCTCAATGAACTTGCTCCCAACGACGAGGAACTCCTCTGGTTGCGTGGCGGATTCCCACGTTCCTTCTTGGCACGTTCAGATGACGCAAGTAAAACGTGGCGTCAGCAATTCATCCAAGCACTTCTCGAGCGAGATCTTCCACAGTGGGGCGTGAGAACACCGGCTTCCACGATGCTGCGTTTCTGGATGATGGTCGCACACTATCACGGACAGATATGGAACTCCGCGGAGCCTGCTCGATCGCTTGGTACAAGTGAGCATAGCATTCGTGCCTACATTGATGTGCTGTCGGATGCCTACATGATACGTCAACTCCAGCCGTATCATGCCAATATCTTGAAGCGTCAAGTGAAGTCTCCAAAGGTCTATGTCCGAGACAGCGGACTCCTTCATCGATTGCTCAACATCGACACAATGCATGATCTCATGGTGCATCCCAAGGGAGGTGCATCGTGGGAAGGTTTCGTGATCGAGAATGTCCTGTCGGTCGTTCAACCCGATGCATCGTGGTTCTGGGCGACACACAATGGGGCCGAGATCGACCTCGTCCTGCATGTGAACGGCAGACTTGTTGGTATCGAATGCAAGCGAAGTGATGCGCCGCGCATCTCACCATCGATGCAACATGCGCTGAAGGATCTGCCACTCGAACGCATCGTTGTGATCTATCCCGGTGATCGCAGCTATCGTCTGTCGGAACACATCACCGTTGCACCCTTCACACAATTCTGTGTCGATCCAGATCAATTTCTTCTGAAGTGAACATGTCCTACAAACTCACACAATACTCGCACGGTGCGGGATGCGGTTGCAAGATCGCTCCGGCTGTGCTCGATACGATCCTGGCCTCGTCGCTTGCTGCTGTGCATGACCCGCGCTTGATCGTGGGCAATGCTTCGAAGGACGATGCGGCCGTGTACGACCTTGGAGACGGCACGGGCATCGTGAGCACCACCGACTTCTTCATGCCCATTGTGGACGATCCCACCGACTTCGGACGGATCGCCAGTGTGAATGCCATCAGCGACATCTATGCCATGGGTGGCACGCCGCTCATGGCCATTGCCGTACTCGGATGGCCGATCGCAACAGTGCCCATCGAGGCTGCACGCCTCGTTCTCGAAGGTGCGCGCATGGCCTGCGCCGAGGCGGGGATCCTGCTTGCCGGCGGACATAGTATCGACAGTCCCGAACCCATCTTCGGTTTGGCCGTCACCGGTCGCGTCGATCTCCGTCATCTGAAAACGAACACCGGCGCACAGGCAGGGAACCTGCTCTATCTCACCAAGCCCGTGGGTGTTGGCATCTTCACCACAGCACAGAAGAAGGGGTTGCTCGCCGACGAACATGCGCAGCTTGCAACGGCGTCGATGACGCGCTTGAATAAGGCGGGCGCAACGTTCGGAACGCTCGACTACGTGCGGTCCATGACCGATGTAACGGGCTTTGGCGTGCTCGGGCACTTGATCGAGATGTGTGAAGGCGGCGGGGTATCGGCAACGCTGGAGAGTGCCGCTGTTCCGTTGCTCGCCTCCGATGCGCTCCTGAACTACATTGCGCAAGGGTGCATTCCGGGCGGGACGGGACGCAACTTCACGTCGTATGGTCATTCCGTTTCGGCACTCACCGACGTGCAACGTGCCATCCTCTGCGATCCGCAAACGAGTGGTGGTTTGCTCGTGGCCATCGAACCCTCACATCGTGCGGAGTTCGAAGCTGTGTGCGCGAGACTCGGTCTTGGTGCACTTGCACCGATCGGCGTCTGCACCGAGCGCACCGATGTTGTGGTGACCGTGCTCTAGTCCACCCACTCGGCCATGAAGAGATTCGTATCGCGCGTGTTGTTGTTCTTGCGATTGCTCGACCACACCAGATACTTGCCGTTCGGCGAGAACATCGGGAAGGCATTGAACAAACTCTCGTTCGTGATGCGCTCGAGTCCGCTTCCATCGAGGTTGATGGTATACAGTTGGAAGTCGTACCCACGCTGCGAGTGATGGTTGGACGAGAAGATGATCTTCTTGCCGTTGGGCGTGAAGAACGGCGCCCAGTTGGCCTTGCCAAGATGTGTGATCTGACGTACGTCCGATCCGTCAACGTTACAGGTGTAGATCTCCATGTCCGTTGGTGCCACGAGATGCTGCTTCAACAGGTCCGTGTATTCCTTCTTCGCACTATCCGTTTGCGGACGTGATGCACGATACACGAGCTTCTTTCCATCGGGCGAGAAGAAGGCACCACCATCATAGCCAAGTGCATGCGTGATCTGTCGTTGATCGCTTCCGTCGATGTTCATCGTCCACAACTCCAGATCGCCACTGCGATCCGACGTGAACACGATCTTGTCGCCCTTTGGTGAGACCGTTGCTTCGGCATCATAACCGGGCGATGATGTGAGCTTTGCCGTGATCTTGCCCTTGGCATCGGCCACGTAGATATCGAAGGTGGAATACACCGACCACAGATACTTGTGATCGGCTCGTGGCGGGGCTTCGGGCGGACATGCCTCGCCACCCTCATGCGTGCTTGCATAGAGGATGTGCTTGTTGTCCGGCATATAGAACGAGCACGTCGTGCGTCCCTTGCCCGTGCTGATCATTTGAGGACGGTAGGTGGAATCGGCTGCCTTCCTTGCCGCCTTCACATCCATTGCAAAGATCTGATCGCATTGCAGTCCCCACTTCTTGAAGTTCGATTGGAACGACAAGTGCGTGTTGTCGAAACTCCAATAGGCCTCGGCATTATCACCGCCGAAGGTGAGCTGCGTGATGTTCTTCAAATGCGACTCTGTTGTTGGCGTTACTTGTGCCGACATCGACAACCAGCATCCGAGAGCGAGTGCGCCAAGCGCGAAGCAGCGACGTGTTAGAACGACCACGATATTCCTCCATTCACACCAAGCGTCGAAAATTGTTCGGTTGCCACCTTGATATAGCGCACGTTCACTTGCAGGGCAATGTGGTCGGACACCGGATAACCAATGCCGACGCGACCTCCGTAAGCGAAGTAGGCTTCGTTGTTGAACCCTTCGATGGGTCTGCTCTTGCCCGAATTCAACGTCAAGAACGCTGCACCGGCCTCGGCCACCACATAGGGGACAACGGCCATGCCGGTGAACAGATATCCCACGCCGCCCATGAGCGGCACGATCTGCGCACTGTATCCCGAAAGATCCTGAATGCCGCTATCGGTGGCCACTTCCGTGCCCAACTGCATGGTGGCCGAACCAAACGAGAGCATGCCGACAAAGCGTTCATCGTACAATTGCCAGAACGACAGTGCAAAGCCCACACCCGGCTTCATGCCCAGTGCCGTTGCATCTCCGCCCTGCGGCAATTGTAGCCCCACGTCGATCAGAATTCGATTGTGCTTGTACGATGGTGCGGCATCGTCTTGCGCATGCACGGCCATGGCGCTGCAGGCAAGGAGGAAGGCGGCAAGGAGGTGTTTCATGTGGCAAAACTACGAGGGGAGCGACTACGTCCGACTCCCGCGCCGATTTGGTAACTTTGGAGCTATGGCAACTACGCACATCACCAAACGCGGCTTTGATCTCTTGCGCGACCCGCGCGAGAATCGAGGGACCGTGTTCACGCACCAAGAACGCATCGACCTTGGCATTGTTGGACTTCTTCCGCCCGTGATCTCCCCTCCGGAACTGCAGATGTCGCGTGCAGAGATGCACCTCGACGCACTGCCGACGGACCTGGACCGGTATGTCTATTTCAGCGATCTGCAAGACCGCAACGAGGCGCTCTTCTACCGTGTGCTCATGCACGATCCTGTGAAGTACATGCCCATCGTGTACACACCAACGGTCGGACTGGCATGTCAGCAATACGGCCGCATCTACCGTCGCCCCAAGGGCCTGTGGATCACGGCCGACCATCGGGGCATGATCCGCGATGTGCTGCGCAACTGGCCGGAGCGCGACGTGCGCTTCATCGTGGTCACCGATGGCGAGCGCATCCTTGGTCTTGGTGATCAAGGCGCGCAAGGCATGGGCATTCCCATCGGCAAGCTCGCGCTGTATACGGCCTGTGCTGGAATTCCGCCGCAGATGACGTTGCCGATCACGCTCGACGTGGGCACAGCGAATGAGACACTGTTGGAAGATCCATTCTATATCGGCACGCGCATCGAACGACTCAAGGGCGAGCCGTACGATTCCTTCATCGACGAATTCGTGGATGCCGTGCAGGAAGTGTTCCCGCATGCCTGCATCCAGTGGGAGGACTTCGCCAATCACCATGCCGTGCCGGTGCTCGATCGGTATCGCGAACAGGTGTGCTCGTTCAACGACGACATTCAAGGCACAGCCGCTGTTGGTGTTGCCGGCGTGCTCTCTGCCGTTCGCTTCAAAGGCGAACGTGTGTCCGATCAGCGATTCATGTTCTTCGGGGCAGGTTCTGCCGGTGTTGGCATTGCCGAGTTGATGAGCCTGGTGATGGTCGAAGAAGGCCTCACGATCGAAGAGGCCCATGCGCGCTGTTGGCTGGTGGACTCGCAAGGACTGGTGACGAGCCATCGTCATGGACTTGCGGAAACGAAGCGACCGTTCGCGCACGATCATGCGCCGATCGATTCGTTCGAAGAAGCCGTGCAGACCGTGAAGCCGACCGTGTTGATCGGGACCAGCACGATCCACAATGCCTTCACGCCGACGATCCTTCGGACCATGGCGCAGAACACGCCGCGTCCGATCATCTTCCCGTATTCGAATCCTACATCGAAGAGCGAGTGCTCCGCGCAAGATGCCTATGACCACACCGATGGAACGGTGATCTTCGCAAGTGGTTCACCCTTCCCGCCTGTTGCATGGAAGGGGAACACCTACATTCCGAGTCAGGGCAATAACGTGTACATCTTCCCGGCCATCGGTATGGCCGTGCTTGCCACACGTCCGCGTATCATTCCCGAGCAGGCCTTTGTGGTGGCGGCGCGTGCGTTGTCGGAGCTGGTAACGCAAGAGGAGTTCGAACGTGGACTCGTCTATCCGCCTCTTGCCAAGATCCGCGAGACATCGTTGATCGTTGCCGAACGCGTTGCCGAGTACTTCTTCGATTCCGGCATAGCGCACGCACACAAGCCCGCTTCGGTGCACGCCCTCATTCAGCAACTGTCGTGGCACCCACCGTATTGAACGACGACCGTTACGGTGTGATCACGATCCGCATCGTTGTGGCGCTCCCCGTCGGCCCTTTGCACAGTACCGTATAGGTGCCATGGGCAAGGTGGGAAGGCAGCGTGGCTGTTGCACCGGTTGAGGTGATCGTGTAGCTCAGCGCATGCGTGGTTCCGAGTTGGTCCACCAACACGATGGACGTTGGCTCCGTGACCAGCAACATCGAGATCGTGCTTCCGGCATGTGTTGGCATCGGATAGACCACGTTCTCGTGGATGTCTGGCCGATCGATCACGTCAACCGTATTGCCAATGGGCGTGAGCTCCAAATTGTCTACCACCAGCATGTTGCGCGCGGCACGTTCGTTGCGGCCGATGCAGTCGAAACTCAATTCGTGATAGCCTCGCGTAAGGCGGATCGTATCGCGATGCCAGATCACGCCGCGCATTTGATACTCACGTGTCGTGTCGGCATAGAGATCCTCGGCATGCACGCGCTCACCATCCAAAAAGATGTCGTACATCCCCATGTCGGGTCCGCGTGCTCCCCACAGATCGAGCTTGTACATCCCCGTACCACCCACGGGCACCACCACTGTCATCCTACTTCGCGGTGTTGGCGGATCGAGACGACGGTATCGACCTTCACTCCAGAATGGTTCAGGACGGAATCCGGTGTAGAAGATGAGCTCATGCTCGGCCGAGTCGATGGACGGAAGATCTTCCACTTCGAGGTTGATCGTCTTCGTCACGTGTAGTGAGTCTGTGCTGACGGCGATCACCGATGGTGTGACGATGGAGAGTTGATACGCGCCAACATTGATGTCGGGAACACGACACGTTGCGTGAACGGTGCCATCCACCGATGCCGCGGTCGTGACGAGGGTTGACGACCCGACCACCTTCAAGACAACCTCTTCCTTTGGCAGGCAGCCTGC
>JBGAJM010000019.1:0-21806 GCA_044224925.1 Kapaibacterium sp. (SeqCode)
GATGTGATACCAGATCCCCGATGCGTCAAGCGAGTATTCCACTTCGACACTTGTACCGATGTCCGGCGTGAAGGTCCACGAGATCCCGATCGTTCCGTCGACGGCGATGTTGCGATCGATGTCAAGTCCCGAGAGGACCAGACCGTCGATCGATCCACTCGCATCGACCACGTCGATCGTGAACAGACCGCTGACGCCCATGACGCCGTTGTCATCCGTGATGCGGATCAACGCTGTTGTCGTGGCTTCGTTCGGAACGTTCGACCAGATGTAGTACTTGATGTCACCCGAGAAGATCTCGATGAGAGTCCACGTGATGCCGGCATCAAGCGAGTACTCGAAGCGCTTGTTCAGCGTTGTGTTCGTCGCAGTGAAGGTGATCGGATAGTTCACCGATCCACCGCTCAACACTTCACCGGCAGCCGGGTGAAGGATGATGATGCTGGCATTGCTTGATGACGACGACTTGATCGTGAAGACGGCACTCTTGCCCGTTGCTCCACTGGAGTCTGTCAAGCGCAGCATAGCCGTGGTCGAGGAGACATCTGGAACATTCCAAGCATAACCGACCGTGTCGTTCGACATGGTAACGATCGTCGTCCACGTCTTGCCGCTACCCAACGAGTATTCCAGTGTCTTTGTGCGTGTAAGTCCGGTTGCGGACCACATCACGGCATATCCTTGTGTTCCGCCAATGATGACCTCACCGGCGAATGGACGTACGAAGCGGATCGTACCTGGGATCTTGCTGGTCGTGATTGTGAACACACCACTCACAGCGCGTACGCCGGCACCATCGGTGATGCGAACACGAGCCTTGGTCGAAACCGTATCGGGAACATTCCACGAGTACGAGAAGAGTGCGGTCGTGATCACAGCAACGGGCTTCCATGTTGCGCCACTATCGAGCGAGTACTCAATGGTCTTGCGAGCGGCAATGCCTGTACCCGACCACTTGATCTGGTAGCCAAGTGTTCCGCCAACGATGCTCTCACCGGCAGCCGGATTGAGGATCGTCATCTTACCACTTGCCGTGATCGAGAAGACACCGGAGACACCGCGAAGGTTGTTGGCATCAGTGATCCGCACGCGAGCCTTCGTGGATACCGTATCCGGTACATTCCAGCTATAGGCGAACAAGGCATTGTTGATAACGGCAATGGTCTTCCATGTTGCGCCGCTATCGAGCGAGTATTCAATGGTCTTGGAAGCGGCGATGCCGGAACCGGACCACTTGATCTGATAGTTCTTCGTATTGCCCTGGATGCTCTCGCCTGCGATCGGTGTAACGATCACAAGTTTGTCCATGGCCGTGATCTTGAAGATGCCGCTGACACCACGCAGGTCATTCGCATCGGTGACGCGAACAAGTGCCTTGACGGAGACCGTGTCGGGCACATTCCAGCTGTAGGTGAAGTTCGCCGTGGTGATCGTTGCAATGTCCTTCCACGTCAGTCCGCTATCGAGCGAGTAGGCAATGGTCTTCGTCGCAGCAATGCCTGTACCGGCCCACTTGATCTCGTAGCCTTGCTTGCCACCCTTGACGCTGTCGCCGGGTGCAGGCGTGATGATCGTTAACGTGTTCGTAGGAGGAACGACCACGAGGCCGGTCACGAAGTTCGAAGCAAGTGTCACAGCACCAACAACAGCGAGTGCGCGACCGTCGAGCGATGAACCACCATAGAGGTGGATCGCACCATTGGAAACGATCGTTCCCTTGAAGTCCGTGTTATCAAGAATGCTCACCGCGCCGTCGACGGCCCAGAAAATGTTCTTTGCCTGTGCGCCACCGGCCAAAAGGATCTTGGTGTTCGCCGAGACGTTCAGGGCAGCACGGATCTTCACGATGAAGATCGCATTGTTGTTCCCCTTGGCATCGAAGGTGAGTTCACCCTCGATGGTGGTAAGGTCGTTGCGTCCATAGGTGCGCGAGGTCAACACCTGGCCATTACCCATGGTTGCATTCAACGCCGTATCGAACTGAATGGCGTGCGCGGCGTCCATCATGGAGTTGTAGCCCAGAACAAGGTCATTCTTGGCACCAAGCGCTGCTGCATCGGCATTGTGATAGGCACCGGTGTAGATACCCGGTGGGAAGCCTGTGAAGGCGCCCACATAGGTACCGATATCGCCGTGGACGACCGTGAGGCCGGTGTTTTCAATGGCGCCTGCGCCGCTAAATGCGCCGTAGGTGGCCGCTGTGCCAAGATTTGGGGCAACCTGGGCGAAAGCCGTGGTACCGATCCCGATCATCAGTGCCACACAAACTGCGGTAACTGCTGTTCGGTACACGGCCGTAGTAAACTTCTTCATGATGTGATCTTCTCAGAGTGGATAAGAACGGTCAAACGTTGGCATGTGTGCATGCCATATTGCGGTCAACGGTCGTCCTTGCGACGATGACTGCGAGAGTGTTGTGCTAAAAAAGACGTCGAGCGGTGGGCAGCGTTCGCTGATGCTCAGAGGAATTCGTTGGCATGGGACGTGTGCACCTTGTGAATGTTCCCTCGGGTGCACCTGGCGATGATGCTTGCCCTCTTTTCACCGATATTGCACTCTATGAACGACAACGTACTGTCTGTATCCGAACTCACGGGCGTGATCCGACACCTTCTGACCGAAGGCATCGGCGACGTGTCGGTGAGCGGAGAGATCTCCAATTACAAGCAACATTCGTCCGGACATCGCTATTTCAGTCTGAAGGACGACGATGCACAGATCGCCGGCGTGATGTGGAAGAGTCGAACACTGCGATTCATCCCCGAAGACGGCATGCGTGTGGTCGTGCACGGTCGACTTTCCGTCTATCCTCCGCAGGGACGGTATCAGATCGATGTGACGGCGATGACGCCGGCCGGACTTGGCGACCTGCATCTTGCCTTCGAAGCACTGAAACGCAAGCTCGATGCAAAGGGCTACTTCGCCCTCGCACGCAAGCGCGACCTTCCTACCCTCCCCCATGTGATCGGCGTGATCACGTCGAAGACCGGTGCGGCGATCCAGGACATCCTTTCGACGATCCGCCTTCGCTTCCCGATCGCCACCGTGATCGTACGACCCGCTATGGTGCAGGGCGACGGAGCGGCAGAGGATGTGGCACAGGCCATCAAGGAGATGCAAGGCAGCAAGGCGGAAGTGCTCATCGTTGGTCGCGGCGGCGGTTCGATCGAAGACCTCTGGGCCTTCAACACCGAGGTCGTTGCCGATGCGATCTATCATTCTGCGATCCCGGTGATCAGCGCCGTTGGACATGAGACCGATTTCACGATCGCCGACTTCGTGGCCGATGTGCGCGCAGCAACGCCAACGGCCGCTGCCATGCTCGCTACACCCACACCCGTGGCAGAGCTCCTACGCGTCGTCGATGAGTATGCATTGCGTATGCGCGAAGCGATGGTCGACACGATCACCGAATTGAGCGATATGACGGAGGAGTTCCTGCAGGGTGGCAGGGCACGCAGGTTGACGGAGCGCATCCATTTGTATATGCAACGGGCTGACGATCTGGAACAACGCGGCTTGACGTCGATCCGTCATGCCATCGATCTGATGCGTCATCGCGTCGACCATGCCGTGGCACTGTGCACCACGCTGCATCCGCTTGCACCATTACGACGTGGCTTCGCCATGATCGAACGGCACGGCACGGTACTGAATGCAGCATCGTCCTTGTCGATCGACGACACCATCACGATCCGTCGTGCACACGATGTGTCGACGGCCACCATCACATCCACCACACAACAAGACATCACGGAGATCATCGATGGCAAAGAAGACTGAACAACCAACGATCGAACAGCAACTGAAGCGACTGGAAGAGATCGCCATGCTGCTCGATGCAGGAGATGCACCACTGGACGAGCAGCTTCGCTCGTATGAAGAGGGCATGGCCCTTGCAAAACAATGTCGGGAATATCTGGCGGCGGCCGAGTTGCGCATCACGTCGATCAGCGGCGATGACGCCTCAGCCTAGGAGCCTTCGTTCTTCATCGGACGCATCATCAGTTCGCGGATGGCATCCTTGGGATCTTCTCCGTCGAACAGAATGCTCGATACCTTCGAGGCGATCGGCAGCTCCACGCCAACGAAAGTGGAGAGCTCGAGAGCGGCCTTCGTCGTCGGCACGCCTTCGGCAACGGCACTCATGCCCTCGAGGATGTGCGCAAGTGTCCGTCCTTTACCGATCTGCTCTCCAACGTATCGATTGCGGGAGTGCACGGAAGAACACGTCACGAAGAGATCTCCGAGTCCGGCAAGACCGAAGAATGTCTGCTGATGCGCTCCCAAGGCAACGCCCAACCGCGCGATCTCTGCCAGGCCACGCGTGATCAACGCCGCCTTCGTGTTATCACCGAATCCGATCCCGTCCACGATCCCTGCGGCAATGGCGATCACGTTCTTCAAGGCGCCACAGATCTCCACACCCACCACATCTGTTGACGTGTAGACGCGGAAGGACTCCGTGGACATCACTGTTTGAATGCGCTGCGCTGCGTCGATGGAGGCAGACGACGCCACGACCGTCGTCGGCATGCGGCGCACGACCTCTTCGGCATGACTGGGACCGCTCAACACCACATAATCGCGTGGTGCAACGCCGACATCGTCGAGGATCTGCGACACGCGCAGGTGCGTGCCGATCTCGATGCCCTTGGCAACGTTGACGATGGTGGTGTTCGCGAAGAACTGTCGGTGCGACGTGAGCACCGATCGGATGTACTGCGTTGGCGTGGCGATGATCGTCACATCGGCATCGTGGACATCGTCCATGGTATGCGACGCACGAATGGACTCGGATAGCGCTGCATCCGGAAGAAAGGTGGCGTTGGAATGGTTGGTGTTGATCTCGTGAACAACGTGCTCTTCACGCGCCCACAGGATCACGTCGTGTCCGTTCTCTGCAGCAACGGCGGCAAGTGCAGTTCCCCATGCACCGGCACCAATGACGGCGACCTTCATGTTCTAATGGTGATGGCGTAGTCGGCGGAACAACTGCAGCTTCTGGAACCGATTCTCGGTGCCCGCCAACAGTCGCTTGATGTTCGCGCGATGCGCATAGATCACGAGCACGGCGAGGGCGATACAGAAATACACCAACGTATGATAGCCGTTGATCTGCACGCCAAAGAGATTGTAGCGAATGGCCATGGTACCGGGAACGGACATGGCAGCAATGATGCTTCCCAAGGAAACGTAGCCCGAGGCGAAGACGAGCAAGGCGAACACGCCCGCTGCAATGGCCACTTCGACCGGTGCGAGGGCAATGAGCATGCCCACAGAGGTGTTGATGCCCTTGCCACCTTTGAACCCTGCGAACACCGACCAGATATGTCCCATGACGGCAGCGAATCCGGCGATGATCTTCACGACCGTTGCGTCTTCGAACGGCGTGTGGTTCTCGAACGGCATCTGTGAGTCGAAGAAGTAGGCAACGAGGAGGACGGCAACGAGGCCCTTTGCGATATCGGCAAGCTGGACGACAACGCCCCACTTCCATCCGAGCACACGGAAGGCATTCGTGCTTCCCATGTTCCCGGAACCCTTCGACCGTATGTCGAAGCCGAAGAATCTCTTGCTGATGATCAGAGCGGTCGGTATGGAACCGATCAAGTAGCTCTGAACGATCACGATGATCAACCGAAGGAGTGGATCCATATGGCACCAAAATACGACAAATCGACGGCACGCAAAGAACCCGTGTGGAAAACCGGGGCGGCAAGGTCCGTGGAGCCCACCAAACCCCCGTTTACATCGTCATATTGCCTCTATCACACGAGGTATCGCATGTCGCAAGGCACCCTACAAGCAACACGAAAACGACTGGAAGAGATCGACCGGGAACTGGCCGAGCTCCAGCGGAGCTATGCAGACCTTCGCGCGAAGTGGGAGACCGAGAAGCTCCACATTCAATCGCTGCGGACCTTGAAGACGGAGATCGAGTCCGTCAAGCAACAGGCCGCCGAGGCAGAGCGTGCCGGCGACTACGGTCGCGTGGCCGAACTGCGCTACGGTACGCTCAACGAACTCGAACGCAAGCTCGAGGCGGCGAACAAGGAACTGGCGCGTGTGCAAGAGTCCACGTCGATGCTCAAGGAAGAGATCGGCGCTGAGGACATTGCAGAGATCGTGGCGAAATGGACGGGCATTCCCGTGCAGCGGATGCTCGAAACGGAACGTACAAAGCTGCTGAAGATGGAAGACCGATTGCACGACCGCGTTATCGGACAGGACGAGGCCGTCCATGCCATCGCCAATGCCATCCGTCGGTCACGCGCCGGCTTGCAAGACGCCAAACGTCCGATCGGCTCCTTCATCTTCCTTGGCACCACGGGCGTGGGCAAGACGGAGATGGCTCGTGCCTTGGCCGAGTTCCTCTTTGACGATGAGAATGCCATGGTTCGCATCGACATGAGCGAATACATGGAGAAACATGCCGTGTCACGTTTGCTTGGTGCTCCTCCCGGCTATGTGGGCTATGAAGAAGGTGGACAGTTGACCGAGGCCGTGCGACGCAACCCCTATTGCGTTGTGCTCCTGGATGAGATCGAAAAGGCCCATCCCGACGTCTTCAACGTACTTCTCCAGGTGCTGGACGATGGACGTCTGACGGATGGCCAAGGTCGGTCCGTTGATTTCCGCAACTCCATCATCATCATGACGAGCAATCTCGGCACCGATGTGATGCAAGACCGTCTGCTCGACATCAACGAAGAGAACCGCGATCAGCTCATCTCCGAGCTTCGCATCACGATCTTCGATCTTTTGCGCAAGCGACTACGTCCGGAGTTTCTGAACCGGATCGACGAGATCGTCCTCTTCAAACCCCTGGTTCCTAGCGAGATCCATTCGATCGCTGCGTTGCAACTGCAAGCAGTGGGAGCGCGCCTTCGCGACCTTTCCATTGGCTTCGTCGCCACGCCGGCGGCCGTGGAGTGGATCTCCAAACGCGGCTACGATGTGCAGTACGGAGCACGCCCTCTCAAACGCGTGATCCAGCGATATGTGAGCGATCCCCTTGCATTAAAGGTGCTTGGTGCGGAAGTTCGTGCCGGTGAAACGATCGTCCTTGACGTCGACGACGCAGGACAGTTCGTTTTCACCACACGTCCAACCGAATAACTCAAGGATCGATCATGAAGTTCATGCGCGCCGGCCTCGTCGTCGCAGTGTTGTCGATTTCCACCGTTGCCTGCGCCCGGAAACCGATCGCCCTTGATTCATTCACTGCAACACAGTCGATCCAGGAAGGTGAAGCGGCCCAGATGTTCTGGCGTTTTCGCAACGCCGACAGCGTATGGGTCGATCCACTGAAGCAACGCTTCAAGCCCGATGATCATGCCGTGGTGGCTCCCTCGGAGACCACCACGTATCGTGTGATCGGCTACAGGCCCGGCACGGACTCCCTCACGAAGGAGTGGACCATTGCCGTTGCACAACGCGGCATGACGAAGCGGGCGTCCGTGAAGAACGCCGCTCCGCAAGATGAGCAAGAGGTGGCCACAGGCCCTTCTCCCCTTGCCCCTTCCGACATCCCCTCTGCCTACATGCGCGGACTCACGTCCGACACATCAACACAACCAACGTCGCTTCGCATCACGTCGGTTCGTGCAAGTGGCGACTCCATCATTGGCGAAGCAGTGCTGTTGGATTCCAACGGCAACTTCCTGCGTGGCACCGATCGTCGCGGCGGATGGAAGTTCCAAGCGCGTTGCCGTACGGAGGATGCTTCGACATCTACCACTTTTGGTGTGCCAACTGAGCAAGCTTGGTCGTCGGGCACGGCCAATGTGAGTGCCGTCCTCTGCATCGATAACTCCGCAGCATCGCAAGGGATGGCGAAGAAGGTGGTGCAAGGGTTGCAAGGAGCATTGTCGGGAACGGTCGGATCCGATTCCGTGGCGATCACGTTGTATGATCACGACATTCTCGAGATCGTTCCGATGTCGTCCACATCGCAGGCGGCCGCACAATGTTCGGCGGACAGTGTGCCCGATGCCGTCGGGCTCTCTGCCGTGTATGCAAGTGCCTATGCGGGGTTGAGCGTGTTGCACGATCGCGTGCTCTCATATCGGACCATCATCATCGTAGCGTCCAGCGATGACAATGCATCGTTGGCCTATGCCTGTGCCGATGTGGTGCAACGTGCACGCACGATGGGTGCCTCCATCAATGTGATCCGCGTTGGATCGACGTCGACGGGATACGTCTATCGCTACATGGCCGGTGCAACGGGTGGACGGTTCTATCAATTGCCGGCCGACAAGGTGGCCGATGTTGGACCGATCGTTCGCGAGATCCTCTATGCTCGCAAGCAACGCTTCCGGTTCACGGTGCCCATGCCGTCAAGCGATGGCGATTGCGCCGATGTGACCGTCTCGGCCACCTATGCGCTCGATGGTACGGAGTTCGCAGACTCGGTGCGACTGCCATTGCGCGATCGACAGTATCGTTCTTCGTACACGGCCGTGGCCGCGTTCAAGGATTCCACCGATGCAGGACTCACGGCCTTTGCACCAACGCTCGTCACCCTTGGCGAGCAACTCATGGACGATCCGTCGATGAATGTGGAGTTGGTGGGCAATGTGAGCACGGAGTATTCGGGCGATGCCTATAAGCGCGGACTGGAGCGCGCAAAGGCCGTGTCTTCCTACCTCACCACCTATGGCGTTCCTGCCCAACAGATCTCAGTGCGCAGCGAAGGCAACACCAAGCCGCTCTACTACCTGCAGCTCGAAGAGTGGCAGCGTGCATTGAACAATCGTGTGGAAGTGCGTTCACTCCGAGCAGACCTCGAGCCGTTCACCGTGATCGTCGAACAGGTGATCTCGGAAGAACTGGCATCGAAGAGCGTGGACCTTTGGGAGTCGCGCGGATACAAGGCATACTTCGAACCGGTGGTCGTGAACCGCGCACCGCTGTATCGCGTGAAGCTCTGGGGCTACGCTACGCGTGCGGCCGGTGAGGCGGCACGGGACGAGGTCAAGAAGAAGTACGGCACCAAGGCCGTTGTAGAATGATCGACGTCAGTGCTGGGATTCGATCCAGCGCTCGGCATCGATGGCGGCCATACAGCCCGACCCTGCGGCCGTCACGGCCTGACGGTACACACTGTCTTGCGCATCACCACAGGCGAACACTCCCTCGATGTTCGTGTACGTGCTCTTGTCCTTGGTGAGGATGTAGCCAACGTCATCCATGTCCAGCATGCCGCTGAACAATTGCGTGTTCGGCTGGTGACCAATGGCCACAAAGGCACCGTCTGCCGGGACCATCGTCACTTCATTCGTCTGCGTATTGCGAAGCTTCAACTGCGTGAGCTTCTTCATGCCGTTCTCGCTCGTGCCCACGTACTCTTCCACCGTGGTGTTCAGCAGGAAGCGGATCTTCGGATTGGCCTTTGCACGCTCCAGCATGATCTTCGATGCACGGAACTCTTCGCGACGGTGTACAATGGTGACCGATTCAGCGAAGCGCGTCAGGTAGTTCGCCTCTTCCATGGCCGTGTCTCCCCCACCGACCACGAAGACGTTGAGTCCGCGGAAGAAGAAGCCATCACACGTGGCACAGGCACTCACGCCAAAGCCCATGTACTCTTGTTCTCCGGTAGCACCCAACAGCTTTGCCGATGCACCGGTGGCAATGATGAGTGCCTTCGAAGTAAAGGCCTCGCCCTTTTCGTTGCGCACCGTGAAGGGGCGTGCTGAGAGGTCGACACTTGTGATCAGCTCATAGCGCGACACGGCACCGAATCGATGTGCCTGCTTGCGCATCACATCCATGAGTTCGGGTCCCATGATACCATGTTCGAATCCGGGATAGTTCTCCACCTCGGTGGTGATCGTCAGCTGACCTCCAGGTTGTTGTCCTTCGAAGATCGTGACGGACAGTCCTGCACGACTGGCATAGAGTGCTGCTGTGAAGCCGGCCGGACCGGAACCGATGATGATGATGTCGGTATGATTCTCTGTCATGTTCATTCATTCCTTCGTTGTTCGACGGCCTTGGCATTGCGCTGAAGGCCTGCAAGTTTTGGTCGTTTGATGGGACTTCCCTTGAACCGGGAAGCGAATGCATCGGGCGACAAAGATAGCATCTCGCCCGTGTCCAGCACTGTCACTCCTCCACGCGGGAGAAATCGCGGCTCTTGGGTCGGTCGTTGGAAGCGATTCCACGGACAAACGTCCTGACACACATCGCAACCGAAGATCCAACCGTCGAGGTGCTCCACGACGTTCGAGGGGAATTCTTCGTGCGCCTTCGCTTCGATCGTCCAGTACGAGATGCATGAGCGTGCATCGACCACATATGGCTCGACGATGGCCTTGGTCGGGCATCCATCGATGCATGCCGTACAAGTGCCGCAGTGGTCTTCCATTGGTTGTGTTGGTTCCAATGCCATGGTGGTGATGATCACGCCAAGAAAGAACCACGAACCGATATCACGCCGCAAGACGTTGCTGTGCTTGCCCTGCCATCCAAGTCCGGCACGCACGGCCCATTGCTTTTCGAGGATCGGTCCGGTATCTGTGTAGCGCTTGCACTCCGCCGTCGGATCCATTGCTTTGATCGCGGCAACGATCCGGTCAAGTCGCTCAGGGATCACATCGTGATAGTCGTCGCCCCATGCATACCGTGCCACCTTGCCACCCTCGCCCCGATGTTCAAAGGGTGTGTAGTAGTTCAAGGCCACAACGATCACGGAACGCGCACCGGGCAGGATCTCCGTCACATCACGACGCTTCTCTGCATTGCGTTCCATGTAGCCCATGGTGCCATGATAGGACCGCGCGATCCAGTCTTCGTAGTGCGTGAACGCATCGTACAGTGGCACGGCCTCGGCAACACCCACGGCGTCGAAACCGGCATCAAGAGCCGCCTGTCGAACAACAGTGGTGCGCTCGGTGATGGTCATTGCACGTGCTCAATGAAGGCGGCGACCTGCGATACGGGGGCCTTCTCGATGGGATGCTTACGTGATGGGAACACCGACAGCGTTGCGCCCGGCGTTGCGCGATACATCTGCATGGTCTCTTCGATGCTCACCATTTCGTCGCGGTCGCCAATGCCATAGTGGACGGGCACGGTGAGTGCGGCCACCACGTCGGGCGTGACCACAGGCGCATCGCCAAGTCCGCGCATCAGACCCGCCGTCTTCTCCAGCACGGTGGTCCATCGTTGTGCACCGTGCCGACGTTGCAGATCGGCTGCAAAGGCCGGGACCTTTGCCTCGATGATGGAGGGATCGAGCTTCTTCACTTCGTGAGCGGCACCATCCGGCGTCCACTCGAACTTGGTGCCGAGCGTGACGATGGACGACATCAATTCCGGACGTCGTGCTGCAAGTGCAATGGCCACATAACCACCCATGCTATAGCCGAAGATGCGCGGGCGGTCCATGGACTCCAGCGTACGCTCCAATTGTCGAGCGAAGAGATCGATGGTCCATGCCTCGTCTACATCGTCCGTACTTCCATGACCGATGAATTCAAGAAAGGAAGCGGAAGGTCCGAGGGCGGCAAGGAGCGGTGCGAACTGGTGCGCGCTTCCAAGCGCGCCATGGAGGACGAGGATGTTCATTGTGCATTGACCCACTGTGTGATGAGATCGCAGATCGCGTCAACGTCGGCGACCGTCAGATTCGTATGCAACGGCAGACGCAACAGACGAGGCGCTGCATCATCCGTTGCCGGTAATGTTCTCTGTGGTGCACCGCGTTGCATGCCCATGGGCGATGTATGCAACGGCACGTAGTGGAATGCCGTTCCTACACCACGTTCGCGAAGGTAACGAATGAGATCGTCGCGATGCCCTTCGCTCCGCAAGAGCACGTGTTGTAAGTGCCATGCAGGACGTGCATACGAGGGAATGGATGGCAACGTCACTTGCGTCTCGATCGAGGGCTCAGACAGGCGCATACGATATCGCCCGACGAGAGCACGACGGATCGCCTGCACCGTGTCGAACTCGGCAAGGCCGCCCGAGAGCAAGGCAGCAAGCGGCTCTGCGAGCACGTAGCTCGAGCCCTTGCCGACCCAACGGTACTTATCGACCTGACCACGGAAGAATTGTTTTCGGTTCGTCCCCTTCTCGCGAAAGATCTCGGCTCGCTCGGCGATCGATGCATGTGACGTGAGAAAGGCACCGCCTTCACCACATGTGATGTTCTTCGTTGCGTGAAAGCTGTAGGCGGCCATGTCGCCCAGTGTTCCCAATGCGACGTCGTTCCAATGTCCACCGATCGCATGGGCCGCATCCTCGATGAGCAGCAGACCATGTTCCGCACAAATGCTGCGAAGTGCGGCCATGTCGCAAGCGATCCCGGCATAGTGCACCACCATGATGGCGAGTGTTCGCGATGTAATGGCTTTCAGCACGTCGTCGGGATCGATGTTCATCGTCGACGGGTCCACGTCCACAAAGACGGGCACCAGTCCCGCCTGCAGTATGGCCGTGGCCGAGCTCGTGAAGGTGAACGATGGAACGATGACCTCGCCACCATCGACATGGTCGATCATGGCACACGACAGTTCGAGGGCATGGGTGCAGGATGTGGTAAGGAGGACGTGATCGGCTCCGACCATGTGCTTGATGCGCTTCTCGGCATCGGCGCAGAATGGTCCGTCACCGGACAACTGTCCGCTCTGTAAACACGCATCAACAAGTGCACGCGCCTGGGTTGGGAGATATGGTTCTGTGAATCGAATGTTCATCTTGGTTCATTACAACGATTGATACAGATCGAGCCATTGTCGGATCACGACCGCAGGGTCGTGCTCTGCACATGCCCATGCCTTCCCGAGGGCAGCATGTTCTTCGCGACGTGTGACGTCGGACACTTCGTCCTTGATGGCCTTGGCAAGGGCGTGCGCGCTGCGCGGTTCGACACTCCGTCCACGTCCGTCCGCCACTTGTTCGGGCGTCCCGCCGGTGTTCGTTCCGATCACCGGAAGACCGTTCATCATGGCCTCGATCACGGTGAGCGCATAGGTCTCATGATAGGAAGCGAGGACGAAGATGTCCATCGCACTCAGGGCCGATGCAAGGTCCGCTCGGAACGGTCGCACATGGATCCGTCCTCGTGCATAGGAATGCGAAGCACGGTCGGTAAGCCACTGTTGCAGTTCGGCGCCCTGTGGTTCGTAGACGGGACGTCCCTGCTCGTCCATGCGTTCAACAGACGGTTCACCGATCACCACGTAGTGCACGCGTTGCTGGACATCGTCCGGCAGCAGGAAGTAGGAGTCGACGAATTCACGAATGCCCTTTTGCGGATCGATACGCGCGGCACTTCCGATCAACAATTCGTTCTCGCCGACGCCGAGCTCCTTGCGCAGTTGAGCGCGTGCATCGGCACGTCGGGCCGATACAGCGGGATCTCGCATATAGCGGATCAGGTGGATGCGCTCCGGTGGGATCGGGAAGCCATCGCGGATGGCTTCGTTGTTGATCGACGATGTGCTGACGATGGCATTCACACGACCGTAGATGAAGGAGTGCAGGACATCCTTCTTGTTCACGGCGATCATGTAGACGCTGTTCACATGTGGAATGGTGGTGCCGGCAACGGCGATCGAACCGGTCCACACATCGATTCGCGTGTGGGAGTGAACGATCACATCGGGGTTGGCTCGACAGAATCGACGCACCATGGAGATGTTGGATGGACTCACATGCGCTTGATGATAGGTGCTCAGTGTTTGGATCCCTGCCGCCTTGCACGCCTCTTCCAAGCGAGATCCCGCGCGCACCAATGCCACGTTCTCTACGCCCTCACGCGCAAGCACTTGCATGAACTGCAGGGTATACAACTCCAACCCACCCCACGCATTCGATGTATTAAGATGCAGAATGGTCATCGGACCGATAATTGCTTCAAGATCGTGATCACATCCGTCGTCGTCTCTGCCAACGCTGTCGCGCGTTGCAATTCTTCTCTTGTACCATAGCCATACAATACACCAATACTGTGCACACCGTTGGCGTGCGCTCCATTCACATCGTGCGACCGATCGCCCACCATCAGGGCCTTGATCGGATCTACTCCTTCTTGCTCCAACACATAGCGAAGGAGGTCTTCCTTCTGTGTGCGCACACCATCAAGTTCGGAACCGTACACACGATCGATCATCGTGGCAAAGGGCGTCGATGCGACCACACGTTCGGCATAGGGCACAGCCTTCGCCGTGGCGATCACCACGCGCATGTTCTGCATCCGTGCTGCATCGATCATCTCGAGCACGCCATCGTACATCGTGTATTCGAACATCGCGCCCATTCCATATCGTCGGCGATACTCAGCAGCAGCGGCGTCAAGCGTCGCCCGGTCAGACGTGCCAAGGAGCTCTTCGAAGATCGTCCACAGCGACGCGCCAACATGCGTGACCAGAACATCGGCCGGTGGTGCTGTTACGCCAAAGTGTTCAATGGTCTCAGCAAGTGCCGAAAGAATGCCGCGCTGCGAGTCGAGCAGCGTTCCATCCAGATCGAACATGGCAAGCGTCTTCACGCATTGCCCACGAATTCTATCGCGATGCCCGACGGATCATAGGCCGTGAACCAGAAATGATCGTTCCCCATGTCCATCGGTTCTTCCATAGGAACCTTCACGCCATTGCTCTTCAAGTAGTCATACCAGGCCTTGACGCTTGGCACATCGAAGCAGAACGTGGCCTTGGCCATCTTCTGGCTGCCGGTTGGAATGGGTTGTCGCTTGCCGATCAGATACATACCATACGGCGCACCATCGGACGATGTCCCGAATCGGAAGTAGCACGAGGTTTCTCCCATGGGAGAGAAATCCGTGAGGCCCATGATGCGATGATAGAAATCGAATGATGCGTCGTAGTCGACAGCATACACGGACACCATGGCGATGCCGCTCAGCGTAGGTCGTTTAGTCATCTGCATTCACAAGGATGGTGGTGCCTTCCGGCATATCGAGACGCAGCATGAACACTCCGCCATCGGGTGTGCTGAACACCGTGCATCGATCGCCCATCGCTTCCCTGATCGAGCGCACAACGTCGTTGTCGAGCTCCATCGTGTACACAAGTGGTCGGATCGACATGGAGGTTTGCTGAAGGATCAAGGAGGCAAGGCCATCGGTCATATCGAACCGCGGGAACGGCTCCGTGGCTTGTTCCGCAACAAGGAAGCCCATGCGCTCCGCATACGTTTTCTCGCTCGCAGCATCGGCCACACTCAGACAAACACCAAGGTGATAGCCCAAGAGCGGATTGCTCTCTTTCGTTGGACGCTCTGCTTCGAGTTGTTTGCCGGCGTGCACGTAGATCGGAATGTCGCCCGGACCGCGCACGTGGAGTTCGGTGGGACTCACGGCGGTGACCGTTGCACCACGATCGTGGACGCGTTGCCGGAGGACCGGCGGATCGGCATGGAAGTAGGCAAGGGCGGGCGAAGCGCCGGCGTCGTTCATCAGCATCACGATCACTTGTCCGTCCGTGAGTCGAGCCCATGCGGGCACGTCGCCTTCGGCAACCGCAAGTTCCGTGAAACCGATGGAACACCATGCGTCGATCGACGCGGGAACGTCGTCGCTGGAGATGAGAATGTGTGCGGTGTGTCCTAGCATAGACACAATGTTAACGAAAAAGCCCCGATGCACAGGCGTGCATCGGGGCCTTCGTTCTTGATATCGCTGTGTTACTTCGGCTTCACGTCGATGATAACGGTACGATTGTACATACGACCTTCAGGAAGATCGTTCGGGAACATCGTGGAATCCGTTGATTCGCCAAAGCCACGTGCCGTGATCTTGGCCTTCTTGCCCTTGGACGAGAGTTCGTTCGAGAGAATGTCGCGAACCTGCGTTGCACGTTGCGCTGACAGTTTCTGGTTCACATCTTCCTTTCCAAGGTTATCGGTGTGCCCTTGCACAAAGACGGAGGAATTGTTCGTGACGCGTGGTGCAATGTCTTGACGGACGAACTGCTCGGAACGCTTTACAGGATCTTCTTCAGCATACTCGAAGATCAAGCTGAAACGTTCCATCTTCGAGTCGTTCGCGGCACGAACGAGCGTGAACTGATCGCTCTCGGTGAGCGTCCGACCGTCGGTGGTCTTGGCGACCACTTCCATGGTGTACAAGCCGGACTGCTGACCAGCAGCGAGCAGACCCGTTGGGTCCATATAGGCTGTCATCTCTGAGAACGGACCATAGGTCTTGCGCTGTCCACCACCCGTGATCGTGGCCGTCCACGTATCGATGCTCTCGTTTGTTGTGATCTCAGTCGTCACGAGATTCTCTTCGTTGGCTTCGCGCTCTGCACGCAATTGCACGCGACGTCCAAGCGTTGGATCGCTAAAGACGAATTCGACGCGACGGTTCTCGATCTCGGCCAAAGGCTTGTCTTCTGCGGGTGTGCGAGCCGTACCCGACGGGATGCGCGGATTGAGTTGACCCTTCACGGAGATACGATTTGCATCGATGCCCCATGTGTTCACGAGGTAGTCCTTCACCACGTTGGCCAATACTTCGCCATTCTTTTCAACAGGATCGGAACCGATCAGCTCGACCGTTGCCGACGGCGTTGTCTTCAGACGGTAGCCAAAGATGTTCATGATGTTGTAGTAGACCTCGCCCTGACGGTACGGACGTGCCTGGACGTTCGTGAGATCATCGGCAGTCAATCCCGAAGTATTGCCCCATGTTGGCGTGTCGCCCGCAGAGATCGTCACATAGCGCGAAGGGATCTTCGTGTCGTTACGATCGAAGAAGACGAAGGGACGGATCGGATAGAAGTCGTCGACCACACGCTTCGAGTAGATACCGTCTTCGGGTGGCGTGATGCGGAACATCTTGCCTACCGGTGCGACAACACCCTCGGCAGGATCGGCATCGCCCATCTTGATGCCGATACCGGCACGGATGGTCACCGTGGACAAGGCATCGTCAAAGGCGCCTTGGACCGATGGGAAGCTCACATCGCGCTGTCCGGTCATAAAGGATGTTTCGAGGAACGGCGTCAGGAACCACTGGCGATCTGCCTGTCCGTCGCTCAAGAGAATATCCCAGCCGAATCCGCCCACGATGCTGAAGGTGAAGCCCGTTGGCATGGCCAACGGAATGTCCTTCTGCTGTGTGCCGCCCTGAGGTGTGTAGTCGAACGTCGATGCCGTCTTGATACCAAAGCCGGGACCGGCCTTGATGTGGAATCCGCTGTTCTTGAAGGGATTCAAACGGAAGAGGGGCTCTATGGAGATATAGGAGTTGTGGAAGACGTACTCGTCGCTGTAGTACGCGCCTTGACCGTCCTTGTATGACTGATTGTCCTTGGCGGTGAGGCCGCGATTATCATACGAGACGCGGAGTTGAAGACCCCACCAGCTCGGATTGTACTCAGCCATGATACCCAGATAGGCACCAAGTCCGGAGCCGTCGTTAAGGACCTTCTCGATGAATTGGCCATACGGACGTGCAGGATCGGTCACCCAGTCTGCATAGCCGACGCCTGAAAGGTTGTAGTTCAGACCAAGATTGACGCCATAGCGCCATGTGACATGTCGAGGTTCCGGTTGC
Organism: Kapaibacterium sp. (SeqCode); assembly: GCA_044224925.1. Lineage (GTDB taxonomy): Bacteria > Bacteroidota > Ignavibacteria > Kapaibacteriales > Kapaibacteriaceae > Kapaibacterium. Next base: position 17,543 of record JBGAJM010000019.1, read on the forward strand.
TCAGCAGCTTGGGCCGAAGCGATTGACGTGATGACGCACAGCGCGATCAGCGCGGTGCATCCACGTATGAACATCGTAGGTGATGTGCTCATACTCTCTATCCCCATAGGTGTTTTGGTGAATTCGGGGCAAAGATACGGTAAGAAACAAAGAACCCCGGTACGCAATGGCATACCGGGGTTCATAGAGAGCTGGACCGAGACGGTTACTTGGAGCGAATGTCCACGATCACCGTACGGTTGTACATACGGCCTTCAGGCGTATCGTTCGAGAAGACGGTTGGATCCGTGACCTCTCCAACACCGCGAGCATAGATGTTCGCCGTCTTGCCCTTTGCCTTGAGTTCATCAGCAAGGATGTCGCGTGTTTCCGTTGCACGGGTCTGGGACAAGGTCAAGTTCACGTCAGGCGTGCCGATGTTATCGGTGTGGCCAACAATGTAGACCGTTGAACCATTAGCGATCCGCGAAGCGATCTCGCCACGAAGGAACTGCTCGGAACGCTTTACTGGATCCTGCTCGCCGAATTCGAACGTGAAGGAGTGACGCTCGACCTTGGAATCCTTGGCAGCACGGAAGAGATCGAACGGTTCGGTATCGGTGAGCGTACGTCCGTCCATGGTCTTGGCGACCACTTCAAGCGTGTACGTGCCGGATTGCTGTCCGGTAAGGAGCAGACCCGTTGGATCCATGTAGGCATCCTTGTCATAGTACGGACCATACGACTTGCGCTGACCACCACCGGTGATGGTCGCTGTCCACGAGCCGATGTTCTCGTTCGTGAGCAGTTCGGTGTAGACAAGATTCTCTTCAACGGCATCACGTTCTGCACGAAGCTGAACACGACGGGCCATTTGCGGATCACTGAAGATGAATTCCACGCGACGGTTCTCGATGGCCGCGGCCGCAAGATCTTCCGATGGTGTACGTGGCGAGCCTGAGACAACGCGTGGTTCGATCTGTCCGCGAACCGAGATACGGCTCGGAGCAATGCCCCAAGTGTTCACGAAGTAGTCCTTGACCGTATTGGCAAGTACTTCGCCATTCTTCTCAGCAGGATCCGAACCAATGAGTTCGACGGTGGTGTTCGGCGAGGCCTTGAGGCGATTACCGAACACGTTCAGGATGTTGTAGTACACTTCACCTTGACGGAACGGACGTGCCGCTACGTTCGTGAGGCTGTCGGCCGTAAGACCCGATGTCGAGACCCACGTAGAGGTCTCGCTTGCATTGATCGTGGTGTAGCGCGAAGGGATCTTCGTGTCGTTCTTATCAAAGAACACGAACGGACGGAGCGGATAATACTCATCCATGATACGCTTCGAGAAAATACCGTCGGCCGGAGGTGTGATGCGGAAGAGCTTACCAACGGGAGCTGGTGCAACCGGTGCGCTCTGCGCCAATGGATCGGCACCACCAACAGAGATACCGATACCGGCACGGATGGTCACAGTCGACAGTGCACCATCAAAGGATGTCTGTCCTGCGTAGCTCACATCGCGCTGTCCTGTCATATACGAGCCTTCCACGAATGGCTTCAGGAACCACTGCGTGTTGGCCTGTCCACTGTTCAAGTGAATGTCCCAACCAAAACCACCAACAAAGCTGAAGGTGAAACCACTCGGCTTATCGAGTGGCACATCGGTGACGGTCGGTTGGCCTTGCAACGTGTAGTCGAAGGTGCTCGAGGTGCGAATGCCGAAGCCTGGTCCGACCACCATGTGGAAGCCACTGTTGCTGAACGGATTGATCCGGAACAACGGCTCGAACGAGATGTAGGTGTTGCGCAACACATACTCATCGCTCAGATAGTTGCCGTTCTGATCCTTGTACGACTGATCGTCTGTTGCCGTAAGGCCACGAGCATCATACGATGCGCGGAGTTGCAATCCCCACCAGCTTGGATTGTATTCGACGAAGGCACCAAGGTAGGGGCCAATGCCGGATCCGTCGTTCATCACATAGGGAACGAACTGTCCATTCGGACGACGTGCATCGGAGATCCAGTTCGCATAGCCAACACCGGCCATGTTATAGTTCAATCCGAGATTCACACCAAAGCGCCATGGAACACGGCGGTCTTCCGGTTGCGCTTGAATGGCCGCAGCCGTGGTGAGAAGGACGACCAGTGCAGTGCACAGTCGCATGAACGACGTTGTAGGAGATAGATTCATGAAATGCCTCAACTGAGTGAATTCAACACAAAGAATTGGGAAAGTGGTAGTTTCGAAGTCCATGCAGCCCACCCCAATGTCAACACCGATCCAAGTTCTTCAACAGCTCAAACTGGCTCTGGACCTCGAATCCGAGGAACATGCGCGACGATTCGAAACGCTCATCAATACTGCACCGGTGCGGCAACGTGTGGCCGAAGGGGTGTGTTGGTACCCTGTTCGCATTCGTGAGACCGGATTCGGTTTCGGCGAATACCCGTATGTGGTTGTTGAGCGACCGGGCGACCGCAAAACACACGATATGATCTCCGGCGGAAAGCCGGCCATGCTCTTCAGTAAGGCCGATCGCGAGCAACGCACCATTCACGGCACGCTGCATTGGGTCAATCGGAACACCGCCCATATCATTCTTCGAGGAAACGATCATCCGGAGTGGTTGGACGACGGACAGATCGGTCTGCAGCTCATCTATGATGCGTCCGGCTTTGCCGATATGGAAAAGGCACTGGCCGACACCATCGATGCACACGACTCTCGACTTGCCACCTTGCGCGACACCTTGCTAGGGGCTCGTAGGGCGGAATGGCGGCAGGCCCCGACGGACACTGCCGTTGCACCATCATTGAATCCGTCGCAATTGCTTGCTGTACAACGTTGCGTGAGTGCGCAGGATGTAGCGATCATCCATGGACCTCCCGGCACGGGCAAGACAACGACGTTGGTGGAAGTGATCAAGCGCCTTTCAGCGCGATCGAAGCCCATTCTGGTGTGCGCTCCGTCGAATAGTGCAGTGGATCTGCTCACGGAGCGCTGCTCTGATGCGGGTTTGGATGTGGTACGGATCGGCAATCTTTCTCGAGTTGATGAGAGCGTGATGCGACATACTCTGTCGGAACGTTGGAAGTCACATCCGCTTGCCGACGAGATCAAACGGTACCGGAAGCAAAGCGAAGAATACCGCAGACTGGCCATGAAGTATAAACGTTCCTTCGGGCGCTCAGAAATGGAACAACGCAAGCTGTTGCTCCAAGAGGCAAAGAAGGTGATGGGAGATGCCCGTCGGCTCGAAGATGAGGTCACAGAGCGGGTCCTGTCGTCGGCAGACGTCGTGGCATGCACCCTTGTGGGGTCGAGAAATCATGAGATCCGCTCCATGCAATTCGCTGCCGTAGTGATCGACGAGGCCGGCCAGGCCCTCGATCCTGCTATGTGGATCCCGATCTCGCGTGCAGATATGGTGGTGTTGGCCGGAGATCCGCATCAGCTTCCTCCAACGATCATGTCGCAACAAGCCATGAAGGCCGGACTGAGCACAACACTGCTCGAGCGCGCCATTGCAGCGCAACCGGAGGCGGTGACGCTCTTGAATGAACAATACCGCATGAACCGCGTGATCATGGGCTATTCGAACAAGGTGTTCTATGGCGACGAGGTGATCGCTCATCCAAGCGTGGAAGAGCATACGCATCCGGCAGACCGACCGTTGGCGGAGTCATTGGTGATGATCGACACGGCAGGACGCGGATGGAATGAGGAGGCAGGAGATAACACCGAGTCGCTCCGCAACATCGGCGAAGCAGAAGTAGCGTTGATGGTGCTACGTGAATTGGCACCGGCACCGGACATCACCGTGGGGGTGATCTCTCCCTATCGAGGGCAGGTGCGCGAACTGCAGGACAGGCTACCGGTGGAGTCGGCAACGTGGTTCGACGATCTCGACGTGAACACCGTCGATTCGTTCCAGGGATCGGAATGCGATGTGATCATCATCTCGCTGGTGCGGTCCAACGATGATGCCGAGATCGGCTTCCTGCAGGACATCCGTCGCATGAACGTGGCAATGACGCGTGCACGGAAGAAGCTCGTGGTGATCGGTGATAGTGCCACCATCGGAGCGCATCCGTTCTATCGCGGATTCCTGGAATACGTCGAGCGCCACGGTACGTACCGCAGCGCTTGGGAGTTCATGCCTTAGACGTTGAAGCGGAAGTACATGATGTCGCCATCCTTGACGATGTAGTCCTTCCCTTCCACCCTGTACAGACCTGCATCCTTGACGGCCTGCTCGGAGCCAAGGCGCTCCCAGTCTGC
>JBGAJM010000065.1:0-3160 GCA_044224925.1 Kapaibacterium sp. (SeqCode)
CTTCCTGCTACGTGGCAGACCATTCAGGGCTTGACGATCAAGTCCGGTACGGTCACTCCAGCCGCAGCAGCCACATCTGGTACGATCACGGTCACCGGTCTGACGGCCGTTACCGAAGCTGTTGTATCGGGTAACTCCTCTAACGGTCTTATCGTGTACATCACGGGTATCACTGGTCTGTCCATCAACTGGGCAACCACGGTACCATGCAACGGTACAGAGAGCATTTGCTGGTTCGCCAACGGTACTCCATAATCGGTCATTCGTCCGGGGGCATTGCCCCCGGCTGTCGAGGGTGAGACCACGAGCTCACTCTCGACAGCCGACAGAAGTTCGATAACGAATACGGAACGATGCAGCAACGAAACCGCCATATACGCTTCACGAAACTCCTCACCTTGGTGTGGGTGGCCGTGGCGTGCACATGCTCGTTGTTCGCGCAAGATCCGGTTCGGACGGTTGAGATGAATCTCTACAGTAACTCGAACTATATCATTCAACGAGCACCGGCAGGATTGGCAAACGGATGGTCCCTCGTATGGCCAGGAACAGTAGGTACGACAGGATCGCTCTTGGTGAGTACGGTCTCCGGCTCTGTGAATACGCAATCATGGTTGAATCCCGGAACGAACGGTCAGGTGTTGTCGGTGGTAGCAGGAACACCAACATGGATCGATAACAATGACGGTTGGCTGTTGACCGGAAACAGTAATGCGATCGTTACGAGTTTTCTCGGACCAACAACAGCCTCCATTCCGTTGAATCTTGCCACGGCAAACGCAACAGCAGGAGACATTAACTTCTATCTCGGCACTGTGGCAGCAGCGAATCTGCGGATGAGCCTGAGCACGGCGTCAGGCCTTGCCATCGGTAATGCGACGAACAGTGTGAACACGGCGGTGACGGGTACGCTGAGCAACACCGGTAACGCCACGCTTGCGAGCACGGCCGGAAGTACCGTCACGCTGACGAATGCCACAGGCTCACTGACTGTGAACGGCACGGCGCTCACACCAAACGTGACGATGACCTCTCTCGGCGGAGTAGCAAAAGCAACGTTACCCGTTGGTTACGACCGTGTGGTGATCTCGAACGCAACAGGACAACTCGACGAAGCTTCCTATGCCGCTGTCATTGGCGGAACTGCATGGGTTCTCACAGGAAATGCAAACGCAACAGCCTCGAGTTTCCTCGGACCAACAACGGCCTCGATCCCGATGAACATCGCAACAGCCAATGCCACGGCGGGCGATATCAACTTCTATCTCGGCACAGTAGCGGCAGCGAATCTGCGGATGAACCTGAGCACGGCGTCGGGCCTTGCCATCGGCAATGCGACGAACAGTGTGAATACGGCGGTGACGGGTACGCTAAGCAACACCGGTAATGCCACACTTGCGAGCACAGCCGGAAGTACCGTCACGCTGACGAATGCCACGGGCTCGCTGACGGTGAACGGCACGGCTCTGACCTCGAACGTGACGATGACGTCACTTGGTGGCGTTGCAGGCGACGGTGCCGGTTGGTTCGATCGCGTTGTTGTCTCAAATGCAACAGGACAACTGGGATTGTACAACGTATTCCGCTGTCGTTGGAAATGTCGGCATGGGTACCGACCGAAACAGTAATGCGATCGTTACGAGTTTTCTCGACCAAATAACAGCCTCCATTCCGTTGAATCTTGCCACGGCAAACGCAACAGCAGGAGACATTGAATTTATCCTTCGGCACGGTGGCAGCAGCGAATCTGGTGACGAGCCTGCCGAGCACGGCGTCAGGCCTTGCCATCGGTAATGCGACGAACAGGCGGTGACCACTGGCGTGTATCGGGTACGCCGAGCAACACCGGTAACGCCACGCTTGCGAGCACGGCCGGAAGTACCGTCACGCTGACGAATGCCAGAGGTAGGCTTCATTGACCGTGAACGGCACGGCGCTCACACCAAACGTGACGATGACCTTCTCGGCGGAGTAGCAAAAGCAACGTTACCTGCTGGTTGCGACCGTGCGGTGATCTCTGAACGCAACAGACAACTCGACGAAGCTCTCCTATGCCGCTGTCATTGGCGAAACCGCATGGGTTCTCATGGAAATGTAAACGCAACAGCCGCAGAGCCGCTGACCAACAACGCCTCGATCCCGATGAACATCGCAACAGCCAATGCAACACTGGGCCGATCAACTTCTACATCGGAACAGTTGCTGCAGCCAATCAACGAATGACGTTGACGAACTCACAGCATACCATTGGAGATGCGACGAACAACGTTGCAACGATCATGACGGGTACACTGAGCAACACCGGTAATGCCACACTTGCGAGCACAGCCGGAAGTACCGTCACGCTGACGAATGCCACGGGCTCGCTGACGGTGAACGGCACGGCTCTGACCCCGAACGTGACGATGACATCGTTGAGTGGAGTGGCGAAGGCCACGATCCCCGTAGGGTATGATCGTGTGGTCGTCTCGAACGCAGCCGGGCAATTGGATCAGACAACATATGCCGCAGTTGTCGGAAGTGTTGCCTGGGTCCTTGCCGGTAATGCAACGACCACGGCATGGAACGGTGCCGCAGGTTCATTCCTTGGGACGACAAGTGCGCAGCCGCTCTCGATCGCAACAACAAATGCAACGGCTCAGGACATTCGTTTCTACACAGGTGCGAGTGGTGCGAACGAGCGTTTGCGCATCAATGCGACCGGTGAGATCGGCATCGGGACAACATCGGCTGCTGGACAGTTGCTCACGGTGAACGGCACGGCCGGCACGCCGAACGTAACGATCACGGAACTCGGTGGTGTTGCCAAGGCAACGCTTCCGGTTGGTTACGACCGTGTGGTGATCTCGAACGCAACAGGACAACTTGACGAAGCCTCGTATGCAGCTGTCGTGGGTGGTGTAGGTTGGTTGCTCACGGGGAATGCCAATGCAACCGCAACGAGCTTTATTGGACCGACGACGGCCTCGATCCCGATGAACATCGCAACAGCTAATGCAACACCGGGGCCGATCAACTTCTACATCGGAACAGTTGCTGCAGCCAATCAACGAATGACGTTGACGAACTCACAGCATACCATTGGAGATGCGACGAACAACGTTGCAACGATCATGACGGGTACACTGAGCAACACCGGTAATGCCACACTTGCGAGCAC
>JBGAJM010000066.1:0-2389 GCA_044224925.1 Kapaibacterium sp. (SeqCode)
AGCATGAGCAAGGCGATAGCCGCGCTGGTGCGGATCGGTCTTGAAGGCCAGCAGCACCGAAAACGAGAGTTCTTCGAGAAGTTAAGGGCGAATCTTGCGAGTGCGGATCCGAGTCGTGAAGACGAGTTGGTGGATGAGTTCCGGGCGTTGATTCTCGGCCACTGATGCGATGCCGAAGATCTAGCGAGGTCTTCGACCTCAAACCGACAAGACCAAAACGCGAAGTGTCACTCTTGTTCTTGGCGTCCTTGCGGCTTTGCGTGAGACTCTTCTTCCAGTCCGTTCACGATGCGAGCAATGCCGTCCTTAATCAGCGCGACATGGAAGTTGATCAGCAAGCCAAGCCGCTTGTCCGCCAAACGCAGATAGGTCAGAAGCTGCTTTTTGTGAACCGCTGCGAGAGCCTCCACCGACTTGATCTCGACGATCACCTTGTCCTCGACCATGAGGTCTGCGCGGAACCCGATGTCAATGCGGATGGTCCGGTAGACTACCGGGATTGGCTGCTGACTCACAATGCGGAGTCCACGCTGAGACAATTCATAGGCAAGTACGGCGTGGTAGACCGATTCCAGTAATCCCGGTCCGAGCGTAGTGTGGATGCGAAATGGCGCATCGACGATTTCCTTGGCAATGGCGTTTTCCGTCATGAGAGCTTTTCCTAGTCTCTCGCCAAGCCGCGAAGCCGCAAAGAAGGCGAGCGGAATTCCAGGCTGAAATCCAAGAGAATCCAAGACATGGCGAGTATCCCCGAACTGTTGGATGGACATGTGACGTTGGAAGTGGAATGCCTCGACCGGTTGTATCTGAATGGCTACATCGGGCCACTGGCCACATCCGGTGGGCTGGTGACGTTCATGAGGGAGCAACTGGGAAAGCCGGTCGCTTCGCCTGTCGTGCTCGGGCAATTGACAGAGAAGTTCCGCGAGGCGGTGAAGACGATGACGGAACGAGATCAGATTCCCGTCTACCAGTTCAATCACAAAGAACGCAAGGATGACGTCGCGAACGATTTCCGGCGGAAACGCGGAATCCGCGATGGAGTGGTCTTTGTGGGCGTGGCGCAGGAGAAGGCACAGGCCTTCCAAGGCAAGAAGATCGATGGGCAGTTCCTGTTCACGCGCGATAAGGCGGTATCCGTCAATCACTACTACTTCTACATTGACGATGCCGACTTCGGCCCGTTGTTTCTGAAAGTCTGCAGCTACGCACCGTGGGCCATCAAGCTGTGCCTGAATGGGCACGAATGGGCCAAGCGGCAACTGGAGAGCAAGGGCATCGTCTATGAAGCGCTCGACAATGGCTTCCGGTCGTGCGCCGAATCGGAGAAGTTGCAGCAGATCTGTGATTCACTAGGGCCGGAGGACATCGATCGTGTGTTCCGCAAATGGCTGGCACGAATCCCGTTGCCCCTGCGGGCCGAAGATCGGCAGGCCGGTTATGACTGGAACCTATCCATCTGGCAGATGGAAGTAAGTCTCACGCAGATCTTCGACCGGCCGCTGCGGGGCCGCGAGTTCTTCGAGGAGATCATCCGTGACAACCTGGATCTGGGTAGACCCGACCGGGTGCAGTTGGTATTCGATCGGGTAGTAACCAAGAAAACACCGGGGGAGTTCCGAACGCGCGTGATTCAGAACGGCGTGCATCCGAGCCTGCATATCAGCTACAAGAACTTCGACCTGAAGCAGTATTTCAAAGAAGGGCGCGGTTGCCGGACGGAGGGGACCTTCCGCAATCCTAAAGACTTCGACGTGAACAAGGGTTTGTCCAATCTGCCCTACCTGCAGAAGATCGGTCGTGAGATCAACCGGCGCTTGCTGGAAGTCGAACGCGTCAGCCATAACAGCGGGTTGAGCGGCGACAGCATCCAACGCGTGGTGCAACCGACCGTCACCAAGGACGGTGAGAAGGCGCCGGCATTGAAGTTCGGCCAACCACGAGTGATGGCGCTATTTCTGGCGCTCACTTTATTCCATCATCTCATCGACGGATTTCAGAACCGCGATCTGCGCGCCACGGTGGCTGATCTGCTCGGTGTCACCATCAACGGCTACACGGCGAGTCAGATGACCTATGATCTGCGACGCCTGCGGCTGAAGGGCTTGATCTTTCGTCCACCCAAAACCCATCGCTACTTTCTGACACCCTATGGCTGGAAACTGGCGCGGTTGTTCGCCCGGTTAGAGGCAAGGGTGTTTCGACCCGCTGTGGCGATGTTCACAGGTAATGATGCCGTGCTCCCGTTTCCGCTTCGCGCATCGCTCCACCGTGTGGATACCCAACTCGATGAACTAATCTACCAGACCTTTCCACAAACGAGAGCATCCTGACAACTCAAAACTTGTTACGTTCATTAAGATTTCGCACAGATTAGACGGCTAGATGG
>JBGAJM010000067.1:0-2493 GCA_044224925.1 Kapaibacterium sp. (SeqCode)
GATTGCGTGCCACCTCACTTCCACTCTTCTTCAGTTCCTTCCCGGCTTTGGCTCCCTCTCCCACCTGACCAATGTGAGGCAACCACCACTATCACACATTTGGGAGAGGGCGGCAGGGCTGTTAAGTGTTCAAAGAAGGAGTAAATTGCAGGCCAAAAACAGATGGAACAAACACTGGTAGCATATCTGCGAACCGTCCCGGACTTCCGAAGCGCGCATGGGAAGCGCTATCAACTCGATCACCTGCTGCTGATGATCATCTTCGGTATGATGAGCGGATGCTATGGCTATCGCGAACTCGGAACCTTTGTCAAAGCCAACCGCTCCGAACTCGTCGCCTTGTTTGGACTCAACGGCACAGCGGTTCCCTCCTATGTCACCTTCCGCACGATCTTGCTCGGCATAGACTTCGATGCCTTGAACCGAGCCTTCTCGCAATGGGCCACACAGCATCTCTCGATCGCCGAAGGTGACCTCCTCAGTCTTGATGGCAAAGCACTGGCTTCGACCACGCAGGACCACAGTTCTTCAAAGCAGAACTTCCTCTGCATCCTGTCGGTCTTCAGCCAGCGGCAAGGTGCGGTGCTGAGTCTGTGCCGCTATCACAATGGTCATACCAGCGAGATACCAACACTCCGCGAGGTGATTGAAGCCCTGGGGTTGCGCGGTGTGACGTTCAGCGTTGACGCGCTGCATTGTCAAAAAAAACGATAAAAACGATCATTGATTCCGGAAATGACTACCTGGTGGCGGTCAAGGGGAATCAGCCCACGCTGCTTCGGCAGTGCCAAGCGATCGCTGCCGCGGGTCCGATCGTGGATTGCGATGAGCAGACGAATCACGGTCATGGTCGAATCGAACGCCGGATTGTCAGCCTGTGGGATGCACCGTGCGAGGGTGATCCGTTGGCGATTGATGGGGCGTGGGCGGGTCTTCGTCGGATCATCCGAGTGGAGCGATTCCGCTGGAAGTCGAAGGCAGACAACGCCCCTTCGGTCGAGACGGCGTACTATATCAGCAGTCGCCGTGGCGATCGTGCCGAGACGCTTGGCGAGATGATCCGAGGTCATTGGGGCATTGAGAATCGTCTGCATTGGGTGAAGGATGTCCAGCAGAACGAAGACCGCAATGGCATTGGTCGTCGGGGTGCTCGCCTGGGGAACGCGCCGGAGAACATCTCGTTGCTGAAGAGTTGGGTGTTGTCATTGTTCCGCATCAAGGGGTATGATTCGATCAAGAATGCCACGATCACCTTCGCCAACAGAATCTCCTGCCTCCATCAACTTGTGATAACTTAACAGCCCTGCCGACGGGTCGGGGTCTGCGACAAGGAGCGATCAGCGACGTGGCGATCTCGCGTGTGGCAGTGTGTCCGATGTCATCCCAGAAACGCGCGAGATCGCTTCGTCGAAGACTCCTCGCGATGACGGGGCGATGACGGGGCGTGAGTTCCGAAAAATCCATCTGATCCCACCACCGAATCAGCCCTCCGCTCATGCTGAGCCCCGTCGAAGTATGAGCGTGAGCCACCGTCAGGCAGCGAAGCGCGTCGTCATCGCTGACGGGTGGGGTCTTCGACGAGGCGTTGAGCGACGTGGCGATCTTACGGCTGGCACGGTGTCAGACGGGCTGAACTACGCCAGAAACCCGCGGGATTGCTTCTCGAAGACTCCTCGTAATGACGGGGCGTTGGGCGATTTTGCCAACGACGCTACTCCACCACCTCCAAAAAATACGTCCGCAGCACTCCCTTCCCTTTCACCTCCATTTCTCCACGTTCCGTAAAGCTGAAAACCTCGCCAACCGCACTCGCAAACTCCTGGCTCACGTGAATCTTCCCCGCTTCGCCGTGGCTCTCCATCCGGCTGGCCGTGTTTACGGTGTCGCCGTAGATGTCGTAGGCTAATTTGCCAACGCCAATCACCCCGCCGGTGATGCTTCCCGTGTGCAAGCCGATCCGTATCTCAAACTCCACTCCTGCTGGCAAATGCTCCGTGATGCTTGCTGGCAAGGCTACATCCTTCAGCATCTCCATCGCCATTCTCGCGATTCTTTCAGCATGATCCTGGCACTCCACCGGCGCGCCGCAGACGGCCATGTAGCCATCGCCGATTGTCTTGATTCGCTCGCAGCCATGCTTGGCGGCAATGCCATCGAAGTGGGCGAAGACGAAGTTCATGAACTCCAACACCGCGCTGGCCGGCATGCTTGCGGTCATTGGGGTGAAGCCGACGACATCGGCGAACAGCACGCTTGCCGAAGCGTGCCGGTCGGCAATGTTCTGCTCGCCGGCAATAATCCGGTTGGCGATGGTTGGGGGCAATGTTTTGTGGAGGAGTTCTTCGGTGGCTTTGGCACGGGCGCGTTCAATGGCGATGCGTTTCTCCATCTCGGCAACTTGGCGTTGCTGCTCAACTTGGGCTGCCTTCTTCAGTGCCTCCTCGGTGTGAACCTCGCCGTAGGCCTCGTGGTATTTTTTGTACTGTTGCAGGG
>JBGAJM010000020.1:0-18726 GCA_044224925.1 Kapaibacterium sp. (SeqCode)
CGTGTGCGGGACATCGATGACAACGGCACTGTGGTGGGTTGGTCCTCGGTGGGAACCACGCACACAGCGCGCGTGTGGGAGTATGTGCAAAGCGGCGGAGTCTGGGTCTATCAGGAAAAGAGCGGATACGCCAACAGCGGAGAGCAACTCTGGAGCGTCACCGAGGATGGGCTGATTGTCGGCAACGACATGAGCGGCGATACGCCCCAGAACGGATTCATCCGCAAACTTTCCAGTTCATCGTACAAGCTGACATTGACCGTCCCGTCGGGATACAGCACGGCAGCGGCGCAATCGATCGCAGACAGCGTTGCCGGCGGCTGGGTGGTTGCGGGGTATTGCGGCTCCGGGACGAGCCAAAAGGCCGTCGGTTGGGTGGGCAACGCGACGGTGACGACCACCACCGTCCTGGGCGATTCAGGCGGGTCGAACGCCTGGGCGGGACGTAGGGTGTGCAGCCAGCGAGAGATTCTGGGAACGAAACTGGTCGGTTCGACCTACTACTACCACCTGTGGCATTGGAACACGACGACCGGGACGTGGGACACGGCAGAGGACCTGAGTAAATCGAACCCGAACGACGGCAGCATGATGGACTTTAATGAGGTGTGGGAGTTTGTTCAGGCCAAGACCATGTACTATTACAACACGGCAGGCGTTCTGACGCCCAAGATCATGGATGCGGCCAGTTGGCTGACGATCCCAACCTACATCAATGGGTCATCGTGGCGGTTCTATGCGTTGGACAATCGCGGAGTTCTGGCGGGCAAGGCGCAAACGACGGACACCTCGCCGGTGCAGGTGCTGATTCTCGCGGTGCCGAGGAATGATGACAACAGCATGGACGGAGTGACGATCGACAACAACAGTTTCACGTTCAGCAAGCCGGACTATCGGGACATCTATTTGGGTGCGGCGACGGATTCGACGCCGGCGGACTGGCTGATTGACAAGGTGTATAAGACAAGGCCAGGGTTGCATGCGCCGGGGCCGATGACCGTGACCATCAACGGCTCGAACACGACGACCCCGTTGGCGTCAGTCGACCATGCGTATGTGGTGCGGAACATGACGAAAGTCGCGGAGATTGAGAATGTACTGACGTGCGGCGAGGCGTGCAACGCCACCAAGACATTCATCAACGAATGGGGATTCAATCAGAACGGCCGTACGGATCGCAAGAAAGAGATCATTTACACGGTGCGCACGCCGATGCCAAGCGTGCAGACCGCGAACTTCCCGGAAGACGTCCGAGATAAGCTGGATGCGATTCCGGCGACGGCGGATCAGGCGGTCATCAAAGCCAATCTGAGGGCGCTTGGTCGCTTGTATGCTCGGGACATTGACTATGTCCAATTGGGGAACGAAATTTACAACGGGTCGGGAGAGTATGCATGGGCCTCCTTCACTTCGGCCAATTGCAACCAAGTCTTCACGAATACGATGTTCAGTCAGCTGCCGGGATGCGCCGTGGCGGAGGCAACCACGGCGGTACTGGATTGGATTGCGGCGGAAGCGGAGGCGGTGCGCATCGGCTCCTGCTTGGGCGGTCGGCCTATGCGGATCATCGGGCCGGCGACGCCATTTCTATGGGCGAAGAACGGCGCCACGGGCAGCCCCAACGGGGACTTGAATGTGCAGGCCAATCGCAACGCGTATACGATCAGTCAACTGGTCACGCGGGCGAACGCGAACAACTGGATCTGTGACTACCACTTCTGGTTCACAGATAAGGATGACATGGTGAGCGTGGCGACGGACATGAAGAACGGGGGTCGGAGCGCGCAGTGGTCAGCGCCACGGTACTACGGGTCGCTGGAGTGCGGGGGCATACCCTCGAAGGATAATGAAAGTCAAACTGCGGATTGGTGGAGTAATGCGGAGCCAGGTGAGACTTTGACTGGGTCTGACAAAGTTACTGGGATGATTAATGGGGGCATCGTGAACCCCTACACCTCATGGAACAGTCTTGTCACCGATTGGATCGCTGACGATCAGCTGGTCGACATACCACTCACAGGTACGACCTTCATCCAGACCGCGTTTAGCAATGCGGAGTCGCTGGGGTACCGACTGATCCTCTATGGCCCGACGCAGCAGTACAGCAATCCGACGGCGGATGAGTTCTTTCTGATGGTCTTGTGGGCCAATCAGAGCGACATTTCGGCGGATCGAACCGGACTCACAGGCAGAGCGTCGTTGTTTGAGAGTGCGGCGGATGACTTTGACGACACATTGAACCCGTACGCCGACCCGTGGAATCCGCATCCGAATGCCTGCGCGGTGACGTGCCCAGCGAATTGTAACTGACCGGAGATTGCAACTCATGGCGTCATATGTTCAGCGCCAGATGTTTCTGACAGCCGTGATTGCCGGCACGGCTGTATCGGCCTTGGCCCAAGAGTACGCACTTTTCGATCTCGGTGATCTAGGTAATCCGCACACCACCCATGTAATCGGAGTTGCCAACAGCGGCATACTTGTTGGCTACTCCGGCGTCGGCGCATCCCAGAGTCACGCCTTTGTTTGGCGGAACGGGCGCATTCAAGATCTGGGTGTCTTTTTCGGTTGCTGCAGTTCGGCATTTGCATCAAACAGCGCAGGCACAATCGCAGGAGTGTCGACGAGTACCTCATCATTTGGGAGTAACGTTGCGTGCACATGGGATTCTCGCGGGCAAATCGCAGTGTTGCCTGAAGTGATCGCTGGCCAAGAGTATGGTGCATCAGCGATCAACGAGTTCGATCAAGTAGCCGGGGTTTCTGATGTCTCGCCATTTGAGAAAACTGCAGTGATGTGGAGTGACGGAGATGCGATAATGCTGCCATCGTTGGGAGGGGTGTCGAGCGAAGCCCGCGACATCAGTAACACTGGGACGGTGGTCGGCGGCTCGAGGAATACGAACAACGACTATCATGCGTGTTATTGGCAGGACGGCATCGTCTTTCAATTGCCTTTGCTTGCTGGGAATCCCACAACGATTGTCTCAGATAGTGTCGGGATTAACGATGCCGGCGTGATCGCGGGGTGGTGCGAAGACGACTTCGACATTCTCCATTGCGTGATCTGGCGGGATGGACAGATCATTGATCTGCATGACCCGAAGTATGAGGGGGGGAGCAGCGCGACGGGTATAAATAATTACGGCGAGGTGTCCGGGGCGGTGTACAGCGGCGGGGAGGCGTTTCCGGCGGTGTGGACGGGCGGCGGGATCCGGATTCTGCCGGACTTTGCGCCGCCGAAGCACAAGTGGACGGAACTACGTTTTGCGTGGGGGATCAACGATTTGGGCATGGTGATCGGCGAAGGCAACTTCCCGCCCTATACCGGCACCTTTGACAATCGAGCATGGTTGATGGTCCCGGTGACTCCGAAGTTCAGTCTGGCACAGCCCGTGCCGGGATTAGCCGGGAGGCGCAACACCCTGACCGCCAGCGGCGTGACGCCTGGGAAGAAGGTGTATTTTGTGTATGGACTGCAGGGCGGAGGGAGCGTGATCCCGGGCTGTGATCTGGCGGAGACGCTGGCGGCAATTCAGATTGAGAATGCGAAGGTGATCGGCAGCGCGACGGCCAATGCGCAGGGCGTGGCGTCGCTCAACACGTCCGTTCCCGATGCGGCGCGGAATGCTGGGGAGGTGCTGATCCAAGCCGTGATTCCCGGCGACTGCGTGATCTCGAATCTGGTGGTGGAAGTGTTTGAGTGAGAACCGAATCGAACCCTGCCACGAGCGATGTCACCCGGTGGTTCGGTCTATGGACGGCAGGAAGGAGCAGCATGCGAACCTTCACTCAAAGCCTTCGGTACACGCTTGGCGCGCTCTCGGCAGCCGTCTTCTGTGAAGTGGCGACTGCGGATATCACCGGCCGAAATGATCTGGCACGTGATGATGGAGCGGCGGCAGGGCGAGGAACCGCCTTGGATGCAGTCCGATTCTCCTTCGATCTGGTGGGTACGAGGGCAGACGACCGGCCGCCGGTTCATACCAATCTCTCACGAAGCGCGCCTGCGGACAGTTTGGAGATCGCTGCGCAGGATTATTGGGATGCGGCAAGGAACGTACGCATCGGGAACTCAGGCGTGCCTCCGGTATCGCTTGCCGACGGTGCAAAGGATTGGCGCTGGGACAACGGCGCACCCGTGAACTTCATCACGATGGGTCTTGGCCACGAGGCGTTTGTTTCGGAGTCGATGGCGCGCCGTGTCTCAAGGCGTGGCCTGAGTTTTCTCACGGACCACCTTGAGTTGGGCGGTGATGAGGACGCCGTACACGAGGTCGTGCCTGCTCCGGCCAGTGCGGTCGGGTTGTCCCTCGCCGGAGTCTTCTTGCTTGGCAGGCGACCATCGCGGAGGTAGGGAACCGAGGGCGACCGGTGCCGTATGGCGTTCCCAGCGTCAATCCGGGTCTGCGCTTTACCACTCTGCACAGTCTCCCTCCCGTGCAAAGGGGACACTGTGGGCAACTGCGCCGCACACTACTCACACTCTCGTGAAAACGGCCTCCCAGTACCCCGTCTATCGTCGCGCCAAAGGGGTGCGGGATGGAGAAGCGAGTTCAGCCTGATCGTTTGATCTGCATCGTGCTGCCGGTGTCCGCCGGTCATCTGGACAAGTGCTTGTGTCGCGCATGGATCAAGATCGACCTCACGGAGGCCCAGGCCGACGCGTTCCAGCGTGTCTGCAGCGGCCTGCAGCAGGCGCAGGTGCAGACGCGCGGCGGCAGGTACTGCAACAGCCCGGAACTGGCGTTGCAATGGCTGCTGGAGCGGATCGAGGTGCAGGTGGGGTGCGGAGGAGGGGTATGGCGCAGTTTCGCGAGTACCGATGCTGTCCGTATGCTTGACGGAAGTCCATGCGTTCTCCCCTGAATCCCGAATTCGTGGTCGAGTCCTACCTTCACGCAGAGCGCGATCTCATTGCGGCACTGGAGTTCGTCCCCTATGAGAACGGACATCGCGATGTCTGGTCGCCCCCATTTGCCTCGCTGCTGCTGGACACTTGCAGTCAGTTGGACTCGCTGTGGAAGGCGATGGCACTCGAGTCACCCCTGATGACTCGTCGGCCTGACGAGATCAACATCAAGCGTTACCACGAGTGGTTTGGACATGAACTCAGCCCTTGTCAGGCTGCGTTCATGCGCGGTATCTCCGCCTGCTGGATACGACCATTTGCTGGATGGTCAGCAAAAGCCGATTACCGCCCGCTGGATTGGTGGTCCGCGTACACCTCAATCAAGCACGACCGATGGGGAAACGTGAGGGTGGCGACGCTGGCGCGCTGTGTGCAGGCGGCTGCAGGCCTTTTCATTGCCATCTGCAATTCTGATCCCTGCAAACCCGCCGTTGAGTCGTTACTCACGATCAGCGCATCGCCTGAGATAAGCCATAATCCTAAAGCATGGCTTGGCCGACTGTCCGAGCAACCAAACTTCTACGTCGCGGTCGAGTCCGACGTGTTCGTCTATCCGGCAGGGTGGGGATCAGATACCGTGATAAAGCCAACAGACGAGTGGCGCGGCTCAGCAAGTGTCAGATTCAAGAGTTTCTTTGATTCGTACTCTGATTAGACCCTGATCCACCTACAGTCGCGCTTTCACCGGGGAGGGAGACTGTGGGGCACCGTAAATCAATAGCCCCAAGTCGCGTGCCGTAGTGGCAATCGGTTCAGGATGTCACGCTGCGATTGCCATCTTGGTATGTACTGATCCATCAGGCGGACAAAGCGCGCATTGTGCGTGGGTTCGAGCAAATGGACCATTTCGTGGACGAGGATGTATTCGAGGCACTCTCGCGGCTTCTTGGCCAATTCGGTATTGAGACGGATACTCCCCGCACGCGGGTTGCAACTGCCCCATTTGGTTTTCATGTGTCGGACGAACACGCGCCGCACATGCACCCGCATGGCCCGCTCCCACTTCGCGATGAGCGGCGCAACTGCTTCTCGAACTTGGCTTCGATACCAATTGTCCAGGACGGCTTGCATCTTTTCAGCACCTGCGCCGGGCCGGACCGCGAGCACAAGTTTTCGGTGACCGAGCATCACGGATGGAGCAACCTCTAACTCTACGACCTGAAGCAAATAACGCTTTCCCCACACATAGTGACTCTCCCTGTCAAGATACTCACGCGCAGTATCACGTTCCTGCTCGATGAAACGCCTCTGGTGTCGCCTGATCCATGCCAGTTTCGAGGCGGCAAATACCCGGACGGTATCGAGGCTCATACGATGAGGGGCGGCAATCCGCACACGTCCGGTGGGTGGATGAACGCTCAAATGGACGTTCTTGATGTCCTTACGCACGACATCAGCCGAGAACTCTCCAAGTTGAACCCTCGTCTGCATCAGTACTCCGCCTGTGCTTTGATGATGAGGAATAGGCGTTCTACTTCATCTGCATTGTCGTTCAGGAGCGGGAATAGCGCTCTCTTGATCTCGCGCTCCTTCACAAGATTACCGCGAAAGTCGGCAGATCGGACGCGCTTTACGGTCTCGTCGATCCGGAGTGCCAGCTGTTGAGCGTGATCGGCGGCGACTGGGTCGGTCGATCCCCGCAACAAATTATTGAAAATGGCCCGTTTACCAGGAGTATTCAGGGTCACCGGTGTGCCATCTGCGGTGCCATCCTTGACCTGCCGGGCCAACTCCGCGATGCGTTTCAGGAACTCCTGGTAACTGATCCGCTGGGCCTTGAGGTCTGCCAGAATCTCGCTCAGTAGCGCAGACATCTTGTCAAAGAACGCCGGATCATGCAGATGCTCGCGGATGATCGTGCTGCGTACGTTATTGGCGATGGTTTCCGCCACGGCACCCCGATTGCCCTTGATTCCGTCCGGGAGGGTGCTGATCGCTTCAGCGATGCCGCTCTTCACAATCAGATCCAGCAAGCCAACCTCGCCGAAATTCGAGATCGTGCGTGCGGTCTCCGCCTGAATGTATGTGTCAATCAGGTGGCGCATGTCCGCCTCATACGCTTTGAGATCGATGGTCTCTCCGCTGGCCAAGCGAATGACCTCGCGCAATTTCAGGTAGCGGTCAACGTCTCCCTTCAGACCGGCGATCTCCAATTCTGAGAAGCCCGCCAGCTGCAGATCGTCTGCGATACTGGCATACGCGCGAACCAGGGCTGTGACTGACTTGTACAGAGCCACCCGTTGCGGTTCGTGGTCCTTGAGGTCCTCCGGAATCTCGGTGTTCCCGCAGAAATAGTGAATGTGGTCCAGTTCCCCTTGGGGAGGCGGCACTGGTTCGCACAATACGGCCAGACTCTCCAATGCCTCCTCCAGCCGCTCTCGACCCTTCTTGAGCCTGTCCTGCAGCAGAATCTCCGGGCTTGCCCCGCCATCGCTGTGGTCAAGTTCGGATGTGTAGACGGCCACCGCCTATCTGCTGCAGCGATACCACCAGGACAAACTCCCAGACATCGATCCCGCGGATCAACCTCACCTTTTCGCCGTTCTTGGCACCGTGTCTGACTTCAAAGACGCCAACTCTGTGCTGAGTCGTGCCGGTCTAGCTGCTTGGCTTCAAGACAAGGAGGCAGACCTGAAGCGCGACGTGGTCGCGTGGCTGCCCGCCGAGTTGTCGGCCGAAGATCGCCAGTGGATCATCGACACGCTCATTCCTGAGACGCTTGGCCCGATCGACACCGCGATTGAGTATGCCGCGCCAGCGGGCGAAGCCGCTAAGCCCGAGGCAGAGAAGGAAGAGCCTGCGAATGGAGAGGCTCAGGAGAAAGAGGAGAATGCACCCGAGGCGCCAGACGAACTGGGCGAGGAGCGACCCGTTCACGATCCCACGGCCCAGAATCTGCTAGACCGGCTGCTGTATAAGGGCGTGCTGCCCCGATATGCCTTCCCGACGGATGTCGCTGCCTTCCATGTGTTCGACGCAGAGAGTTCAACAACGTTCCGGCCTGCATTTCAGTTCACGCCATCGCAGGGCTTGCCAGCGGCCCTTTCGCAGTACGCTCCTGGCAAGGAAGTGTGGATCAACAACAAGCTCTGGCGGTCCGGCGCGCTCTACTCGCCCATGCGCCGCGATCTGTCACGAGCGTGGAACGCCCGCCGCTACTACTACGAGTGCCAGTACTGCCACTATGCGTGTACTACGGAGCTAACTGAGGGCTCCCGAGGCGAGATCAAGGACTGCGAGGCATGTGGGCAGCACAACACCTTTGGACCTGCGCGGTACTGGCTGCGTCCCCCGGGCTTTGGTCGCGAAGGCCGTGAAGCGGAGATTTACCTCTATGACACGCTTCCAGGCGGAGCAGGATTCGCCCAACGTGTCGATGGGCTAGGGCTGGCGGTCTTCGAAGAAGCTCTGCGAATACTGGAATCTTGCCCGGACAACTGCGACCGTTCATGCTACCGATGCCTGCGAAGCTATAAGAACAAGTTCGAGCATGACCTGCTCGACCGCCATATCGGTGCAAGCCTCCTTCGATTCCTCTTGCGTGACGAGGCACCGCTCATGTCGAGTGATCGCCTGAACCGTTCCACGCAGCTCCTTTTTGAAGACCTTGAGCGCCAGGGCGTTGAAGGTCTCACGCTGGAACGTGACGCCGGTTTGAACGTCGCGGGGTTGGGCACAATTCAATCGCCAATCCTCGCGACATCACCCAGCGGTACGCAGTTCGTCATTGGTGTCCACGGCCCCTTGACGCCGGATATGCCGCCAACCAACGACATTGCCCAACTGCAAGAGTTCTCTTCATCGGTTCCCGTTGTGCTGGTTGACGAACTCGTGATTCGCAAGAACCTCCCTCGCGCCACGTCGGATCTCTTGAAGAAGCTCGTTTGAGGTGACGTCTTGATGCCCACGTCTCAACCAGCACGATGGACTGCGTCACCGCCAGCCGCTTGGCCGGCTGCGCCTGTTGACCTTACGGTCAGCGCGCTTGGCGAGATCGAAGCCTGCCCCCGCAGATGGGCCTTAAGTGCCGCTTCTTATCCTGACCTGTGGGCCAGCCGCGGATATCCGCCACGTGTGCATCCGAGTTCGCTTGCCGGTTCCCTTGTGCACATGGTGCTTGAAACGGTCACCCGAGAACTTGTGCAAGCGGGTTGCCCGACGGTGCAAGACGCTTCCTCGGTAAGGGTACTGCAGTCTCTTGGCGGCTTTTCCAAGATCATCGCCGCTTCGATCACACAACTGATGGAGCGGCTGGGTCGAAACCCGCGTGTCGCGCCACACATGGACCAGATCGCACGAACGCTTCGCGCTCAGGCCGGGGAGTTGCGAGTCCGAGTTCAGATGATGCTGAGCCGTCGCCAGTTGCCTCCCAGCCAAGGCCCAAGGGTGCCGGAAAGCGACACGCCGAGGACTAGGATGGCCCTAACCGTCGGTGCCTACTGCGAACTCGAACTTCGAGCCCCTTCGATCCGGTGGAAGGGCAAGGCAGACCTGTTGACCCTGACCCCGTCGCTATGCGAACTGACGGACTTCAAGACGGGCGAACGATCTAAGAATCACGACTTTCAACTCATCACCTACTCGCTGCTGTGGAGCCTTGACGCTGAACTAAATCCATCGAAACGACTGGTGGATCGACTTGTGCTCGTCTATTCGGATGGTGACGTTGCCATCCCCGGCCCGACAGGGCATGCGCTTGACGAGTTTGAAAGACAACTGGTGCAGCGGAGCGAGGGCGCTCGCTTGTCCCTCACGCAGTTACCACCGCCAGCTCGCCCAGGAACCGAGACTTGCAGGTTCTGCGGAGTGCGGCAGTTGTGTGATTCATACTGGCAGACTGGCGAACTCTTTGCGATGGAAGCCGAAAGGCGCTTCGGAGACGTTGAGGCAACAGTCTTGAGTCGGCATGGGCCAGCAAGCTGGGACATCATCATTGAGAGTGTCGCCTCCAAGCCGATCGGCCTCCTGCGAACCGCCATGGGAACTGAATTCGCTCCGGGAGAACGGATACGAATCCTCGATGCGGCGATCAAGCTCCCGGATGGCGATTCTGATGAGCCCGTCGTCCTAACCATCGGTGCCATCAGTGAGGTATTCGAAGTACCATGAGGCAAATCGATCTGTCGCCAGTTCGTCTTGCGAGGCGATGACGCACGGACATTCTCCCAGTGGCAGCAGCACTCACTGGGATGGTCTCGACGATTTCTACCTAAGCTAAGATCGCGACCTGATCCAGCCATCAGCACAATAGTGCGTTCATTGCGACTGCTGTCTAGAAACTGCAGAGTACGCCGAAGTTGGCGCGTATCCGTCCCAGCAAAAACTACTAGAACTAGTTTGGACGTCGTAAAGAACCCTCTGCGCTGCACGCGTCTTCCACAGTCCCTCCCCGGTGAAAGCGCGACTGTGATTCATGGGTGAATCAGCGTCGTCTGCACCAGATTCGAGACCTCACATTCCGATTTGTCGAGACACTGAATCAGTACCACGCGGTTCGGCACCGAGGAGGGGATGAAGACATTTAGTGCCGCATGTCCCGATTGATCGGCATTCACCCTACCGGCTGTCTTGGGCGAATCCATCGATAGATAGACGCCGGGGCAAGAGGGCACGTTGGTTCGACCCGGAGTGAATGAGTATGTGAATTGAGTACGTGCTCCCGGCACGAGGCCGTAGGCATCGATTCGATTTGATTGCCCCGCAACACCGGGAATGGGGCGCACGAGCACGATGCCTTCGCTGCGGGTCTGGTGTTCAGTTGCACCCAGGTCCACGACCGGCGCAGTTCCATGTCCCAGATCAGGCACACCGGTGTCGTTTACCTGACGAGGCAGACCTAAGAAGTCAGAAGTAGGGCCGAAGACGTTGTCATTGTCGCCAGAATCAATGCAGCACGATCCGTCGGTCAAGCGTAAGTCGTCGTCCGGCGTTCCATTGAGGCCATCGGGTCCATTCTGATCCGCGAATGACGGAGCGGCACTGAAGCAACCCTGCCCGCCGAATCCTCCCAGTGTGCCTTGCCAGTCGCGGACATCACAATATGACAGCGTGTAGCTGCTGTCAGTGGAGACGAACTGGGCAGCCTCATCAATGGTTCCTCCACGCGAGTTATCCCACAGAATGCAGTTGGCGACGATGTCGTTGTACGGTGACCCTAAGAGGTATATTCCTCCTGTCTGCAGGGATGCCGAGTTACTCGCAATCGTGCTGTTCGTCAGACGCAGGAATCGTGAGCCGTGCCGAAGCGCGCCGGCGTTCGACGCAGTATTCCCCGTGATGATCAGGTTGGAAGCGTATAAATCACACTGCGCGTTATCGATGGCACTGCCCGAGGCCGCCCGATTGCCGCAGAAGCGGGAATTCGACAGGGTCACGATCCCGTTCCCGCCCAGAACTATCCCGCCTCCGTTGCCAGTGGCGCGGTTTGCATCGAATACACAGCCGTCGATTGTCGAGTCGAACAGCGCCAGCGCCCCGCCATCGCCGCCGGCGTCATTGGACGTGAATGTGCAATCAAGGAAGCGCAGACCAGCAGCATTTGAATTTCCATAGGCCGCACCGCCGCCGTCATACGCGACATTCTTCTCGAAGGTGCATCTGAGGAATGACTGAGCCCCAGCAGCGACCACCGCACCGCCGACATCCTCGGCCAGATTCTCGGAGAACGCACAATTTGTGAATGTCGCAACATTCGTTCCGTCTCCGATTGCCGCCACCGCACCTCCCCGCCCATCTGCTGCAGTATTCGAGACGAACTCGCAATTCGTAAACTGACTAAGAGAGGCCGCGTACACCGCGCCCCCCATCCCCTGACCCTGATTCCCGGCGAACACAGAATCGATCACGTCTACGCCAAACCCGGAATACAACGCGCCGCCCAAGTCACCGCTTAGGTTGCCTGCAAACACGCAATTCACAACATCGGCATGTGCCGCATAGACAGCGCCACCATTGCCGACGGACTCATTCCACAGGAACAGACAGTCGGTGCATGTGACAAGTGGAGTGCCAAACAAGTTCGCGGCGGCACCAGATTCAGCACGATTGTTGATGAACTGACAACGTGTAATGTGGGTATCCTGTCCTCCAGCCACCAGTGCAGTTGCCGAGTTTCCGCGGAACGTGCAATCGCTTATCGTCGACTGCGTGCCATTGCAACTCAGTCCGCCGCCACGGTTGTCACTAAAATCGGAGTCATCGATCGTGACAGTGCTGTTTTCGATCATGCACGCTGCATAGTCGCCAAATGAGTCGGTATTTTGAGTGACCGTTGCTCCGGAAATACTGAGATCGCAACCGGTGGCGTACATGGCGCCTCCGCTGTCGCGCGACCAGTTGGACTTGAGGACACACCGCGTCAGAATAAGTGCACAGTCCTCCGCACGAAACCCTGCCCCATTTCGATCGGGTTCTGAAAACGAGTCGGCGTTTCCGCCAGTAACGGTCAAACCATCCAGCGTCACGTCCAAGACATCTGTCGCGACGACAACGTGCAGCGCGTTTTCAGAGATTCGGACGAACCCGGCAATGTCGTTGCGGGCAAGGTCGCCAGAGAGTATTGTGAGGTTGCGAACCGGATCCGCCTGATCCAGTGACGATTCCCCTCCGGAAAAGCCTCCATGGAGCGAAAGTTGTGAAGTCAGCGCAAAGGAGCGCCCACGGTCCCGAGTTCCACGGTCAGGGAGGTAAATGCCTTTCGCGATCCACACCTCATCACTCCCGGGGGTCTGGGTGGCCTCATCCAGCGCATCCTGCAAGTCGCGAAATGCGGCAGTCCACGATGACCCATCGCCACCCTGCTGCGTAGCGATATTGACGTAAATCCTGTTCTGCGCCAAAGCATGTTCGGCGACGACAGACAGAGCTGCCAAACCCAGAATCACTTTCACTTTCACTTGCACTTCTCCTCTCGTACCTCCATCACCGGCATCAATTGATTTGCGCCACATTGCTGACTTGACATGTCGAGGCGTCGAGCAGCTGCAGGTAACCGCCGCATGCTCCCGGGGCAGCATTTGAATTCACATTTCGACTGCCGTTCGCGCCCGCGCCGCCTTGATATGCGACCTGAATCTGGCTGGCTCCGAGTCCCAGTGCCGTTCCTGCACATGGATTCCCTGCCGGAATGACGAATGATCCAGTGTTGCGGGCATAGATCAGCACGATCTGGCCACCGGGGGTCGCGCCCGACCAATTCACCGAAATCGGACCGCCGCCAGGGCATGTGGGAGTGACTTGAAGTGCGATCGCCGACCTGACTGTGAGTTCCGCGGTGTGGCTGTAGGCAGTGCCACAGGAAGTGGTGACCATCGCTTCATAGGTTCCAATGTCAGACAAACGGCACTCCGCAACGATGAGTACCGGACTGTCCGCTCCGTGGATGCGTTCATTGTCGTCGAGCAGTTGCCCATCTTTCCGCCACGCGAAGGTCATTGGACTCTCGGAGAAGGCCGTCACAGAAAACTCAGCATCCGCTCCTTCCACGATATCCAGATCAGCTGGATGCATGGAGATTGTCGGGTCCTGAACCACTTCCCAAGTCTGGTACATTGAATCTGTACCTCCAAAGCGGACCATGCGCCCACGACGTTCATCAAACACCATGGAAGACCCTTCTTGCTTCATATTGTCATCATCATTTATCAATGACCATGTGCTGCCGTCCCATGTCCAGTAGTCCCCCTTCTGTTGATTTGTCAGACGCCAACCGCCGAAGAGGGCGATGACATGTCGCGAGGAGTCGTACGCCACGGCTTGGTACTTCCGATCGCCTGGTGCGGCTGGCCCGAAATCCGTCCAGCGCGTGCCATCCCACTCCCACACTCTGCTGCCGATCAATGTCAATCGATCGCTCGACCGATTAAACGCCAATCGGACATCACCTGCGCTCCCCATACTGCCGGTCGATCCCTGCCACACCAGGTCCCAACCCGCTCCATTCCAGCTCCACAGCTGCGGAACCTGAGAATCGCGCGAATACGCGACGATTCGTTGTAACCTCTCATCAAACACCAAGCCGAGGACCCCGGTGACGGGTCCGTTGGAGGAAGCCAACGTCCACGCCGCTCCATCCCACTCCCATGTCTCGCGCAAGTTCTCCCCTGCCGCCGCGTAGTAGACAATCTTGTCACGCGGTACGTCATACGCCGCATGAAAGTTGTATCGGAATGTCGGTCCGTTCCCATCGAGTTGCGACCAACGACCATCACGCCAACTCCAAGTCTCAACTCGCTCGCCGATGTAAATGTTGCCGGCTTGGACGAGGACCACCTGATCGCGAACGCTGTCATAGACCATCTGGCCCTTTGACCAACTAAAAGGCGCGTTGTCATCCGCCACTGTCCAGGAATTGTCCTTGAAGCGCCACACAGTGGGTCGGAAGTTTGGATAGTCACCGCTGCTGCCGCCGTAAAGCAAAAGCGCACTTCGTACGCGATCCCACAGAAGCGTGTGGCCGGAGCGAGGACCAAGGGGGCAATCGGCGAGTTTTGTCCACCCCGAACCCGACCAACTCCACACATCGCGTGCGTCCGAAGTCGTGGCCGTGCTTCCTCCCATCAGGATCACGTTGTGAACCGGGCCTGCTTCGGACATTCCCGCTTCCGAGCGCGCCTCTGGCATCTCTCCGGCTGCTTGAGTCCATCGTGTACCATCCCAAAGCCATGTATCGCCCAATCGCGTCCCACCAACGCCTGAACGTCCGCCAAACATGACTAGACGGCCAGACGCCTCGTCCCACGCCATCACGTGGTAATCCCGTGCAGGTGGGCCGGTCGTGCTCAGCAGTTCCCACGCTTGTCCATTCCACGACCAAGTGTCGCTGAGTGTCTTGCGCGAGACATGTCCATACCCTCCAAAGAGGATGACTTGTTGCCGTATGGGGTCATACTGCATTGTGTGGCCATAACGTTCTTCAGGGCCGCCATCCGCCGCAACCGACCATGTCGTCCCATCCCAAGCCCAGGTCTGAGAGTCTGTCGGAGACTCTGAGCCTCCAAACAGCAACATTCTGCCCGTCACACCATCGAACGCCATCGCCGCACTGAGCCGCCGCATCGGTCGAATTTGGGGATCGAGAGACACCCATTGTGAACCATTCCAGACTCTTGTGGTATCGGAAATCGTGCTCCCCCCGACTCGACCCCCAAACGACAATGGCAATCCCCTGCTTTCGTCGTAGGCATCGGCTGCCGACGAGAAATTGCCTGGGGTCGCTTCCGTCCACTCGAAGCACTGGCCGAAGACCGCGGATGTGGTCAACAGTACAAGCGTCGTTGCAACCACAACGTACGAACGAACGCAATGAGTGTGCACGTCCCAATCCTTTCCTCTTCAGAACAGTGGATTACTGTTCTTCTTCCACACAAGAGTATGAGGCCAAAAGCTCGCTGCAATGGCTGACATGACCGGATAGGCCGTCTGATAAGGCTGCCTTGCGACGCCTGCAACAGTGATGCGCATTATCTCGTTGGGATTACTTCACGAATTCCAGCTGCTGGGCACCTGCGCACCGCGCTCATAGGCACGGTTAGGTACTCCCACCTGCTCCTCAATCCGCTCCAGCAGCCATTGAAACGCCAGTTCCGGGCTGTTGCAGTACTTGCCGTCGCGCGTCTGCACCTGCGCCTGCTGCAGGCCGCTGCAGACACGCTGGACCGCCTCGGCTTGGGCTTCGGTGAGATCGACCTTGATCCACTTGCGGAATAGGCACCTGTCCACGTGGCCGGTAGAGATGGGCAGCACGAGGCACATCAGACGATCAGGCTGAACACGCTTCTCCACTCCGCACCCCCTTGGGGCGACGATAGAGGGGGTGGCGGCAGGTCGTTTTCACGAGAATGTGAACGGCGGTGCGGCGCAGTTGCCCACAGTGTCCCCTTTGCACGGGAGGGAGACTGTGCAGAGTGGTAAAGCGCAGACCCGGATTGACGCTGGGAACGCCATACGGCACCGGTCGCCCTCGGTTCCCTACCTCCGCGATGGTCGCCTGCCAAGCAAGAAGACTCCGGCGAGGGACAACCCGACCGCACTGGCCGGAGCAGGCACGACCTCGTGTACGGCGTCCTCATCACCGCCCAACTCAAGGTGGTCCGTGAAAAAACTCAGGCCACGCCTTGAGGACACGGCGCGCCATCGACTCCGAAACAAACGCCTCGTGGCCAAGACCCATCGTGATGAAGTTCACGGGTGCGCGTTGTCCCAGCGGCAATCCTTTGCACCGTCGGCAAGCGATACCGGATGCACGCCTGAGTTCCCGATGCGTACGTTCCTTGCCGCATCCCAATAATCCTGCGCGCTTGATCTCAAACTGTCCGCAGGCGCTCGTGAGAGATTGGCATGAACCGGCGGCCGGTCGTCTGCCCTCGTACCCACCAGGTCGAAGGAGAATCGGACTGCATCAAGGCGGTTCCTCGCCCTGCCGCCGCTCCATCATCACGTGCCAGATCATTTCGGCCGGTGATATCCGCAATCGCCACTTCACAGAAGGCGGCTGCCGAGAGCGCGCCAAGCGTATATCGAAGGCTTTGAGTGAAGGTTCGCATGCTGCTCCTTCCTGCCGTCCGCGGTCCGCACCACCGGGTGCCATCGCTCGTAGCGGGGGCCGACGCGGTCCTCACTCAAACACTTCCACCACCAGGTTCGAGATGACGCAGTCCGTGGGGACCACCGCCTGAATCAGCACCTCCCCAGCATTCCGCGCCGCCCCAGGCACATTCACATCCAGTGACGCCACGCCCTGCGCATTGGCCGTCGCGCTGCCGATGATCTTGGAGTTCTCGATCTGAATCGCCGCCAGCGTCTCCGCCAGGTCGCACCCCGGGATCACACTTCCACCCCCCTGCAGCCCGTACACAAAATACACCTTCTTCCCAGGCGTCACGCCGCTTGCGGTCAGCGTATTGCGCCGCCCGGCCAGTCCCGGTATCGGCTGCGCCAGACTGAACGCCGGCGTCACGGGAACCAGGACAAATCCGCGCGACTTTCCAAAACCAGTGAATGGCGGGTAGTTGCCTTCCCCCACGATCATGCCGAGGTCATTCATGTCCCAGACGTAACGAATGCTCCACTTGTTCTTGGGCGGCAGGACATCCTGGAACCTGATCTCCTCACCGTTTGCGGTCCAAAGGCATCCATCCCACGTATCGTCGATCTTGATGTTCCCGGCCACATTGCCAAACTCATCAATGGCAATGCCATTGGAATCCGTCGCCTGGGGATTCTGCTGGAGAACCCGCAAACGACCATCCGGCTCCCATATCACGGTCTTGAAATCGCCGTACTGATACTCGACCGACCCTGTAATCTGGCCGCTCTCGTTGATGTCTGCCGCGGCATCATTGCCCGACACCCGAAGTCCGGGCAACTCCGTCGTCACGCCATTTTCCCAGCGAAACGCCGCGTCGCTTAAATCGGCGCGCTCGGCTATTCCGACAACCACACGTCCACTATTCATTGAGAAGGCCTTGCCGATACGCCCGCCAAAGATATTAATGCGACAAATGACGCCGTCAACCCATGCGAAAGGTTGCACATAACTCGTTGGACCATCAAACTGCATTTCACCACAGATATCACCTATGTCATTCATCCCATACGCCGTGGAAATATAGGAGTCAGGCACCTCGACCGGAAGTGGGGTTCCATCAGCATCCCAGAATGTAGCGATATTGCCGACATCGTCCCAGTTAGCTCTCCCGACCGCTTGGCCAAGAGCGTTAATACTGTGTCCAAAACTGCAACACCCTGTGCCGTTCGACCAGTCCGTCATCACCCCGTTCTGCCATAGATACAAATGTGTGCTGCTGTTCCCCTGGCCAGATACATATCGTGATGCACCGACACATACACCTGCGTTATTGATGCCGCGAATCGTTGTGTAGTCTGGCCGACCAAGATCGCCGACATCAATGATTGCGTAGGGCGGAGTCGCGCCAGCAATCGCCGCCGAGGTCGCCATCATTCCCATTAGATGTGACAGCAATGCATATTGCATACAGACCTCCTATGGCTCGATCAGTGTCTATTGGCACGTCTCCGGCGCCGTCTGAGTGTGCGGATTCCACCGGTGATGTCCTCATCGCCATAAGCCGCCTCATCGCGCTTGCTGGGGAAGAGCGCCGCCATATCAAAGATGTCGCAGACATCCAGACTGCCATACTGGACCGGCGGTCCGTAGAGCAGAAGCCTGAACCCATTGCTCTTAAGGTTGTTAGCGCTCTGCGTGAGGACGTCGCTGGGGAGGTCGGCTTCCGTGTCAGCGGCAAGCCAGTTAGTTGTTAGAAAGTTATCCCATGTATCTGCCGGGTCGTCCCCATTTGGCGGTCTGCCGGTATTGTCGTCAACCATATCTCGTGCAAGCCCCGAACCACCACCTTGATCCCACCAGTTCTGCGTCTGATTGTCCGTGCTATTGCTCGGCCTCGGACCCCACTCCAGCGCGCCCACCATCACCGGGTCCTCCCACTGCGGCCCCGCCGTCCCCGAGATCGTCTCCGGCGTCACCACGTCGTCCGCCACCGTCTTGCTCTCGCCTAACTTCGCGAAGTGGAAATGAAAGTCCGCGATCGCGTTCATCGTGTTCGCATTCCGCGTCACGCAGTCGATGCTGTACGCCGCCCGGTTCGCCGCCACCGCAAGGTCGCCGTACTTCGTCCCATCGTTCAGCACCGCCGACACCGCCGAGCCGTATGTGATCGCTGGATACACCAACCGCACTGGCCTGCCCCCCAAGCACGACCCGATGCGCGCCTCTTCCGCCTCCTGAAATATCCATGTCATCACTTCCTGACATGCTTCTGCGTAGTGTGCCGGCAG
>JBGAJM010000021.1:0-17143 GCA_044224925.1 Kapaibacterium sp. (SeqCode)
TGCGAAATCGAACTGCGGTTCGATCACCCATTCGCCGCGATCATTGATGTATCCGTAGAGATCATCGATCCGAGCGGGAATGAGTCCTTCGGAATACCGTCCAACATTGCGATAGATGGGAGGAAGTACAACGTTTCCATTGATATCGATGAAGCCGAAACGATCACCCTTCGGGAACGGATAGAGATGACGATGCAGTGAACCACGTTGCACATCCGTGCGTGCCGGCTTCGGCCACCATAACGGCGGCACCTCCGGTTGTACGAACGGACGTTCGCAGGCGCAGAGGAGTAGCGTCGCCAAGAGGAGAGATGACAGAGTTCCAGATATGCTGCGGATCCTCATCGAACGCACCGAGTTCTACGTGGCAGAAACGTGTGTGTGACCGTCTATCGTGCGCGGCGCAAATAGCAGGTCACGTTGCCATACGTGTCGCCTGAAAGGCCGTGGACGCTGGTATGCATGATATCCCATTCGGTGCCGAGTTTGCTTGTCCAGGTGCCGTCGCAGCCTTGATAGGCCATATGCATGGGAACGGAATCAAGGGCGTAGAGGGCGATCTTTTCATAGCCCTCTTCCAGGTCGCCGTTGGAGCAGAGAGAATATCCTAAGGTCGAGAATGCCTCGACGAAGTTCGACACTGTCTCATCGCGCCGGGCAATGGGCCAATAACTTTCGGCGGCGTCGTTCAGCACGGACGATGGCCACCACGTGCGGTGCACATCGTTGGCGGCATAGGCGATACAGTTGTACTGACCCTTTGGTGCACGCGTTGGCCAAAAGCCCTGATGCATCAGATTCGGGAAGGCCGCAACGATGTGCTGATAGGCCATCGCATCGATGTTGATGGTGCGTCTGCAACCACGACACATAGATGTACTTCCGGTTGTTCAAGGATCAAAAGAAAACGTCCAAGCACCTGAAGAAGATCCTTGGACGAACGTCAGCGTGGCGGGATTCGAACCCACGAGAACGAAGATACGAAGCCCATCGAAGTGCATCAAGAACAATCGAATCATCTCACTATATTTCAATGTCTTACGTTAACCATTCCTTCGAGGCGTTTCGATTCCACTACCGCTATTTGTTCCATTTCTGTCACAATTCTGTCACGAGACATGGCGAAGTCCGGCACAAAAACCAAGGCATCATCGATCGGTGTGACGATTCGCATACGCAAGGGCAAACACGCCAGTGCTCTTATCCTAGATGTTGTTGATCGTGGGCAACGAACACGCGAACATTTGGGGCTCTACCTTACGGGAGACCGAGACAAAGACCGCGAGGCAATGCTCTTGGCAGAGCAGATCAAAGCAAAACGTCTTCGCGAACGATCACTTCGTCGCTCGGGCATTCAAGAGCTCCAACTTCGCCCTGAAGAAGACTTCCTTTCATTCTTCGATGATGCAGCGAAGGATCGTGGAAAGCCATGGCGCAACGTTCGTTACCACCTCACGAACTATGTGACCGGTCGGCCACGCTTTGGCGATATCAATGAGGTGTGGATCGACGGCTTCCGTCGGCATCTTGAGAAGCAAGAATTGAAGACGAACTCCATTGCCACGTACATGGACATTCTGAAGACGGCGTTCAATCTCGCCGTCCGACGAAGGATCATCGGTGTTAATCCGTTCGTCTATGCCACGTCTATCAAGCGCGTGCGAACAAGTCGCGAGTACTTAACGGTCGAGGAGCTCCGTCGGCTCCACGCAAGCACTTCCGAGCATGACATGGTCAGGCGTTCGTTTCTGTTCGCATGCCTCACCGGTCTGCGCATTAGTGATCTGCGACAACTCACATGGAGGCACATTCAGGGTGCAGAGATTCGGATCTCGCAGAAGAAAACGGGTGACCATGTCACGATCCCACTCTCTGAACAGGCACTTGCGATTCTACCTGAACGTCGTGTCGCCCGCGCCACCGATCGCGTGTTCAACTTCCCTACTCGCGATGATGTGTACAACGACCGGCTCCAACGTTGGGTCAGTTCCGTCGGAATCACGAAGCATGTTACAAGCCACGTTGCACGACATACCTTCGCAACGCTATTGATCACGCAAGGCAACGATCTGTACGCTGTCCAGCATCTGCTGGGCCATCGGGATATTAAAGTCACCCAGATCTACGCAAAGCTTGTTGATCAAAGGAAGGTTGATGCAATCAAATCGCTGCCGAAACTGTGAAAGCTGCTTGTACAGATCGCTACTCTAGTGTATCCTGGTAAATTGGTGTATCGCAATCAAAGACATTGAGTCGAAATCGGCTAAAGACTCACCCTTACCATGGTTAGTGAGACCATGCATCGAAACATCGCATCGTTTTAATGACATTTAGATTGTCAACCATAGAACTCAATTGAAAATCATACATACTGCTCAAACGTTTAATCACCTTCACACCTGATTTTGGAACTCCTTGTCATTCAATCACTTACGATTCATTGTGGACCGAAACACCCCAAAATTGCTAAGGTTTTGCTAGGGTGCGCGGAAGGTGCTGATGTTTGAGATTGTCGCCGAATTCATGCGATTGGTCTTACAACATTTGAGGTAACCGCCATGAGTACGGCAATAGCTACTCTTCAAAGGCATCTTGTCATATCACCCGCCTTGGCCGGTCTGCTGGCCACAATATTGCTTGCCGGAGTTGTCGCGATATCGAGTAGTTTCTATGTGCAGCCCCTATCCGGAACCGCCTTCACTCACCCGGGCGACCATCACAAGTACATTTTCATGGCTCAGAATGGCGTGGCATCTTTTCACGTCGCTCCATTCTGTTGGCGCATAGGTACTCCATGGCTTGTAAGCCAGATCGGTTTAGGGGTAACACCTGGATTCACGCTTGTCAACGCAGTGGCACTGGTAGTTGGATGCGGATTTCTCTTTTCAGCACTCTTCCGCTATGGCTTTCGAGAGGTCACTGCGTTCGTCGGTGTTCTGATCTATCTTTCTGTACCATGGACGACGAAGTTGCTGTTCATGGTGCCATGGATCACAGACGGCCTGTTTTACGGATTGACGTGCGTGGCACTGTGGATCGCGGTCGCGCGCAAACCAGTTTGGCTTGTGATATTAACGATTGCAGCCATCCCGGTTCGAGAAACGGCTCTGCTCTTCCCGATCATGTATGTGCTTATTGGCCCGTTGCTTGGACACCGGTTCAATTCGGGACTGAAAGCAGGATTGGTGGCCATGGTTCTTGGCGTAGGAGTACTTCTCTACTTTCAGACGTTGATACCGGCTTTTAACCATGATTCAGAATACATCCATTCTCTGCCGAAAGAGCTACTCCTCTTTCATGACATCAATAATCCGGACCCGTATGCCGCGGCATTAAACGTCCCCGGTAGCAGGCTCGAAATGACACTCTACATGCTGAAGTATAGATGGAGCCATGCAAGCGCCAGTGAAATTAATGCCCTAACTCTGGGTGTGTGCGGGATAGTTCCTTTCGTACTGGCACTCTATGGATTGAAGAGCGTGAGACGAAGTGCGAAGTGGTTACTAATACTTCTAGGATTCTTCTACCTACAAATTGTTGGTGGATCGGACACGCAAAGGATTCTTGCCTCCGGCAGTACCGTCGTGATCCTTGTTGCATGTATCATTGTCGACCGATGGGTTGGTGCGAAACATGTAATGCCCATCAATTTGTTAATCATAAGCCTACTCACAGTGACGATGGCCACGGCGGTGTATCCGGCTGTACACTTACCGCTCGCTGTTGAGTTCAGTGTAGTTCTTTTTGTGTCAGTGATCGGACTTGCCATCTCGCGACTGACCGAGTATCTCAAGCAAGACATTGTCGACCCTCGTACCGTTCATTCACTCACACGGAGTAAGTCATCATGACTACTGCCAACAGAATTGTCTCGCCACGCGCTTTTTGTGCGCGCATCATGCAATGGCACCACGCCAAACAAGGGTGGTATCCCAAAGGAGAAGCTTCTCGTTACATTGGCGGGCGTTTCAGGGCAACGACTAGACGCAATATGTTAACTGTCTTTCTTCAACATACTAGGAACTTCGAGATGAATACTTCACTGTTGAATGGTCCCGTCGCTTTGATCATAGTGGTTCTAACAGGCATGAGCCTCTGTGTTAACGAAGCAATGGCAGTACCCATAGATACGCCATCCATTGTATGGAGTACACCAGTTACGATTTCGACCGAAATGTCAGCTATGTCAAAAGACGGGCGACGTGTTCTATACTTCGATGGGGCGGGTGCTTACATAGGTCGTGTAATCGTCGTTGACGTTGGAACTGGCTCAATTGCTGCGAGCTTCAACATTAATGTTGACCGTCACCAAGGGCGTGACGAGATATTGAGCATGCACTTCCTGAACGACACATCGTTTATTGTGGTCACGTCGTGGTCGTTCTACGTGATGGACTCCCGCACCGGAAAGCTCATCGAAGACGTTGGACTACCGCCCACGCGAACCGGAATTACATATGTCGCGCCAATGTACAATACCGACAAAATGATCATCGGAGCATATCGGAGTTTGTACAAGTACGATTACAAAACAAAGCAGATGGACACCATCTATACAAGCCGCAAAGATGGTGCGGATGGCCACACAGGAGAAATCGGTTGGATCGGACTGTCAGACGACGAACGCACAGTTTACAGTGCCGGAAGCCGTGACTTTAATTTCCCCGTGCCCGGAAGAGTATGTGCATGGGACCTCGCAACCGGAAAGCAGTTGTACCAGGTCGATGAACCCGATTCGGTGTACCTGCAAGCGGCTTCGAAAGCTACCCATGGGAATTTCTTTGCTGCGCTCGGGATCAACAAAGCAGTAGCCTATGACCTGCGAACGGGCACACTCATGGCACAGTACTATGATGTATTTGATGGCTCACAACCTGAGACGATTTCACAAGGTGTCGGTGTGTCTCGCGACGGTTCAGTGATTGCAATTCAAGGCAACAGAATGGTTGCCTTCTACACGACCAAGAACCCACATCTCTTCGCCAATATGAACGCGTGGCCAGCGAGTGAAATTCACTTCCTTGATGATGGTACGTCAGACGTTGTGATCAGCGGAATCGATACGTTGATCCAGCGAGTTCGATTAAACCTCTCAACATCGGTCAACGGTGACGCCTCGTCACAATCTTTACAATGCAGCATCTCTCCCAACCCGTCGAGTAGTCAGGCTACGCTTCACATCATGCTCGGAGCTCCTTGCGTCGTCGGAGTGAGCCTCGCAGCAATGGATGGTCGAGTGATCTCTGAGCGCTCATTGGGGCTCATACAAGCCGGCTCACATGCGGAAGTGCTACAAGCACAGCCGGGGTACTACATGTGTACAGTCACAGCCGGTTCCGATAAGCAATCCCTACCCGTCATCATCAGGTAACAACTAACGTGAGAACAATCATGTACAAGATCACAAGTGTTCAGTGGTGTAGCGGGCTCAGGATGTTGCTCGTCATCATTGGTATGGCGACAAGTTTGACGGCACAAGACCAATGGCCCGCGGCGATCACACCGCACAGACACGAAGACACTTTGTTTGCGGCGACGCCAACAAAGTTCATTCGCGGCTGGAACTTCGGGCTGCCGGTACGTCACACGTCGAATGCGATGCAGACAAATATGAAGCACTTTTCATTCACAGATATGCTGATCACGGGGGACAGTACAGCTCTCACTACTCCCGGGCACGAGCTGTTGAACGAGACACCTGATGCGGCAGGTACGACCGGATTTACGATGTACTTGATACCGTCGTTTCGTTTTCAGTACAGTATGGTTATCCCGGCGATTGGCACTGCCACGGATGCTAATTTTCATCTCTCAAGCGACAGCTACAACGCGGCGGACGTGGCGATCGGTTTTCGCTATGAACCGGAGATGGACGCACATGACACCACTGACGCATTCACACCGGATGCAACAGCATCACCGGGGGCCGCGTTTGGTTTTCGCACTCGGCTTTCGGCGGATACCACAATCGGACACCGCAGACTGATACGTGCGGCGAGTCACCCAGGTGCGGAAAATGTGCTCAGCAATGTCTGGCCACAGGATCAGCTTCATGGCAGGTTTCAGGGACCAATTGCGACTGCCACCAATGACGTAGAGAATACCAAACAGATGATGGTCGTCGTTAATCTCAGACGCGGAGATGGTGCACCGGATGACAATACCGGCAATCAAGATGAAACGGTGTTGACAATCCGGCTACCGTACAAACTTGGGCATAATGGAACCCCGGCAAACAACATCAGGTTTTCAACAGTGGCTGACGGGTCGTCAACAACAAGACAATTGAACTCTGTCGATGCATCTTACGGGTTGACTTTAGGTTCAGTAGCGCCAACCGGCAATGACCGTGAATTCCGAATCACGAGACGCATGATCCCAAGTGCCACAGCAGGAACGCGGGACATCAACCTTGTAGCAACGTTTGATTGTAACAATGCCCCCGCGCGCAATCCCTTCATCAAAACCGGATTAGGCTCACATGTCGATGATCTTGACGTATCAAGGATTACGTCTATGGACATCGAAGTGGAATACAATCCTACAATCGACGTTGCGATCGACTTCATCGGTGTTCGGACAACGCAGGCACACCGCTGGCTGTGTGGGTTTTATCAGGAGGCCATTCGTGTTGCGCACGATACGGCAATCTACAACCTGCGCAAGTTCGACTCTATCACGTCGAGGCACTACAAAATCCACCGCATCTACGGTCGTAACGAAGCGTCTCCACAGTTCTGGGAAGGGCTCAGGCACTACAATCTGAGCGAAAACAACAATGTCATCACGGAGGTCGCAATCGAATGGCCAAAGCGTTTCAAACATCATACTGGGATTGACCGCCTGTGGCAAGGCAATACGGCTAAGCTTGGCGCGCAAACCTTCACCCCTGCAATTTGGCAAGGCAACTCCCACGGTGTTCCTGATCCAAACGACTACCCATGGCATGGCTACGCGAACGGATACAACACAGTAACCGGCGACAATCACATCTATTCGAATCATACCTATGTGGATCATGCCAATCCGGGGCCGTTGGTAAACTGGTTCCGCGTTGATTACGACGTGCTTTCGAATAATCTCAAGGACACGATCAGTGGAGATGTAGTTTTCAACTGCGATCTTCCTCTTTTAGAAGATTCTATATCAAGAAGAATCGTAACGCCGGAAGGTGCTCAAGTTCTTGGACTTAACACACCGTTGGCAGCACTGGAAGGCACGTTGACGCACCAGCGACACCATGGAAGCTTTCTCTTCGATTCCACCATGTGGTACGCCAACATTTGGACTGACGTGAAAGTCAAGAAGGTCGCAGCCACATCCCGATTCATGTGGGGAGGCGATGCACGCCCAAAAACTGCTGAGGAAATCAGAATGCAAATGTGGAATCAGGTTGTACTAGGGACCAAGGGCCTGATAGTCTACTACGGGCCATCAGCCTGGAGGGATAGCATACTCCATACTTGGCCCGAAAATCATGACTTACAACTTGGTTTGACATACAGCGTGAAGGCCAATCAGTTCAACGCAGCAGGCGTCATGGCGACACCACAAAGCACCTACACCAATGCGTCCAACGAACTGGGATACGATTTCATCCCGACAACAACAGCCCCAGATAGCCTCGGACTTTCGAACTTGTTGCTGAACGCTACAATGTCCCATGACCCCGCATTCTTCGCAGATTCTCAAAGAGTTGCAACCAACAGGCTCTATCTCGGTTTGAAATCCACGCGCATGGAAGCGGCCCGCATTATGACGCAGATTCAAAATGTAGAAGACTCGCTCATTCATCTTCACATGCTCGCGTGGAAAGCTGTAGGCTTTAGAAGTTGGGTGGCCGGCGACAGCACACTTATGGCCGATTACATGTGGCTGGACACGGCCCATCAGTTCGTGCGTCCTGTCAACCGCATGAACGCCGAAGGCTACCCGGCAAAAGAAGACAACGATTCGATGTTCTACGACATCACGTTGCACAGCAAGGATGGATTGGACGCTGATTCGATCTTCTATGTTGGCGTTCTCAATAGAAGAACGAACCCGCGTGTTCGCTCGGTATATCCAGTCACCAGCGGATTGCCGCAAGACTCGATCCTGTTCTTCACCGGAGAAGAATGGCGTGACTCCGTTCGCAAGGGCACATGGAACCGCATGGCGCAGCTCGGAAGCAGACTGATCAGAATTCCGTTCAATTACACACGTAAGGGGGATGTGGCGTACAATCTTCGTGTGAAGGAAGTGTCGTGGGACACGTCGGTATACTCAGGACCAAGGATTGATACGACAGTCGGCAGTGACGTTGCTCTCGAGATCGCCTTCCAACCCGGTGAAGGGAAGTTCTTCCGCGTTGAAGCTGTTCGGGCCTCCGGTGCTACCAACGCACGGGGCTTCCTCGATCACTCGAATCAACGCAAGATGGTCGCCTATCCGAAGGCCGTTCGTATCGACACGATCACGGACCCCAACAGCACCCGTAAGTACCTGCGCACATCCTATGGTGATACAGTCCGCTATCACATGGTCTATCACCGCCGGCCGACGCCCACGACATCGAACGACTCCGGCCCCGTGTCGGTCTTCTATCGTCGCTCTTTGCCTGTGCACATGTCCAAGGACACTATCGCCAATGCCCTCAGTGCCTTCGATGCCGGCACGCTGCAATGGGAGGACGAGATCCTCATCAGTGATGCACTGACGGACGGTGTGACGACCTCGACACCCACAAGTCGCGGTCAACTCTCTTGTGCCTATCCGTCGCTTGTCGTTCGGACGGATTCCACCGTCTCGACACCGCGGAAGATGCTCAGCCGCGTCTACATCGTCTACGGCTGCGAGTATCGTGAGAGTGAAACGGCACCGTGGCAGATCCTCATCAGTGAAGCCGTACTCCCGGCAGACTCCACACGCGCAGTGCAGACGACCTACCACACAGGCACTCCGCCCAATGTGATCGCCCGAACGTCCCCGCTACCCGCAGGCCGACTTGAAAACTGGGGTACACCCATGATCAATGCCTCGGCAACAGGCAACTTCTACTGCTGGCCGAACCCAAGTTCCGGTATCGATTTTGGATTCAAACTGCCCGATCAGACAGGGTTCGTGACGAACCAGCAAGGTTCCGTGCATGCTCGCACGGGCACAATCGCCACACACCCGTCGCTAAACACGTACTCCAGACTCTATCTCGGCGAGGAAGATGCCTCGCTTGTCTGGCAGGAGGGTGACTCCACCACACCGAGTGTGGGCAAGTTCATCTTCTACACGCACCTGATTCATGCGACTACCTATCCGTTTGCACCACACTTCGACCTCAATACGGGCGGTGCTGCCAATCGTGATCTCGTGACGACAATTCCACTTGTGGATGGTGCTGACAACCGGATAGCACTACTAACAGACACCAACGTGGTGATGGATGATGCGAACGTCCGTGCCATTCATGCCTTCCCTGTGGTGTACCGGCATCTCTCGGATTGGGAGGCCGCTACATCGGATTCGCTCTATGATCTGCGTCCGGTGAATAACAAAGCAGACCGCATCTACTGGCAGACGCAGAAATACCACCCGGCGGCCGGCAAGTGGCGCATCACTCGCCGACCGGTGGACGTGCGTGAGTGGCACACTGAGTTTCCGGCAATGCATGACCGAGTTTGGACCATGGCCCCGCATTACATCTTCGATCAGTCGAATGACCTCAAGGGGCCGGATGTAGCCCAGGGAACGCAGTGGGGTGATCCCAGCTCGAACCCGGTGAACTCTGCACCGTGGTACGCAGACAGCACCGTTGTACTGAACTTCTGGTCTGAGGCGTCCTCGTCAACAGCGCCGAATC
Organism: Kapaibacterium sp. (SeqCode); assembly: GCA_044224925.1. Taxonomy (GTDB): domain Bacteria; phylum Bacteroidota; class Ignavibacteria; order Kapaibacteriales; family Kapaibacteriaceae; genus Kapaibacterium. Next base: position 9,836 of record JBGAJM010000021.1, read on the forward strand.
TGTGGCACATGCAATACGGCTGGAACTACTACGGCCAGAACGTCGATCATGACCGTGCGGACTTGGTAACAGCGGGATGGATGAAGAACCTCAAGGAGAGCGGGCGCTTTCCGCACCTTGCAGCACGACACTCCTACATGCAGGGCAAGGAATGGATGCGCAACCGTAGAATATTCGAGGCCGATGGTGCGACGCGCACGAATTTCAATTGGGCGCCGAACATCGTGCAGTCCTCGCAGTACTTCTACAAAGATGCGAAGGATGCATCGCAGCCGAAGGCGATTCGCTACGGAGGTTTCCGTGGTAGCAACAACGCAGCTCTGCTGGGCCCGATCATTCGGCACGAAACGGGCGAGTGGATTCCGATGACGGGTGAGGACAGAGGGCCGAATGACAATAGTGATCAACACAAGCTCGTCAGCAGTTGGATGGATGTACCCGCTGTGTCGGACGTGAGCATTCTGTCGATGAGTGAAGGCGCAGACCCGGCGGCGAACCTCTACGTTGAGCGTGAGTCCACGGGTGAGCTGCTTGAAGTGATACCGTCCCAAACAACACAAGTTGGAGTAGTGGTACCAAACGCACAGAACGGAGCCTCAGAGATTCTCAATGTTTCGCAATACACCATGCTTGGCAGCGAGAACGAACGCTACCGCTTTGTGATGATCGCAGAACGCGGTGATGTGTATCAGGTCGAGGACATCCAGCTCATACAGCCGGAGGAGGCAGAGGCCTTCTCAAAGGCGCTTCCGGCAAAGAGCCAGATCCTTGATCTCCGAAGCATGCAGAAGAGCACGAACGTTGCACTGAACGACATTGTCGTGAGTCCGTCACCGGCACGAGACCAGGTGCGTATCGTGGTGAACATACGAGCGGATACCGACGCACGGAATGTACCGGTAGCAACGTCATGCATCATCACCGACGAGCGCGGCGCACAGATGCACCGCACGATGTGCAACACGGTCGATGCCCTCACGGTGCAGGTGGGCACATGGCCGGTGGGGGTATACAACGTGCGTGTAATGTCACAGCTTCCGAATGGCTCTCAATCAGTGACAGCAAAGAGCTTCATGGTTCTGCACTGATCGGCCTATCAGAATTGAAGAACAGCAGCCACCGAGGTCGTACCCCGGTGGCTGCGTTCGTTTACAACACAATCATCGTATCGCACTGACCCATCACGGGTTCACTTCCGATGGATCATCCTGATCATTGTCGTGGTGCTTGGTGGCGTTGTCAGTTTGGATAGTAACCTCATCTTCGACAAGATACCCGCCCTTGCTCTGCTCCACCGCTTCAAGCTCCGCCTCCAGCTCGCGCAGCCGTTGCTCGCGGCGCAGAAGTTCTTGACGCTCTGTTTCTTCCTGGTGGCGTCGTTGTTCCTCCATGAAACGCTCCTGTTCCACCTGTCGACGCTGCGCCGCCTCGGCCAGCTGCTTGCGGACAATGGCCAGTGCTGTGGCGAACAGTCTGGACCCAAGGAACCGCTCAAGTTCTTGCATGTGACGTAGGGTGATGGGCGTAAGACCGTTCGCAACGTTGTTGACATGCGAACGGGACTTGTTGATGGCCCTCGCGAGGTCGGCTTGACTGAAGCCGGCGACCTTGAGGACATGAGCGAACTCTCGAGAGGTGATGATCTCGATTTGTTGCTGCGTTGTGGTTTCGTTGCGGTTGTTGTTTGACATTGTGTTCATGGTAAATGACTCCGATGGAATAATGTTGACTCAAAACGATGGAAGTGGTTGAGCACACCAAGTGTAACTGGTGATTACTGAGCGATGCAGAGCGATGTTGAAACGCAATGAGCGCCTTTGAGCGGAATGTGGCTGATGGTGCGCGTTGTGTGGACGCGAGTAGACATATTCACGTCGCATGTGCGTTTGATTGACCTATTCTGCACAAGGACTTAGCGCGATTGAGGTTCGCACAAAGTCCGAATTGGACTTTCGGAAGATGGACTTTTCGTCCGAACATCCGAAAGTCCAGCGTGGTTATGGCGGTCGCCCCTCTTCGGCGATGACCTTCCGGTACCTGCCGTGGCCGATGCGCGAGAATCGCCCATCGTCACGTAGCTTGTCGAGCACCGTTGACCTTCCGAGACCGTGTGCTGCAGCGATCTCGATGGCCTGACCGGTGCTGAACTCTTGGGGAAGTGCCGCATACCATTCTTGTGTACGACGTTGCGCTCGAGGCAGAGCGATGCTAGGACGCAGGGCTTGCAGTCGAGCGATCACCGAATCGGTCCCTTTTCGAAAGTACTCCGACAGTACGAGCGCCGTTTCAAAGTCGTCATCCGAGACGGTCATGTTCGTTTCAAGGCATCCATGCGCCTCCCACATTCGCACGCACGAGAGCACCGCAGCAATGCGTACACAGATGATCCCAGCACGGAGTGTTGTTGCCTTGTCGCTGTCTTCAATCCTGTCGTTGTACCTCGCAGAGAAATGCTGGAACAGTCGATTCCTCTGCTCCTTTGTCATGGTAACTACGAACGATCGATCGCTCATACGCGAAACGTTAAAGGCCCAGAGCCCTCGAACCATCGGTGCGATCTCGCGAGCAACATCCATTGCATGATCGTGTGTCTCATCAAACGGATCGCGAAAGACTGCCTGATCGGCGAGTTCGATGAATGCAATTCGAGATGTCAATCCGTTTGCTACATCCTTCACAAGTCGTGCGGCCTGATCTGGCGTTCCGGACATGACGAATGAGATATGCGGTGATGACGTCGACAACGAGACATCGCCACCCACGCGAGCATACGAGACCGTCTCGCGCTGAAAGTTCTTACGGAGCATTGCACTTATATCGCCTGTGTCACTGCGCATCGCCGATGCGAGCGAATCGGCTTCCGTGTCGAACAACAGACAACAGGGATTCTGGCAAACGCCTCGGATGATGACCGGCGCGGTAGAGTCAGCCGGAATGAAAAGGAGTTTGCGTGCAGGCTTGTCGGGTGGCGGCGCACCCGCTTTCTTGCCTGTGCGTCGCCACTGCTCGAACGCAACAGCGTATTCACGCTCTGCTGATCGCGACTCCTCAGTCAGTTCGGCTTGGATGTTTGCAAGTAAGAGCTCAGCGGGGAGGATCGCCGATTTGCCCGAGCCCGCGCCACCAAGCACGAACAAATACATGCACGGCGTATATGATTTTCCATGATACGGTGTGAAGACGTTTGGCAGGACAGAACCAACGGACACGAGCGACGCGCCAAGGAGCGCCATGCGTTGATGCACGTCTTCGGTCCTCTCTACGAGTCGCCGAAACATGTGTGGCAACCGTGCAAGGTCAAGAACCGGTGGCTTATTCAATCCTTGGTCCGGTTTATCGGTATGTAGGGTGGCAAGGCGCTCGATCTCGCTTCGTAGACGCTCAGGATCGAATCCGCGTTCAAGCAGGTCCGTGAGATCACCCTTCTCCGGAAGGTCTGGGTCGAGGGTCGTTAGGTCCAAGATCTCCGCGGACAGAGCACCAGCCTTCAACAGGCTTGCCTGTACCTGTTGCGCATGCTGTCTCCCCGCCGCGTCGTTGTCTTGAGCGATGACGACTCGACAACCTTCAAAGATCTCGGAGTACTTATCTTTCCAATGCAGAGCACCGAATGGCGATGTCGTTGCCGACAGGCCTATCGAGATTGCAGATTCCGTGTCCTTCTCGCCTTCAGTGATGACGATCGTGCGGTCCAGTGCAATGGCTTCCAAGAGCAACGGATATTGGTAGAGCACTCGCTCTACGCCTTGTACGCCGACCTTCCATGCTCCTGCTTCCCAACGAAACGCGATCGGATCCTTGCTGCCATCCGACTTCTTCTTGACCAAGATCCGCATGTGCGGATTGCCGAGTTTGTCATGATAGATGTGCTCTCGAGTTGCGATGGTCACTGCCGGCTGTTTCGACAGCTCATGCTTCGGCTTCGGCGGGAAGAATCGTGCGCCACACTTTATCGAGTGACATTTCCCTGCCGGGTCAGTTTCGTGGCCGATGATCGGACAGAAGTCCCGTGAAGCGCCGCATGGGCACTGCTGCTTTTGGCCGTATCTGTGTCGATGCTTGCTCATCGGACACCTCGGCGCTTGGACTCATGCTCATGTGCAGAATGGGCGTCGATGACCCCTCGCCGCTTATCCAGCAGCCATTGCACGAGCTCAGTTCGGGAAAAGAGGAGCTTGTTTCCCCTCTTGATGAAGGGAATCGATCTACGGCTTGTCGCCGCATAGACCGTCGATTTGCGCATGCGAAGGAGTGCTGCGGCTTCGTCCACGTCAATGAGGTCGGCTGAGACTTCATTTGCGTTTGCTGGCGTCACTTTCATCACGATATCCTTGAATGTTGTTGGATATCATGAATCACGGCCAGGGGTAAGCAGGGGGGTATACCCCCATTTTGTAGTTGCTTCGTTTATCTGGTACCAGTTTTACCCTTGAATCCGGCCTCTATCATCTCTTCGATCCGCTTGGGATCTATGTCAAGGTTTAAAGAACGTAAATCAGCGACGAGCAGCTTCAACTCCTCAACGTCAGCAGTGAGTGACACGTCTCTCCATCGCTTTATGTACTTCTTGTGATTCTCGCCGCTCTTACCATTCAACCGGCTCAGGAGGCGCGACAAAGCCGAGACATTTACACCGGCGCTCGAACCTTCACGCAGGCCATCCATGATGCTGAGCAGCACTATTGCCGCACTTCGTGCCGAGTACCCCTTGCCATCCATCTCCATATCGGCATCTTGCTGCTCATGCTCCACTGCTTGTTCAGTGGGATTCGCTGTTTCCGTCGCCGCATGCGAAGCCTGCTCACTAGGGATCAGCGTGTTGACCTTGTCTCTCAGATCATCATATGCTTGCCACGTGATGTAGGTATATCGCCCAAGCCACTCGATCAGCTCTTCGTCGCTCCATGTATACGCATCGCGGACGTGGGGGTTGAAATCGAGAACTGAACTCTGGGACATGTTCTCATACTTTGCTCTTTCCGGAGCAAAATGGCGCTTCAACAATGATGAGAACATAGTGGCTTGCTTGTACGAGTTGCGCTCCTTTTCATATTCCCTCGCCACAAACTCGAGAAACAAAGAGTTGGTGTGGCCCTTCGATCCGTCTTTGATGTTGCCACTTACTTGCCATCCAATGAGAGCCAATTGCATCTCTGATCGGATCTTGTATGAATCTTTCAGTAGTGGCCAGTTCTCGTAATCATCGTTCGCATCAAAGCACTGCTGTATTGCGCTTAGGAGAAGTTGTCGTTGCTCGGCCTCGCCGCGAGCGAACGCTTCTTGAAACACCTGTTCAGCGTTTGTAGCTTCCATAGGGGGGCTCTGAATGTGTAGTTGTCAATTCAAGTTTGAATTTCCATCACCGATGTGCAGTCCCTGCGTTTCAACAGTGCTCAGCCGACTGACAAGTTCAATGGTTTCCATGCTGACCGTCACGATCTTCTTGACTAGGCGAACGATGTACGTTAGATCGTCGTCGCGGTTGGGGTCATTCGTAATGCCGGAACGCTTGTCGGTGGATATCTGGTATTGGTCTATGATCCAGTCGAGAGCGGAGCGGTTGCCAAGCTTATAGTCGTCAACCTCCGTCGGTATACCCGTCAACGTAAGGAAGTCGTTCACGATGAGCTGTGTGGGATCCTTCTTGTTTCGCTTCATCTTGACAACACGGTATCGGTCCCGCAAGGGAACGTCATTGATTCTCGTAACTTCTTCGCCATACGGCGTCCGATACCCCTTAGGGACTGACCACACCTCGTTTAGCGGGTACTCCGACTGCTCCTCATAGCGCACGTGGATATCCATGAGTCGTTTGCCGATCTCCGCCACCTTCCTAAAATCATTAGCAAACGGAATGCGTGGCAGTTCCCGTTTGAGATTCGCGGCATACTTGGTACGATATGTCGGATCGTGGAGGATACCATAGACATAGTGGAAGATGTCGAGCTTCGTGATTGCTGTATTGTCGTAATGCGTTTGGAATTGCTCAAGACCCCAGTCGGTGACATTATCAACTGTCTGTTCACCTTTGAAGGTGAGCAAAGGAATGCACTGCCCCGGATCACCAATGAAATTCAGGTCGAGCAAGTGTGAGGAGGCATAGACAGAAAACGGTTTTCTGTCATAGCCTCCGATAAACACGGTTTCCTTTAAACGGCTACTCCACTTGATTCGAGTATCCAATTGTTCAGTTGATAAGCCAAGAGGATTGTCGCTTTTCGCCCTTACACTCAAGTTGTAATAATCAATCATCCTCCGCATATCATTCCCAAGAGCAACAGAATCAAACCGCCACGCCCAAGCGTCCCTACCTGTATTGATGCCATTAGATATCACGTCGAAAAGGGAATCTGATGTTGTATCAGTCCTCCTCGAAGCAAGTGGCAAGAGTGTGTCCCAGTCATCCTCCATGCCCTCTGTCAACCAGTGATTCTTCCTGTTGTCACCGATACTCGCGAAGACAACATGCTCAACATTGGCAAGGCGAAGCAATTCCTTGTACTTCTGTTTGCGGGTCCAGTACTCATCCATCCGTGCGTATCTGACCTGCGCGTCCGTTCGTTCGACATGATGTTCCATGAGGGCGATCGAAACACCAACTTGAATTCCGAACACATTGTGGGTCGTTCCGGAGAGCTTCGGATTCTTGCGAACGTTTCCACCGAGATCAATAATGGAGACAAGATCGAAGTCACGCCGCAAGTGCTTCCGCATTCCATCGAAGGCAATCCCGTCGAGGAAACCGTTGTTAGTGACAAAACAAACGACCCCTTCGCCCCTCGATAGCACTCTGTCCGATGCCATACGAAATGCCTTCACGTAGGGGTCACTGAGAGCATTCTTGTTCGACGCAGTTGAGTCCTTTGCATATGTATCTGCAACACGTCGGTCGATCGCCGGATACTTACGATTCTTGTTGTTATCGTTCTCATTCACTTGACCCGCGTTATACGGCGGATTGCCGATGACAACAAAAATTGGCGCATCCTTCTGGCGCTGCACACGATCGGTGTTGTCGCTCGTAAACATGCCGATCTGCCGATCCTCCACGAGTTCGAACGTGTCGACGAGACAGATGCCCGGGAACGGCAGGTACTCGCCCGTAAGCTCCATATACAGATGCTCGATGTTGAGGCAAGCGATATAGTATGGCAGGAGCATCACCTCATTACAATGCAACTCGTTGAGGTACTTGTATCGCAGGGACTGTGGACGTTGCTCGTGGATCTCACGCATCACACGCAGGATGAAGTTGCCTGTGCCAACGAACGGATCGAGTATATGCACGCCCTCGTTGGCAAGGCTCCT